>CAXXKI010000005.1:0-212003 GCA_963667855.2 Phycisphaerae bacterium | reverse complement strand
AGAGTCGGTTAATACGGAAGCGGCCGAACTGGCGAGTGCCGCTTTGCTGAAGCTGGAAGCGGATCAACGGGCAGTGATCGTCTTACGCGATATTGAAGGTTTTGATTACCAGGAGATAGCGGACATTCTGGAGTTACCGGTGGGCACAGTGAAGTCACGGCTGTTCCGTGGCCGAACCGCCCTGCGCGATTTATTGAAAAATACCGGCGACGAGGAGTCTGAATAAAATGTCCCCAGCAGACCGAGAGACAATTGGGGAGAAGTTGTCAGCTTATCTCGACGGCGAGTTACCCCAGGAGCAGCAAACCGAGATAGAAGAACTGCTCAAGAGCGATGCCGAAGCCCGGTCCATGCTCTCTGACCTGCGGAAGTCGGCCAGGGTAACCGGTTCGCTGCCTCGGGAATCGGCCCCTCCGGAGATTCTGGAGAGCATTCTCAACAGAATCGAGCGGAGCGAGTTACTGGGGCTGGCCGACGACCAGGTGAAGCTTGCCCGGCACCGGGGCAGACCTTTGCGCTCGGCACTGGCAGTGGCAGCAATGGTGGTAATAGCTATCGGTGGGGGAATCTATGTTTCCACCATGATGACCAAATCCGGTGACGTCAAACAACTCGCTTCTCGCAACCTGTCATCGGATCAATCCAATCTTCCAAATAAAGAGCTTAAAGAAGGTGTTTCTGAAGAAGAGGTCCAGGACGTTCTGCAAAAGGCATTCAAAAAGGACGAGCCGGAACTTTTCGCCCTGAACCGAAAGGGGAAAAGCGAATCCTTTGAAACAGCGTTAATGGAAAAAACGACAGAGGAAAGGGAAGCAAACAGCGAACCAACTCGTGAGTGGAAATCATCCGATTGGGACGTGAATAAAGATGATAACTTGTTGCCGGAACCGCCAGCAGAAAAATCACTTGAAACCAGAGCTTTACCAACTGATACCCAGCTGGCCGCTGCCCCCGTTAAAGCTGAGCTTCAGGATGATTTCAAACTTACGGCAGATGGAGTAAAAGCTATAACGCCAACCGCAACGAGTAACCTGGGAGCAGTTCCAGCTTCAGGCAGAAAATCCCCAAAAGCCCCCGAACCGGATCTGCGAACGCTTGAACAAAAGTTTGTGGACGGCGAAACCATTACCACTATTTCGAGTCACCGTTTCAATAACGAACCGCTGCAGTTAAAAATCACTTTTGGGCAAAACACTTCGCAGAATGAATTCAGCAGAAGCCTCCACCTGTTTTTAGCGGAAAACAACATCGCCCCCCTGCCGAAACAGGAGGAAAAACGCGTCGCCAAGAGCAAGGCAGCCCCCGGCAACCTCGCCAATCTACAGCTTTCATTGACCGAAAGGGGCACCCGCAGCCCTGCTTCAACTTCTAAAGTGTTCTATGATGGACAGGCATTCGGTAATTACCAACCGCAGATTCCCGGTGAACAACAGTTACTGCTCCGCGTACCCAGTTCGGTAGCAAACAGGCTGGTTGATCTCGCAGTCGATACCCAGGTAGAAAACATCTCGTTCAACGTAGGACTCATAACCGCCAACGGACACATTGAAGCGAAAAAGCTGGCGAATAACGTACTCAGCCAACCAACCGATGATAATCAACTCGCAGCGGCAACCAGTGATTCCCAACATGAACCGATAAAAGACGATAAACAGGAAATTAGTAATTCCAAAGATTCGATCGACCTCATCGCCCTCCTGCAAAAAGTCGGATTGGCGCCTGATGAGTTTTTCAACGGTTTATCACCCAAAAACAACCACGCCCATTCGAATAAACCCGAAACCAGGCGGAAGTGCGCCGACACGGGCGAACAGATGGAAAAAGAACATCTCGATACATTCACCGATGCCCATGAAAGAACGGTCAAAGCGGATGAACTTGCGATAAACGTCAACGAAGAAGCATTCGCCCAGGAAACGCCTGAGGAATACGACATAAATGAAGAGATGGTTACGATAGTAATTGAACTGAAAACGGTTAAACCAGATATGTTGCCAATTGAGCCGACCTGCATCTTCCCTGCCACGTTCATAGAAGACAGCGTCAATGCTGGAAAAGACAATGAGATTAAAACATTGATAAACACCACAGGGGAACAGTAACACCACCTACGGCAGACCGCATTTTCCCCCTTAGCTGAACGATAAAGTCGGCGTAAACAAGCCCAAGTCGCTTAAAACGCTTTATACCAGGTGCCATAGTCGATTCAACACACTTTCCAACAACTTGGGCTGGCCAAACAACTTGGAGATAAGTCACAAAGAGTGTATCATGAGCAGCGGCAGGCCTTTATTCCGGCGATTCCGGGTACAGGAGTTTTCCATGACATTCAACAGAATCTATTCCGGAGTTTTTGCTTTACTCGTCAGCCTTTCTATCTGCGCAGCAACAATCGCCGAGCCCATATCGCTGGCTCCATGCTACGAAAAAGGCACCATCATCCGGTACACAAGCAAAAGTATCACCAGGCAAAAAACGGTAGTGGAATTAATGGATATTGATGAAAAAGCCAGTATCCACACAACATCAGAAATGATAATAATCGTCGATAATGTAAATTCCAATGGGCAGATAGCATTCACCTGGACGCTGAATCATGTAGCCATCACCGTCGACGGCAAGATTCCCGGCATCGAAGGAAAAATAGATTACGATTCCCGGCGCAGCAAGCCGGGAGATTCCCGAATAAGCTCCCTGTTCTCCCGTATTGCTAACAAACCAATCAAAGTGGTTGTGGATAAATCAGGGAAAGTGGTCGGGTTCAACCTGCCCGGACAGTCAACCGTCGTCAATCCGGATGATCCATTAGCAAGCCTGGTACGTGGTTTTGCCTCACCGCAGGCGTTTGAGCAATTACCCATGTTCATCACCAGCGGGGCGCCGGTGCCGGCTAAAGTACGCTCCAAATGGTCGAGAAAAACAAGCCTGGAAATGCCCAGCGGAGTGGGATCGCTGGTAACAGATCAGAATTTCAACTTCTCTCGCATTCGTCCGCGACAGAAGCTGGCTTTTATAAAGTTCGACGGTCTGATAACCAAAACCGACGCACCAAGTTCTACCGCCAGCCCTCCATCACTTGCCTTAATCGGTGCCGACCTCAAAGTAAACAAGGGAACGATTAAAGGTGAACTGCTTTGGGATTTCGTTACCGGCCAGCTCGATTCAGCCGAATCCGAGGTAACCCTGGAAACGTCACTTAGTTCACTCCTCGGGCAGATGGAGCTTACTCAGAATATGGTTTCCACAGTCAAAAGAGTACAAGAACACAAGAGAGAAAAAACCCGTTAACCGGTTATCGGAACCTTTGCCCGCGCTTCCCTAACCCGCCAATTAGGTTTACACTCCTGAACATGATATGGATCGTGGCAACAGCGGTTATTGGTTCGTTAATACTCTCTCTGGCTTTAACTTTCATCGTGCGCAGCTGGGCGAGACGTTCAGGTTTCGTTGACAAACCGGGCGGGCATAAAGGACACAAAAAGCCAATCGCCCTCGGCGGTGGAATAGCCATTTTCCTGACTGTCGCTATTCCACTTCTTTGCGGAACACTTCTGGCCAGGTGGGCACTTGCCAGCGGTAACCAAAGTTGGATACCCGAATTAATCCAACCCCATCTTTCCGGCATTTCGGATAAACTTCCATTACTTCTGGCGATTCTGGGCGGCGCCCTGATATTACACGTCATGGGATTAATCGACGACGTATACGCGCTAGGCCCATGGGGAAAGCTGGCTATTCAGTTTGGAGTGGCGTTTTCCCTGGTAACATTCTTCAAAATAAGAGCGGCAGAAGCACTCGGGGTTATTCCATCCATAGCAATCACCACCTTCTGGATTGTGCTTATCGTCAACGCCTTCAACTTCCTGGACAACATGGACGGCTTAAGCGCCGGAGTGGCCGCTATAGCAGGCAGTATTTTCGCATGTTCGGCCATGGCTTCCGATCAGATTTTCGTACCGGTGATGGCCTGGATTCTCGTTGGAGCCGTTTTGGGGTTTTTAGCCTACAACTTCAATCCGGCTTCGGTCTTCATGGGTGACGCGGGCAGCATGGTAATCGGATATTTCCTGGCAATCCTGACCGTTCTCACTACCTACTACGATCCCGATCGACAACTGCAACCGCTGGGAGTACTTGTCCCCATCGTCGTACTCGCCGTCCCTCTGTATGACGTTACCAGTGTTGTTATCCATCGCCTGCGAGCCGGAGACAGCCCGTTTTGCGGAGACCAACGCCATTTTTCCCACCGATTGGTCAACCGGGGAATGTCAGTTCGAGCGGCCGTGTTAACCATTTACCTGGCAACCGCCGCTACCAGCATTTCGGCTATCATCCTGCCCCGTGCGAGCTGGCAAATGGCCTGCCTGATTTTCTCCCAGTGTATTTGCATTGTGCTGATCATCGCTGTTCTGGAACACGCCCCCGTTTCCAAAACCGAATAGAGATAATCCGAAAACCCTGGAAGACTGCCATCTTACGCCTATAATCCGAGTCTGTTTACAGATGATGTCTGCTAACCGGAGAGACTTTTGAGTCCAAACGCCCGATTAACACTCTCGATCGTTATCGTAGTGGCCGTCGTCGTCCTCGGAACGCTCGGCTACATGCTGGTTATGGGAGAGTCGGCGTTCAATTCCCTCTACATGACGGTAATTACGCTGACCACAGTTGGATTCAGCGAAGTAATCGAGCTCGACGCCAAGGGAAGAGCTCTTACTATGGTTTTGATTCTGGTCGGCTATGCCGCCGTGGCAATCGCTTTAGCCAACCTCGTTTCCCTGGTGATCAGTGGTGAATTGCGAAAAGTACGAGAGGGTCAGCGAATGAAAACGCAGATCGCCAAATTGGAAGGACATGTAATCGTCTGTGGCTGTGGCCGCATGGGACAATTGGTGGCTAAGGTATTACAGCAAGAGGGAGCCCAGTACGTCGTAGTGGATAGCATGGAGACGGAAGAGCTGGAAGCCCTTGAATTCCTCTTCGTTCGCGGGAACGCCACTGACGACAATGTCCTGGAAGAAGCCGGAGTAAAACGGGCTAGCGCCTTGGTAGGTTGCCTGAGCAATGACGCGGACAACGTCTACGTAACATTAACTGCCAGAGAACTAAATCCCGATTTAAAGATAATCTCTCGTTCACAACATCCCACGACAGAAGCAAAACTGAAGCGCGCAGGTGCCGATTCGGTCATTTGCCCCCAAACGATAGGGGCTAACAAAGTGGTGGCCATGTTGCGCCGCCCCCACGTGGTCGACTTTGTGGATATGGCCTCTGCCGGCGTGGATATCGAAATAGCCCAGTATGAAGTGGGGATGAATTCGTCTTTAGTTGGCACCCCGCTTCGCGATTCCGGCATAAGAGAGCGAACCGGCGTTATCGTTATTGCCATAAAACGAGCTGATGGAACCCAGATTTTCAGCCCCGGCCCCCAGGAAACCATAGAGGCCGATGATCAGCTTATTCTTATCGGGCGTGGAGGATTGTCAGAACGTCTGGACGCGGTGCAGTTCTGACTAAATAGCCATTTATGGGGCAGGGAAGTCATAGATGAAAATGGGCAACACCGTATAATGCCCGTCTCGGAGATAATGGGTCACCGGGGAAATTGTGGGATCTTAGGTAATTTACATTGGCTGAGCTGTTACCAGGTTACCGTACCATCGAAACCATCGGACAAGGTGCGCGATCTTCCATCTTCAAAGTTGCCGAAATATCTTCCGGACAATTCTATTCACTCAAAAGAGTAGTGCGTAAAGAACCGGAAGATCAAAGATTTATTGAGCAGGTAGAAATCGAGTACGAAGTAAGCCACAAAATAGAACACCCGTTCCTGCGACACAGTATATCCATTCACAGAAACAAAAAATGGCTGCAGACAAATGAGGTGATGCTCTTAATGGAGTTTGTTTCGGGAAAAACTCTCGAAGAACACCGCCCCAACAGGCTCGACCATTTCCTGATTATCTTCCAGAAGGTCGCTCGAGGTCTGCATGCCCTGCATCAGCAAGGTTACGTACACGCGGATCTTAAACCCAACAACATCATGGTCGGTGTCGAAGGCTTGGTCAAAATAATCGACTTCGGACAAAGCTGCCCCATAGGACATAAAAAGGAACGAATACAGGGAACTCCGGATTACATAGCCCCGGAACAGGTTCGACGCCTGGTACTCGATCAGAGAACCGACGTATTCAACCTGGGCGCAACCATGTATTGGGTCCTGACAGGGAAAAACCTCCCCACGGAATTACCCGTTCACCTCCGCGGCAATGTCGAAATAGTCCGTGCGGATAAACCATTAACGCCCAAGGAAATCAACGATAAATTCCCGCTGTCTCTCAGCCAGTTAATCATGGAATGTTGTAACACCAATCCCATGGACCGCCCGGCGAATATGCAACAGGTGGAATCGCGATTGAAAATGGTACAAACCCTGTGGCGACAAAAGCTGGACGAACTGAAGGCAAGCCACAGATCCAAACAAGGTAACCCGGCAGCGAATAACCCCGACAAGGGGCGGGAAGCAATCGATTCTTGACATGAGTAAAGCACTGGAAGATGCCAACATTTATCGCCAGGCGGCGGAACTCAACCGCGATGATCCGCTGGTCAGCGGATCTACGCTGGTTTTCCCTGATTACGGCCAACTGGTCGCCGTCGGTGACCTGCACGGCCACCGCCGGAACTTCGAACGAATAGTAAACTTCTCCTCGCTCGACTGCGCTCCCGTGCGACACGTGCTTCTACAGGAAATAATCCACGAAGAACCGGTCGGCTTGCACGATCTGGATATGTCGCACGAATTACTCCTGGAAGCAGCCAAATGGAAAATCGAATATCCCGATCAGGTCCATTTCATGCAGAGTAACCATGAACTCGCCCAGCTTACCGGACAGGAAATAAGCAAATGCGGAAGAATGGTCATTCAGTGCTTCCTCCAGGGTATAGAAAAAACCTATGGTGATGAATCCGGGCTGGTCGTCGAAGCAATGCTCGATTTTATCCGCTCATACGCACTGGCGGCAAAAACCCCTAACCGGATAATGCTTTCCCATTCCCTGCCCAGCCCCGGCTTGATGTCGCTGTTCGATCCGACGGTCATTGAAAGAATCCCAACCATGGCCGACTTCAGCGATGGAGGTAGCGCTTACCTGCTGGTCTGGGGAAGACACCAGAACAACGAACAACTCGATGAACTGGCCAGAATGTTCGACGTGGACATCTTCATCTGCGGACACCAGCCCCAGGAATTCGGCTACGATATCGTTCACGGACGGCAGCTGATACTCGCCAGCGATCATAACCACGGAGCTTTCCTCACCTTCGATCTGAAAAAAAGCTACGATATGGACATTCTGGAAAATAACGTACGCCCGCTGGCATCCATCGCCTGATACCAACCCAGAAGCAACAAACTCAATCCTTGAGTAACTACAGACACTGCGGTATGCTCAAGCGTTTGCATTGATACCATTGGTATTGAGTTTCCTGACAGGATATCGACAGTGACAACTCCAGATCACATAGAATCGGTGGTTAAGGATTTCGCCAATACGTTCACCAGCCGATTATCCGAGTTTATCGCCGCTCGCGATAACGTACCCCCGCGCCTGTTTGAAGCGGTAAGATATTCACTGCTCGGACCCGGCAAACGCATACGCCCTTTCCTTATATATGAATGCTGCCGACTGGCAGGCGGCACCGAGGAAGATGCCTTCCCCGCGGCAGCAGCTATGGAAATGGTCCACGCCTTTTCCCTGATCCACGATGATCTGCCGGCCATGGACGACGACGACCTGCGCAGAGGACGACCAACCAACCACAAGGTCTACGGCGAAGCATTGGCCATCCTCGCCGGCGACGCCCTTTTAGCCCTGGCCTTTGAAACACTGGTCAACGGATACGCCGACAACAAACGATCCTCCGCCTTAGTAGCAGAACTGGCCACCGGTGCCGGCTGGCAGGGAATGATCGGCGGACAGGTGGCCGACATCGAAGGCGAAAACGAGCCCCCCGCACTCGATAAGGTCCGATACATTCATTATCACAAAACCGGCTCGCTGTTAGCCAGCTCCTGCCGAATGGGTTGTTTGGCCGCTAACGCCGATAAACCGACAACTGACCGGCTCGGAACCTTCGGCTTACAGATGGGACTGGCGTTCCAGATCGCTGACGATTTATTGGACGTAACCAGCAGCACCGAAAAAATGGGAAAAAAAGTCGGAAAAGATGCCCAGGCAAGAAAACAAACCTATCCCGCGTGCGTAGGATTGAAAGAAAGCCGGGACATGGCCACTAAATCGGTGGAAGAAGCTATCGCCCAGTTGGACGGATTCGGAGATGAAGCGAACCGATTGCGCCAGTTGGCGACATTCGCCGCCACCAGGTCAGCTTAGATCTTCCCGGCAATCGCAGTTTTCATAAGTTTTGACTACAAAGATAGATAGCAGAAGTTACAATCGCCTTGCTGTAGTGGCGAATATATCAACGAACTAAGGATTTCAATGAGCTTTCTCGACACAATCGACTCACCAGCACGCTTGCGCGAGTTGTCCGACGACCAGTTAACGGAGTTGGCCACCGAGATTCGCGAGCGAATCATTAAAGTGGTCAGCACTGGCGGCGGACACCTGGCCAGCAACCTGGGAGTCACCGAACTTACCATAGCCTTACACAGCGTCTTCGACTTCAAAACCGACCGCTTACTCTGGGACGTCGGACATCAGTGCTATCCGCACAAGCTTCTCACCGGCCGGGCAGACAGATTCCACACCATCCGCAAAGAGGGCGGCCTTTCCGGTTTTCCCAATGTAGCGGAAAGCGAGTACGACCTTTTTAACGTCGGCCACGCGGGTACGGCCATCGCCACCGCCGTAGGAATGGCCCGCGGAGATGAACTCGCCGGCAGAGATAACCGCGTGGTAGCCTTCGTCGGAGATGCCAGTATCGTCAACGGAGTCGCATTTGAAGGCTTGAACCAGGGCGGAACGCTCGATCGGCAGCTACTGGTTATCCTTAACGATAATAACTGGGGCATCGCCCCGACACAGGGCGGATTCGCGGAACACCTCGGCCGGTTCCGCAGCAGCCAGCGATATGAGGAAATCAAGGAACGGGCTAAAACCCTTCTGCCCAGCATCCCCGTTGTCGGTAAAGCACTGTTCGACGCGGTCGATCACCTCAAAGAAGGTATCAAGGCGACAATGTCGCCCAACCAGATTTTCGAGCAGATGGGCTTTCAATACATCGGGCCGGTTGACGGCCACGACATAAAACACCTGCGCGAACTCCTGGATCTCTTAAAAGATGTTAATCACCCGGTACTGCTGCATGTGCATACCGACAAGGGACACGGCTGCGACTGGGCTCTCGCCGATCCGAACAGGTTCCACAGCCCGTCCGGTTTCGAACTTCGAGCCGGCAAGGTTGTAGTCAAAGGCGGTAAGGGAAAAAGCTGGACAGAGGCCTTCTCGGATATCCTGGTCGAACTCGGCGAGGAAAACGAAAAAATCGTCGCCCTGACGGCGGCCATGCCCGACGGAACCGGACTGACCCGATTTGAAAAAGCCTTCCCCGAACGTTACTTCGATTGCGGTATAGCCGAAAGCGGAACGGTGGACATAGCGGCCGGAATGGCTAAAACCGGCTTCAAACCCGTGGTGGCCATATACTCCACCTTCCTCCAGCGGGCTTTCGACCAGGTCTGGCAGGAAGTAGCTCTCCAGGAACTGCCGGTTATCTTCTGCCTGGACCGGGCGGGGCTGGTCGGCGGCGATGGTGCGGTCCATCATGGTTTTCTCGATATCGCATTCATGCGCGGACTGCCCGGAATAGTGCTTATGGCACCGGCAGACGAGCCGGAACTGCAGTCGGCCATGCGCTTTGCCGTAAATTCCGGCAAGGCAGTAGCTATCAGGTACCCGCGAGACGAGGTAGCCGCCGAACCGTTCGAAAACTGCCCGCCGTTTGAATTGGGTAAATCCAGAAAGCTGCGCAGCGGTGCGGATGCAACCATACTGGCCTACGGAGTCTCCGCTCACGACGCAATGGACGCGGCCGAACTCCTCACCGTTGAAGGCATAGAGGTCGCCGTGGTCAATGCCCGTTTTGCCAAGCCGATCGACAGGCAGATGATCCGCGACGCACTCGCCGAAGGCCGTCCGGTAGTCACCGTGGAAGACCACTCCATCCAGGGCGGGTTCGGTTCCGCCGTCCTCGAAGCCGCGCAGGAAATGGGGCTGCCGATAAACGCCTTCGCCAGATTGGGACTTCCCGACCGGCTTATCGAACACGGCAGCCGCTCCGGACAACTCGCGGAGGCGGGAATAGATGCGGCCGGTATTGCCGCCACTGTCCACTCTCTGATTGAGCGTTTTGGTACGGATCCCGCCCCTCGAAAAACACCTGCTAATTCCAAACTTAAAGGATCAATGCTGTCTCGTCCGTAACAATTACCGGATGAACGAAATGGGCGTTTCAACTTCATTAGAAGCTCGATAGGAAAAATCATGCCGGGAATCGGGGTCACCAATCGCGTTTTCATTCTGGGCAATCCTGCCAAGCCGGAAGTTCCTCCGGCAATGGAAAACCTCAAAAGATTCATTGCCGATCATGCCCACCTGGCCGGTGCCGAACTCAGCCTGCACGGACGCCGGGCGGTCGAAGCCGGAGCTGATTACGTGATCGTTCTCGGCGGCGACGGCACACTCTTATCCGTAGCCCGCTCGATGGGCATCGACCAGATCCCCCTCATCGGCGTGAACTTCGGAAAACTGGGATTCTTAACCCAGTTCTCCGTAGACCAGGTGGAAAAACACCTGCCGGGCATATTGGCCGGGGGAGCCAGAATCGCCGAACGAACCATGTTCCAGGTCCGCATAGAACACGCCGACGGCCAGGAAGGATACGAAGGGTTGTGCATAAACGATTGCGTTTTGCACGCCGGGCCTCCGTTCAGAATCGTCTGCCTGAGCCTGGAACTCAACGGAAGAAAACTCACCAAGGTCTGCGGCGACGGAATGATCATCTGCACCCCCACCGGCTCCACCGCTCAGAACTTATCCGCCGGCGGCCCACTGCTGATGGCCGACGTTCACGCCATGGTGGTTACCCCATTAGGGCCACACTCACTTTCCCACCGCCCCATCGTGGTAGACTCGGAAAGCGAGATAACCGTCCAAGCCAAACAGGTAAACGCCGGCAGCGTAGCCCTCATTGACGGACAACTACAATGCCCCATCCGCGAAGGCGACCGCATTCACGTAGTAACCAGCAAACACCGCTGGCGATTCGTAAGAAACCCCCGCCGCCAGAAATGGCACAACCTCGTAACCAAGTTGCGCTGGGGACAACCCGCCCCCCCAGGAACAATTTGATCGGTTTTCGTCTTCAGCGTTCCGTCAGGCCTGTTGACCAACCTACGCCTGCTGATTAATTCCATCCCCCACGTCTCCCAAAAGACGTGAGAAATGGGGAACCCATGTAAAACCCATAGGTCGGGTCATTTTATTAGGGACAGTCACCTATTTCAAGTGAGAGCAAACACGCTTCATAAGAAAAAAGTACCATATGAATCCCAAGAATACACCGCATAAAACCAGCTTTTTACCTCTGAACCATACCCGTTTACTCCTGCGATTTCGCCTTACCGTTAATACCCATCGATATAATGCCAATCTACTTTGGGATATTTATCTTCACCACAGATTATCACCTTTCTTTCTTCATCGAAGCACTCGTTATACCATTCTTCGTACGCAGTCGCTGCACGACGAAGCTCTCCTTCTCTCACTTCATTATCGTGTGTAGGACCAACAAATTCGATATAACCGAAATTAGCACTACTCGCGAAAAAAGGAGTCTGACGAATTATCGCTTCGATTAAATAACACGCTATCTCTCCCACTTTCATACTTCCGGTGTCTTCGTACCTCGAAGATCTAGGCAATCGAAACCCGTAATCAGTTAACCGAGAACAACGTACATGTTTTATTAATTCGGGAATAGCTGGAGAGCCTATTTCGACAAACAAGATAATCTCATCGGGGGTTAGCCCATGACACGTTTGTTCGCGGAAAATCAAAGAACCGTACTTATCCTTAACTTCCTCCATACTCAACCCGGCCAGATTGAAATAGTATTCAACTAACACGGATTCTCGATTCCCCGTAGCCAAAAGAACATTATCGATCCACGCTTTCGCTGCACCGGCCCTTTTCTCACAAGAGGTTTGATCAGCCTGACCACTGGAACGGCTATCTATCGCACTTGGTTCATCTTTATAAACGCTCTCATTGGGTATGCGTTCCGAACACCCGAATATCACGATGGATAGCATACACAGAAAAAACGCACTCCTCTGAACCGCTGGACTTATACACATGGCATAATCCTCTTTTAGGTTATTTTCGTATCAGTTTCATTGTATTAATTCACAAGTGTCCGGTGAAAACCATTGCCGGTACAACCTCTTATTAGTCAGCCGATCAAGTTATAGATCCGACGCGGGTATACATTACGCAAGGCCTATGACCCGACCTGCGTTTTCGCGCCTTTTATCCCGGTTATTAGATTATTAGGGATTATTAGATTATTAGGGACAGTCACCTATTTATTATTAGGGACAGTCACCTATTTCAAGCAAAAGCAAACACGATTTTAATTGCTAAATCCCTATACAAACCCCAGGAATACACGACCAACGTATCAAGCAAACCAATGTAAAGAAAACGGCAACTCCGAATAATGATTAACAAGTAACAACGATTCCATAGAATTCGCTAAACGAACCGGAAAATTAGCAGACAACTTAAACAATGATCCCTCATTAGCAGCAATGGCTCGCCATCCTTAAGTTTCCACCTTCCCCATATACATTGCTGTCACACATTAGCCATCGCTCGATTGAAGTACGTCAAGGTGATCCAGAAAATCCAAAACAAGCCCACGAGCGTCAGCCTGAAGCACAGCATCAGCCTCTCCCATAATAAACTCAGCTACACGACGCGGGCCTATATGATCTGACGTTTCAAAATCACGCCTGAGAATGGTGACCGCCCTCAATACATCACCCGAGAGCCCGAAAGAATGCACTCTTTTTGCGATAGCTTCAACGCCTAGCGCGTGGTATCGGAGAATGTAAAATAAATCATAAGCATCCTTGTTTTCCCCTCTTGTCCCAAACGCAAGCGACTTCATCACAATGTAAGCGGCAGGACCGCATACCGTAATGTACCGCTCGGCTTTTTCCCCTGACGGGGTTGTCCCCCGTAACAGTTCTTCCGTCTGGTCCTTGAAGGCTAACTCCAGACCTGGTGTTATGATCGCGGCAAAATCACTTTCCAGGTTTTTCAATTTTCCCGCTTCGTCGGAATCGGTGGTTGGCGGAATCAGAAAATCAACAAGTACTCCCTCCGGGGATTTCCATCGCTGGGTAATAATTCGCCCTTCTTCGGTTTGGTCCGGCTTGAAGCGGGCACTACGGAGCCTTTCTGATATCTTCTGGTAACGCAGGTTGTTCAACAAACCAATGGAAAGCCCCAAGTCGATATCCCGCGTTCCCAAATGCAGTTTGAAGCCTGAAGATTCATCTTCCTGGTTCACTATCAGTAACGGCACCAATCCGCCTATTATGCACACCTCCTTCGCAAGATCACCCAGTCTGGTAGCAACCTCAAGGCACGTCTGATGTACAAGTCTCGTATGGTTTGGATGATAGCCGACAGCGTTTGTTGGCTTTTCAGGCATTCCTGCTCCAATTCAGATGCTCGCTACGAAGATACTTCGCCGCTTCATCGGCACGTTCAGGCATGCCTTTAAGATCCAGATAGATCTGAAGGGCGCTTGCACAACACGTATCGCCAACTTTATGCGTATCCCAGAATACACTCGGATCATCAGGTACGACAAGCCATAGATTAGCACCCGTTTTCTCAGTGCGGAATTTCAAACGCTCCAGCACTTCTTCTCCAGGCTGAGTTGAAACGAAAATGGTGGCCCGTCGATACGCTGCAAACGGAGCAAGCAGTTCGGCTCCGGATAAACCGGTTACAGCATATTGGATTTTTGCCTCGGAAAGCACATCTCCTGCTCTCCTGGAGAGCTCGGAGCCGGTCCGCGACGATACATGGCCTGTTATCGATAGATGACGCTCAAATTTGTAGTCGTTTCGCCAGGCATCAAGAAGCAAACCAGGATCGCCTGGCTTAATATGTTGCCCTTCATTACGCTGGATTAGTCCATCCTCGAAAAGGCGTTTGGCCAGGCGGCTAATGTAACCTGCGCCGAGTTGCGACTCCTGGGCAAGCTCCTTTTGAGACCACCAGCGGTCCGGATCTCGCAAAAGAAGACGCGACACTCGAGAAGCTTTTGGCGAAAATGGCGACGCAGGGCGCCCTCTTGCAACGTATTTATTCTGACGCCCCTCAACGTGAATCAATAAACCCCGAGCTTCTATATGAGCGTTTCCCGAAAGGTCAACAAAACCCACACCTCGACTGCTGCATATCTGTTTTCCCGAATCGCCCATGAACGGCACGGCTAGTATTGGAATGGCGTTGGCAGCTTGTGAAGCCTTTGAGCTGATCAGATCGTTAATGCCCTGGTTAACATGCGCTACCCGCGAGGAGGATTTTACCTCTACCACCAGAACATGCGGGCCAACACGAAAGCAAACATCTGCGCCCTTATTCTGATTACAAGGTTGTGGCTCAGCCTCCCTTGGCAGTTTCAAGAGCTGCCCGACAACCTGCGGCAAAGCGGCCAGGATTTGTTCCTTGCTGGGCATTGCAGTTCACTTCTATTGACCTGTTTACGTTATCGTCAACTATGCTATTTTAGTTAACTTAATTGCATTCGGTCAAGTTTTCAAAGTCCGATATTTCCTTATCGCCGCAAAAAACCGCCCTGACAGGTCAAAAAGCCCGAATCTCCCATCAGAATAATTTCACACTATCTGCACCCTTATTAGGGACAGTCACCTATTTAAAGTAAGATTGAACAACTCAACTGAGTCCTGAGGACGCCTTACTTAACTCAGACACCTTGAACTCGGCGGAACCGCTCAGGAAACATCCAACAAAAACGTCCACCAATCGCACCCCAAACAACCCTCCCCCCACCCGGCAAACCGCGGTGCCACATAGTGACACTAAGAGATATTTTTCCGCCTTCGCCGGTGAAATTCGACCCTCAAAAACAGCCCTCACGTTATCGCTAACGCCGTTTTTCACTACAGCCGGTTACTCCAGGCCGCCGCAAAACCGCCCGTAGGGTGGTCACCGTCTACGTTATAGGTATGGAGGGAGGTGTCGTCTCCGCCCTCAAAGGTAACCGCAGGTGCAGAAACGCCTGCCGTAAAAGGAGAGAAGCGATGGAAGAAAGCAACAAAGCCACAATTCGTACTATCGCGGCCTTACGGTTAACCACAGCAAAGCATAAGCAACCAGGAAGGTTAGAGCAACACGCCCGACGGAAGGCATATACTCCGGTACGGGCCAACAACCCGACCAACCAAGCTCGAGACTTATGGATAGACCGCGTCAAAAAAACCGTTCTTTGTGTCTTAGTGTCTTTGTGGTTAACCCAAACAAGCCGCAAAGAACCATGTAGGTCGGGTCATCGACCCGACGGAATGAATACCCCCTGGCACCGTGTCGACGATTCGACATGCCAGATTCGAAACTTATTCTTAGGCCGTCTCAAAAAAGCCATTCTTTGTGCCTTAGTGCCTTGTAGTTCGGGGGACGCTTTACTTAATTCGACCGTAGTGCGGAATCGTATCGAGTTAAATAAAGCGTCCCCAGAACTTGAACTTGGAACTTCCCGGAACTTGGGTGCCACTGCTCTGTGAGCAGTGGTTATTAATAAACCAATATACGGTTGATGTAAATAAAGTATGAATAAAGTGTAAAAGCACAAAACCGGTCTATTGATACGTCGCAATAGTATTCCCGGAAACTTTTTTCCTCGGCAATTTATGCATATAGGCTTGCAATGGAAATTGGTAAATGTGTAATTACCGCTCAAGGCTCAGTCGCACGCTATGGAAATAGGTAGATGTGCGACCACTGCTCACAGAGCAGTGGCACGTCTTTTTTTTCCAATGGAGTTCGATGAGTTTGGGCGACGGATGAGTTTGGGGGACGCCTTACTTAACTCAGACACCTTGAACTCGGCGGAACCGCTCAGGAAACATCCAACAAAAACGTCCACCAATCGCACCCAAAACAACCCTTTCCCACCCGGCAAACCGCGGTGCCACATAGTGACACTAAGAGATATTTTTCCGCCTTCGCCGGTGAAATTCGACCCTCAAAAACAGCCCTCACGTTATCGCTAACGCCGTTTTTCACTACAGCCGGTTACTCCAGGCCGCCGCAAAACCGCCCGTAGGGTGGTCACCGTCTACGTTATAGGTATGGAGGGAGGTGTCGTCTCCGCCCTCAAAGGTAACCGCAGGTGCAGAAACGCCTGCCGTAAAAGGAGAGAAGCGATGGAAGAAAGCAACAAAGCCACAATTCGTACTATCGCGGCCTTACGGTTAACCACAGCAAAGCATAAGCAACCAGGAAGGTTAGAGCAACACGCCCGACGGAAGGCATATACTCCGGTACGGGCCAACAACCCGACCAACCAAGCTCGAGACTTATGGATAGACCGCGTCAAAAAAACCGTTCTTTGTGTCTTAGTGTCTTTGTGGTTAACCAAAACAAGCCACAGGAAACCAAGAGAGCCGGGGCACCAGCCCCAACGGAACGAATATACACCGACGCTGAGCCGACGACCCAACCAGACAGGTTCGAAACCAATGAATAGTCCGCAACCCAAAAGCCGTTCTTTGTGTCTTAGTGCCTTTGTGGTAATCACTTATTAATGTGAAACCGAAATGATGGGAGAAGGAGAAAGAAAATGCCAATTAAACCAAAACAAACATCAAAAAAGAAGATTAAAGCCAACCGAAAAAACGCACAAAAGTCCACAGGCCCCAAAACCGCCGCGGGAAAGGCCAGATCCAGCAGGAACGCCGAGAAGTACGGCCTCTTCTCCAACATGATCGCACCCCGGGAAGAGGCCTACGAAACACAAAAACAGTTCGACCGCCTCACCGAAATGTTCTACAACGATTTCCAGCCCCAATCGGGCATCGAATACGTCCTCGTCGAACGACTCATCGTCATCACCATCCGCCTCCGCCGGCTGCAGATCATCGAAACCGACGCCTTCGAATTCGAAATGAGCAAACGAAACGCCGTGGCCCTGATCCGCGAGGAAGACCACAACCGCCTCCAACGCTACGAAATTATGCTTAACCGCCAGTTTCACCAGACCATAAAGGAAATCCGCCAGTTCAAAACCGAACGCAAAATCGAGCAAACCGACCGATACCTCCAGGCCGCTATCGGCCGGTCAATCTCAATCCAGCAACCCGCCGGGAAAAAACTCACCGGCCAGAAACTCGCCACCGGCAAAAGCAACGGTTCCCTCAAAAAAGCAAAATTACAAAACGAACCCAAACCGTTCGACAGCACACCTAACCCCCTGAAATACAACAAGTTATCGCGGGAAATCAAGAAGCAATCAGAGCCCCGCCGACCCAAACCAGCCCGGCATAAATTTGAAGCTTTGGATGCGTACCACCGTAACCTGGCCAGAATCCCCCTGGAGATCGGGGACATAATAAAAAGAACCTACCCGCGAATGGAAATACCCAATAAAAATAAAACGGCCGAAGAAAAGGATGCAGAACTTACAAAAGACGAGAAAAACAAGGAACCAAAACCCATAAAACCCCAAACGAAGTTCAAACCAGAGAACGTAAAACTTTACGACTTTGAACACCTATAGTAATGTTGCAGTGCCGCATAGCGGCACTCTATCGCATGGGTGGGGGACGGGCGAATGCAAGAGCGTACCATAGACTTAACGCATGCGTGGGTACGCTGGCCCGAAATGCATAGATTGCCTTACCCCCGCCAAGGGCGGAGCGAGCGGCCTGCATAAGCTCCCCTCGCATCGCGAAGACGCAGAACAGGCACTTGAGTCAAGTGCGCTCGCAAGGGGACAGGTTCGTGGATAGGTGAATCTACTATTTACCAATAACCCCATGGTATCGCCTACGCCTTGCATCCAAACGGTTTAACGAACCAGTCCCCGGGCTATATGGCCCAGCACTTTTGACCGCTCCACAAGGTCCAGGTACCGGATACCACCAGGGCGTTCACGGTGATCTTCACCGAAGCCGACAGGCAGAATTTTCCCGGCTGCCAGGAACATCCTCCAGACGAACATGCCAGGCATTTCCTCAATGTGGCTGTTCCCTTACCGGTAATATCCGCCCCGAGCTTGGCCGTTCCCAGCCAGGTCTTCACGTACGCCTGGGCGCCGCCGGAAACAGCTATCGAGCCCTTGGCACTTATGCACACCGTACCGGTGAATTCCCGGTTATTGCAGCGATCGGAAGCAAACTTGCCGCTGGCCGTCGCGCTCAAACTTGCGGAAACCTTAACTCCCGCCCAGAACCCGATCGGACCAATTTTACCACCATAGCTGGAACCGCTGGCCGACGCCGACCCCGTAAGGGAAACCTCAAGTATATTATCGATCACCCAACTGTAAGCCCGAGGAGTACCCGGCGGGCAACACTTGAGACAGACCGACGCTTTAAGCTTTACCTTTATACCGGCCGACCAGGACACGGGCCCGACACTGCCGCTGATCTTCTTAGAAAACGGATTGATCCCCTTGCTTATACAAACGGTTTTACCCGGGGCAACCAAACCGAACGGGTCATTGAGCAATGTAGCTCGACTGGTTACGTATTGATACAGGTTTTGCCCATCAGAGTAACCCAGCGGGTCGCGCTGCAGGAACCGGCCCGCAACCGGGTCGTAATGCCTTGCCCGGTAATCGTACAAGCCGGTATTGCCGTCATAGCGACGACTGGTATACATATAGGGATTACCAATACCGCTCGCATCAAGGCCCGTCCCGTCACCGTTAAAGATAAACGGCTTGCCGTAAGGATCATAGGCATAACGCTCTGCAACCGCACCGTCGCTGTCAGTGGCGGCCACCACGCTGCCCAGGGCGTCGCGATGCAGATGATAACTCTCCCCGCCGCGATCCATGGCAATCACTTCATCGATCCAGTCGCCATTAACGTAGCTGGCCACAACCCCTTTGCTGCCGTCGCGTTCCTCGATCACCCGGCGGGCATCGTCGTAAACATAGTAGGTCGTGGTGGAACCCGGTTCAGCTCGTCTTATCATCCGGCTATTCGCGTCGTACTCGTAATGAACAACTTCCGTATCCGTATCGTCTTCCGTCTCCACCACCCGGACAAGACGGTTTTCGCAGTCGTATTCGTAAGTAGTAACAGTCGATACGGCATTACCATCACCAGAGAACGCCTCGGAGAATTCCAGGAAATCTTCAAGGTCAACGTCTCCATCGCCGTTAAAGTCGACGCGGGCGCAATCGGCCGCAACGTAAGCCGGATTCGTCGCCCGCGGACCATCCAGGCAATTAGCGAAAAACGCATAATCGGTTAAATCTATATCGCCGTCACCGTCACTATCACCCACGACCGTGGATTTTACAAGGTTACCGTTACCATCATACAGCCACGCTTTTCCAGCTACCTGCGTATACTGGTTGAGCGAGTTAACCCCGCGAACCCGCGTGGAGGAAACACCATCAATAGTAATATCCTGCTCCTTCCAGTTCCCCAGCGGATCAAGATCATTCCACACCTGCTGCTGAAGAGCTCCGATAACGGTTCCCGACGTAACTATGGCATCGTTAGCAGCGTTTAACGTACCGCGATGGAAACCGGTCAGGCGATTGGCACTGTCGTAGCCATACAATTCCGAATTAGCCGGATCGTGATGCTTTTTGATAAACGTCGGGCTGCCTTCCCGGTCCCGGCCATACTCGGTATTAGCGAATACACCAACTCCGTTTGAATGGGTAATCCCCATCACCCGCGCGTCACCATCCAGCGTGTACGAAGTCGATGTTCCGTTTCCGGGATAGGAACGAGAGGTCATTCTTCCCGCACCGTCGTAGCCGAAGGAGGCGATTACAGACGCCCCCTCTGCGATTTGTGCCAACCGGTTGCGCCCGTCGCGGGCCTCGGTGATGGTTCGCCCGCCGGGATAACTTACCTGCCGCGACATACCGGGAGTCAACGTGCTATAGGTAAACCCAACAGTAAGCGAATCCTGTATTGATTGAGTAATCCGCCCAACCGCGTCGTAATCAAAATCCAGGTCGGCAACACTGTTGTCCGCCGACCGCAGGTTACCCGCCCTATCATAGAGATACGTATCGGTCGGGGTAGCCACCGCCGGCGAAGCAGGCGACAGAGTGTAAGACCGCTCGGTCAGCAGGTTCAAATCGTTATAGACGTAGTCGGCCACATCACCGTTCTGGTCCGTTCTTCTAGTGGTATTACCAACACCATCATGTTCATACATTCTGGTCGATAAATCGGGGAAGGTCTCCGTTTCCAGCCGGCCCGCATCGTCGTAATCGTAAGAAGTGACATTACCGTTGGCGTCGGCCTGGCTCAGACGCCGCCCTCTGGAATCGTGCGTGTAAACAACCGCAGGTGCCGGCGCAGTCAGTGGGGAAATAACCTGAACGAGATTACCAACATCATCGTACTTGTATTCGGTCTGGTTGCTCTCCCTGTCTATAACGTATTGCTGCCGCCCAAGGCGATCATACCGGTACTCGGTAAGATAGCCGTTTCCGTCGTATTCATGCGTCATCTGGTTAAGGTTATCGTATTGATAGGTAAAACCGTTACTATTGCTGTCGGTCTTCGTTTCCAGGTTTCCATTTGCGTCATAGGTTTGTGCAACCACCAACCCGATCGGATCGCTGATCGTCTCCAGCCGATCGGCATTATCGTAAACCATGGTCAACACATTACCATTCGCCTCGGTCTGCTGAATAACGTTACTGACACCATCGTAAACCCAGGAGGAGGTCAAACCCGCACCGGCCGGATCGAGCGTCTGGGTTATCTGCCGGTTAGCCGCGTCAAAACCATTGGAAGTCACCTGGTCGGGATATGGAGAATTGGCAACTGTTATCCTGACGACGTTACCGTTGTAATCATAGTCGAAACCGGTAATCGTGTCGTCGCTGTCGCCCCCGTTATCCGTAACGTCGTTATGCTTTTTAACCCGGGTAATAAGCCGGTCGAGAGCATCGTAATAATGGTAGGTGACCCGGCCATCCGGATCGGTCAGCTTGTGTACCAGTGCCCCACCGGGAGTTCCACAACCGCAGCCCAGACTGGAATAATCAATCTGAGTGGTCAGATCCAGACCGCCGGGATCTTCCACCTTTGTAATCAGCCTGTTTAACGGGTCATAACTGTACGAAATCGAACGACCCTCATGATCCGTTTCCGAAATTCGATTCCCTACCGGGTCGTACCCGTAATCGATAGTATGAGATTCCGCGTCGGTCAGAAAATCGAGATTGCCCACGCTATCAAACTCGTAAATAGTGGGATTACCAGCATCATCGATTTCAGTCGTACGGTTGTCGCGACCGTCGTAACCGTAAACATCGATAATTTCCAACCCGCCGACGTCGCGAACCACCTCTGCCAGACGGTCGCGCTCATCGTAACCATAGGATGTTACAATCCCCTTAGGGTCGGTTTCTTCAATAAGGCTGCCGTTGGAGTTGAAAATCCGATCGGTGACCAGGTCCAGCCCACCGACATCAACAGTCACTTTCGTAACCTGGTTAAAATCATCGTTAACGAATTCGCTGCGCACGCCGCGATCATTTACCGTCGCGACAACCCGCCCCATAGCGTCGTACTCATATGTGGTGGTTATATCCAACCCGCCGGGATCGATAGTTATACTCTTGACCAGCCCGCTGGAATTGACATAAGTAGTCTCGTACCCGTTTCGATCAACCATACTGATCATCATACCGTTACTGTCGTAGTCATAGGTGATAACCTTATCGACCGGGAATTCGATAATCGGATCGATTACGGCGATCATGTTGCCGTTGGCATCGTATTCGTATTGCCACTGGTCACCATCCGGCTCGATCAGCAGGGTAAGATTGCTGAATACCGGGTCGTATTTCATTATGGTGACGTTCCCCATTGCGTCCACAGAACGGACTAGGTTGCCCTTATCGTCATACTCGTACGTGGTTATGTGGTGATTGGCATCTTCGAGATACGATACTTCGCGAGTCAGCGAATCGTACGCCAGCAGCGTCTCGTTGAGATCAGGGTCAACAATCCGCACCACTTGCCCGCAATTGTTGTACTCGTACTGCCAGAGATACCCATCGCCGTCCAGGAATGGGGTTATCCCTGGAACATAGGATAACTCACCGGAACTACTGGACCGGGCAAGATCCACTTGAGCGATATTCTGTACCTGCACAACCGTTTCGTCATTACCATCCTTGAGTTCAACCGAAGTAGCCGTGTAGTCCAGCGTGTAGGTTTCTCCGCTGGGCACGGTCTTGGTAAGCATCTGGTGATCGGAGTCGTAAGTGTATTCGATCCGCGAACCATCGGGCATTTCAATCGCGGTCAGGTCATTACCAGTATATTCATACTTCACTTCCCGCCCCGAATGGTCGGTAATCGTTTGAATATGTCCGTCAGGGTAATGGGTAAAGGTGGTTTCCCGTCCTTCAGCATCGGTTATTAGTGTAACCTTACCCGCACTGTAATCATAAGTGATAACCCGCCCGTTGTTATCCGTAATGGTTTTCAACAGGAAAGCCGTGCCCGGCAGAGCGATGGCCGGAGTCATCTGCTGGAACTCGTAAACCATACCGCTCTTATGCGTTGCGGTAACGACCGAACCGGACACTGCCAGATCGTAGTAGCCACCGGCCGACGGCATCCAGCCACCGAAACCATCATCAGTAAAAACCGTCACCTCGGAATCTCTACCGATCATCACGTAACGATTAGCCAGCGAATCGTACATGACCGCCGCGGTTGAGTAATTCCAACCGACACCAAGTCCCAGGTCGTATTCGTTAACATGCCCGGCTCGCAATGACTTCGCCCCGGCCAGTGCCATAAGTGCTCGAAATGCCGGTGAAGACGCAGCCTTCTTCAGGCTAGGCGGTGTTTCCGGCACACATTCTCTCCGCTTGGGAGGTTGCGGCCGCGGTCTCGGCGTCGGATACGGATTCGGATTCGGGCGCCCTACAACTTCGCCCGGGCGGGTACTTTCCGTACTCTGCTGCGGTTCGCTGCGCTCGCCCTGGGGTACGCTGGTGATTTCACCTATTGGGTTATCCGTAACCCGACCAAGGTAATCCACCTGCGGAGAACGTCCTCTACCGGCACCGGTTGCGGGGAGATCGAAGATGGTACTCTCTCGAGGATCGGCATAAATAGCCACCTCTTCCCCACCACCGCATGCCTCCATGGCAGCCGTCGCACAGGAAATGGTCCACATGGACGTACAACATTCGGGCAAGCCGTCGCAGACGGCAGCACAGCAATACGCGTCATCACAACCGGATTCAGCGTGTGGAGCAAAACAGTCACCACCGCCACCACACGCAGGAAAATCCCTATCCACGTCGATGACCAATGTACCCTGTCCCGTTATCTCGCCAAAACTTCCGACCCGAATCAGAAAGCTCTCTCCCATCATCGCGGGAAAGGATACCGAGGATTGCACACCGCAATAGTCATCATCGCACACCAATGCCGGCGGAAGTGGCGGACACGGACTTGCCGGATAAACGGCCACTACCGTATCGAAATTACTGTCACATACTGACGCGGTTACCTGGCCATCGTAACCAGCTGTGTAGGAAAACCAGACATCGTTCAACGGACCCGCCTGACCGCAGTCTTCGGGCATGCCGTCGGTCATGGCTCCCGAGTTATCAAACGGGTACGATCCTTCAGCTACCAGTGTAGCATTTCCGCAATCGTCCGCACCGGCGATTTCGCAAATATCCGGAATACCGTTACTGTCAGCGTCGGGTTCGCCTTGAGATATATCCCAATGATCGGGAATAGCGTTACCGTTACAGTCCGGCCCCCACATGATGTCGTCGAACGCCATCAAAGGCATTCCGCCCGACAACGGCGCTTCCACTATAATATCGAAGTAACTTATCGGTTCGCTGCCACCAAGCCCGATGAAGTTTTCGTCGCCCAGGGGCGCTGGCATAGTTTCCACGAATACGTATTCGTCGATTTCAGTTCCATCTTCCCGATAAGCTACAATAGTTACAGATAACGGTTCGACGCCATCGCGCATGGAGCTGGCGAAAAAACCAAAATTCTCGACCGGTATGGGAAACGAAAAACGTAATACAGCATTTCCGCCATCCTCCCATGTACCCGCAAAACCACTACCGCTGCGCAGCTCTGCGGGCGATTGGATAATACCGTTAGCGACCAGATCGTAGACAAAGGGCCCGGCGTTAAACTCCCCCAGAATCAAGCCTGGCGAAGATAGGGGTGGGTTCGGATTCGGGCTGACAAAGACAATACCGCTGGGAAGAATCAACCCTGCCGAGGGCAAACCGGCTCCCATACCCGGGATCGCCGGAACCTCGATCCCAACCAGCCCCTCGAAGGTTTCGATCGGACCGGGCCGTCCAAGATCAGCAAAGCCAATCGGTCCCGCCCAGGCGAGACTGCAACACCCGACCATTAACCCAATAACCGTCGCGAGCAGAATATTTCTCATTTTTCATCCCCTTGTCAGCCGCTCCGTGTTTTGTACCTGCTATCCAGCCCCAAAGGCGCAGCACCAGCCTCAACTCACAGTTTACACGTACAAACAGGCCCGATTCAAGAAATAAGAATCTTCTGTTCCATCGGAATAAACAAACAAAGTGATAATCGAAAACAGGCTAAAAACAGTGTGATCCGCCAGCAAAACCAAGCTGATCAGAAACCGAACCAACTCTGAAAGCGTCAATCACCCCCCAAACTGTATCATCAATCACTACCGGCCCTACCATTGGCAGCTTTTGTGCCAAAAGCGACACAATAACCTGAAGAGCTTGCAAGCCGAGGCTACAGACAATAAAAACCCTTAAACTGAGGTTTAGCTAAGGTACCGGAATTGCGTCTGGAAATAGATTTTGAGCACTATGAGAGATTCTCAAGAAGAAACAACCACTGAGGAAGCGAAATACATTTCGCGTTCCATCTGGGCCAGGTACGGCAAACGAATCAGTGACATTATCGTGTCAGCTATATTGATAATCCTTCTCTCCCCGATCCTGATCCTTACCGCTATCGTCATCAAAATCACCAGTCCGGGACCGGTTTTCTTCTTTCAAACCCGTACCGGGATCAACCAGACAAGATTCACTCTTTACAAGTTTCGTAGCATGCGCGGAAGTCGCACCCCCGATGCGAAAGAACTGGTGCCGCTCGATCACCCTGATATAACCAGGATTGGTTATGTTATTCGCCGCTTCAAAATCGATGAACTGCCCCAGTTGTTCAACATATTCCTGGGAGATATGTCGATCATCGGCCCTCGTCCAACTTTGCCGGATCAGACCGATCACTACAACGATTTCCAACTAAGACGACTACTGATACGACCTGGTGCCACAGGGTTGGCACAAGTACATGGAAATGTATCAATCGATTGGGAAGAACGTATAAAATTCGACGTATATTACGTGCAGAATTGCAATTTCACCCTGGACGCGGCCATTCTTCTCAAAACTGTCCTGGTCATTTTTCTCGGCGAAGAAAGGTTCAACCGCCCATTTGAGGAAACCGCGTACGCCCGAAAAGCCGGCAAAACAAACAGGTGAAAACCAAAATCAGACCAGCGTGCCATAAACGCGATCCGCTTCAACAGCATCTATGCGAACTCGAACCATCTCCCCCGGTTCAACCTGCCCGGCTGCAAAGAAGACTTCAAAATACCGATCACTGTGACCATGCATCAGCAGGCCGCCATCGGCCGTTTCCAGCCCCCTGCCGGACTTTCCTTCAACCAGTACCCGTTCAGTATGTCCGACAAACTGTTTTTCGTAACCTCGAGCTAGTTCATAACCCAACGATTCCAGATCGTGCATTCGCTGTTTGACCGCCTGCTGGTGTACAAACTCCTTTTTCCATCTTGCAGCAGCCGTCCCCGGCCTCGGACTGAATGGAAAAGCGTGAATCTTGCAAAATCCGCTCTCCCGGGCGACATTCAATGTATCCTCAAACATTTGATCGGTTTCACCCGGAAACCCTACTATAACATCAGTGGTAATAGCAGGACGGTCCAGCTTCGTACGAACGCTCTGGATCATTGCCAGGTACTCATCGACGGTGTATTGACGATTCATCCGTCGCAAAACTTCATTACTACCGGCTTGAAGCGGCAGGTGAAGGTGAGGAACACAATTTTCATAACGGGACAGAACATCAAGCAGAGCATCATCAACATCGCCAGGCTCAAGGCTGGAGAGCCTCAGACGATCAAGTCCTTCAGTCTGGGCAATAGCCTCGACCAAACCAGCCAAAGGTGATTCATTGCTTTTAAACCGTCGTCGGCTGGCCGTAGGCCGGCCATACGCCCCTAAAAATATCCCGGTAAGCACAATCTCCCTATAGCCATTAGCAACGAGCTGCCGGACCTCGCTAACCGCGTCTTCAATCGGCTTTGAATACAACCTCTTACGAGCACTAGGAATGATGCAATAGGTACAGTAAGCGTCACACCCATCCTGGACTTTTAAAAAAGCGCGAGAGTGCCCGAAAAACCGGCTTATCAACAACGATTTAGGCTCTTCACCTGAGAAATTTCCGTTTGGTTTAGTCGTTTTTAAGTTGATTTTCTCGGACGACCCCGTAATACTATCTATAGTAGTAGTTTTAGTATTTCCTTCTTCCCTTTCCTTCGAACCGTCCGGGTGGGCGGTCGGCCGATGCTCGGGGGGAGCGCCCAAAAGAGCATCTGCCGGCTGCCCCATCGCCTGGACGTACGAGGATGAACCCGATTTTGAATCTATAGGGTTGCATAGATGCTTAAACCGGGTACACAAAAGGTTATGGATCTCTCCCAGAACCTTAGTTTCGTGTCCCAAAACATGTACTACGCCCCTGATCTCACTAAT
Organism: Phycisphaerae bacterium; assembly: GCA_963667855.2. Lineage (GTDB taxonomy): Bacteria > Planctomycetota > Phycisphaerae > UBA1845 > UBA1845. Next base: position 184,892 of record CAXXKI010000005.1, on the reverse strand, counting down.
AGCAGCGCTATCGATTGTTGCGTAACAGCCGATAACAATAGTCGGAACAGTTCCCTGGGCGGAGATCTTTCGAACAGCCTGCCGGCTCTTGGCCGCGGCATTGGAAGTAACTGCGCAGGTATTGACTATGGCAAGGTCTGGTTTCTCAGTTTTCTGGGCGGAACGCAGCCCAAAAGACTCAAGAAGTTCCCTAACTTGCTCACTCTCATACTGATTGACTTTACAGCCCAGTGTGCTTAGCCGATACTTGCCTGTCATTGGTAGTTAGTCTATCACGAATTTTGTCCCGGCGACAAACGCCGGACTTGTAGGATATAGTATTTGCAACACCGCTTGGCGGATTTACTAGTATCTATAAAGGGGAGCCGAGAATGGCTGGTCCGCAAACCGTGTGGGGAATTGACGTCGGAAAGTGTGCTCTTAAGGCAGTCAAACTGCGCATTGGAGCTGATAAATCTGCTGAAATAGTAGCGGCCGACTACATCGAACACGGAACAATCATGAATCAACAGGACGCTGATGTCGACGCTTTGTGGGCATCAACGCTGGAAAAATTCCTATCCAGGAACGACATCTCCAACGACAAGGTCGTGGTGAGTGTGGCCGGGCAACAAACACTGGCCCGTTTCACCAAGCTTCCTCCGGTAGAAAAAAAGAAAGTACCAGACATAGTTCGCTACGAAGCTGACCAGCAAATTCCCTTCGATATGGACGAAGTGGTCTGGGACTATCAGGTTTTCCAGGCACCCGACAGCCCGGACGTAGAGGTGGGGATATTTGCGATAAAGAGAAACTTGATTCGCGATCATCTTATCCACTTCGAAGCAGGCGGAATCGAAGCGATGGCAGTCCAAAGCTCTCCTCTAAGCCTCTACAATGCGGCTCACTACGATGAAGTCATTGGAGACGACACAGTCGTCCTGCTCGACATCGGAACCGAGAGTACCGATTTATTGGTAGCCACAAAAGACAGTCTTTGGACCAGAACTTTTGACCTCGGAGGCAATAGTTTCACTGAGGCATTAGTAAAGTCGTTCAAGTTATCATTCAGCAAAGCAGAGGCACTCAAACGTTCGGCAGCCAGCAGTAAATACGCCCGGCAGGTCTTCCAGGCCATGAGGCCCGTATTCGCCGACCTTGTCCAGGAATTACAAAGATCGCTGGGATTCTATACCGCAACCCATAGAGACGCTGACCTATCCAAAGTCGTCGGAATAGGCAGTGCTTTCAAGCTTCCCGGTCTGCAAAAATACATCAAACAGAATTTGCAGATGGACGTAGACATTTTGGAGAAGTTTTCGAAAATCTCCATCCCCAAAACAGCCGAAGGAGATTCGGACCACGCCGGAAGTTTCGCCATAGCTTACGGATTGGCTTTGCAGGGATTATCACTATCGGCAGTCGACAGTAATCTTTTACCACCGGAAATCGCCAAGCAAGTTGTATGGCGAAAGAAACGCCCATTCTTTGCCGCGGCAGCAGCCTGTCTCCTGTTAACCTCCGGCGTCATATGGTTCCGACAGATGACCGACAAAGGTACAATGGAAGCGGCCCAAGGCAATCCAAATGTCAAAGTCCCATACGAACAGGCGGAAAATATTCTCAAAAACCCGCCGCCAATAGCTGACGAAAAGCCGTTAGAATACGGAAAAACGATCCTGGAAGCAGCCAACGCGTTAAAGAAAAAACACGGCGAACTCAGTTCGCAAGGCAATAATGAACTGAAAAAAATCGAAACCATCACCAACCTGCTGGAGAACAAAGCTCTCTGGTTAAAAATAATCAACGCTATTCATGCGGCGCTTCCCCAACCTCCTGGAGAACTGGCCGCCGCTCAAAACGCGAGAGAGTATCTAGCAGCCCTGGAGAAGTCCGACCAACCGCGAAGTGATCGAGAAGAAATCTTTATTGAAAACTTCACTTCCAAATACGTCCTGGATGTGGATGCGGAAGATTTAATAGAGGATGCTTGGGATCAGGCTAATGTCAATGTCATTGAAAAAACGGGAAACACGCCAAGACCGGGTTTTATCGTCACCCTTATCTGCCGAACTCCACGCGACCCCGTTTTTCTGACTAATGATTTTTTCAAAAAATTACGCGACGAAGGCCGCAAGGAAAATCAGGGGTTTTACATTAATCGCATAGGATTAGTAAGTATTTCTGAAGGCACCTCTACCGGCGGCGGAAATGATTCCGACAATTCCGGACGAGGAAGACGTGGCGGACGTAGCGGACGTGGCGGACGCGGTAGCACGGGAGCCAGCAGTACCAGCCAAAAAACCGGCGAAATAGATCCTCTAACCAACGAACCTGTAAACGACGGTAAATTTAAGGTTACCATGAATATAGTCCTTGAAGATCTTCCAAAACCCAAGGACCAGAAGAAAGACAATTAAACTCGACAGAGCAATAGACCGGCGATTTCGAAAGCACTTCGCCCGGAGTAATAACCATGAAGGTCGTAATCGACATAGTAAAACGATTTGCATTTGAAATAATTTGCGGTCTTGTCGCAACAGGTGGAATTGTTGCCATCATAATCGGATTAGGGGACCCCTGGGACACCCAATCAAAAATGCAGAATGCCTCCAGTGTAAAAAGCAGCCTTTCTTCGATGGGTAATCCCATCAACCAGAAAGCGGTTGATCTGGCCCAGGAACGCATCGATAAGATTAAATCAAGCGAGCGTAAAGTGGCTGAATTCTCCAGCAAACTGAATGCATTCAAGCCATTAGTTGATAACGTTTTCGGGAAAGACTGGGTTCCCCCTTCGGACAAAAGCGGATTCCAGGCAGCCTACCAGGCGGAAATAAAATCCTGGCTGAAAATACTCAATGCGGGCAGCGTACCGACAGATGACGCAGTCCGACAGGAACAGGACCGAATCGATGCGGAGCAACCCGTAGACGAATCCCTTGGTACCGGGCGAGATAAACAGCCGGACCAATCCAAAACAGATAAAAACACTGATCTTTTACCGCGAGAAAATGCCGAAATTCGAGCAGCGATACGTAACGCTAACATGATCTACTGTTACGCGGAACCTTCGTCTTTTCAAAGCAGCAAGGTATCCGAACTCGGCGGCCCCATGTATCGCATAACCCCACCTTCAATGACTGACATATGGTACGCTCAGCTGGAAGTGTGGATACAACGCAGCATTATTGACGCTATTGCCCGAATTAATAACACCGCAGCAGAACCATTGAATGCACAAAAACCGGACAATCACGCTTGGGTGGGAAACCTTCCCATCAAGGACTTGATGTCCATCCAGATGACTTACTACCTTGGAACCACAGAGGCAGCCAACGAGAGTAAGTCCGGGAAACCAACTCCTCCGTTGACTCCCGAAGAAGTCTGGACTAATACAGGCAAAACCAACCCCCTGTACGACACCCTGAATTTCACGGTAAAACTCGTCGTAGATTCCCGAAATATACCAATGGTCATTTCCGGTTTGTGTGAAAACAGTTTCCACACACCGCTAAACATTCAATACAACGCCATACAGCCGAATACGGAAATGACAGGCAAAATATACGGTGACGCCCCAGTAGTCGAGTTAACCATAGATTTTGAAACAGTCTTGTTTTTTGAATTCTACGCCGACCTGATGCCGAATGAAATTCTCAAAACACTAAACCGAAAAAGACCGGAAAAGAAAGACAAAAACACATAAAGATCAAGGTAGACGGCCGTTCCCGACCGTCACTATAAATTAATCGCACGTCGGCCATCAAGTAATGTGCCGACCAGGCAGTACAAATAACAGGAAAATCAAACCATGGCCAAACAAACGGTAGGCCCTTTAGTAAGGCATCTGGAAAAAGCCGTATTAGTGATCACCGTAGCGATATTACTATATTTCGTCGCTACCTATGGTGTTATGTCGCCAAACAAGGTAGGCCCGGAGGAGAATAAGCTGGGACCCGCCGAACTGAATAAGGAAGTTCAAGTAGCAGCCGATAATTTGCGAAATCGATTGCTATCGGCCAACCCAACTCCATCGCCCATTCCAGATCCTATGCCTAAACTACAGACGGCCTCCTCCCCGCTAGAACTGGCCGAGGTAGACACGAGGATATACAGACCCGTTCAGTTCGGACTGCCGGTCCCGGACGACGTTTTTACCGGCCCCGTCGATGATCGTCACGACCTGGTCAGCGTAGTCCAGCTCGCCAAACCGGAAGTAGCTTTCGGTAGAAGTGGTGTATACCTTGCGCCGCCGGTTAATTTTGGAGAATCTCAATCCACATCAACCGCCGATAACACGTATCTCCAGGACATCAACTGGGCCACAGTATCAGCCCTGTTTGATCGCCAGCAACAGGAAAAGCTCTGCCTCGGAGCAGGCTACGATCCTCTGCGCGTGGAAACACTCTTTCTGAGAGTTGACATGCAAAGGAGAAATCTCAACCCGGATGGAACATACACAGAATGGCAGAACATTCCCTCTATAGCATACCACAATCGCCCCGAATACCCGCAACCTCGAATATACGAAGCTACTACCGGGTTTAATGTTTCAGAATCAGACAGGGAAAAAGTGGAATCGTTCATCAGCCTGATCAGCACAAGCGAATCCCAACTGCGCATTATGCGACCCCTGTTCCTGGAAAGCGCTTATGGTGACGATTGGCTCTTCCCGAAAAGCGAGCTTTTCGACGTGCGCCTCATGGATGAAGAATACCTCGGTGAAACAAACAACGATAAATGCCGGTACCCGGAGTGCGAAGTTGGTACCGAATCTGAAGAAGAAGATGAAAAAGCGAAAGATCTGTTAGCCAAAGCTAAAACTCTCCTGGAACAAGGTGAACTCGATTCAGCTTTGATATACGCCCAAAAAGCAAAAGATAAGTTCGAAAAGGAACAAAGCACCAAAGACGTTTATGAATGCGATGACCTTATCGACCAGATTCTACTGGCCAAAGCTGAGGAGTCCGGGAAAAAATCACCGCGTCTGGCGAAGCAACTGCTTTGGGCACATGACGCCAGCATCGGTAGCCTGGTCGGAGGTCAATCATATCAATACCGGCTGCGAGCCCGCATCTACAATCGCTATTGCGGCACTCCCACGCTTCTTCGTAACCCTGAAGATGCTACAAAGGTTGCCCTGGTAGGCCCCTGGTCGGAACCGTCTGATCCAATCACCATAAAAAGAGATACAGTTTTCTTCCTGAATTCATCAAAACCCAAAGATAATGAGGTTAAAATAGAGATCTTTAAATGGGTGACCGGTGAATGGGTCGACAGAAAATTCTCCGTTACTGTCGGAGATACCATCGGCGATATAACCAAAGTAAACACTCCGCCCGACGGCGAACGAAATCCGGTTAACTTTGATACCGGCGCCCGCATCGTCGATATCGACTTCAAAAAACAATACCGATCGCGTAAACGAGGTAGCAGCAAGTTGGGACCGGTTACCGAAACAACATCCATCGTTTACGTAGATTCAACTGGCCAACTACACGAGCAGATCCTCGAGTTCGTTAAAAACTCTGACGCTTACAAAGACATGAGAGCTCAGGCATGGAAACCACGTAAAAATTAGGCAGGTATTAAGTAAATAAAGCGGGCAATCGGCGGTAATACCGCCGATTGCCCGCTTTTTATTTCCCAATTAACATGATGCGATTAATGCATCGGACGGCCAATACTGAATAAACCAACTTAAAACTATGCCGTACTAGCCTTGGCATTTCTTAATAACTGATTCGTACTTGTCGCGAAATACACCCGCCCACTTATCGTCAAATCCCTTTGCTGTCTCCTTATCCGCGTGCAGATAAGCTTTACCGATTCCAACCGCCTCCTCTTCATTTACTGGTGGCCGGCATAATTCATTAACCAGTTCGGGCTTCATTCCGGAATCGATAACCGACTTCCATGCCTGCTGCAACAATATGTGGTTTTTCCCCGTAGCGGCTCGTACAAAGAAGTTCAACGCCATCAACTGGGATTCCGCCCTGGCCAGATCGACCTGCAAACCAAAATCCGTTTGAAACGGATTTTCGTCAACTGAAAGCTGGCCTGCAAGTTTTTCGTATACATCAGGTCTGATCGGATAATGATACAGACTATCGCTTCCATCTTCTTTCAGCTCACCTTTTTTGCTCCAGATCGCCTGCCCAGCATCACTCAGACAGAAACGAACAAAATCCTCGGCAAGCTTCACGTCATGAGCGGAACGCAACACGGAGGTAACGTCTGGAGTGGCTGCCGTAACACCGGACGGATTCAGATAAGCAACCTTTCCGTTGCTCTCATTGGCTCTGGCCAAACCGTCGAAATTCACGGCGAAACCCGCTAAGAATACACCGTTTACAATCTGGTCAAGCGCAACAGTACTGCTATCCAGTGTTGCCCTGCTATTCCCCAGAATTCGAATCAGGTTCTGCCATCCACTGTTCCAGCCCTCACTCTGAAGCATGAAGAGCATGGATTGGCGATTACTTCCACTGTATGCCGGATCGGCCAATCCCAACCAGCCGAAATAACGAGGGTCAGCTAAATCCGACCAGGTTGTGGGAACCTGAATCCCACGCTGTTTGCATGCGAAATCGTTATAAACCAATCCGAAACTGGATAATCCCGTAGCAAACCAATTCCCATCCACATCGCGAGTAGGCAATCCATTGACCTGCTCCGGAACATCTTTCAGAACATCCTTCAAATCCAGTTTTTGTGTTTGCCCTCGTTCCACCAGCAACATGTGATCAGCAACACCACCACCGAACATAATCTCGGGAGTACCAAAACCGCTTATGTTGCCGGTATCCATGAATGTGTCATTAATGTATTCGACACATCGCGGAGTTCCACGCACGATCCATTCTACCTGTATGTATTTTCCCTCGGTTTCCTGATACCAGTCTTCAAAACCGATCTTAAACGCGTTTCTTATTTTCGTGTTGTGAGGCGTAATAATGGTAAGTTTCTCGGGTACTGGAATTGGCTTCACATCAACTGAAGCTGATTCCCTTGATACAACCGGAATGTAATGTCGCCCACGTAATGGCGAGCAACACCGCGACCAACAACATACCTTTCGAGACAGCTCGGCGATCCATGGCCTTCCTCTCTAACAATCTGAGTCCATAACAGCGGAATAACGGAAACCCCGGAATTGGGGTAGACCGCGTCTACCGACTGAAATATCGACGGAACTATCGATATCCTGCACCGAAAGTTTTTGACCGGAGGAATCTTCGCCGCGAAACAAACACCCTGACCCGCGGATATACACAGCCATCGGAACTACTCAAGATTCACACCAACCACAAAGACCGGCGCCGATATCCAGCAATTCCAAAGCCGCTTCGACGATGCCCACACAGAGGATCTGCCCAAGCGTACTCAACAGCACACTATTAGAGTCTATTGTGTCGGGAAATGTCAACGAACGATACTGATACTCAAGCATCCCATGCAGTATGCGTCAATATCTACCAAGCTAAAAACATCCCCCTAAATTACCTATCCTTCCTTCTTTTGCCGGGCTGACGCATGTCTCTGGTTTTCTGCGCCTCCTCGGCTTTCCTGCTGCAACCTTTCCAGCAATGATGGCTGCGTTTTTTTCTTCTTCGGTTTGATCGGCTTAGGCTTCGGACCTTCCAAATCGCTTTTGGAGATATGCTTCCTTATATAAACCTGTTCTGCCGCACCGATGAGCGAACTGGTCATGATGTAGAGATTCAAACCACTCGGGAATTTGTAGAACAGGAAAATCATCATCAGTGACATGTACGGCATCATCTTGGTCATCTGCTCAGCCTGTTCGCTGGCGGCCGACTTGGTCAGTTTCGGGTCTTTTTTAGCTTTAGGCATCAGCTTCTGTTGAGCAAACATCATCACTCCGACCAGAATTGGTAAAAGGTGAAATGATTCTATTTTTCCAAAGAGCGGGTTATCGAATACCAGGAGATTGTCCGGAACGGTAAGATCGTTGATCCACAAGCAGAACCCACGACCACGCATAGCCACGTTGTTGCGCAAGCCGGAGTACAAAGCCACCCAGATCGGCATCTGCAACAACATCGGCAGACAGGTAAGCATTTGCCCTAGTGGATTCATCCCCTCTTCACGATAGAGAGCCATGGTCTCCTGTTGGATTTTCGCATTATCGCCCGCGTGGCGTTTCTTGATTTCCTCCATCTTGGGTTGCAGCCGCCCCATATCCTGCTGCATCTTGACCATATTGATCTGCGTTTTTTTTGTAACCGGATGAAGAAGTGCGCGGACAATGATTACCAGAAAGATGATAGCCACTCCGAAATTCTGGAAGATGGATTCCAGCCAATTAAGCAACCGGATCATCCAGTCCGTCAGGAAAGTAAACGTACACGAACCGTACCCTTCCTTGATCTCCGAGATGTAGTTTCGTCGGATATAATCGCCGTTACCTGCACTTTCAAACGCTTCACGATCCTTGGGCCCCAAAAACAGTTGCTTGGCGAGAATTCGCGTAGAACCTGGAGCAAGGTCAAGTGGTTGAGACACAACCCGCAAATTCGCAACATCATCCACCGCGTTGCTGCCGCCAATATCAATCGCATCAATATTAGCTACTACCCCAACCCCGGCCTTACCGTCCGGACCAACCGGACAGGCAATACAAGTAAAAAACAGGTTTCCACAGCCATACCAGATCAGCGGTGAAGTCCCCAGATTGGAACTCTTGTACAATGAAATCGATTCGGCTTTTACTACATCCTTAAAAGTGTGCGAATCAAGATCAACAACACCTTCATTGTCCCGACAGGCAACGTAAACCTTCTGATCGGGGCCAAACCCACCCTCGGACGTTATTCCTACAGGGCCCCCTTCGGTAATTATCACCCGGTGTTGTTTATCAGTAAGGTTCCTGATCTCCAGAGACACATTAAGGTCATGACGCAAGATGGGCACTCGGCTGAACCGGGAGAGTAAATGTTCTAACCAATTCGATTACCGGCAACTCTTCATTGAGAATAATAGCGGTAAAGCTGGCGACATGACTGTCATCAGTTTCAGTGCGAACAGCCTTCCACGGCAGATCTGAAAGATTAACCACATGATCATCGATAGTTATTTTCTCAATAACCAGCGACAACCAGGGGTTTTTCCCCTCAACTTCCACAGGAGAAAGCAGACGGTATCGTTTATCCACGCCGACGTTCTGCTTATGGTTGGATAAATCCACAGATTTTACACCAGCGCCTCGATTGGAAAGAACAACCTCCATACGAAACGGGCTCTTATCCTCGCCTTCGGTGCTGCCAAGAACGACAGTTTCCACTTTTTCCGCACCACTTGGACGATACATGGCAGCAGAAGGAGCGGAAATCGCCGAGGCAGTCCCCGCCGAAGTTGCACCATTGTTGGAGGCCAAAGCTTCCGGCGTCTGTTGAACCTGTTTTGATTGCCCTGGCGTCGCTCCACCTTCCGGCTTTGGAGGCGGCGGCCAAATCTGGCCGGCGATGAATGTCCAAATCAAAAAAGGCAAGCAACGCCCAGAATAGAGCGCGAAAAAAGTTGTTGTTTTCCATAGTATTTTAACTGTTCTAAGGGATTTTCAGAATCAACACCGCATCCCGGGACCGAAATAGTGGATCAATCAGAGATGGCTTTCCGCCCCCTTTTGACCGCACCATATGTATGCAAGGAGCGAAAAAAACTATCCCCGGCAACTAACGTCCCTCCAACAGACGCAGGCCGAGAAAATCATCCAGATCGGCCTCGTCCAGCGTTTTCTGGACGGCCTTCTGAATGTCGTACTCGACACGAACAAACTCGATGGTGGCCTGATAGCCGTCATCGTCAGGACCGAGGGGCCCTCCCCCCAGCACTATCCGGATAAGGAACTTTCTCCCCTTTCTCATATCCGACCACGAAACATGCCCGCACATCCCGATCGCGAGGCTGTCCCACACTCCCCTACATTAATAATGACCTTCTCATCTTCTGTTATTGTATAGAAGTCCGGTTCCGGCAACTCCGCCGGTGGATCAAAATAGGGATCATCCAGAAAAACACCGGGAACATGAGTATGCCCTACAGCACAGGCGATGTGACGATCCTCCAAACGATCGAAATTCGCCTCGATCTTACTTGGATTCGTGTATACATCTTCAGCAAACAAATATTCATTTACAGGCCGTCGTGGTGAAGCGTGAACCAGCAGCAAACCTTCGTATTCAGCACGAGTAGGCAATTTACCAAGAAATTCCCACCGACGATCACGAGCGGCTCGATCGCCTTCATCTTCAAACACCTGTCGCGTCCAGTAACAGGAACGCTCCGCGCTGACGTTAAAGTTTGACGGCTCATAGAAGCATGCGTGATCATGGTTACCGCAAACGGTAGTGGTGGCTCGCTCGATGACCAGGTCAAGACACTCTCGGGGACTGGGCCCATATCCAACAATGTCCCCAAGACAGAAAACCTTTTTAATTCCGCGACGGTCTATCTCCGCAAACACCGCTTCAAGTGCTTCAAGATTGCCGTGGATGTCAGAGATAATGGCAAACACCAGAATCTAGCTCCTAAACGACCGACGCCTGTACTCAACCACATTCCCAAAAACGCGCGCACCCTCTGCTAAACACGTTTCTCCGATGCTATGGTCTGGGTGAGATAACGTCAATACACACGCACCTTAGATAGACGAGATCATACATAGACAATCTGCAAGCGCCCGATTACACCGGTTTCTTCCCCTCACCCAGACCGATGCCCGGAAGCAGATACCCGGCTATTTCAGCCCAATTCCCTTTGCTGCTCACAATCTCCCAATTCAAGCCGCCTCCGAGCAATTGCGACAGCCTCCTCAGACACATCGCAACCCAGCCACCGCCGATCGAGCCTCCTGGCTACAGCCAGCGTCGTTCCGCTTCCGCAAAACGCGTCACAAACCACGTCTCCCGGATTGGAACTGGCCAATATGATCCGCTCCAGAAGGGCCTCAGGCTTCTGAGACGGATATCCAGTTCGCTCCAAGGAAACCGTCGATAAAAAGGGAAGCTCCCAGACATCAGTCAGCGCCGGTCCTTGTGGATGAAAATACAAGCGCCCTTTCTTCGTCACCTTATACGGCCGACCGTCTTCATCCAGTTTCAAACCGTCTGTACGAAACACTCCGGAATGTTGCAGGTTGAAAACGTGCTTCCCCAGATGTTTTGCCCACACAAGAATACTATCGTGCTTACGAGCAAACCATTTCTTTGATCGTCCGCCCGTTCGATAACTCCAGATGACCTCGTTCAGAAAATTTTCCGCGCCAAACACCTGATCGACCGCAACTTTGAGATAATGGCTGGTTCTCTGGTCCAGATGCAGATAAAAGGAACCCGAATCGGTAAGTATTCGATGGATTTCGCGTATCCGGGGAAGCAGGAAATCAACGAAAGCCTCGATTCCACCTTGCCATCTGTCATCATACTGATGCCCGGAAACCTGTGAACGAACAGAATTAGTCATGAAAGGCGGATCAATATATACGAGATGACAAATCCCCGCTGACAGTGAGGACATCCAGTTTAAATTATCACTGCACACTACCTGGTTAAATATGTCTTCGTTCAGGCTCAAGGCTTCCACACCATCAGGGGATAAAAACAAACGAATCCCGTAGTTCAATCAACTAACTCACAGGTCGATTCCGTTGTCACTTTAACGAATTACAGAACAACACGTGAGTTTATCATATACCATCAAAACCTGGCAACGATTAAACCCGTAACTATAAAAAACGGTTAATTCACAACCTAAAACCAACAGGCAACGCCCTTGCAAATTCACAACCCGGGTTTACCTGGTCCAGACAGAATCATAACCAACAACACTTATCCTGCGGAAAAGGAAAATAGGTAAAACAAAACCGGCGAAATGCCTGATATTATCAGCCACTTCGCCGGTGTAATAACAATAGGAAAACTCTTATTCTACCAAAGAGCTAAAACTTTTCCCAAGCTTGGCAATTCGATAGCCATCCTCGTCCAACTCTACCGTACACCCGCTATTTTCCAATGCGAGCAAATACCGGAAAATGGTACGACGGCTCATCTTCAACTTCTTTTCCAATTCAGCAATAGTCATACTTGCCTTGCGCAGCATAGTAACCATTTCATAAGGCACACCAAACGCCTCCTGAAAAAGCCGACTGTAAACATCCTTACCACCCGGGCCCAGTTGTGATGGTTTAACAACTGAAGCAAGCACTTTACAGTCCTGCTTGGTAATAGTTCGCACCGGTCATCTCCTTAGCCCAAAAAAACAATATCTGCCATTGCGACAAGGATTATGCCACACCCGTTTGGGTATTTCAACGTATCGGGCAAACAAAGATTAGTCAACCGGTAGGTAAGTACCGCATTTCACATTAATGCAGCTAATACATTGCAACAGCGTGACAACTCATGACATAATCGGTTTGACCCAATTGTGGATAACCTAGTCAAGAAAATCAGCGTTCACTAATTATCCCTGTTAACCATGGCGAGGAAAAACCTGTATAAAGCCCCTGCAAACAGCCGATTAAAGTGACACTTTTCACCCGATTACTCCCATAACAATCCCCACTTGATAAGTACGCCCCGACTGCAGCCCCTGTACTGTCAGCGTTCCGTTTATGCCTCTATGCCAAAATCACACTTCAAATAGGTAAAATAATCTGGCAACTAAGCTCTCAATCAACCTCAGCCCGATAATCACATTCACCGATAATTAATTATACCCAAACAGCCTCCCCTAAAACTAATTAATGTAATTTTCTTCAGAATTAGTTGAAAACATATCGATATTAAGCTAAGTATTAACAGTGCAATATTAATCGCAGCAATCAGTCGTTTAATTTGGAGAAAAAAATTGAATACCAACGAACATCGATCACCGTTGCGTGACTTTCTCGAGATCCCATATGACACGCTCGAGGAAATGAATCTGGAGGCCAAAGCAGCCCGTATAAACAGGGTCGATCCGGGGGTAATCGCTGAACAACGACAAAAATACCTGGCGGAGGAAAAGCGAATCAAGGCGGTTACCGTTTGTTTTTCTGACCTCGAGGGACGATTGCACATGCTGGACTACGACAAAAAGTTCCTGCTCAAATCGTCTGACAACCTGACTTTTGACGGATCATCGATTCGCGGATTCACCGAAATCACCGAATCCGACCTCAAATTAGTCGTCGATTGGAGCTCCTTCTACTGGCTGCCGGCCGACGTTTTCGGACCAGGAAAAGTAATCGTCTTTGGAGAGGTACTCAACAGAGACGGCACATCCTTCATATCCGACTTCCGATCGCGGCTTATCAAGCTATGCCAGGACTTGTATGAAAAGGACAAGATGATCGCCAATGTGTCGGCCGAAATCGAAGGCTTCCTCTTCACCGGACGCGATTCAGAACGCCATTACCACGAAACGGGTTGTTTTGAGCCGATATCGACCGGCGGGTATTACCACTCACTGCCTCAGGATCCTCTGCGCCAGTTCATTGATACCGCGGCAGAAGTCCAGAGAGCAATGGCTTTCGGTAATGAAAAGGATCACCCGGAAGTTGGGCCCTCCCAGTTTGAAATGAACTTCAGCTACGCCGAAGCGTGTATAGCAGCCGACCAGGTTCAGTTATACAAACTGATTTGCCGACAGGTGGCCGCCAGGATGGGCCTGACCGCATCCTTCCTTCCCAAGCCTATTACGGGGATTAACGGAAGCGGCATGCACACCAACATATCCATAGCCCAAGCAGATAAAAACCTATTTTATGACGCTAAAGGGGAGGACGGGCTATCGGATATGGGCCACCAGTTCATTAACCGAATCCTGAACGTTGCCGATGACGTCTGCCTGCTGCTTAATCCCAGCGTCAACGCTTACCGACGACTCGATCCTAACTATGAAGCTCCAAACGAGATAAAGTCATCGGCAGTCAATCGCTCAGCCATGATCAGAATTCCCTATGGCAACGAACGCTCCGCCAGAATCGAAGTAAGATCCATATCGCCGGACGCCAACCCGTACCTGCTCATTTACACCCTGCTCAAAGTGGGGTTGGAAGGCGAGGATCCGACACCAACCGATTCTGACAAGCGACCGAGAACCCGGGTTTTACCGGATAACATTCTCTCGGCAATCAGAATGTTCAAACGCAGCAGCATAATGCCGCAACTGCTTAGCGAAGAATCACATGCCAAATACGTGGAATTAAAACAGATGGCCGCCAACCGCTGCCCCAAGGAACTGGGGCGCAGAATCAAGCGGAGCGAGATTATTTTCCATCATGAGGTAACCAACCAGATGCTCTGGAGTACCTTCTGATTTTAAAACATCTGAAAACAAAGCCCGTCAGATCAATCGCTGACGGGCTTTGTTTATTTTAAATCCGACACAGCTATCGAGTTGATGCTAATCCTGGTTACAATCTACTCATTTCCGAACAATTGTACCCACCAGTATTCCATACCGGCCGATGTGGGCATTTGATAAAAACCTACTCCGACATACTCCCATCCACTACGGAGCATGTTCTCATTGTGTCCGGGACTATCTTTAAAACCCTGCATAGCCTCTGCGGCCGTACTTACCTGGTTCCGCCCCCAAGCAAGATTTTCTCCCACATATTCGTTACAGAAGCCGGCATCCAGTACCCGCACACCGGCGGTTGAACCATCCGGAGCAGTATGATCGAAGAAACCTTCACTTGCCATGCGCTCGGCATAGTCATCGGCCGCCCGTTGCAGCGTAAGTGAATAATCAAGCGTCCCCAGGTTATTCTGCGCTCGATACTGATTCAACAGGTTCAGCATTTCCCGCCGGTTAACATCACTTGCCCGCCCCAGTGACACGCACACCGGAACGCTTGAGCCGTCCGGTTCAATGCTGTTATCGTCGGGTAATCCGGACGAATTCCCGGAACTATCGGAATCATCAAGCCTGGTCGGCGTGCGAATTCCTGCCCAGTCGTAACCACAGCCAGGCAATAACAAAAACACAAAAAACGCGACATTCGACAACCTGGATATTATCCGCCTGCCTGCCATAATCGGTCAGTTACCCGTTTCTTCCTCGTTGCGATCTCTGCTTAAGTGCTCACGAAGCAAAACCATCTGCTCTGCATCGATTCGAGTCAAACGGTTCTGCAACTTCATTCCCATCTCTCTAGCCAGTGTCAGAACAACTCGAGGACGCACATCAAACTCCTTCGCCAGCTCATACACCTTCATCGTCTTCATTCGATTCGGCAATAACGAAATACCGCTCCTAATACCGGAAATGTTTTATCGGCTCACCCTGTTCGCCTATGCGGGTCATGGCTTCTATGCCTATCTGCAGGTGAAGATCAACCCAGTCACGTGTCACCCTGGCGTCACTCTCTTCGGTTTTTATCCCTTCGGGAATAACCGGCACATCGGAAACCAGCAACAAAGCCCCGCGAGAAATTTCGTTATGATGCCCGACGATAAACACAGTCGCGGTTTCCATATCAATGGCAATGGCGGTCATATCCTGCAACCGCTTTAGAAAAACCTCATCATGCTCCCATACCCTGCGGTTGGTCGTATAAACAACCCCGGTTCGATACTCCATACCCCGCTCGGTAATCCTGTCGGAGACGAATTTATGCAATTTAAAGGAAGGCAGGGCAGGTACTTCCGGCGGATAATAGTCGTCAGATGTACCCTCACCGCGAATAGCGGCTATAGGGAGAATAAAGTGCCCGATTTCCGAAGTCTGTTTCAGCCCTCCGCATTTCCCCAAAAATAACACACCTTTGGGATGCCTGGCGATCAGCAGATCCATTATGATTGCGGCATTCGGTGAACCGATACCGGAGTTCACAATAGTCAAACCGGCAGAATTGGTACACGCCTGCATCGGACGATCTTCGCCGTAAATTTTACAACCGAATTGGTCAGCGAAAGTGGTGACGTAATTCCAAAAGTTAGTCAACAGCACGTAATCCCCGAATTCATCGAGGGGCATTCCGGTATATCTGGGCAGCCAGTTTCGAGCTATTTCCAGTTTCGTAGGCACAACGATCCTCCAATATCGAAACGTCTTCGCAGACAGGTACGACTGTCCTATACGAAAACGGGATTCCGTTAAAGATACCGGTTTCTGTACGATTGAGCCACTACGGAATCGAAATCACTGGAAATGGCCACATAAAGCCCGTTTTCACAAAATCCAAAACAACAAACCAGCAAAGCCTGATTATAAACCATTCTCTTTGAGAAATTCGCGCAGGGTGAGATTATCTCTCCAGGCAGGCATATCGGACATGTACAGAGCAGCTTTCATCCGTGCCTCCTCAACTGTTGATGCTTTCTGCCGGGCAAGCATAAACTGCGACATTCTCTCCAGCCGCTCTTTAAATTTCTGAAGATTACCGTTTTCGTCGGTGCAATACTGGCAATATGAGCCATCCTCTATGGGCATGGCGCAGCTTTGGCATTTTCCAGTCTCATTCATCGCAATCATCCTTGCATACAGGCTTGGTATTAACCAGCGAATTCATACTTTCTATCAGACGTTTCCGCTTGTTTTCCGACAATTGTCCCATGGCGCATTGGAGCAACTCCTGCGATAATACACTTCGGGCGTCGGCAAGCTGTTGCGAGCCAGCGTCAGTAAGCCAGATCAAGGTTCGCCGTCTATCCCGCTCATCAGCCAATCGTTCAAGCAGGCCTCGTTGGACCAGCCGATCAATCAGTTCACTGGTGGCCGACTGGGAGCGGCCGAAATGTTTGGCGGCTTCAGTAACAGTAAGCGGACCGGTGTCGGCCAGATGCTGCAGGACTCCGTATGATTCATTGGTCAGCTGATACTCGCCTCTGTGCATGCGTCGGCAAAACCTGCGATATACCTCGGGGAAAACAGCGGCAAACTCTCTGGCGGCAGTTTCGGCGTCCATACCAGCCATTGTGAAAAAGGAGATTACATCGTCAACCCCGATGCAATCTCCTTTTTCACTTTATTGATGGATGTTTACAGCGTACCGCGCCGTCGCTGCTCGCGCTCGAACGAGGCGAACATGGCATGACAGTTCCCCAGCCCGAATCCCTGGGAACCCTTGCGCTGGATAACTTCCAGGAATATCGTGGGACGATCGGTAATCGGCTTGGTGTAAACCTGCAACAGGTACCCTGCCTCATCCCGATCAACAAGAATGCTGTGCTCGCGAAGAATGTTCACATCCTCATCGATTTCACCCACACGATCCGCAAGCATCTCGTAATAGGTTTCGGGCACCTCGAGAAATTCCACACCACGCTGCTTCAACTGGGCAACCGTAGTAATAATATCGTCAGTAAGCATGGCGACATGCTGCACGCCGGGGCCGTTATGAAAATCGAGAAACTCCTCAACCTGCCCTCTTCTCTTTCCGGCAGCGGGCTCGTTTATTGGGAATTTAATATTACCGCTTTCATTACGCATTACCTTGCAGATAAGAGCGGTTTCCTCGGTACTGATCACTTCATCACTGACACAGGTTGTCTGCTTGAAATCGAAAATCCGCTCGTAGTACCGAGCCCAGAAATCCATAGCTCCGAGATCGACGTTACCCACAACGTGGTCTATCAAAGTAAGCCCGACGTCAGTTGCCCCAACACCTTCATAGGGAGCGTAATGGGGAGCGAACGTGCCATTGTATTTACTGCGATCTACAAAGGTATGCACGGTATCGCCGAACACTTTGATTGAGGCAAAACTCAACTCGCCGAACTCATCCTTCCAGGTGGAAAGAGGCGCGACAACAGTCGTGGCACCGCGGGCTTTTACCGCTTCAATCGCCTCCTCGACATCACTAACCCGAAAAGCAATCGACTTCACACTGTCTCCATGCAAAGCGCAATGCCTGGCAATCGGGCTGTCCGGAGAAAGCGCAGAGGTAAGCACGAAGCGAATATTCCCCTGCTCCAGCACGTAGCCGGCCTGATCGCCCCGCCCGGTGGTTAAACCACAACAGGCGACAATATTAAAACCGTAAACTGTGCGGTAATAGTGAGCGGCCTGATATGCATTACCCACGTAAAATTCGATATGGTCTATTCCCTCAAGAAACGGCGGCTCCACATCCATGATTCAGCCCCTTTCGTAAATGCCCGGAATGTATTCCCATCTTACATGGCCAATGATATGCGCTATCGTGCCGCCGGACAAGGTGCCCGCCGCGATTGATCGAAACCTACTGCTCCGATTCCATTACGATACCCACCAGTCGCTGATTAGTTTTTAGTGGCGCATCAGGATCGGGAGGACATTGTATTGTCCCATCCGGCTGTTCAATAGCGATTACCTGAACTCCGAATTCGCGTCTAAAATCGGATTCACGCAAGGAATGCCCAATCGCCTGCATGGGAATGAGCAGACGCTGAATGTTACCGAATTTCGGCCCCGACACTCCCATGACCAGTTGGTGCAGACTCTCCTCCTGGTCGATAGCGGCCAACCCCTCATGCTCCAGGAGAAGATGCTGGCGCATCTCGTCGATCTGGCTACGGATGGCCGCGTAAACATCCTTCCTGCTCAACATCCCCAGAAACACGTCCGGATCACGTGAGGATACAACCGGCATGACAATGTGGTTTTCGCGAGCCATTAAAGTCAGCGCAGAGTATACATCTTCTCCGATGTCCACACTGGAAATTTCCTCAGTCATTATATCCGCGGCAATGATCGCTTCAGACACTCCCGGCTCAGTCATAATGCGCTTAATGTCAGGCAGTGACACCAGCCCTACGATTTTACCCTTATCCACTACGGCGAATACCGGCTGCGTACCCGGCGTGATCATCTCCACGAGTTCCCTCAGAGTAGCCGCCGGGGAAACCGTCTCCGGCCACTCTTTCTGCATAAGATCCTTCACATGCCATGTTTCCAGCATATGCACAATCGCATCACCGGCATGAGCGGGAGATTCCGCGGCCGTTCGCACCTGCTCATGGTTCAACCCGAAGCGCCGGCCTATTACGTAGGCACTGACACAGACCACCATGGACGGAACAATCAGTCCATACCCTCCGGTCATTTCGGCAACCATTACAATAGCCGCAAGTGGTGCCCGCATACTGGCGGAAAGCACACCGGCCATCCCCACCGCGATCAGCCCCTGTCGAAGATTTTCGGGAATGACACCAGGCATAACCACTTCAAAAAGAGCCCCAACCGCAGCGCCGGCCGCTCCGCCCACAAACACACTGGGACCTAAAACACCACCGGATGCCCCGGAACCTACAGTAAAGGCAGTGGCCACACACTTCGCCGCGGCCACGCAACTGAACAATGCCACCAGTTGCCAAGGATTCATGGAAGCGAATCGCTCGTTAAACACAGCGCTGTTCATAGCATCCTGTATATATTCGTAACGGCCATCCA
The DNA here is from genome assembly GCA_963667855.2 of Phycisphaerae bacterium. Lineage (GTDB taxonomy): Bacteria > Planctomycetota > Phycisphaerae > UBA1845 > UBA1845. The sequence goes on along the minus strand of CAXXKI010000005.1, from coordinate 165,527 downwards.
TTACCTGGGGCAGCATGCAAGCCACCACACCCGTAGCCAACCCGCCCACACCTGGAGCAAGCCAACGAGGAAAACCAAAACGAGCCAAAGGACGATGTTCAACAAAACGGAGGCAACCGTAAAAGAGAATACAAAAGCCTCCACAGGCTAATCCCAATACGGCATATGGAACCAACTCAAACGGAGATTTGAAAGCAAACTCGGTAGCACTGCCCAGCAGGGGAAAATGTTTTCCCCAGAAGGGCATATAAATACAATATCCAACCACCGATGCAACAAATGCCGGGACGACTGCATCGGTTTCGAAATCCGGATCGCGATAAAGAATCCCAGCGGCAAAAAGGGCTCCGCCCATAGGACACTGAAAAATCGCTCCGATTCCCGCCCCACAACCGGCGATGAGCATTATCCGCCGCTCGCGAGGAGTAAGGGAAAACAATGGAGAGAGCGAAGATCCGATAGCCGCTCCGAGTGCAGCGACAGGCCCCTCCGGACCGGCCGATCCTCCACACGAAATAACGCCTACCGCGGCAGCGGCCTTAACCACCGGTCCGCGTAAGCCAAGCGTTCCGGCATTATGGTGAAAAGCTCGGACCAGCACATCCGTACCGTGTCCGATCGCGGTGGGACACAACCAGCGGATAATCAAGCCGGAAGCGAGCCCACCTAAAGTTGGAAGCACGAGTAACTGCCAGTGAAATACAAAGATATCGCTACCGGCCGGATCGGCAAACCTGCCGACGATGTGCTTACTCCCGTAATGAAGCCCGTACTCCAAGGCAACGGCGGCAAGACCGGAAAGAACACCAGCCAATGCCGCCAAACCAAACAGTCGGGTCCATTGCGCCGCCGGCTTGGGCAGGCGCAGTATCTTGCTACGTTGTTTTAAGTGTGCAGTCACGAGGTCAGTTTAAGCTAAATACCGACATCGCTCCACCGTTGATATATACATTGAATTAAGTAATAAAATATAAATCTAGCTTATATCGACTTCTTCTGGCGTATCCTACGTCCCTGCCGTTCCCTTTCCTCGGTGTTTCCACCACAGATACCCCATGAGTAATGTCCCTACTATCGTCCACGGTATCATAGATACGAACCATACGGTGGGATCGATTACTTTAACGACAACCTCTTTTGTCGCTGCAGTATCCACATCAGTAATCGTTCTCGTAACAGAATTCGCATAATTATCCAACAGCTTTCCCAAGCTACGACCAGCAAGCATTGCACCGAAATACTGAAACGAATCGATTACGCCAGCGGCAAACCCGGCCATTTTTCTACCACCAAGGTCCATCGCTGCAGCCGTTCCGAGAATAGAGTGTGTCGCATTACACCCAACATGAATCCCCAGAATCAAAATCGCTCCGACAGTTGCGGAGGCATAAAACATATTCTGGGACATCGCGATTGCAGCGAGTATAAAAACAAACTGCGAGGCATAAAGTACAGCAGCAACAGGTGCTCTCTGCCCTTTAAAAAACTTATCGGAAATTATGCCCGATCCTAGCGAACCGATAGCAGCCAAATACGGAAGTGCTAATACGCCCATCCACCAGAACAAGGCACTTTTGCCACCAATATTCCACACGTCATTAAGATAAATAGTCCACCAATCGTTAATCGCGGAACGTACATATCCCGTACAGAAGTACGCGGCAGCAACAATCCAGACAATGGGGTTAGATGTTATCTTGCGAAATACATCCATAACACCCATATGTGCTCTAGGATCATCGTCAGGATCCTCATCATCATGCACTATTTCGTACCCTGCTTCTTCAGGGTGGTTTTTAACCGCAACATTCATGAGAATTATGACAACACCGGCAATAACCGGTGGTACGATAAACATATATCGCCAATCCATCGGGGATACGGTAACGGTAAAGAATATTAACGGTATGGAAAAACCTTTAGCCAATAGTGCCCATAACTGCCCAGCGCTGCTATGGCCGAAGTTGATCATAAATCCAAAGATACCAGCGAAAGTACCCCGCTCCTGCCGACGGAACCAGGAGGTATTAATTTTCACCATTCCCGGAGCACCAAACGCCTGTACATAGCCATCTACCAAACGAACAATAATAAGTGCCGCAAATATCCAGGAAATATTCGACCATGCTGTTATTCCAAATATAACATTCAGAATAATAGTACCCACAGCACCAATCGTCATAGCCAACTTTCCACCGATCCTATCAGTGAAAAGACCATTAAAGAACTGGCCCACACCGTAAGCTCCAGCGCGAGCCATCTGAATAGTACCGTATTGAGCATTGTCAAAACCAAACGTTTCTTTCAGTTGCGGAGCTACAATGCTCAGGTTATACCGACACAGATAATACGTAGCATAAGTGAGCCCCAGAAAGACCCAGTTCCGCACTCGGCGAAGTCTAAATCCCGGTGGGTGCTTATAAACTAATGACGACGAATCCAACGGTTGGTTACTCGGTGTTTGGGGGGTTTGATCTGCCATAATTTCTCGTTATTTCCTTCTACCTCTTTTATCCATTATCCAACACGAGCGAGGGAACCTGTAAGTATATAGGACCACCGTTCCACTGCCATAAAAAAGGTTCTAAACCTCGGCTTAACCGAATCTTAACACAATCACAACATTATCTATACCAAAGGTTAACAATCGAATTGCCTTGATTACTATGCATTGTAGAAAGGTTTCACAATTGCATCCTTGCATTGTTCGGGTTACAAAACCCAGAATGTGGCACAAAGCCCGCTTTACGTGGCTGCTTAGCGAGGGCATCGCACGTATACCAGGCAACAGACTGCTGGAATAATCAGACGTAAGAATAGGTAAGGTATATCCTTCGCCTCACAAGGAAGCTCCAATGAATAAGTTCGCTGCGATGTTTCGAAAATCGCCGTTTGAACCGCTCCACGTTCACGTAGAAAAGGTAATGGAATGCGTCGGACTGGTCAGACCGATGTTTGAGGCCGTCCGAGATGTAAAATACGCCGATCTGGAAAACATAACGAAAAACGTATTCAAGGCGGAACACGAGGCCGACATCATTAAGGATGAAATCCGCCAGACTATACCAAAAACATTCTATTTACCCGTTCTGAGAGGTGACCTGCTGGGTCATCTCAAACTGCAGGACGACATGGCCGACTCGGCTGAAGATCTTGCTTACCTGCTAACCATTAAAAAAATAGTCCTGCCCAAGGCTATCAGCGAATTAGCAATGAAGTACGTTGATACGGTCATCCGGGTCTGCGAGCTGGCGAATAAATTAACAGAACAGGTAAGAGTCGCAGCAGAGGACGGTTTCGAACCAAACAGTGTAGAAAGAGCCCTTGAATTAATCAAAACTGTAGAAAAAGCGGAATGGGAATCCGACCGCTGCAATTACAAACTCTCCCAGGCGCTATTTACCCTGGAAAACGAAATATCCGCAGTTGACATCATGTTGTGGTTCAAAATATTCGGCGAACTAGGCAGTCTGGCCAACTCAGCCGAATCTCTTGCGGATCGTGTAAGACGAATGCTTACATCCAGATAAACAATCGGTGTAAGCGACAGAATATCCCCGACCCTTTTTGGAGGACGATACCATCGGTACCGCCCTGTTGATCTCACAAGTCGCGGCCAAGCCCGCTCCCGATCCATCCTTTCTATTCCTTCAGGCGGTAACCATCATTGCCCTGGGGATGTTAATCTGGAACACATTGGAAGTTGGCCGAAACGATGCAGCCAACCTGGTAAACGCGGTATTCGGCGCTAGAGTTTTAAATCGTAAATGGGCAGTGAGGATAGCCGGGCTTGGTGTGATCACCGGCGCGGTATTCTCGTCCGCGGTAATCGAAACAGTTCGTAAAGGTATTTTTGATCCTAAAACACTCAGTCTTACCCACATACTTGCCGTTTATGCATCCGTTTACATCGTTAATACCATTCTGCTTTATGGATACTCCGCGTTTGGCATGCCTGTGAGTACGACTGCAACTGTCGTCTTTTCTTTACTCGGCGCCGCTTTCGCCATGAATCCAGTCGGAACCGTTAACTGGGCGACCTCCGGCAAAGTTGTTTTGGGGATTGTACTCTCCATCATCCTCACGGGGTTTGCGGCCTTCTTTATACAGAGGGCTATGCGCGCGGCGATAAAAGACCGCACACGGCATTTACCGACCTTACTCCTTCACGGCGGCTGGGTCGGAGGAGGGATGTCAGCCGGCTTATTCTATTTCATGCTCCTTAAAGGCATGAAAAAGCTCCCTTTCATAGCGAGCTTCAACGAAAACGTTGTTAATGAGTACGGTGATGCCGTTGTGGTACTCGCGGTCTGGGGAATCTTCGCAATAATTATTCACGCTCTTCTGGTCATTTTCCGAAAGAAGTTCGCCAAAATTCTTTTCCCGGGCCTGGCAATCATCGGCATGCTCTGCATGGCTTTCGCCTTCGGTCAAAACGACTTGGCTAACTGCGCTTCGCCCGGATTAGCCACCCTGACTTTGGTCTGGAATCACGTTCCGTTTGCCGGAGTAGGAGAGGCCAGCTCCATTCCTATTCCCGTTTGGGCTCTCTTCGCCTGCGGCGTTTTACTGTTCATGGGAATGGGAACCAAGGAAGCTGAACGTGTCACCAAAGCTGAAGTCCGTATGGGCAGTGCCGGCGATCACGTAAAACTCTGGGCACCGAGATGGTGTATCGCACTCGCGGATTTTCTACTCACTTTCCGAGGGGAAGCGCCCGCCCTGGCACCTCTCGCCAAACGAAAGGAAGGCGGAAAGCAGGCTCACTACGATACTTTACGAGCTTGCGTGATCATGTCGGTATCCGCTTGTGTAATCGCCACAGCATCAGGATTGAAATTACCTGTATCCACCACTTATGTAGCTTTTGCGGCCGTTGTCGCCACGGGAATGGGAGACCGGATCTTCCAACGTGGAGATGCCGCTCTAAAACTCGGCCGATCCATCTGGGTTATCTTCAGCTGGTTTGCCGCAGCTTTTATAGCAGCCGCCAGTGCCGGATTGGTATGTCTCGCTCTATTCAAGTTTGGAGTGTTCGGAATAATAATAACACTGGGTGTCAACTTTTACGTCCGCCTGGTTGTTAAGCGAAGAGCCGACGCTCAGGAAGAAAGAGTGCGAATGGAAGCGGAAGAACGTCTTCACCCGGAAGACTTTGCTCTGGAAGACGAATAATACCAATTACGCAAAAACCCCTAGCATACTCATCGGTGTGTAACCACATTGATTTTCCAGGGCTTTTTCAATCCGCTCAATGTTCTGGCAAGACTGCTGGCCGCCAGGGGAGTGGTAGCCAGGGTAGCAGGGCGTTCCTCTTTTTGCTGTATCTCGATACTGGCTCTCGCCTGAGTGGCTTCAATATCCAACAACCCGTCCTTATCGAGCAGGTATTCCCTCAGTGCCGCGTATTTCTTGTATATCAGTCTCTGATCAGTAAGAACAACCCCGGCTGTCCCTCGATCAGTCTGATCGAAATCCCGATCGGCATAATATCCAAGAAACTTTTCACCCTCCACCGGCGTATACCATTTCCCAATCTTCGTTCTTATGCCGATAGCAAGTGATTTCCACTGGTTATCGCGTCGCTGGCGGCTGAATACCAGTAGTCGCTTGTAGCCCGGAGTGTTTCGCCCGCCGTTGTTTCGGTAAAACTCCAGCGCAATGGAAGGATGACTTATTATCAACTGACACTTCTCAGTAAAGTCTTCCTGCTTAACTCTACCCCGCACTGCTCCCGGTACACTGCACTGAGGACAAATGCAGTAAACCAAAGGAGCATTGAAAGGTGGCTTGAACGTTCCAATAGGTTCCAGGGCTTTGAACCACTTCAAACCATGTTCCGCCATCAGTTGGTTCAATGATCTATGTGTACGGGTTTCCGTTTCGCTTATCATCGCTGCGTCTATGGCAATTGCTTTATCCGTCCACACCACGTAATGCAGCTCCAGATCATCTCGCCCCAGGCATTGCACACAACGATGAGGAAAGGAAACCAGGAAATCGCGGTTGCTCAATTGGGAGGGAGAAAAAACAAAACACGCTCCATCTTCGTCCACGCTCTGCAGAACTACTCGCGGACGTTCCGGTGGCGGAGGATGAACCCAGCCGTTGTTGGCCGGAACATGAGTCGGTTCGTGAAAAGTATGCCCAAAAAGACCCGTACCCCCCAGAATACTGCTACTGGAGGCGTCATCCTCAGTTACCCAACCGAAAATCGTCTCATCATCAATTGGTGGTTCTTCAAGTAACTTAAATGTTTGCCCGCATTTTCGACAACGAGCACGTGATCCGACGTTACTCTTGGGAACCCTGTACTTCTGAGAACATGACGGGCAATGGGCAATTATTGTGTCGCTCATAGGAATCGCCACTCCTCTTGCAGAGCCTGCTCGATAGATGCTTTAAACCGACCCCACGTTCGATGTATCCTGCTGACAACGACCACACTCTTTCATCTATATCGTTCCAGGCGGCCGCGGTCAACACAGATCTTATGTATACATAAGTACTTATAACGAACCGATATGTGAGCGAAACAATAATCAACAACCGGAGGATTTCGTCTGCCCTGCAAGACATTCGCAGCGATCAAAAACTCCCAAAATCTACAGCTTGTATCGCCTTGAACATAAGTCGATCTCACCTACAATCGGGCTCATATGATAATCACAATAGACGGCCCAGCTGGGTCAGGAAAATCGACAGCAGCACGCAAGCTGGCCGCCCACCTTGAGATCCCCTACCTCGACACGGGAGCCATGTACCGCGCATTAGCCTATCTGGCTATCCAGGAAAACATTGACTTGAACGACGCTGAGGCACTGGCAAATTTAGCACGCCACGCCAAGCTTGAACTGGATTGCGGACCTACGCATACGAGGGTGAAAGCGAACGGCCATGATGTCAGCGAAGCAATCCGCTCCATGACAGTCAGTAAGGTAACATCGCCCATCGCCCGCAATCAGGCGGTCAGAGACATCCTGGTCGAAAAGCAGCGGCAGATAGGCAGAGCACTAGGCTCCTTCGTCACCGAAGGGCGAGATCAAGGCAGCGTCGTATTCCCGGATGCGGACGTTCGCTTCGTAGTTGAGGCAGACATAGATCGACGAGCACAAAGAAGACAACAGGAACTGGTCACGGACGGCGAAGAAGTTGATTTTAACCAAGTGAAAGACAATCTGGAAACTCGGGACGCCAACGACTCCAAACAGTGGGCGGCTCTCCTTCAGCCAGGCCAGGCCATACGCATCGATACCAGCCACATGACCATCGCAGAGGTGGTCGAACAACTGGTTATCCACGTTAGACAGGTTGTAAAAAACTAAACACCGAGAAAAATTAATTGATATAGATTCAAACGCCAATCGAGCTAACGATTGGCGTTTTGATTTTAATACGGGTTCCATACGTAAAAATAAAAAAGCCAGCAGCTCGCGATTAGTTTCGGGCCGGAAGAGATGAATCGCGCAATAAGTGCTGTTGGCTAAAAACATTATCGACTACAACTATTAGTATTCCATCAGGAAAAGACCTCATTCCGGTTCCAGCCTGTAATCTACGACCAATAACTTACCTACCCGCCCGATCAGTAATAGCTAATTTTCCCCATGCCGATTCCACCGTCACCAAACAATGAACCGCGAAACATATCAGACACAAAACATCAGAATTCACGATTACGCAGGCCAACGTTCATTAACCCAATCGCGGAACCTTCGCCACGCGTCATTGAAACTCGTACCTGATTCCACCACCGTTCCAGAGCCATGAATAATGGACAGGTGCATATCCAATGACACCTCCCCTGTAAAGTCGTCCACGCCCGCCATCGCTTTAACGCTATCGTGCTCCAGCTTAATAGACTCCTCCACCGAAAGATTCGCCCGGTATACCAGGGCGTCCGCGCTTAACGGTTTTCCAGTTAACCGCTTTATGTAATCCAGAAAAAGCACAGCATTGCCGGGCTGCCAATAAAGCTCCGCCAGTTCCGGTCCGATTGCCGGGTTGTCCACAATATGCCCGTATTTCTTAAAGAAATACTCCCTGGTCTGTTCAACGGCCATTTGTGCCAGGACATAACTGTGGTAATAACATGACGATTCGCCCGAAAGAATGTGAGGAACAGACATTGTAGGACGGGGAGAACCGTCCTCGAAAAACAACAACTTCCTTTCCACATCACGACAGATCTCCAATACCCTTTCCGCTGTCACCTCCGCTTCCGGCAGTTCGTATAGAGCCTTTTCAAAATAACATACCGAAAGCATTCTCCGTATCTCAAAAGCCACCGCCGGCTGGCTGAGAGATATCGATCGCTCGATCAGTTCAAAAGGTATAGGTTCACCTGCTTTATTCCTGGCATATCGCCTCTGCCACGCGGCATCGCGCATCAGACTATCCAGAAACATCGATTGGGTTTCCGCGAAAGCCACCGAAGTCGGCGGAAACTCCTGACTGAAGCAGGGAGCATCAGTGACAATGTTGGCGAAATGAGCAGCGTGTCCGCCTTCGTGAAACAGCGTCCGCATCGCCGTCATACCACTGCCGGGATGATCCGGAACTGCGTTGGAGGTGAAGTTAATCTCCGCCGGCAACCACTTACCGCGACGATTAAACGCCGGCGTCGGCCCGTGCATAAAACCGTTTTCGTATTTTCCCTGCCGATCGATAAGATCCAGCGTCAACTTCGCCTGGCGGTACCTGATACCTAAAGCGGCGAAACTCCGGCCCCACCTCTCCAGGCTGTCTTCAAAACGAAAATACGGATCCCTCTCGGCAGCCAGCGAACCGGAAGTCAGAAAGTTATAGTTCCACGGCTTGCTACCATCGATCTCGTTGTTAACGGCCAGCTTCTGCAGCTCAACTCTCGCCTTGTCAGCAGTGCGTGCCTCCAGATCGTCAAGCATACTGAACAAAGTCTTTTTATCGAAACCTTCCGCCCATTGGACCTTGTAATCGTAGTAGTCGACATATCCAAGTTTTCGCGCGTATCGATTGCGGGCGATCACCGTTTCGCACAAACCGTTTGCAAGAACAAAATCTCTAATGGAGTTCAAACCATCCCAGGCCGCCTTACGGCGCAGTTCACCCGGATCAGATCGAACCATGTTCCCTAGAACAACTGAAGTAGCTCTAACCGGTTCACCTGTCACAGGGTCAACGTAACCCAACTCCATTTCCCGACGACGCTTCTCTAAATCGCCCTCCAATCCGATCAGTTCTTTCAGCATCACCTGCTGGCCAGGGTCTTCAATCGCGTTACGCTTCAGCATCTCTATCCAGCCGTCGATAATCGCGATCTGCCGCTGGTCGGCGTCTGATCTCTCACGAAGCTCTCGCAAGTGACTCAGCCGATTGACGTCGCCCAGAAACTGCCGCCAGGCAATCTCCGCCCTTTGAAATCCATCGTGATCGTCAGATAAACCCATTTTCGTGGCCCAGAAGAGATTTTCCTTCCGCTGATGCAATTCCAGATACTCATCAGCCAAATCATCGAGTTCAGCCTGCAATGCATTAGAAACCATGCTCAGACCACCTTTCTTCAATATTTTCCGGAACAAACCTCAGTTGCGGAAATATAGAGGTTAACGGGTTCATCGTCGCAACCATACTGCCTGCCGCCAATCAACCGTAAGCTTGATCGTAGCAAACAAACCCTTATTCACTACAATATCTTAGCGGACAGACTTTCAAACTAAACGGTTTGTCATTGCGCAAGAAAAGGTATAACCGATAAGCCCCCTGCTTGATCAAGACGAATTTCCGGCAATGGCTCGATCAGGGGCGGATCATAACAACAAATGAGGTTTTCCCGTGGACACACAAAAAAACATCGCTGAGATCGAAAAACTGGAACCGCAATCCGTCTGGAAGTACTTCGCCGGAATATCCGCCGTACCCCGGCCCTCCAAGCGGGAAGACAAGATCCGCACGCACATTCACGAAGTCGTCAAGGAGTTGAATCTCCAGGCGGTTCAGGATGATGCAGGTAATATCGTAATCACCGTGCCGGCCTCCGCCGGTTGCGAAAACGCCCCCATAACCGTTCTCCAGGGGCATCTGGATATGGTGCCGGAAAAAAACGCCGGAACCACGCACGATTTCGACAACGATCCCATTCAGCTCATCCTGGACAAGGACCATGATGGTAAAACCATCATTCGGGCAAACCAGACCACGCTCGGCGCAGACAACGGTATTGGTATCGCCATGGCGTTAGCCGTCGCCGCCTCACCCGATATTGTTCACGGGCCACTGGAACTGCTCTTCACCGCCGACGAGGAGGAAGGAATGACCGGTGCCAATTCTCTGACACCCCAGTCATTCAAGGGCAGGCGACTGCTCAATCTCGATTCCGAGGAGGACGACGCTCTGTACATGGGCTGCGCCGGTGGATGTGACACCAATTTCGATTGGCGTTTTCCATTATCCAAGGTCCCCGCCGAATGGGAAACCTGCCGGGTTACCGTATCAGGTTTACGCGGAGGCCACTCCGGCGGCGACATCCACGAAAGCAGAGGGTGTGCCAACAAGCTGCTCGTTCGCACCTTAATCCGCAGTAAGTTCGGCGATCTGCGCATAAACAGTATAAACGGCGGCAGTAAGCGAAACGCCATATCCCGAGAGGCCGTCGCTACCGTCTCCGGACCTGCCGGCTTGAAAAACGCCCTCGAATCGGCCGCTCAAACCGTTCAACAGCAGGCAATTGACGAATCGGTAGAACCAAACGCGACGGTAACCGTTGAATTAATTAACGATAAGGATGGCCACGCGATTTCCCAAGAGGATACCCAGCGACTGCTAACCACCCTGGCTGCCATTCCTCACGGCGTTATGGGCATGCATCCCAAAGTCGACGGTTTGGTACAAACGTCCAATAATCTGGGGATAATCAAATCCGAGCTGGATGGAAACAACCTGCTGGTGAAGGCGGCAAACCTGTCTCGAAGCTCCAGCGAATCGAGAATCGACGAAACACTGGACCAGTTGGCCGCCATAGGCGAACTCGCCGGAGCAAACATCACTACCGGTAACCGCTACCCCGGCTGGGAGCCCGACCCGGAATCGCCCGTACTCAACACCTGCAAAAAGGTCTACCGGGAACTGTTCAACGCCGATCCCAACGTCGCCGCCATACACGCAGGCCTGGAGTGCGGCATCATAGGCCAGCGAGTAGGAGGAGTAGACATGGCCTCTTTCGGGCCCAGAATCGAAGGCGCTCACAGCCCCGACGAAAGAGTATGGGTGGAATCGGTCCAAAAATCCTGGAAATACCTGCTGGCAGTATTACAAACAATGGTAAAATAACTATTATGGGACAACTGAAATAAGGTAACAAGACCAAAGACAACACCGCATTTCAAGGTTTCTTCGCCAAGAATCCGCGTTTTTGCATAGATAGAATGCGACCATACTATTGATTGGTAGACAAATAGTAACGGTATATGGATAATGAATAGTACTGCAGAAACGAATCCCAAACTCTGGATTCTCGTTTTTCTATAAATCCCACAAGCCGGAACCATTAACATGACAGATTCAACCAGTTCAAAACCAACTAAAAAACCCAAGTTCATTCTGCGGGTAATATTTCCATTATTGATCGTGGGCATCCCGGCATACTTTTTCATATCCTCACGGGACAATGATCCAGCTAAACGTGTTGTCCTTGGTGAAATAGTAGAATCCGGAGCCGCCGCAGGATTCAATGTTCTATTAATTACAATGGATACCACCAGGCCGGATCGACTCGGATGTTACGGTTATGAAAAAGCAAAAACCCCAACAATTGACAGCTTGGCATACAACGGGGTTCGTTTCGATGATGCAATAACTAGTGTTCCAGTCACTCTTCCATCGCACGCAACTATAATGACAGGTTGTTATCCACCAACAACCGGTGTGCGCGATAACGGAACTTATAGACTGGCGGAGCGTCATACAACAATTGCCGAGGTACTTAAACAAAAGGGATATAATACTGCTGCCTTTGTCTCGGCATTCGTTCTGGATAAGCGATTTGGCTTAAACCAGGGTTTCGACGTATACGATTTTGAAGTAAGTAACGATGGAAGAATAGGCATCGATTCCATCCTCAATGAACGGCGGGCAAATGATGTAGCCACGGCCGCGATCAGATGGATCCGATCCCGTAAACCGAAGAAACCCTTCTTTCTCTGGACGCACTTCTTTGACCCACATGCTCCATACGACCCTCCGTTAGCGAATATCGGAGGCATCTCGCAGGACCCCTATGATGCAGAAATTGGTTTCGTGGACATGCACTTAAAAAAGATCATCGACACCCTGAAAAAACAGCAAATTCTAGAGAAAACACTCATAGTTTTCACCACCGACCACGGCGAATCACTGGGTGAGCATGAAGAATCTCTTCATGGAATATTCGTATATAACGCAACAACACAAGCGGGAATTATCTTTTCCTGCCCGGCTCTCTTCAAGTATCCCGCGCGTGTTGACGACAGAGTTGTTGGCACGGTGGATATCGCTCCAACAATTTTCGACTTGCTTGGCATAAAAACTACTCAGGAATTAGAGGGACAGAGTTTACTGGTTAATGAAAACCCAAAAGAAAGAGCGATATACGTGGAATCATTATTCCCAAAATCCCACGCATGCAGCCCTCTATACAGCCTCAGGAGGCACACGGATAAATTCATCCTCGCCCCCACCCCGGAGTACTACGACCTCCAATCTGATCCTAGCGAAACTAATAACCTCTATAAAAACGGCCTGAAATCCGCCGTAACCCTGGAGGAGCAGCTTACTCAGCTCATGGCTTCCTGGAATTCCCAACCGGATGAGGATAGCCAACGAAATATCAGCCAGGAGGAAATCGCTAGACTGCGGGCGCTGGGATATACCGGTGGAACAATAAGCAAGACCACCGGCCCGTTGCCTGACCCTAAAGATCAGATTTATGTCATAAACGAAATGGTAAGAGTCGAACAGTTAATCCAGAAGAAAAAATACCCCGAAGCCCTTGCTCTCGCCCAGGAAATATACGAACAAAGTGAAGGCTGGTATGCACCGATAATCAATCAAGTGAGAATCTACGATGCAATGAATCAAACGCAAAAAAGCATCGAACTACTGACCGAATACACGAATAAATACCCATCAGCAGTCGGCTTGTACCATCTTGCCAGAAGACTGTATTCCGCTGAAAACTACAGTGAATGCTTGAAAAAACTGGAAGCAGCAGAAATCCTGGATTCGGATTTTGGCGGTGTAATCCCCATGCTTCGCGGAGATGTTTATGCTCAACAAAAACAGTTTGAAACCGCAATTGAATACTATAAAAAAGCTATCAAAATAGATCCCGAACGTATCGAACCGGAAATATTAAAACGCATAGCCCACGCCCGCAAAATGCTTGAATCACAACAACCTTGATCAACCGTCACGATAAAAACCTCATATAAAATGATTATCGGTTAATGTGATAAGGCAAACCTGATTCAAAAAGCTTGAGCCTTTCGCGTAGCTCCCTGGCCAGGTCATCAACTCCCATTTTTTCCGCCAGGGATATAGCTTCAGTTGCAGTCTTTACCGCCCGTTCGAATTCCCCAGCCTCGGCATAAGCAGACGCTAGAGTATCCATAAGATCCGGGCGGGAACTACCACCTGCCTGCGCCAACATATCTTCTGCCAGCGAAACGGCTGCCTTCCCATCCCGATATTCAGAATCGGGCAAAGTTGACAAATGCCAGGCAAGATTATTTTTTATTTGAATGCTGGCCGGTATCGCCTGTACCCCTTTACGTAAAACCGAAATCATCTCCTCGAATCGCCGTTCTGCGAAAAACGCCTCAGAAATCCCCATATATGCCCGCTCAGATGTCGGATCGAGTTCCAGCGCATTCTTAAACGATCTGATACCGGATTCGTAATCCCCTTGTCGGATTAACGCCAAGCCATAATAAATATGAGCATCTATGTATTTTGGCATCAACTCGACCGCTTTCTGGAAATGGGAAATACTATCTTTGATACGTTCCAACTGCCCAAGCACTTTCGCATATCGAAAATGAGACAGCGCGTTACCAGATTCGATTTTCAGGAGATTCTCATACGCTTTCGCAGCCTCGTTCCATTTCTCCGTTTCTTCAAGCAACAACGCCATCTGATCCAGAAATGCGGCGCTTTCTGGAAAATCAGCCAACAGTTCCTTCAATTGTTTTTCCGCCTCAGCATAGTTTCTACTATTCTGCAACTCCCTCATACGAATAAACTTGTTATGAACGTTTATCATTTCCTTCGGATCGGGCCCTTCAAACGCGTACAAAAGCTCCAGTTCCGGAACGTCGGTCGCAGATGTGTATCTGCCTACGTAACCCAACGCTCCCAACTTCTGCCGAGCTTCCGCGCTTAACTGAACAGCCTCTCCTCCTCCGGCATCCGGCATGGTTTCCTTAACCAAGGATTCCATCTGATCCTGTAAAAACGCCAACTGTTCAGGAAATCTCGCTGCTACGTTCACCAATTCGTTCGGATCCTCGCGCAGATTATACAACTCCGGAATCGGAGCATGTATATATTTCCAACCATCAGTTCGAATGCAACGCAGCCTGGCAAAGCCATAGGTATCATGAGCGTTCACAGATTCACCATAAGCAGTAAGCCCGGAACCAGCAACCGGCTTTTCAATCAGCGGCAACAGACTTCTGCCTTGAACATTGTCAGGTGCATCCGCACCAAGCAGACTTAATATGGTCGTTCCAATGTCTACCGTGCTGACCTGGCCGGTCACTCTCAAACCCCGTCTTTGATTACCAGGAAAATCCATCATTAATGGCACATGCATAGTCACATCATAAACGTAATACCCATGAGTAGGCTCTTCGTGAGCTCCTATCGCTTCTCCATGGTCCGCCGTAACAACAATAATGGTGTTTTCCAAAACACCAAGCTGCTCCAGCTTTTTGAATAAACGCCCCAACTGCTCATCAACATAACTTATTTCCGCTAGGTAATCACCGTATTGAAGATGTTCATACATCCGACGGAATCTTTCTGGAGCAACCCAGGGTAAATGAGGATCGAAAAAATGTGTCCACAGAAAGAACTTCTCCTTGCCGTGCTGGTCCAGCCATTCGACTGCCCGATCACACACTGATTCAGCCGGTTCGCTCTCCAAACCTCGGGCCCGGGCCCATTCCTCATTCCTTACAACTCCCTCTTTTTCGCTTCGATAACTGTCAAACCCCTGGTTAATCCCCCATACCTTATGGAGTACATACGCTCCTACTTCTGCACCCGTTGTATAGCCCAGTTCCTTCAATCGCTCAGCCAACGTGATATTCGGCTCATCCGCTACGAATCTACCGTTGTTTCGCGCACCGTGAACATACGGATAGGTTGAAGTTAATATACTTAGATGTGATGGAAGCGTTATCGGAGCAGTTGCGGAACATTGCGTAAATTTCACTCCACCACCGGCAAACGCATCCAAAACCGGCGTCTTGACCGTCGAATGCCCATAGCAAGCCAAACAGTCAACACGTAACGTATCTAACGTAATCAGGAGGACATTCGCTCCACGACAACTACCCGTCAGAGAGAGGCTATCTTCAGGCGATTTTCTCGATAACCAGAACGCCACTCCGGCCAACCCGATGCATACGAGCAAAACAGCCAGCACAATCAGCAAGAAAATCCGCTGAGTTTTCCTCTCGCACAAGGCACCGTTCGACTCGACGCTGGCACTTTCACCAAAATCTTTTTCGATGGGTGCGGGTTTTCTCTTGGACACAACAGCCCCCTTCGTCTCTGACACTCAAACTACGATTATCGCAACATACCTAAACTATACTCCAACCCGCTCTGTAATAGAAGCGGAACCGAATCGTCAGATTCGGTTCCGCTGGTTATCTACCTCAAAAACACTTTGTCACGGGCGCGCAATTGAACGATTTCTTGTTCCTGACAAGCCTAATCGCGTCTCAAATGCCTTTCTCTTGATGAATGCATTAACAATAGTCCCAGCAAGCAAAGCGGCAGAAAGCTTACAACACCAACGCCGCAAGGTCCGGACGGTGCCGTCGTCCCGTTACCGTCTTCACCAGTGGGAGTGGTATCTTCGTCATCTGCAATCCCGTCCCCATCATCGTCAGTATCCGCATTGTTACCGATTCCGTCACCATCAGTATCTATAGTTTCCGCGGGATCGGTTGGGAACGCGTCACTATCGTCATTTACGCCATCGTCATCGTCATCAGTGTCTGCGTTGTCTCCCGTTCCATCATTGTCCGTATCAGTGGTCTCCGCGGGATCATCCGGAAAAGCATCCTGATCATCTGGAACACCGTCGTCGTCACCGTCCGTACCGCCGGTTGACGTACCGTTTGTATCCGTACCGCTACTGCCGGCCACTATCTTGATCACCAGTGGATCACGTTCATCATCCAACGTGGGAGAACTGTATCCAGGACTACCAACCCCAATATGAAATACCCCCACATCGTCCTGGTTGGAACTACCGGTTACAGTACGCGTATATTGACTGCCCGTTTCGTCTCCAATCCCTAATCCTTCAACATTGATAGCGATTTCGAGCTCATCACCCACCGAACCAGAAGTCACTTTAACCGTTTGACTTCCCACGATTATCGTACCTGGACCATCGACAGAATCGGACAACGGGGTGCTGGCCGCCACCGCGAACTGCTGGCTATCAATACCCAAAGGCGCGTTTTTTGTTCCCGTCACCCAGTTGGCAAGTGCGGTCGACTGGCTAGTTTGCTCAACTCCGATAACCGCCTCGTTGGTAAAGAATACTCCCGACAACGTATCGCCGGCGTTGATGGCCAAAGTCACATCGATTATCGCCTCTTCACCGACGGCCAGTTCTATTGTCTTACCTCCGCCGGCGTTCCAACCTATACTCAGTTCGGCCGCTTCCACCGTACCGGCTGCAAACACGAATAATCCCATGACCAGCCATCTGACTTCACGATTCATCACTCAATCTCCCAATGGGGCTAAAATTAGATCTCATTCTTGCAAATGATTAAGCCGCAATAACTCAACATACGATACACGAAACGGCAACGCATCGATTACGTTGGCGAAACGAGAACATAACTCATATCGGCTCATTACACTTGATCCGCCAGAGTATGCCGCACTTCATATTTACACTCAAAACCGCCCTATAATCCCAACGATTACCGCAAAATAACGATCCCCCAAAGACTAAGACAAAGTAAAAGCATAGAGAAATATCGGAACCTAACGAATCTCATTGGCTTATTCACTAAACCTCGGCATTTAACTCAGCGTTTTTTGGTGGAGTCCGTCCCAAACGTATTGCTTATGCGAGATATATACCACCAATAAATAAAAACTGATCTACGGTTGTCCCAAATGAGGCAATCGTAGATCAGTTTAAAGATATTCGAAGCTATACAGATTTCTTAACAGCGGTGGTTACTAACAGTCCATTTACTGTGTTTAATCGCACGTACACGGCCCGGTACACGTATTCCAGTTAACCGGTTTGGTAATTTCAGCAACGTCCAGGAAGCTAATCGAACCATTGCCATCGACATCAGCTCGAGGATTGGCCGCTTCCGCTACGTTTTTATTCCAGTTCAACGGCGACGTAACCTCCGCAACATCTAGAAAACCCACCGATCCGTCACAATTAACATCCGCGAGGGTACAGATCGGCTTAACCCATATAGTAAAATACCCTACAATCGTAACCGGCGAATCAGACACAGCGTAAACATCAGGCCCACCTCCAAGATCCAAGGTATTGGCATAACCAGTATCCAAAGTCAAAACAGTATACTGCGTAGCCTCGATGGTTCCTTCAGCAAGAACTGTCCATCCTCCATTACCGACACCGGTTCTAACCGAACCGACCGGATACAAAACCGGACCGGTACTGCCGATAGTATTTTGCCCACCACCGATCTGCCATAAACCGTCTTCCCCATCGCACGTGCCGCTAAATCCACTGACGGCCACATCTGGAGGATTGGTCAAACCCTCGTTCAGGTCAAACTCAGAAAGACCGACTGGAGCTTGAAGCAGGAACACCTCTGAGTCGCAAAGATCGACATCACCGGTTGCCGAGATATTAACCCCCCAAATAGCCAACCCGTCCGTGTCGCCCGCAACCAGACGGCCTTCAATCTGAATGTCAATAGTTTCCGGGTTTTCGCTGAGAACAACACTCGAATTCCCATTAGATACAATGCGAAGCTCCAGCGTATCCGCCGATATTGGCCCCCCACACACCATCACTAAAAAACAACACAACCTATCTTGTACATAACTTCTCACCTTTCCTCAATTTCTATATTGCGAGCGAACCAAAACCAAACACCCCAGCGCAAGCAGGCTCAAACCGCCAGGTTCGGGTATTACATTGATCCACAACGGAAACGCCGGGCGTGGTATGGGCGGCCAACCCGGTCTTTAAACCGGGTCGCCGGCACCATAAGCCCAATATCCCGCGTAGTTGCCATAAGACTCGTTGTATTGCAATAGTCCCGTATCACTTCCAACATTGCTTGGAGTATGCCAACTGAATACGAAGCCCATACTTCCCACGCCCTCAGCATAAACGCCAACCTCCATTACACCGACCAGCAGCGATTCACCGGGAGCGCCGGTAACGCTGTCTACTACAGCATCGTGTGCACCAACGGCGAACTGATTGGAACCGAAAGGTGCATTGACCCCGGCCGCCGACCAGTTCAACAAGCTTGTCGTGCAGTTTGTTTGCGTTAAACCGTATTCGGCCGTATCACTGAACCGTGGATCGTAAAGTTCCGTACCAAACGAAACTCCGGAAATATTATCAGGACTCGAAATCCCCATCGTAACGTACACATTTACGTCGATGGTTGAATACCCAACCGGAACGTCAATTTCGGTAACATCCGGACTACCAAAACCCATAGAGAGAATGGATGCGTTTACCGAACCTGTAACCAATAAAACGACCGTCATCGATACCGTTACTCTCTTCATCTCTTTATCCTCAAATGAGTAATACTTATTCTATCTGCAACGGATCAGGACCAGCCCCCCCCAATACCAGCAGAGCCAAACTGGCAGGTTCGGGTACAACCTGTATTGCCAGCGGATCTTTCGGGACAATAGCTGTTGGTGGTCCATAAAAATTCCCCGGATCTCCAGTACCAAACGCCCAGTAACCGGCATAATCGCCATAGGCCCGATTGTAGGTGAGCAATCCCGTATCACTGGCAATGCTAATATCATTGAAATGGTTAAACATGACCAATAAAACCGAACCAGGAACCGCGTTTGGATTCACCCGAATCTTTTGAACGCCAAGCAAAATCCTAGTCCCGGGAACATCAGTAACCGGGCTTGTTACAGTCTCCACGACAAAGCGATTCGTCCCCAACGGGCCGTTAACCTCATCGGTTACCCAGTTCGCAAGTTCAACACTCGTACCGATTTGCGACAGCATCGGCTCTTCCGTGTTACCAAAAGAAACTCCCGTAATAATGTCCGAACTACTTTCGCCCATATAAATGTAAACATTCACATCAAAAGTGGAACCCGGACTGGCGTTTATCGCCTTTTCGCTCGTTCCGGCAAAACCAATGGAAAGATATGACGCACTGGCCGACGTACTGGTAATAACAATTATAAATAATACTAATAACCAATTCTTCATTGCTGATCTTCCATTGATAAACGGCCTCATTAGCGGCGACGGATCAAAGCCAACCCGCCCAACGCTAGCAGAGTCAGACTGGCAGGTTCGGGACTCTCAACTAAAAACAAGGGGTCGGCCGGCCGTTGGTTCGGACCACTGCTTTTACCAGGATCGCCGGCACCATAGGCCCAATAGCCCGCCCAATCACCATAAGCCTGGTTATAGGACAACAGACCTGTATCGCTACCAATGCTGATCGGACCGATATCATCAAACGTTATCTGTGCAACCCCCCCCACTCCAAGATAATATCGTACAGTCTGAACACCTAGCAATATACGCTCCCCGGGAGCGGCCGTAACACTATCTGTAACAGCGTTTCCTGCACCTACCGCAAACTGATTAGAGCCAAAAGGCGCATTAACCCCGGCCGCCGACCAGTTATCCAAACTAGTGGTTGAGTTAAGTTGGGTCAAGTGAGAATCATAGGTGTTACCAAAAGCAACGCCAGAGATGATGTCGGATGAAGAGGCCCCCATGGTAATGTAAACATTGATGTCAATGGTTCCAGAAATAGTGGCATCAACAACCTTTTCGCTCGTTCCGGCAAAACCAATGGAAAGATATGACGCACTGGCCGACGTACTGGTAATAACAATTATAAATAATACTAATAACCAATTCTTCATTGCTGATCTCCTATTGATAAACGGCCTCATTAGCGGCGACGGATCAAAGCCAACCCGCCCAACGCTAGCAAATCAAACAGCCACAATCAAAACCACTCCATCAACGACAATCCCGATTAATACAATAATCGTTTAAACAATAAACCGGGCTCCATGGCGGTTTTCTTAGCTCTACGCAAAAACACAAACACCTGAATTACCCAACCTGGGTTTCCAATCCTCTCCGGAAAGAGATTCTCAAACAACTACGCCATCGCTTAGCCGCACGATTCTCCAGTGAACCAGAATCACACACAAGCTGACTTATACCGTTAATCCACAAAGTACAAGCAATTATTATACTCTCGCTTCAACACGATTCCCATAATAATCAGAAAATACCCCATCGGAAATACTTCTTCATCTGATACGGGTAATCTATTAAAGTGATAAACTGTCCTTTTTTCCCGAAAATCGGCGTTATCACCAAGCCAATCGCGTATTTACCACCGAGAAACCTCTCCTGACTTCCAACTCGCTTTTGTTCAAACGATTCCACGTTCAATTCGCCGGTCCAAATGGCCAGAAAGTCTCAAAGCCCATTCGAATAGAAAACGACCCGATTTCAAACCAGCACACGAATAAACCGCAAAATCTCCAAATTATCGAAATCAAGCGAGTGAATAACCGATCCAAAGGAATAAACGTAAAAAAAGACAGAGCCGGACATTTGTCCAGCTCTGCCAATATTACAAAATCGAATGTAATCCGAAGCTTACTCCTGAACCGTCTCCTAGCGACGACGGATCAGTGCCAAGCCACCGATAGCGAGCAGCGCGAGGCTGGCCGGTTCAGGCATATAAACTATCAGCGGGTCGGCCGGACGATGCGTTGGTGCGGGACCGTCGGATTTACCGGGATCACCCGTACCAAAAGCCCAGTAGCCGGCATAATCGCCATAAGCCTGATTGTAGGTTAAAAGCCCAGTATCACTACCAATATTGGTTGGAGCATGAGTTCCGAAAGTTATCTCTAACTCGTATTCTCCGGCAGCCCAGAAATCCACCTCGACTTTTTGTACGCCAATAAGAATTCGAGTACCCGGTGCGGCCGTAACGCTATCTGTCACAGCGTTTGAAGCACCTACCGCAAACTGATTGGAGCCGAAAGGCCCGTTAACGCCGCCAGCTATCCACAGCGGCAATACAGGCTCGGAACCTATCCCCACCTGGGACAATCCAGTAACCGCAGTGTTACTGAACGCTACACCGGATATTACATCCGAACTATACGCCCCCATAGTGACATAAACATTTATGTCGATAACCTCCCCAGGCCAAGTTAATCTCGTATTCCCTGAGGTGTCGGCAAAACCAATGGAAAGATAAGCTGCATTCACCGATGTACTAATCGATAAAACCATTACCAGTACAAAGACATACTTCTTCATGGCCAACCTCCTTTAAAGCTTGATCCAATCTACCAAAACAACGAATCGTCAGAAAAGAGCACTTGAAATCGCAAAGAGAACTACTTCGTCAACTACAACCCCGGCTAACGCAATAACCACCTAAACAGTAAACTAACCGCCACCGCAGTTTTCGCAGCTATACATCAAAACACGAATACCGCAAATGCTAAATCCGAATTAGCCACGTCTTTTCGGTTAAACATCATCAAACCGCAATATCGTTAGCCGGTACAATTCCCGAGCTAATCACAATCGCACAGACCAGCACTTACCTGAATGCATCATCTCCAATAAAATACGGAAAATTATTATACTCTCGCTTTAACCCAATTCCCATAATAATCTGAAAAATCATCGCCAAAAACCAACTTCGTCACCTGATACAGGGAATCTCATAAAACAAAAAACGCCTCCCTTTCCCTATAAAACCCACTTAATCGACAGCCTAATAAGGTTTTTACCGCTCCGTAATACGTCGCGACTTTTCACTCGCTTCTATTGCGCCCATGCCATACACCATTCGCGAATTTATGTTTAATTGAGAAGCGGGAACAACCTCTAAATATGCCGCAAAGCGTATTGGGGAACGGTTAACAAACAGGTATTCCGACGATACGCCGTTGGATAGCGAACTTCTTGTCCGCCTGGTTGTCCATAAGGGATTAATGGCCAACACCAACAATACACTTGATCGATAAATACTTTCCCACACAAAAAACCTCCCTGCCTTCCCGTGACAGAATAACTATATAAAGCTCGACAAAACCACTTTCCTTTATCCAGCTCACCTCTGAGCCAGTTTTCCCTGCCTGTAATCATCGTAAACAGCAAAGTGTGAATATACTCCCCAAGAGATAGAGCAAACACTCAACCATTAGTAAAAACGCGAAAACGCTGAAAACCAGTCATTTTTAGAGACGATTTTCCTCCGCCCCCACAAACGGATTAGACTCTCTTCGAAATTTGATCGGCCGCGGGAGGAGTGTTCCGGCCCTATGGTTATCCCGCGAATAAACCGCGAGTCGGTTGAAATACCCCAATAGAACAGTTGGATTGGCCAAACTCCAGGCATATGTAAAAAAAGACAGAGCCGGACATTTGTCCGGCTCTGTCGATGTTACTAAATTGGATGCAACCCGAAGGTTACTCCTGAACCGTTCTTAGCGACGACGGATCAGGGCGAGACCACCGATAGCGAGCAGCGCGAGGCTGGCCGGTTCGGGAATAACATTAATGGTCAGCGGATCGGCCGGACGCTGAGTCGCGGGGGGACCAGTGAGCTTACCGGGATCGCCGGTGCCATAGGCCCAGTAGCCAGCCCAATCGCCATAAGCCTGGTTGTAGGACAGCAGGCCGGTATCGCTACCGATATTTACCGGATCAGCGAACATAAGCTGAGCGGTGTCACCTAGGGCGCCACCAACCAAAATGGTCTGGACACCCAAGAGGATCGCGGTGCCAGGGGCAGCGGTAACAGCATCAGCAACACTGCAACCAACAGCAAACTGGTTTGAACCGAGAGCGGCATTGACACCAGCGGGGGTCCAGTTGGGCAGATCGGTAGCAACATTGGTCTGCGTCAAAATCGGATCTGCCACGTTACCGAAAGCTACACCAGAAATGATGTCGGATGAAGAGGCACCCATGGTGACGTACACATTGACATCTACCGTATGTCCTACCTCCACGTCTACGGTCTTCTCAGCTGTGCCGGCGAAGCCGATGGAAAGATAAGAGGCACTGGCGGTACTCGCCATCATGGCAACTACTGCTAAAGTAAGCAACATCTTCTTCATAATTCTACTCCTCCTTAAAATCGAAACACTAAGTTACGTGTCTAAACTTGAGCGCTAACTCTCAACACTCCGCGTTTTTAGGGGATCTTTCCGCGGGCAGCGCTCGTCAACCGCCTTGATCCCAATGACTTAATCTCGGCTCTGCTTGCCCCAACGCGGAAGGGGCAAGCAGGCCAGAAAATTCCTTACGGACAAGCACAGTTGCAAGGACCGGTTGAAGTATTCCAGTTCAACGGACTGGTTACTTCAGCAACGTCCAGGAAGTTGATCTCGCCGTTGCCATCGGTATCGGCACAGGGGTTACCTGCCGCAGCAGCAGTCTTGTTCCAGTTCAACGGACTGGTTACTTCAGCAACGTCCAGGAAGTTGGTTGAGCCGTCACAGTTGGCATCGGTAAGCGCACAAGGAATACCAAGGCTAATCACAAGACCACCCACAATGTTAACCGTAGCGGCAGTTACGGGGTAGACGCTCGGGCCACCACTAACGTCCAAGGTGTTGGCGAAACCGGTGTCCAAAGTCAGAGTCGTCGTTTCAGTAACCTCAATGGTACCTTCAGCAAGAACGGTCCAGCCACTGTTGCAAACGCCGGTCTCAACTGTACCAACGGGGTACAGGGTCGGTCCGGTGTTACCAATGGTGTTCTGACCACCACCGATTTGCCACAGACCATCGGCGCCATCGCAGGTGCCGCTGAAACCACTGGCGGCCATGTCCGGCGGGTTGGTCAGACCTTCGTTACGATCGAACTCGCTCAAAGCGGCAGGAGCTTCGACCAGGAACTTGGCCGTGTCGCACAGATTGACGACATCCGAAGTCATGTTGACTCCGAACAATGCCAAACCATCGGTATCGCCAGAAACCAAACGACCCTCGATTTCGATGTTGAATGTACCAGCAGCACCGCTAACGGCATCAGGGGTACCATCGGAAGTAATACGCAGCTCAAGGGTATCCGCCATTACGGGAGCGGCACACAGAGCCATTACAGCAACAATACTAAGCAACTTTTTCATGAATCTTTCCTCCTGAGGAAAATGAGACAAACGGGTTTAATTATCTGGTTGCGCGTTCGTCTCACTCAACTTATGGCAGCCTTCGCCGTGACACGAAGACTGGTGACGGCACTTTGAAGCGACCCGGAACATAACTTTCCGCCATGTTCTACACGCCTCTCTCCCAAGAATCCTTCCCACCCGTGACCCCGATAGCCCGAACAAAAGACTTACGAAGCCTCCTAAAGTCATCAGCTAAAGCCCCCGCAGCCAACTACACCTCACAAATACAACGGTGGAGAAAGCCCCGTTTTCTTCGCTATGACAGTTCATTTATATCCAGACAGCCCGGCCGATTCAAGTCAAAACATATTATAATTGGATATCACAGGTAAAAATATCGTAACTGCCTCAAAACAAATAGATTAGGGTCGGTTAAATTCCTGTGAAGTCTTTCCTTGACCCCCTCTGAACACCTTTTATCGGAACCTTTCCAGGACCGGTTCCAGATCACTAAACTCACTTGGGACGCCTTCAAAACCAAAAGGGCAAAAACAATCACAATTATCGGTGCAAGCAAACTCCAATCGCGGTAACCTACCCTAACGTATTGAGAAATTATGCCGAAAATGTGTCCGATAGATATCCAGGCTAATCCGAATTGGCAATGACAAGTATCGACATTGTAATTGCAATTAAAATTTTCAACTGCACTCTATAATCCATGCCCATGATCCCTCTGGCATCAAGTGTGAAAAACCTCAATCGCCTGCAACAAATTGCGCGCGTTCTCGCCCGCCACGGATTTGGACACATTCTCGGACGGATGAATCTGGCCAGTCATCTTCCGCTTAGAAAACTTTTCGTATCCGATCATCCGGAAGCGACGCTTACTACCGGCGAATCCGTGGGAAAACGCCTGGCGCAGGTCTGTACGGAACTGGGACCAACTTTCGTAAAACTCGCCCAGATGTTTTCCACCAGGCCCGACCTGCTACCCGATGAGATCATCAACGAATTTCGCAAACTGCAGGATCAGGTACCGCCATTCGAGCACGCCGAAGCGATGACCATCGTTGCAGAGGAAATCGGTGGTCCGATAGAATCCCGCTTCTCCTGGTTCGGGGATAGCCCGATAGCCTGCGGTTCCATAGGACAGGTCTACCTCGCCCGCACCAGAGATGATGAAGAAGTAGTAGTAAAGATACGTCGCCCGGGCATAGAGGAAGTCGTGCAGCAGGACCTGCATCTGCTCAAATGGATGGCCGGAGCGGCCGAGCAGTGGATACCGGAACTTGCCCGCTTCAAACCACTGCAGATCATCGAAGAATTCGAGCAACTGCTCAAACGGGAGATGGACTATATTGGAGAAGCTTCCGCCACCACCCGATTCGCCGAAGCGTTCACCGAAGATTCCCATATAAAAATACCCAAGGTGCATTGGGATCTGACCAGCAGATCCATGCTCACCCTGGAAAGAATCAGCGGCGAGAATTTTGAAACCCTGCTCGCCAACGACGACAAAACCATCGACCGCCACCTTCTTGCCCGCCGCCTGGCAGACGCTTATGTCAAGCAGTTTTTCGACATGCGGCTTTTCCACGCCGATCCGCATCCGGGGAATATCCTGATCAGGCCGCCGGCCCAAATCGGCCTGATAGACTTCGGGCAGGCGGGAACCATCAGCGACGAAGTGGCCGGACAACTCGTTTTGCTCATTGTGGCCATGGTCTACCGCGAAACGGAAGTGGTGGTGGAAATCCTGGCCGACCAGGGCGCGGTCCCCAGCGATACGGACACCAAAGCCCTATCCCGTTCGCTTCGTCAACTGCTGGACAAGTATTACGGCCTGCCGCTGAAGCGCCTGGATCTGGTCACCATTTTCTCCGAAATCGCCGACGTTATCCGCATGTATAACGTAACCCTCCCCCGGGAGATGGTTATAGTATTGAAGACCCTGACCACGGTCGCGGGAGTTGCATTAAAACTCGATCCGGAACTGGACCTGCTGGGAATAATGAGTCCGCGGCTGAAAGGGCTGATCGCCAAGCGGTTTTCCTCCCGCCGTATTGCGAAAACCCTGGCAGTCTCCACCTGGCACATCGCCAGCATCTTGAAAAACGCGCCCGCGCAACTCCGCGCCTTTATGCGAAAAGCCGGCACCGGTAATTGGCAGATCAACATTCGCCACGAAAACCTGGACAGACTGATAAACGAACTGGACCGCTCCAGCAACCGCATGTCGTTTTCCATAGTAATAGCGGCCGTCATCGTGGGCAGTTCGGTAGTAATCAGCTCCAACGCCAAAATACCTATCGTGGATATCCCGCTCCAATGGGTGGGAATCGCAGGTTACCTATTCGCCGGGATCCTGGGCGTAAGCCTGCTCTGGGCAATCATCCGCAGCGGACGACTATCCTGACCTGACCATCGCACACCGAAACCAACTCCTCGCCATTGAATTCATACTGCGAAAAGTGATAAGATGAAGGTCCAAATGGAGGCCAGGAAAATGACAACTCTCAAATCATTCACGATTTTCGTCAGTTCAATCTTTATTATCACCTGCTTGGATAACACCGCTCTGGGTGAAACGTCCCCTCTGTTCTCCGTAGCTCCTGGTGGACACAGCGGACTGGGAAGCGAACTGATCTATTCCGCAGGTCCGACCGCCATAGCCGGCGGCGCGGCAATGGGCCTGGTCTCCGGCGATGACATCGATGGATTCAGCGAACCGGCATTATTGACTATAGCCAGATTGCGTTTTTCCGTAGCCCCCTCAAGTACCGGCGACCCATTAAAAAACACTATAAGCGGATACCCTGCCAACGTAACCGACGAGGCACTCCTTGTTCCCCAACAGGTTGCCGGTGATATTTTCAGCATGACCGAAGCCGTAACCCCCGGCGGAATCATAAGCGGAAGCCCCAGCCTCTCCGAATTCAACAACTACAAGGTCATTAATCAAAGTGACCTTGGACTTCTCCCCGCCAACGGCGGCTCGGAAGATGACGTTGACGGAGGCGGCTGCGCGTTAATAGATCCTGTAAACAGCAGCCTGGTTATCCCTCAATTGTATTTCACCCTAAGTGCAACCAGCCCCTCACTCAGCACCTTGTCCGGCTCATCTGGAAGTGGCGCGGATATCTTCTTTGACCCCACCCCAGGATTATCCGACGGAACCGGCGGCGATGAGACCCTTTTCGCATCCGCGGCGGATCTCGGCTTGAGTCAAAACGACGACATCGACGCCCTGCTCATGCTCGATAACGATTATAATGGACTTCTCAGTCACGGCGATCAACTATTCTTCAGCCTGACCCACGACTCCCCATCGCTTACCGATACCGGCAGTCCGTTATTCGGATCCAATGCGGCCGATGTGTTCACCCTGTCGCAGGACGGCTCTCGAGCACTTCCGACTCTATTCACTCCGGCATCCAACCACGGGCTGCTTGCCGGAACTGACAATCTGAACGCCTTGATTATACCCGAACCGTCAGGATGCGCGATATTGTTAATCTCCATGACAATAACCGCAACTATCGGCCGGCACCGAGTCAGAAGAGGTTGAGAACCTGCCTGCTAACCGACGATCATATGTGAACATCGGCCAGGTAATTCCGTCAATCAGGAATTTCGGTATCACCTTGTTCTGATGAGTCGGAAATAGATCGGTCGTACCGAGCGGCTTTTTCCGGTCGATTAGTTTTTCCGTAAAGCTCCGCAAGCAGGTCGGCCACTTTAAACGTACACCTATCCTCCTCACCGTACTTGCCTGCCATTATGGTGTACGACTCAACCAAAGCCTTCTCCGCCTTTTCGTATTCACCTGTTTTCAGCAGTAACCGACCATAGTATTTGAGATACACCGCGGTATTTCCGTGGCCTTCAGGGAGAGTCAGCCTGGCCCCCGCTATTGCTTCTTCCAACAGCTTTCTCGCCTCCTCGTATCGCCCCAATGTCGTGTACACACCTCCGAGGCTGCTCATGGAATTCAAAGTATACCTATGGTTTTCCTTAAGGACTCGCCGCCGGGTTTCAAGTACCCGCTCATGCATACTCGCCGCTTCTTCCAGTTTTCCCATTTGAGCATACAGAGCCGCCAGATTGTTCATCGTGTTCAACGTATCCTCATGCTCATCGCCTATACTATCACTGCGAATAGCCAGCACCTGCTCGTACAGCTCTTTCGCCTCCTCGTACTTTGCCTGCCGTTTATAAAGCAGCGCCAGATTATGCATGCAATCCAGAGTAATTGTGTTTTCCATGCTCAGCACACGCCGGCAGTTGTTAAGCGTATCACTAAAAAGCCGCTCAGCTTCCGGATACCGGTATTCACCCTGCGCCAGATATACGCGACCCAGCTCGTTTGCCGAATTCAGCGCAACCTCACTTTCAGTACCGAAATGCTTACAGCGGATTTCCCAGGCCGCCAGCAGATACTTATACGCGTTCTCAAGCCTTCCCGTACGACGACAATTCCTGCCCAGCATATGACGCAAACCCGAATCCAAATCCGGATTTTCAGACAAACTACCCTCTTCAAAAAAAGCTGCCACATCGTCAAACAGCTTGAATGCGATACCATGGTTTTCCATGAGTGCGCGATGTTCCGCTTCAATCCTGCTATTCGCCAGACGCAGCTCCCGGGCATAGTCTTCGGCCTGCTGCCTCTGCTGCCTTTCAGATGCTTCCGCTTGTTTCGCCTCACTCAACAGCCAGAGTGATACGACAAGGGAAACCATTATTACCAGCAGAAAACAAGCCGCTATCGCGGCCTGTGGCTTGTACTTGAGCAGTTGCTTTCTGAACAGATAAGCCAGGGAATCGCGTTTCGCCTCTATTGGATCACCAACCAGATATCGCTTGATGTCCCGGGCAAGCTCCCCCGCACTCTGGTACCTCCGCTCCGGCTCTTTCTGCAGACATTTCAGAACAATGGTCTCCACCTCGTCATCTATCTTTTCGTGAATATCGCGAGGACGAAGCGGTTCGCTCTTTTTTATCCTGTCGAAAACTTCCTGCGTGCTGCCTGTAACCTTGTATGGGAATTTACCGGTCAACATCTGGTACAGAATAACACCCAGAGAATAAACGTCGCTGCGAATGTCAACATTGCAGGATATTCCCTGAGCCTGCTCCGGACTCGCCCATGCCGGCGTACCCAGAAAACGCCCGGTCAGCGTTGCCGCCGATGTATCCGTATCATTCGACGACTTGGCTAAACCAAAATCCAGAATATAAGGTTCACCTTTGGGATTTACTCGAATATTGCCCGGCTTCAGATCGCGGTGAATAATGCCTCGAAGGTGAGCGGACTCGACCGCACTGCAGATTTTGAAAAAGAGAGTCAGGATTTCCTCAACAGAATAAGCATCCCCGGCCATGTAAACGTCAAGCGGCTGACCGCTTATGTAATCCATTACAAAATACTGGCAATTCGACGCTTCTCCCGTACCGAAAATAGTAACAATATTCGGATGATCCAACTGCCCGAGCAGTTTAACCTCCCGATCAAACCGGGCCCGATCGGCGCGGCTGGCGAACGGGCCTTCCTTCATAACCTTGATCGCCACTTTTCTTTTCGTGGACTCCTGAACGGCCTGGTAAACTACCCCCTGCGCACCGCGATGGATCTCTTTCAATATCTTATAGCCCGCAAATGAATCGGAAGGCGGTAATACCGAACTGCCATTCTCTCTCTCGTCCTGACACGCTCCACATTCGTTCCCAACCGGAAAGCCCTCAACTAGTGACGATTCTTCCCCCTGGACCTTCTCCACTTGCCGCCGGGCGTTTTCAATTAACTCCCTCCGTCGACTCTGCGATGGTTGCTCTTCGGGCCGGTCTTTGCCACCCATGGTTTACGGACTCCTTTTTTCCATCTTGAGAGGCGATAAATACCGCTGAGAAGTCACGACTTGTGCGTAAAAAATTTAGATTCCGATCCCAGTAAATCTCCCAGCCTGACCAGCGCCCGGGAACGAAGCATATGTATCGCCCCTCGTCTTCTACCCATCACCTCAGCGACCTCAGGCCCGGAGAGTCCTTCCAGATCATAAAGACGAAGTACTTTTTCGTAATCATCCGGAAGTTTACGCATCGCCGCGTCCAGCAAATCGCAAGCTTCGTTTCGCCCCGCTTTACGGCTGGCGGTTACCGAAGAACCGGCCACCAGTTCGATCAATGTAATATGAGAATCCTGCCCTGATGGAGCATGAACCCGCTTATCAGGTGGGGGCCTCTTCTCGCATTGCAGCGATCGAATGGCATCCCTAAGGTTGTTCTCCGCAATCCGCACCAGCCAGGCTAAAAACGTCTTTTCCTCTTCGCCGTTAAAATTCCCGATCTGCAGAAATACCTCAATATAGGTAACTTGAAGAACATCTTCGATGTCCAGTGCAGCCTTCCATTTTTTGTTTATTTGTTTTTCCAACCTGGAGGCAACCTGATCGCTGAAGAGGTCAAGAAGAGCACAAAGTGCTTCCTGATCTCCCAGTTTCGCTTGCACAACGAGCTTATCGCTTGTTTCACCCATCTTTCCAACCACCCGAATAATACGTCGATTGTAATCGGTTGAGATTTCTGAATCAATTTCCAGATTTTCCGCGTTGCGCCACGCCATGAAATCTCGCCCAAACACATCGAGGCACAAAAGCGACCCAAAAAGTTAAAAAAACGAGTCTCGGAAAGGAGGAAGTAAAAGGAAAAACCTAACAGGGAGCAGCGAACACAAGACGGATAACCGTAAAAAAATTGATCTTCCACAGGAGTTTAAAAATGGGAAAAAAAACTATTAAGTCGACAACCGTCGGCAGCGCCGCAGTTATTCTTATCGTCAGCCTCGTTACATCTACAGCGTCAGCACAAAGTATTCGCAACTATGACGTTTCACACGGTTTTTGGATTCAACCGATCCAGCCCGCCCTGGTAACGGTTGCTATAACAAAGGATTTTGAACACGCATGGGCGAAAAAACCAGGATTCACTTCGAGCGCTAATTGGAGTCCAACTACTCAACCATCTCGATT
This sequence comes from Phycisphaerae bacterium, assembly GCA_963667855.2. Lineage (GTDB taxonomy): Bacteria > Planctomycetota > Phycisphaerae > UBA1845 > UBA1845. The sequence goes on along the minus strand of CAXXKI010000005.1, from coordinate 133,897 downwards.
TAATCGATACGGAACCGACTGGCAGAACCGAAACGGATCAGTCTGGAATTCGGGAACAGCAGGAGCAACACGAGTATTGGAAAATATTAACGTAGGTGTTGGCCCATGGCCTTTCGTTCGAAATAACAGTGTAACGGCAACGTCCGGCACCAATACAGCAACCGCCTCATCGTCGATTTTTATTAATGAATTCGCCCCAACGGGGGCCTTTGTGGGGGGCATCCGTTCAAATGGCTCCGTGTCAGTATCTGGAACCGGGTCCGCGTACGCCTTCTCCAGTGCTGGAGTTGCCATGATGGGATTGACCATGGATTGGCGCCGAGGACGATTGGGCTGGTCGCCCATGTTCAGGGATTCTGTTTCCGGATCGGCTCACGCTGTTGGTAGACCGCCGCGATCTCGAGATCCAATTACGTTCTCAATTACTGACGACGAAGGCAATGTTCTCCTTGAAGATACCTTGGTAGATATGTGGGCGCAAGTAGATGAAGGTGAAGATGCAGAAGTTCTCTGGCAAAACGGAGTATTATCCTTAACAAACGCTGATGCCGGCGAACTTGTAATCGACTTGGACAGTGAATTCCTGGACTCGACTGACCGAGGATTCGCTCGCCTCGTATTCGAGGGCGGAATCATCACTGAATCTACAGATAGCGGTATTCTCGATGGAATACTCCCCGCAGTTGGAATGTCAAGCACCTTCACCGCCCCTGTTTCAACCGATTGGGAGTTTGACTACCAAATACCCGATTTGGGAACAAACATCCAATTTGACTTCGACAATGGTTCGGCTCCGGCTCCGGTTCCTGAACCCTCAACTATCGGCTTACTAGCAATTAGCACAATGGTCTTACTTATAAAGAAGCGCCGATAGAACAAACACCTCTCTCAAAAGTACCCCGCCGTTTTTCAGACAAGGCGGGGTACTCCTTTGCGCGTAATTGATCAGCGGTGGGCAATACGCTATCTACTATCAAATTAACACACCAAATACTCCTTGACCTCTTGCTTGCAACTCGCCACCATTGCCAGTTGCAAGGTCGGTTGAATGATGAACAACATCCGTTCGTGCAGGCGCAATCGTCATCAGACTGGACCTTTCGAGCTACGATCACCGATAGATGGTAACTGAATTAGCATCTACATCGGAGCGTATTAACGGGCGAAACGGCCACTGGAGCCGATGCACAACAGCTCTTCAAAACGGGTAGGTAACATGAAGCGCATTTTAATCGCAGGCTTTCTCGGAATATTAACTTGCTCGGCTCTGCCGGCAGCAGCTCAGAGCAATGGCGAGTCAGACGCCTTCCTTAATCAGCAGCGGGAAATCGAAAACCGCATCGACGCGGCCATCGCTGAAGAAGGACCGATTACCGAAAAATTCAAAATCGATTTCGGTGGCTCGTACTCCTTCAACCTGTTCATCTTCGATGACGGAGTGGAAAGCTCACGAACCCTGCGCCAACACGACCTGCGGCTGTGGACCAGGATGAGATTCGACCAGGGTACCCACGAAATATATGCCCGAACCAGGCTTAGTTACATCGATTTCAACACCGGCGATTCCTACATAGACAACGACAACGATTGGGAAGGTCCAAATCTAGACCGCGGTTACTACCAGTTCGACCTCAAACGGGCAATGAAAGCCTACGCCGGCAAGAACATCAACTACAACGTGAAAGCCAAAATAGGCCGCGACCTGGTCCAGATCGGAACCGGGTTGGCTTTATGGCAAACTCTGGATCACGTATCCGTCAAGACCAGTTGCCCCTACGTCGAACTGACCGGGCTAGCCGGTAAAACAGTGGGCAGCAGTTACGACTTCGACGCATCCCGCCCCACCGACCGTACCCATAGGTCATTCTTCGCCGCTCAATTACGCTACCTGGGATTCGAAAGACACCGTCCTTTCGCCTACGTCCTCTGGCAACGCGATCACAACAGCGAAACCTTCGACACCGGCTGGCAGAAATTCAATTACGATTCTTTCTATGCCGGCGTAGGTTCACAGGGTGAAATCGTGGACAACCTCCGCTACAGCACGGAACTGGTTTTTGAAAGCGGCCACCATTACGCTCAGAATCGCAAACTCTACGACAGCCCGATCAGGGCGTGGGCGTTTGAGTTCGAATTGGAATACCTCTTTGATATGCCCACCCATCCGCGAGCTTCGGCACAATACCTGTTCGCCTCCGGAGATGTTGACCGGGTGGACAGCCCGGTTGATACGGTGGCCGGCAATATTAACGACACGCTCGACCGCGGCTTTAACGGTTTTGGATATCGCAATACCGGCCTCTGCTTTGCTCCGCGCCTGAGTAACCTGCACATGTTCAGAGTCGGTGGCGCGTTCTTCCCCTTTGAAGGCAACGAAAAGCTGGACCGCCTGGAGTTGGGCACCAACTGGTTCGCCTACTGGAAACACCATCATAAAGCGGCCGTAACTGACCCTACAGCCGACGTTCAATCAGGATACCTCGGCTGGGAAATGGACTATTACACTAACTGGGCAATTACCAATGATTTGACCTGGACCATCCGCTGCGGAGTATTCTTCCCCGGCGATTCGTTCAGTGATCAAACCACGCGCACGTTTGCTCTTACCGGTATAACCTGGAGTTTTTAAATGTATCCGCCTTTTACACAAATAAAAACGATGACCATACACAGATTTCTGGTTGGTTTTTCCAGCCTGGTGCTTTGCGCCGCCCTGGCCGGTGGTTGCAGCCAGACGAGGAAATTCCAGCCCACTATCGATCCCAACACTCTTGGCGATACCCAATTCATCCACTACCTGGGCAGCGTACCGGTGGTCAGCTTCTCCGAAGCCTGCCGGGCAATGGTCATCGCCGGCGAAGGAACCGACTCATTTGAAAACTTCTCCCAGCGTTACGATTATCTGCAGCAAAAGGGAGTGGTCCGCGACTGCTGGCATGTGAACCCCGACGACGTACTCAACCTGGGCACGTTATCTTTCATGGCCTCCAAAACGTGCGAGCTGCCGGAGAGTGTGTGTACTGTTTTATTCGGCTCCTGGGGCTTGGGCGACCGAAGATATGCACTGCGCCAGACGGCGTATTACGATATTGTCTGTTACAATTCGCCCTGCAAAATAGTATCCGGCGGCGAGATGCTCATTACTCTCGCGCACATGGATGAATATATGGCTAAAAAAGGTTTGTACGACTTTAATGCGGAAGATGTAAACTCTCCCGCCCAGTTCGTATCAAACCGGCAAGATTGAGATAAACCTGATCGGAATTGAATGATGAAAAAATACTACTCCTGCCTGATCGCAGCCGCCCTGATCTTTGTAACCGCCAGTGGAACAGCATGGGCGGAAGAAGAAAAAAAGGAAGAAAAGAAAGCCGCCGCCCCCCAGGAGACGGCCAAGGTTATCGAGGTCAAAGGCAGCGTGGAATACGCACCAGTCGGCGTCGAACCTCTGGACACAGAGGCCTGGAAATCAGTTGAAAAGGATATGCGTTTGGCCCCTGACACGCAGATCCGTACCGGTCTGCGCTCGCGCTGCGTTCTAATGTTCGGTGAAGAACCCGATCAGACGGTCATCAGTATCCGCCGGGCAACACTGGCCAGCATCAGCGATTTCCGGCGCTCCAAGGACGAACAACGCATCCGCATAGGCCTGGGATATGGAGCGGTTCGCGGCGGAAGCAGTGAAGGCACACTCCGCAGCGACGTGATTGTGGATTCCACCGTAGCCACCCTGGCCAAACGCGGCACCGAAGGATTCCAGATAGAGGTCGAACCGATTTCCGGTCGATACAGGATTTCCCTTGCCCGGCATGGTCTGGTGGAAGCCTTTTCAAAAGCCACAGGAGAAAAACGGTTGGTTCGCCAGGGTGAATACGCCACTCGCGAAAACATCGCCCGCATGTGGATAAGCCAGGACATCTTCGACCGGGCGGTGAAGTTCTTTGAAACCGGTTCGCTCACAGAAGCCGACCTCGAATTCATGAGCCGCAACACTTCAGGAGCAACCATCATGAATCCTGAAGGCGCTCAATCCACCGTTTTGCTCGATAGACCGCTGGACAGCATCAACAGACTTGAAGCAATCCTGAATGAAGGAGATGTTTTTCCGTGCATATCCACCGTAATAATTGACCATGGACCAGTGAGCAGGCCGGAAGGTAACTTCGGCTTTGGTCCGACATTTAGAATCCGAGTTCCACAGGATAGCGCACATCGTTTACCCCCAAGTTTGCTCAAAGATAGACCTGATCGAGCAATCGAACGAAGCAGCAGAAGACACCGCTAAATGAATAGCATTAAGAGAGTTTTTCCAGACACCAATATTCAAACTGGGCAAGTTGGCAAAAGCAGGCGAAAGCGAAAAATAAAATTCCATTTTTTCTGGCGATGAAGCGCTAAAATTGCCGGAGAAAACAATGGCGGGGAAGGCGACAACCTGCCGCCATGCGGTTATGATCCGCACAGAGGAGTTACGGCGCTCATGAAGGGGCGGACAGGAGACCCACGCATGCATTCCCCTCGAAAACCCGAACGGGGTACGGAAACTTTCGATCCGCAGTTAATCGAGATCAGCACGCAGAATACGCCGTTGCTGTTTGAGATAGCATGGGAAGTATGCAATAAAGTTGGTGGTATATACACCGTTCTACGATCCAAAGCGGCCGTCACCCAGGAAATCTGGGGCGATCGCTACTGCCTCATCGGCCCCTACGCTCCCGACACCGCAGCCATCGAGTTTGAGGAACTCGATCCAGGCCCGATTCTTGGCCCCACTGTCAAAGAGATGGCCAACCGCGGCGTTCATATGTATTACGGGCGATGGCTGATCACCGGTAACCCGAGAGTCCTGCTGATCGATTTCTTCAAATCGTTCGATCGACTCAACGAATTCCGCCATGCCTTCTGGAGCGAATGTAACATCAATTACCCCGACAACGACGGGGAGACCAACGACGTTATCTGCTTTGGTTATCTGCTTACCCAGTTTTTTGAAGTATTCTGTGAACACAATTGCGGCAAAAGACCGGTCATAGCTCACTGTCACGAGTGGCTGGCGGGAGCCGCTTTGCCCCTCATCCGCAGGCGCAATCTGCCGTTGGCAACTATCTTTACCACCCACGCCACTTTGCTGGGTCGTTACCTGTGCGCCTCAACAGATGATTTCTACGAGCGACTGCCCTGGGTCAATCCCGACGGCGAAGCGGGTGATCGGCAGATATACCATCGTTACTGTATAGAGCGGGCGGCAACTGCCGCTTGCCATGTATTCACCACCGTATCAGACATCACCGCCATAGAGGCCGACCACCTTCTCAAACGTCGCCCGGATAAGATTCTGCCCAACGGTTTAAGGGTGGAAAAATTCTCCGCCCTGCACACATTCCAGAATCTGCACAACCAGTCGAAAAAGAGAATCCATCAATTCGTGCAGGGACACTTTTTCGGCTCCTACTCCTTCGATTTGGAAAACACAATTTACATGTTCACCTCCGGTCGATACGAATACCACAACAAGGGTATCGACCTGTTCATCGAGGGATTGTCCCGGCTGAATAACCACCTGGTTCAATCGGGCTCTGAAACCACGGTGGTAGCGTTCATAATAACCGCGGCCCCCATTCACAGCCTGAACGTCAATGTTCTGCAGGCACACTCAATGCTTGCGGAGCTAAAAACCAGTTGCGAGGAAATTGCGGAAAACTTTAAGCAGCGATTATTCGACATTACCGCCAGGGGAGAAATGCCAAGAACGGAAGACCTCCTGGATAAGGATGAAATCGTCGTACTAAAGAGATTGCTGCACACCAGGAAACATGCCGACTTGCCGCCGATCGTCACTCACCACATGGTCAACGACCAGGAGGACCCCGTTCTTGCCCACTTGAGGCATCGGCAGCTATTTAACAACGCCCACGACCGGGTAAAGGTCGTATTCCATCCGCAGTTCATCAACCGCACCAACCCGCTGTTCGGAATGGATTACCCGGAATTCGTCCGCGGATGCCATCTTGGAGTTTTCCCTTCATATTACGAACCGTGGGGCTACACCCCGGCGGAGTGCGCGGTTATGGGTATTCCCGCAGTCTGCACCGACCTCTCCGGCTTTGGCGCGTTCATGCAGACAAATGTGCCCGACCATGAGGAAAACGGTATCTTCGTGGTTAAGAGAAGACACGTGGATACGGAACAGTCGATCGACCAGCTCACCAGGGTAATGATAAAGTTCACGGCCATGAACCGCCGGCAACGGATACAACTGCGCAACCGAGTGGAACGATTGTCCCAGTGCCTGGACTGGAACGAACTGAATCCCGCCTACGAAGAAGCCAGGGAAATGGCAATCCAACGAGCCAACCTGGCTCCGGCCAAATAGATCGCGCTGGTTGGGGCTACAACCCACTGCTGTAAATATCTTTTATAAACATAAACCTTTCAAAGGCTATGTTAGCAAAGTAGCCGAGGTTTCCTCTACGTCCTGATGAATCTAATCTGAGATTTCAAATTTAAGATCAATAATGCCGGAACCTTCCCATATTATCGATTCAGATACATTCAGCTATAGCCGATGACCCGACCTTCCGCCTTCCTCAGCCCGCCTGTGTTTCCGGTTCTGGCCCAGCCTCCGACTTGGCCCCGAACCTCCCCAGCACTACCGTAACAAACATCCCTGCACCGAGAGCAATGACCGCCCATACAACTTCCTGAGTGGTATAATCCGGAGCAGTACGGGTTTCCCATCTATCGACTATATGCTGACGCAGCGTCTCGCCTTCAAGTGATTCCGCACCGGCAATCCCCTTGGCCTGGGCAAACTGCTGCAGTTGAATATCCGTACCTTTTTCCAGAATATTATCCTTGGGAACCCGCCCAAAAGGCCAAAGACCTAACACGGAACCCAGCAGCACTCCTAACAAGAATCCCAAAGTCACTTTTTCGTAGCGATGCAGCAGAACTTTCAGAAGATTAGATAAACCTACAATACCAATGACCGCACCGATACCGACCGGAATGATAATCTTCAAAGCATCCCAGGAACCATGTTTAAGATCAGAAACAGCGCCGATCACCCGATCATACTGATCTAGAATCAAGAGAACATAAGAGCCGCTGATTCCGGGTAATACCATAGTCGTAGCGCCTGCAATTCCAGACACGAAATCCATACCCGTATTCCTGGGCATAGACGCTCCCGCTTGGCATTTAGCCACTAGAGCCATTAACAATACCCCAATCAAAGCGGCAACCACTACTGACGTATTCAGTTTCCCTATCATTTTTAAAAGAAGCGGAGCGCCACCAAGTGTCAGCCCTATGAATAGAGCAAACATCAACGATGTATGCCACAAAAGCAATTTAAGAATCAAGCTGGAAAGCCCAACTATGGACATCCCGGCGAATGCGCACAGGATAACCATGAAAATCACCCGTCGCCTGGTAATTCGCAATGCGGTGAGATCGGCCACCGTGTCGATGAATTCCTCGTATAAACCAATAGCGAGAATCATCGTCCCCCCACTGACGCCGGGGATCAGATTGGCCATTCCCATGAACATACCACCAATAGCCGTCCGAAATGCCCTGGTCAGAGTAAACCCGGGAATTTGCTCACGCTCTTTTTGACTATTCTGCATAGACAAGTTGTCTTACTCCATTGAAAAAATTCACAACCTCAAGGCCAAACAGCATAGCAACGATCAGACACTGCGTCCAAGTTCCGCTCGAATTGGCCGATAGAAAAAGAAGTGGGCCAACAACACTCAGAGACTGATTATGAACGATGACCAAAAGAAACTAATACTGCAGTTCGTCAGAGAAACCGCTGGCGGTTTCCTCACTGGTAAACATACGGCCGAAGTACCTGATTTTGCCGACTCGGTACCTTTCGGTGGCGTATTTGTCACTTTCAGAAACTCTGGTGAACTTCGCGGTTGCATGGGAACCCTGGGAGCTGAAGGCACCTTTTCCGAGATCCTGACAAACGTAACCCGATCATCCCTGATAGATCCACGGTTCACCGGCAATCCGATCACTGCGGATGAACTTCGCGACCTGGACATCACAGTCTCTGTTCTCGGCCCGATTGAACTGGTTCCCGCCCCACCAAAGGGTTTGGAGGCGGGAATACACGGGATAGTGGTATCTCGAGGCCTGCACCGGGGATGTTTCCTGCCCCAGGTCGCTTCGGATCAAGGCTGGGATATGGAAAGATTTCTCAGCGAATGTTGCGAGCAGAAGGCCGGTTTGCCGCCCGATGCCTGGCGCGACACAGAAACTATGGTAGAGCGTTTTGAAGCGGAATTGTTGGAAGAACACCAGAAAAGCCGCGTATAAACACCCCAATTCCGGGCATATTTATGTCAAAAAAACCGCAAAAAAAGATTACCCGGCGGGGTGACAAGAAAGTTACGGTTCGCTAGAATTCTTATAGTTAAACCTGAAATGTGCCGAGAGAAAACACAGTTCGGGTAATACATTTGGATGGCCTGCCCTGCGTCGTAGTTCCTGCAAGAAATCGCCAGATCGGCCAACGTAAGACGTTTTATGTTGGTTTTTGCAGTGGTAGCCGGGCGAACATCCGACCATCGTCAGATTCCCATCGGACAATTTTTCAATACGCTGCCGATTATAGCAGTGTCGTTCGGTGTCAATCTTGCTATAAGAAGTTGTTGGCAATCCGCCAGCGAACGGTGGGTCTCGTGCCACACAATAATTATTCGTCAGGTGGCTTTGGTGTAACCTTCAGCAGGACGCAATTGCTGAAGCGAAGCTTTTATTGGGAAGGCAAGCGTTGCTGCCCGAGTCGACAGAAGCTGAGCAAAAACCAATCATAGGATTGATTGGTGGAATCGGTTCGGGTAAATCAACCGTCGCTCGTTTATTTGCCCAAGAGGGTGCGGCAGTCATTGATTCGGACGCACTGGCGGGCGAACAATTGCTGGAGAATGAGGTAGTCACCCAACTGAAGTCCTGGTGGGGTGATTCCATATGCGACAGCTCTGGGGGTATAGACCGCCAACGAGTTGCGGATATAGTTTTCTCCGATCCTGTTCAAAGGAAGCGATTAGAGGGATTTCTTCATCCTCGAATAGAAAAAAAACGAAAACTGCTCATTACAAAGTATCGACAAAACGGGAACATCCGTTGTATTATCCTGGATTCTCCCTTGTTACTTGAAGCGGGACTTGACCAATTATGCGACGCGGTAGTATTCGTGGACGCAACCCCGGATGTCAGATTAGAAAGGGTATCCAGGAACCGCGGATGGTCGGAAAACAATTGGCGTATGCGAGAAAAGTCGCAGAAAAGTCTGGACATTAAGCGTGACAGAGCCGATCATGTAGTGGTCAACAATTCGTCAGACATTGACAAGCTCCGTTACGATATACACGTTCTGATGGACAAATTGGCAAAAACGGTTTTACCTGACAATTAACCTATAGACAATTTTAAATCCTTCTCGCCGCAATTAAACCTGTAACGTGCGGCATTGATCCTGATTGAGTATTCACAATCTACAAAAACACTAAACCTTGAATAATATCAATAACATTTGATTCCCTGGAGAACCTTTCGATGGCGACCAACACCAGCCGGAGCAAAACAACAAAAACAACAACCGGCAAGACAACAACGAAACGCAAAACAACTACCAAGGCAAAGAGGACAACTTCCTCCAGCGACGAAAACAAGAAGACACCATCCAAGCCCACCGCCAAGTCATCACCCAATACCGAAGAAAAACCAGAACCGGTCAAGCAGGAAAAACCCGTCGACCAGCCGAAAGAAGATACTCCACGAAGATCTCATGAAATTCCGCCAGGCGTGGACGCTGAAACCCATGCTCGCTACGAGAAAGTCAAAAGAGGCAGCGTTCATATCACTGAACTGCAGAAGATGAACGTAGCCGAACTCCACGAGGTAGCCAAAGCGGAAGGACTCGAGGAATACAGCGGTCTGAAAAAGCAGGACCTCATCTTCAAAATCCTTAAACAACGCATTCACCAGACGGGAATGATGTACGGCGAAGGTGTGCTGGAAATTCTCCCCGATGGTTTCGGTTTCCTCCGCAGCCCTGAATACAACTACCTCCCCTGCCCCGATGATATCTACATCAGCCCCTCGCAGATTCGTCGTTTCGGATTGCGCAACGGACACGTGGTGGCCGGGCAGATCAGACCGCCGAAAGAGTCCGAACGATATTTCGCTCTCTTACGCGTGGAAGCCATCAACTACGCCGCTCCGGATGAGGTCACCGATCGTACAAACTTCGAAGACCTGACCGCAATGCACCCGGATTCCAGATTCTTCCTGGAGACCTCTTCAGAAGAGTTGAATATGCGAATCGTCGACCTGGCTACCCCCATCGGCAAGGGTCAGCGTATGTTGATCGTGGCCCCGCCGCGCACCGGTAAAACCGTTTTGCTGCAGAAGATGGCCACCGCTATCGCCAAGAACCATCCTCAAACTCATGTCATCGTCCTGCTGATCGACGAACGACCGGAAGAGGTCACCGACATGGAGCGAAACACGACAGCGGAAGTGGTCAGCTCCACCTTTGATGAACCCGCTTCCCGTCACGTGCAAGTCGCGGAAATGGTTATCGAAAAGGCCAAGCGGCTCGTTGAATACGGACACGACGTGGTGATCCTTCTCGACTCCATCACCCGACTTGCCCGCGCTCACAACACCGAGGTTCCCCACAGCGGTAAAATCCTCTCCGGTGGTGTCGACGCCAACGCACTGCAGAAACCCAAGAGGTTCTTCGGAGCTGCTCGTAATATCGAAGAGGGTGGTTCACTGACCATCATCGGTACCGCCCTGATTGATACCGGCAGCAAGATGGACGAGGTAATTTTCGAAGAGTTCAAAGGCACCGGTAACGCTGAACTCCATCTCGATCGTCGTCTGGTCGAAAAACGAGTTTGGCCGGCAATCGACATCAGCGCCAGTGGTACCAGAAAAGAGGAACTACTCCTCGATCCCAAGGAACTGGAGCTGGTTTATCGTCTGCGTCGTGTTTTGAGCGATATGAACCCGGTTGAAGCAGTTGAACTACTCCGCAACCGTCTAAGCAAGTGCAAGACCAATGCCGAATTCCTCATGACCATGAATCTGGCGTAGCAATAAACCGGGTCATCGACCTGGCGAAACACATATGAATTCCCGTCGGGTCGATGACCCGACCTACAAATAAGGCGGTGTCGATTGCATGATTCATCTGTGCAATCGACACCGCTTTTTATTACCAGTATTGGTTCAACGCTTAATCGGCCGACTGCACGTCCACAGTACCCTGGCCCAACGTATCCGGAATGTCATCCTGGATGCCATTGCCGTTAATATCGTGGAAGCCGATGACATCGCCATTGGTATTGAGCATATCCGGTTCAGGGTAACCAACCGTTCCAGGATCGGTAAGAGTTACATCAATCGTATCGCCGCACTCGTAATGGACGCCTCTTACCAGGACCCTTTGTCCTATAGCTCCAACACTGCCTTCATCGAACCCGGCCGTACCTGTTCCGTCACCTTCCAGAACAATGAGTACCTGATCCTGTAATCCATCCAGCGCACTGGCGAGCAGCGAATAAGCGGTCAGGGTATATCGATCCGCACAACTCACCGCACCCTGCGATTCGCCGTTTGCAGGGATATAAATATCCAACTGCTGCCCAAGATTCGCCGCACCGGCCACAATGTTTACACGCATGAACGATGGCGTTTGATTCCCAACAGTAATACTCATATCCGGTTCAGATTGAGAGGGATCAGGCTCCTGGGGATCATCTTCGTCGCCTACCGTAACCACACCTGCCCCTGTCGCTACTCCATTGAAACCGTTCGGAGTCATAACAGCACTGTCGTCCACGATGGTAATTGTCACCGTGTCCCCACAATTCACATGCGTACCGACCACCAGGATTCTCTCACCAGTCGCGGCTATACTGGCCTCATCGAAACCGATAGCTCCAGTTCCGTCACCTGTGAGTACAATCGTCGCGTCGGGATATTCGTCGCTGACACTTTGACTGGGGGGCCTGTCTGTATTGGGAAAAGTAGCTGATACCGTTAATTGAGTACCGCAAGTGAAAATCCCTTCTGTAGTTTCATCTGGTGGAATACTGGTTTCAAACGTCTGCTCGCCGGCAGAGGCGGCCACTACCAGGTTCACATCCGCGATAATCGATGCCTGATTTTCAATCACCACGTTTATTGTGGACAGTGCACCGGTCCCACCCTCTCCAGGAACATCGATAGGATCGAATGGGGAAGTCTCCCCAGCATCAACAACGGCCAACACACCGCTGGTCGTCTGACTTGCGCTTGATGCGCTTGTTGAACTGCCACTTCCAATGCGAATAACGATGTTTTGGCCACAAATAAAGTGTTCGCCTTTGATCAGGTACCGTTCACCATCCTGCCCGACACTTCCTTCATCGAAACCAGGAGTCCCTGTACCTGCCCCGGAAAACAGTACGGTTGTTTCTTCATCACCATCAATGGTGGCTGTGACTTTGATAATCTTTCCACAGGCGAGAACACCTTCGCTCATTGAGAAACCAGGCACGCGCACGGTGGCTTTACCGCCGTCGAATGTTCCCGCTTCATCGCTGGTTCCGTCAGAATCTTCGGAACTCTGTTGTGCGGCCGCCGCGCCGATAGGCTCCAAAGTGGAATATGACACGTCGTCAGTAGTGATAGTCACAACCGGAATATCGATACTGGACTGTGAAGTGTCCAAGAGGTTGCCGTTTTCGTCGAGAACCTCAACAACCACATCAACAGCACTGGCTGTCGCGTTTTCTACGCGGAAAGCGGTTTGATAGCCGCTGGTGTGCATCGCATTGAAGAGATTCGATACACATGAAGCCACTGAAATAGCTGACAGCACAACCAGTGTGCATACTACAGGCTTGAGTGTGTTCATTGGTGCTCGCATTTTTTCACTCTAAAAATTAATACATTCGCATAGCAGCGCCGCCTAAACCAATATTGGCCACTGAGCGCCGCAAGCGAGAATCTGACTTACCAATTAACGATTCACTTCTCCTTAGAGGGATCGGCATCCGAGGCGAGCTGATAAATTCAAATATCTGTACAGTTAACTTGACCAGGTATTAACACAGAACTTAAAAAGAGGGCCGATAATATTCTTGCAAACTGTACTGTGAGAGATAAATTGAAGATTGCCAATACTGGGAGCCGATAAAGAATATTGGATAAAGTACTTTATCGGGCGTTGATACCTTTGCGAACAGCAGGAGGCGGGTTCGCGGGTACCTGTCAAGACGTAATCGCCTCGCTATGGACGGCCAAATAGCCCCCAAGCCACCATGAGAAAAATAGCAATTGCAAACCAAAAAGGCGGATGCGGAAAGACAACCGTAGCCATTAACCTCGCTGCAACTCTAGCCCGGGAAGGACGACGAGTACTTCTGGTCGACATGGACCCGCAAGGACATTGTGCCTTGGGGCTGGCCGTACCCGAAGAGCAGATCGAATTCAGCATCCTCGATTGCCTCTTAAGTCAGAGAGGAAGCGAAAAACTCGAACTCGACCGAATACGCTGGCAAATCGCTCCGAATCTCGACCTCGCGCCTTCGCGCCTGGACCTGTCCAGGTTCGAGATGGCTACCAATGGCGACAAAGTCTCGGAGGATAACCTTCTCAACGACATGCTCGAAAGAGAAGAGAACCGCTACGACTACATAATCATCGATTGCCCCCCGCACGTGGGCATGCTCACCCGTAATGCGCTTTGTGCGGCCACTGATGTCATTATCCCGGTGGATACCGGCTATTTCGCTCTACACGGTTTAACTCAACAGCTGCAGACCATCCAGGATATTGACCAGAGAACGAATGGAGCTCGGACGGTTCGCGTTTTAGCTAACCAGTACGACATTCGCACCAAGTTGGCCCGAGAAATCCTGGCCGAACTGCGCAAACGTTTCGGGAACGTCATGTTCCGCAGCATTATCAACTTCAATACAAAGCTCAAAGAGGGAGCAAGTTACGGGCAGCCGATTACCGAATTCGCTCCAAACAGTATGGGAGCCCGGGACTTCTTGAAACTGACTCGCGAAGTTATAGAGGCCGAACCCCCTCAGACTCCCACCGAAGAAATCCTGCAGAAAGCGGAACAGATGGCTATCGAAGCCGAAAAACTACTGGCGTCCTCGGTCAGCCTGGTAACACACAAGGAGCCGGAAGTCATTGCCGATCTCGTATCTGACCAGCCAAAACCGCAACCCGTCCAGACACCTGCCAGGGTAACGGCAGAAGCTCCAGCAACCGAAGAGGAGATCGACCGGAAGATCGAAGCTATCTACGGCGTCAAACAAATTCCCGAAGGCATATTGTTTAGAGCCAAAAGCAACGGAGCCAGCGAAATGCAATTGGCTGGCGATTTCAACGATTGGATGCCCCACACCACCCCCATGAGCAGAGTGGGCGACAGCTTTGAACTGCTGATGCAGCTTCCTGTAGGGCGATATCGATACCGAATGGTCATCGACGGCCGCTGGTCGCACGACACGGCCAACCCGGATATTGAAACCAATCAATATGGGGAATGGAACTCCGTGGTAGAGGTCAAATAAGCCAACTCTGTCATTCGCAATAACAGGTATCATAGCCCCAAGCGAAGTACTTTAATGCTTGGGGCTTTTTTCGTCCCCTTAGATTCCCCACGCCGGAACAAAATAAACGATAAGATGCAATATTCCCAAAGTGTACAAGCCGGCGATTACATCATCGAGCACAACTCCGATCCCGTTGTGCATCTTGCTATCGACGATGTTAGCCGGCGGAACTTTTACAATATCAATAAACCGCTCAAGGAAAAATCCAATGGTTATTATCTGCCAGGTTGGATGGATAAGGAACATGGCTATGAAGAAGCCGACCAGTTCATCCCAGACCAGTTTACGACTGTCCGATTCGCCGAGTATCCTGTCACCGGCATGATGAACCAGCATAGCCAGTAGAGAAAAAACGACCGTTACCACAACGTACTGAGCGGTAGTAAGGTAAGTAGCCATTAACCAATAGAGAGGAATACCAGCCACAGCCACGGCCACCGTACCGGAGGCGGGTGCATACCCCAAAGGTCCCAGTGAACCTATTAACAATAATGCGCTCTGAGCGCTACTGCGTTGTTTGTCAGTAGAAGCGTTCATTTCATCCTGGTTCTTGTTATTATTGTTTACCGGGTTCATAGCACTCTCGCCGATGTTGTGTTCAGATAAGCTGACTGTAGTTTTCATCAGAAGGCAGGTCAATAACCGGCAACATTATGAAAGCTGTTACAACCGTGTAGCGCCACATTGACTGGAACGAAACTATGCAATCGAAACGAAATATCCTGGAAACACTTAAAGAACGCGTTCTGATTCTCGATGGTGCCATGGGTACCACATTACACGCGTTCGACCTGCCTCTCAGCGATTACAACGGGCTGGAAAACTGCAACGAGATACTGGTTCTCACTCGTCCTGACGTTATAGCCAACATACACGAAGAGTACTTCAAAGCCGGAAGCGACGCTGTACTGACCAACACATTCGGCGGAAGTAAACTGGTGCTGGAAGACTTCGGACTTAGCGATAAAGCGAACGAAATCAATCGCAAGGCAGTAGAAATCGCCCGCGAAGCTCGCGACAAGTATACGACACCGGATAAGCCCCGATTCGTAATCGGTTCGATGGGTCCGGGAAGCAAATTGCCCAGCCTGGGACAGATATCTTGGGATGATTTACTGGCGAGCTTCCTGCCCCAGGCATCAAGCCTGATTGAAGGCGGCGTGGATGCGTTACTGATAGAGACCTGCCAGGACATACTCCAGACCAAATGCGCCGTTGTCGCCTGTATCGACGCCATGGAATCGGCCGGAGTGGATATCCCAATATTCTGCTCGATTACCGTTGAAACGACGGGGACAATGCTGGTGGGAACCGAAACAATGGCGGCACTGGTCGCCCTTGAAGCTTATCCTCAGGTAAAAGCCATTGGCATGAACTGCGCTACGGGCCCCAGGGAAATGAGCGAGCACATCCGCCTGTTATCCCAACACTGCCCGCGCACGATAATCGTTCAACCTAATGCTGGTTTACCAGAGTTAGTCAACGGAGTAACCCACTTCCCACTCTCGCCGAAGGAACTGGCCGACTGGATCACCGAGTTCGTCGAAGAGGACGGCGTAGGCATTGTTGGCGGCTGTTGCGGCACAACACCTGCACATATAAAAGCCATACATGAAGCACTGGGCACCAGAAAACCTAAATTGCGAAACCCCGCACTGGAACCTTCCTGCTCCAGTATATACCAGGCGGTAACCCTGCGACAGGATAACTCCGTCCTGGCAATCGGAGAGCGAACCAACGCCAATGGCTCAAAGGCATTTCGCGAGTTGCTTTCCGCCGAGGATATTGACGGCATGGTCCAACTGGGACGAAACCTGGTCCAGGGAGGCAGCCATGTTCTCGACGTGTGCACCGCCCTGGTCGGCCGCGACGAACAAAAAGATATGACCAGCCTCATTAAGAGGTTCGTCACCGATATTACCACACCCTTGATGATCGACAGCACCGACCCGGTGGTCATGGAAGAATCGCTTAAGCTGTGTGGCGGAAAAAGCATTATCAACTCGATCAACCTGGAAGATGGCGAGGAGAAGCTGGACCAGGTATGCCGGCTGGCCAAAAGGTACGGATCGGCACTGGTCGCCTTGACCATTGACGAGGAGGGAATGGCCAAAACCACCGACCGCAAGGTCGAAATCGCCAAACGTATCCACGACCTGGTGGTCAACCGGCATGGCATACTTCCCGGCAACCTGATCTTCGACACGTTGACTTTCACCCTGGCAACCGGTAATGACGAAGACCGCAACCTGGCGGTTGAAAGTCTTAATGCAATCAAAATCATCAAGGAAATCCTTCCGGGCGTGCATACCATGCTCGGATTGAGCAATGTCAGTTTCGGCTTGAAACCACCAGCCAGGAAAATCCTAAACAGTGTTTTCCTTCATTACGCAAGAGAAATCGGGTTGGATGCGGCAATCATTCATCCGACAAACATTGTTCCGCTGTTCAAAATAGAGGAAAAACAGCGACGGGCGGCCGAAGACCTGGTATTCAATCGGAAAACCGAAGATTACGACCCGCTTAAGGAATTGCTGGAACTGTTCGAAAATCACTCAGCGGCAAGTGAGGAAATCAAAGCCCAGCCACACAAAGTTGAGGACAGGCTCAAGCGAAGAATAATCGACGGGAACCGGGTAGGATTGGAAGACGACCTTACCGAAGCGCTGGCGACATCCACCGCCCTGGACATTATCAACGACATCCTTCTCGATGGCATGAAAACCGTAGGCGACCTGTTCGGCAGTGGCCAGATGCAGCTCCCCTTTGTTCTCCAATCAGCGGAAACAATGAAGGCGTCCGTCACCTTCCTCGAACCGTATATTGACAAAAAAGAAGGAGAGTTCAAAGGAACGGTCATCCTGGCCACGGTCCGGGGCGACGTCCACGATATTGGCAAAAACCTGGTGGATATCATTCTGACCAATAACGGGTACAAGGTAATAAACCTGGGCATTAAACAGCCTATCAGCACGATAGCTGACGCTTTCGAAAAATATAACGCGGACGCCATCGGCATGAGCGGGCTACTGGTAAAATCAACAGTGGTAATGCGCGAAAACGTGGCCGTACTCAATGAACGTGGAGCGAGCCCGCCGGTCATACTGGGCGGCGCCGCTCTTACCCGTAAATATGTCGAAGAAACCGTCAATCCGGAATACCAGGGCGAAGCTCTTTACGCCAAAGACGCGTTCGAAGGCTTACACATAATGGACCGGATAATGGCCGGCACCATAGTCGCGAAAGAAACCAGACCTGCACCAGTGACAACGGAACCACCGGCCCCGATCAATCTGCCTACCCCGGCCCGTTCCACGATCGCCCACGATGTGCCTATACCCAAGCCGCCATTCTGGGGAACAAAGCTTATCGAACACGTTCCGCTGAAATCGATACTCCCCTACCTGAACAAGAAGATGCTGTTCAACATTCAATGGCAGTATCACAAGGGCGGCTTACAAGGAGCGGAATACGACAGGTTTATCGAAACCAAAGTGGAACCGATCTTCCAGCAATTGGCTGAAAAATGCGAAAAAGAGGAAATTCTTCAACCGCAGGCTCTGTACGGGTACTGGCCCTGCCAGGCCGATGGCGACGCTCTGGTCATCTACGAACCGGATAACCACGACAGGGAATTATGCCGTTTTGATTTTCCCCGGCAGAGAAAAGAACCGTTCTGGTGCCTCAGCGATTTCTTCCGCCCCATGGAAAGCGGGGAAATGGATGTGGTCGGTTTCCACGTAGTAACCATTGGGCATAATGCCACCGAAATATGCAAACAGTGGTATCAGCAGGATCGCTATAGAGACTATCTCCACCTGCACGGCTTGAGCGTGGAGACCGCGGAAGCCCTGGCCGAATACATCCACAAGCAGGTGCGCACCGAATTGGGCATTGCCGAAAAAGACGATCCGGACATCTCCAGACTGTTAAGACAGAAATACCAGGGCAGCCGTTACAGTTTCGGATATCCTGCTTGCCCCAGGCTGGAAGACCAGCTGAAACTCTGGAAGATAACCGACCCCTCCCGGGTTGGAGTAAGCCTGACGGAAGGTTTCCAATTGCAGCCGGAGCAGACCACAACTGCCATGATTTGTCACCATCCGGAGGCGAAATACTTCAACGTGGGCTAAACGTACGTTCGACGTGCCACTGCTCTGCGAGTAGTGTTTATTACAATTTCAATAAACGGCTTGAGTGCAGATCAACAGGACCGAGCTGACAATACGCTACGATATTCCCGGAAAAGCTATTCCTCGGCTATTGATACAAGGATTTTTAATATCGGAATCGGTAAATGTGCAAACACTGCTCACAGAGCAGTGGCACGTCATTTGATACGGGTTTTTCTTACGGACAGGTTTTCTACGGTGCAAACATTACGCCTTTTTCTCTGTTCAATTAATACTTGGGATAACAGGAAACAACCATGGTACGCCACTACTGGAACCAAGAACAATTCGATTATATTCGCGGATTTCAATACCGAAATACACAATGACACAATTGTAACACAAACTACAATCAGGTAGAAAACAGGTTGTTTAAACGCATTTGGTTTATGCTTCAACGAATAATACGTTATTGGCCAACAAACCAGTCCGAAGGGAATGGTAAACAAAAATGCTATCGCGCCATGGAACATGACGGCACAGGTAAATACCAACCTCTCCGTCCTTTCGGCAAAAAAAGAGTGCAAAACACAGATGCAATAAATCCGGTACCACACGAGATTAACGCAGACCCCAAAATATACTTATATGGTTTTGACCAAATAATGGAGTGCATTCACCATCTACACAAATTTACGCCACTCGTTTTCTTTTAATATCAACCAGATACTAAAAGAGTCAGCAAGGCTCGTTTCCTTGAAGCCTTCCGCCTTTTCCAGGATTAATTAACGTATTGTTTCAAGTTATCACGCACCCAAATGGTCGCCAATTCATCGCGATAGCTTTCACACCAATCGGATTGCTTTTTAAACCAATTGGCAAGTTCGGAATCGGATGAGATGAGCACGGTGCAGATATTCCACTTATCCAGAACCTTACGGGCACCTTTTTCCGGTTTTTTCACGGCGGATACATATTCCGCGATGAATTCCTCACCATACAGGCCAAACCGATCATCTATAAAAACAGGAATACCAGGTAATTCACGGATAATAGTCCCACCGTACCGAACGCTGTTGAACAGCGGTCCGCTCGGTGTGTTTTCCCTTAAACAGGCGACAGCTCCAGCGGAATATCTTTCCGGTGAAGGAGCACCAACCCCCAGTCCCAACCGCGGAACCTGAACTCCGGCCAGCAGCAAAACGAAAAGCAAAGCCGAAAGGCTCACGGTAAACAAACCACCCTCGCCCCGCTCGTTTGAGCGCTTCGTGTCAAGCCAAAGCAGATTACCTGGGTTTGCTTTTCTACTTATAGCAGGTGTTATACCAATTCCACCAGATAACACCCGGGCAGACTGCAGAGCCAATATGGCAACCAGAAGCGGCAAATGCCGATAACTGCCGTAAGCCTGACTCAACCAGAAAAGAATCACCAGGCATTCCGGCAGCGTAACTCGATTACGGCGGAGAATCGCTCCCGCCACAACGATAATCCCCAGGAAAATCGCCGCCCGCGTGTCGCCTCCGGCTAAATCAGGAGGCATCCACTCGGTGACATACTGCGACATATCCAGGCTCATCAGTGACGAAATCCACCTGTGCCAGCCCAACCCGTAAGGATTACACAAGGTGGCCAACCCCATCGCCCCACTTGTGACCAGGAGAACACTGCCGCGACGAAAAGCATCTTTCTTAACCTGCCTGTCGCCGGTTATTATCCACCCAAGGAACATCCCAACAGAACACAATCCGACGGTTGCAATCCCTCCCAACACACCAGGATGGAGGTTGCACCATAATGCGGTTACCGGAACGAGCAGCAGCAATCGGTTAAAACGAATCGACCCCCGGCAATACTGACTTGCCCACCAGAAACAGAGTGGAACACCGATTAAGGTAGCAATCAGCGGGCGTGCGAGAAAATGCCCACACGCCGCATAAGCTGCAATAAGAGTAACCGGCAGGGCAAGTGCGGCCGATACACCTTCAGCAACCATAACCGAGTAAATCCATCGAAACAGCAATGCCAGCAAGCAAGCCACAAGCAGTGATATAAGCGGATAGCCGGCCAACTTGAACGCCCCGGCCATCAATACATCCGCCAGCCATTGAGTTTGCACCCAAGGCTCGCCCCCCCTGGTAAAACTGTAAGGATCAACTGTGGGGACAGCACGATCAGCGATAATAATATCACCGGTGGTTAAATGCCAACCGGTACCGGGATCATTGAAAAACCTGGTGGAACCGGCCTGAAGCAGAACAAATATGAATACGGCAAACAACACATCCGCAACCGAGATCCGACCGGCGAGCTTCAACCGCCCCACCAATCCTGATCGATTTTCGGACTTAACAATACTGGAAACCCTGATAGTACCTGTAGCCATCGTTAATATACTCTCCCCAAGCGGCATCGGTCTAAATTCAACCGTTCTTAACGAATAACCGCTGACTACCCGAACCGGATACAACAGAACGAAATCCCGCCCAGGACGATATCCGCTTTTTATTCAACAATAAAAAATCTCGGATTATAAGACCTGGGCAAAACACCCAATCACCGTTTTAAGCTGGCAAAGAACGATATAATCGGCGGCTTGATTTTCTTCAGTCGAGAAAAGTATTTTGTTAATTGCCATAAAACATTTGGTTTCTTATTCTTAATCTCGCTGGTGCACTGGTAAGAGTTCAAACGAGAAGTCGCGAAAGTCGGGCACATTATCAACAGTTACTTCATAGCTACCCGACCGAGAGGTAAAGCAATACGCCGTTTCTTACCCCGTGGTCATGTTTACTGGATACGGATTATCCGGAGGCCTGCCTGAGCCATAGGAGGAGCGGGAAATATCGGCACTCGTACCGACGGATGGAACGTGTGCAAAACAAATCACCGCGGTTAACCGGTGGTTTTCTACCAAGGAGATGGAGAGATGAGGTCTTTTATTAATCGTTCAAGAGCGTTTTTAGCCGATGAGAGCGGGCCTACCGCAACGGAATATGCGGTCATGGTAGCTGTGGTCGCCCTGGGCTTGATTGCCGGTGCCGGCGTATTCGAGGACGCGCTATCTGCCAAGTTCTCGGAGATGGGCGACCAGGTTTCGGAGATCAACGCTTCGTAGGATCGACCTTAACCATCAGCAAATATGGCTGTCGGAATCCGCTCCGGCAGCCGTTTTTGTTTTTACCCGCATAACCAATGATTGGTTTTATCGTCTGATAACAGATACAAATTCGAATTGAATATAGGACCCGGCACAACAAGTAAGGTTAAACACCCATAAAGAGAGACTCTTTCGGACCTCGATATTTTTCTAGGTAAAAAAGCAATTCGATTTGCATCCCCCCGATTTGTTTCATATGTTTGTTTTGCCGACGCGTTGACGGTTGTGCGGCGTGGGCAAGAGACACTGTTGTGTGAGTGCACGACAGGGTTTTCCTGCGGACGTGCAAAGCAATTCTAATGATTCGCCTTTGAGGCACATGGAGTTGTACCGGCGGTCACGGATGCCGCTGAACTGGCCTAGACCCTTGGAGGTTCAGGTGGACAATTGGGTGCGGCAACTAACGGATAGTTGTAATGCACAAAACTTTTCATCGGGTATTGCACGAGCAAGCCCGGTACCTCTGCCAAGGGAGAAGAAGGATGAAGATCGTAGACCGAGCTAAAGCGTTTCTTTGTGATGAAAGTGGCCCCACCGCAACTGAATATGCCGTTATGGTAGCTGTTGTTGCTCTTGGCTTGATTGCCGGAGCGGGCGTGTTCGAGGACGCTCTGTCCGCCAAGTTCTCGGAGATGGGTGACCAGGTTTCGGAGATTAACGCTGCGTCTTAGTTCGTGTAACGTGAGCGATCGAGTCGCGTGAAGATTCTCAGGAGGGGTGGTCACCGGTTACGAGAGGCCGGTGACCACTTCTTCGCTTGATGCTGAAAAAACCAAGGGAAGAGGAAAGAAGCAAACACAACGTGCCCGGCATGATAGATAAACATCATTGCCCGGCGGGATAAGAAAACAGCTTCTTCCCAAGGATCGAAATCATGGAGCCTTTCTGGTTAGTAACGTTACTGGTGATGGTACCGGGAGTATTGTGGGCCTCGTGGATCGACTACGCTCAACACAAGATTCCCAACTGGCTTAACCTGTCCATCATCCTTGCTGGATTTGCCGCCCAGGCCTGGTTTAATGGCTTTGGCGGTGTTTTAAGTGGTGCACAAGGTATGCTGCTCGGTTTCGGGCTGCTTATTGTTCCCTGGTTAATGCATGCTATGGGTGCCGGCGACGTGAAGCTGATGGCCGCCATCGGCGTATGGTTCGGACCGTGGCTGACCCTGGTTTCATTCGGAATCGGAGCGATCATAGGCGGAGCGGCCGCCATCGTTATGATCATCTCCACCGGCAGACTCCATCACGCACTGGCCAACATGAATATAATCTGGGCGAAAATTTCGCACAAAGACACCCGGTTCAGTGAATTCGGGGGAACGCATAGCTTCGGCGATACTTCGCAGTTGCTTCCGTACGGAGTGCCTCTGACCGCCGGGTCACTTATTGTCCTTGTAGGACATATAACCAATTGGTGGGTGATCTGAAAATGCAAGCCAATTCGAAACGACCAGTAAACCGGAGCAGGACCGCGCGAAAGCGCGGTGCTGCTGCTGTTGAATTCGCCGTGGTCCTTCCCATACTGCTTATAATGCTGTTTGGGATAATAGAGTTTGGACGTATATTTACCGTCCGACTCAGCGCCCAGGAGGCGGCCAGGGAAGGATGCAGACTGGCGGTTCTTCAATCGACTGAGGATCCTACTAGTGCCGACGGACCGGTCGTAACCCGTATAACCAACATAATGGAATCTGCCGGTTTACCATTCTCCTATACGATTGTCCCCAACACTCCGGGCGATCCTACGGTGACGGTAACCGTTACGGTTCCTTATGGTGAAGTATCGCTGACCGGTTTGTTGAATCTGGCTGTCGAGGATATTGTGGGGCAGTGTTCAATGCGGAAAGAGGGATAAACACTTCTTTCCCTATGATCAGACAATCCATACTTGCATACTTAGAGACGACGGAACCCATGCGTCTCAAATTAAAAAAATACACCTCAACAACACACGTCCGATATTTTCGGCGTTAACACCCCGTCCACAAGGCGGGGCGTTTTCGTTGGGGAACCTGCTGCATCCTTTTTAAAACATTTCTGCGCAGTTGGTCCGATACAGTGCAAAACCATCCGATAAACGAAGTGATCGACCTTTTAAAAAGGGCGATCTGACAGGCAATACGGAAACATTCGCTGAGTTGTTTGAAAACACCAGCGAGAAAGTATCGGCGAGGGAGTCATAATGAAAAGCAAAGCTATTATCCCATTGGCAATTGGACTGGTCGTTGGTGTTTTCGCAATAAAATACACCATGGACACAGTCAAGAAGGCCCAGGGATCGGTCAAACCGGTAACTATGGTCAAAGCCGTCATTGCCCGCCAGGATATTCCCGCTACCGTCTCCATCACCGAGGAAATGGTGATGGCCAAGGAAACTCCCAAGACCCCGCTTTTGCCCGCGGACGCATTCAGCAAAACGGAAGACCTTATTGGACGCGTAGCGTTCAAATCAATACCGGCCGGTTCACCGATTTTGCCTACCATGATAGCCCCGGAAGGCACCATGCCCGGCTTGATGGTCCGCGTGAAGGAAGGTTATCGTGCGGTCGCCGTTAGAATCGATGAATCATCCGGCGTCGGATACCTGGTCAGCCCCAACGACTGGGTCGACGTTTTCTCCGTTATGGAAGTAAACAAAAACGGAACCAAAGAAACCGAAAGTCAGGTTATTCTCGAACGCGTGCAGGTTGGCGCGGTTGGCCAGGTTCTCGGCAAATCCAGCGAGGAAGGTGGTGGCGGCGGCGGACACGCCAAGACCATAACCCTATTGGTAAAAACTGAAGACGTACCACGTCTCCACCTCGCCCAGACCCGCGGACGCATTACCCTGGCCATGCGCGGCAGCGAAGACACCAAGGTCACCCGCCACGACAAACCGCAAACCGGACCTACCGGTTTCTCGGCTGTCTTTTCTCAATGGCTGGAAGCGATGACCCCAAAACAGCAGACTCCGACTTTCGCGCAGTCTGCCACTACTCCCCAAAAAACGTCTGAACCGGTCAGCGTACTCGTTATAAACACGGGTGAGTCTGCCGAAACCGTTACTTATCGGGACCCGGACTCGATGAAAAAGGTCGATCCCAACGACCAATCCAATCAAAGTCCGATTTATCCCAGGTCAAAGAAGGCCGATTGGCCCAAAAAGGATAAACCCGAAGAAGATGATGAGAACGACAACTCTGGAGCCTCTGAGGTAAACAAAGAATGATTCACACAGTCACGGACGACACCTTCAATGGTGCCCGAAGGATAGGGCGCAAAAACCTTCGAACTTCTCGTGCAGGTTGGATCACCGCCCTGGCGTTGATTGGCGGAATCGCTGCGCCTTGGCCCGTCGGCATGAGTTTCAATCAACAGGCATTCGCGGACTTCGCCGTGAATGTGCGCGAAACAACTGACGACACCCCGCGAGTCGTCGTGCCTCTCAACGGCAGCGTGGTTATCGAGACTTCGGAACCAATGACCCGCGTCCAAAGCGTTGAACCGGCGATTGCCAGAATCGAATCGATCACCTCGAAACAGTATATGGTAATCGGCTTGCGTTATGGCGCGACTCAGTTGCTCTTGTGGTCCGAATCCGGACAGCGCCAGGTCATCAGCGTCGATGTTGAACTCGACGTACGTGAGCTCAACAAGAAGCTGGCCGAGGTCGACCCACAATCCAATGCCATCGCTTCCACTATCCGTGGAAATATCGTCCTCACCGGAACGGTAAGCGGCGCCAACGTCGCTGAACAGATGGCACACCTGGCCACCCTGTTTCTTCCCGGAAACGTCGATAACCCCGAGGACTACGTACAGAATCACCTCATGGTTTCCGGTCAGCAGCAGGTACTCCTGCGCTGTACGGTGGCTGAAGTTAATCGAAACGCCAGTAAAAAACTGGGAATCAGCGGCTTTTTGGCCGGCGATAATTTCCAGGACGCCTTCATGGTCAGCCGTATCGGTGATACCAATCCCCTGAGTGTCGGCATCGGCGGCGGAGTTCCGGTTCAGAACACTCTTCCGTTCCTGACCGAAAGCCTGGCCTCCCCCTTGTCCACACTCTCTCTTGGTTTTCCCAAGATACAGATGTCCCTCCTGGTTGATGCCATGGCCGATAACTCACTTTTAAGAGTACTGGCCGAACCAAACCTGGTCGCTCTCAGTGGGGAGACCGCCTCATTCCTGGCTGGTGGAGAATTCCCCATTCCTGTTCCCCAATCAGGTTCATCCTCGGGCGCGGTGACCATCGAATTCAGGGAGTTCGGTGTACGCATGAACTTCACCCCGGTCGTTCTCGCACACCAGCAGATCAGGCTCAGAATCGCCCCTGAAGTATCGGAAACCGACTATTCAAACGCCATCCAGATCCAGGGAACAGTGGTTCCCGGACTGACCCAACGGCGCATGGAAACCACCATAGAGATGGGAAACGGTCAAACCATCGCAGTTGCGGGCTTGCTGTCCAGCAGTGTGAGCGGAACCGCCAACCGCGTACCCGGCTTGGGCGAAGTTCCGGTATTAGGTGCCCTCTTCCGCTCGGTTGAGTATCAGAAACGGTTGACCGAAATGGTCGTACTGGTCACTCCGGAAATCGTATCGCCGATGGATCCGCAGCAGGTCCCAAAAGTGCCGGGAGAGGATTATGTCACGCCCAACGATTATGAATTGTATGCTTTAGGGTTGCTTGAAGGCGAGGTAGATGCGCAACCGGAAGATCCTTCAGGTGTTTATCGAACCAACGCCAGGCCCAAGGTAGCCCCGCTGAAAAGCCAGCCCGAGGAGACGTCGCTTCACGGGCCATGGGGTTATTCCAAAGCCGAGGATCTGCAGTAGTATTTCCGGCGAAAGGGTGCCCCATTACCGGGCGCCCGACTGCGGCATGTGCCTCTCGTCTAACAAAGGATGGAGGGGAAAAGGCCATGTCACTTCGGAACGAGTTCAGCTGCGCACGGTTTAACCACCGGAAAAGAGCCAATGTCGCGGTAATGGTTGCCGTCGTCATGACGGTCATCTTCGCGGTAGCCGCGGTCACCATAGACTCAGGGTATATGTATACCATGTGCGCCGATATGCAGAACGCGGTTGATTCCGCAGCTCTAGCGGGTGCCAGTGGCTTACCTCAAGGCGAAAACACTGCCAAGCAAAGAGCAATCCAATACGCAAGCCAGTTCAAGGTTGGTGGAGATCCCGTAGTTCTCGGTAACGAGGATGTGACCATCGGCAACTGGGAGTGGGAATCCAAAACCTTCACTCCGCTTGTTTTGCCCGATCCCAGCGGTATAAGCCCCAACGCGGTCAGAGCGGTCGGAAGTCAGGAAAATGTTCCCCTGTTTCTGGCTTCGCTCATTGGTCGCCGCAATACCGACATAATAAGAGGTGGCACCGCTCTGGCTGATGCCGGCAGGTGTAAAGGTATCTGGGGCCTGGAAGGCGTAACCGGACACGGCGACATTGACACTGACAGTTACAACTCCGACCTTGGCATCTACGGACCGGGAAATATCAATCAAAACGGCGACCTTTGCAGTAACCAGGACATAAGGATAGTGGGTTCTTACGTCATTCGCGGGGACGCCATGCACGGACGCGGTTACGAGGTTGACCAACGCGGTGGTGCGGGGGAACTCTGGGGCTTGGTAGGGGAAATACCAGCAGGTGTTGTTCTTCCGGCAGTCGATCCGATACCCGCGAGCCTGAACAATGATAACGGAACCATAGGGTTAACCAATAACGGGCGAAACCCGCTGAGTGGTAACAACCTAAGATTAACCTCTACCGATAATCTGACTCTCAATCCGGGAACGTATTACTTCAGTTCCGTACGCATGACCGGACAAGCCACCCTGACCATCACCGGTCCGACTGAAATCTACGTTGACGGCGGGGATGCGTTTTTCACCGGAGGTGGAATAGCCAATCTCACCGCCGATCCGGAAGCGTTGACCATTTACGCTACCGGCGATAATGTTAAGATCGCCGGTGGTGCCGACTTTTACGGTGCGATCATCGCTCCCGAAACCCATACTACTCTGATCGGCAACAGCAACTTTTACGGTGTGGTTATTTCCAAAACCGTTGACATTGGTGGTAACACGTTCGTTCACGTGGACGAGGCCATCGTTGACGACTTCTTCCCCGGAAACGAATCGATAGCGCCTATCCTCATCCAATAGAAAACTCGGCATATACAACATATCCACGACTCGCCCTTGTTTTCAAGGGCGAGTCGTTTATCTTGTCCCGATAATTTGCATATCAATCCTCCCTTTCCGTGATAACCGGTTATCGTAACATCAAGCCGAAAATATAGCTTTATTACTGGACTATATACGTCCGAAATAACCGCCAGCCTCGTAACGCAAATAACAATTACAAAAAAAGCAAATGAAATGCGGGCTTACTCCCCGTTTAAATTGTATATTTCAGCAACGCAGTGCGGGGAATACGCGAAGTCCAGGGAGGGTTCCACACCTCATTAAACCAGGAATTAAAAGGTTTGAGTGTGATGTGACTTTGTACCGCCGATACCATGCGACATTTGCCGCAAACTTGTGTTTCCTGATCGGCGATCCTCCGTACTTAAGATTTAAACTATTGGCACACCGACGCTGGGGCGGATCTAACGGCGGCTGTGTGTATGCGCAATCCATTTTGGGGGAGGAAAGAAAAATGCTATTCAGGACCGTGTTTGGCAAAAAAGCCGGGGCGGATTGCCGTCACCGGGGTGCTGTAGCGGTGATGGTCGCCGTGATGATGACCGTCATCATCGGTGTCGCCGCTCTTACCGTCGATATAGGAGCAATGTACAACGCCAAGGCTGACTTGCAGCGAACCGCTGACGCGGCCGCACTCGCTGCGGCAGCCAGGCTCTCCGCCTACGACGAAGGAAACCCCGCTCAGCTCGCAGTAGCTGAAGCGCAGTCCTATATAGCCAAAAACGGTGTTTTCGCCAAACAGACCCTCGTTGCCGACAGTGGTGACATTGAAGTGGGCAGAGCGGAATACAACGAACAGACTAAGCAATACGACTTTAGCCCCACCACCGTTTACCCGGACGCTGTCCGGGTCAGGGTCAGGCTGACCGAAGACTCATCTAACGGACCCCTGGGGCTTTATTTCGCCAGATTCTTCGGATACAACGCCGCCGAAATGAGCGCGGAAGCCATCGCCATGATGGTCCCCAGAGATATCGCAATCGTCGCCGACCTCTCCGCCTCACACACTGATGACAGTGAATTGCGACATCTTAACCTGACCCAGATAAACCTCTTTGACGTCTGGGCGGCGTTCCCCATCCAGAAAGGTAACGCCGGTGTGGGTAACGGACTCGATCCGCCGCCTCCTGGTAATCCCAATAACGAAAACGACCAGCCCGGCACCGGCCCCGGTAGCCCGGCCAACGCGGGTGGCAACCCCAACCCCGGTGCCGACCCCTTCAATGACAGTGAGGCCCACGGCCCGCGATGGGGATGGATGACCGCGTACGGCAGCACGATTACCTACAACGAACTCACCCATAGTAGCGATTACAACCCCACTGCTGATATTGGTCTTTACTATATTCCGCGGTATCAGGACACCACCGATCCGGACGTGATCGAAAACCTCACCCAGGCCGGCTACACCGAAAGTGAACGCAACGCCATATTGAGCAGCGCCTACGACAGCAGCTCCAGCCACTACAACCGCAGAGTCCAGATTATGCTCGGACTCGCCGGCTGGCGAAGCAAAATGAAGGACGAAAACAACCAGCGCGACAGTAAGTACAACGGTGGTCCCGGAGACGGCGACAACTACATCGATTCCAACGAGCTCTGGCAACAACTGGACTATCCGTTCGACTCCGGTTCCTGGAGCAGCTATATCGATTACGTCCGTAACAGCAGTTCCATGACCAGTGGCGATGGCGATTCCAGACTTCGATACCGGTACGGAATAAAAACTGTCATCAACTACACCATGGAAAGCAAACCATCCCACAACCAGACTCCTGAATTGGCTAATGCCCCGGTCCAGCCAATGCAGGCGGTTAAGGATGCGGTCAGCGAACTGATTGACATGCTTGTTGAACTGGATACCAACGACCAGGTTTCGCTCGAGGGCTATGACCGATATGGCCGACACCTGGAGGATCTGGTCGGAAGTGACTTCAACTTCGATACCATCACTCCACACATGAACTCCCTGCAGGGTGGGCATTACGATGTGTGGACCAATGTCGGAGATGGCATCCAGGAAGCTACCCGGACGTTAACCAACTCTGGTGGACGACCTGACCTGGCCCGCGAAGTCTCCCGGAAAGTTATATTCCTTCTGACCGACGGTAACGCCAACACCAACCAGAATCACCAGTCGAGTTCCAGTAACTACAATATACTCTCCCAGGCACGTTCCTGGGCACTGAACAGGGCACAGGACGCGGTGGACAACGGTATCCGCATTTACACCGTTTCTGTGGGTGCAGACTCAGATCAGAGCCTGATGGATGATATAGCCGCACTGGGTGGCGGAGTTCACCTGCACACGGAAGGTTCGATTGAAGAATACTCCACCGAATTGCGTCAGATTTTTTCCATACTCGGAGGAACCCGACCGGTCGAACTGATCCGCTGATTAACAGCCGATAATATCAAACTTATTGTAGAATTCCCTTTTCAACGACCCGTGGCTTGCCACGGGTCGTTTTCCTTTTATTACTCAATAGGGAATGGACGACCTGATTATAGGATGCTCCCCCATGCTGGAATTCTTCCACTTAAACTGCAAAACAAAACTCCACACAGCAATGCAAAATCACGCCGCGAATTGACCGATATTGAACCTGGAGAAGCGCTGCCAGTTAGCAATATAACCCGGTGGGGGTGAAGGGCAGCATAGGTTTGCTCGGCAAGAAACACCGTGGCGATCTGTTCCCCAGACGCTGTATGCCATTACCCTGCTCGGTGCAGGGAAACTCGCATCGCGTTTTGCCCAAACGGGGAAGAGATCGAATGACTGAAGTAACCGAGCCTTAAGTTCAAGGATTGAGGATCAGTATATGGCCACCGTTCGAGTCGTCGTCTTCAACTCCGACGAGACATACGGGGCCGAACTGCGCGCCGCCCTTTTGAAATTCCAAGGGGTAAAAATCGTCGCCGAAGTCGACGAGGCTTCACTCTTGCCCCATGCGATCGATCGCTTCCCCTGCGATTGCCTGTTGGCCAATCTCGATCCGGTTCCGGAAGCGGTTCTTCCCATTATCGGAGATATGGCCGGTGCCAACTCGGACCTTTCCATATTCGCTATTTCCGAATCCACCGACGGGCAACTGATTCTCTCGGCCATGCGTCACGGTATCAGGGAGTTCCTCACCAAACCCATCGACACCGAGGTTTTATTTACCGCTCTCGAAAAAGTATCCGACCGCGGTGGCGTAACCGGCAAACAGGGATCACTTATCAGCGTAATCGGTGGAGCCGGCGGAGTCGGAGCCACTACCCTGGCCGTCAACCTGGCCGTGGAATTGCAGGAGCTTACCCAAGGCAACGTTACCGTCGTCGACCTGGATCATCGGTTCGGCCAGGTGGCAACCCATCTGGATGTGGACCCCAGCTATACCATAGCCGATCTGTGCGATAATCCCGGACAACTCGATCAGCAGATGATCGAACGGGCATTGGTTAAACACTCATCGGGCTTGCGTATATTAAGTCGACCGCTCCACTTCGAGCAGGCTGATAACATCACCGCCGCACACTGCGTTGGAATTCTATCCGCTTTGACCCAGATGAACGACTACGTGGTTATCGATGGACCAACCCGTTTTGATTTCGGCACTAAAGCGGTACTTGATATATCGGACCTCAACCTGCTGGTTTTACAACTGGTCGTCCCTACCGTGCGCAGTGTACATCGTATGCTTGACGGTATGAAACGCGTGGGATTCAACCTCGAACGAATGAGGCTTATCTGCAACCGCATCGGCGGTGAGAGCGGAGGTATCTCCTTAGAAGATGTGTCCAGTACACTGAATATGGATATTTTCGGCGAAATTCCCGACGAATGGGGTGCAGTTAATGGGTCGATCAATATTGGTGAGCCGTTGGCTACCAGCGCCCCAAAAAGCAAGGTGCGTCAGGCAATACATAACATGGCTCAGAAAATCTGCCACCCGGAAGGATTGGCAGTAAAGGACGATCAGAAAAAGGGTGGACTGTTCAGCAAAATCTTCTGATCAGCCACAACCACTGTATGGATCTTTTTAAAAGAACCCATACGCAATAACACGCACACACGGGACCAACCTAGGAATCGTGCGACGTAAATGAAAAAACCGGTTGAACCGGTTCTCAATTGGGAGAATACCAAGTGTTTGGAAAACGAACTACAGTTCAACTGCCCCCGGCCCCGGCCAAAAAGGAAGCCAAACCGGAGAAACTTGTTGCACCTTCTCAACCCGCTCCCATTGGTAAGAGCTCGGATAAAGTCAACCAGTTCAATACTCTCAAGCAGAGACTCCACCGGAAACTGGTCGACCAGATCGACATGTCCCGATTGGCCGGCGACGAACATGAACTCCGCGCCCAGGTTCGTGAAGTGGTCGAAAACCTTTGCGAAAAAGAGGACACTCTCCTCAACTTCAACGAGAAACAAAGGCTCATCAGTGAAGTTCTCGATGAAACCTTCGGACTCGGACCGCTCGAAATTCTCCTCAGTGACGACAGTATCAGCGATATCCTGATCAACGGCCCCAAACAGGTCTACGTCGAACGCAACGGTGTTGTAAGCCTTACCGACGTCCAGTTCCGCGATAACGGACACCTGATGCACGTTATAGACAAAATCGTCAGCCAGGTGGGAAGACGCTGTGATGAAACCTCCCCTATGGTCGATGCTCGCCTGCCCGACGGTTCCCGTGTTAATGCGGTCATTCCACCATTGGCTATCGACGGCGCGAGTATGTCCATCAGACGTTTCGGTGCCGACCCTCTGACCTGGGACGACTACATAAGATTTAAATCCTGTACGCCGGAAATACGTGATTTCCTCCAGGCATGCGTTATCGCCCACCTGAATATAATTATTCTGGGTGGTACCGGTTCTGGTAAAACCACACTGCTGAACAACCTCTCATCCTTCATCCCTGAAGGCGACAGAATCGTCACCATCGAAGACGCGGCAGAACTCCGCCTCCGCCAGCCGCACGTCGTCAGGCTGGAGTCACGACCGCCAAACGTGGAAGGAAAAGGACAAATAGCCATCCGCGACCTGCTCATCAACAGCCTGCGTATGAGACCCGACCGGATCGTTGTCGGTGAGTGCCGAGGCGGGGAAACCCTGGACATGCTTCAGGCAATGAACACCGGTCACGACGGATCATTAACCACCATCCACGCCAACAGCAGCCGCGACGCCGTCCAGCGTGTGGAAACCATGGTTATGATGTCCGGATTCGACCTTCCCGTAAGAGCTATCCGACAGCAGTTCGCCTCCGCTATACACCTGCTTGTTCAGGCACAAAGACTGCCCGGCGGACTTAGAAAGATAACCTCCGTCACCGAAGTACAGGGCATGGAAGGTGAAATCATCACCATGCAGGACATCTTCAAGTTTGAACAACTTGGGGTTTCCTCAGACGGGAAAGCACACGGCCAGATCGTGGCTACCGGATTAAGACCCGGGTTCCTCGATCGACTCCAGGCTTCCGGATGCAAGATCGATACCGGCATGTTCGAAAGAAGAGTGCTTATTAAGGATGATTTGGAATAAACGCCAATCTTCAGCAAACGATTGGACGGTGGATAAATGATGCAAATGCAAACATTGGCCGCTTCTAATATGCTCCAGATCCTCCTGCCCCTTATGGGTTCGATACTACTCTCATACGGAGTGTATCAGATCATCGTGGAAACCCAAAAGGGTGAACGCAAGCGGGTCATGGATCGACTGCGCGGCAAAAAAAACAATATTGCAGCCAAAGCCGAATCAACCTCCATCCTGAAAGAGGACAAACTAACCGCCGATGTCGGTACTATCATCCATGCCACATTTGGAAAACTGGCTTTTGTTCCCAAACTGCAAATCTGGCTGGAACAGGCGGCTTTACCCTGGTCCGCCCCTAATATGGTAGCCAACCTCTTCGCTGCGGCCGCTATCCTTTTTGCCGGCCTGTACGTTTTGAACATCAATATCCTCGCGGCATTCTGCGCGTCAGCATGTGTAATGGGATTACCATTTGCCTACGTATTCATGCGCCGTCAGAGACGTATCAGAAAACTGATATACCAGCTACCCGACGTCTTCGAAATGATGTCCCAGGCACTACGCGCCGGACACTCGCTTCCCAGCGCGATTCACCTCATACACGAACAGATGCCCGACCCGGTCAGCACGGAATTCGGACGCGTTTTCCATGAGCAGAATCTGGGCATCAAAATGGAAGACGCTCTGACCGCAATGGCCGATCGGGTGGACGCCCTCGATGTACGCATGTTCGTCACCGCAGTGCTTATCCAACGAACCACCGGTGGTGATCTCGCCGAAATCCTGGACAAAATCGGATCTGTTATCCGTGGCCGAATCGAGTTGGCCGGTATCGTCAAAGGACTGACCGCCGAAGGACGGCTCTCAGGCTGGGTTCTCTTCGGACTACCCATTTTCGTGTTCTTTGCCTGCATGAAAATGAACTACGAATACGTCAGTATTCTCTGGACCCACCCATGGGGGAAAATAATGATGGTCGCTGCCAGCGGGATGATGCTCATGGGACTAGCCATGATCCGCTGGATCGTAAATATCAAAGTGTGACAACGGGCGTTCAGAAAAATCGCCTATAACTGATTCGCTCGCAAGGATAGAAAAATGCCAACTATTGTCATACCCATTCTCGTCGCAGCCAGTATCGCCCTTATCATATATGCATTATGGCCCGCTGGTGAGGAAAAACAGGAACGACTCAGACGCCGAATGGCCGGCGGAAAAGTCAAAAATGATGTCGTAGACTTAAGGCAAAAAGCCCGCGAGTCGGTCACCAAGAAAATGATGCAGAAGGTGGCCCCCATTGCGATAAAGCCGGTCATGCCCAAAGACTCGGCCGATATGTCAAAGCTCAGGCAAAAACTCTGCAGCGCTGGAATGAGACAGGAAAACGCCTCAACCTTGTTCCTTACCAGTAAAACCGTATTGGCCGTACTCGGCGCTTTTGCGGGCATCGCGTATTCACTTGCCAAGGGCCAAAATATGATCGATGGAGCGGGAACCGTAATGTTCTGCGCGGCCATCGGTCTTCTGGCACCGAATTTCTGGCTCAGCTCCGTATCCGCAAAACGAAAAGAGAAAGTTAAACACGGACTCGCCGACACTCTCGACCTCATGGTCGTAGCCGTAGAAGCCGGACTAGGACTCGACGCAGCCATTCAACGCGTAAGCGACGAACTTTCCGGCGTACACCCCGAACTGTCGGAAGAACTCCAGATCGCCATTCTGGAAACTCAAATGGGCATCCCCAGAAGCGAGGCACTGCAAAACCTCACAAACCGGACCATGGTTGATGAGGTTCGAGCGGTCATCGCCATGATCAACCAGGCCGAAAAATTCGGTACCAGTATTGCCAGTGCCCTTCGGACCCAGGCTAACACCTTGAGAATGAAAAGACGGCAAGCTGCCGAGGCTCGGGCCGCTCAGTGCGCAGTTAAGCTGATGGCCCCGCTGATCCTCTTTATCTTCCCCGCATTGATGGTCGTTCTCGTAGGACCGGCCGCTCTGAACATCATTGAATCGGGCGCTTTCTAGCGAAGATACCAAGCAGAAATTCCAACAAACAACACAGGCGGGCGGACATCTTGTCCGCCTTGCCCTTCGTACGCGAATAACAACACAAACAATACCAACTCACCTGATCAACGATTACGCCAGTCATACTACCAAGGCAAAAGACACAAAAGTCGACTCCCCCCCCACTACCACGCGGCGAATTTATTTCGACTATCATATGCACAACGAATTCGTAAAGATTTCCAGCCTCAAAGGCCGCTAAAACCTTAGCGGTCCCCGTTTTGAGAGTAAAATGGCCTTTTTCGCACCCTATTACGGTTGCAACCACAGCCTGCCTCCGAAACAATACGGACTTTATGAACCTCCATAATGTCAGGACATGATAATGCCACTACTCGGTGTAAACATAGACCACGTCGCCACGGTTCGGCAGGCAAGACGTACCGACGAACCGGACCCAGTGTGGGCAGCGGCAGAGGCCGAACTCGGCGGTGCCGACGGCATCACCTTTCATCTTCGGGAAGACCGACGACACATCTGCGATCGGGACGCGCGACTGCTTAAAGAAACTGTAGGCGTCAAGCTGAACATGGAGATGGCCATCGCACCTGAAATCGTCGACATCGCCTGCGACATCGTCCCCGACCAATGCACCCTCGTCCCCGAAAAACGAGAGGAACTCACCACCGAAGGCGGGCTGGATGTAATCCGTTTCCAAAAGGAAATATCCGCGGTCCTCTCCCGATTAAAAAGCATGGGAATCGAAACCAGCGCCTTTATTGAGCCTCTTGAAGACCAGGTGAAAGCTTCCGCTCAATGCGGTTTCAACGCTATCGAGTTATGGACAGGATCTTATGCTCACGCCAAAAACAAGGCGGAATTGGAAAAAAGCCTGAACGATCTGACCGGTTCCTTGAAACTAGGCCACAAACTGGGGCTTGAAGTTCACGGCGGACACGGACTTACCTACAGAAACGTCGCAGCTATCGCTGCTGTTAATGGATTCTCTGAATTCAATATTGGTCATTCCATCGTCTCTCGGGCAATGTTTGTCGGAATAAGAGAGGCGGTGCGTCAGATGAAAGAAATTCTGAAAAACAGTACTTCAAAGGAGAGCAAATCATGAAAACACTTCTAAGAGCTGCCTGTGCCGTCGCGATGGTTCTCGCTATTTGCACAACTACAACCCAAGCGGAAATCACTCTCAAGGATACGGACCGGGTTATTATTCTCGGTGATACGTCTTTTGGACACGTTTATACCGCGGATTGGATCGATCAGTTTCTAAATATCAAATACCCTGATCTTAAAGCCGAAATAATCTGCTTTGGTATACCAGACAGCACAGCAGTTGACGGTGTCCGTAGACTCAACGTCGAAGTTCTGCCCCTCAAACCTACCCAGGTAATACTCTGCTTCGGCCTGGACGAAGAACAACGGAAACCATTCAACCAGAAGAAGCTCGACGAATTTGTGAGCGCAATGGGCACAATGATCGATTCCGCCACCGCGGCCGGTGCCAAAGTAGTGCTGCTTACACCACCACTACCCGATGAAATTAAGAATAAGGGACTCGCCCGAATCAAGTACAACGACATAGTCGCCAAATATGCCGACGCTGTCCGAAAAATAGGGCAGGAAAAGAATATAGATGTCATCGATTGGCACGCGGCCATGTCCGGTATCCTGGAAAAATCAAAAAAAGCAAACACCCTCGAGTGGACAAAACACGGAATCAAGCCTACGGGCATCAGCGTTGCTGCCATGACCAGCGCTCTGCTTGATTACTGGAAAGCCGAGCCAATCAACTACGTAATTACCGCCGATTGGCAAAAGCCGGAGACCGTCAGCGTCAACTCGGGATCGGTTTCAGCCAGCAAAACCGATGACAAGAAAATGACCATCAAGCTGACCCAGGCCACCATCCCCTTGAATAATGAGCCGAAAGGTTCCATCTCCGCTGAGGATTGGCCTTTAACCAAATGGTGCAACTACAAGCTGAAAATCGAAAACATGCCCGAAGGTGGAGTGATCATCTCCGACGGTGGAAAATCCGCCAAACCGTTCCTTTCCCAACAACTTGCTGAAGGCGCGGACATGTCAGTTGTAGGCCCCCTGGCCAACAACGACGCCAACCGCACCCTTCGAAACGCCATACGCACCAAGCTTAACCAGTTCGCCAAGTACCGAGAATCCTGCCACCAAAAAGCTCCTGAACCGGAACTGGAGGAAGGTTACAACCTGTGGCTTGCCGCTTATAAATCCCTTGCTTACGGCGCAATGAAAATAGCAGCCAGAACACCGACCACCTTCGACATGACACTTACCGTGGAATTGGCCGGTAAAACGCCAGTTAATACCAATCAAGGCCCAAAAAAGTTCCCGGTCCGACCAAAGAAAAAATAACTCTGTAATTAATAACGAAACGGATTTACTGTGCAGGCAACCATGACTACCGCCGACCTAATCAAACATCAGATTCCTCTGCGTTGGACGGAGAAAGCGATTCTTCTTGTAGCTCTATCCGCCTGCGCAGCGTTGTTCTTATCAATAGGCTGGCTGGTCATGGCCCCGGAAGATCCGCACGGAGCTGTCAGCCTCTGGGCTCACTCCAGCTTTTTCGCCATGTTCATCCAGGCGATTGCCCTTACCGTTGTAGCCGCCGCCATCGCTACCGCGATGATCGGTACCAGGATTCCCGACATCGGCATTTTCGCCGCGTGCCTGGGGTTGGCCCTGGTCACTCTTAAAGGTGATACAGCTGAATACCTGCTCATCAACATCGCGGAAGGGAACAGTTCGGCCGAGAAATTCCTCGCCGGGCAACTGGCAATAGAAAGCGTCCTCTGGTTTATCCTTGTCATTCTGGCAATGGTTACCTCGGGAGCGGCCCTGCACTGGTGCTTCGGCATCAATGGTAAAAACCCAACAGATTCCACGGAAAACACTACAAGCAATAAGGGCATATCGCTGATGGATTTAGCCATCAGCGATTGCCCTTTCCTTTCCAAACCTCTCGGAATCAAACCGGCAAACTTCCTGCAAAACGCCGCAGCCAACGATTGGTCAGGAGCCAAAACAACTGTTATAACCACGGTGGTCGCCGCTTTTGTTTTCGCGGTTTTTATCGCACCTTCCTCCCCACGCTCCATTCAACACGGCCAGACCTGTTTCGCCGTTTTTGCAGCTTTTTATATCGGGGTATGGGCATCAAAAAGATTCGCCAGTTGCAGAACTCCGTTCTGGTCGTTATTGGCAATTCCCGTGGTTTCAATCTTAGGTTACATCTGGACCATGCTCCAGGGAGAACTACCCGCAAGATACGCCAACCTGGCAAACATACCGGCCAGTGCGTTTCTTCGCGCCCTGCCGCTTACTTTCGTATCCGTAGCGACGTTGGGAGTTCTGTTTGCATTCTGGACCATCGCCGAACCGCAACAGAAACCCAAAAAGGAAAAACCTGCACAGAAATCGAGACGTTCACGGAGGCGATAACTGCATAACCATGGCAGAGAAAAAACGCCCCACCGATCCCCGCTTCGCCGATTCCATCAAGGCAATAATGGAAACCCAGGCATTCCTGGAAGACGCAGTCAACAACCCCGACAAGATCACCAGAATCCCCGTAGTCCGCGTAGGCTTCGGCAAGTTCTCCCCCCAGCTATCCAACGCCTTCTGGACCGAAGCGCTTAATTAGGGACAGTCACCTATTTCCTTGACAATCCAACGACTACCTGTTAGTTTATCATCCATGCCGAGAGTAGCCAGAATCGTTATCGAAAACGTCCCGCACCACATCACCCAGCGGGGCAACAATCATCAGGACGTATTCTTTACCGATGATGATCGCCGAACCTATCTATCCATCCTCAAAGAGAAGTCTGAGCTATACGGCGTAACCATTCTCGGCTATTGCCTGATGACCAACCACGTACATATAGTGGCCGTTCCCCGGTCCGCCGATGCTCTCGCTCGAGCGATAGGCCGCACCAACTTCCTTTACACCCAATATATCAATCGTCTTCACCGCCGAACAGGCCACCTCTGGCAAAACCGGTTTTATTCCTGCGCCCTGGACGAACCACACCTCTGGCGAACCATGGCTTACGTGGAACGGAACCCGGTACGGGCCAAAATGGTGCGAGCCCCCTGGCGCTACGAATGGTCCAGCGCGGCCGCCCACATTGGCGAAAAGGACCAGTCAGAGCTTTTAGATCTCAAATGGTGGAACAGAGAGTGGAAACCCCAAAAGTGGAAAGACCAGTTGAGAACCCCGGCAGACGAAACCAACCTGCGTAATATAAGAAGCTGCCTGCACACAGGCCGACCACTGGGAACCGATCACTGGATAGCCCGCCTGGAAACCAAGCTGAACAAAAGACTCCGACCTAAACCGGTAGGCAGACCCAAAAAAGCCGAATCCAAACCGGTTAAAAGTAAACGGGCAAATAAGTAAAGAACAAGAGCGCAGGGGGACAGGTACGTTTTTGCCATACTCTTAATGATGGATGCCCCGCACCACCATCAATACGAACTACTTGCCGTATTATAATGTATAATCCAACGCATTTCGACAGTAGTTATATATTTCTTGGTTCTCTTTATCGCGGTATTCCTCTTTGGTTTTCTCTAACCACTCCTCAGCGAAATCCAAATCGCATTGACGAATAGCTCCCGCTATTGCGATTTTCGTTTTGAGAACTGTTTCCGCATCAAAAAGCTTTTTTAATGCAACCATTTCGTTTGTCCATTCCGAAGTCACATATGGAACATTACGAATAAACCAAATAGCCAGCATCCGCCTCAGTTCAGCATCCTTCTCTATAATAATGGCTTTTTTAAAACCAGCACGAACAACCTTCCAATAAATGGTCTTGCCTAGAACTTCGATTATCTGTTTTTTTTCTTCGTAATTGTTGGATGCCAAATATCGTTGCACAAGAACTTCATCCGTGCCCTTGATATAATTCTCGACCATCTGGGTAGCAAGGTCGTAACGAACTTTCAAAGAAACCTGCTCATCGACGAGTACACCCAAAAGCATTTCGATTCCAAGATCCGAATCAGTCAACTCATCGTCATTAACTATTTTACTAATCGACTCAGTTGATATATTGTCGGCCTCTCGTAGAGCAATGGAATATCGCTCGATCTTTTTATTGAAGGCATATTGCCGCCAATATTTCACTCCAGCTAAAAACGATATGGTTCCGAACACTAAGACTAAGAAGCCACGACGAAACACGCGATGCTGATACAGTTTTTTTATAAGGGAAGGCTTTGTGGCTCCAAAGACATCATCTGAAAAACTCTTCCCGCATTCCGGACATCGTTTTTCCACCAAGTGCTGTATATTATACCCACACCGCGTACACAATCGCCGATTACGACGATAATAAAACCAGCAACATCTAGGAACGATCAACAGAATTATTGCTGACAATAAAGCTCCCGCTGAGTAGTTCCATCCATTCCCAATAATCTCATCCTTCAATAGCCGTGGTCCCAAAGCAGGGCATAAGTATGGGCTGGTGTGCATTTCGTATTTAGCGTCTTGAAGAATCACGACAAAACAATAACAACTAAATCCGCCATTCTTCGCAAGCCAACCTAACCAATCCTGGTCGATTCGGCTGAGCGCATCTTTGACTTCGGAGGAATCCAATCGAAACGATTCAGTTGCGCTGAAAGCTTCCCATGCTTCATCAATACCTTCTTCGTATCTTATAATCTTACATTGCGTGGATACTGAAAACCCAATCGCTACCAAAATTAAAAATACCGCAATAGTTGAGCAAGTCGTTTTCAGGATACCCATTTAACTTCGTTACCGTTCAGTTTGTTTTTCATTAGTCCTCGCGAGACAATCACGTATATTGTCAATTAAATAATATATCTCGCAAACTCCACTGTAAGATACTCAATATAATCCTTTTGAAATCACCAGAAACCAAACCATTGTGGTTTCCCGAAGCTCTCAACAGGATTATCTCAATCCCTTCAGGTTTATTCAAGCTTTATATATGGATGTGATATTTAATTGCAGTGAATGAAAAATCAGACATCAAACTGGCCGACGGTAACGGTCCCTATCATCAGAAAAACTCTTATCATAGCGAACAATATACAGGTCTGATTCAGGAATAGTAACCATATTCGCGAACCAGTTCAGAACACCGCGAACAGTCACTTGTATTTGCTTTATTTCTCGGTATACGTCGGGTAGACCTGGGTGATTACTCACCCAAGCCCCCCACAGATCCGGACATGCACGATTAGCGCATCCGGCTCCTCGAATCATGGTTTCGCTGCGAACGGTATACAGAGTGTACGACAACCGGTTTTGGCAGCGGGTAGCGGTCAAGAAGACGGACAAACGTCGGCCACCCAAAGTACGACTTTTGCGAACGACGTCCGAGCCATTTCTTCCAGATACGCTTAACCCCTTCCCAATAACGTTCTAATGAAACACCGTTACCGGTAATACCGTAGTAGGCATAATGTCCGCGCATCTTCCGGGCAAGCTGAACATGCTGCTCGCAAACCCGAAGGTGCCGGTTAACCCTGCACCACTTCGATATTCCCTTCAGAGATCGACTTAACCGGTTTGAGGCGGTCTTACGCTTGACCACCCAATACCCACGCCAGGAACGACCCCAGTAGTGTGTAAAGCCCAGGAAGTCAAACGTCCCGGGACCACTGCCATCAGGTTGCTCGCCATTACGTGGCGGTCGGTTAAAGCGAACCAGGCGGGTCTTCTCTGGATGAAGTTTCAGACCGTACTTGCCAAATCGCTTCGGAAGTACCGCCATAACTTTACGAGCGTCATCCTCATTGGTAAACCCAATAACGAAGTCGTCCGCATAGCGGATAATGAATGTTCCGCCACGCAGATGTGATTTAACCACCTGATCGTACCATTCATCTAATACATAATGTAGATAAAGGTTCGCCAGAATCGGAGAGATCACTCCGCCTTGAGGTGTCCCACTGATTGGACGATGCAGACATCCATCTTCCAGGATACCTGCTTTCAGCCATTTACCTATTAATCGTACCAGTACACCATCACGCACCCGTCGCTTGAGAAACTCTCGCAGATGAGCGTGGTCCAGAGCATCGAAGAAGCCCTGGATGTCCACTTCCAGTACCCAGCTTACCCTAATCGACTTGCACTGCTCATAGAATGACTCTAGAGCCTGATGGGCCGATCGGCCTGGACGGAAGCCATACGAACAGTCCATGAAATCTTGCTCGTATACTGCTTCCAATACCATCGCTACCGCACGTTGAAGCACCTTGTCTTCAAACGTCGGTATGCCAATAGGACGTGTCTTGCCACCCGGGCCTTTGGGGATATGAACCCGCCGTACCGGAGGCGCTTTGTAACGCCCTGATTTCGCTCGATCCAACAATGATTGGAGATTGTTCATCAGATCAATTGAATACGAGGCCGCCGTCTCTTGATCGACGCCCGGAGCCGCATCCTTACGTACCTGATCATACGCTACTCGCAACCAGTCAAGGTCGATATGGTGGGCCAGTGCAGTGAAGCTCGTCTGCGGACCTAGTCTCGCCAGCTGTGCTATCCGATGTTGTTTAGTTAACACGCGATCGAATGTCTGTGCATCCGCCGTGTTGCCCTTCATCGATTCCATGTTTCGGCATCGCCTTCCTTCCACGGGGTCTCTCACGGGTGAAATTCCCCCGCTTCAACAGTACTATTCGATGCTCCGACTTCCTGCCGTTCATCCTGCCGCACTTCGTTGCCTTCGTTTGGCAGTACCAACCGTGTGTCTGTCTTTGCTCCTCACGACGCCTGACACGCGCGTCGCAGGCCAGGGGCTGATTATTCCGGGTAGCCCCCATCCGGATCATATCGACTGGAAACGACAGGATCTCCCACGTTCCTGAGGAACCACAGTATGCACATGCCCTGCTCTTAGACCCCGGTGGGATCGAATGCGCCAGACCATTACGGCGACTCGATGCTGCCTTCCGTACAGGATGCGGACGACGTCGGCTCCCACAAATAGCCCTCTTTCGAGGCTCGATCACACGGCCTATGCACTCGCTGTCTACGCTTCGTCATGATGGTTACCCAGCACAACGCAAGACTCGCTTCCGGCTGCCGGTCAGCTTTGCCGGGCAGGACTAAACCTGC
The DNA here is from genome assembly GCA_963667855.2 of Phycisphaerae bacterium. Classification (GTDB taxonomy): domain Bacteria; phylum Planctomycetota; class Phycisphaerae; order UBA1845; family UBA1845. Next base: position 90,080 of record CAXXKI010000005.1, on the reverse strand, counting down.
CAGGTTCCTACGAAAGGTTTCACACAAATGAGTCATGGGCCCATAATGCAATCCCCCTTTCTCAGGCTTTCGTGGCGCACCCACATTCGGGGCATGTACCACCATCATTCCCCTTGAGGCAATACCCACAACACTTGCAGAAACCCGGCGGGAATGCCCTGCTTCTTACCCAAGCGATAGCGGCAACAACAAGTCCAACCAACCCCACTACTCCGTACAGAACTCCACGCGTATTCATCTCCGATTTATTGGTTATATACCCCAGTGGAGTTATTAAAAGCAGGAATGAGCAGAAAGCCACACCTAACCCGAGATAGTGCAGGAAACGACGGGATTTCTCACCTCGTTTTGCCATAATCCGCTCTTCGCTTCGATCCGATTCAATCTATTGCGCATAACGACATCCAGCATCGCCGATCTCTACTGGCCATTATACACCAAGAAATCTTAAATTCGACGATGCCCGGAAAATCCGTCCTATATGGGCTCACTACAACCCTCTTGAAAACCACCAGAAACCAAACCATAGTGGTTTCTCGCAGATCTCAACAGGATTATCTCAAGCCGTTCAGGTTTATTCAAGCTCTATATAAGGATGAGGTATTCAGTTGCAGCATATAAGGAAAGTCAACTTCAAACCAGCCGGAGATTGGGTTTATCACCCCCTACTGCCTGGGAGTTTCCGTCCTCATTATCCTGCCGCAGAATAGAAGACCCATTAGGTATACCCCCAATAGCCGATTCCGCCGCCACGCGATCGCCCATTTCGTCCAGCCAATCCAGGGCCACGGCAACCACGTCGGGATCGAATTGAGTACCCTGACAATCGACCAGCTCTTTCCTGGCCCGCCAGAGCGACATGGGGCGTTTGTACGCCCTGCGGGAAAGCATAGCGTCCAGCGAGTCGGCCACGGCCAGTATCCTCGCACCCAGCGGAATATCCTCACCGGCCAACCCGTCCGGATAACCACTACCGTCATACCACTCGTGGTGATGAAGAATAATAGGCAATTCCCGCTTCAAATAACTCGTATGCCCCAGAATCTCGATTGCCACCTGCGGATGCCTGCGGACTACCGCTATCTCCTCGTCGGTGAGTTTATCGGGCTTATTGAGAATCGCGTCGGGAACACTGATCTTGCCGATATCGTGCAGCATGGCCGCCGTCCCCACGCTCCCCACATCAGCCTGCGACATACCCATCCGCCGGGCGATCTGCTTGGAAAAACGACTTACCCTGGAGGAATGACGTTCGGTAAACGGATCTTTAGCCTCAACCGTGGCCACCAAAGCCCTGGTCGACTCCAAATAAGCCCTGCGAAGTTGCGTGCTCATCATATCGAGCCACTCAACCATGCGATCAGCAGTCTCCTCAGACGCCCCGCTGTCGGACACCGGATATTCACAACCCATATTCATAACTTCATCCGACATAATTTCGCCTACAGGGTTATCGGTACTTGTCACTGCTTTACGACCTTCAGGGCTAAACAAATGGATACTCCTTTTCCGGCATCCGTTTACAATCTCAACTTTCCAATCACGTATCGGATTAGTATTTTGCTTACTTAATCGCATCAGAAATGATGGTTGATTTGAACTTATCGGCTTGACAAAGACCGAGAATACAACCCCAAGCATCGCAGATTACCCGCAGACCGATAGGTAATTACCGACGTGCCGATAAGCTCGGCAACCAGTTTCCACCTGTTACCCTGAAATTCCACCAAACGGGCGAATATCCGGCTTAGGAAAAAACAAAACAAACCAGGACAGAACCTTTTGCTTATTTGCCTGCTGAAGCAGGCGGATTCTCCTTAGCCGCCGCGGTTGGTGCAGGTGTTGGAGTCGGTGCGGCAGCAGGCGCGGAAGCAGTTGCAGCCGGAGTAGCTACCGGCGTCGGGGCCGGAGTTGCCGCGGGTTTTGGTGTAGGTGTAGGTGTAGGTGTAGGTGTAGGCGCAGGCGTAGGCGCGGGAGTCGGAGTCGGAGTCGGAGTCGGCGTGGGAGCCGGCTTATCGGGCCCGTACTTCTCCGCAAGATGACCATGTAAAGTGCTAAACGATTTTGCCGGCACTGCCTTTAAAGACTTTGCCAGCGCCTTCGCACCCGCGTCATTCCCGGAGCTCTTGAGTTTTTCCAGGTAAGCGATTATTTCCGAAGTGGCCGAAGCACGCACCGCCTCGTCAGCTTCCGACATTGCGGTAAGTATCGAAACGACATCGTCTGTCTTATCACAGACCAGCACACATCGCAAAAGAGAGGGAGCGACACCCTTGGGATTAGCAGTATAAAGCTTACGCCAGTACGGTAATGCCTCCGTATTACGCCCCAAAGACACGTATAACTCAGCCAGTTTCGTCTGCACCACTGCCGATTCCGCCGGTGCCGGCTTGGTTTTATCCAACTCAGTATCCAACGCCTTGAGATACTCGACAGCCAGCGTGCCATAATCTGACAACCGGTCAGCGGCAGCTATCCGGTCGGCCAACGGCATCTTCGCGCAAATCCTTTTGAACGCCTGCCAGGCCTCACCGCGAACCCCTTCCACCGTTTCCGTACTCGGATTCATACGGGCGACTATCGCAGGCAGGTGCTCCGCTCCCCCCAGAACCCCTACCGCGCCGATTGCACGCTGCCGAACACGGGCATCGGAATGACTGGACAGCGCTATCAAGCGCCCAAGCTGTGCCCCGTTACCAACAACTGCCACCCCCTGGATAGCCCGTAAAAGCAATTCCGGATCATCGGCAGCAAGATTCTTCTCAAACTCAGCCTTAAAAGCGGGCGAACCTATAGAGGCCATCGCCCCGAGTATCGCTACCTCAACCTCGCGATCCTTACCCGCAGCCTGGGCTATTCGGGCTTTCAAAGGCTCCACCAGATTATCCACGACGGCCTGCTCCACCGTTCCGCGAGCGGCCAGCATACCCAGAGCATCGGCGGCAGCCACAACACAGCAGCCGTTATCTTCTTCACTGGATAGTTCGTTGACCAACGGGCCGATAGCGTCAAGGTTTTTCAGTTTACCCAAAACCCGCAGCAATGTTTCCCGGACTCTGCTGTCACCCTCCTCACCCAGCCGCGCCAACATTGGCCCGGCATCGGCAGGATCATTCAAAGCCCCCACAATCTCAATTGCCAGCTTGCGTACATCCAGCGAACTATCGGCATACCGATTTCGCAGAGCTTCCCGCAAACCATCGGAAGGCAATCGACCCTCGGAAACCTGTTCGGCCACCAGACTGACCGCCACCTGACGACACCTGGTGATATCCTCCCCCAGCCAACCGACCAATAAAGCGTCTTTCTGAGCCAATGGAGTAAGGCGATACAGATCAGACAGAGACTGAGCGAAGCGGGATTCCAGCTTGTCGTGCTCTTTTCGGGCCTGCTCCCTGCACGTTGCCAACTGCTGAACAACCTCCCGCCGCCATCGAGTCTGCTGAGCCACCTGGGCACGTAACCAATCGGTATCGCTGAGAGTGGCCTGCACTTCCCACCATTTCTTCCAGGCCACCAGGTCTTTTCCGTAACCCTTGTCGGTCACCTCGTCCAGAACATCGACGATACGGTTACTCAATACTTTGTCTTCAACATCCAACAGCTTGACCAACTCACCGATCACCTTCCGGCGATTGGTATTTGGTACCATTGCGGCAATAGCGGCCAACCGTTGTTTTTGGGGGATACCGGAGTTAGCCGCTAGCCCGCTCAGCGCCTTCAAAACTTCGCCGTCGCGATCAGGAAACGCAGCCAATGCTTCCGCCGCCTGGGTTACAACTCTCGCAGATGAATCGCCGAACAGCCTCAACAGGGAATCGGCCAGGCGACCATCTAGTACCTCTGGCTGATTTCCCGACAAGCCCTCAATCGCGTCACAAACAACAACCTTGGTATCTTCAGAGCTTTCAGGTCCGAGTAATGTAACGACGAGGTCGGTCGCTTCAGCCCACCCGGTAAGCAGCAACTCCTCCGCCTGCGCGGTCCGGGTTGCCAACGAATCGTCTTTATTCTCGATGAAACCTCTAAAACGCTGGAGCCGCTCCGCCTTGGCGTTCTTTTGCCTGGTGGCTTCGTCTTCGGTTTGAGCAGCAGTGTCAGCATGCAACAAAGGCAACCCGAACACCAGAAGCATGGCGAGTGTTATTATTACTTTTCGCAACGCAACAATCTCCCAGCCAACTCGACAGACCAGTCCATTCCGAAACCCCGTACAACACATGATTATCAATACTGATACGCTGGATCCGGGTTTCCGACAGCAAAAAACCACCTTGCCCTAATACTATGAAAAACAAGAAGAAAACGCCAGAACAACCCGTGCTTTTACCAACAATCAAATCGATAAAAAGTTGCGAGATGATGCAATCGCACGATACCACTTGCCCATGGCAACAACAAGCCGAAAGAAATGTGATCACCCATCCCTATGGCGCGGTCGTTACGCCTTCCAGCGAAACGACCGCCACCTGCGGGATAGACGGACTGGAGATCCAAAGAAAGTACTATCTGACAGAACCTTAAAACACAGGGAAGACTGGAAATCCTCCGCGAAAGCAAGGTACGTCAGCAGCTTTTCCGCCCTCTGATACACATGGCTTTCTTTGAAGTTGCACAGAAAACCTTTTCTACACTCAACCGCAGAAACGGAAACCCGATATTGCCCACCTTCATCACACCGGGTAAATAGTACCGGCATAACAGGAAAGGAAACTACACATGCCCAGCCAACCGGTCTCCCAGAACGATACTCCAGCAGTTAAACCGTGGATCGGAACGAAAATAGTGGCCACCATAGGCCCGGCAAGCTGCTCCACCGAAAACGTAACCAGCCTGATCCAGGCAGGCGCGAATGTTCTTCGGCTCAACTTCTCCCATGGTTCTCTCGAATCGCACCAGGAGACTTTAGACAACATCCGAAGCGCTACCGACAAATTGAAAACTCCGGTAGCCATTCTCGGTGACCTGTGCGGACCGAAAATTCGCCTGGAGAAAATCGAAAATGACAGTTTCGAAATCAGCATCGGTGATTCGTTACGCATCAGCCGAAAGTCAGTCCTTGGCAATAGCCGACAAGTGTCAATCAATCAACCTGACATACTTAATGACATAAACGTCGGTCACCGGATCCTGATTGATGACGGCAATGTGCGTTTGAAAGTGGTCAACAAGGATTCGGATGGACTCGATTGTCACTGCGTGGTATCCGGAAAAGTCAGTAACAATAAAGGAATCAACTGCCCTGACAGTGACACACAACTTTCGGCACTAACCGAGCGAGATCTGGAGTGCGCCCGCTGGGCAGCGGACGCCAACGTGGATTATCTGGCGTTCTCATTCGTTAGAAGCGCGGATGAAGTCCACCAGCTGAGAAAAATACTCGACGAACTCGATTCAGACATCCCCATCGTTTCAAAAATCGAAACACCACAGGCAATTAAAAACATCGACGCCATCATCAACGCCTCCGACGCCTTACTCGTCGCCCGAGGCGATTTAGGGGTTGAGATGGATGTAGAGTCGGTACCGTTCCTGCAAAAGGATATCGTCGAACGATGCCAGCGATCCGGCAAGCCAGTAATCGTAGCTACCCAGATGCTTCAAAGCATGGTCGACTCCCCTGTACCCACGCGGGCAGAGGTCAGCGATGTAGCTAATGCGATTATTGACGGAGCTGACGCGGTGATGCTGTCGGCCGAAACCGCCGTCGGTCGTTTCCCCGTCGAAACCATCCAGGTTATAAACAGAATCGCAGCCCAAACCGAAAAGTATGATCAGAATCTCAGGCCGCCAACCATCGCCAACAGTAATTGCGCAGGAATAACCTGCGCCATAGCTCGAGGGCTGGAGGCCATCTCATCTCAAACGAATCCTGTAGTCGTCGCGGTCTGGACTAAAAACGGAGAACTCGCTCAAACGCTCAGTAAGCATCGAATCGACAAGCCGGTAGTGGCACTTACTCCTTCATCAACCACGTTGCGCCGATTGGCACTCTCTTATGGAGTCGTACCTCGACTATCCGAAAAGCCGGAAACAGAGAAAAAAAGAATCAAAACAGTCGACCACCTTCTGTTAACCGAAGGGTGGGTGAAAAGCGGAGATACGGTAGTCATGGGACTCGGACCACAATCACTGGAATTCGGCGACACCGGCTCCATCACCATCCACGCCGTTTCTTCGTAAACACAAAACGGCTCAACTGGCAGTCAGTTATTCCCTTGACCCGCATGGGTTGCCATTTAACATAACCTCCATGCGAAACATAAATACTATTCTCACCGGGATTATCCTCACCGCCGTCGCTATCCAGTCAGGTTGCACTGCACCGCAGCGCAGCGGTGCGCTGACTACCCATACCTTTATGACCGCCGATTCTCAACAGCGGGATGAATTGTGGCGGGCTTGCACCGAAACCCTTCGCGAAAACCGGTTCAAACTAGACCAGGTCGATCAAAGAGCCGGGGTTATCACTACTCTGCCTGAGACCTCAAAACAGTTCTTTGAGTTTTGGCGAAAAGACGCGCGGACCTGTCACGATTTCTGGGAATCGTCCTTGCGCACCGTCAGACGATCAGCAAAAATAGAAATCAACTTCGATTCCGAAACCGATTTAACCAAGGCTTGCATCCAGGTTAATCGCGAACGATTCGCCACACCCGAACGACAGTTCAACAATTCAATAGCCGCTTTGCGCGTATTTAGAAACGAACTGCCCTCAGCACAGACAGGACAACCATTGACTGATGCTGACAGTTACTGGATCGCGGACGGAAGAGATCCGGCCATGGAAAACTATCTTCTAAACGAAATCATCACCAGACTAGGTCAATAACACCGGCCGGTTAAAACTCCGGGCAGCATCACCAGTTATATACGTCATCGAAAGTGTCGTGCTCGCCATCCGCTCCATCGGTCCATAAATCGAACGAAGTTTCGTTAAACACTCCAGGAGTCCTGTACTGATACTCTCTTCCCCACGGATCAATGAGTAATTTCTCATTACTCAAATACGGTCCGCCCCAGCTTTTCCCTTCCGGTAAAAACTCCGGCTTCTTTACCAACTGCGTAAGGTTATCCGGGTACTTTCCTACGCAAACCCGATATCTCCTTATTGCCAATGACAAAAGCCCATCAGGAGAAGCCGCTCGTCGCGCCTGTTCCAGTTCGGCGTCTGTTGCCCGCCTTCTTGTTTCGGTTGCAACGACTTTTTCAGAATTGGAATTGGAATCGGAAGCCCCTGGACTTCTTACACCCATATTTCCAAAGATCCCGCCCTCAACAAGAACCCATACTACCGCAGTTATACTAACTACGCCTACAAAGCCAATAATCAGCAAGCCAGCAAACTTCCTATCCATTAAATTCGCTTCCGTAAATACTTTTTAAAAACACTTCACGATTAACGTCCGAATAACCACATACTAACCTCCATAACAGTATTTGAGCAAGAAAGAACCGCCCTCGACAATGTTTTGCCTATAAAAATCTTAAAAAACCGCAACAAAGCAGCCCTTTTTGCGCGCGCTTTACAGGCGGTTTTCGTTAATCACTCTGAGAATAATCGTCAGCCTTCCATCCCAATCTCGCCGGATCGCGAAGGCCAATAACCGTAAATCACCAATAACCGCTATCCCGGTTTTCCACAATCAGAGTTTTCCACAATTATCGGTCGTGGAATACGGAAGAGGTGCACACATAGAATGCGTACCTTTTCCAATTTTTAACAGGAGAAAACAATTATGTCAGCAAAAAACATCTTAATCGCATCAATCACTATCACCCTCATAACCCTTACTTTCGCGCCCGCCGAGGCAAAAGCGGAACCAACACCGAATTTCGTCGTCAATTACGTAATCCGCGACAGCCTGGACCCCGAAACCGGTGATAAATTCATCGTCTCCCTTGAATTGGAGGAAATCGAATACGACGCCAACGCAATAGCCTGGGTTATCGCCAAGGCCTCGTTCATAGAAATTCATCCGGACGGCACAGAAACAACCTGGAGAATAGATTACCCGGACACTGATTTACCCAATAACCTCTGGTGGGTTGAACACGAAAATCCGGAAAATCCAAACGTCAGTGAATTCGCCGCCGTTCCTCAGTTGATAGGCACCGCCACCCCCATCAGCCCAGATAATGATTTTTTACAATACGAATTCAGAGGCGACGGGCTCACAACTATACCGTCAAAACCAACACTGCTCGCAGCTAAAATGACTTTTAAATTCAAGAAACAGGAAGACCCGATCCCTCTTGAGGAAGAAGAGGATGAGCCGGTAGAAATCGATCCGCCGAATCCTGATTTTGATTAATCAGTATTTCGCCAGAAATACATCCTTGAGATAATTCGCTCAGAAATAATAGAACTGTTACTTTGTATAGCAATCAGTACCGCTTTTTTTCTCTGAGAGCTATATTCATCGCCAACAGAACGTGGCAAGTTTTCTAGCGATTTATATAAACAATTAACTGCAATGGAATCGTCTTGTGCGGTTTTCAATCGCATATGTACAGCGGCTAAATTTATAAGAGATTCGCAATAATCCAAAGTCGCCGAAATAGAATTCACTTTGTTAGAAATCAAGGATTCATGGATATCAACAATCTGCTTGTACTTCATCAGTGAGCTATCAACAAGGCCCAGCTTATACTCAGTTTTAGCTCCCCAATGGAGCGTATCCAAGCGTCCCCTTTTTAGGGATTGATTACCTGGATATTTTCTTTCTAATTCAGCAAGCATAAGTTCCGACTCTCCGAATTCATGATTCGCAGAGTCGAACTTCTCTTGTTGATAATACACCTTGCCGCGTAAAGACGTAGCCATTGCGAGCATACGAAGCCATTCCTCATTTCCCGGATCACGATTGAGAATTTCATGCGCAAGGCCAATTATTGCGTCAATATATTCAGTGGCTTTTTCATAATCGTTTTTCTCAAGATATACTGTAGCCAATCTTTGATATGTACCACCCAAATAGCGCAGCACAATCGGATCATCGCTGGGCATAGCTTCGTATATCTCGATTGCCTTCTCAAACATACTAACACCTTGATCCACCCGCCCTTCATCTCGTTCAACGCTGCCCAGTTTGAGATAAGACCCCATTTGCAATCCAGCTTGACTGATAGCCGCCACTCTTTCCGCACGACGCCAGGCTATCGTCACTCCCACCAGAGAACCGACCAGCAATACGACGAAAGCTGCGGAAACGATAGCCGCAACTCGATACCTGCGAAGCGTTTTCTTCAACAGGTACAAGCGCCGGTCCGATTTTACCTCCACCGCGTCGCCCCGAAGGTACCGTTCAAGATCCTCCGCCAGTGAGGCAACGGACTGATATCTCCTCTCCTTCTCCTTTTCCAGAGCCTTGAAAACCACAGCCTCCAGGTCATCAGCAAACGCCGCAGGAGGCAACGGCTCCTGGGGATATTCAGCAAGTAACGCCTTGCGAAACGATCGTGGTTCACAATTTAAAATACTGTCCTTGACCGCTTCCCGGTCACCATTCACCGAATATGGAAAAAAACCAACCAGAAGCTGATACAAGACAACCCCCAGCGAATAAATATCCGTACGGATATCAATCTCACCCCTGGCGGTAACCTGTTCAGGACTGAGATAGGGAAGCGTACCCACCACCTGGCCTACAAGAGAAACCATGGGCTGTTCGTCTTCAGATTCGCTCACGTCCTTGGCCAAACCAAAATCAAGAATATGCGGCTCGCCATCAAGATCAACGAGTATGTTCGAAGGTTTCAAATCCCGATGAATTATTCCTCGCTGATGAGCCGTACTGACCGCATGGCACACCTTAACAAACAATCTCACCGTATCCTCCATGGACAGATCATGGAGCAAAACATAATCGTTTATGGGAATTCCCTCAACAAACTCCATTGCGAAGTAAGGTCGACCACGAATGGAGCCACTTTCATACAAAGTCACAATATTGGGATGCCGCGCCCGGGAAGCCAACTCTACCTCACGAGCAAAGCGATACCGCTGCCTCTTACTCGCCAGGGGACCGTCAAGCAGAACCTTGATCGCCACCATGCGTTTGGTAGCTTTCTGGATCGCCTTATACACCACTCCCTGCCCACCATACTCCACCTGCTCCAGTATTTCGTAACCTGAAAGCTCCTCCCGGAGGAATTCGAAATCTTCATCCAGAAAAGTAAATTCGTCGTCGTCTTTATTGTCGTCGCCCGACCTGGCAGCCAACCTGGCCGCCTCTATAGCACGAAGAGTGGATAACCGTTCGGCCAGTTGAGGCAGCAAATGAGGATAAGCCTGTTCTATGTCACTATCAGGCACATCCTCACCGGCGGACCGGCGGGCAATGACCTCCTCGATCACCGAATCCAACTGATTCGATATACCTGTAAACTCGTCCCCGATGCGACGCATACAAGCTCCTCGCTCGTAACAACCTTCTAACTTTAAGCTTGCGATTTGTCCGACGTCCCCTCACTGGAAGCAACGTCGCTGAAAAACTTACTTGGACTACCCATTTGAGCCCGTAATACTTTCAACGCCCGGAACAACAATCCTCTGACCGCAGGCACTGATTTATCTGTCAGTTCCGCGATTTCCGGCACAGAGAGGCCTTTCATGTAACGCATGCGAATTACTTCGCCATAATCGGGGTTTAGTTCACCCAGGGCAGCCTCAACGGCCGCCCGCGCTTCCTTACCAGATGTCTCCCTGCTTGGAGTGCCCGTAGGCGAAACTGAATTAGTGAAAATATCCCAAACAGAAGAATCCCGGTTACGTCCGGCAAGTAACCGTACGCGGCGACCACTGCGCTTCTTGGCTAACACCGTCTTATGAGCGTCGATCATTTTCCGATTCGTTATCGTATACAACCATCGATCAAAAGAATCCGGACCGTCGGGGCGATAACTGCCCACATGACGGAAAGCGGCCGTCCATACCTCCTGCACTACATCATCAGGTTCTATTTCACCCTGTAAATCGCGAGGTATTTTGCTTTTGACATAACCTCGCAGCTGATTCGCGCGCTGCATAAGCAACGACTGAAGAGAGACATCATCAATTGGTTGCAAAGGGGTGGCCATCACTACCCAGCCTGGAATTAATAAAAGAATTCAAATTTTCCGCGCGCGCTTTTGGTTTAACTTTCGTTTTTATCCTTAGACGCAAGCTACACGGCGTCATGAGTACAACCTGGGCTGATTATATCAGCTGCTTCTCCAGCCACTTGCCTTGGTAAGTCCAGGGTAAGTTGTTAGTTATTATGTGCGCATTTGGAGAGACCTCCCATGCCTCTTTCCATAAGATCTACGTTGAAACCAACGTACCATCAAGGCCCCCTCCTTAATCTGAATATACACAGAACGGTATCACACCTGCAACCGGATTCACGATTGGCAGGCAAACTCAATGAATAAAAAAAAGAAAGTTTAAATTACACCGTATCAATATGGAGTATTTAACCCCTTGCAATACTCCAAATGTACGACGATTAATGACTAACGAGATCAGCTTACGATTTCTCTTCTCAAAACAAGGGACAAGTAGCAATGCGAACAACTAACCGCACCATTATTGAAGGCCTGACCAACGAAGCGGGGCAACAACTTGCCGGCGTTCTTTCCCGGGCAATCAACGGATGCAAGAACGTTGAATTGCCCGACATAGATGGGAAAGCAGCGTGGAAACAAATGGTCGCCATGGAGGAGCTCGAATCGCTTTTAGCTGATTTGAAAGGAAAATTGCCGGCTAACGAGTAATTCGTCAGACTAATACATATGGTTTCTGGAAATCAATCGTCCAATAACCACAACCAGATAACGGTCAACCGGCCGATGTATCAGAAGACGCAACGTCTGTAAAATACTTGCCCGCTGCCCCCATTTGGCGGCGAAGGTTTTCCACGCCTCGAAACAGCAATCCGCGAACCGCAGCCTCAGTCTTATTCATTGATTCAGCGATTTCTCTCAGAGAAAAGCCTTCAAAATAACGCAGCCGAACCACTCGATGATGATCTTCAGGTAACTGATCCAGATATGCACCTACAGCTTTCAAAGTCTCTTTGGAAGAAGCCTCTCGGCTCGGCGTACGTCCCGGAGCAACCGCAGACTCCAGTATCTCAATCACCGCATCAGTCTTTAACCTTGAAACCGCCAGGGCTTTGTCCAATCCACGTTTTACCCGCATACCGTTACGTATTGCGTCCACCAACTTTCGATCAACTATAGTCATAATCCATCGTTCAAATGAACTGGAACCATCAAATCGACAATTACTCACTTTTCGAAATGCAGCCAACCATACCTCCTGTAATATGTCATCCGCGGTAATCGAACTAAGCAATCGAAGTGGTATACGAGAACTTATATAACCGCGCATCTTTTCCGCCCGCTCCAGAAGCAGGAATTCCAAGGTTGCTTCATCGATAACCCGACCTATATTACACATCTGAACCTTACGCTTTCCCTTCCTCACTCACTATTCACTTTGGCACCAAACACCCTGAATTCGCAAACTTACGTTTTTCTCCTCTGTTATCAGAATAAATCAAATGCCATCAAACTACTTTTCAAAGCGGAAGTACTGATTATCTGGAAACCCAATCCTCTTTTCTTTACAATAGTACATCGCAAATCACAAGTAACGAAGATGTTTACTATATGGCGTAAGAGCTGAAACAACTGTCTGCATTTCGAGTTTTCCGAACTCGCTTATAACGGCATCACCAAATCACCTGGCCCGGAAAGGAGGCTTGACATGTCCCGTTACCTGCTGACGCTCATTGTTTTAACACAACTCGTTCTTGCGGCCGATAGCCAACAACTACGAGGGTGCAATCTCCAAGCTGATCGTATTATAGCCGAAAAAACCATCCAAACTCTACCTCAACCGTTAAAAGACTTTTTTTCGGCTAAACGGGAGGCGCTTATCGAAAGAGCTATCGAACCCGGCGCTGTTTGGCCCGGTATCCCCCATTACAGTGTTCGTAAAAGCTGGCACTACCTGATGATCGACGCGGCCGCTGCCATTGATCCCACTGGACAGGAGAGAATAAACGCAGCTTTAGCGTTTCCTGCTCAACAACAGGAGGCAAAACGATTGTTTCGCGACCAGGACATTCGCCGTGGTGGATCGCTCCTTTGGCATTTACCGCCGATGGTCGACCAATTAACAACCGCTTTCAACGAAGGTGATCACGATACAATTGTGAAACATGCAGGATACCTGATTCACTTTTGTAGCGATGCGGCCAACCCGTTCAACGTCACTCGCAATCGCCGTGGAACTGAAACCGGAAACTTGGATTTCGGTAATGTTCCAATCGGCGATCCAATCTTTGCTCACCAGGACGTAGCCCACCGAATCGGATGGGAATTGATTCGGCGTAACGGCCATCGGTATGCCGAGCGGATCGAACCGCAAAAAATACGTTTTGAACTTACGACCAATGTCCCCGCATTCATCATGGAGAATATGATCGATTCTCTGGACGGACTCGCTGTGCTGTGCAAAGCGGATAATAAGATCATGGAACTTTCTAAAATGTCCGACCGTGACACTTTTACTTCGAGGATGGACGAATACTACCTGCTGCTCGACCAGGCTTGCGGAAAACAATGCGTAGAAAACCTCAAACGAGGCATCCGTCTGAGTACAACTCTAATCGTGTTCGCATGGCAGAAAGCGGAATCACCGGATTTACTTAATCCGCCAAAACCGGAAACCGAATCAGAAAACCAGCCACAGTCGCGATCAGTTGGTAATTCAACTGCAAATGAATCCAATGAAACTATATCTAAAGAATCGGCTGAAGAAAAACAGGCAGCGGAACCTACTCAATACTTCGTAGCCAGCAAAAACTCCAAGAAATACCACCGCCCTGACTGCTACCACGCCAAGAGAATAAGCGAAAAAAACCTGATTAAATTCTCCAGTATCAAAGAAGCAGAAGAGTCGGGCCGAACCCCCTGCAACACCTGCAAACCCAATGAAGAGAAAAAGGAAAATTAACCGGGACAGGTTCGGTTATTCAATAATATTAAACAAGGATTAAAAACACTATGCCTCGCTCACCCAGAATCGCGCCTGGTAATATCGTATTCCACGTACTCAATCGTGGAGTAGGTAAAATGCGTATTTTCGATAACGAAGGCGATTACCACGCGTTTGAACTTATTATTGAAGAAACCTTATCGACACACCCTATGAGACTTTGTGCATATTGCCTGATGCCCAACCATTGGCACCTGGTCCTCTGGCCGGAAAACAATGGAGATATGGGACGTTTCATGCAGAGACTGTCTATCACTCATGTCCGCCGTTGGCAGGAATACCGTAAATGCGCAGGCACAGGTCACGTTTATCAGGGGCGATACAAGTCATTTCCCGTAGAAAAGGAATCGCATTTCCTTAGAGTATGCAGATATGTGGAACGTAACGCCCTTCGCGCTGGACTTGTCGATAAAGCAGAAAACTGGCGGTGGTCCAGCCTTTGGCGCAGATGCTCCGGGAACCTCCAGAAAACAGAAATCCTCAGCGATTGGCCTATTGAGCCGCCCAAAGATTGGCTGATCCACGTAAACCGGCCAGAAACAGAGGCCGAATTAGAAACCTTGCGCCGCTGCGTAACTCGCGGACGACCTTTCGGTCGCTCTGATTGGACCAAACGCACGATTGCTAACTTAGGTTTGGAATCAACCGTCCGTCCCCCGGGCCGACCCACGCGGAAACCTTAACCAAAAACCGGGACAGGTTCGGTTATTTACTTATAGTGAACAAAACGACTTTATATCAGTAATTGTTCAATTAAAACGAATAACCGAACCTGTCCCGGTTTCCTTCCTATGTTTCAAACCGATTGCGAAAACAATAAAAACGTCAGGATTATTCCTTGCCGCAATTAGTACAAAATCTGTACAATAATTTATGGCAGCGATTATTACTGCTACCGGGAGAGAGGGGAGTTAACGACAACACGGGCCAACATCCTCAGCGCAACGATTAAACGAACGTGCCTCTACTCTCGGAGAACGTAATCATGATGCTACCATTCCCCAAAAAAAGCTTTAGGTTTTTACATCATACAATCGTACTCATATGTGCTACAGCATGCTGGGCAACACCAGGTACTGACGGCGGTGACGGTACAATAGAAGATTGGACCGTCATCAACTGGGACATAATCAAATTGCCTTTGAATGCACCTGCAGACTGGCTGCTCAGTGGATCGGGTGAAAACGGCAGCGATGCTACTGGTCAACTCGGCGAACGTGGTGGACACGGAGGTGATGGTGGACTTTGTTATGGTTCCGTAACTTCGCGAGGACCGTTAGGTGCACAGGAAATTTTATACCAGGCCATCGTTGCAGCTCGCAGTGGCCATGGCGGTAACGGTGGTATGGGCGCAATCGGCGAACCTCCACAGATAGACCCTGCAAACGATGGTAGTCCCGGTTATGACGGGGGACAAGGCGGCACAGGCGGATCGGGAGGCTGGGGAGGCAATGTGTCAGCTAAAGGCTATGCTGGTAATCCCGACAACGACTCTTACGGCCTCGATGGCCAGGTTTGGATATATGCTGGTAAATCAAATTACGGACACGGCGGTAACGCCGGAGCCAGTGGTGCCGGGCACACCGGTGGTCGAGGCGGTAACGGGTATTTGATCGGTGAAACACTTGTCATAGACCCCGGTCAGGGTGGTACGGGCGGTGCCGGCGGTGAAGGCGGAGCAGTTGATCCGCTCAGACCTGACCGAATCCTGGGAGCCGGTGGCAACGGTGGCGATGTATACGTTCAAGGGAACTGCTACGCGGCCGGCCACGATATCGATCTCGACCCCATGACTCCTCCTCCAACAGCACGAGCACTTATACAAGTGGAGGCAGCAAGCAGCTCGGGCGGGCAAGGCTCCAATGGCGGCATGGGCGGACAAGGAGGTATCGGGGGAAACGCTTATTCACCGCTTGGAACCGTCGGAGGACTGGGCGGTAACGGCGGACGTGGCGGAAACGGTACCGTCGGTGGCAATGGAGGGGATATCTATTTCATGGACGGAGGAGTTACCAGTTATGGTTTATCCGGTGGTGAAATAGATATAAACAACGAAGCCGACACAGTAGTAACCGCCGTTTGCGGTTCAGGAGGTGCTGGAGGAAACGGAGGAATCGGCGGCACTGGAGGATATGGTGGAAAAGGCGCAGGAAATACCTTTGCCACGGCCGGAAACGGCGGCAATGGTGGAAACGGCGCGGCAGGTGGCACGGGCGGAAGTGTGGAAAACTTCGGGGCGCCAAGTCCCATATTCGGAAACGTTATCGCCGGGGCATCAGCCAGTGGTGAAAACCACGGTCAGGCCAACATAACCTTGAGTCTTACCTCCGGAGACGGCGGACGCGGCGGAGATGGCGGAAACGGCGGCAACGGAGGTATCGGGGGAGGCGAATTCGATACTGGTGTCAATGGACGCGGTGACGGCTGGGGTAACGGCGGTAATGGTGGACGCGGAGGCGATGGCGGTCGCGGTGGAGATGGTGGTTCCATGTCCACCGCATCAGTAGCATTTGCCAACGGTGTCAGCCAAGGGAATTGCAGCATTGACTTAACTGCAATGGGTGGCCGAGGCGGAAACGGAGGGAACGGCGCCAACGGTGGATTGGCCGGTCTTGGTGGCGATCTCGGTGGTGCGAATGGTATCGCCGGAGCCGACGGAAACGGTGGTCGCGGCGGTAATGGCGGCAACGCATCCATCAAAGGCGGCGTTTCAGGAGGGAGCAGTCCCATACCCGCTGGTGGTTTCGTGGAAGCGACTGTCCGTGCAATCGGTGGTGCGGGCGGAAACGGTGGCGGTACTAATAGCGGGCTTGCCGGTGCTGGTGGAAATGGCGGAAATGCCGCAGCAGAAGCTTTCGGTGGAGTTAACAATATAACAGGCGGCGGCGATTTCAAAATCTACGCCACGGGCGGAGCCGGCGGGAACGCAGGTGGCAGTTTACGCGGAACCAACAACAAAGGTAATTCCGGCGGAAATGGGGGAAACGCAATCACCATAGCTTCCTATGACGTTCAACAGGGGGCAAGTATCCTGGGCAATAAGGCGATACTGTTTGAATCCACCGGAGGTAACGGCGGAAACGGTTCTGTAAGTACCGGATCAACTATTAATGGTAATGGAGGAAAGGGCGGGCACGCGAGTATTGATATTTACGCACCTGACGGACTTGCCAATACCGACTTAATGACAATAAACGGCAACGTTCGTGGCGGACACGGCGGAAACAGCCCGTACACCAATGGAGTAACCACCGGCGGACGAGGTGGAGATGGGGGTTCCGTGTCATTCGGTTCCGGATTTAAAACCCTTTCCGTCGGGGGAGTACTCGGCATGAACATCGAGTTGGTTGGCGGAAACGGCGGAGATGGATACATCGGAGGAAACGGGGGCGGATTAAATCAGAATGATGCCCTCAACATCATCGCAGGTGCCCTGCAACCCGGTCTGAATACGATCACCATTCAAGGTGGAACCGGCGGAACGGGTGAATTTGGAGGAGATGGCGGTCAAGCGGTTTTACTAGATTTCGTTGGGGCCACTCCAACCATCACTAACTTCGGTGGTGGCGTGTTGAATATAACCGCTTTGGGTGGCGACGGCGGAGACGGTTACACGGACAGCGGATTAGGGGGAAACGCAAACGTTATCTTCCCCGGCCCACTTGTAGGAGTTCCACCTGCATCTCTAGTTGCAGTTGCAATCGGCGGCGGCCAAGGAAAGATCTTAAATAAACGAAGTACAGGTGTTCGCGGAAATGCGATAGTTGAAGTTGCTACGAAAAATATATCCGACTCTTATTCCGTTACGACAGCTCAGGCTATTGGCGGTGAAACCAGAGCTCGTGCAACGGCCGATACGCCATACCAAACGATCCATAGTGGTTCCAGCACTCCGTCCCTACAGGTATTGGGCGAAGCAACTCAAGGGGGCAGGGTAAAAGTCGCCGCGTACAGCGATAATGAGATTACCCCAACCACCCTGCTGGTTCCCGGAACCATCAGCCTCGCGTTTGAAGCGAATTCCATGGGTGCCGAAGCTGCTAATTCTGAAAGCTATTCCCAAGCCGTGTTGACCAATCCTTCCATGAACCCGAACTTCTCTATAGTCGATCCACTAGCCGGTGCCGCTGCTATTTCCGGGATTATGCCCGCGGATGCTGATATTGATGCACTTTTAACCACAGAACTGCGCAACCAGGGAATCAATCTCGACGATGCTGATTTCTACATGCTGGCGGAATTCGCTTCCAATTACCCCACCGAAGCGACGGGATTGGTAACCAATACAATGGATTGGGATTTAACCATAAATCCCTCAGCATTAACAGATGAACTGTTTATTGCTTTCAATGATGACCTGAACGGTTCATTCGCTTCACTGTCCATGTTAATCGAAATCGAGGGCGAAGATATCCTACTGGATGAAAATTTCCTCAACTTAAATGATCTGTTGGCTGCCTTAAGTAATCACGTATTCTTCAATGAACTGGACGATTTCGACACACTGGCCATACACGTGGAGATGGAATTCACCCACAACTTAAGCGGTGAAACCTTCGGCGGAACCATGCTGATAGGAGTTGTACCGGAGCCTTCAACGTTACTGCTCTTACTGCCCCTGATTCCCTGGCACCGAAGACATCGCTAGCAATAAAACCGGAATAAAACCGGGACAGGTTCGGTTATTCAATAATATCAAACAACACGGTAGTTTTATAGTGTTATGTTTTATTAAACTCGATAACCGAACCTGTCCCGGTTTTCAGTCGTGGGTTTGTTCTACATCTAACAGGAGCCAGTCGTGATTGTGGTGATAGCTGTTTTCCTTATCGTTCCATCTTTGGGGAAATTCTCCGTTATTGATGGCCTCCAGGTAAGGAAGTAGCGGCCGGGCAGGCGGAGAGGTCTCTTCTCTTTCGTCCAGCATGTTGTATTCCCAGCCGAACTTATCGCGGTACTTGGCAAAACCGAACCCATCGAAGAAGTTTTCCGTGCCCACCAGTGACATGTACCACATACTGGGCAAGCCCGAAGGGTTTTCGCGGTAGCTGGCTTCGTGCAAGGTTTCTTGTAGAAGATCCAGGCCTTTTTGATCGTCTTTCAGGTGCTCTCGCAGTTCGTGAAGGGCCGGATTATCGATCGGCGGGCTGACAAACATCACCGGTTTATGCTGCTGGCGTGCCACGACTATTTCATGGGGCGTACCTACGCTGTAAATATTGGTTGGACAATACGCAATAAGCGCATCGCTGACGTCTACCATGCGCAGATCGATATGCATCACCGGGCGGAATTTTCGGCAACATTCGGCTCGAAGTCTGGCACCGTGGGCGCTGTCCTCAAACGTCCACTGGTCGCGGATGGCCATACTGTTCTCATCCTCGCGGCCAAACTCACCCAATCCTTTGAGTACGGGCTTATACCACGGGTCCAGGACAGTCACTTTGAACTCTTTTAGAAACTGAGAAACCCTGGTTCGCCAGCCACTTTGTTTTTCCGCAGCACGGCTGGCCACGAAGTCCATAGGCCCGGAAAGGTAAATTCTCGCTTCCTCCAACATGTTCGTGTGTCTTTTACTCATGAGAGCTCCCCGTTCATTTCAACATTGTTAGCTCGCTTAATATCGGCAACACTGGAAAAAAAGAACACTCATTTCACAAACAAGCATGATCGCCATATACGAATAGCGTCAGAGATTTTGTAGAGTCCGCTATGCGGACCGGAATATACGTGATTATCTAATGTTTATGGTCCGCACAGCGGACCCTATCCATGAAAGGCGTATCTGCGTCAAGTACGTACATTGACTGCGGAAAGTTTTTTTCTTTCCATCCAGATTCCTTTATCTGGTCTCGTTGCCGTGCACCGGTATGGGTCATCTCGAGGGACCCAGCTATCCATTTGTGCTAGCTTCGGACAAGCCGGCTTTTCAACGACCATTTTCATAGATCGTTATCACCTGATGCTTTCCCGGCCATAAGCGGCCAAGCCGACGCGGCACATTATCTCGTCCGGTGCGGGCGGCCCATTTACTGAGAGGTCTGAAGCCGTCAAGCGACAGCAGCGACCATAGGGTCCTGGGGCTGGCCCGTTCCCGGACGAGACTTCGACGATTTTACCATTTTACTCCTTGCCTTTGTTTTTTTTCTAGAAGGAGTCTTTTTTTTCTTCGAGCCCGGACGGGTATGCTTACCGAAGGGATCGTAGTCAACTTCCTTCTTCAATAGCGTAAAAGCAAGCCGGCAAAGCTCATGCGCTACCACAATATAACCTCTATTACGATCACGTTTGCCTCCGTTTGTATACCTGTCAAACAGGTCTCGAAAGCGGCCTTTTCTACGAACAGCACCATGAGCGGCCTCAATCCAAGCCCACTTCAATGTGCGACGACCAATAAGTCCCACGTGTCGTCCTTTGGGTGATTCTCCATCTCCTGGTTCTATTGCGCTATCGTCAGCACACGGAGCCAGCAAGCTGTACGAACATAAATTCCTGGCACTACGGAATCTTTTAATATCTCCAATCTCGGCGTTAATCGTATAACTCAATATCCAGCAGATTCCCGGAAGTGTACGTAAACGCATAGTTGTCGGTGATGCCAGTGACTGTTTGCGAAAAACTCTTGTCGCTGCAGCAATCTGTCGGCGAAGTTGATCCAGAATCTCAAGATGACCTTGAAGCGTCAATCGGCCGCTCTCAGGAAGTCGAGCATCACCGGAAGCGATCAGTTCGCTTAAATACATTCGCCCGTTACTACCGAACAGATCGGAGAATCCATGAATTATACCATGTCGGTGAAACACAGCATGAATTCGATTCTTCACCGCAGTTTGCATTTTTACCAATGACATCCGGTAACGTAACCACTCCCGTTGACTTCGCACTTCAGGCGGTGCCAGCCAGACCTCCCACCACCGCGGCTTTTGGCTCCACAGCTCCGAAAGCAAATCGGCGTCAGTACGATCGGTTTTTGCCAGTCCGCGAGCTTTACGCCAGGCGGCCATCTTGGAACTGCTGGCCAGGTGCGGATTCAGACCTGCCGCAACCATTTCATCGCTTAGCCACCCCCACCCAAACGTCCCTTCCAGGATCACTGGCGTTTTTTCCGGCCAACTGCTTAACTGTTTGCGTAATACGTCACGGTCACTGTGCTCTAAACGTTGCCGCCAAACGATCTGTCCGTCGCCATCGCGAGCCGTGATTTTGCTGAACTTACGATGGCAATCACAACCTATCTGTAATATCCTATTAGTTGGTTTCATGGCTGTCTCCCAAAGAGCAATCTTGTCCACCGGAGATTATACTCTCCGGGGGAGGCAGCCTTTCATGGGATTACGGATTGGTACGACGATATTGCGATAAATGAAAAACGCCGAAGAGGATGTTACCTTTTCGGCGTTATCAGTTCTGGTATTGGGGATTATCGTTTGTATCTCGGTTCCCTGTTTAGATTACCCTTTTGTTGCTCCTGCTGCTTCGGCTTCAGCGGTTTTTCTTGCCAGGATATCCTTTGCTCTTTCCGGTCTTTCGCCACCGAAGTAGACCAGTGCGTTAGCCGGGCACTTCTTGAACAGGGCGTCCAGGTCTTCCTCGCCGGCGTAAGTCTCGTAGTCGAGGCATGCCAGGTTGTTTCGTACGGCAAACAAATCACCGAGCATCTTCTGGCAGATTTTGCATCCTACGCAACCGGCAGTGCAAACCTGCTTGACGTTCTTGGCCGGCTCGGTGTTGGCACAGGCGACGGCCAGCATGTGAGCCTTTTTGAATGGGATGTTCTCGATCAGGTTACGTGGGCAAGCTTTTCCGCAGGCGCCGCAGCCGGTGCACTTGGCGTAATCTACTACCGGGGTGCCGTCGACCATCTTCATGGCGTCGAAGGTGCAGGAGGCCACACAATCGCCGTAACCGAGGCATCCGTAAATGCAAGCCTGGGTTACTCCAACCACGTGGGCCTCGGCACAGGTTTGAACGCCATGATATGGCACTCTTCCGAGTTTCTCGTGGGTTTTGGCACCGCAGTGGATAACCGGGCGATAGGGGAAGGTTTTGACTACTTCCACGCCGAGTACTTTGGCAACCGCTTCAGCGGTTTGGGCACCACCTACGGGGCAGCCGTCGCACTCCGCTCGTCCTTCGACGACGGCCTTGGCGAAATCACTGCACCCGGCGTAACCGCAACCACCGCAATTGGCGGCGGGCAGTACCTCGTTGACCGCCGGAATCCGGGGATCCTCTTCAACTCTCAATACCTCTTTAGCCCAACCGAGCAGACCGGCAAAAAGCAGAGTCAGTCCGAAAAGGGCTACAGCAGACAGAGCTATCGTCATCTTCCAATCTCCGCAGTCTTAGGCGCCGATTCCGGCAAAACCCATAAACGCAAGCGCCAGAATACCGGCAACCAGCAAAGTAATTCCCGCCCCTTGCAAAGGCTTGGGAACATCACTGAACCGGATATGTTCCCGGATACCGGCCATTATCGTAATTGCCATCGTAAACCCAACTCCACCACCAAAAGCGTAGATAATGGCGTTAAGCAAATTCTGTGTTTCCGGTTTCATGTCGATATAGAGGCATGTACCCAGAATCGCACAGTTGGTGGTGATAAGCGGTAGAAAAACTCCAAACGCCGAATACAGCGGAGGAAAGAATTTCCGCAGGTACATTTCAACCAGTTGCACCATGGAGGCAATAACCATGATGAACGCGACGTACTTCAAAAAGTCCAGGGCATGGGGATTATCCAGAAGACTTGAACCCAGCCACTGGAACAGGCCATGAACAATAAGCCAGGTTACGATACCGGACACGGTAATAACAAACGTAACCGCGCAACCCATGCCGAATGCCATATCCACCTTACGGGATACACCAAGGAACGGGCAGATCCCGAGGAACTGGGAAAGTACCAGGTTGTTAACCAGGACAATGCCAATGAACATTCCTACCATTGCTCCAATGTCCATCAGGCACCTGCCTTCCTGCGATCGCGAATGTAGTTAACCACGCCAATAACCACTCCCAGGGTCAAGAACGCTCCCGGCGGAAGAACCATGATTACCCAGGCGTGTACAGCAACGATATCCTGTGGAATTATCTGGTGGTTGAGCAGTGAACCCCCACCCATGAATTCCCGAATACTACCGAGAATCGTCAGGGCGATGGTAAACCCAAGACCGATTCCGAAAGCGTCGGCCAGTGATCTGCCAATTCCGCTCTTGATGGCCACCACTTCCGCCCGGCAGATGATTATGCAGTTAACGATAATCAGCGGAACGAACGCGCCCAGCTTCTTACTCACCTCGTATACGTAGGCTTTCAAAAAGAGGTCCGCCAAGGTCACGAACGTGGCAATGGTCAAGGTGAAGACCAGAATACGCACGTGAGGTTTAATCAGGTTTCGCAGCAAGCTGGTGGTCAGGTTGCTCATAACCACTACGAAGGTGGCGGCCATCCCCATCACCAGGGAGTTTTCCACCGAGTTGGTAATAGCCAACACGGGGCACATACCCAGTAGCTGCACCAGGACGGGGTTGTTTGCGAATATCCCGTCTTTAAACTGCTGTAAGTTCGATCCGTTATTGTCCGCCATGGACCTTTATCTCCTAGCAACGATTATTGATGCTCTTTCAGTTTCGGCCTGACCTCGGTCATGAGTTGATTGACAATGGCTGTCACGTGTTTACTGGACCAGGTTGCACCGGTTATTGCCTTGATCTCGTTCGATCCTTCCACTACATCCCGTTTAACAACTTCAAGAGGTTTGGTGGCATCTTTACCTTTATACTGACCACTCCAGGCAGGGTCTTCGATCTTGGTTCCCAGTCCGGGAGTTTCGGTATGTTCAGTAACCTTAATACCAAGTATTTCCGTAGCCTCTGCGTTGATGCCGGCGACCAGGGTGATCTTATCGATAAAACCACCACCGCGTCCTTTAAGCGCCCAGCCAAGAAGTTTGCCGCCGGAGCCCAGGCATTTGAACACCTCGCCATCGAAACCGTCAATTTTAATGATTTCGGTTTCAACAGTGTCGGGAACGACTTCAGCCACAGCATGATCAACTTCCGCTTTTTTGTTTTTTTCGATTTGCGGGCTGAGGGTCATCTGAGCGCCGGCCAACATGGTCCCAAAGCAAAGCCCCATTACCACAACCAGCAATGATTCATTTATAAACTTGCTCACGGTCTCACCGTTTTTGTCTATTCGCTCCGGCTCTAAAAAACCGAAACTTGTTTGTCAGTATCCCGCAGAATCGACAGTCCAACTCTGCTAATTTAAAAACCTGCTACATGTTTACTTTTCCGCCATACGGCGTTGGTGTAGTCCACCGTTCAATCAGCGGGGTAACCGCGTTCATAAGCAGAATGGCGAACATGAAACCTTCCGGATACGTTCCGTACTTCCTGATAATCATAACCAGCAGACCGACGCCGATCCCGAATATCCAACGCCCCTTGGGAGTAATCGGCGCCCCAACGTAATCGGTGGCGATGAAGAACGCGCCGAACATCAACGCACCACTGGTCAGGTGGAACAACACACCATTCATCGATTGCTCAGCTATTAATGCAAAAACCGTCACGGTAGCCAGAACAGCGAGCGGCAAACGCCAATCGGCGATCTTGCGAATTACCAGGTACAGTCCACCGAGCAGGGCGGCCAGTGCACTGGTTTCACCAACGCAGCCACCAACCTTACCGATGAAAAGGTCCATTATTGCGGGCATTTTACCGGCGACCCCTTGAGCAATTGACAGCGGAGTAGCCATAGTCACACCATCAATTGCGGAATCACCAATACGGTGCAGAGTTTCCGGTTCGAGCCAGGCCCCCATAGCCACGGGGAAGCAGATCATCAGGAACGCACGACCAACCATGGCCGGATTGAACAGGTTCTGACCCAATCCACCGAATACTGCTTTACCCAAGGCGATAGCTACGGCACCGCCGACGAAGGCCATGTAAGGCTGCAATCCCGGCGGTACGGAAAAGGCCAGGATCATTCCGGTAAGGATTGCGCTGCCGTCACCCAGCGACGACTGGTTCCGGCCGCGCATCCAGTTGGCAACCGCCTCGGCAAAGAGACAGCCTGCCACCGAAGCCGCGGTGAGAATAACCGCATACTGGTGATACATGTAAACCGAAACGAGGAACATGGGGACCATGGCCAATATGACCGAGAACATGATCTTCCTGGTTGTCGCCGTATCGGAAAGGTGCGGCGCGGCACTTACCAGGAACTCCCGATCCTTGTCGAGATTCTCGGGTACCGGAACTGCCCCATCGGAAACATTAGGTGCGTCACTCATCGAATATACCACTCCTGTAGGCCGGCGTTAATCCTTCTTGGCTTCCTGCTCCAGCTTCTCCTGCTCTTTCTTCTGTTGCAGAATCACCCGCCATTGGTTTTTACCACTTCGAATATATTGGGGAAGAGGGATCTGGGCGGGACAAACGTAGCCGCAGCATCCACACTCGCAACAGGCCATCAAGTCGTAATAGCTGGCCCCTTCGTAATCCCGGTGCTTAATCGCCTGGTACAGCTTGGTCGGCATGAGGTGCAACGGGCAGTTTTCCACGCACCGGCCACAGCGGATGCACGAACGTTCCTCCTGCTCGGTTGTTTCGGCGGCGGTCATTACGGTTATACCACCAGTACCCTTAACCACCGGCACGTTCAGGTTTGGAACGCAGGGACCCATCATGGGACCGCCGGCAAGTACCTTTAAAGCATCCGGTGTGGTTCCACCGCAGGCAGCGAACAGCTCGACGAACGAAGTACCGATGGGAACCAGCAGGTTGCTCGGCTTGGTAATTCCCTTACCGGCAATACTCACCACCCGGTGAGTCAGCGGCTGGTTCCGCACGATTGCCCGGGCGATGGCGTGAGCAGTGGCGACGTTAACAACCACTACGCCTACATCCAGAGGCAAACCGGTGGGAGCGCTGGGGACCGTTCTGCCGGTAACCGCGGGGATAAGCTGTCGCTCGCCACCCATCGGGTATTTCGCGGCACAGACGGCCACCTCTATACCGGGACGGTCGGCAGCGATCTTACGCATAACCGCAATGGCATCGGGCTTGTTGTTTTCAATGCAGATCAAACCGCGCTGGGCACCGGCCGCATGCATGGCTATCTGCAGACCGACAACGATCGCCTCCGGACATTCGACCATAAGTCGATGATCGTTGGTCAGGTAAGGCTCGCACTCGGTACCGTTGAGCAGAATAGTATCTACCAGGCGGTTGGGATCGCGTTTGAGTTTGATGAAGGTGGGGAAAGTCGCACCGCCAAGTCCGACGATACCTGCTTCTCTGATTCCGGTGCATATCTGTTCCGGATCGTAGGAGGTTGGTTCGACACCATCCCAGTTACGATCGAGGAATGTTTGCAAAAAGTCGGCCGGTATTGCTTCGCCTTCAGCGGGCAGCTTGATGGTGATAGACGGAACGCGTCTGCCACCGGGTATGGCGGTTACGCCGGCCGGTCCTATTACGCCGTTGATCGGCGAATGGATAGGAGCGGAGACAAACGCCTGCGTGTCAGCCACCTTGTCGCCGAGTTTCACCTCATCGCGCGTTTTGACTGTTGGTTCGCACGGAGCCCCGATGTGCTGAGCCATGGGGATAGTAAGGTTATCCTTGGGAATGAAGAGCTGAATCTGCTCAGCCTCGGTGTATTTTCGATGGGGAGGATGAATACCTCTATGGAAAGCCATTTCCCCGCCGGAAGACGGTAAAGATGCCGTGCTCATGCATCACCTCTGCCTAAATAGGTCCACAATCGGTCCAAGCCGGAAAGTATCAGCCTAGCCGCAACGGCACCGATCAGCAAACCCCCTAAACCACCAAGAGCATGCCAACCACTGGCCGAATTAATTGAATCACTCGCCCACATTCGGGCGCAGGAATATGCACCGCCAATTGCACAAGCGAGGGGAAAGAGAAAGACCATGGTCGCAGTCAGAGGAACGGGGAGTTTGGCCATCCCAGTCTTGGGAGCTTTGGCGGCCGCCTCCATATCCGCAGCGAAAGGACAGGACGCACCGCCATCGCAGTGGCCACATCCGAACCAGAATCTTTCGAGCATCTTTTCGAGAGTTTTCAACTGCAATTCTCCACGCCGGTGCGAGAAGCGCGCGGACTTCTCGTTGCAGAACTATATTTAGCAAAAATTATGCCAATTGGAATGGGTCGAGAGTAAAAAGAATTCGGTACGCAGTTTTAGCAGGCCCGTTCCGCCTGGCACGAACCATCTTCCTGTTTTAAGCGTGCATAATAAACCCGATGAAAGGAAGTGAAAGTGGGAAGTTTCCGAAGGTTTTGCGGGGAATCTCGCAGATGAGTTGTTTGTGGACGGAGGTGGGTGGTACCGTTTTATACTCTGATTATTGGTTAATTTTCAGATGTGCGTATTGAATTCATCGATAACCAAACGTGTAGACCTCAAAGTGAAGCGTAACCCAAGCACCGGAACATGCATCAAGCTGACATTGGTTCTTGGGAATGTGCGACCTCTAAGCCGAAGATAACCGCTCCCGGAAAAAGCATGATTACTTCAGAGTCTGAGCAGTTGCCGATGTAGAACCATTGTGCCAGTCTCGGCGAACCAAACCGGCTTGGCAATTCCTTGCTTGCCGAAATTTTTCCTAATTTCTTTAGTGCTTTAATTGCAACACTTTACGCCTGATTAGTATTTTATTTCGCCCAAATACTTGACTTATTGTTTTGTTTGGTTTATGTTATATATTGGAGTTTGTTTCGGCGGCGGGACCAGTGGTCGAGACTGACGGGATGGAGTCGGGCCTTGGGCTGTTGCATTGAAACAAATAAGTTGAGTCGGGTTTCGCTGATCCCGGCTTGCTCTTTGACAAGTAAATATGCGAAACGGTGCTGTCTCGCGTACAGGGCGGATAATCAGGGTGCGTTCCGCCGGATGTATCGGGGCGGCCGGGGAAAGCGTGTGTGTGTGTGTGTGTGTGTGTGTGTGTGTGTGTGTGTGTGTGTGTGTGTGCGGAGTGCTGAACATGCAGCGAGTTTGAAACCTATGGTCAAACTTAAGGGAGTGAGATTCGATCATCAATCCGCTCTTGTTATGAATCGATCTAGTCTTTCACGTTTTCATAACAAAACTCGTCAGGCGCAAGTAGGTTTCGCGGGGTTCACAATGGTGGCGGAGCGTAATTGAATTCGCGTAGGGTCAGTTGACCACAGCTGTAAACATCTTTGGTAATCATAAATCCTTCAAAAGGCCTATGTTAGCCAAGTAGCCCGGATTTTTGATACGAACTGATGACTTGGACTGCTTTGCTGCTAACAATTGTGCGCGAAGGTTTATGTCGGCCGCCTCCGGCGGGCTTAGGGAAACTCACGTTCTTCCGGTCCGCCGGTTTCACCGGCGGCTACCGTATGGCGACCGCCATTCGGCGGACGGCCGACAAAATAGTATTCCGAGGATATCCCAAGTCCTTAAGCAATCGACCCACGGATTGCTAACCGACCGGATATTCCAATACGAAACTCAGAAAAACGGAAGAAAAGAGATATACCAAAGATGTTTACAGCGGTGATCTGTTGACCCGACCTACTGTTTTTGACACCTGTTTGTAGGAATTCCGTCTGGTTTCCATACTCTTTCTCACTGCTTTTTACATTGCTTTGGCTTTTTCTGCGAATACTATAGCGGCGGATACGAATACTGATTTACATGACAGGTGTTGCTGTTGTCAACGTTATTGGTATTCGGTTTTGTGGCCGATTTTATTGGATTGGTTTTATGCTAAAGCTGACCAATGTACGTAAGGTTTTTGGGAAGATCGTGGCAGTTGAAGATCTATCGCTGGAGATAGATCGCGGCGAAGTGTTTGGCTTGCTTGGTCCTAATGGGGCGGGTAAGAGCACTACTATTAACATGGCCATCGGTCGGATTCGTCCCGATTTCGGAAACGTAAACGTTGAAGGATATGGGAACCCCTCAGCAATAAGCGTGCGGCAGATGCTGGGGGTGGCTCCGCAGGAGTTGGCTATATATGAAGAGCTTACCGGCGAAGCCAACCTGCGGCTCTTCGGGCAGCTATACGGGTTATCCGGCAGAGAGCTTAAGGCACGGGTTGGCGAGGTGCTTGAACTTGTGGGGCTTACCGATCGCAAAGGGGATAAAGCCAAGGTGTATTCCGGCGGTATGTTGCGGCGGTTGAACCTGGCGGCGGCTTTGGTTCACGATCCGCCGCTTATCATGCTGGACGAACCGACTGTTGGGGTTGATCCTCAATCGCGGAACGCGATATTCGAGTTCGTGGAAGGGTTTAAAAAGCAGGGTCGAACCATTGTATATACAACGCACTACATGGAAGAGGCCCAGCGGCTCTGCGACCGGGTGGGGATTATTGACCATGGAAAACTATTAGCCCTGGATACGGTGGACAGGCTGATTTCCGCCCACGCGACGACGAGTACGGTAGTGGCCGAACGTGCTGATGGCGAGGAGCGGATAGAGACCGAAGACGTTCGCGGCGAGCTGGCAAAGCTGCTGCCGCGAACGGATATAACCGGTTTGCGGGTGGAGAGGCCCAACCTGGAATCGGTTTTTCTGGCACTTACCGGAAGGAGCTTGCGGGACTGATGCGTGCTATATGGTTTTTAGCAATGAAGGACCTGCGGCTGCTTTGTGCGGACAAGGTGGGATTCTTTTTCGTATTCTTCTGGCCTCTGCTGTTCGCGGTGTTTTTCGGGTTCGTTACCGGCAGTTCGTCCGGCGGCAAACCTGCCCGGGCGTTGCCTGTTTGCCTGGTGGATGAGGATCGTTCGGAACCATCGGCGGATTTGCGAACGCTTTTAGCCGGTAAGGAGGCGTTATACATAACCAATCTGGATGATCGGGCAGTGGCGGAGAAGGAAGTTCGCCTCGGATCGCAGGTTGCGTTGGTGGTAATCCCAGATGGTTTCGGAGCGGCCAGCGAACGACCCTTCTCCGGCGAATCGATGGAACTGGAGTTGGTGGTAGACCCTTCCCGGCCTATGGAGGCGGCGATGGTGCAGGGGATCATCTATTCGGCGGGTTATGAGCAACTGCAGAAATCGTTCAGCGATCCTGGGCAGATGGTTGATCTCATTCAGAGGCAAATGGGTGGAAACAAAAGCGAACCATTTTCCCCAACCAACCTGTTGATAATGGGCGGAATGTTTCTGGCCGGAAAGCAGGTGTTCAAACCGGGTGATGATACCCAATCTGTGGCAACCACCAGCAATGGTGTTTCGGGTAATACCAAAAGCGGATCTGAACTTGCCGGCAAAAGCGGCGATAAGTGGGAACCTTTCAGCGTTAATATCCGCCAGGTCGGTGTTGCTGGTGAAACATCCGGGGACGAATCAGACGCTGTGACACCTGGAGCCGAACCTAAACGCGAATCCAACCGAAGCTGGGCTATTGTGTTTCCTCAGGGAATTATCTGGGGGGTGATGGCCTGTGCGGCCACGTTTGGATTAACCCTGGTAACCGAACGAATTCGGGGAACTTTGCCTCGGCTGACCATTGCTCCCATCCACCATTGGCAGATACTGGCCGGTAAGGGGTTAGCGTGTTTCATGTCCACGACCACGGTTGCAGCTGTGTTACTGCTTATCGCGAACGTAGTTTTTGGCGTAAAGCCAACCTCGCTGCCGCTGTTGATAATGGGCATTCTGTGCATGTCCGCCGGTATCATGGGCATGATGATGCTGTTTTCCGTATTGGGTAAAACAGAAGCGGCGGCCGGTGGAGCGGCGTGGGCGGTGGTGGTCATAATGGCCATGCTCGGCGGCGGGATGATGCCCCTGGCGGCGATGAAGGGGTGGATGTTAACTCTAAGCAATTTCAGCGTGTTCCGGTGGGCGATTCTGGCTTTGGAAGGAGCGATCTGGCGGGATTTTGGTTTTGCGGAAATGCTTATGCCTTGTACGATTCTGACAGGTATCGGTGTCGGCGGTTTTTTGCTGGGAGCGGGCGTATTTAAAAAGCGGGCAGCGTAAGACGAATACCGGCGAGCTTAATGTTACCGCATGAAACATCGAAGTGGATTCATCTTTCGATATTCGCTAATATTTATACATGAATGAAAACGAGCGGACGAAGCAAATCGAACTGGCGACCCAGGGCGATACCGGAGCGTTGCAGCTTTTAATCGTCGAATACGATGGATCGCTACGCGCTCTTTTGGAAAAACGTTTAGACAATTCAAGCCGGCGTTATACCTCCAGTAATGATATTCTGCACGATGCCTACGTGGCCGCCTACAAGGGAGTGAGTTCCTGCAGGTTTTCCGGTCCCGCGCAGTTTTACAGATGGCTGGAAACTATCGTCATCCGCAAGCTGATGGATCACCAGCGGAAGATGGCTAAATCGCCTAAAGGGGAAAGCCATCTGCGAATCGGTTCACCGGATGGTGATAAAACCTACGTGAATCTATCGAAGATAGTGGAAAGTGAAGACGAAACCCCCAGCCAACAGTTGGCACACAAGGATATGACCGCGGCAGTTCTTTCGAGCCTTGCCCGGTTACCGGAAGACCAGAGACGAGTAATCCAGATGCGTTTTCTGGAACACAAACCGGTTGCGGAGGTGGCAGACGCATTGGATAAATCCGAAGCGGCGATTCACGGTTTGTGCCAAAGAGGACTAAAAAACCTCAATAAATCGTTAGTTTCAATATCGCGATACCTGTTGCGTAGCTAAACACCAAGGTTAAGTTCGGTAAACAATTCCCGTTTTTAAATAAAACCGCGCTCAGTTTCCATGATTCGATCGTTAGTTTTATAGCCAAGGCGTATTCGTTCAAAAGCGCTTTTAGTATTTATTCAGTATACCAAGGAGGTATCACATGAAGCGATCGTTGATTGTAATGAGTGTTACATCTGTACTGATTTTTCCATTGATTTCCAGAGGGGTGCCCTCTATGCCGGGGTATGTCATAGAGTCTCTGGCAACCCCAGACAGACCTCAAGGTATAACCTTCGACTCGGATGGCATGATGTACGTAGGACAAAACTGTAACTCAGATTGCAGCATATATAAAATCGATCCATGTGGATCCGTCAGTCTTGTGGGCAATGGAGTTTTGCACGATCCCGCCTGTCTTCTATACGATCCGATCGGGATTTTCGTATGCCATGATGCGGGACCGGTCTGCACGACAACTCAAGGCGCAATCCTCATAGGAGGTGAAGCAAGTGATCGTGGCTACATACAAGCGCTATTTCCCGATCAAAGTTCCTGTAACGTGTTCGGGCCTATGTATAGTCCCCGACAACCAATGGATTTGGTCTGGGATCAGGATTTTAACCTGCTTGTATCAGATCACGGCAATATACCAGCTTCCACTTTCGTACACAGGGCAAATGGAGATAAGATCGACGGGGTTTGCGAATCAGTAGCACCCGATCCTTGGCTTGACACAGGACGAGCGGCAGTGATGGATGTTGACCGGAGTAACCGTATTTGGGTATCCACGCTGAGCGGTCACATCGAAGTATATGCGGCCGATGGAACGCTAATTGAAAGTAATTTCGCGGAAATCTCTCCAATGCATGATCCAATCGCTCTGGGGCCGGGCGGAGGCTGGGGAAATGACCTTTATATGACGCAAGCCGGCACGATAAGAAAATACAATACGGACCTTACAGCTCCTCTCCCTGCCGGTGCGGTACAATTGGGTACCGGTTTTCCAACATCCGATCTGCATATGGAATTCGGACCGGACAAGGCACTTTACGTTTCCTCACACAATACCAATCACGTTTTTAAGATATCACCCGACTGCAACGGCAACCTGATTCCGGATCAGATTGATATCGACTGCAACGAACTGGGAGGAACGTGTGCGGCCTCATGCGGTGGAAGTGATGACTGTAATGGTAACGGCATTCCAGACGAGTGCGAAATCGGCGGTTCGGACTGCAACGACAACGGAATACTGGATGAGTGCGAATCAGATTGCGACGGAGATGGTACTATCGACGATTGCGATCCGGATGACGATAATGACGGAATTCTCAATACTGAGGACGTATGCCGGTGTACCCCAGCAACGGTAACGAGCGTCGATGATGAAGGCAGGCCACTGGGTGATGTGAACGGCGACTGCTGCGTAGATCTTTTCGACTACTCGATTATCATCGACAATTTCACTGGACCTGATTGCTCTTAAACATAAGCAATTGTTCAAACAGACCTTGCCGAGGAAAGGGATCACTGTACCTCTCCTCGGCGGTAATCCTGATCACTTTCCTTTATGTATGAATACTGCTTAATGACAGTTTGCCAATGGTTTTGCCATTTTTCGATAAGAGCATCCTGGTCTTTAACTTCTTTTCCGGCGACCTGTTCCACCGCCTGGACCTGAAGATGGCGGTCAAGTCTCAAGGTTACCCGCCCCTTGTACTTTTCACCGGCCGGACCGATGCTGGTTCGCTGAGCCATTATGGCCACTTCGATGGGATAACTATGATTGGGTAAATATTTAATATCGTTAATAAACCCGAAATCGCTTATCGGCCTGTCCGCGGGAAGAGTTCTCATTATCAGGTTTCCGCTTTCGTCCCGGCCATCAGCCTTTTTCACGTCGCGCGTATATGGTAGATCGAGATAGGCGTAGGCATAAGGCAAATCTCTTCCAAGACTGTTTGCGGGAATCCAGGTCGTTCTCGGCGGCCCGATTCCCCGCATGCGGTTGGGATCAATTATCATCAGGCAGGAGACGAGATCCCATTTAGTGCGCACTTTATCGATTTTCGGGTCGGGACCATTGAAGCCATCAAGTTTATTGTTGACGCCCTTGGCGATAATAGCCGGGTTTCCATTACCGAAAAAATCTTTGATTACCCATAGTTTTGTAATATGCCCCCAATGCCAGAATGATACGCATTGTTCACCGCTTAGCGAATCGATTATCGATACACAGCAGGGATGCTGGCTATGATGTTGAGCAATTGCCAGAATGCTCTGCCCATAGTTTTTTCCAAGATCGGCGGCCAGAACATATGAGCAGTACCAGGGCGCCTTGTCAGGAGCACCTTTCGTACCGATATCCGGCCAGGGCAAATCCGATGAAAAACCTATCGAGTTTTTATGTATACCTTCAAATGGCGTGGGGTTACCCTGCAAGTCTATCCTGAATAGGGAATCCCCGGTTGCTGGTTCGTAAACACCGACAAGAACCTGCGCAGGTTTATCGCCTTGATCAAGGAAAGCAGCGGTTTTAATACATCCGCCTACGTCTGAAAAATCGCCAAGAAGATTCCAGTCATCCTGTCCGGCCTTACTTTTAAACAAAAACGGCTCATTAACCCTGTATTTCAACTCCCATTTACTGTTCAGGTTGGTTGCTTTTTGCCAGTCTTCCGTCGGAACCGCAGGGCGAGAAAGCTTGCCACCGTATAAAACAACCAGAATGGTTAGAAGAGCGCTTGCGATTATTACGGAAAATACTTTAATCAATTTTCTTCTGCGTTCTGGCATGGCAACAGAAGTACTGGAATCAATGGATGCAATAACCGCATCCGCATCAGGCATGCGGTCTTCAGGCTTTTTGGCCAGCAATCTCAGAGCTATTCGTTCAAGGCGGGAATTGATCGGGGAAGCAAAGGAATTCGGAAGAGGAGGTTTAACCTGCAACACCTGGTGAATAACAGGCACCGGGCTATCGGCCTTGAACGGAGTTCTTCCCGCAAGCATTTCGTAAAGAACCACACCGGCCGAATACAGATCCGCCCGAGCATCTATTTCCAATTCACCGCGTACCTGTTCCGGGCTCATGTATTCCGGCGTGCCGACGGCCAACTCAGGCATGGTTATCCTGTTTGTAACCGCAAGGACACGGGCGAGACCAAAATCAGCGATCTTTACAGTTGCCTTTTCCATAAGAGCCGACAAGGTTTCATCAGGATTATAACCTTCAGGAAAAGACAGCAGCAGATTAGAGGGTTTTATATCCCTGTGCACCAGACCGGCCGCATGTGCGGCGGATAGACCGCGAAGTATCTGCTTGAACAGGCTTAAGGTGACGTCGGAAGGTAACGGTCCATGTTCGCGAATAATCTCTGCCAGTGTAGGTCCGTTAACCAACTCCATGGCCATATAGGCGACCCCGTCCAGCAAACCAACGGTATAAACGGTTACCACATTAGGATGCTGAAGCGACCCGGCGGCTTTTGCCTCTCGTTCAAACCGCTGTACGGAAATTTCATCGTTCGCCACGTCAGGGCGGAGGATTTTCAGAGCCACGGTCCGATTGAGCCGTTCCTCAAACGCCCGCAGAACAACGCCCATTCCGCCCCGGCCTAGAAAATCGACTATTTTGTATTCTCCCAATTCAGCTGCGTAGCCATCATCTTCTGACTGATGGAGTACGCCGCTGGAAACGAGACTTTCTATCGTATTGAGTTGATCTGCTGTAGGGGAAACCCTGGCAACCGCCGACAAAATCCGCAGGCTCCCTCTCAGGCTGCCGGCAAGTTCGGGGTACTGTCGAAACAGATCATCCTCGGTCAGATTCTCTCCGCGATTTTTCCGGTCAATAAAATCGTTGATGATTTTACCAACCAGAGCATCGCGAGAATCATCTTTTTCAGGCGGGCTGCCCAAATCAGAACGCCTCATAACGCTCCTACCCATCCACCGCAGCAGTCAAGAATCAATCGGTCAGATACGCATCAAACCCTTTGGTTTTTGTCACATGCGTACCGTCGTCGGTTTGAGTCATCCACATCACTTCGATCTGCAGCCCTTGTGTCGACTCTATCGTTTTTTTACCTTCCTCGATACTCAGCACGCTCAGAACGGTGCCCCAGGCATCGGCGGTCATGCCGTCTTTGGCAATCACGGTCACGCAAGGCGCCTGTTTCGCCGGTTGCGCCGTTCGAGGATCGATTATATGCGAGTACTTTTTTCCATCGATAATATAAAAGCGCTGCTGATCGCCGGAAGTAGCCACGGCCATATCGACCAAATCCACTACACCAATCAGGCCGTCCTGGAATGGATGCTTGATACCGATACGCCATGGTTTTCCATCAGCGTTGTGCCCCAGGGCCACTACATCGCCGCCCACGTCGACGAGTACTCCGGAAACCTCCTGCTCGATCATCGCCTGAGCCGCCAGGTCCAGAGCATACCCTTTGGCAATTCCCCCAAGGTCAACCTGCATTCCAGGCACCTTGAAGGAAACTCTCCGGGTCGATGAATCGAGAACCACTTTACCCCAGCCAACCAGAGCCCGTGCCCGATCCAGTTCGTCAGCAGTCGGCAGTCGTTTTTTCCTTTCCGGCATTTTTCCAGGCAGAAACTATCGGCCTGCAGGTGATATCGAAAGCTCCACCGCTTAGTTTTCCAACCGCGAGTGCCTGTTTTATACACTCGAATGTTTCCGGCGAAACCACCATGCTTTCGCCAGCGGGCAGGTTATTCAGCCTGCCGACCTCACTGCCAGGATTGTAATCGCTCATAAGGCGGTTGACATCTTCAAGTCGACCGTAGCCGATTTCGACAGCAGCGGAAGCCACTGATTTGCTGGTGGCAACGGCGGTTACCCTGGCGAAAGTTCCCATGATGGTCCGGGCACCGACGACTTCGCTGGGCTTATCGCTTTCGACACAGCCGGCAGCCACGAACGATAAAGAAACTGCAATTGCCCATATAGACCTGGTTAACATCAATTTCCGCTTTCTAAACCGCTGACAGACTATTTACCATTCATCCATCAGTCTACAGTTACTGTTGATTGCGGGTCAACCCCGGCAGGAATGTCGATTAGAGGCTGGAGTGTACTATACCTTTTCGGTCTCGAAAGTTGGCTATCAAACCGCTATCGCCGCTGCCTTTCAGCCAGAATTCGGCGGGCAGGGGGAATTTAGCGGTATCGATGGATTGGCCCTCGTATCCTTCAAAGCGGGGGAACTTTTTGGAATCCTTCTTTGGTCCAATACTCCAGACGGCATAGGAAACCGGACTGGGTTTTTCCGACGTCCGGTTTGCGTAGAAGGCACCTTCGCTGTCACGGCAATTGGGAAAATCATCAGGCACCCAGAGCTGAGCCCGAGGCCTCCAGGAACTGTCCGGGTTATCGTATAAAGTGCCGTTATAATAAATCGCTCCGGGAGCGCGGGTACTTGTAGGTATTAACCGGATCGAAAACATCCATCAGTTCCGCCTGGGGGATTCTGCTTTTACTCGGCGGCAGGTAGCCGGCATCGGCCAGTTCGACGGGCAGTTGATCGTTTACATTATTGCCGCAACCGGAGCGACTTGGTGGAAACCGGTCCTGGTTACTGAGAGCATAGGAGTCCAAGGCGATACACACCTGGCGAAGGTCGGCCCGTACCTTGACTATTTTTGCCTGCATGCGGGCACGTCTCTGTCCCGGCAGAGCAATGGTAATCAATAATGCAATAACCGAAACGACAACCCAGCAATTCGAGCAGAGTGAAGGCTCGTTGAATGCCGGGTTGTACGTTTTCGGCTATCGCAAGCGGAATCGACAATATCAATGCAATTTGAATTTCGCAAAATCCTCAAGGTCCACATCGCCGTCGTGATCGAAATCGAAAGCACCGAGACAATCCATCGACATTTGCGGATCACTCGGCACGGGTTCGTTTCCGGGGCCGCTCAGGCATTGGGCAAAGGAATAATAATCGTCCAGGTCCACGTCGTTATCGTAGTCGTAGTCGCCGGTGGGAAACAGTGCGGGCATAACGGCCAGGTTACCGTCGTAATTATCGATGAGCCAGATACGATACCCATCCTTGTATCCGTCTTCGGCGCTGTAATCTTCCTGATCGAGGAAACCGATAATGTCAAACACGCCAGTGGGCATATCGTAGTTGGTGAAACCATCACCGATTCCCAACAGCACCGGCATGGTTCGCCCCGCACCGTCGGTAACGGCCATACTGCCTCCGGGTGCCCAACCGGTGGTACTGGCAAACTGTACATCGTTTATGCGTATAAGCGTTCCCTGGTAGTGTTCCGGTCCGGTGAGGCGAGTGGAATCAAAAATAAAGTCATCGGTTGCGTCTTTAAGGTCTGCCAGAGTAATAACCTGCGGGTCAGGCAGTCCGGCATTAGCCTGAATAAGAACCACGTCATAATCGGCCGCGGGGTCTATGGTGTGCATTTCGTTAATATTGCTTTTACCGCGGAAGGCCATGCCCGGAGCGCGAGCGCGGATTTCGACGATGTCGCCCGGTTCAAAAGGCCTGTCGGAGGCCGGATCGTGTTCCAGGCGATAGAGTTCATCAAGCCAGGCGCTGTCAGAATAGCTTCCCTGGGGGTGGGTACCGTTCATTCTACCCAGGTACTGCCCCATCCAGAGGGCCGATCCACCGAAATCGCCGTCCATGTCGGTCTGAACGAAAACCTGCCACATTCCACCAAGAAATCCGGGGGCACCCGGTGCGGGATCAAGGATTTCCGCTGATCGATTCAGGATAACACCACGCATGCGGGCCGGTGCATCGAATGGGAAGGTGGAGAAGCCGTCGCCATCAACGGCCTGATATGTCGAATGCGGAGTAAAGGGCATCGACTCCCAATCGTAATCCTCTGCGAAAAGGGCATTTATGAAGGCCCCGTTAACCACTGCGGCACAAACAGCCAGCTTCACAATCCAGCTACCACGTTGCATAACAATCCCCTTTCAAAAATACGTAGCACGTTTTACTAAGACGTAACACGATTCAATAAAAATGTCAAGAGAGAGAAGCTGGGAAAGGGAATGATTAGGGAATGATTTTTAGGACACTTAATCGATATAGGAGCGGCATGCGGATTCGAGCATGACAGATTCGATGACTTCCAAGAGCCTGGCGGAATCGTAGGGCTTGGAAACGATGTAGCTGGCTCCCATTTCGCGGAGTTTTTCGTCATCGACCGGTAGAGCTGAGAGAATGATCACCGGAGTCGGTTTGCCTCCCTGATCTTGTTCGGTTTTTCGCAATTGGGATAAAACTTCCATGCCGTCCATTCCGGGCATACAGACATCCAGGACAATGGCATCGGGTTGTTTCTCCTGGATACACCTCAAGCCGTTTTCTCCGTTGTTTTCGGAGATAACATTATAGCCCGAAGCCTGCAGCCTGATACTTATGCCGCGAACCGTGGCTCGGTCGTCATCAATGACCAGTAGTATCTGCCTATTGTCAGACATTGACACCCTCTCTTGCACGAATTAACCGCGAGTACATCTGGACCAGTTCGGACTGTTGGTCTTTAACTCTCCAATTGCCCTGAACCTGGTATTCCAAAGCGGGCAAAGGAATCCCCGCTGTATTACGATTGGTTTCCTCTCTAGACCTGATTATCCGCTCGATCATCGTATTCAGGCCTCCAGCGTTTGTAGCGGCTACAATCAACCAGGTCGCCTGGTCCTGGCGAAATACCAAATCGGTACGTCGAATCTGGTTCTGGAGGAAGGTATCAAGCATATCTAGCGAACCCGGCTCGCCAATCTCGGTCGCATTTACCTTAACCATGGAGACGAAGGAGGAACCACCTCGGAACTCTCCGAGTCTCTGGAGATAGTGTTCGATTATTCCAGTTGATCCGGCGAGGGGAACGGAAAAGGAGAACTCGCTGCCTTCTCCGGGAACGCTGTGGACTTCGATATCTCCGAAATTGAGGTGGACAAGGTCTTTAACGATACTCAGTCCCAAGCCCAAGCCTTTGGTACTGCGCCGCGTATCGTCTCCGATCTGCTGAAAAGCCTCAAATATCTGAGTAAGAGCCTGAGGTCTTATGCCCGGACCATTATCAGTAACTCCAACTACAACGCAATCCTTATCCGGTTCGTGTTTTACCCAAATACGGACAAAACCACCTTCTTCAGCAAACTTGACCGCGTTAGCGGCAAGGTTCCGAAGAACTCGAGCTATTTGTGCCGGATCGCAATAAATCCAGGGCAGATCCTGTGGAATATCGATTTCCAGGCGAACGCCAAAGGCATCAGCTTTTCGCTGGAAGTTGGTTTTAAGTCGTTCGATCACTTCGGACGGCTGAGTTTCCTGGCGGGAGATATTGAGTAAACCAGTTCTAAGTTTACTACTGTCGAGCATATCCTCGACCATGGACGCGAGATCGTCTACACGTATCAACGCGTTATTAAGCAGATCCTTTTGATCGTCGTTTATCTCCCCCACCAGGCCATCGTGTATCAGTGAGGTGTACTCCTTAACGACGGTAAGAGGATTTCTTAATTCGTGTGAGACATTATCCACGAATTCGTGGGTTGCATGATAAAGAGAGGTGACTCTTCGGTGACACTCTTCCAATAACTGGTTCTGGATATTCAATTCGTCCTGCAGCTTCTTGGTTTTGCCGCCTGGAGTTCTTGCTTCTCTTATGATCAGCGCATGTTCGACGGTATGTTTAAGCAATTCCGACGAAATGTAGTTTTTATTTAAATAAGCGTCTGCTCCACAAGCCAGGAGGTCGGAAATCGATTCGGGGGTATCTTTGTCAACAAGACATACAATCGGCAGGTTACTGAACGCCGCGCGGATTATTTTTACGACTTCAGCTGAGGTGAACTTGCCACACTCGGAGTCGATTACGGCGATGTTA
Organism: Phycisphaerae bacterium; assembly: GCA_963667855.2. Taxonomy (GTDB): domain Bacteria; phylum Planctomycetota; class Phycisphaerae; order UBA1845; family UBA1845. The sequence continues at coordinate 49,444 of CAXXKI010000005.1, read as the reverse complement.
TTGTCGTTTTTTAGAACGAGTCCTTTTAGCTCCTCCCTTGAATGGGCGGGGACAAAAGAGGTGCAAGCACCTTCGGCTGGAGCCAGATAGGATCGCAAGAGATTCACGATCGTAGGATCTTCTCCGACAACAATGGTATAGGGATGCCTCATAATCGATCTCTCGGCCCTTATCTGCCAATAAGCCTGACGAGGTACAAAGCAACTTTTCAGAGTAACACGGGTAAATCGGGTGAGGGGAGTCAAGACTTGTGAAAGGGCGTGTTAACGGTAAATGGCAGTAGCCCGGTTCGTTCGGATTGTCCAACAAACAACTGCCTTAGATTCACACATAGTATCAAGCAGATCGATTTCATTATCACTTTACGCTTTACCGTCTTTTTTCATAGTAGTTAAACACGACCAATAATATAGTACCGAAAATCTACCATTCGAAATGCATACAATATGTGTCTATTCGTAATAGTGGCTCTGTGGCACGGAAAAACTGATTGTCACCGACAATTTCCAAGTTTTTATCGGAAACTCACATCCAAACACGTTCCATACATGTGTCCGTTTTTGCATAGAATAAAGATAAAACCGACATCATCAACGATATTCTCAGGTCAATAAAAGCTTGACCCGGTTATGTCAAAACGATAGAGTAAATAGAGTATGGAGGGGTCCGGGAAAGAAAGATAGGCGGAAGCACCATTTCCTGAATAACTGACCCCAGGAAGTTGAGAGAAGCGATGGAGCGCTTCTTAAGTCACTAACCGGCATTTTGGTTAGGTGGATAGGTAGTGAGTATATCGTTGGTTGTATTTTTCACCGTGGTGACGGACGGTGGTAATTACAGCAGCGTTTCTGTGTTTGTTCTTAATCGCAGGTCTGCCCAATCAGCAATAATCCTTCTGAGGGGGGTTATTGTCAAAGTGGGTTGTGCAAGTAGTTAAGGGCAAGCGTTGACGTACAGCAGTACCGCGTTTCAAGAAAGATACGCGGAGTATGGCAGTAGCTTTACGTTAATCCTTACACGATTAAAGGCGTAGCGTAAGGCGGCTTTCTCTCTCACGCATTGAGTTACCGTAAATGTCGGTGATTCAATTGCGAGGCTCTCTCTTGGAGGAATGAATTATGCGTATATTGGCTCTTCTTGCGATTGTTGGCCTCATCGCAGCGCCTGCAATGGCTGGATTTTCTAACGCCGCCCATGGTGACTATGCGAATTACACCATCATCAGTGGCAAAGCGGTGCAAGGTGTTTCGTTAGGAACATCCTGTAGTGGCGAAAAAGTCGCTGGTGCAGTTTACGAAAACCTCGGCGCTGGTACCGGTTATGGTGCTTTTGGAGCTGCCAGCGGCGCTCTTGGCTACGATGATTATGATTCAATCAACGACGCCGACATCACTCTGACCGAATTCGAATTTGTTGGTGGCGTACAGGAAGCAGGCGGTATCCTTTTCGTCGATTTCTATGACGCAAGCCAGAATTACGTTGATGGTTTTGGTATGCAGTTAGCTAACGCCGGCAATTACATTTACACGATCACCCTGAGTACTCCGATCGTTATCCCCGACGCCGGAATCGCCCAAATGACGGCTAACGATGATGCATTGGTCGGCACTGTTACTACGGGTCAGTGGTTCTTGAGCGATGCCGCTCCGACGATCGGCACCGAGGATCCGACTTTTGGTTCGGGAGCTACCAATAGCGTCAGCCATAAGTTCGGGCTAATCAACGTTCCCGAGCCGGCCACTTTGGCTCTGCTCGCTCTGGGTGGCTTGACGATTCTTCGTCGTCGCAGCTAAGACAATCCCAGTCTAGATATTATTTAAACCGGGTTGCCTTTATAAGGCTGCCCGGTTTTTTATTACACTTGAATGAAATCCTCACTATTAAGGCTCATTCCAGCCTATTAATGGATGGAAGCGGCAACACAGGATTGTAGATTTTTAAAACTAGAAACCGTCCTGTTGAATTCAGGCAGCATCCACAGGTTAGAGTCATCCATACCGGGCTTGTTCTTTACTTCGCGTGCTGGAACACCGACAACTGTGGCCATAGGTTTGACTTCCCGAATCACAACAGCCCCAGCACCTACGACCGCGTGATGGCCTATTTTCAGGTTTTGAATAACCGTCGCCCCGATTCCGACGAACGCGTCGGAGCCGACTATTACCCGCCCGGCGAGTCTCGCACCAGGACAAACGTGTGTTCCTTGGCCAATCATGGACTCGTGATCTACAATGCAACCGGTATTAAGAATCACGGAGTCACCGATGTGGCAATGTGCACAAACCAATGCTCCCGCAGCGATAACAACATTGGATCCGATAGTGGCACTGGGAGCGATATTCGCTGAGGGGTGAACCGCGTTAACCAGGATCAAGCCGATCTGCTGACACTTTTCCGCAAAATCCCGGCGAATACCGTTATCGCCAATAGCAATAATAGCCGCGTCCACAGACAGCTTTTCTTGCCAATGCGGAAGAGCTTCCAAATCTCCGAAAACAGTTTTCCCATCTACTCTCCGCCCGGTTAAGGCGCTATTGGAGTCGATAAAGCCAACTACTTCGTGTTCCTTCGCTTGAAGGAGGATATCAAGAACAACCCGCCCATGACCTCCAGCACCAATGATCACACATTTCATAATTGCTCCGCCATTTACCATCAACCAGGTCTTTTTATCGATTCTCTTACCTGGCGATTCAATGCTAATCGGAGGCGCAAACCATCCCCGATTATCAAACTACCCAAGTTATCGGACAAATAGTTGGATCAACTGAACACGATATACGGAAAATTCGTAGTATAGCGGAGGGGATTATGCGCAAGAACAGCGAGCATAGCCAGGAAAACGAATAACTTGTTGATTACAAACAAGTTAAGCGTAGTTTTGATTGTCGTGTAAATCTGGACTCAAACAACCACTCTGCCGATTGACGGTATGTATAGGTAGAGCTATGCTCAATCGTGCATACACAAGATTAAATAGGGACACCACGTCCCCCAAGAGGTCGAATCAACAATGGGAAAGCTTTTTGCCAGTAAAACGCTATTCGAGTTTCCATTTGTATTGGCGTGTATTGTATTATCGGTCGCAGCTTTCGGGGTTAGTCCAATAGTATTCAAGATGGCGAGCGAAGAGAAGAAGCCTGTCCCACTTACTCACCCCTTATCCGATTTCACAAAAACTGCGTTAGGGGAATATAAGTTTTTGCATTCCAACCAAATGGAAGCGGCCATCGAAGATGCCCTAGGGACCAGCGATTATATAGACTGGTTATTCGAAGATACAAGTATAAAGGATACGCGCCACCCGTTGCGCAATCCACGACTTTTCGTGACCTATTATACGGGCGGACGAGATCTGGTTCCGCACACACCTGACCAATGTTACCTGGGGGCGGGATACGAACCGATAAAAACGGAAAACCTTAACGTCGATATTCGATCAATAAATCAGGAAATACCAATACGCGCGATAACGTTTCAAAAAAGCGCTATTTTCTCCAAGGAAACGCCGACGGTGCTTTACACGTTTCACTGCAACGGAGTTTTCGTCTGCACAAGAAACGATGTTCGCCTGAGAATATCCTCCCCCATGGAGGATCATGCGTATTTTTGCAAAATAGAGGTAACTTTCGGCACAGCCAACTCTTCCCCCAGAAACGCCAGTCGGGAAGACACGGTGAAAGCAGCCTCCAAGTTTTTAAACAGTATTCTGCCCAAGTTACTGTATGACCACCTTCCGGACTGGGAAAAAGTCAACCAGGCCGTGGAAACAAACGGCATGACGGAACAATAATGTTTTTTCGTCCAATTACACAATTAAGCTCATTGGGATTCTGGAAAATCAACATTTTCAAACTAACCACAAAGAGTATGGATACATAAGATGGCAAAGCGGATAAACAAGAATGTTATTATCGGACTGGCAGGGCTGGGTTTTGTAATCACTACGGCGGTCGGCATTTTCCTGGTGACAGCCCTGAAGCAGGATGACCCGACGGAGTTCGAAAAACGGGCCATCGCCTTTAAGGAACAGAAGGATTGGCAACGCGCTGAGCAGTTCTACCTCCGAGCTTACCAGGTATCAAACGATCCAATCTACCTGGTACATACCGGTAACATGTTATACCAACGGGGGCGGGAAATCAAAGCGTTGGAAGCTTATAGAAACGCCGTAATGGTAAATCCAAAACTATTGGACGCTCAGGAAAAAATATTGGATTTACGTTTGGAGTTAACAGAATTCGGAGGCGGAACCGAGGTTTGGGAAGATGCCCAAAAAACAGCGGAAGCGATTCTCGAAATCCAGAGTGAAAACGACTATTTCAGTGACGACTGCAACAGCAACGGCACAGTTGATGAAGACGAAATATCCAACGGTAGCGCAGCGGACATCAACGAAAATCTCATCCCCGATGAATGCGAACACGCACGAGCATTATACGCCATTGGTTCAGCCTATATCCACCTCAAGGAACTGGATCCCAGTTACGAAGAGTTGGGCGTGAAATATCTCAAGCAAGCGATCAGCAATGACCCGCAAAGCGTGGAATTCACCGGAGCGCTTGGAGAATACTACACTCAAATAAACGAGCCTCAAAAAGCGGAGCAGGTTTTGAAAGCCCTTGTTGATCGTACTCTCGAGCCAGGGAAAAACGCAACCGAGGCAAGGTGTAGGTACACAAACTTTCTAGGCATAGCCAAACGTTACGATGATGCCGTCAAAGTTCTTGATGATGCATTAAAACTCACCGGCGATGATCCTGATGTCCAGGAGATGGCTTATGTTCGCTATGGTCGGTACTGGATAAACCAGTGGTATATCAACTCCAGAGAGCTGGAAACGAGTATAGAGGAAAGCCAAAAACCATCGCTGGAGCAAAAAAAGCAGGAAGCTTACGATAATGCCATTGCTATGTTCACCAAAGCAATCGAGATTGCCCCGGAAAAATTCGAAAGCTATCTTTACCTGGGCAAGTTTCACGAAATGTGCGGCGATACCAAAGAAGCCATCAACACATACAAAAAGAGATTGGCCCTACCGTTTAACCGAGAAGGATTCAAGGCATTTGAAAGCCGCCACAACAGGTACGCACTTCTACTGGGGTTGTCTAACTTGTATATCACTCTCGCAGCAGCTGAGGAACCCGGAACAGCAAAGCAGGACGAATATCTCACAGAAGCGAACATGTACACAGAGGATGCGCTTGGTGAATATCCCAACAGGCCGGAAACACTGCATACCAGTGGCAAAATCGAATACATCCGCGGCAATCCGCGAGAAGCGGTTAAATACTTTGAACAAGCCGCAAAGCAAGGCAACATCATTGATTCTAAAAACCTCTATTACCTGGCGGCAACCAGGCTTCAGCTCGGCGACGCAGGAGCAGCGGAGGAAGCCATTGTACAGGCATTATCATCCCCAACGGCAACATTGGATTGCTGGGTAATGTATTCAAAAGTATTATTGCGATTGCAAAAACCCAAGGAAGCGTTAGCCGCCATCAACAAGGTTTTAACGGTAGCTCCCGCCAACACAACCGCACTGGTAATAAAGGCAGCAGCCCAGGAACAATTAGGGCAGGACCATCTTGCAGACAAAACCTTACAGGAAATCAAGAGTGACAATCCAGCCACAATCTCCGCACAGGCTAAAATGCTAGCCAGACAAGGCGACACGGATAAAGCACTAAAAACCGTAAATGAAGCATTGTCCAGGAATCCAGCTGATATTTCGCTGGTCCAGGCCGCTGCAGTCATATATAAAAACCTTGGGCAAACCAGCAAGGCGATGGAAGTCGTAAATGCAGCCTTAAAGCAAAAACCGAACGAGTTCGACCTGGAGCTGTTAAAGCTGAAGCTGGAGGATTTACCTCAAGAAGAGCAGGAAAAAGAATATCTTAAGTTATTAAACGGCATCGAAGATGAATACCTGCGTGCGATTCGAATGGCGACTTACTACGAAAGCAAGCAGGAGTGGAAAAAACAGTACGAACAGCTTTCCATCGCCAAGGATCATGCAACCAACCGAAGTACGAAAGCAGCTCGAGAAGCTGGTGGAGATAAGTTCCAAGCCCTGTTCGACGGGATGTTCCAAGCAGCAATCGCTCTTAAAGATGATACCAAAATAGACGCACTAACAGAAGAAGCCGCTGCATTCAATGAAGGCAACGGTATAGATGGCGCTCAAGGTTTAAGCTATCGCGGGTGGCGTTTAATCGTTAATGGTTTCAATGCAAAAGAAAAAGCCATCGAAGCTGCCCAAAAGGGGAACAAGGAAGACGCCATCAATTTCAACAAGGAGGCTATAAGCGATTTCAACGAAGCCATAGCAGCTTATGAACAAGCCTTGGACCTGTATCCATCGAGTGGACGGATGTGGGCTCGGCTAGGGCAGGTTTACCGTCTAACAAACCGCACCAATGAAGCTCATATCGCCTATAAACGTTCTTATGAGCTTCAGCCGAATAACCCGTTCGCTCTCAAACAGTTGGTTGAATTAAGCGAGTCGATGGGCAACGATGAAGAACGAAAGACATGGCTCGAGAAATGTCAAATCTTCTTTCCAGATGATCCCTGGGTAATCGAGCAACTACTGGTGCAAGACGAAACAGATAAACCCCGAGAGGGAATCGCTCGACGTGAAAACCTGCGCACCGAAAACCCGAAAGATGTGCGCAATCTGATAAAGCTGACAGAATTGTACACAAAGATAGGCGATATAGAAAAAGCAAAAGAAGTAATCGATGAGATACTGCTCCTGGAAACAAATACGCCAGAGCAAGCATTAGCTTACTCCAAAGCGGCGGCAGAACTTCTTCGTAATCTCGGTGATCCTGATCAGGCTCTCAGCGTGTTGAAAAAAGCAATGAGGGATGCCCCAAAAGAACTGAAGGCATCTGCTCAATTGCTTATCGGAGACCATTATGCAGCATTAAGATTACGTCAGGCGGATAACGAATACCTGGCCGCCGCGGATATCGATCCCAACGAAAAGGTATGCAAAGCGATCGGCAGCTATTTTCTGCAAACAGGCCGTTATGCTCAGGCAAAAGAATGGCTGGAAAAAGCATATTCCCTGGCCGTAGAATCGAACTCCTTTGATCTGGACATCATAACCCAGATGCGAATAGAAACATCTATGTACCTTAGGGATCTGGACTCGGCAGAATCGCTTTGCGATGAATACCTAGCAAAGAAACCCAAGGATTCCGCTGGAATGTTCTTGAACGCCCAGATACAGGCGGCGAGAGGTAACACAGACAAAGCCATCGAAAAGCTATCTGTAATTCTGGAAACGAATACCAATCACCCACTAGCACTTTTCAGGCGAGCGCAATACCTGGCAAGTTTGAGTAGATGGCAGGATTGTATTACCGACCTGCAAAACCTGAAAGCGTCCAATCCGACAGCGTTAAGGTTCAGACCTCGTATTTTATTGGCGGAAGCTTATCGACAGGTAGGACGTCTGGATATGTCTTTCCAGGAGCTTGAAAACCTTCATGCGGAGCATCCCGATGTTGATGAGGTTACGCGAACATTGATCCAGTCTTATACGGCCAGTGCAGCCAGCGACCCCGACAAGGCAGGATCTTACTATGCCAAGGCTGACCAGGTTTTATCAACACAATTGAACAGTAATCCGAATAACGTGGAATGGCTGATAAGCAGCGGCGAAGTCGCCATTAAGCAAAAGGACCGTTCCAAAGCGTTGGCGAACTTCAAACGAGCCGCGGAGTCAAGTGGATACAACCCTGTGATTTGCACGAAGTTGATGCAGGCGTGCAGTCAATTAGGCAGCTATCAGGTTGGTATTGATTTCTATGAAAACAGCATTCCGCCGGACCGCAGGACTCCCGACGTAATGCTTCCATATGCTGAACTTCTTGCCAAACGGGGCGACACTGATTCTGCGGTAAATACTTTGCGATCAGCGTTATATCGACAGGGATACAGTTCATTCGATTTCCTAAGTAAGCTTACAATAAACGCAATGAGTTCTTTCCCTGCAGGGAAATCAGTAGAGCTGTTTTCAAAAGAACCGGAAAACGAGATTTTCGCTCGAGCAAACAAGCACATATACAGCTTGGTTTTACAGGCAAGCCAGAAATCAGATGAATCTCTGAAGTTGTTGGCTGAGCTCTTTGATTCATCCACTGATGAAGCGGAAAAAAACAACATTCTCACGCGTCAGGCCATGATGTATGAAGTAAAAGGAGAGTTGGAAAAATCAAAGAACGCCTACGAACAAGTCCTGACAACGGAAAACGGCAATCTGATTGCCCTGAACAACCTGGCATACCTGCTTGCGGATAAGTTGAATCAGCCGGAAGCCGCGGTTCCATACGCAAAGCAGGCGGTACAGATTTCGAAGACACCGGCCGTAATCGACACTTTGGGCTGGGCTTATCTTCAAACAGGACAATACCTTGAGGCTATTGCCCGATTAACCGAGGCGAGAGAAATCGATCCCAACTATGTACCTTGCGCCTTCCATCTGGCTGAGGCGTATCGGAAGAATGGCCAATTCCAAAACGCCCGACAGTTATTCAATGATGTTTTACGCAGCCCAGCTACGCTGGAAAACAAAGAATATATAGAACAGGCGGGGGCATTACTCGAGAAAGCGAATAACAACGAATCTGACTAGATTGGATTGATTAACGCGTTTTTCGGACAAAACGCGACATTAAAACAGATATCGCATAACGCACACGACCGGGACAGTCAATCCCGGTCGTTGCGGTATACGATCAATGCCCCAGGCATCTACAAATGGTGATATCGAATCTCCTGCTTCTGTTGTTTCTGCTAGGCTGTTCCTTTTTCATCTCGGGCTCCGAAACGGCATTATTCGCCCTTTCCGCGCAACAGCGCCGCTTGTTCGCCACTTCATCAAGCCGGATGAAAAGGCTGGCCGAAAACCTGATGCGGCATCCTCACAAAGTATTAATGACTGTATTGGTGGCCAACACCACAGTGAACATAGGCATTTTCGCGGTTTCTTATACCACGTTTAACGCATTAGCAGAAACTCAACCGTTTCTCGCGGCAACTGGTGGAGTGGTATCCCTGATTTTGGTGATTTTTTTCGGTGAGATTATTCCTAAAGCAGTAGCCCTGAATAACGCGGAGAGAATCGCCCCCATAGTAGCCCCCGCCATACACACATTGAAAATAGTAATAACCCCCATAAGTGAATTGCTTCGCCTATCGCTCGTGGAGCCCATAACAAGACTTGTAACTCCCAAAGCAAGCGGACCAAGCGAGGTTTCCACGGAGGATCTCCAGACCCTGGTGAGTTTATCCGCTGAGCAGGAAATCATCACCTCTCGAGAGCACGATATGCTACAAGCCGTTGTAGCTCTTCCGGAATTATCCGTACGTTCGGTCATGATTCCGCGTGTAGACATAGTGGCGATTTCCGCCCAAGCCGATCGCGATGAGATTCACCAGCAGTTTATGGAGACCAAGCTTAAGAAACTTCCGGTATACGGCAGAGATCTGGACGACATCCACGGCCTGCTTTACGCTCGCGATTTTTACCTCAATCCTGATAATGCATTAACCCAATTGCTGCGTCCAGTCAAATATGTACCGGAAATCGCCAACCTATTGCAGCTTATCAGGGATTTTCAGAGGTCGAAAACGCAATTGGCTATCGCTGTAGATGAATTCGGTGGGGTGTCAGGGATTGTCACATTAGAAGATGTGCTGGAGGAAATAGTAGGCGAACTTGATAGAGGATCCACAAAAGAAAACCAGCCAACAATCGAGTACATTGACAGCCAGACTTATCGACTATCGGGAGCGTTAAGTGTCCGCCCATGGCGACAGGCATTGGGAATCACTCACCAGTTCAATCAGGTCGATACTATTGGCGGCGCAGTCCTGGCAGCTTTGGGGCGCCTTCCAAAAATAAACGATACGGTACGATTCGGCCAATTAAGTATAACAGTCGACAAGCTGGAAGGCAGAAGGGTTTCGCAAGTACTCCTTAAAATCGGGGAACAGCAACATGATTCAGAACGCGGGGAGAAGCAAATATGAGTACCACGATGTACATAATATGTGCCCTGCTTGCCATAGGTTTGTCCGGGTTTTACTCTGGAACTGAGACGGGGCTTTACTGCTTAAACAGACTCCGCCTGCGGGTGGACGCAGATAAGGGGCAAACCAACGCCAAAAAACTTTCTCGAGTAGTCGACAACAGCCACAACGCCTTATCCACTCTTCTCGTGGGCACAAACGTAGCCAATTACCTTGCTACAATATTCGTAGCGTTAATCCTCACCGGTACTTTGAATATAGATGCCGGCACATCAGAAATATACACAACCCTTATCGTTACACCTATAGTGTTCGTTTTTGGAGAAGTAGTCCCCAAGATATTATTTCAACGAAACGCAGATCTTCTCATGCGTCGCGGAGCTACTCTTTTCTCGATTTCCGCTTTTGTGTTTCGTATTCCCGTTCTCTTTTTAAATCTGGTAAGCAATCCAATAATGGCGATCGTAATCCCACGAGGCAGCAAACAAATAAACGATCCGCGAGAAAAAATCGCCACACTTTTACAGGACGCAATAGCAGAAGATTCATCGGCTGACCATATCGAATTTATCGATCGCGTTTTAAGCTTGCCGAATATAGCCATACACCAGGTAATGGTGCCTCGGAATAGAACAGCCGGAATACGCGCGGATGCGGGACGGAAGGAGTTTATCTCACTTTTCCGCAAGCACGGGCATTCCCGTTATCCGGTATTTGAGAAAAGCTCAAGACGAATCACAGGTTACGTTGAAGCACATACACTGATAGCCGACACGCAATGGAAAACAGTTGGCGAATATTTAAAGCCGATCATAAATATAGCGGCTCACGATTCAGCTTCTTCCACAATAGTCAAACTGCAGGAGGCAGGGGAAACAATCGCGGTCGTAACGGATCGCAGCAATCAGTTACTGGGGCTGGTAACAATGAAGGATCTCCTCGAAGAAGTAACCGGAGAATTGCATGAGTGGTAGTAAACAGGACATGTGTCAAAACACTCAGACTTTCGCTTTTTTACTTAAACAATTGGATATCAAGCCAGGAGAGTCAACACTTTATAAATCTTTATCAAACCTGCTTATCGTGTTTTTACAATAAAACACAAGTAGCCGATGCTAATCCCAATCGAAGAAATCGTCCAGTTTGGTCACATAAAGTAACTCGCGAACGTTGGGACGAAGATTCAGTATTCTAATTTTTCCCTTATTTTTACAGGCTTTTCTTACGGCAAGCATTGCGCCCAACTGCTTGGAACTGATAGCAGGAAGCCCCTCTAAGTCAACTAGAACCGCACGACCATCGAGAAAATCACGTTTAGAATCCAATACACCGACAATCATCCCCTCCAGATTGGGTGGGTATTCACATCCAGGTTCGAAGTATTCCGGATCGAAGCGAAATACCGCTTGCGACTCAGAACATTCCAATACGAATGGCGGCACTTCGATGGATTCGAGCATCGTTTCTTCCTTTCGATCAATCCGGGCGATCACGGTCCCGAATCATTATTCTCGAAACCTGGAATACAGGCAAGGTGGAAATGAAGGTTACTCACTCCGTTACAGAATAACTATAGTAATCCCCTCGTTGAATCTGTCTAAATCCGGATCGCGGCGCAACTGTTGACATTGATCCAGTATTTGTCGGCATTGCTCTTCGAAAACAGACCACTTTTCGCCGGTAACAAAACCTCTGATTTCGCCCTTTTTGCGGCGTTTTCGCAGGGATGACCTCAATCCCGTCCGCAGATTACCCCCGACCCCGGAGGATCCATAGCCGTGAACGATTTTCATGGCCACACAACCTTCAGTGTGTCCTTGAGATATAGCTTGGGCCAGGCGCAACCGTGCCTCCTCAAGAGAAGGCATGCCTGCTTTCAAATTGACTGTTTTCAGGCCTTTCATCGTTTTCAGGCTTAAAAGATTTGAAGGTTATTGAACGACGACGGTTAAGCCGTCTTTATCCTTGCGTAATCCAACCATCACTTTTCCAGCTAACACCTTTTGCACAACATTTCCAACAGTTTCTCCTCGCCATCCGATTTGCATCGGTAAGGGATGACTGTCGGTATCCTTTTGGCGAACGATGGTTTGTACAAAAGCACCAAGGTCTTTTTTGGAGGCAACCAACTGATGAGAAATACTATGTTGTGCGCAATAGGACCGGACTACAGCCCCAGCTAACAGCGTCATAGCGGCTTCCTGATCGGTTTCATCCTTTGGTGGAGCAGGTACAGGCCACTGTTCTTTGGGGCTATCGCAGGCGTTTTTAACGGCTGCGGCTAGCCTTTGAATGCCATCCACCCGCAAGTTAAGTCCGCGAAGAGTTTTTATATCCGCAGGATTAACCCAACGGTGTTTAGCTATTTCAACTATCAAATGATCGCGGATGACGCCGCGAATAGGGCGATTATATTTGGCGGCCAACTCATCCCTCGCTTTCACCAACTCTCGGGCTATAGCGAGCCCCTGGCCATCCAGGACCCCGGAACCTTTAAGTCGAAACACCTTTTCATCATCACTTCGGAGGTAGGTTTCCGCTTTGCAGAACCTTTCCATCTCTTCGAGCAGCCAGGAAGTGCGGCCTTTGCGTTCGAGTTTTTTCGATAGTGACCTATAGACGGCCGGCAAATAGATCACATCATCCGCCGCGTAGCGCATCTGCTCTTTGGAAAGCGGGCGTCGCCTCCAATCGGTAAGAGTCTGGCTCTTGTGCAGCCTGACGCCAATCATACTGCGCGTAATTTTAGATAAACTCAGTGGGTAATCGACACTTACCAGTCCACAAGCAACCTGGCAATCGAATACACTTTGGGGAGTAACTCCGCCCTGAACCTGGCACAATGCCAGATCCTCCATGCCGGCATGGACTATGACTTCCACATTTGGATCACCGACCAATTCCCAGACCGAAGCGAGAGATTTAACTTCAAAGGGATCTACTACCGCAACGAGAGATTCGGTGGCGAGTTGAACAAGGCAAACCTCCGCACCAAAACAATCTTCCATAACAAACTCGGTATCAAACGCGAAACAGCCTTCCACGCGGATCTGTTCGCAGACTTTTTTCAGTACATCATCCGAGCTGACATATTGAGTTTCCGGGATGGGAAGTTTTGTACTTGGTGTACGCCGCTTACCGGCACGGTGAGGATTACTTCGCTGCTTGGCCATACTGCTCAGTTTAGAGATAAAATCAGAAATTGAACAGAGCAAACAAGCCTCAATGGCCGCGAATAGCCGATTATAGGACGCAAGAATCGCGGTAACCTTTTATGGCAATCCCGTTGCTATCGATCAATACCTCAACCGCCCCGACCTCGGCAGTATTAAACAGGACTGCTCCCGGAACCAATCTTTCAAGCCCACCTTCATCAGGTTCTGTAACGAAGGTGGATCGAACCAAGTATTTCGATCTTGTTGCGTTTAGGAACGACTTGGTTTCAGGCACGCGAGCACCGTGATGAGGCAGCATGACCACATCGCAGGCGATTTCGCTTGAGCTGGTGAGTGTTCTTTGGGGAAACGAGCCAATGTCGCCGGTGAATAAAACAGACAGTCCAAGATACTCAAGTATCATCACGATTGAGGTATCGTTGACTTCCACGTGTTCTGGCAATGTTGGTTCGGGCCATAGAATGCGCACATTAACGGGCGCGGCAAAAGGCAGAGTCGTAGCGGTATCAACAGGGCTGATCATTACGTTTCGAGTATGGATTGCGTCCAACAGGGCGGCCGTCGCGGTGCCCGGTCGAACAAATTTGACCATGTGCCGAGGCATATAAACAACCGGGCAATCAACGGCATCAAGAACGGAAGGGACTCCGCCGTAATGATCGAGGTTGGCATGAGAGATGATTATGCCGGCCAGTTTTCGAATGTGTCGGTTTTTTAAGAAAGGAACAATTATATTCTCGCCTGGATCGTAAGTTCCGGACGCACCTGCATCATAAAGCCAGACCTGTCCGTCTGGCAATTCAATGACGGTAGTCAGACCTCGTCCTACTGACAACTGGGTAATTCGAACTTTGTTGGACGTACGAGGCTCAAATATCCATAGACCTGACAAAAAGGCCAGTAAGACAAAACCATAAACTACGGTTTTTCTACTGACAACAGAACGGAACCAGCCAACGAGAAGCAGCAAATCACCATAGTATAACAAGCATAACCACCAGGGAGGCGAACAAACCGAAACCGATGTCCATGGAAGCAGGTTCAGCAATTGCACCAGGCCGACAAGCCAGGCCGCAGCGACACTCAGCAGGAAACCCGGAACACACGCGAGAGTCGACAGTATGGAACAGGCAACCGCCTTAGTTAAAGCCATAACGATAATTGGATAAACCAAAAAGAAAATCAGGAATGAATTCAGCCAGCCCCAAAGAGCAATGCGCTGGAAATGAAACGCAACAACAGGCAAGGAGCACAGCCAGGCCGTCAGGGAAACAGCAAATATCATCAGCAGTTTGTCTAGCACGCCTTGCCACCATCTGTTCCCTTCGTTTTTTGAAATCACTTCGGCAATCATGTCAACGTCGTTCTCAGTAAAAGGCGAATTAAACCGCAATCGCACAAGTGAGGAACCTGCTTTAACCAGAGCAGAACCAACCAGTGGTGTAAGCAGAACAATACCGGTAACGGTTATAAAGGAGAGCTGAAAACCGACATCAAACAACGCCGTAGGATTTTTAACCAGGACAATAAGGGCGGCGAGGCATAGAAAGTTTATCGTCGCTCCCCGGCGATCAAACAACAAAGCGCAGCAAACGGCACAGGTCATAATCGCCGCACGAACGATGGGCGGACGAGGATCGGCGAGAATGGCATAAGCAATAACGACAATTACGATCACTACATTTGCACATCTCCGGTTAAAACCAGCAAACCTTAACGGAAACCAGAAGGTGAAAGCCAGGGCGCCTACGTGAAAACCACTAACCGCCAGGTAATGAATACAACCTGTGGCTACAAACATATCCTCAATGCGTCGATCCAACTCACTTCTTTGGCCCAAGACCATCGCGATGAGCATTGTCGCGTGATCTTCGTTCTGGAAATCACCAAACAGCGCCTTCCGCAGGTTGTTTCTTATTCCACTTATATACTTGCTGAACGTGCGTACGTTTCCGCTATGAATGCGAACATTAGCCGCATGATCACAGGCCATATGCACGTGAATGCCTCGCCTGGCATTGTATTTAGCCCAATCATACTGCCCGGGATTATCCGGCGGGCGAGAACGGTATAACCAGCCGAAAACCTCCACCGAATCACCATCTTGAATATCCAGGCCAAACTCTTTTACGACTACGCGAAGTTTACCCGATGCCGACTGGAAACCGGAGGCGATTTCAACGGATTCAACCTGAAGAAGAAATGATGTTCGTTGCTGCTTGAATAACCAGGGATTGAATGGTTCATATCCCTGATTGCTCTCCCGAGGATTACCGAGCACCTTTCCTTTAACCCGGGCAAGGTTTTTATCTTCGGCAACATAATTGAGAATGTGATCGGACGGAACTTCGTAAACCGCACGATGATACATTTTTCCCCCTGCACCAAAGGCAACCAGAAAAGCCAGGGGAATATACAGTTTTAAACGCACTCGGCGAACGACCAGAAAAGCAGTGGCAACTATCAGAACGTACAAACAAAAATGTGGTTCAACCACCCCATTTTCGCTTGAGTAAATACCGAGCAACATACCGGCTACCCAAGGCAACAGTGGTGGAAGATAAAGCTCTGAAGTTGCCGAATCACTCGCCCAGTGCGGCTGAGATGAATCCGCACCGATCTGCAAGATAGGCCTCCATCCTGATTGATGGTATAATCTCGACTCCTTGTAGTGCATGCAAACAGAATTTCAAGGTGTTTTTCAACTAAAGCGACAGATTCATATGAAACCAAACAAAAAGGGAATAGTTATTTTCGACCTCGATGGAACGTTGACAATTCCCACTCTTGATTTTGATGGCATGAGAGAGGAGATGGGGATTCCAAGTGGACCAATTCTGGAAGCTATGGAGAACATGGAGGAGTCACAGAGAATCAAGGCTCACGAAATACTCTTCCGCCACGAGCATAAGGCCGCTCACGGATCCGAATTACAGGCCAGAGCAGCGGAAACCATAGCAGAGCTGCATCGCCGAGGTTGGCTGGTAGCGATTCTCACCCGTAACAGCAGGAAATGGACCAGGGTGGTTCTTGAAAAACACGGCATTGAAGTGGACGCGATCTGCACGCGTGATGACGGAGTAGTCAAACCATCGCCCTATTCCATTTACAGGATTTGCGAAAACCTCAAACGAGAACCTGAAACAAGCTGGATGGTGGGCGACCACCTCTTCGACCTGCAATGCGGTAATGACGCAGGCTGCACCACGGTCTTGATGGTTGGAGATCGCGAATTACCGGAATACGCAGATTTGGCGGATCACGTTATCGACTCATTATGGTCATTAATCAGCCTGGTGGACAACTGACAATGGAAAACCTGCCCCGATAAAATCGACGTTTTAAAATCAAAAAAGGCAACCTTCCCTATTTGCATGATCAGATTAAACGAACTCGGTTATAGCGTTTATGTGCCTTACCGATGATACATAGGCAAAGGATATCGGCCCAGCAGTTCCGCCATCATAAGGACGGCGGCGGTGACTTTATTACATCCGCATTCATTTTAAAGGGAATCAACTTTGTACATCCACGACAACGGACATGAATTGGATTTTACCGTAGACAACCTCGGCCCGAGAAAAGTGGCAACGCCTTACAGGAGTTCTCGCTATGTTTCGGATAACGAGAAAACAGTTTATCGCACGAATCTGTTGGCCGGCGATGAACATCCACAAGCAGGCGAAAGTGACTCAATCAAGGCATTTGAGCTGGCCGGGGCACGAAGGGAAATATATTTTGATCCCACCAAAACCAGATGCGGTATCGTAACCTGCGGAGGATTGTGTCCGGGCCTGAATGATGTTATCAGGGCAATCACGCTCCAGTTATTCCACAGTTACGGCATAAAGAATATATACGGGTTCCGGTACGGTTTCGAGGGATTGATACCTGAATTCGGACATGAAACGATCATGCTTACTCCGGACCTGGTTAGTGATATCCACCAGTACGGCGGTTCCATTCTTTCCTCCTCGCGCGGACCTCAATCGGCAACGGAAATGGTTGACGCGCTTGAGCGTTTGAATATGCAGGTCCTGTTCTGTGTCGGCGGCGATGGCACCTTTCGCGGAGCGCTCGCACTATGCGAAGAGATTAAAAAACGGAATCTGAAAATATCAGTAATCGCGGTCCCCAAAACCATTGATAATGATATTCTCTATACTTCCAGGACATTCGGGTTTGAAACGGCGTATTCAGTAGCGGCCGAGGCTATTCGTGCCGCTCACGTGGAAGCCAAAGGCGCTCCGAACGGAATCGGGCTGGTGAAACTGATGGGGCGTCATGCCGGATTTATCGCAGCTCATGCGGTTTTAGCCAGCCGTGACGCCAACTTCGTTCTTATTCCCGAAGTGAAATTCGAACTTGGCGGCGACAATGGGTTCCTGGCACACCTATACCGCAGGATGCAGGCCAGGGACCACGCGGTCATCGTCGTGGCCGAGGGAGCGGGGCAGGATCTTTTTGATAACGACACAAGTTCACCGGCAAGCCGAGACGCTTCGGGTAATATCAAACTTAAAGATATTGGCACACACCTGAGAGACCAGATTGGGCAATATCTAAAGATCATGGAGGTCAGAACAAACCTTAAATACATCGATCCCAGCTACTTGATTCGCTCCTCGCCGGCCACCGCCAGTGATTCGCTTTTTGCGGGCATCCTGGGCCAGATGGCCGCCCATGCGGCAATGAGCGGCAAAACCGGAATGTTTGTTGGGTACTGGAATAACAAATTCACTCACGTACCGATCTCCGCGGCGGTAAACGGCTCCAAACGACTCGATCCACTGGACGACTTCTGGCAAAACGTGATCGAGTGCACCGGGCAACCGAGAAACATGACCAATAACGGCGAAGACCCGTTCGACTCACCGGGCGAGCTCCTCAACGAACCGTGCATAATGGCCTAAAAAAAGCTCCTTCCAGCCTGTCGCTGGAAGGAGCTTTTTGTATTCGACCAATAGAGGATAACCTACATGGGCAGCAGCGGCCCCTGTCCTCGATGTGACTCGATGGGGTCATCCACAATCTGCACGACCTTGCTATGAGCAATAGAGGCGGGCAGTTTCACAACCGAATTATCCACCACATGTTTGAATTTCTTCACAAACTCCTCCGGCGACATTTTCGCCTGAGCGGCAATGGCGGCCACCGCCTGTTTGGAATCGAAATCTCCCTGTTCCAGACGGATCATGTAGGAACGAGCAACCAGATAGGGAGTAGCCTTCAAATCAACCTGGCGAACCTTGGTGCGGTTGGTCTGAGGATCAATCATTTCCTCAAAAGTCACCGGAGCAAGGTCACCCTCATGAATAACAACCATCAATCCCCTCGTTGCACGGTCATCTTCCAGGAGCAGGGTAATAGCGCCATGTCCGAGGTCTCGGCAATAAGCCATATCGAATGGAGTCGGGCGAGCACATCGTAATTCGTATCCCATGGTTTCAGATACTACGGTTATCTTGTCACCACGTTCGAGGAACCGTTTTTCGACTTCCCGCTTGAGGATTTGATCCAGAGGGAACTCGGCCAGACGCGGGTGACCTGCAGCGTCTACAGGCACTTTTTCGCCGAGGATTTTCTCCAGCTCATCGACGTCGCCAAGTTGATAAGCCAGGCCTTCAGCGATAACGGCCACACCATCATGCCGCCCCATCGCTCGGCGCTTGAGGATAGCTCCTTCGAGAACGTCGACGATATCAGAAACGGTGGTTTTATCCGGAAATTCTTCAGGAATCAGTGACAGGGTAGCGCCAGCCGACTTTCCTATACCTAAGCCGAGGAAGCCGGCGTTGCGCCCCATTGCAACCACGAAGTACCAGCGCTTAGTGGTACGCGAGTCTTCCATGAGGTTTGCAACCAGGGCGGCCCCATAGTGTCGGGCAGTGTTGTAGCCAAAAGTAGGCAGGTCGCCGGGCAACGGAAGGTCGTTATCGATGGTTTTAGGAACGTGTACTACGCGGATTCGCCCGTTTGAACCTTCGGCGATGAATCTGGCACTGAGTGAAGTATCATCACCACCGATAGTCATCAGGTGGGTGACGCCCATGGCGTCGAGATTCTTTACGGCCTGTGCCACCTTCTCTTTATCAGGAGAAACATGTGCATGTTCCTTGGCAGTCGATTTATCGAGAAGGCTGGTTCGTGCAGTTCTGAGTATTGATCCGCCTTCAAAATGAATTCGGGCTACGTCAGAGATTTTAAGTTCAACAGATTGTGTAGTCGGATCGAAATCAGGAGAAACGAGGCCGCTAAAGCCGTCATAAATCCCTCGAACCGTAAACCTGTGATTAATAGCGTTAATGGAGGCCGCACCGATTACACCGTTGATACCCGGAGCGGGTCCACCACCTACAATGATTCCCAAGCAGCGATCGGCCGCCATAGTCCACTTTCCTTCCTGTTCTGAATGAAGGTTACCTAATCAACCGAGCAGCACCAATTTGACTACCGACTTAGCCCCCCGACTATTGTCGGTTCCAGTGCTACTGGAACCTAATATGATTGAAATCCGTCAAACTGTCAAGGGAAGCAAGGCAACCCCATAGGCACATAACTGCTTTCCCAATAAATATTTACAGCAATAACCAAACATATTAGTACCCGCTTTTAACAAATGGATGTCATGGGTAAACCGTCCTCGATCACCCATACCGCACGCATCGGTTAGCGTGGAGTACAAACCGCCATCACTCAGTCGGCAGGCGCACGGTTTTCACTCCATGCTAAGCAACTCTTTGAGATAGAGATTGATTCCTTTGCCTCTTGAGAAAAACAGTGTTATTTGTTGTTGAATCATACGTGGTCGAATTGGAAAGCGGCGCTATAATTGGCCACGTAAGGGGGGGCGATCCTCCGCTGTCGAACAGTAAGAATTTCATGTATCGGCGGCAAACTAAAATCGATTTTATGCCGGGGAATCGTTCCCCGACGATGTAGATAAGGATACAGACGAACTAAACGTCTAGTATGCTGAGGCAGCGATATTGAAAGTTGCCTCAAAAGGAGAAGTCAGATGGCAAGTGCTGTTGATACCTTCATGGCGGGCGTCATTGCGAAGAACCCGGAGCAGAAGGAATTTCATCAGGCGGTTCATGAAGTTGTCGAGTCATTGATGCCCGTACTCGATAAGCACCCCGAATATCGCAAGGCGAAGATCCTTGAACGAATCGTGGAGCCTGAGCGCGTAATCATGTTCCGTGTTCCCTGGGTCGACGATAAAGGCGAAGTCCAGGTCAACCGCGGGTTCCGCGTTGAATTCAACAGCGCTATAGGCCCGTACAAAGGCGGTCTCCGGTTCCACCCGTCGGTGAACCTGGGAATCATCAAGTTCCTCGGCTTCGAGCAGATCTTCAAGAACTCTCTTACCACCCTGCCCATGGGCGGTGGTAAAGGTGGCTCCGATTTCGATCCCAAGGGCAAGAGTGATACGGAAGTTATGCGGTTTACCCAGAGCTTCATGAGCGAGCTCTTCCGCCACATCGGCGCTGACACCGACGTGCCGGCCGGTGACATCGGCGTTGGTGGCCGGGAAATCGGTTTCATGTTTGGCCAGTACAAGAAACTGACCAACCGCTTTGAAGGCGTTCTCACCGGCAAGGGCCTCAACTGGGGCGGCAGCCTGATTCGTCCGGAAGCAACCGGCTATGGCCAGGTTTACTTCGCCGATGAAATGCTCAAGACCCGTGGCGAGTCCTTCAAGGGCAAGCGAGTTGTCGTTTCCGGTTCGGGTAACGTCGCTCAGTATGCGGCCGAGAAAGTCATCAACCTGGGTGGAAAGGTTCTCACCTTCTCCGACTCCAGTGGTTTCATCATCGATGAAGACGGTATCGACCGCGAGAAACTCGATTTCGTCATGGATCTGAAAAACAACAAGCGCGGTCGTATCAAGGAATACACCGACAAGTATTCCAACGCGACCTATCAGGCGGCAGAGCCCGGCGCGAAGTTCAACCCGCTATGGGACATCAAGTGCGATGTGGCTCTTCCCAGCGCCACCCAGAACGAGATCAACGATCAGGACGCCAAGAATCTGGTCAAGAATGGCTGCTACTGCGTCAGTGAAGGTGCGAACATGCCCAGCACTCCGGACGCAATCAACGTCTTCCTCGATGCCAAGATTCTTTACGGTCCGGGTAAAGCCGCCAACGCCGGTGGCGTGGCCGTCTCCGGTCTGGAAATGTCGCAGAACTCCATGCGTCTGGCATGGACTCGCGAAGAAGTGGATGAGAAGCTGCACAACATTATGATTACCATCCACAAGAACTGCCTGGAAACCTCCGAGAAGTACGGTACCCCGGGCAACTACGTAAACGGTGCCAACATTGCTGGTTTCCTCAAGGTGGCCAACACCATGCTGGACCAGGGCGTCGTCTAGTAGGCAGTCTTATTGTAAAGCGCACGTCGCGTATCGGTTGCGGCGAGACGGGTTTAACCGTCTCGCCGCTTTTATTTTTACTGAAACTCCGCAGAATGGTTTATAGTGCTGACGAAACGATCATATTGAAAAGGGAGTAGATTAGGTGCAATCATGCCGGAACTTTTCCCCGACATATCGACATTGATACTGTGCATGTTGATCGTGGCAGGTGCGCAGTTGATTTATGCAACGGTTGGTTTCGGGGCGGGCATGTTTGCTATTTCCCTGTTGGCATTGGTCCTGCCGGATCTGGCCGGAGCGGTGGCCACGCTTTTCCTGCTGACACTGGCCAATGAAATCAGCATACTCAGCCGATCCTGGCGTGAGGCAAAAATCAATCTGCTTATCGGCCTGATCCCTACAACTGCAATCGGCCTGTACCTCGGAACGCATCTTCTGGTCACACAAAACACAAGTTGTTTGAAAAAAGCATTAGGAGTAGTTGTATTAGCCGCGGGTGTGTGGTTTATTTTTGGTGAATGGCAGAAAAAGAGAGCTGGCTGGCAACCTGGCAGGAAAGACGATGTCGGGCATCGCAGTCAAAGCTGTTGGTGGAGTGCAGTCGCAGGATTGCTTTCCGGAACCCTGGGCGGTTTGTTTGGAACAGGCGGACCGCCGGTCATTATCTGCCTGCGAGCATACCACCTTGACAAAAGTGCCTTCCGGGCGACTATCCTCTCGTTTTTCCTGGCTATGAGTGCAATTCGAGCAATCACTTACACCTGCAAGGGGGTTTTTACCGCTGACCATATACTGGCGGCTGCGTGGCTTTTGCCGGCATCACTTCTAGGCATGGCGACAGGCATGTTCTTGCATGCACGGATCTCGGAACGGTTTTTCGCTATTGCTGTCGCCGGGTTACTGGCGTTTTTAGGTTTTTTATTAATCATCAGTGGCGGCTGTTGAATATTAGCACTTTTTTACGCATACTATCGGAGGTGCGATCAATTACGGCCGAACCGGACCTTGAGTTCTATAAAAACGACATTACTATCGCGAAGAGATTAAAGCTATCAGTAATGGTTTAAACTATGAGGAAATCATCCCCATGCAACAAATCAAAGGTTCTCATTGGGGCAACAGCAATCCTGGCATTGCTGGCTTTGGGTATAATGGCTAATTTTACAGGAAACGAGAAAACCATAACTCATGGCGAAGGAATATCTAAAATGAAGCTCACTATCTGCGATCAAGAACCGATCAATAACCCTTCAAACGAAGTGATAATTGATTCACTGAACAGTCTCGATATGGCTACCGGTAACGCTTTTGTAATACTCGCGGTAAACGATATGACTTATATGCAGGTCAGCGGCGATAAAAATATCGGTTTCGATCTTGAATACCAGGAAGGGAATATCAAGAACCATTTTCGAGCCAAACAAGTGGGAATACCTGTGAGCGAAATCGAACAAGCATTTATCGCTTATCTAAACGAAAATCCTACCTGGAAATCGCAATTTGAATTTGAACGAATAAGCTGGTAAGCGAAAGCCTGATTGTTTTCAGCTTGCCCGTTTGCGTGATTTCGATTTGAAGAAAAACTAATAAATATCCACAAGTTTTTCTGCTTACTATGGCCACACTAGTGCGAGCCATGCTACCCGACTATTAAAATCGCCAGTTATCGCCGTCGTTTGGATTTCCAGCGTTACAATCAGAAAAACAGCATAACACGCTCGCCCCCTCCCATTTTAACACATATTCAGGCTTGCCCTAAGAGGCGGAACATTCTAACAACTAAGGCTGTTTAAATGAGTAGAAACACATCTTTCGATTTATTATAATGGTTTATTCGTATTAGGACTATTTCAGGAGCGTAGAATGTTTTTATCTCGCCGCGAATTAATGCAAATCCTGTACGCAAGTGCTATAGAATAGTCATTGGCCAAGACTGTAATGTCGAACCTGCAAGAGGAGTTACCAATGAATACGAAAATAACTATGGTGATATTACTGTCTTTCGCTATAGCCTCTACCACCTTCGCAGACAAATTACACCTGAAAGATGGCACAATTATCAAGGGTAATGCCAAGCGTGACGGTGACATATGGAAGATAGTCACCGAAGACGGTGATTCTCTTGAATTTACAACCAAGGAAGTTAAACGACACATCTACGAATCACGAGTCACTCCCGCCGAAGCCGCGCGTATGATGTCGGAACTTAATGAATTGATTGAGCCGGCCTTCAGAACACCCGAACCAAATCAATTCGTATGGCTCGGTAATGTACGTGAATATTCCAATAGCTTCAGCTATAGTTCCGGTTCATTAACGGCTAATTGGGGAAAACATTCACAACTTGAAACAGGAAACATTAAATACGGACAATATACCGCTAGGCAAGGGACTAACGATAACTCTGAAGGTTCATCCAACCGTAGAGCAACGAACACGACAGTACGCGGACGGTCTATTGATGGTGTGTTTGTCGATCAATGGGATCGCTATATTGCACATTTCGAAAGTTTAGCAAAAGATCTCCGCTATCGGGAATTAACAAGGCGCCGGAAATATTCCGGATCTCTAGCAGAGTTCGCAATGTGGCCTCCAGAACACTACGAAAAACAGGGGGAATATGTTAAAGCTGCTCTAGATGCGCTTGATGAATGCATCAATCTCGCCAATCGGAGCCAACGGCTTGTAAGCCTTATTCCTAATAAACAAAGACAGCTTGAAGCTGATATCGCTCGTGCAGAGAGGTCTGCAGCAAATGCTAAGGATAGACTTAACGCCGCCACAAACGAAAAAACACGCGAAAGTCGAAAAAACAAACTACTGAGTTCTAAAGACAAGCTTCGTTTTCGAGTTGTTACTTTGAAGGATAAAATGGCAAAAGCAACACAGTACGCGGAAAATGGTATTCGGAAATTCGCCAGACATCGCGTCGTGACGACTGGAGCTATTGCCCGAGCAATGGAAGAAATGGGGACCGTGTTTATCGAACACGCACCCAATACTATAGACGTTCCCAAACAAATGTCTTTCCCCCTGGCTGAAGCAATTTCTCAAGGGCTGGACGAGATAGAAAAATACCGCCGGAAATGCAAAGGATTAGCGCCTCTCGGCCTGGAATCACTACGATCGGAAACCCAAGCTAATATTCGCGAAATATTCACGGGACGCAAGTTTGTAATGGGACTATACTTTAAAACAAATGATCATGCTGAGGCAGGCAGGTATAAACTGGTAGCTGAAGATCGCTCAGTAAACCAGGGAACCTCGCACCTACGCGCAACTCTGTTTTTTGATCAAGCTTGGTTTAACGACCTGTCTATGTGTACGCGTAATGAAGAATTACTTCTCCTTGCCAGTATCCAGGAAGTTGATATTCAACCATCGCTGCAAGCTCTGGAAACATCTTCCGTTGAACCCTTATTTCATTTACAAGGAACCGTAATTTCAGTAGAACGTGGGTGCAAAAAAATCGCTGCCTATCCTGCTGGTACACAAACAGCTATTGGAGGCTGAATGCGTTCAGTCAATAGTAACTACTCTTGTTTTACGCAATTGATCCACTGTATGCAGTGTTACGTTATAACCTATTGACCAAATGCACTTTGCTCCAGCATGTACTGAACAATCACGAATGAACGCAAAACAGCACAACTACAGAGACGACCCAACACTTTTGAAACGTGTTTT
This sequence comes from Phycisphaerae bacterium, assembly GCA_963667855.2. GTDB lineage: Bacteria > Planctomycetota > Phycisphaerae > UBA1845 > UBA1845. The sequence continues at coordinate 24,151 of CAXXKI010000005.1, read as the reverse complement.
TGTGCTTCTGGATTCGGCGTTTCCCGGTTTGCCGAATCATGCTCGCAGCCTGGAGTACCTGGGATTGCATTGGGATAAAATTTCAACGCCGTTTCTATTTATTGAAAACGATGAGGTTTTATCTCATGTCGGTATTCTTGAGGTTCCCATGGTTATTGACGGGAGAGAGATTATCGTCGGTGGCATTCACGCAGTGGCAACCCATCCTGGCTATCGCCGTAGAGGTCTGTATCGGAAAGTCATGACCGAAGCGATGGCCTGGTGCGACGAACGGTATGACATCCAAATGCTCATCGCCGGAGTTCCGAAACTATATGAGCAGTTCGGCTTTAAGGTTATTCAGGAAAGCGTGTTCAGGGGTTCAGTTAGACAAAACCGGGGAACAACCGGAAGCCCTCGACAACTGGATCTCGGGCAAGCGGACGATACCCCTCTGCTGTTGGATTTACTCAACCGAAGAGTACCTGTGTCGCAAAAACTCGGTGTAGTTCGCGAGCAGGCCGTTTTCCTGTTCACTCGAGCAGCCAGGCCCCTCGGGTATTTTGAAGAATTAAACGCCATTATTTGCTACGACATTAAAGGTACCACGCTCTTTCTGTACGACGTTGTTGCCGAAGGGATCCCCACTTTACAGTCAATCATCAACCACGTTGGTTCGACAATTGAGGAGGTTATAGTCTATTTCGTTCCCGATCGGCTGAAAGCTGACCTGATCCCGGAGCGCCATCTGCTCAGAGGCGATAGTTACTTAATGGCTAAGGGTCTTCCTTTCGAAGGAACAGGCCCCTTGATACTCCCGGTAAGTGCACGTTTCTAATACCGGAGGCTATGGATAACACGTATTCAACCGCCTATACTTAAATGGACAACAAGTGTGATACTCGGCAATAGCGAGTACTTGCCAGGAAAAGCCATGGCCGACAAGCTTCATTTCATAACCGAATGGGACGAAGACGACCACAGCAGCTCTCCAAACTTTACGACCAATCAACCGCTGCCGACAGCCTGGCCTGATGGCTGCGACAAATTCGCCGATGAGTTGCAAAACCAGCAGAACTCACTTGTCCAAAAAAGAAACAGAGACCGGATGATCGGAGTTGTTATCACAGCTCTTTTGTGCGCGGTGCTATTTACGAGCCATAGTGGTTTTATTAATTTTCTGGTTTTTGTTCTTTCCATCGGCTGCGCAACAACTTACATCACAATTCGCGTAAAACCAAGGAGAAACGCGATAGAGGAACTTCAGGCCCGGCTGTCCCTACTGGACCCTCGATGTAAACAATGTGGCTACAGCCTTCGTCACCTGCAAAACCGACGCTGCCCGGAATGCGGCCGAAAAGTATTGCTGCCAACCCGCCAGCAACTCGAAATCGCGATGAGCAAAGAGAAGGTCACGGTAGCCAGCGGGAGCATCAGTTCCGAACTTGGATGGGTAGTTGGATTAATAATGGTTCTATTCGCTTCTATCATGGGCAAGTGTTTTGGTTGGTCGGTGGGATGGTATTCCGCGACAGTTCCGCCGATGTTTTTTGTGGTTTTGCAGATAATCGATTATCGACGTCAGGCAAGAAAAATTCCACCACTGGCAATCTGCAATGAATGCAGCCAGCCAACAAGCGTCCTGGCTAATGAATGCACGTATTGCCAGGCCCCCCTGCTTGCACAACATGTTTACGTTAAACCGGGTTTTCGAGGCCCCGGGGATCCTCGATTATATAACGCTCGAGCGAGGATTCTCGGTGCCGCATGTGTTTGCGGCATGTTGATAGTTATTGGCAGTTTCTGGAACGATATAGGAAGAGATACTGATCTGGCTTATCTGGAGTTAATCCTTATCGCATTGTTCACGGCCGGAATACTGCTGATAAGTTGTGACCAGAGATTGGTCAACAAAAACAGGTTGAAGCGTATAGATAGAACACCAAGCCCCCTTTGTCATAACTGCCTGCGAGACCTTACAGGGCTTTTCGCCAATGACACCTGCCCGAGCTGTAAACGAACCTATTCAGGGATGGATTTAATCGGTGGAAAATTTCACAAAACTGATAAATAGAAACAATACACTAAAAACATTGCCAGATAAAAGCTAAACTGATGTTTAAGGCATTTATACAAGAATATATTCGGCACACGTTAACGTCCCAGGAATTTACCCTCATTTTCCGGGACAATCGGTCATTGGCGAGTCATCAACGATGTTTCTTAAGTCAGAACACACCTGTCCAACTGCTTCCAGTTGTCGTGGCAGTGATTCCCACCATTCAATATTAATCGAACACCGGTGATCAGCCACGAAGATCGTATAACTCGTCCCATCGATTCCCCAACAGCCGCCGGAAGGGTTAAGAGGAACAACCAATGAATGCACCTTCTTCAACCATGTATTCCATACGCCCGGCGAAATCACGTGAAATGTTCTATCAATGCCAGGAATAAACGGACGCGGAGCTTTGACTCTCTCGATGGGAGACGAAAAGACTGTCGCATCAATCGTTTTCTGCCACGTCGAATGCACTCCGATCAATTCCGCATCTTCATTAGATTGGTTTTTACGATACACGCGAAAGTCTTCATTTGATTCAAACGAAGGAGATATTGTAAAACCAGTCACAGAATGCCAACCGGGCAGAATGCTTTCATCGCAGAGTAGACGTACTGCGTCTTTCTGCACTTCAATCCATTCCTGTCGATAGTCATCCACGACAACAACCCCCTCAAGTTTTCCGGAGATCAGACCTCCATGCAAAAAAGAGCCGAAATACTCGGCTCTTTCATGCTCAATCTTATTACAGCATACTGCGCGAGCCCGGAGTCGAACCGGGACACCGTTGGGTACAGGAACCTAAATCCTGCGCGTCTGCCAATTCCGCCACTCGCGCTTTAGTGGTTCCGGGCTGGTTTATTGGCGAAACCTGCTACAGCCCACAACCACAAACAGAGGGGAAACTCACCCCTGGCAATTAGCTTTCGTCGATTTCTGTCGTTTTGGCCGCGGCCAGCTTGTCGATATCCTCCTCGAAGATTTTGATCAGCTTCTGGATAGCGTCTTTTGCGTTATCAGCATCATCTTCGGTTATGGTCGAGGCTTTCTTGTCGGAATCGATCTTCTTGATCACGTCGCGGCGGACGTTGCGCAAGGCGACCTTCTGATCCTCAGCCATCCTTTTAACCTGGTTTATCAGTTGCTTGCGCCGCTCGCCGGAAAGCGCGGGAACCGGAAGACGGATAATTTTACCATCCGACGATGGGGTAATCCCAACGTCAGAGGATTGGATTCCCTTTTCAATATCCTTGATCGTGGTCGGATCAAAGGGTTTAACCACCAGGGTTGAAGGTTCCGGGGCGGTTATGCTGGCCAGTTCCCGCAGCTCCATGGTGCTGCCGTAGCTGGGTACGTCGATTTTCACGTGCTCAACCAGTCCGGCCGTCGCTCGGCCCGTTCGTACACCCTTCAACTCGTCTTTGAAGTAATCGAGAACCTTGTTCATCGATTGTCTGCTGCTGTTTTCGTAATCGCTCATGGCACTCTTCTCGATATTTCATTCCATCGCCAAAGCGTATTTAGCTCGGCTTTTCACTTTTGCTGTCCACCAGTGTACCAATTGATTTACCGAGGACAACGTCACGCATATTACCGGCCGTTTTCAAATTGAAAACAATCAAAGGAATCTGGTTCTGCTGACACATCACAATAGCGCTGACATCCATAACTTTCAACCGGGCATCGATAACCGCATTGTAACTCAGGTGGGAGTATAATTTCGCGTCGGGATTGGTTACCGGGTCACAGTCGTAAACACCGTCCACCTTGGTGGCCTTCAACAGCACATCAGCCCCGATTTCGGAGGCACGGAGGGCGGCCCCGGAGTCCGTGGTAACGAACGGGTTACCCGTTCCGCCGGCGAAAATTACTACCCGTCCTTTTTCCAAGTGACGGATCGCCCGACGGCGGATGAATTTTTCGCAAACCCGATCAACAGCAACGGCACTCTGAACCCGGGTATGAATCCCCATATGCTCGAGGATATCCTGAATCGCCAGAGCGTTGATTACCGTGCCGAGCATCCCCATGTAGTGGCCTGTGACCTCTTCTATGGAGGAGTTTTTGGCAATCTGAGAACCGCGGATAATATTCCCACCGCCGACAACGATGGCCACCTCGCCACCCAGGTCACGAACGGCTTTTATCTCCGACCCTATCCACTTGAGTTCTTCACCATCGATCCCGAAACCACCTTCACGGCATAGACCTTCACCGCTGATCTTCAACAACACCCTTTTATACTTAATATCTGCCATCAAAATCCCTTGGAAAAAGATGATGCATTAGCCAAAGTCCAATACCCGTTTACATAAGCTCAAAAAAAAGGAGCCTTTCGGCTCCTTGGTAAAGCGATTAGATGGCCATGTAGGCCAAGTCAAGAACATCGGTCACCCCATGTTCAGTGAGAACATCTTTGACCTTTTTCTTTCCGTAAAGGTCATTACGGGCGTGCTCCTGCTCCAGAAGGACCTTCTCGGCAAAGTAGGCATTGACTTTTCCCTCAGCGATCTTGTCGATGACACCTTCGGGTTTACCTTCTTCCTTGGCAATAGCAATGGCTTCGGTACGGACTTTTTCGACCTGATCGGCCGGCACACCGTCGCGATTGATAGCCATCGGCTGGTGGAAAGTTACATGCATCGCCAGGCTCTTACCCACCTCTTCATTGCTGGGGTTACCTTCGAGTGCGATCAGCACGCCACTCTTACCGTCGTGGTGAATGTAAGACACCAGGGCATCGCCGGAAAGCTTACGGCATTTACCGATATTCATGGTTTCGCGAAGCTTGCCGTAAACCTCGGTCATGGGGCCGTCCATCGCCGCCTTGATGTCGTCGGCTTTGGGCTCGGCCTCACTGCCGGCAGCAACGTACTTAGCGATATCGTTGGCCAGATCGATGAAGAGGTCGTTCTTGGCAACGGGGTTGGTTTCACACCGAAGCTCAATAATCGCACCGCTCTTGGCGTCGTCGGCAATGTACAGACCTACGCGACCTTCACCGGTTTCCCGATCGCTGCGGGCATCCATCTTGCCTTTGTGCTTCTTGTTGAGCCACTCGATGGCGGCGGCTTCGTCACCGTTGTTCTCGATGAGAGCCTCTTTGCACTCCATCATGGGCAACCCGGTCTTTTTTCTGAGGGCCATTACCTGGGCCGCACTCAACTCAGCCATTCTTCTATCTCCGCAATTGGTCCCCGTCCACCAGGACGGGTAAGGTTATAAGTATTCAGGAAAAATCTGCAGGCGAGGCGTCGTCTTTACGTTTTCTGACGATCGCCTCGCCATGATTACTTGTTTGGGGGCTTAAATAATGGGATAGCCCTGAGATTATTCTGCGGCCTGGGTATCGGAGTTCGCTGATGAATCAGCTGCATCCGAAGCACCTGCTCCAACCGGTTCAGCCGGTGAATCATCGGCCCGGGCGGTGACCCTGCGAGACCGGCGACGAGGCGCCTGCTCATCTTTGTCTTCGGTCTTTGCCGGCCGCGACCGCTTGCCCTGTTCTACCGCCTCGGCACAGTGCTTGAGCACAATGTCAATCGAGCGGATAGCATCATCATTGCCGGGGATGGGAATATCCGCCCAATCCGGATCGGAATCGGTGTCGATCAGGCATATAGTGGGGATACCCAATTTCCGAGCTTCCTTAACCGCGATGTGTTCGCGTGAAACGTCGATAACCACCAGCACCGACGGTGCTTTGGTCATATTACGAATACCATCAAGGTTCCGCTTGATTTTCAGACGTTCGCGAGTTCGCGTGGAAATTGCCTTCTTGCTGTATTCCTGCAGAGTCCCGTTCTCCACCTCAGCCTCAAGCTCTTCAAGCCGGCCAAGACGCGAACGAATGGTACGGAAGTTTGTCAGCGTACCACCGAGCCAGCGCTCGGAAACGTAGGGCATATCGCATTTGCGGGCATAATCTTCAATAGTGTGACGGGCCTGCCGCTTGGTCCCGACAAACAGTACATCTCCACCCTGGGCCACGGTTCGTGCGATGAACTTCTTAGCGCGAAGAAGACCTTTGACCGTCTCTCGAAGATCGACGATGTGAATAAGGTTTCTCTTCCCGAAGATATAAGGACGCATCTTCGGATTCCATCTGCTCACACGATGCCCAAAGTGAATTCCGGATTCAACGAGTTCTTTAACCAGTTCCGCTGACAAGTGACATCTCCAAAAAAGGGACTACAACAAGAAAATTCCAGGAATTCAGGCAACTTAGAATCTATCCACGATACCGTGATTCTGCATTAAATCAAGTGGTTCACAGAAATCGCCCGGGCCCGATAACCAACAATTGCCTAGCAGCGCCATTGCAGTTGCCGGTGGCGAAAGGTAAATTCAAACCCTTGGGTATAAAGGTAAACTTTCGTAAAGGTTAAGTATGAGCGCCGTATCCGAACGGGCCTCCAGTGAGCCTGTCATCTTCATAAGTGCCGCTGAACCGAGCGCGGATCTGCATGGAGCGAGCTTGATAAAAGCTGTCCACCAGATAGATCCCGCAGTTCGATTCGTGGGAGTTGCAGGCCCGAAGATGCAACGTGCGGGATGCGAAGTGATAGAGGACATGACCGCTCATGCCGCTATGGCTGGTGGTGTAATCAAGCTGGTGCCACGAGCACTTGCGCTTTTACGGAAATGTAAGAAGCGTCTGAACCAGCAGAAATTCGATCTGGCCATCGTCATAGATTCGCCGACATTGAACCTGCCCATGGCCAAGCATGCCAGGAACGCGGGGATTCCGGTTCTGTATTTCATTGCTCCTCAGGTGTGGGCATGGGCGGAGGGGCGTATCCGGCGGCTACGAGCGCGAGTGCGACAACTGGCAGTGATTCTCCCGTTTGAAGAGGAGTATTTTCGGGGGCATGGCATCCAGGCCGACTACGTTGGGCACCCCCTTTTCGACAGCTTGGCCAAGAGAGATATTGACCAGGAAAAAATTAAAAATATCCGCGATAGGGGCACACCGGTAGTCGGGATATTGCCCGGTAGTCGCGGTCACGTGGCTTCGGAGGTGTTTCCGGGGCAACTGGAAGTAGCCCAGGCAATCCAGCAGGCTCATCCGGAAACCCATTTCTGCGTTTCGATAGCCAACGACAAAACGGAAGCGATCATTACTCCTTTGTTGGAAAAAGCCAACATAAACCACAGTTTGCATCGGAATGAGAATGGCGAGGTTCTCAGTGCGGCCGACATGGTACTGGTAGCCAGCGGGACAGCCACTCTGGAAACGGCTTACTATAACGTTCCAATGATTGTGATGTACAACGGGTCCTGGCTGGGTTACGAACTGGCCGGCAGGTGGTTGATAAAAACCAAGCTATTCAGCCTGGTGAACATATTGGCGGGCAAGGAGTTGGTCCCCGAATTTATGCCCTACTATAAATCCACCAAGCCGATTATCGCCAAAGCTCTTGAATTGCTGGACACGCCGGGAAAACTGGACCAGATGCGCAGCGAGATCGCCGCTACTATAAACCCACTGGTAAAAACCGGCGCATCGGAAAATACCGCTAAAATCGTACTCGAACTGTTGAGCCGGCTTAAAGCGGAAACCGCAACTTGCGTAGAGGAAAATGTCGTAACCGAAAGTTAGTTCCGGGGAATTACTCGATTACGCTGACGCTTGCTTTTTAAACCTGATCCACCCTACCAGGAACAGCAGCCCACTCATAACGATCAGTACCACGCAACATAAAACCACGCGGATTACGTTTGGATGACCACTGCCGAGAAGCTGATCGTAAGCTATCAAGGCCCAGGCGTGTGGAGTCACCAGGCTGAAATCGCGCATGGCTTCGGGAAGCATGAAGCGGGGCATAAAGCAGCCACTCACTCCGGCCAGTGTAATCACCAGGAGATTGGCATAAGCGGAAACCTGAGCATCGGTTCTGACTAGAACAGCGGTCACCAGCCCCAAAGATGTAGCGGCTAATGAGGTGCAGATGATAACCGGCACAAGTAACCAGGGGAGAAGTCCCCAGGACATTCCGAAGAGCAGCTTGCCAAAAACAAACAGCAGGACCCCCTGCACAACCGACACGATGAAGAAAGGAACGGTTTTTCCGAAAAGAAGCTCACCCGAACTGATCGGTGATGCTCGAAGACGCATTAAGGTACCTTCGTTGCGTTCGGCGATGAATGACCGCCCCATGATGTTGATCAGGAAGAAGGCGAACATTACGGCGTAGCTGGGAACGATGATCTGGTAGGCTGCATTGGTGAGGTTTTTGGAGTCGTAACTACCTTCAGGAGAAGTGGTTACCTCGTTTTTTCTGGAAAATGGGTTCGTTTCGTAATTTTCGGGCAGCAACGTTTTAGCCAGCGGGTTGCGACTGACAACGTGAGGGACAAGAGTTTGGAGAACGGTGAGTTTGACCAGTTGCTCAGTAATTGTTCCCACGACGGCATTACCCGGTCTATAGTAGATACTTATATCGAGGCCACCTAAACAACCTATTTTATCTGCTTTCCATAAATCACGTATACCCACATGATCGATCCGGTTATTGAAGTCGGCACCGATGATGATAGCGGCCACCCGGTCGCCATCATCAACCTGGGCATATGCGGTTTCGTTTTGATCGACCGATTCGAGATGGATACTTTCCTGGCTCTGGAGAGAAGAAATAATCGTTTTGGCTAATTCACTATCCGACTGATCAACGACAACCAGTTGCATCATTGCCCGATCGTTTTGCGACTTGAAAAGCTGGCCCGTCGAAAAGCCGAGAATGGCGATAAACACAAGTGGCATCACCACGAGGATGGCAAGTGCCCGACGATCTCGGGTGAGGATGAGCAGATCTTTTTTTATAATGTGTTTACCAATCATTGTTTCAGTCGCGAAGGGCGTGCCCGGTCAATTCCAGAAAGAGGGTTTCAAGGTTAGATTCCTGGGAATCAATTGACTCCACAACAACGCCAGCATCAGCCAGATCCGACAATAGCCCGCCCATTTGCCGGGGATCGTCCTTTAAAGATCCTGACGTAACCGATAAGGTTACGGATGAGCCTCCATTGTTTTTTGTGATAACGGCATTTTTCCCGAACCGCTCGTTAAGCTGATCGCTCCAATTCGAGGTCCGTATTACAATCTCTCCTTTTACGCGGTTGAGCAGAGTAGAGAGAAAATCAATCGCGATTATCCTGCCGTGGTCCATAATCGCTACACGATCGGCTATGGTTTGAACCTCTTCCATATAATGGCTGGCAAAGATCACGCACATTCCCCGGCCGCTGAGCTTTTTAACCTGTTCAAGCAAATAGGCTCTTGATTGCGGATCAACACCAACAGTTGGTTCATCAAGAATCAATAGTTGTGGTTCATGAAGCAGGGCAACCGCGAAATTCAGTCTGCGTTTCATTCCGCCGGAATAGGTTTGGACTGGAGAATCGGCGTAATCGGTGAGTCCCGCAATATCCAGAACGGTTTTCACCCTATGGGTCAACTTGCCTTTTTCCAAGCCATAGATTCCGCCGTAAAAGTGCAGGTTCTCCCTGGCGGTGAGTACGGAGTAAACGGCGAGATCCTGAGGCACTATGCCCAACCGGCCGCGAATGTTTCGTTCTTCATGGTTGAAGCGATCTCCATCGATAGAGATGGTTCCGTTATCGGGCTGAAGAAGACCGGCAATCATCATCATCGTAGTACTTTTACCGGCCCCGTTTGGTCCGAGCAGAGCGAATATTTCTCCAGCACCGGCGGAAAACGACACGTCGTTAACCGCCAGGTTTCGGCCATAACTTTTTTTCAAGTTGGCAACTTCCAGAACACTCATTATCGCTTAAATCACTCCGATCAAACCATCTGCGACAACCACACCGACTGCGGCGGCCAATCCGACCCGAAGGTTATCATCAATACGCGATCGAAGCGATTCCGCAAAGGCGGCCAGAACAACGGCAGATGAACCGCATATCGCAGCAGCAGACAGGCTGACCTCGGGATTCCCGGCTTCTTTCCAGAAAGCCAGGATAGCAACAGGGGCGGCAAGTATCAGGAACGCTCCAAGCCCTACCCAGGTTTTGTCGTTATTCCAGGGTAATTTTCGTTTGCCGTAACGAATACCGGCCAGTGCAGCGGCCGAATCGCCAAACGCCAGCGTACAGACAATCACACTGGCATATTCGGCTTTGGCTGGAAACAGAAACAGGATAGCCACAGGGGGGATAGCATAGGTGAGGCAGGTTCTCCGCCAGTTTTCGCCGGTTCTTTTTCTTATCCCCTTTTGGGTTCCACCGGCAATTATGATCAAGCAGCCCACTACGGCCACCACTACGCCAAGGTTCCAGAGTGGCAGCGGATCTTCATGATAGACGAACAACATGACAAAAGGGATCATTCCGGGCAGAAGGTGGATTCGTTTCCTTCTCCATTCCGAAGTGATTTCCGCAGAACAAGATTCTTTCTCTTTATTCACCATATGACGTGTATCGATTATAAAAGCGGTAAGCCTGTTGCCAAGAACGTCCACCGCCTTCCGGGGAGACTGGATAATCGCGGGCGACTATTGGGGTTTCGTTTTTAACTATCCACTGGAGAAAACCATCCAGGATTACTATGGCGGTTGGAATTCAAATAAAATCTGTTTGTGTGACCTTAAGCATTATACTCATAGTCCAACTGTTGGGTGGTTGCTCACATCCGTACCGCACCGAGATCATTGCGTACGTGGCGCACGATGAGAAATACGCTGCGCTGCCTCGCGGCGTTCAGAGGATAGATGCTTTGTGGGCAAAAGCTGTGGAGTTAACCGGCTCAAACACCGCGGCACTTGATCTTCTTGGCGAATATGCCGTAGATGAAGGTTTGCGATTGAGACACCCATTTGACACCGGTTTAACGGAAGAAGGGCCTCTTTCGCCCACTGACAAATCGGGCCATTTTTTCGCCCACGCCATGTGGCGCTACAATGATCATTACCGACTTATTCCGGTCAGAGGATTCAACAGCGTGGGCTGGGAGGTTGCCGGCGAGATAAGAAGCTGGTTCGGACTGGGATCGCCGTTTAACTGGAAGGATATCTGGGCAAACGAACTTGGTTGGGAATTTGGTAAAGCAGTACACGCCAGCAGAAACGACCGGAACGCTCGGCTTCAACCAAGCGATATAATAAAAAACGCCGAACGATTTCGACCCGACGAGTTAAAATCCGCGGATTCCAATTCCGGATAAGACAAAGCTGGCACAAACCAGGGTCATCCTGCTAAAACGTACATATTGTTTTTTCCGGGGCATACTCGCACGTAAAAATACTATATTGCGTGTACTCAAAAGGGGATCAATGCTCGGGAGTTTATATCGCCCCGCAGCTTTTGGTCCGCCCAAGGCGGACCAAAGGCCGCGGGGCTTGGTTTTGAGGAAACGAATCTTTTCCGCCGGTTACATCCGCCTTCAGCGGATTTCACCGGCGGCTACGCCTATGTCGACCGTCCGCCCGAAGCGGCCGGGCTCGGTATTACCATTTTCGACTCTGCAGTTTTTCCTAATATCCGCCTTTGCGGATAGAACCAAGAATCCATTAGCTACTATCGTGGTCCAATAACTTGTTTTTCAATGCAAAGATCAACACATCAAACACCTATTCCATGGTAAAAGTAACACATTCCCGCCAGCAGTTGGCTCCTGTGAGAATATTAGTCGATACAAAATAACGATTTATATATCACCTGTACGTATGGAGAAATTATCGGGCGGACGGTTTGCGGCTGCCTGTACTGGACGGGCCAATGAGAAGTATTGCAGCGAAATTCCTGATACCTGTTGGCATTTTTGCCATTATGTTTTCCATATTCATCCTGCAACGTACTCACACAGTCACGCAACAGCATATAGCTGAGCTAATGGATCAGCAGGCGGCGCTGGCGTTGGAATTCGATCTGGCTATTCGCGACTACATAGCGCAGCAGGTACGTCCGAGAATGGCCGAACTGGTTGGAGATGATGAATTCATCCCCGAGACGATGTCGACATCTTTTGTAGCGCGTAGCGTATTCGAGAAGGTTCGCGAGAAGTTTCCAGATTACATAATCAAGTTTTCCTCGGACAATCCCAGGAATCCGGCCAACCAGGCCAGTGCTGATGAACAGCAAATGATTGATTATTTTAACGAGAATCCGGAAATAGACAGATGGTCAGGTCCTATTGTTCTCAACGGGACGGAGTATTTTGCTCATTTCAGTGCCCGGCGAATGAAAGATTCCTGCCTGCGGTGCCATGGAGAAGCGGGAAATGCGCCGGAATCTTTACTGGCTCGATACGGACCAATTGCCGGTTTCCACCGCCCCCTGGGTGAAGTAATAGCCATGGACACAGTGGCTATCCCTTTGGATAAAACCAATGCAGCATTGAAGGACAAAATCTCCAGTCAACTGGGAGCCATGCTCACCGGTCTCCTACTGCTTTTTTCGGCCATTGTCATTGTATTCCGTTCAGTAGTCACCAAGCACTTGAGCCGTATTGCAGGCCATTTCAAAAAGAGCGCTGAGCAACCAGACAGCGGACACATCTGTCCTCTTGAGATTCACAGTAAGGACGAAATCGGCATTCTCGCGGAAAGTTTCAATGCCCTGGCGGTCAAATTACATGAAGCACATGACACACTTGAGAAACGCGTCAATGAGAGAACACAAGCTCTGGAGAAAGCAAATGAGAAGCTTCAACTGGAGGTGGTTGAGCGAGAGAGAATAGCGAATGTACTTCGTGCCAGTGAAGAGGAATACCGCACGATATTCGAAAACACGGGTACCGCTTTGATACGAGTCGAGGAAGATACTACTATCTCGCTGGCCAATACGGAATTCTGCAATTTCACCGGTTATTCAAAAGAAGAGATAGAGGGGAAAATCAAGTGGCCGATATTCGTATGCGACAGCGACCGCCAAAGGATGATGCAATACCATAATGATCGCAGAGAATCCGATTCCAATGCGCCGAAGACTTATGAGTTTTGCATGATTGATCGACATGGAAAACAACGATCCATAGTAATAACCACAGCCGTCATCCCGGGAACACATGAAAGTATCGCATCCATGGCGGACATCTCAGAGAGGAAAAAAGCTGAAACTGATTTGCTTAAAGCCAAGGAGGCTGCCGAGGCGGCAACCAGAGCAAAAAGTGAATTCCTGGCGAACATGAGTCATGAAATCCGCACACCGATGACAGCTATCCTGGGTTTTGCTGACAACTTACTATCACACCATGGAGAGAATATTTCCATAGAAGATACGATCCAGGCCGCCAACGCCATTCGCCTTAACGGCGAACACTTATTAAATATCCTCAACGATATTCTCGATTTATCCAAGATCGAAGCCGGCAAGTTAACACTTGAAAAAAACACATGCTCTTTGTGCAATGTAATCGGTGACGTATCCTCGCTGATGCGAACCAGAGCGGGAGACAAGAACCTGTCGTTCAGCGTGGAATACGTCGGTTCCATACCCAAAACCATATGTACGGACAAAACGCGGCTACGGCAGATACTGATAAACCTGTTGAGTAACGCAATAAAATTCACTGCATATGGGGAAATAAAACTGGTCACTCGATTGCAGCATGACGCGGCCAACCCGCAGTTACTCATAGACGTAATCGACACGGGCGTGGGGATGACAAAAGAGCAAGTGGGTTTGCTTTTCCAGCCTTTCTCGCAAGCTGATTCATCCACTACCCGCAGGTTCGGAGGAACCGGATTAGGATTAGCTATCAGCAGACGATTAGCCAACATGCTCGGTGGCGACATCACCGTTTTAGGCAGCTACAAGGATTCAGGTACAACCTTCCGCGTTTCCGTTTCCACCGGCCCACTCGAATATGTCGATTTCATCGGCGCCGAGGAGGCCGCCAAGCAGACTATACCCACACCTAAAACGCAAACAGTCACCCAATACAATGATTCTCTGAACGACATTCGAATACTGGTAGCGGAAGATAACGTGACTAACCAGATGGTAATTCGTGGAATACTGTGTAGAGCCGGAGCTGATGTCGTTACCGTGGAAAACGGCAAACAGGCCTTAATTATGGCCCTGGACGCGAATTCGAAAGGCAACCCCTACGACATAATCCTGATGGATATGCAAATGCCCGTAATGGATGGTTACGAAGCCACAGCACAATTGCGTCGAAACGGCTACCCAGGTCCGATCATAGCTTTGACCGCTCACGCCATGTCAAGCGACAAGGACAAGTGTATGGAAGCCGGGTGCAGCGATTATGCAACAAAACCTATCAATAAAACGGAACTGGTCGAGAAAATAACCAAGCACGCGAAGGTCACCGCGGTAACGGTATAACCTGGGCAGCCCACCATTTATATGAAATAACCTACTACTTACATGCCAGGTGGCGGAGTATTGGTCAGCCTGCTCAATGAACGACGGGTAACATATGCTACGTACCCTTTGTTTTCGGCCTTGGTATAAGCATTATTCCCTTCAAGAGCATATTCGCAGACAAATACGGGAATACCGGCCTCGATATGCGCATCCAAAGCGGTGATATATTCATTGGTTAAATCAGCATCGTTTTCATAGTAGCCAACCGTATCATTCCAGTCATCACCGGCGACACCGTCATACCATACCCCCTCCTGAGCGATCGCGTCTATACAGTCAGGCAGGTCAGGCTGGAGGTCCAGTAAAGCGGCTGCGTTTTGTTGGATAACCAGGAAATCAGGATTCCGGCTACGCGCATAGGTCCGAATTTCGCAGATGAAATCCACCATCTCCTGGGCCGCGTCCAACCCGTCACGTGCAGCAGCAGCGATAACCTCATCGTTCTCGAATCCTTCCACCCAGTCAAGGTAAATGCCGTCGAAACCGTCTTTAATCAACTCGTCAACGGTAGATGTGTAATTCCGAGAAGGATTGTCAGTTGTGTTACGGCCATGGATGACAATATCCTTCCATTGGGTATTCCAATATGCAACAGGATAATCCCCCGTCCAGCCGTCAGGATCTCTGGCAAGAATATAATCGGGCCAGTCTTCCGGTAGCGGTATGGAGGGATCGATTTGATCGTTTTCGGATTCCTTTGACCAAGTCCAATACCATCGCCAATCCTCCGCCTCTCCTATATTCACGTATGCGATTACCAGTTTTCGATGAATACCATCATGAGCGATGGAACTTTTCAGCCGGGTTACCGCAGTGGCCGTATCGAAGTCCGATGAACCGGTGTCGGTCCGCGTGGGTTCGATCACCAGCATATCGTAGCTGGAATTATAAAGAGCATCGACAGCATCATCTTCATCGATCCCCTGAATCTGGTAGGCCCAAAAGTCGATATCATTCAAAGCCAGCGGTTCTGATCCGGTTACCGGGTTATTGGTCTGGTTGGGCTTACAACCGCTTATAGTCGAGACGATCAACAAACCTGCAATTATGGTTATTTCAATTACTAGCGGTTGTTTCATTTTTCTGGCCCTTGCGCTTATTACGAGTATTGTATTGGATCAACTGTTTTTCCAGTTTTCGTATTTCCCGTTCAGATATTTCCAACAGGTGAAAATATTTTTTCTCACCTTTTTCCTTGGCTACGAAAACCATGTCGGTTTTTTGAAAGGAGGAGGCAGGGTGTTTAGCTTCCTTAATCGATTTTCCCTGATCCTTAAGTTTAAGTACAAACACCTGGGAGCCAGGTTCATTCAAGCGCACCATCAGTTTTTTCTTTCCATCGGGTTTGGTGCCACCATGAAAGAACAGCAGGTTTGTGCCGGGCACTTCGACAGGGTGTTTATGGTAACGATAATAACCGTCTGGCTCGTCCATCAGGCGGCGCTGCCAACCGATGATACCGTCGTTGTTCACATGCAATTCGAAATAGCCAATCACAGACTGCTCGATACCGCAGGCAAAGGGATCAAACCGGTGCCGCCCCGCTCCTTTTACATTGTGAAAATACAATCGCGTGCCGTCTGGCGACCAGGTTGGATGCTTGTCATGTAAATCGCTCAAACGATAATGTTTACCTGTTTGAGTATCCAAAATGTATATTCCCTGGTCTTTTTTGTGCAACTGAGTATAAAACGCCATGTACCGTCCATCGGGGCTGTAACGGGGATGTTGCAGTAGTTCAGTGGCTTGCAAGCCCCACTGGTCATGAGTGAGCAAAACTTCTCCCTCGCCGCCGTCCCAGGGAACAGTATTCACCCAGGATCGCATGGAACACAGGGCCGGCATACTCAACAGACTTTCAACGGTTATCTGAGTAATAACCAGTTTATCGCCAGCCGCGTCGAAGGACGGTTGTACAGGAAGTTCCATCCGGCCTGCGTATTTTTTATAAACACCTTCGCGAACAATCCGGGCACTTCGCCATTTTCCAGCTCCATCGCGATCAGCCGCCGCAATTGAGCACACTTCATAAGGCAAAACCGGATCCTTATATAATTCCACCTGCCCGGCAACTCGCGAACCATCAGGAGAAAGGGCGGGAGATTCCCAAATGCCGAAACCTGGTGCGATTTCAGATATGCCTTCAACCAGCTTGATTTTCTCGTATTCGGGATAACGTAATACTGCAGCCTGTTTATTGACGCAACCAGCAAGGAACGAGATACAAAACAATACCGACAGATATGTTAAAATCATCACCGGCACATTAACGCCCAAAGGCGATTTTAGTCGCATATTAGAGTTCCCAAAACATTATCAGTTCGCAGGCCTAGAAAATATCGATCGTCACGTCACAGGTATATTCACTCGGTTCGTTTTTCAGCTATACGGGCCTTCGTTTCTTCAACAAGTTCTTCTACCCTGGAATATGGTTTAATAAATGTTGCATGTCCATCAACGAATAGAACGTTGCTTCCCTCTCCGGCGTGATTACTCTCCTTCTCATAAAGAAGAACGTTCCGGGGGTCGCTTTCAGTAGTTTGACCTGGAATGTAGATGTAGCTACTCAATACCGTGCCGACTTGATCGCCACTACTGGGGCAGATTAATGATCGGGGAATTATGTCGCCGGTGTCCAATAAGGTTTGAATGCCAGGCGGGAAACTTTCATCATAGTCATTAGCGTAAATACGGCAGGCCGTACCAAAACCCTTAACATTCGAGGCACATATTAATTGTCTGGATAATTCTTTCGCCCGCGTCACTGACGACGATGTCATCATGAATGCTGGAGTTAGAAAAAACAGTCCGTAAATTATGGAAACAGCACCGGTACAGATGCCGGCAATTGCCATCTCCTTACCTTCATATTCTCTCGGCTCACGGTTGATACGGCTGACGGCCATGATACCCAATACAATCCCGACTATTCCCACGGGAAACAAACGGGTCGCACATCCGATTATGCCACAGACCATGGCGGCAACCGCCAAACCGGAACTTGGGCGTAAAGCCAACGTCGAATTAATCTGCATTCTACCAACACCGGTGGGTGGAGAAGTCGGAACCGCATTGGCAGCGTTTTCACTGACTGGTGCCTGCAACAGAGCATGGCAATTGCTGCATTCAACCTGCATTCCGGCGTAAGAATCATCTATCTCAAGAAGAACCCCGCAATGCTCACATCTCATACTTATCGCCATATTTGCATATCTCCAAACCTGAATTTCTACTTGCTTTTCTCGTTCACTCGTTCGACGCCACGCTCGCTCAAACGCCACTTAGTTTTTTCAACCAATTTTTTCACCTCTGAATAAGGTTTAACAAATGACACGTAGCCTTCAAGGAATAAAACATTTCCGCCCTCACCGTGGTGGTTGCCTTCCTTTTCGTAAACAAGCACGTTTTGAGGATCGCACTTAATCGATTGCCCGGGAATGTAAATATAACTTCCGGAACCAACACCGATACAACCATCACCAATATACTCATCGTCTGTAGGACAAATCAATGCTCCTGGATAAATCCCGGCGGCTTTCAATAATGTTTGCATGTCATTGGGGAAAATACCGCCATTGTCGATCGCATACGATCTGCACGCCTCTTTTAATCCCTTTAAATTAGAAGCACACACTAACCGAGAAGAGGGGTTTCCTCTTTGAGCGAAAAATCCTCTAAAATACGGGAAACAGGAAACGAACAAGGAAAGTGAAACAGCGCCGGTGATTATCCCGATTACAGCCATCGGCCTGCCACGGTATCGTAGAGGATCCCGCTTAATCCGGGACAAGGCTACGATACCAAGAACAACCCCGACAACTCCCATCACAGGAACCAGGCAGGTGAGGCAACCTACTATACCGCAAATCATAGCGGCCCTGGATAATCCCAAGCTAACAAGTATATCCCTGCCTGGCAAATGAGCTATGTGGTGGCATATCTGACATTCCACCTGCTCACCGGCGTATTCGTCAGGCATCTCGATGATACATCCACATTGGCCGCATTTCTGAGTGATTGCCATGCCTGACGCTCCAAGTAACTGGCATGTACTATTCCCGCACATGCTCCGTCGGCAGGCTATCATATCCTCAATTCTTCTGCATATACAAGCGGATAACGAAGAATCGGTAGATAAAACCCGAAATCGATACTTTGTAACAGAAAAGCGAACTATCCAGTTGCATTGCTGTCAAAACACAAGAATAAATCAGTCCGCAACAGTGTGGGGCTGTCTCAGGTATTCCTCTACGGTTTTTTCCAACTTAGAGATATTGATCGGCTGAGCCATATAATCATCGCAGCCAGCAGCAAGGCAGGCTTCACGATCCCCCTCCAGAGCGTAGGCTGTAACTGAGATGATGGGAATGTGTTTCGTTTTTGAGTTTGACTTCAGATGGGAAGCCAGCTTCCATCCATCCATTTCCGGCATGCCCATATCCAACAGAATCAGATCGGGGACCTGTTTGTCGATAAGGTCGAGGGCTTCGTGCCCATCGCCCGCTCGAATAATCACAAAGCGATCTCCGAAAACCTCTTCGATGAGAGCACAGTTATCCTCGCTGTCGTCAACCGTGAGGATTTTTTTCATCACTGAATTCCAAGCCAATAGAAGCAGGGTCGAACAAATACGTTGCGCTTCAAACCAATAAATAATCTTCGGAAATCAAAGCCAGCAGAAGAAATTCGCCGGCAAGGAGTTCATTCAAGAGAAACTTGTTTTCAGAAGCAAAAAGACATTTTGGCAAAGATGGAAAGGAACTGACTATCCGTAAAAACAAAAGCTGCAACAACCTTGTTTACAGGCAGTTGCAGCTCTTAAGTATAAAACCGGAGAGGGCGGGATTCGAACCCGCGGTACGGTAACCCGCACACACGCTTTCCAAGCGTGCTCCTTAAGCCACTCGGACACCTCTCCTGATTAGTAACAATTGACCGATGGCCAACTGCGGGCTGCTATTATGCGCTGTGGGGTGGTTTACGTAAAGAGCGGTTTGAACGAAGACTTAAGATGGAATAGCCGCTTGGATGCGAAGTCCCATAACGATTTCATCGTGGATAGGGATACCACTAAAGCCGATTTCAGGGATTTCGGGCTTCATTTTCCTGGCCTCATCGACGGCCCCGACGTTCACCTCAACCAACCTGAATCCGAGCTTCTGATACAAACCCATACCTTTGAGATTGTCGTTGGTAGTGGTAAGCCAGATGTATTCTATCCCCCGCTCTCGAGCGTCGTCGATGGCCATCAGCACGAGAGAGGAGCCAATACGTTCGCCTTCCAGGACGCTGTTAAGGGTAAGTACCTGCAGCTCGCCATCCTCGTAGACCATAGTAAGCAGGCCAACGATTTCGTCATCCCGCCACTCGATGAATCCCTCCAAATCATGCGGGTAGTAAGCTTTTCCACGGCTAACGACCATTTTGCTATGCCATTGCTTTTCGATGAATTGGGCGATGGCCGAGCGATCTTTATCTTCTATCCTTCTTCTGGTTGACATAGCACTTGTATTTTTACCGTGAATGGGCTCAGCTTGCCAGTAAAATCGCTCTCTTGTCCCATAATGGGAGCAACTCTATAGTTGTTTTGATGCTCAATAGCCCACTTCCAGCGAGAATAAGGAGCCTGAAGACATGAGCGAGCAAACCCTGGACATAGTTTTCACCTCGCCCCATCCGGATGATCTGGAGATTGGAATGGGCGGTACGATAGCCAAATGCGTAGCACAGGGCTATCGAGTGGGAATGGTACACATGACCAACGGCGAGCCTACGCCCCGGGGAGATGCGGAAACGAGGGCGGCAGAGTCAAAGGCCGCGGCCAACATTCTCGGGGTTCAGGTGTGTGAAACGCTGGACATGCCGAATCGGGAATTGATGGACTGCCCGGAAAACCGCTACAAGCTGGCCACGGTGTTGAGGCGATACAAACCTCGAATTCTGGTAGGGATGGCCGGTCGAACGGTATCAGCTTCTCCCGACCACTATCAAGGTCAGCTTATCGCCGAAGCTGCCCGGTTTTATTCTCAGCTCACCAAGTGGGATGATCGTTTTGACGGTACAAAGCCGCATCGCATGGAACACCTAGTATACCGCATTGTCCCGTGGGGGGCAGAAATACCATTATTTCACTCGCGAATGGTTATCGATATTACCGAGACAATAGAGAAGAAAATCGAGGCGGTACGATGCTATGAATCGCAGTTTGCAGGCCAGCGAATCGAAAGCCTTGAACACACGATACGCTCAGTGGCCGGCTATGAAGGCATGTCTGCAGGATTCAAGTACGGTGAAGCTTACGCATTACCCCGCCCATTAGGGGTGAAGGATATGGTGGATGTACTCGGAAAGTGGAAAAACCCTCTACCGTTCGACGCCAAAAGAGACATGCCGGGGCAATGATTCAGATGCACTTGTTTTAACCGGTGGAGTTTTCCATAGCGATATCGATAACATAAACGCATATTAGGGAAATGAGTTCTAGAAAACGCGCCTGGTCAGGCAATCCAAGTTAGTTACAGGGAAGGAATCTTACCGTGGATATTTATCTGGATGACAACAAGCTGACAACGGAGTTGGCCCCTGACGCTACTTTGCTCGAACTGGTCAACGAGACCAGGCAGCGATTGACCGAAGCCGGAAAAATCCTGGTGGCCGTCCAATGTGACGGGTTGGACGTAACCGGCGATGGCTTTGGAGAGGCGTTACAGCGCAACTTGTCAACGATGCAGCGAATAGACTTTCAAACGGCCAGCCCCAAGGCGTTGGTAATTGAAGCAATGGACACTGCCAGCGAGCTACTCGAAGCGTCTCAACTGGCAAGTACGGAAATAGTGAACCATCTAGCCCAGGGAGATACGGCCGAAGCACTACCAAAACTGCGGGAATGCTGTACCGCCTGGTCTCAGGTTCATGAGGGAATTTGTAACTCCATCAATATGCTGGGCATTGCTCCGGATACGATTAAGGTCGACGATAAACCACTGGCGGAGCTACTGGTTAAGCCGTGCGAACAACTGGCGCATATTCGGGAAGTGGTTGAATCGCAGGACTTCGTACTTCTCTCTGACGTATTGAACTACGAATTCGGTGAAGTGGTTGAAATCTGGCAATCGATAATCGATACGATTGTCGACCGGGTTTCAGAGTCCGAATGATATGCAATCTTAGCCCGTCATTCCCGGGGGGTACCTGTCCAGCGTTTGCCTGTTGGCTTGAACGTGCCGTAATCACGTCCCACAGGGTATTTCTCGCTATTCTTAGCCATTTTGTCGGATAATGCCTGAGCAAGATCTATATCCATGGCACTGGCAAAACTTAGAAGGTATGCGAACACGTCAGCGACTTCTTCGGTTATTTCAGCCATCTGCTTTGTATCGGTTTTTATACTATCGATGGCATCACTGTGAACCCATTGAAAATGTTCCATCAATTCCGCGGCTTCAATGGCAATGGATGCGGAGAGGTTTTTGGCATCGTGAAACTGGTGCCATTGCCTGGCAGCGATGAAATCATCAACCATTTTTTTAAGTTGTTCAATATTCGCGGTTTTGTCTTCCATTACCAATCCTTAGATACTTACATCAATACAGACCGCCTGTTCACACATGGTTTTCACAATGTCACCAACATCGTCATGCACAACTATATATGTGTCAGCTCCCGGCTGGTTACTGGCGACAGCGTTTACAATAGTAGACCAGTTTTGTCCCACGCAGACAATTGGGCGCTCAGCAATAAGGTTTTTGTTTATGAATTCCCACGCCAGACCGAACTCGGCCAGTGTACCAGTACCACCTGGAAGAAAGACATAACCACCGGCTCCGACCAATAACAGGTTAATTCTCTGGAGAAGAGTGTCGGTTTCGATCACGCGATTGAGATATGGATTTGCCCCGGCCCCTCGTGATTTCCTGATATCTCTGCAGGTTACGCCGGTGACAAACCCTCCTCCCTCTCTGGTACCGCAAGCTGACGCTTCCATCGTCCCGTCGTGGCCGCCGTTGATTAAATCGAAACCGGCGACGGCAAGTTGATAGCCTATGTTGTAGGCGAACTCATACTGGTTATCTCCCTTGCGGGGAGCAGAGCTTCCGAAAACAGCGATAGTCTTGCGGTTCATGAATCCTCAGCAGGTGGCTGCCAGTCTTCGGCAAGGTTGAGTTCACCCCAATCGTATACTTCGCCAGTTTCTTCCACATGGTAGCTTTTGGGTTTGAGGCACATTCCCCGAGCTATTCGCTCAGCATCTTCCGGGTAAAATTCGGCGAACTTCTCGTAGAGATCTTCCAGGTGAACAATAACCTGACCGTATGTACCGGTTATTTTCTCTGCATCCGGATCAACCTGGCTGAGACGTATCAGCTCTTCATATATCTCCGGCAGGGTTTTACACAATCGATCCTCCCAGTATTCCGCGGGAACAATAGGGATAGCATCCATCGGCTCAGCATCGGCAATGAACGGATGAGAGATGGTCAGAGGCAGATTAATATGTGCGAAGCGGAACCGGCGAACCTTGGATAATCCAACCTGTACACGACAGATGGGGCATTTCATACCGGCGTAAATCTGCCCTTTGAACTGGCCGCAAGCACACTCCCAATCTTTTATAGGACCGAAGACCCGTTGATCCCAGATTGTCCCAATAACATCGCGCCAGTCGTATCGATTTTCAAAATGTCGCAGACGGCGCTTGGCGGAACCTGCAGACCACATACGCAGTTGTTCCGAGGTGATCGCTTCGTAATCATCCAGAACAGACGTTATTGTTGTACCCATATTTCGCAACCTCAAAGACTATTATCACCGATAATATACGGGTATACTACGACGAAACGATATTCGCAATCCATCTTTTTAGCGATGTGGACGGCGTTTTTACACTTTGTGGCACATAAGCTGACATATTCTTACCGAACCGGAATCGACACCTGCCCGTATAACCTTCTAGTGCCTTGTGGAACGACACACTATCTTCCGGAGAAGCGTGAATATGGAAAAAAAGACACGAACATTCAAGCAGCGGCTATGGACGGAGTGGGTCAAGCCTATTCTCGTGGTGATTGTCGTTTGTTCGACATTCAGGTCGGCCGTAGCGGACTGGAATGACGTACCGACGGGATCAATGAATCCAACTATCCTGGAAGGGGATCGTATTGTAGTCAATAAGCTGGCGTATGATCTCAAAATCCCTTTCACAACATGGCATATCGCCGAGTGGAGCGATCCGAAAAACGGGGAAATTGTCGTATGTTATTCCCCTAAAGACGGCACTCGGCTGGTTAAAAGAGTAATTGGCGTTCCGGCGACACGGTCGAAATGCGGAGCAACCAGGTAATCATAAATGGAAAGCCGCTTACTTATAACAGATTGTCCTCTGAAGCCCTGGCGGAAGTAGATGACCGCTTCAAACAGGATATCAACTTGCCACCGAGGGTATCGGCGAACTATCGCACTCGGTAATGGCCACGCCTGGGATTCGTTCCATACGATCATTTGCACCAATTACGGTTCCGGAAGGGAGTATTTCGTAATGGGCGATAACCGGGATAACAGTTTTGATTCGCGGATGTTCGGATTTGTACCGCGTGATCAGATTCTTGGACGAAGCGACAGAATTGCCTTTTCACTTAATTACGATCATTATTATCTGCCGCGTTTTGACAGGTTTTTCAAAAGACTGCAGTAGTCTGGATTCAATCATGATCAGTTAAAACCTGATGGCTCAAACAGGGTTTTTCTGGCCGAATCGGCAAT
>CAXXKI010000004.1:0-747129 GCA_963667855.2 Phycisphaerae bacterium | reverse complement strand
ATCGATGTGGATCACGATTTACTCAACGAAACTCCACGCAACCTACCGATGGTATCACGATCAAGCATCTCGGTCAGAGCCGCAAAAGTAGCTCGAACCAGATTCTTTGGACAGTTCGAGCCATAACTCTTGGTTAATACATCCTTCACCCCGGCTAACTCAAGCACCGCACGAACACTGGCACCGGCAATCACGCCCGTTCCCTTACTAGCAGGAACGAGAATAACCTTAGCCGCACCATATCGCCCGATGGTCCGATGGGGAATAGTACCACCGACAAGCTTTACCTTCTTCATCTCGCGAGTGGCGGTCTTTTTCGCTTTCTCAACGGAGAAGGGAACCTCTTTGGCTTTGCCGTAGCCTACACCAACTCTGCCCTTCATATCTCCGACCACTACCAGAGCGGAGAAACTAAAGCGACGACCACCGCGAACTACTTTAGCACAGCGGTAAATCTTGACCACGTTCTCAGAAAGGCCAGGATCAAGCTCGGTCTGACGTTCCTGCTGTCTCACCATTCGACTCATCGTGTATTGCCCACCATTGATTGCTTTACCAAGCTATTACGATACCCAAGCGAGACCGTAACATTACCATGTTAGAACTTCAAGCCGCCTTCTCGAGCAGCATCGGCTAACGCCTTAATACGACCGTGAAACTGCCGACCATTACGGTCAAAAGTGACCATCTCAATACCTTTATCCTTAGCTCGGGCCGCCAGGATGGTACCAACTTCTTTAGCGGCCTTTACGTTTCCGCCGTAAGTCAGTTTACCACCCAGATCCTTGTCTTTGGTACTGGCCTGACAAAGCGTAATCCCTTTGTCGTCATCGATAATCTGAGCATAAATGTTTCCCAGACTTCGTGTAACGCTAAGTCGAGGACGCTCTGCGGTACCAAAGACCGACTTTCGAACTCGCCGCTTGCGGCGGGCCAACCGAACTTGTTTAATCTTTATATTGTTCATCGCAACTATTTCAGTCCAAATCGGCCGGAACTAGTTTAACCAGCACCGTTCCTCAACTTTTCTAACCACCAGCCAGAGCCTTACCAGCTTTACGACGTATGACCTCATCGTGATACCTGATACCTTTTCCTTTGTAAGGCTCAGGCGGACGAATCCTGCGGATCTCAGCGGCGAACTGCCCTACCGCCTGCTTGCAACAGCCTCGAATAATCATCTTGGCCGGATCATTATCACCACGAGCAGCGGCAACTTCGATCTGCACTTCAACACCCTTGGGTACATCGAGGATGAACTGAGCTTTGGTCTTACTGCCCCGCCCCATAAAACCACAGTTCAAATGAACCTGGTTTCCTTTGAGGTCGCAACCATAACCAGTACCGTAAACGTGCAACCGCTTCTCGAACCCCTTCTCTACACCTTCGACCATATTGGCGATCATCGCCCTGGTCATGCCATGAAGGGCGCGGACGGCTCGTTCATCGTTCTCACGGTCGACAACGACCTTGTTTTCCGCTTCGTCAAAAACAGCACTGACGCCTGCGGGAACGTCGAAATCGAGCTCCCCTTTAGGGCCAGTAACCTTGACCTTCTGACCTGACACGGCAACTTTAATGCCGCCAGGTACTATTACCGGTTTTCTTCCGATTCGAGACATTGCGCTCTATCCTCAGGCAGGTAAAATCCTGCCGCAGACCTTACTACTAGTAGACGCTGCAAAGCAACTCGCCGCCGACGTTCTTCTGACGACACTGCCTATCACTCATTACTCCACTGCTGGTCGATACGATGGCAATTCCCAAACCATCAAGTACTCGCGGCAGCTCGGTACATTTTGTGTAAACCCTACAGCCCGGTTTCGACTCGCGTTTAATCTTGTGGATGATATTCTCACCCCTCGGATCGTATTTCAACTCGATTCGCAACAACCCCTGTTTGGTGTCGTTGATCACGTCGAAGCCTTTAATGTAGCCTTCATCGCGGAGAACTTCGGCAATACCGGTCTTAACCTTGGAAGCCGGGATCTCAACAGATGATTTGCGCACTCGCACAGAGTTTCGAATGCGAGTCAGCATATCTGCAATGGGATCACTCCACATTTGGCGTCACCTCTTCTTAGCTGATCATTTGCTCACCACGAGTGCCTTCGCCCTCAACGCGAATCGTACACTCGCTACCGTTTCCACTTTTTCCGGGCTCTCCCATGAAAGCCCGCGGGGAAAACCCACTTCTACCAACTGGCCTTCTTCACACCGGGGATCAGACCCTGAAGGGCCAACTCCCGGAAGCAGATTCGGCAAATCTTAAACTTTTTATATACACTGCGGGATCGCCCGCATCGTAGACATCGTCTGATTACCCGAGAAGAAAACTTCGGGGGACGTTTCGCCTTTTCCATCCATGCCTGCGTCGCCATGACTATTTTCCTCCCTCGCGTTTAAAGGGCATGCCCAACAAAGTCAAAAGACGCATAGCGTCACTATCTTTATTCGCACTGGTTACAAAGGTAATATTCATTCCCTGGCGATACTCGATCCGGTCAATGTCGATCTCGGGGAAGATAGTCTGGTCATTGACGCCCATGGAATAATTCCCTCTTCCGTCGAAAGCCGATGTACTCAACCCGCGGAAGTCACGCATACGAGGGACAGCCAGGTTAAAGAGTCGATCGACGAATTCGTACATGCGTCGACCACGCAGAGTAACCTTAGCTCCGATCTCATAGCCGGTGCGAAGCTTGAAGTTCGACACGCTCATTCGTGCTTTACAAATCTGAGCCTTCTGCCCGCTAATGGTGGCCAAGTCGGCAACCGCAGCAGGTAAACGCTTCTTATCCTGAAGGGCACTGCCTATTCCCATCGAAATCACAACCTTCTCAAGCTTGGGAATCGCCATGGGATTCGCAATCCCTAATTCCCCTTTAAGCGAAGGAGCAATCTCGCTTTTGTATTTTTGCAGCAACCTGGGCATTCTTGGTTAACTCCGCAACTAAATCCTACCTGGTCATTTACCCGATCTCGGGTGATCGACCATTACCACCAATTTACGCACTCTTGCTGGCCTTGGTCACGGAACCGAGTACCGTCCCCGAGGTAGCAACACGTTTCTTAGACTTCACGGAACCGTCACTATCACGTTCAACTTTCAAATGAACGCGAGTACCCCTCTGGGTCTTGTTATCCAGAGGCAATACATTGGAAACGTGAATGGGAGCCTCTTTCTCAACACGACCGCCCTGCGGGTTCTTCCGGCTCGGACGAACATGGCGGAAAACCACATTAACGCCTTCAACCGTAACCAGCTGACGCTTTGGGTCGAGGTGCAGGATTTTTCCCTGCTGTCCCTTGTGATCACCGCTGATCACTTTAACGATTTCATCTTTTCGTACGTGACAGGCCATCTTTTACGATTCCCTTGTCCATCTTCGCCGGAGCAAGCCTATGGTTACACAACCTCTTCCGCCAGCGAGATTATTTTCATAAAACCCTTTTCACGAAGCTCACGGGCAACAGCGCCGAAGATGCGCGTACCGCGAGGTTCGTTGTTGTCATTCAAAAGCACGACAGCGTTGCTGTCGAACCGGACGTAACTTCCGTCCTTCCTCCTGGTCGGCCTGGTCGTTCTAACGACAACCGCCTTTGCCCGTCTCCGGTTCGATCGCTCTTTACGATCATTGCCACCGGTGAAATCACTGTTCGGCAAAGCCTTTTTAACAGTGACAAAAACAATGTCCCCGACGTTTGCCGTTTTCAAATGGGGCTTGCCTTTTCGACTGCTGCCGCGCCCTAACACGTTGAACACCATGGCTTTTTTTGCGCCGGTGTTGTCCGCGACATCCACAATTGTTTGAAGCTGGATCATGTTGCTGACTTTCCAGACTATTTAATCCTGTCGCCGTCGGGAGCGCATGCATCCCACGCGAATCTTTACCCTTGCGCCTGAGCAGAACGAATAACCCGGACCAACCGCCAGGACTTCTGCTTTGAAATAGGCCTACAAGCCATTACTTCCACAATATCATCGACCTTCGCTTCATTATTGGGATCGTGAACATGCAAGGTCGTATGACGCCGCATAATCTTGCCATACTTTGGATGACTGCGGGAGTATTTATAAAGAACCTTGATGGTCTTGTCCCGGGCATCCGAGACGACGACACCCTCTCTAATCCGTCGCGGGTGCCTGGTCTGCTTGTCCGTCTTAGTCTCTGTCATAACTCGTGCCCAACGGGCCTCCGCCGATTCACCGGCAAATATTCACGGGAGAACCTTCCGGTCTTTCCCAAACTCAAAAACAGAAAGCCTGCCTCTAACCACCCTTCTTATGGGTGGCGATAGATTCCAAATGGTACTGTTTTTCTTCAATTCCAAATTCACCGCGCTCCCGCATCACCGTGAAAATACGGGCAATGTCCTTACGAGCGTGAGTGATCAGTGCTGGATTCTCCAACTTCTCCGTTACTGCCTGGGAACGAAGGTCAAACAGGTGGCGTCGAAGCCGGTCCAATTCGGAGTGTAACTCCTCTGTCTTCATTTCACGAATTTCGGCAATCTTCATCGCGACTCGCGCCTACCTTCAAAAACTTGAAACCAACGGATCCAACGCTGTGATCCGAAACCAACAACCAAAACCTATAGCCCGTGCCGCCTGTATACCATGCGACACTTGTAAGGCATTTTCGCGCTTATTCTGGCCAGCGCCTGCCGGGCGATACCTTCTTCCACCCCACCGATCTCGTAAAGGATTGTCCCCGGCTTCACGCAGGCGACCCAGGCTTCCGGCTCACCTTTCCCCTTACCCATTCGGGTTTCAAGCGGCTTGGACGTAATCGACCGATGTGGGAAAATCCGGATGTATACCTGTCCCTCTCGATGGAGGAAGTGCGTGGCAGCAATACGACCAGCCTCTATCTGCCGGGCGGTGATCCAGCCCGTCTCCAGAACCTGAATGCCGTACTCACCATAGGAGACCCTGTTCCCGCGGGTAGCATTACCTTTCATCTTGCCCCGCTGAGTCTTCCGATGCTTAACTCTTTTCGGCATTAATGCCATGGAACTGCCTCCACGCCGGCTGCCGAAAACGGCACACGACGAAATTACTGACTAATCGGGCTAACCCCGCTTACCCTTAGTATACGCACCGCGGCTCGGAGCTCCGGTAACCGCAACTTCTTCACCATACCTGCCGGTGTAAATCCACACCTTAACACCGATTACACCGTATTTGGTGAAACTGGAAGCAAACCCATAATCAACGTGGGCCTGCAAAGTGTGAGCGGGAATGGAGCCGCGTATGATTTTTTCCTTACGGGCCATCTCCGCACCGCCCAGCCGCCCGGAAACCATAATCTTGATTCCCAAAACGCCAGCGGCAACAGCAGCATCAGCTCGCATCTTCAGCACACGACGGAAACCGCCTCGCTTTTTCAACTGCTCGGCAATCGAAGCCGCAACCAGCTGGGAATCCGTATCCGGAGCTTTGATTTCCATGATGTTGACCGTAACTTTACGATCAATCATGTCTTCAAGAGCCTCCTTAAGCTTGTCCACTTCGGCACCTTTCGGCCCAATAACCAGGCCCGGGCGCGCCGTATGCAGAACAACCTTTACTTCATTCCGAGTACGAGCAATGTCCACACGGGACACCGCTGCATACGGCGGTTGCTGGTTGAGGCGTGCATCAATGAATTTCCGCATCCTCTGGTCTTCCAGGAGAAACTCCCCAAAAGCCGCCTTCGGTGCATACCAGCGAGAACGCCAGTCCTCGGTGATGCCGACTCTAAACCCTGTTGGATGAACCTTCTGACCCACGGTTAACTCCGTTTGTCTCCACCGCTAATCGGTGGTCTTGTCCTAATCGCGCGTTAACTATCCGCCGCGATTTACCGCTCAGAAACCTTAACTATCAAATGGCACGTGCGTTTCGCTATTGGATGAGCACGACCTCGATCTTTTGGACGGAACCGACGATAGTACGGACCGCCATCTACCCGGGCCTCGGACACGATCAAACGGCTCATATCCGCTTCCTGCTCATCAGCGTTCACCATTGCCGACTTAAGAACACCGGCAATAAACGACGCCGCACGACGATGATTAAACTTCAATAGATCCATCGCCACATCGCAGTCCAGGCCACGGATCATATCCATGATCAGTCGAGCTTTTCTATCACTCATCCGAGCGTAGCGATGAACCGCTTTCCACTCTCGAGCTTCGACTTTTACTGCTGAATTCGCCATCGACTCACCTACCTATGATTCCACGGAAAACCGCTACAGAGGTTATTTCTTAGCCCCAGCATGCCCGCGGAACGAACGTGTGGCACTGAACTCACCTAACTTATGTCCAACCATATCTTCCGTAACAATGATAGTGTTGAACATTTTCCCGTTATGCACATCGAACTTGTGCCCGATGAACTCGGGAACGATCGTGCAACGACGGTACCATGTACGGATGGGAGAGTGATTTCCACTTTCCTTCGCCTTCATGACCTTGTGGAAGAGTTTCTCATCCACATGCGGTCCCTTTTTCTGCGAACGTGCCATAAGCCTACCTCGTCCCTGCTTGGACGCCTCGACCGAATACCGGCTGCAAGCTGCTGTTCGGCTCAACTATGCCGCATACAGCCCGACGATGCCTCTAACCAAGTAACTATTACTTCCACTACTTCTTAGGCAGAGTTTTCTGCCCATAACGCCGACTCTTGCGCCGACGGAGAATACGCTTATTGGAGGTCTTGCGCGGGCTGCGAGTTCCGCCACCCTTGGCAAGGATACCTGTCGGGCTACAGGGGTGACGACCGCCACCGCTTCTGCCCTCACCACCGCCCAACGGGTGAGCGACGGGATTCATGGCCGTTCCTCGAACGTGAGGACGTCGACCCATATGTCGTTTCCGGCCTGCTTTACCAATCCGCAGGTTCTGATGATCAGTGTTACCGATCTGACCGATTGTCGCTCTGCATTCGACCCGGACCTGCCGCATTTCGCCTGACGGAAGAACTAGAGTAGCCCAATCTCCTTCACGAGCCAGGAACCTGCAAGAGGAACCGGCACTGCGAGCCAGCTTTCCGCCCTGCCCGATGTTCAACTCAATATTGTGAACATCCATACCGACAGGAATGGTTTTCAGCGGCATGCAGTTGCCGACTTTCGGCTCGACCTTTTCGCCGCTTTCTACAGTGTGCCCCGCCTTTACGCCGACCGGAGCGAGGATATAACTCTTCGTCTGATCAGCATAAACCACCAGAGCAATATGGCAAGAGCGGTTTGGATCGTATTCAATAGCCTTTACGGTTCCAACAACTCCATCCTTACGACGTTTGAAATCGATGATCCGGTAAATCTTACGAGCACCACCACCACGATGTCGAGCGGTGATTTTCCCATGATGATTACGACCACCATGCTTCACCAGACGCTGGGTCAATGACTTCTCCGGACGCTTTTTCTTGTCCGTAATCTCGACGTAGTCATTCACCGACGATTTGCGTCGCCCAGGAGAGGTAGG
This sequence comes from Phycisphaerae bacterium, assembly GCA_963667855.2. GTDB lineage: Bacteria > Planctomycetota > Phycisphaerae > UBA1845 > UBA1845. Next base: position 739,650 of record CAXXKI010000004.1, on the reverse strand, counting down.
TTTATATACTTTGATGCCCATCTAAAAACCTCAAGTTTCTTACAAAGGCGGCCAAACCGTCCACTAGAACAAATCAATATGCGAGGAAGAGTCCAAAACGACAATTGCCTTCTTCCAAGAAGCCGTTTGCCCGATTTTGAACCGGACACGACGGGCTTTTCCTTTTCGATTCGAAGTACGAACAGAAAGAACCTTTACGTTATAAATCTTCTCAATCGCCTGCTTAATAGCCGGCTTGGAAGCATCCTTGTGAACCTCAAAAGAGTACGCCCCGCCCCGCGCCGGTTGCGACTTTGACGCGTCGAACTGTAGCGCGGACTGATGAGTACCTTTTTCGGTTACCAGCGGTCGTTTAATTACGTGATAGATATCCATAGCGATCGCTTACCCGTTATTACTACGCAGAAGTATAGGGTCGGCTTTGAGACACTCAAAAGCTTCCTTGGTCAATATCAGTTTTTTCCGACGAAGCACGTCATAAGCGTTAAGCTCACGTACCGGCTTCACTTCCGTTTTCGCAATATTGCGCCCGGCTAGGTAGGTATTGCGATCCTGGCCCGCCATAGCGACCACGCAACCGCGATCCGCACCAATCGCATTCAACATACTGGCGAAAACTTTTGTTCGGGGAGCCTCGAACTTCAGATCCTCGACAACGGCAACATTACCCGACTGCAGCTTGGCCAAAATAGCATTGTTTCTGGCCAACCGACGCATCTTCTTAGGAAGCGCCTGCTCGTAGTTCTGCCGCCCCTTCGCAAAAGCAACACCACCACCGCGACGAACACAGGTCCTTATGGCACCCATGCGGGCGTTACCGGTGCCCTTCTGACGGTAGAGCTTTTTCGTTGATCCCTCGACCATCCCCCGGCTTTTGCTCGCGGCAGTATTCTGGCGACTATTCGCCTGATACATCACAACCGCCTGCTTCAGCAACTTGGGGCGAACTTCGCCGCCAAGCACTGCCGGATCGATCTCGACCGTGCCAGCCTGCTGGCCATCCATCTTGTAAACAGGTACTTCTATCATGGCACCCAAGCTCATGGTCTAATGACCAAGCCTTACCCTTTCGTCTTGGATTGGCGCACAAAAAGGAGCCCGCTTTTGGGCCCCGGAACACTACCTTTAACCAACAACAAATTATTAACTACATCTACAGCAACAAGCTTGAGACAGCGCTGTGTAACTTTTGCGTCACCCATGTGCCCCGACATCTTCTTGCCCTTGCGAATATTACGACCTGTACCCAGGTTAGCATGACCGCCAATACTTCCGGGGCTACGGTGCTTACGCTCAACGCCGTGCGAAGCTGGCTGACCGCCAAAACCCCAACGACGCATACCGCCGGCAAAACCACGACCTTTGGTCGTGCCGCAGACATCGACGTATTTGACCTCGTTATCCGAGAAGCACTGGGCCGTTACCACTTCCCCAACCTGCAGGTCCGGAGCGTCCATATAGCGAACCTCCCGAGAAACCCGCTTCGGACCGGTACCGGATTTCCCGGCATGTCCAATCAGGGGCATGGTCGAGCGGTGAGGCTTAGCATCTTCGAAACCAAGCTGGATAGCGTGATAGCCATCCGTCTCACAATCTTTCACCTGCAAAACAGCACAGGGACCAGCCTTGATGACCGTAACCGGGGTAACCTCTCCAGAGGAGTCGATCACTCGGGTCATTCCTATTTTTCTGCCAAGTAGGGCCGGTATCATCGCAAACTCACTTACAATAATCAGCGGGAGGGACCATATCGATCCAAACCGCATACATTCCTGCTAGCCGCATCAAAGCGGAAACAACAAAGACACCCTTGACCGCAAACAACTATCGCTGCCAAAGGCATCAATCAATTACGGAATTAGGTCCTGATTTTCACAAACACGCCAGCCGGAACCACCAACCGGTTAAGCGATTCAATCGTTCGAGCAGTAGGCTCAAAAATCTCGATCAAACGTTTGTGGGTACGCATCTCAAACTGTTCCCGAGACTTTTTGTCAATGTGCGGGCCGCGAAGAACGGTATATCGCTCGACCCTGGTAGGGAGCGGAACCGGACCCACAACGCCGCCGGCCGTTCGCTTCGCATGCTCCACGATTTCGTTCGCCGAAGCGTCTAGCGTACGATGATCGTACGCTTCCATCCGAATTCTAATCTTCTCGCTAGCCGACACTATCAACTACCTTTCGCGGTTCCTGCCGCAAGAGAGAAACAAAAATCTCGCTAGAGCATGGCGAGAATACATTCTTTAATTTTCTTGTCAACTGAAGCGAAGCATAAAAATTCGTTATCAACATTGCGCCCCGTTTTTTTACCTCCTATGCCGCCCTCTTCACCTGTTTCCTCCGGCCCCCTTCCTGTGGTTTAAGCCTCTCCCAACAAACCATAGTCCTGCCTAACAGCACTAAAACGCCCTTTCCGAAACTCGTAATCGCTGTTTTCAGGGCGAGTCAGGAGAGTTTTCCGGTTATTGCGACTACTCCCAACTTCACCAGAACATTAGTAATGGAGCTGGATAAAACGACCTCAGGATGGGACCTTAAAACCGGCCAACTCATACAGATATTTTTTAAATTCGCGTTCAAATACCTCCAGATCTTCGGTTATGTAGGCCCGAAAAACCGCCTCTCCATAACTCGTTTTACTCGGCTCTGGTGCCCGTATCTTCGCCGCTTGGGCCATTCGAGGCATATCGCCGGCCACAATGCCTTCCAAAAGGCGGTCAAACCCCGCAGAATACCGCCCACCCGCACCATGACGTATGAAAACAGTCATTGCCCATGCCTGCGCGTAATAGGTCGTTGTAACTCGTGATCGGCCCTGAACGACAACTTGTCCCGCATCCGTCGAAAGCATATCGCGAATAGGTAAGAAGGCCCCCGCACTAAGCGATTGCCTCAGTGAATTCAGGCGAAACGTATTTCTTTGCGGCGTAAAACGAGGTTTTCCTCCCGGAAGATCATATGATTCGCAGTACGTAGCCAGCCCTTCATTCAACCAGGCCGGCAAGCGAACCTTGAAATAGTTGGCGAAATACTGATGCATCCCCTCATGCGCCAGAACAGACAGGGTGTACATTCGCCGCAGGTAATAAATGACACACTGGTTTCCCTCTGCGTAACCACCGGCATTGATTCTCCTGTAAATATCGTATTTGGTGGGAAAAGTATCGTAAGTAAACTGCTCCCATTGAACCCTGTTATCGAAAACGTAGGTCTGCAGGCGCGGGAACTGGCCATCGGGAGGCGGAAGAAGGGAGCTGTACTGTTCATAAGCGGCTTCCAGGAAGGCGGGTAACGCCTCTTCCAGCCCGGAGTCGACTAAAGTGGAATAGACATCGAAATGGTCCGTCTGCATTTTCCTGCCCTCGTAACCACGAAAGGACCAGGAATCACTGGAAAAACGAACCTCCCTGGTTGGTGCCGGAGATTCACACCCTGTCGTCAATATCAATATCCCAAGGGCAATCGGAATAGCTGCAAATCGCATGGTTCTGGTCCTTTCACCGTTATTGGCGGAGTTTTCGACGGCAAAATCCTCGCCCATTGCCGCATTCGCCATGTTGATAATGTGTCGACAAGATTACCGCAATTACTTCTTCTTGTCTTTTGGTAACTGCAAACGTATGCTTTGCCATGCGAATTGTAAACGACTTTGTTTTCGGAACTTGAACTAAGATGGCTAACAAGCACGAAATAGAGAAAACCATAATCATCGGATCAGGACCTGCCGGCTGGACTGCTGCCATTTACGCCGCCAGAGCCAACCTGTCCCCCCTTCTGTTTGAAGGCGCGATTTCCAGCGATAGCGGAATGATTCCTGGTGGACAGTTAATGTTCACAACGGAGGTTGAAAACTATCCGGGATTCCCAACCGGCATAACCGGTCCCGAAATGATGCAGGCATTGCGTAAACAGGCAGAACGCTTTGAGGTTCGCGTTGAAGGTCGAAACGCTGTAAAACTCGATCTCTCAAGTCGCCCGTTCAAGATAATCGACGACAAAGGCGGGGAGACCTTCGCTCACTCGCTTATCATAGCCACAGGCGCATCCGCAAATTGGCTGGGGCTGGAATCAGAGCAGTATTACCGTAAAGCAGGGCTCGGTGTAACCGCTTGTGCCACGTGTGATGGAGGTATGCCCCGCTACCGCAATGTTCCGGTTGCAGTAATCGGCGGAGGAGATACGGCCATTGAAGAAGCTCTTTTCCTTACCAAGTTTTCCGACCCCGTGTACATAATCCATCGAAGAGACCAGCTTCGCGCCAGTCGTATCATGCAGAAGAGAGCCTTTAATAACGACAAAATCGAGGTTGTCTGGGACTCAGTGGTTGAAGAGGTTCTCGGTTCTGACGAGGAAGGCGTAACCGCCTTGCGCGTTTTTAACAAAAAGACAGAAAAGACCACAGACCTGGCCGTCAAAGGGATGTTTCTCGCATTAGGACATACCCCAAATACTGCTTTTCTTGAAGGGCAACTGGAAACTGACGAGTCGGGTTACCTGAAACTTAGAGATCCGTTCCGCTCAACCACGTCAGTGGAAGGAGTATTCGCCGCCGGAGATGTCGCCGATCCAGTTTTCAGACAAGCCATAACCGCAGCGGGCATGGGCTGTAAGGCAGCAATAGACGCGGAACGCTGGCTGGCGGAACAGGGTATTGATTAATCGCGAAACATTGAGTTTTTCCCATTACCCCCAGCTAACGGCAATTCATCGCTTCACGCAAAAGGGAATGGGCATCGTTTGAAAGCCCTCCAATCAGCACAAGGGATTATTTCGATTTTCTAAAAAACACAGGTAACCAATAAGTTCATTAAGCAGATTTCTACAGCGGCAGCGTAACCCAGAGAAGCAAACAGGCAAGTTTTTGGAATAATCGGTTTATCCGGCACTTCAGCACTCCCCAGACATCGGATCACGATTTTCGTATCCGGCCAACGATAAGCGGCTTCCCCAGGTACTCTGCAATCGACCTCATTCAGGATATCGTAGTTTCCGGCTATTACGATATGTCCCAACCAAGCTAAACCCACCGGCAAGAAACCAGAGAGGTAAACACCCTACCGACTCCATCCAAAATCCCCCAACCTCTCTCAATACCTGTAAATAAGCGGAATTCTAACTAAAGCGATTTTACGTCAGGTTTACTGCTGACGATCCCTTACCCGTTTAAACATATGAAGCAATCGAAAACCTGCCTATAGTGTAGAATCTGCTTAAAAACACAATTACAACGCAACGAACACAACCACTCGGCAAGCAGGTGTTGTCGACAAAGAATCACAACCATTACACCAACAACTCTCCATAACGTGATTTTTGTAACAGCAACAAAGAATGTGCCACAAATACGTCACGCCAAATCTGAACGGTTTGAAATCAAGAAGAGCCTTAAAAAATTGCCCAGTTTGTCGTAAGAGCCGCAATATAAAAATGGATTGAAAGATCAATAACCTCAACATTAGCGTTGGATTTTGGGTATAATAGCGGACAATTGCGAGGTAACCGGACCGCGAAAGAAGATACGAACTTTACTCGGTTTTGTTGCAAAGCAAGCCGAACCAAAGCTACCGGGGAGGTGTCGTCGGCAAGCGTCCCAGGGGAAAACACTGATCGCTGAAGAGGAAGACAATCAGCGTTTTAAAGTGAGATTACGGGATTTATCGCTTACTGTTTTACGCAATACCTTTGAAAGCAAATGAATAACGAGGAATATACCGCCTAATTCGAGCAGGAGCTAAGAATAATGATAACCTCCAATTCAACAATAACGGTTCTCATTATCGACGATCATGCCGTATTTCGTGAAGGTTTGGCTGCACAAATAAACGCCGAATCAGACATGACGGTGGTAAGTGAGGCGGCGGATGCGGACAACGGAATAGACGAGGCCGCAAAAGCCAACCCAGATGTAGTTCTCATGGACATCGACCTGCCTGGTCTTAGCGCTTTTGCTGCGGCGGAAACCATCCTGGCCCAACAACCGGACACGCGAATAATCTTTCTAAGCGCTTTCAGTAATGAAGTATATATAGCCCAGGCGTTGCAGGCCAAAGCATGGGGATACGTCACCAAAAGTGAACCATTCACCACTATCAGGCAGGCTATTCGCGACGTATCAAAAGGCTGGGTGCATTTTTCCAATGAGATCAAGTCTCGCATGGTAAATGCGCCGGAAGGTCCACGGTTAGCTGCAAAAACCACTTCGCGAGCATCAAGACTCACACTGCGAGAGGTGGAACTACTGCGTTACGTAGCCAAGGGAATGTCGGTTAAAGAAATCGCCAGCGTAATGCACATCAGCCCGAAAACGGTTGACAACCACAAAACCAGCTTGATGAACAAACTGGATATTCATGATCGCGTGGATCTGGCAAGATTCGCTTTCCGTGAAGGTATCGCCTCCCCTTGAACCACGTACGATTTTAGGCGGAAGCAGAGTACTACATGCACAAGATTTTCAACAAGCTATTTAGTCGGCCCTGAAAAAGGCGACTATCCGGCAGCAGGATAAACGGCTCGATTTTTTTGAACTTCGAAGACCAGGAATCTTAGCCATGAAATAACGGCAAAAAATGATCGCCTTGCTTTCTGACGGAGTAAGCCGAGTAGTTTTCTCAAGTTCGATCCGGCTCCAGCAAGCACGGCGTTGATCGCGTCGCCGGTTAAACCGGCCAGGAAGCACCGGCCCATACGATGATCACTTTTCAGGTGTCCGATCTTGGGTTCCACCGCCGCTCGGCGTTTTCTCCGCTTGCGCTCTCGACGTGAAACGTCCTTCTTGCCTTTTCCCGCGATGTGTACTTCGGCATCGCCGGTATAATCATGTCCTTGATATCCCTTATCAACGTAGGCCTTGCTCACCGAAACACCTGTAATCTCCTCGACATCAGAAATGGCGGCGTCCAAGGTGTGCCCGTCGTATGGATTACCTTCCATCAGTTTACACCCGACTATCCAATTACCACCATTGGTGGTTGTTACGGAGATCTTCTGCCCAAACTCGTATCGAGTGCGAGCTTTACCTTTGCTGATGCACTTAACTTCAGGCTCGTGCAGGCTGTAAATCTTATTCTTGTCCTTTGGTTGCTGATTACGAATTTGATCCGCAACTTTCAATAGGTCAGACAACTCATCATCCGGGTTGGGAAATTTACGACCAATATCACGTATCAATCGGCCGACGTATGTGCCGAGCTTGCGGATCTTGCGCCTCATACGTTTGAACTGCTTGGCATGAGCATAGCGAGATGCCTTCAGTGATGCCGACTTGCCTACTCGAATATACGACTGACGCAATTTGATACCACGCGCCTTGGCCGCTTCAGCAAGTTTGCAGATAGCTTTTAACAACAGCTTGGAATCGGTGGGGAAAGTCACGTTTTTCTCTTGGACAGTTGTATCAACGTTGACACACTCAAGATCCTTTTTCGTCAAGTGCTTTCCTTCGAGGGCCACCCGAATTGTTTCCTTGATCAGATCTTCAAGCCGTTTATCGCCAATCCGGTTACGCCATTTGGTCATACTTGTCGGGTGGATAGGGAATTTGTGTTGCATGTGAGTGTAACCGCAGAAGTACTGCCAATACGGATTCTCTACCCAGCGGGCTACGAGCAACTCGTCCGACTCATTGTAGGCGTATTTGAGGTAATTCAAGCCAACCATAAGCCTGGTCGGCTTGGCCGGAGCTCCCAGTTTTTCGTGAAAACATTCGCCAAACGCGGCATCAAACCGAGACCAATCGATCTTGCCCGCCAACTGTATCAACTCATGCTCAGGGTTAAGAAGCTGGTCAAAATGAGCTTGAAATAGCTCGAATTCGTCTCGTCGATGGGATTGGGGTTTCATAAAAGCGTCCCGAAATTGCAAGGTTTTGGAGATAGAACGTCCATTACTCTGCAAATTTTACCATCGCAAAATCAAAAAACAGCCTTTACTTATTGTGTTTTTTGAGTTTTTCAGGGACGACTATTTAACCGGTATCGCTAGCAAACCATTTTCCAATACCCCCCCCCCTCTGCATATCGAACTTAATCCAACCGTGACACGCGGCAAATGAAAACGCATTCAATCATGCGTTGATCGTGTACCGTTCATTTTGAACAACCGATTTCACAGAAAATCGCCCCCCTTCAGGCGATTTGGATTTTCCAAACTCCATTGGTTTAAGGCTGCACAAACGTACGCGCAGGTCAAGTAGATCTAACGATCACGGCAAGGTCATTGGTTTTATCAGTGAAGCATCATGGCACTTTGGGTTGTAAAAGAGTAATCGCAAGCGAAGCAATGGATGAATTGGGATCAGACACGTCGTTCCATACTGATCAATTACGTATTTTAACTAGGGGATTTATCCCTACTCTTTTTTAACATTCAGCAAGACGCCCTATCGCAATAAACCTATTGTTTGCCCGATAATATTGCATAGTGGTGGCCGATAATCATCGTTCCGACTCACGAAGCAATATGGCGAAAAGAAACGGTATACCACTGAACAACGGGCTGGATTTTTTGCTCAGTTAAAAAGAAGAAACGTGTTGGTGAGCGACCCGGTCGGTGCCCCCGACCTAGCCGGCCGGGTCGCCCCTTTTTTTATATCGGCCCTTATTTTCGCCGTAATCATAGGGTGATCACCCTAATCCCCGGAAAAAGCCTGCCACTCAGGCCGCTTCAAAGTTCCTAACTTGCATCGAATTTCCGCCTAATCATACAAATACGAATGTTTTTGCTAGAATCGTACGGCGTTAATTGCTATTTAAAAAAACAACACAAAGTGTTATTTGCTGACAAGTACTATGTAAAAATTCACTCATAATTTACTCGTCCCAGATAAACAAACACCCACCAGGAGGTTTATCACTCCTTTGTCACATACAACAAAGCAACGTAGTCACATACAACAAAGCAACGTAATGAGTACTAACCAGCGTCCATTTTCCCCTTCCTTAGGGACTCAAATCGGCTCTTAACCGTTTTTTAACCCGTTTATGTGCGATTTTTCCCCTTAATTCCTTGCCCCAAGGACCAAATAGACCTTAGACTAATAATAGCGGTATTGATTTGCGTCCGGACAGCGTGGGATAAAAATCATACGGTATCGGATGCACAACCATAAAGGAGGTGTAGCCTTCCCAAACGGATCGATAACATATCCTGATACACCCAGGTCGGGGCTTGATTCCAGTGTTTTAATGCTTAACGCTCACTATGTAGCACTGCGCATTGTCAGTGCCAGACGCGCGTTCTCCCTGCTTTTCAAGGAAGAGGATGACAGGCCAGTTGCAGAGATAGTCCATGCTGAAGATGGACGCTATGTTTCTTACAACTTCGAAGATTGGGCCGAGTTAAGCAAGTTCCGCAAAGAGTTTCACCCGGCCGAACACGACTGGGTGAGGACCATCAATTTCGATATTGCTGTCCCCCGTATTATTCGCGTGTTAACCTTTAACAAACTCCCAAAGCAGGAAGTTAAGTTTAACCGTCGGAATATATATGCCCGAGATGGTAATTTATGTCAGTACTGCGGCGGGAAATTCAAAACCCTTGACCTCAGTCTGGATCACGTAATACCCAGGTCACAGGGTGGCGGAACGAACTGGGAGAACATAGTCTGCTGTTGCTTAAAATGTAACGTCAAAAAAGGCGGTAGAACACCGCAGCAGGCACATATGAAGCTATTAACCACTCCGATTAAACCAAGGCGCAGCCCAGCGGTTAATATTAAACTGTCAGAGGCCAAATACCGTTCGTGGAAGCACTTCCTCGACCATGCATATTGGAATGTCGAATTGCAGTAGTCAAGCTAACGCGAGCCTTACGGGTTCATTGAACTGACTACCTGATATTTTTGCAGCTAGAACAACAGGCGAGCGATTCGCCGATATCGCTTCATAAAAAAAACGCCCGCCAGCTTTTGCGCTGACAGGCGTTCGGATTTATCCAATAAGTAAAAAGTTTAGTTTGGTCCGGCTAAAATCGCTTCCAAAGCCGCCCAGTCATCAAGGTCTACTATGTTGTCAGTGTCCTCGATATTGGCACAGAGACAAAGTGGTTCTACAGTGACATCCGCACCAAAACACGCGGTGAACTGCTGCAAATCGGCCAGATCGTAATCCAAATCACCATCCATATCGCCGGGATTCGGACAAGCCGGGCAACCTCCAATCTGTAAAGTGGCCTCATTGCTGTACAAATCGCAGGTCGTTCCCAGCACGCGAACGTAATACTGCCCCGCATCAGCGGCGGTCAAACCAGTTACAGTCAACGTTTCAGTACGAGTTCCGGATAAATTACCGCCGTCGGAAAGGAGTCCACCATCTTTGTACCAGTAATAATCGATAGTTTGTGGCGTTTCGGAAGAGGCGTGTGCATGGAAAACCGCCTGTTCCCCCAGCTCGCCACAGGTATCCTGCGGGTGAGAATCGAACCACAGATCGATTAGTAAAACCCCCGGATCAGATTCCACACTACCGCATGGATTGCTAACCAAACAGGTGTAACTTCCAACATCGTCTCCATCAACATTGGCCACATGCAGTGTGTCGGTATCAACTCCGGAGACATCTCCACCATTGTATAGTTGTATTCCATCCTTGTACCACTGGAAAGAAATCGCTAATCCGGATGCCTGGCAATCAAAGATTACAGTCGCCCCTCCACAAACTGCAACCGAAGGCTGAGGCTGCTCAGTTATGCTTGCCGACCCTTCGATTACAGTGATTTCCGCCTCTTCACTATCAGCCTCAATACACCCTTTAATGACATGACAATGGTACAAGCCAGCATCAGCTGATCCAACAGGAGAGAAGGTTAACTGAGCGGTGCCAGCTCCGGAAATGTTACCACCGTTTGTAACTGCCGTCGTTCCCTTATACCATTGGAAACCAAGAGCTTCCGGGGCATTCACCGTCAAAGAGAGTGAATCGCTATCAGCACAACCCATTTGATCAACGGGATCGGCCACCACCATAGCGTCGATCTCACATTCATCCGCAATCCCATTGCCATTACAGTCGGGCTCGCACTCATCCGGAATGAGGTTGCCATTACAGTCGTTGCTGGTTCCACAGCCGGGTAAACCCGAACAGCCGGGTGCTCCACAATCTATGTCACAGACATCGTCTATACCGCTTCCGTTACAATCCAGAAAAACACCGGTAATCGACATATCGTAGGTATTCCGCGTATCGTTGCTAAGAAAAACCCTTATAAAATAATCCGCAGCGGCACCGGTATTGGTATATGTAAGTGTTTCGTTATTGCTGTTGGTTGTCGCGGACGCCACAACACTTCCGCCGCAACTGTCATATAACTGCACATCTATGTTACCGTAGTTGTTGATAAAACTAAGGTTTACCACAAGCTGATCGCCATAACCGAGCGCCACTCGGTACCAATCCTCCGCTACATCCTTCACCACTAAATCCGAATATTCTCCCTCCTCCATCCAAACAGCACTGGCACAGGTATCGTTCGACTCAAGATCGTCGTCCTCACCGCCTGCAAGATAGGAGGAAATGGTGGAATAATAGCTGGCGAACCGTCCGTAATAAACGGAAACATCGGTGTGATCACAACCGGCTTCGCCAAAACCGAAACTGCAGTTACCAAACAGTTTCTGATCACTTTCGCGCCATATACCGGAGCCGGAGGAACCGTAGTAGATAGTTCCTTCCCCAATATCGTAAAGAATCCGATGGAAATCCGACCCTCCGTAATATCGCAATCCCCTGCTCCATTTTTTAATTACTCCGCTCGGATGGTGTATCCCAACAGAGTATTCGCCAGTCATTGGATTCGCGGTCGTCCATCCGCTCCAGTATACCCCGGAAGGTAAAGCACCTTTCACCAACAGCAGGGTCCAATCCGCGCCGGTGATTTGCTCATTGACATATCCGGATGTCTCCAGCAACTCACTTCCATAGCTGTATTGGGAACTCATTTGAGCGCCGTTACAAGTCTGGTTCTGGTAGAACCAGCGAAACTCACATGTCTGAGCGGACGCCTGGGTATCAATGCAATGAGCACTGGTCAGGAAATACGGGGTGTGATCGTTGTTTTGAGTTGCGAGTAAGGTTCCGGTACAATTATACCAACCGCCGCCCTCGGAATACAGCATTTTGGCGACGGCGTAGCTCAAATCCTCCCAGGCAGGATAACAGGCTACATCAAGCATACAATCGAGAGGGCTGCGCAGGTCTTTGGATTCTGGTTTAACCGCATCGTACATATGCCCGATTTCGGTAATATCAAACGGCACACCAAACGACTCTCGATGGGGAATATAATACTCAATACGAGTTGTTTCTCCGGGCATGGTAGCCGCCCAAAAACTACCGTTGCCGTATGGCCCGGTCAGTGAGTATGGCCCTGCTACCGAACCGGACACCGCAGGGGAATAAACATAAAGTTCGCCTCCCTCGGGCAAATTGGTGTTTTCAAAATGCAATCGCGTTTCCAGAGCGCCCTCAGCCGTAATCTCGGCGCTCCAGATGGTCCCCCCATCCGGAGTATCGTTCCATTCACCGTTGATAGATTCGGTTAGTTTTCTGCTGATACCAACCCTTGGCGGCAATCCCTTGGACTCGCGCTCAGAGTCCTCCTTCTGGATTTTCTGCAGATCAACCGGGCCCATGCGAAATTCCGGATATTCAACAACGCCTCTTAACCCACTGCGAAGCGATGGCAATTGTATTTCCGTAGCCTGCGGTTTATAAGATGAAGTCCAATAAACTCCATCCGCCTCTACCACTTCAGCAGTAGAACCGGATAATGGACCAGTAACTTGCGCCGACGAAAAAGCGGCACAAACCAACAAAGCCAACCCAATGCAACTAAACCTGCACACCATCGATCCATCTCCTATATAATCTCTCCCGCGAAGCACTATCAGTATTCCCGGGCCAATAGCCCATAAACCAAACTATTGTGAATTCATACTTTATCCCAAGGACCGTAAATCAATCGCCCAGATACGGTTGCAACCACCAACGCCCTGTCACGGGGATACCAAGCCCCTACATAACGCGTATCGGCGTTAAAACAACATGAACTTACACACAAACAAGGCTCAAGTCTCATAAACAGAACGAGGTTTTATTGGGAATTTCAATGGCACCCCAGCCACTAAAACGGAACGCGACCCTTTCGCCACGTAGCCTGAATGTAAAAGAGATATATACCTCAAAATATCCCAAACATCATGTATACCAAGACCTTAACGTAAGTTTAGCGAATGGAAGCATGCATTTCAACGAATCTATTACAGGACCTAAGACAATGGGGTAACTGCAGACAAACATATTCCCCAAGGCGAAACACCCGGTTTATTTCCAAAGTGTTTCCCACGTGTGATCCAAGTACCTGAATGCAATAACAAAAGCACGATTAACCGCCATTTAGCCGATTTACTACTAAAGACTACAGTTATAAGACCTCACAACCAGAAGTGACAATACTCGGCTCCAAGGTAAAAACTCCCTTGGAATTATTCAAAAAGAGAGAGACGCCCTACCTTAATAACCAGAACAGGATATGAACATCCTCCCGCATTCGCATGAATGTCCGCCTCGATCCCATATTAGGGATTTTGCAAATGCGAACCTGGTACAGTCTCAAAATAATGACAGTTGCAGCTGATTCGAAGTTCATATGCGACCGTTACCGATATTGGCAAAACCCCAACACACAACAAGCAGCAGAATCCGCCCGCATTGCCAGCGAGAATAACCACCGTCCCTGCTTCAACCTTTCGCTGAACCAGTCGCGGCTCTAATGCCAGCACAAACCACGTCAATTGAAACTACCGCGGACCGACCATAAGCATCTGTAATACCTGCCAATCATCGCTGTTCACATAATCATCAACGTCATCGATATTGGCACAAACACATTCCGGCACCGCGATAACATTTGTTCCATAGCAGGCAGTGAAACCTTGAAGATCGGCAAGATCATAATCGCCGTCATTATCCATATCACCGAGCAGTGAGCTGGAACAAGTTGGGCATCCCCCAATAGTTAGAAATGCTTCCATACTAAAAAGATCGCAATTCTGAGAAAGAATCGTAACTCTATACATTCCGGCATCGTCGCCAGTTACACCTGTTATCGTAAGCGTATCAGAATGACTGCCGGAAACCGCCCCCCCATCGGTAAGATAAGTACTGCCTTTACGCCAGTAGTAGCTTAGAGTCTGTCCTGGAACACAGGATGCTCTGACAGTAAACCTCGCGGTGCCGCCGATTTCCGCACAAGTGTCCTGGGGCTGAACAACAATCTCACTTTCCAACGAGACTATGCTTTCATCGGACAACAGCGATTCACCACATGGATCGCTAACCAGACAACGGTATTCCCCCTGATCATCAGATTGCAAACCAGCAATCATAAGCGTGCTGGAATTCGCGCCCGTTACTCTACTATCATCAATCAAAGCTTCACCGTCTTTTTGCCAGACGTAATCCAATCCGACCCCAGAAACCTCAAAAGACAGTTGTACTGCATTGCCTGCACATGCAACAATGTTCTGCGCCGGCTGCTGTACAATTACAGAATCCACAACTTCGACTAAAGCAGCTGGAATACTTTCAGCTTCCAGACAGCCGAAATTCACCACGCAGGTATATTCCCCCGCGTCACTGACCAGAGAGTCGGAAATAGTCAATTCATCGGTATTAACTCCCGAAATTCGCCCACCGTTGTAAAGAATTCCCCCGTCTTTATACCATTGATAGGAAGTCGCCCCTGACGCAGTCAAACTGAAATATACGGAACCTCCAGGACAAATAAATTGATCAGCAGGATGAACAGTTATCAAACCCGCGGTTTCGCAATCATCCGGTATGGAATTTCCATTACAGTCGTTTCCCGCGATCTGACACTCGTCGGGTACACCGTCATTCTGGCAATCCAGTGAATACCCGGTAGAAATATCCTCCGAGTCGAATATCTTATTATCGTTACAATCACCAGCAGGGAAGATTCGACGAATCAGTTCTTCCAGATAAGGATCGTTCGTCCCATTCAAGTCGTCGACAGTGTACCAGGCAGTCGATCCGCCTCCCCAGCCATAGTTCATATGATACTGGTTCAGGCCCCCCGTCTCCCTCCACCCGTCACATACGATCGCGTGCCCACCGCCCTGCATCCTGAGGGTATAAAACATGGGGCGACCAGCGTCGATTTCCGTTTTAATCATGTTAAACCAGGAATTGGCCGAATGGCTGGAACGGTATTCCAAATCAATACTGTCGTCGTAATAGAAAAATTCGGGCAGAACCTGCAAAGCGCGAGCCATATACGCTCCTGAACTGCACGCACCGTAATCCATTTCGCAGGCAACTCCAACATCATAACACAAATTGGCCAACGCGTTTTTCTCGGCAGCAGTGCATCCGTAGTAGCAAGTTGTGGGCATATTGTCCCAGTCATAAGGCGTACCGAAATAAGCGGTAAGTTCCCCTGCCCCGGCTGCGCTGCCAAAATTACACGAATCATCGCCATCCCAATCGTAACTGTAACTGCCGTTACCATAAGGAGGCCATTCATGGTATCGCATAACTTGAGCAAGCGCCGTAGCAACGCAACCCACTATGCAACGAGAACCGTCGCCCATGGGACAATTATTGTTGTAAGGATAGTTTTGATGCCAGTAAGTGTTCAGCAACGGTCCGGTCGATCTCAGTGATGACGTACTACGTAACAGTTGACTTCGGAATTCCCCTTCCGGCTGCGACAAGTATTCCCATTTTTCGCGGCAATTTCTGGAAAACCAATTACGTTTGTTTTCATCCTGTTTTTTTTCAATGCTACCGTATATCTCAACAAACCGGTTCAGCCTGTCCTCCAGCACATCGCGTATCAAAACAGGCGCACCGCCGTTGCCGTGCAAATCCCAATCACATTCATCCGAATAAGCTTTGACAGGTGACAGCTCTTTAAGGTTGGGAACAACGATATATCCACGAGGTTCGATTATATAACAACGAGCCAGGAGCCTTTCCCCTGAAACAACGTCTTCAAACCGGGTAATTGCCGGATCAGTAACTCCCGCCCAACTCCCCTGTTCGTGTACTACAAGGTTGAGCCAGTTCTGACAAACAAGAGTCATCTCTTTTTCAGTGGGCAATTCACCACGAACAGGCTGTATAAAACACGTAAAGCTTCCCAAAAAGAACGAAACTAAAACAACTAAACGCATTTTTTTCCCCTTTCGTAAGCCTCACAGCCAGAACCACAACGACAACACAGCGGAGGACATCAAGCCGAATAATCAATTACCCCAGCGATTTAACCTGCCATTAGAAAAAACACAGACTCCCCGCAATCCGTACTCCGGCTCAACTACAATCATTTCCCATAACCACAACACGTGTATTCATTGTACGGCAGGCTAATATGCGTTTCAAACAATATCGCCCTTAATCGCATATCCGACCAATAAGACATGTATCCAGTTTGTATCCACAGACAGACAATACAATCGTTCCCGGTTTTAACCTTTCGCAGCAAACACTATAAATCCTGCCGATTTCTCCACTTGCTGACCGATATCCGACTATCCCCCTTTGGGAAGCCCCCCCCGTCGACCAGGCATACAGCAGGGCAAGTAACGGACAACGAATATCCTATTCAGGCAAAAACACACCTATCAGCGCATGAAGCGGAAACCTTCTCAAACTGATTCAGATTTTACGCGTATCTCCCGATAGACAAAACCACGATACGAAATAGGCAGTTAGAACTGCCGTCCGATAACAAGGTTATACTATTGAGGATTCCAGACACTGTAATTGGCCCCCGGCTGTGAGTATATTTAGAAAATCTTCGTACAGAGACCTGCTTCTCTTTTCCGTTATTACGGCTGAGCCGTAAATAACAGGATTGCCCGAGGTCGCCAGGCGACGAGTTGGGATATCTACCAGAAACATCATTCGATCGCAGACACTACGACCTGATTGACGATAATAAATAAAAACAAGGTAGTATTCTCACCTACAAACTCATCACACGAATAAGCAGATAATCCGCGAAAACCGAATGCGACAGAACTGAGATTAGCAGTCTACGGCGACCATCTCGAACAACACTCAACTTTCCCCCAGCCTGCGTCCAAGCCGCCCCCTCCGCCATAAACCTCATGGTGCCGGAATCCGCTTATTCCAGTAAAGGGAATCGTCCCGGCATTCTTACCTGTCGACCGGACAATAGCAATAACGAAAACAAACCGTATCAGAGTGCCTTCTTTCTGGCGTTTCAGCAGCTACCCGGTTTTCGTTGGTTTTCGAGAATCTAAGCTTATTGAGAACCTATCAAGTTGACGCTATCCCCACTCCTGGGATAATCTACCCGGTTCAAGCCGTGCCCTGGCGACTCTGTTCAGTTTTCCAGGTATCGCACAAATTAGCTCAATCTCTGATGGAGCCACGATCCGTGAATAAAATCGCTCTCAACACACTTTGCTTGCTATTCATCCTTTCAATCACCGGATGCGAAGGTGGATTTGGTACCTTTGTATGGAACTCCAAAAAACAGAAACCGGATGTGGAAGACGGTTTCGTTGACGCGGACATCGACAACCTGACCAAGTCCCTGTCCTACCGCGACACCATAGCAGAACAAGGCTGGGTGGAAGGGCTTCGCAAGATGAAGGTCAGAGGATACGGTGTCGTAGCGGGACTGGGTACCAGCGGTTCAAAGGAATGCCCAAGAAGAATCAGAAGCCAACTGATTCAGGATATGTATAAACGAAAGGAGTTCGCGGGCACGGGAATCAAACCGGCCGTTATAACTCCTGAACAGTTTCTCGCGGATCTCGACACGGCAGTAGTGATAATCGAAGGGGAAATTCCTGCGGCAGCCACGGCCGGTCAATCATTCGATGTAACTGTAACCGCTCTTCCGGCCACACAAACAACGTCTCTGGAGGGCGGAACGCTTTACACGTGCAACTTATATATATACCGAGAGACCTCGGCCGCCACGTCCGTAAAAGGCAAAGCCCTGGCAACGGCTCA
Source organism: Phycisphaerae bacterium (assembly GCA_963667855.2). GTDB lineage: Bacteria > Planctomycetota > Phycisphaerae > UBA1845 > UBA1845. Next base: position 721,637 of record CAXXKI010000004.1, on the reverse strand, counting down.
TGGCCCGGTCTTTATAAATCCATTTGCAGGCGAAAATAAATCGGCAACCAAACGCAATCCTCGCCAGGGAACCGTAATAGGAGGAGGTACGGCCACGGAATCCCGCAAACTGCGTCTGGTTCTGACTCAACCGTCCTATCAGAAAGCCAGAAGAATAACCCTGGCAATCAATGAGCGATTCGGTGGGATGTCGAAAATCGCGGAAGCGACTTCGCCATCCTATATCAATCTTCGCGTACCGGCAGATTTCACGGAAGACCCTTTCCATTTTCTGGCAATTATGCGTCATCTTTACTTACCCGATTACCAGGGTTTCAAAGACAAAAGAACCAGGGATTTGGCACAGGAAATCACAGAGAAAGCGGCACCGGGTGCCAATATTGCTCTTGCCTGGGAAGGTATCGGTCGCCAGACTCTGCCGGTTATTCAGAAACTTTACACCCATGAACTCCCTCACGTTCGTTTCTATTCAGCGATAGCGGGATTCCGAATGGGCGATGATGTTGCCGTCGAAGTACTCGAACAGTTCGCTGACGATACAACCAGTTCATTCCGCCCAACCGCCATCGAGGAATTCGGAAGAAATCGAAAATCTTTTCGCGCCGCGGCTGTCCTGCGAAAGCTTCTTAATGATCCCGACCCCAGAATCAGGGTCCAAACATACGAAGCTTTACTAGCCCGTAATGACCGAATCATCGAGAGCAAAGAAATAGCCAATGGGAAAATATCACTCGATATAGTTCCATCCAAAGCCGACAACATCGTTTATGTCCGTAGAACAAAGTCGCCAAGAATAGTGCTTATCGGTTCAGGCTTTCATGCCATACCTCCGGTTTTTTACCAATCTCCGAACAGCATGGTTACGATAAACGCTCCTGAAAACGCTGAGCAACTTACACTTATTCGCCGTACAGCCTTTGCCGACCAGGTATCCCCTCCGCTGTACACCAGTTTTGAAATCTCCGAATTAATCGACATGCTCGGCGACGATCCCCTGGTAAACAGCAAAAACGAAGTCCACGGATTGGCTATTGACTACTCCACGATTACCCACGCTCTTTACAAGCTTTGCAGCACGAATTCTATCAACGCTAAATTCATGCTCCAGCGTACCAGCGTAATCGACCTGTTCGGACCGTTGCAACAAAACTCTCGAAAAGAGTCCGAATTCACGGAGTAACAACAGTTTTCTCCGTACATCGTAAGCAATGGAATCGGCAGATGATGTTTTTCGACAGCCACTCGTCATTGCCTTTTTTCTTCGTAGAATAGAGTACCATGAAACGAGGGAATGGAACTAAAGCCTGGCTTTTGTATATGACTGCGCGAACTATTGTCGCCTTACTTCGCTGCTTTCCGGTCAATTGGAATATGCACACCGCCAGATTGTTCGCCAGAATATGGTGGATTGTTTTGCCAAGGCACAGAGAACGCGCCTACCAGCACATTAAGCTGGCGTTTGGCAACGCACTCTCACCCGAAGAAACAGAAAGAATGGCCAAGCAGTCCCTGCAACAAATGTGCATGTTCGCCATCGATTTCATCTTCACTCCCGATCTGATTACCGAATACACCTGGAATCGTTACATTCGCCTGGTGAACATGAAAGAAGCCCTCTCGGTAATGCTCGATGGAAAAGGAGCAATCCTGCTCACCGCTCACTATGGAAACTGGGAACTTGCCGGTTACTTATTGGCACTTTTCGGCTTCGATGTAGCGGCAATAATGCGTCCGTTGGATAATGAATATCTCAATCGCTACGTAGTTGAAAACCGAGGAAAGAGAGGTTTGCGTCTCATCGACAAAAAGGGGGCTATGAATTACTCAGAAGATATTCTCCACGCGGGCGGAGCACTCGGGTTCATCGCCGATCAAAACGCGGGAAGAAAGGGAATGTTCGTGGACTTCTTCGGCGCCAAGGCCTCCACCTACAAATCGATCGGGCTGTTAGCCATGACCTGCGAGGTGCCAGTTATAATCGGTTACGCGCGACGCATAGGAAAAAAGTTTCAGTTTGAAATCGGCGTTCAACAGATCATCTACCCCCACCAATGGAAGAAACAGACCGATCCCTTGCGTTGGATCACGCAGGAATACACCAGCGCGATAGAAGCCTCGATCAGGAAGGCCCCTGAACAATACCTGTGGATACACCGTCGGTGGAAATCTCGCCCTAAAGGAGAAGAGAAATCTCCACTTGAAACTTCAAACTGACACTAACTATTACACTAAAATGCACCATTTCTTGACCCTCACATTTGAGCCCTCTAGAATCGCCCAAGTTGCCGATCATTCGGTTTATTCATACAAAAGAAACATGGACCGGCTGTCGACAAGATCCTGTCGGCACCTGAACAAACTATTGCGTAATAACCTCTGTCAAGAAGGGAATTAACATGGGCGGACCAGATACAGTTGCTTTCCAGGACGAAACATTCGATCAGGAAGCTCTTCAGAGCGATATGCCGGTACTTGTCGATTTCAACGCGGAATGGTGTGGACCGTGCAAAGCACTCGCTCCTACGATCGATGCGCTGGCCTCGGCTTACAAAGGTAAAGTCATTGTCGGCACAGTGGACACTGATAGCTGTCCAAACGTTTCTGCCAGGTTTGGTATCAGCAATATCCCCACCGTTATCCTGTTAAATAAGGGTGAAATAGTCGACAAGTTCGTTGGCCTGCGCAGCGAAGACGACTACCGCAAAGCTATCGACGCCTGCTTGGGCTAATCAGCCCCGCAAACGTCGTGAGAGACAGGTAAACGCTCCTGCCGCTTACCGAGCGGCAGGAGCGTTTTTGATATCATTGTATTCCACTTTCCCCGCGAATCGCATTTGTCAATCAGTATTACTCCCACAGACGCCTCCACTAAACATTCGAATCGAAGGGATATTCACCCTGGAACGCAAGCCTTTTGGCCGGTAATCGCCTTGATAATCACTGTTTATAAAACTCCCATGCTGGTCAGCCACGTATAACGATGCTAGACTTAGATTGATGTTACCGCACCAGCCCGAAAGTGTGAGAGCCGTAAACTTTATCTATACCATTACCGGGTAGTGCCAAGAGTAACACGCGATATATCGCAACCGTGCATCATTTGAGTTTCCCGGGCTAAAAGCCCGCTAAGCAGGCAGAAACAGTCTATGGTCTACAACGGAAACGACGAGACAGAACACCTGGCATCACCTGAAGAGGGTTCAGGGGATATCTCGCAATCAGATTCTTCCGCACCAGCGGAGCAGGATGCTCCCACCGCAATCGTGCGCTACGGATTCATGAATTTCGTAGGCGACTTCAAATACAAGAACAAAGAAACTTTCCCCCAAAGCGGGTGTTCGGTCATAGTCCAAACCCATCGGGGAATCGAGATGGGTAAGCTGATAGCAGGCACAGGCAACTCTTGCGACAGAAACCTTACAACAGAACAGATATCACAGTTCGTTGCCGAAAGTGGTCAGGAGTACTTCCACTTCGATAACGGCCGAATCCTTCGACTGGCCTCCGAGGAAGATATCGCCGATTGGGAGCATATTTGTTCGGAAATAGAACAAAAGACGGCCTTCTGCCAGAAATGTGCGAATGAACAAAAACTGGATATGAAAGTTCTCGCCGGTGAACACCTGTTCGGCGGAGAGCGAATCATCTTCTATTTTCTGGCCGATGGCAGAGTTGACTTCCGAGCGTTGGTCAAAGGGCTTGCAGAAGAATTCCAAACCCGAATTGAAATGAGGCAAATCGGAGCCCGCGATGAAGCACGGCTACTTGCCGACTATGAGACATGTGGGCGAGAATGCTGCTGCAAAAACTTCCTCAAAGCTCTCAAACCGATCAACATGAGGATGGCCAAAATGCAAAAAGCCACTCTGGATCCGGCCAAAGTGTCAGGACGATGTGGCCGGCTTAAGTGTTGCCTTCGTTTTGAACACGCCGCTTATGAAGAACTGGATCACAAACTTCCACGCATGGGAGCGAGGGTGGTAGCGGAAGCCGGCGCTGGAAAAGTAATCGCCCGGCACATCCTCACTCAGATGCTACAAGTCCAGACCGAGGACGGAGGGCGTCTAATAATCCCAGTCGAAGCGATTCTCGATGAGGCCGCCATCGCGAGAAAAGAAGCCGAAAGGAAAAAACTACAATCGCAGGAAGCCGAGAAAAAAACAAAGGAGCTCCAGGAAAACCAGGAGCGGCAGAAAAGTCCCCGCAAAACAAACGCAGGAAAGAGCAAGCGCCCGCGGCGGAAGAAAAAGACCACTACAGGACACTCAGATCAATCTCAGGGAGAAACCGACAAAACATCTGCTTCACAGGAAAAAACTAGCAAACCTGTACAAGCACGGGTCAATAACGCTCCCGATTCAAAGCCTGGTCAAGAAAAGCATACAAACGAACAAGGCAAAAAGGATAATACGAAACGAAAAAGAAAACGCCGCGGACGTCGTAATAATCCAAAGAAGGAACAGAAGAAAGAGTAACGAAGACCTCTTCAACGCTAATGAATTCGCCTTCGCTTGAGGGATCGGCCGCGAAGAAACCTGGGGGATTAAAAACGAGTTATACTACCGACGGTTAGATTGATGCCTGATTCATACGAACAAACTCTTCGTGAACTTTGTACCCGGGTAGGCCGCTTTCCCTTGGATGCCTACCTTTTCGTACGAGAAGGACTCAGCTTCGCGGTCAGCAGGGTTCACGGACCGGAATCTCCTTCGCAAATCACTATCTGGAGATTTCTCGCAGCCAACGAACTCGACCTGGAAGACCTGCGCGACCTGTACAACACGGACCAACTGGACGAAGAAATAAAAGCCGCAATCTACGATGCTGGTGGACTCGACCAGTTGAACCGCCACGTAAGTGGTACGGAATTATGCTGGGGACTCAGGGAATATGCACATCAACAATGGGGATTAATGGCCAGAACAGTCCTCGCCCGCTGGAACATTCATGCCACCGACGATTTCGGGCAGATGGTTTTCGCTATGATCGATTGCGATTTAATGCAAAAACAGCCTGGAGATTCGCTCGAAGATTTCAAAGCCGTCTTCGACTTTCAAGAAGCATTCGACAAAACATATAATATTACTCCCAGAGCCACGGATACACCAGACTAATCCCCCTATCAATCAGGCGTTTCCAATCAGTAATCGCGGACAGGCCGAATTAAAAAAACAGACTTCGATATGATTACCGGAATTTATCGATTATTCGATTCCACTTTATCTGAATTGCTGTCAACCTCAGAGGAGTCGCCCGATGAAGGCGGTAACGAGTTGTTGTTTTTTGATTCAAGGCTGTGATTATCATCAAACTGAGTTGAATCACCAACCTCGTCCTTGATGTCTTTGAGTCCTTTTTTAAACTCCACTACCGACTTTCCCAGTGACCTCGCAACGTCCGGCAATCGCCGACCAAAAAGCAAGAGGCCAAGCAATAAAACTACTATCAATTCCAAACCGCCGGGAAGACCCAGGATCGCCAGTTCGTTCATCATCATCGTCGTCACCATAACGGGACCTCCTAACGGATCCACCAGATCGATGTCGCAGCGACCGGTTGATTACAAAAGACGTAACTTATTATCGGCAGGTTGATTATAATTGCACCACGAATCGCGTCAAAAACCGGTAATAGTGCCGTTGTACGCCGCTTCTCGACACCTTTTTTCCCGCCGCCAGAGTATTACCGCCGTTCCCAGAACCATCAACACCAGCGCAGGCAACTCGGGAACCGGTTTCGCCAGACGAAACCCGATGTCATCGGCGGCGTAATCGAGGGGGGCATAAACGACACCGCGATAGTTGGCGTGCAGATTACGCTGGCTGTCACTCCACGAACCGCCTCGGCACCCTCTATAGAAATCCGAAATAACCGCTTCGTTCCATTCCCAGAGATTACCGGCCTGATCATGAGTACCATAGCTGCCTACTGAGAGAACGTAGCTTCCCACATCGGTCACATACCAGGGCGGGCCCACCGCAAACCCACTGTCGTAATAATTGGCCATATTCTCCGCGCCCGCCGGATACGGGAACTCGGGCGGAGGATCATTAGCCGGAGCAAAATCGTTCATCGTTGGGTAATCCCAATATCCGGAATCCACACCGCCACCTTTGTAATACGCGGCTTTATACCATTCGTCTTCGCTCGCCAGAAAGTATTGAGCCCCGTCTCTTCTTTCCGCTCCACTCCCCAGCGAAAGATCGTAGGCGCCGTCTTCAGTGGTGGATTTGTCACACTGGCCCACGAGCCGGTCATTATGCAGCCAATTGGCAAAACGCAAACAATCATACCAGCTCACGAAATTCACCGGCTTAGTAAGCCAGCTTGTATCATTATCTTTGGCGCCGTACGTATAGCTCCCATCGCCTCCCTGACGGCTAATACCTCCTACCGCCCCTCCCATCCGCGAATCGTACAGGCCATACGGATCATTAGCTCCGACGGCATTGAGAAAATCAATATACTGCCCGTTCGTCACCTCGAACTTGCCAATGTAGTACTCGTACTCGACTTGCCCACATATTCGGTCTTCCCCAAACCCGTCCGCGCCGGCTCCGGACAGTTCTCCCCGGTTGCCCGGATCGCCCACAAAAACCCAATCCAGTGAAACATCCCCGCCAAAGCATACCGATGTAAACATGGCTGAAACCACCAGCCCGACTATTGCTGCTTGGATTCTCATATTGTCACCTCCAGCCTTTCAACTTATATCGGAGGTTAATCGAGCGGTTACAATAACTTAACCATCGAAAGAATCGTCATCTTTTCCATGATGCGCATGGCGTCTTTCTTACCAACCGCTCAACTCACGGCCTTGAAGGGACAGCCCGACTGGATTAGCAAAAAACGGGGGAATTATCACACCATCCTGCTGATCACCCTTTCTTTCAAACCCGTCTATTGAGGAAGGGTCAATCAGCCAGAACATTCTGCAAGGAACTGAAATCAATCAGGTCAACGTCATCATCATAATCGAAGTCGGCCAGGCGACAGTCGTTATCCAAGCCGGAAGAATTCGCAGGCCCGGATATGCATGCCTCAAAAAGAGGAAAATCATCAAGATCGGCTTCTCCATCCCGGTTCAAATCTCCGAGAATACCAGACGGTCCGACAAACGCGTCAGGAGGTTCGGGCATCCACCCAACCATGTCCAGTTTTCCCTGCCCAACACAAATCCCGGTTACATCCTCGGTTTCATCGTCACGGTAAGTCAGCACTTGAACGTGAGCTGGAGGATCAAAAACATTGATACAGAAAATTCCCCCACAATCTTCCCACAAATGAATATCCCATACGTTCTCCCGCCCTGATTGCGGAATTACAGAATACGCCCACATCTGTGGCCAAAAGAGTACTACAGGCATTTCCGTCGAGAATAATCCCTGCAAACGCAGTTCACATAGATTCGCACAACACGGTCCGCTTCCGCCACACGGTTCCACGTCTGAATTGTTATCGATAAAAAAGGTCCACTCTAATTCCAGTGGATTGTTGATAGCCTCCGGCTGCCCATCGTTTTCCCATATATCGACTACAGAATCGGCCAGGACATTCAATGTCAAAACGCAACACGAAAAGGCAATAAACGAAACGCCGATTCGAACTCGCAGTCGCCGCGATTGGATAGGACTGCCCACCTTCCCCAACATCCTTCCAGCCTCCGCCATCCATGATCAAGACATAAAAGCCAGACCAATAGCCCTGAAGTTCCATGATACGGGAAAAAAGCCTCCTAACACAAGATCGTTTATCCATGAATCGAGGCCGCACCATTCCAACTACCACGATCGGCGGGAACAAAACCCCCTAAACCCCCCAGTACAGCTAAACAGTCACGCTAATCACCAATTCCAAGCCCAACAACGTAAAAAAGCCGACGCACCCCACGTTGAGGATAAATCAGCCTTTTCTTGACTCCTTGAATACAAGGTTAATCAAGTCCAGACTTCGATCATCCACATCGTGCGGTGCGATCGGCCATTCACCGTTAACGGTGTCAAAACGTCTTTTTAGCGACGTTTCTTAGCCTTTTTGGCTTTCTTTTTGGCTACTTTTTTCTTGGCTACTTTCTTGGCAGCTTTTTTCTTTGCAACTTTTTTCTTGGCTACTTTTTTCTTGGGTTTTGGAGCCGGAGCGGCCGGAAGCTTCATCTTCGGGCCGGTTTCCAGTACCAACGCCAACCCCAACACGCGGGCCAACCGCTGGGCGGTCTTTAGACGCATGGACTCCTGCTTGCCAAGCATGAAGCAGGAGAGGGTTCCCTCGTCCATCCTTGCGGCGCGACAGATACGGTTCTGCGGCATACCGCTTTCCTTGATTGCCAGTCGCAACTGGTCTTCCATTGAGTTTGTTTTCTTGCTCATAGTGCACATACCATCGGAAAACTGTTTTCAATAAAGAGACTTTTCCATATCCGCAGCCTGTTTTCTCGAGTTTTCAGCAAATGCCTCCACCCAAAAACGCTATCGGCATATTCCGAGTCTCCTGCCCGTCCAAGCACCATTGAATGGTGGAAACACATCTAACCTCCTCCGTCAGTCGGTTCCACCATTGGACGCCGTAACAACATGCCGCTTTCCAAATCACGGCGACTTAACTCTCTATCGGAGCGGCAAAGGCGATTTCTCAATACTTGCCTAAAAAAACATCTCTTCGCCACTCGCTCAACCGGACTCGTTCACTTATTCTAAAAAACCAAGTCGTGGTTTGTCGTTACCCGAGTCTGGGGCGTAGCTTCCCCCAAGAATGCCATTTACACAAGAGAAAAATCGAAAATATCTTGCTTTTTTTCATATCGAACCCGTTTCACCTCTATATCGAAGTGATTTTTGCCGCTTCATAAGGACTACACCTTACTCTCGTTTTACCACTAATTCTCCTGTTATTCCCGTTTTTGCCTCAGTTTTACCCGAATTAGCATAATCTCATACCCCCTCGCCCGCCAAAAAGTGTCTCTACGTTGCACAGGATTATCCATCCCAAGGGATATTGCTAATTCAAAAACTCACAGGGAGCGACACACACCTGTCTGAAGAAATTCCAAACCATCCCCCTATGCGTATCTCCCCAATCCGTGATTAATCACTAAAAAAATCATCTTCTCTTTACCCGACATCCCCATTGATTTTGTACCGATTTCGGGTAAAAAGACGTTTCTGCACCCTTGGTTGCAGACGCAGCGCCAGTAGCTCAGCTGGATAGAGCACCGGATTTCTAATCCGGCGGTCGTGGGTTCGAATCCCCCCTGGCGTAGTCAAAAACCCAGCTTATATCTTTCCAAAAGTGGTTTGTGCGCTTTAAGAATTGACGGTTCACCACCCCGGATGGTATTTTATTCTGCCATGGGACGACTGAGAAAAGCGTGGCTATGGGGCCACACCGGAAAGAGGACCGTAAATGGACGTATTCTACCAGGTGTTTACGTCAGGTTCTACGATTACACCCCCACCGGTACGCGTATCAATCGCAGCAAGCGCTTTCTAAACATGCAGGAGGCACAATCCTGGATGTCGCGTTTCAATTTACATCTCCACCAAAAACGGATTGACGACGAAAAACAGCCTCGCATATCCGAATGTGCCGCTACTTTTCTGGAATCAAAGATTCTCGCAACTGACACTCATAGAAGCTACAGGACAGCTTTAGGTTGGCTAAAGAAACTTACAAATGATGCTCCATTACCCCGAATATCGGGCAGAGACATTGACCGTTTCATTCAACAACGGCTCGCTCACTCTTCTGAGACCACCGTGGCCAAACACCTGAGGAGCCTCAATGTTTTTTTTCGTTGGGCTATCGCCACGGAACGTTTACAAACCAACCCTCTCGAAAAATCAGCGAGCAGACTACAAGCGGCAACCGATCGCTCTCTGCCTGACATCACGGAAGAAAAAGTCAACAACATCCTGAAACGTATCTCCAGCCCTGATCAGGTCCTGTCGGTCTGTTTGGGCATGACTACCGGCTTGAGTCGCAAGCAAATAACTGAACTCACCACAATTAACGTCGACCTCAATAAACGCAGCCTGAGGTTTTTACATCGTAAGCAACACTGCGATAACTGTATCCCTGTGCACGATTTGCTGTTTTCCCTCTTAGCGAAAAGGCTCAACCCAACCCGTCCACATGCTAGGATTTTAAAGGGTATCGAAAGGCACAGAATAAAAGAACGCGATTGGTGGCGGGTGGCCACAATCGAGGCAGATCTTGAGGGGTTACGTTTTCGAGATCTTTACTCCTGGGCGAATCTGAATCGGCAATCCATTAATCGTATTCTGAAAAAACAGGCGAAATGCTGACAATCGCCGGCTAATGCCATCGCTAAACGGGAGTCCGCGAGCAGCCATGGTAATTCCGACGCATCGCTTTTTATTTGCCGCGTTTCTTTCGCGATACTTGATAAAAATCACATTGGAGATTCCTGCAACGTAATCTCCTCCTAATTCAATCCATTTGCCTGCCCGTTTCCACTCATCAGGCTGCCGTTGCCGCTCTGGATAGGTGTCGCGTTTCCACTGGCTTCCGGAAGACTACCGTTTTGCGGCGTAAGAGTCGGCGTAGTTTGCGTCTCGAGCGGCGTCTCCGAACTCAACTCTCCAGGATCAAGAGCCGGAGTTCCTGTATCGACAACGGTCAACAGTGGTTCTCCCGTATTTCCATCAACTTCAATCTTGTTAAATGATTCTCCATTCTGAATTACCAGCCAGGTCGTTGTAGTCACCAGCCCGAACCCATTATAAACCACCATCGGATCATCCAGAAGCGACTGTTTCCGGATATTCGTCACCTTAACGAGATATGGTTCCGCCCCCAGGTCAACTTCGTAGTCGGCCCCTTTCCTGTCCATGTCAGCTATGGCCTTCCAGGTTGCGCCGTCCAGGGACTCCACAACGTATTTGCTGGTTCCGTAGACAAATCTAACACGATGTTTCTTGCTGGTAGTTTTGGCCAATTGCCTGGCCAACTTCAGATCAACAATAACGCGTTTAGCGGCCAAATCTACCCTATGGCGAGCCATCGATTTCGCAAACCGGGGAACAGCCATCACCGCGACTATCGAAATAATGATTACAACAAGGACAACCTCAACCAGTGAAAAACCACACAAAGCAGTATTCCGCTTAATCGGATTTTTGATAATGTTTGGCATAGTCCACCGCTTTTCGAGCCGCCAGCACTTGGATTTACACAATGGATTTTCCCTTCCAGAATTCCAGTTATCTCTATTTCATCGGAGAATCCAGCCAGCGGCTTAGCCTTTAGGCCACACATTGGTCCTGGCCGTAACCAACGCGAAAAATATCGGAACCATGAAAGAAATCTTAGATTCACAGAGAGAGGCTAACTCGACTTATCCACAGTGAAACATCACTATTACTAAATTCATTCGTTGCAGGACGAAGCGGAAAATTCCAGTAATTTAAAACCGCCGGCTTTTTCCATTGCACTGAACGGCACCATTCATTGACAGCGGGTGTTTCACCATCGAACAAATACAAAGATTTGATATCGTTTAATTACCCAAGAACTTTTACAGGGAACTCCCCTCAGGCATTACAAGTTTTCTTGGTTAAACCAAATGCAAAAAACCGATTTTAACACTTTGAATGGTTAATCCCCAACTCCTAGCACCCCAAGCGTATTTAATCTAGGAGACATCAACACTCTAGAACACCCAAATCGCAGCACACATCATCCACCCATACTTCCCTCTCTACCCATACTGCCACCGCAAGCCCTGTTCACTGAATCAACTCAGGTATCCCCCTCGTCGCCTTTCCCATCCACCCCCTCAATAACTAGTATTAACTACCCTCTTTACCACAAAGACTAGCTTATTGAGAACATAAGCAGAGTACATCAACCCCAATCTCCTATGCACAAACCTCACACCTAACACTGGAGAGACAAATCCCCTACCCGCAATCTAGCAATCGCAAAGTCCATACTACTAGCCCCAACACGTCCAATATCCCCCGCGGACATATCCAAGATCGCCGATATACAGAAAAAAGTTTCAAAGATAACCAAAGAAGTGGGGCGAATACCTTATAGCCAAGCGATCCATAATCCCCGATTATGTTCGTGGCCAGTGGCAATTAGTTGCACCTCGTCCCTCCATCCGGCCCGATGATCTGAGGTGTATGTCACTGGCTTCCTTTTTGCGCACTTAGAGCGGGATTTACGATTAGAAGACTCGCTTCCCCATCTCGCCCTAATCATGTTACCTTTTACTAATCAATACTTTAGGGATCACAGGGATATACAGTTCCGCAGATAAACACCATTTGAGCATCAAACGCTAGCGAAAACCTGGTTCACCGCTAAAACAATCATTACCAGATTTAATCTAAATTTAACGTTTTGAAGGATATGATGCGCCACCGCAGCCGACTATTTTAGAACTCAACTGAACCACTCTTCCGCATTTCGGACAATCACCCGCCTGTCTCCCGTGCAGGTCACAACCGCAATGCACACACTGCCCACCGTACTTCCGCACTTCCTGCCGGAAAGGACCACGAAGAAGCCAGACCAATGGATAAAATCCAAACAGCACCACCAAAATCCATAAAGAAACAGTGCAAACACAATATATATACTCTGTCTTGCTACCTGGAAAACGACACATCCCAATACTCAAATACTCGAACCCCGCCCTCCCAACAGGTTCACCTCGAAATCCATCCTTATCGAGAACCCTCTCATACCCGAGTTTGAACCGGGCAACTCCAGATTCTGCGGTCATCCAGAATCTCGGCAGGCTAAGTACAGAATCCTCACTCTGACTTAAGCGAATATTAAACAATGAATCGGTATCGTAGACCGGGTAAATCAAACTGCTTACGCCAAGTACCATTGCCCCTACTGACGCAGCGATCAACACCGCGATACAGATTTTATGTAGAAGCCTCCAACACTTTCTCACAGCACATTTGAATCGCTTTACCAAAAACATAATACGATTCCGCAAGCACCATTCTCATCCGGCATCCAACCAGCCAATGATACGCCCTGCCCCTCGCCGGTAAACAGCAAAGCCCCGATCCTTGCGAATCGGGGCTTTGTTACCGTTTACCTAATGCTTCGCTTCTTCCAATTGCCAGCATTGCGGACTTCGGATGGTGTAACTCCGAGTCAGTTCGCGGCAAATTCCTTCTGGAACACAGCATAATCATCAAGGTCCACGTCGCCGTCGTCGTCCAGGTCCGCGTCGACACCAGCCTGACATGTGCCGGCCGGAGCCTTGTCCGGACCATTAAGACATTCGACTAAAGCAACCACGTCCCATCCATCTAACGCGCAATCGTTGTTCAGGTCGGCTATGCTCTTACCTACGGTAACCGCACATAGATCGACCAATACATATTCATTTGCTTCCAGATCACCGTCTGAATCCAGAGAGGCCGGCACCTGCAGGCTATTGACCAGCGTCCCACCATCAACCGTTGTGTATGGCCCCATCGCCACATAGACCTCGGTCGGCAACGAACCAAACTCGTCTACCAGGTTGATCTTTCCCTCCAGAACCGAACCGGAAGCGTTCTCCGTTGAACCGGCCGCGTCAAACCAGCCGTTGTAGTTGTTATCCACCTCGTTTGCTAAAAACGCCGCCCAGCCGGCCACACTGCCCGACTTCGCCCACGGAGCACTTCCCATCGAACCGGGAGAACTCGCTACGAAGATAAAATGATCGTTACCGCTACGGGCAGATTCGCTGGCAACGTATAAATCGTTGCCGATCAACCCGGCGTAGAGATGCAAACCACCTGAAGCAGCGACCTCAGTTGCTTCAGCATCAAGACTGCCGTCGATCTCCCATTCCTCCTGAACCGGGGGATCGCCGCCTCCCACCACGGTCAAATCCCAATCGACTCCCGTACCGCCGTTATTGTCCCAGGTACCGGCTCCGTCGGTAAATGCTATATTCATCTCGTACGCGGTTGAGATTACCGGAACGGTGATTTCCCATATCGAATCGGTACTGTTGTAAGTCATCTCTGCATCCGGATCGACCGTTGGACTCCAGCCGTTAAACCCGTAGTGTATATAAACCGGAGAAACCCCATCCAGCACCCGGCCTGACGGATCATAAGTAACAGTCACGTTCTGCCCAGCCTGTATCGGGTCAGGATCGGTAGTCACCACTTCATCCCCGCCGTTCCCGCTGCCTTCACCAACGTATACGTGCTGAATCGGGCTTTTGGCAACTACGCCCTTGCCGTCAACCGCTTCCACGTAGTAGTCAACCAGCACGTTCTGCAAATCGGTGACTTCAACGTAGTACTCATCCGCTATGTACGCGGGCATTTCAAAGAAGTTGATACCCGGATCATTGTGGAAGTTATAAGCGGGGAAAGACCTTTGCGTCATGGCCAACGACTGCCACGAGCCAACCTCCGCCCCGCCGGCGTAAGTTTCGTTATCCGTACTGGTCAGCGGATTGACTCCGTCATTATCAATTCGGTACTTCAGGGTAACCCCGGTCACGCCGGAGACGTCGTGAACGAATGTCCATACCCAGAAATCGCCATTGGATTCGTATTGGGTATATCCATATTGCGGGCCGAAGTTGGTCGAACCGGGATTCCACGGATGACGCTGCGGAATCCAGATAGTCGGCGGTGTGGCGTCCGCGGAGCCATTGCCGATTACCGCATCCGCATGCTGCACGGCCTCGTTGCAGGCGATTGTCGGTTTAACCTCCATATCCAGCGCCGTTCCGTAATACATGTATCCGGAGTTGAGCGCCCCCAGGAAGTAATGCCACGCCCGCTCGGCCGACGACGTGGAACCATCGGGATGGAGAATCTTGTTGATATTCACTCCCCCGGCGATCTGTTCGGCCGTATCCACCCGGTTCTGAGCGGCGGTGATTATCGCCCAGTTGCGTTCATCCTCCGCCCAGCCGTTGGGAATATCCACCTGCCCCGAACCGTTAACCAGCGGCCAATTCCAGTTAAGCATGATCGGCGAGCCGAAATCGCCGTCGGCGTTTACCCAGGCACCGTCTTCCACGTGAACGATATCATTAGCCGGCACAGGGTGATCGGCCAGGTATTCCTCCACCACGGTGGCCATATACCCCGCTCCCTGGGCCTGATTGACCAGATTGGGAGTCGCCTCCATGTAGTAGCTGTATCCGCCACCCCAGGCGTTATCACCGTCGTGAGCCATAAGAACCAGCATCGGACGCGAAGGATTATTGTGCGCCTCCAACTCGTTGAACTGACTTAGCCCCATCGTACCATAGCCATTGTCCCAACTGATCGCCTGGGCGGCCGGCACCACTATCGTTTCGTATATCGTGCCGCTGGCCGGGTCAACGTACTGCGCCCGGTGCGGGGTGTAACCGAAGGGATACGCCGTTGCCGGCGAACAACCCCGGTCTATATGGTCGCGATACCAGTTCGACTGCGCCGGATTCAACTGGTCGGCCAGGTTCGGCGGATCGCAGTTGATGCCACCAGTTCCCAGAATAACCGGGAAGTTGCTGCAGGAACGCGAGAGATGCTCACCGCTGACCACCGTCCAGTCTATCCCCTCTTCATCCAGAACCTTTATCAGTCGGGTGCTGAAAGCCATCTCCGACGGGAAAAAACCCTTGGACAATCCCGGCGAAGAACCCCAGGCTTCCGAATAAATCGCCTTGTACAGTTGAATCTCCTTGCGAACGGCACTTTCGTCGCAGAGTGGAACCAGTGCATGGTGGAATGGGAAAATCACGATGTCGCATCGCGGCTTGGACTGCCCCACCGTGGGCCAACCGCGCGCCTCCCGCAAGGAGGAATACCAGTTCCAGCTATATCCGAGCTGCCCGGCGTTTCCCAGGCTGAAGATATTCTCGATTAGACCGCCGGAATAGCTGATTTGCGCACCGGCCTCGCTGTATCCGCTGATTATGCTGATGCAGTCGCGGCAGCGGTATTGGTAGGCCGCCACCCGGTCGGAAAGCCCGAAGATATCCCGCAGGTTATTTTCCGGATGAGCCGCCCCGCCGTCTGTTCGCTGGATAGATTCCCACGCCCGTTCGTATCGGTCATCGCCGTACGCCTGCTGGTCGGGCCAATAAATCGGCTGCTCCAGATGCCACAGGTAGGTGAAGTGCAACTTCTCACCGTTTACCTTATTCGCAAAGACTAATGCGAAAGCGACAGCCAACAACACTCGAGTTACGCCTGCAAAAACTTTCATGACCCTTAACCTCGTATTCCCTGAGTATTTCGGTATTTGTTATATTCTATACCCTATTCGCTTCCACCTCGTTTCCTTCCCGAATCCGACCGGGGCGAATATTCCGTGAATATACCAGAATGGCCGCCCATAACACCAGAATAATCTATTCCGGACCAGCAACACAACCGATCAAACTCCTTAATAACCTCTTAATAAAAGAGGAATTTCGAGCCGATTTCGGTTACGTAGTTGGCATCCAAAACCGATATCGGAGACAATGGACCTTGTTACTTCTAACCGCTGATTAGTGTTAGAAATCGGAAAAATAGTTCACAGGCAGTATTCGAGGACAATAACCATGAGGCTTGGTTTGATAATATCGTGCATCGTAGGGCTAACTTTTCTGTCAACAGGTTGTGTGGAGATCCGCAACCTGGTCGTAGCAGCGGCGGCCAACAACGACAATACGGATAATACAGACAACACCAACAACGACACGACAACCGATGACACGACGGACGACACCACAACTGACGACAATACCACCGATGATTCATCGAGCAGCCTGGAAGGCGTCTACACCACCCAGGAGACCCTACCCACCCTGCCGGCCGGTGCATCCTTAACCGCGACCGGAACCGGGCTTGAGTATTACGACTACGAAGTGGGTACGGGCGACATGCCTCCGTCAACCGACGCCGATGTGGTTGTCGACTATGCCGGTTTCCTGGAATCGGGAGCCAAGTTCGACAGCGGCACGGACGTAACCTTCAATCTCGGCCGACTGATCCAGGGATTTACCGAAGGGGTAAGCACCATGAAAGTAGGAGGCCAGCGGCGGATAGTAATCCCCCCCGACCTGGGCTACGGCTCCAACGGTAACGCCGGAGCGGGGATAAGCGGAACGGACACGATTGTGTTTATCGTTACGCTGAAGGAAATTAAGTAAAACCAAGAAACATCCAAGGGGGGCGGGCGTCCCGCCCGCCTTGGTACCGAATTCGGATAAACCCGACTAATTGCCTTCGCTAGCTGATTCGACTCCTGAATAGTATCTACGAGCCTTCGCCTGAACAACTGAAAACATCTCACTCATGGGTTCATCCAGTCGATCCGGCGTACTTGCTTTCGCAAACACTGCAACCAAGCGTTCAAAATCGAATAGTTCACGAGCTAGTTTAATTCTGAATTCTGCTGTGTATATATCCTTTCTCTGGGTTCGATCAAAACCTTGCTTCTTTACATTAGAAATAAGGAATAGCAATTGCGGAAGTACTGTATTTGCATTGATTTCGGCGGCATCAAGCAACACATCGGAAAATACGGGCCAGCCTTCAAAACGCAAATGCTCACTACCACAGAATTCAATACCAGAGTTCTTGACGACAGAAAAAACAAGTTCATGAAACGCATGGTCTAATGAATTAACTAACTTCTCCCCCGATCCCAGAGGAAAAGATCTCATCATCTCTCTTAATGCTTCAGCATGCAATTTTTGGCATTGCTCACGATCAAGAAAGAGTTGCAAATCCCCCAATGAGTCCGTCGCAAAAATATCCAATAGAGAGTAGATAACTCGCAAATCGCCACCAGTGCGATTAGTAATGCATTTTTTAATTGTCTCGAATAACGTCGCAGGCAAAGGAAGAGCTTTACACATCATAGAGTGTATAGCATAATGCCCTGGCGCATATACATTGTTTTCCCAATCAGCTTTACTTCTAGAAGCTATTTCGCTCGTAACTTCCTCAAGCAAATCGCACATGTCGCGAGCAACAAACATTCGACCAAAGCTTTCTATCTGTTGCGACTTTTCTGCATCCACTAGTCGCCCAATAACACCTTTACTCCGGTCTTTTTTCCAGGCCAAGATATCTTTAAGTGCCGCTTGGTCACTATCTTCATCAGCAATATCAGGCAAGGCTAGATACCGGTCCCAATAATCTGCATGCGTGACAACAGCAAAACCTTGTGGGTTCTCCCGGCTATCAGAATCAGGAAATCGCGGAAATACATAACGAATAAGAGTAAGAATATTAGCTCTTGTCACGGCATTGGTAACACCACCAATTACGTTTATTAGCTCTTTATACGAAGAATGCTCTTCGGAGGCGCGGTCATCGTTAATCGATCCGTCCATTCTAAAGCCGTCACGTAAAATACCAATATCTCTTTCGATAATCGCAAATACATCAGGAGCCACAAGGCGAATAGCCGTCATTGCGAATACATCATCCTGGTCGATTTCACCTGCAAGCTTATTCCAGGTTTCATGCACCAATCGAACCGCCGCCTTGAGTTCCCGCGGTGTATTTAAGAGCGAAACAATTGCTTCAAATGGAGTTGGTTTTGTTCTATCGGTAATACTCGAAATATACCGCATATTATCGCCATATTCTTCTGGGAGTATTGATCCTCGCAATTTGTCGACGTGATCGTTTAAAAAAACTATATCACTTCGCTCATTCTTAAATCCCTTATAGAATTCACTAAGCATGGGATAGACAAGATACGGTACCAGTTTTGGAGGTTTTTCAATATAACGAGCAATCTTGTGTATGTCATATCGTGAATCTAACGACGTATCGGCTACTATTACGGAAACGCGGTCACAATTATCTAATAAGTAAAGTAAAGCCCTTATGGCGCCTAAACGTTCCCTCTCCCGGCTTGCGGCTTCGGTTCGTTCTAATCTTTCCGTGCCTGCAAACCTTTCGAGATCTTCTATCCATAAGAGCAGGTGCAGATCTACAGCTATCGCTATTTCGTCAATCGTTTTAATTACGTGTTCAGGTTTGTGATTCAGCTGTACACACTGAAGTACCTTACCCCATTTCCCTCCAACTTCTTCAATTGCTGTCACGTATCGACGCGGAAGCCCACGCAAAGCAGATATGTCCGCGTTTTCTCCTAATTTCTCCAACAAAGTACTCAAAATCCCACTAACGGCAGCTTCCGTAGAATCATACGGCCACAAACTCACAGCACACATTACGGGATGGTCAGTCGTATCCTGCAAACGATTCTCTACTAACGCGCGTATAGTACTCTTTCCGGATCCATAAGGACCGACCAAAGCCATTGTAGGCGGTGATTTTTTATTTTTGATTGCTTCCTTAAAACGTCCGACTATACGTGTTGCGATTGCGTCATGGTCGAAAAAATCCCTATCGGCGGAGGTCACTTCCTTATCATCGTAACACCATTCCACGATCGCGTTGTATTCGACAGGTAGCTCCGATTTAGATTCCGCGATGACTCTCTGACTAGCCTTAATACTAATCTTGGGTAATCCAAAATAAGACAAATAGACGCCAACCGCAAACACGAAAACCAAAAGCAAATGCCCCCAATACTCGGTTATTAATAACTTGACCTCAAAACCGGACTGCTCCCAATTACACTCAGCTGAATAGGCATAAACAACCATAACCAGTGCAAGACCAATTGGAACACCAAGCCAATACGGTGGATAAAAACAAACCGATTTCAAACCCCACTTGCATACTTTACCGAGTGCGAACACAAATAAGAACGAAACAACAAAAACGAAAATCAAAGGGGCGAATTGCGTAATGCTGTTATAAACCGAGTTCGCGGGAATAAAATCGACTAACTTTGCCGATTTTATAATCTCTATAGCTAACAAAGATAACAGGCCATAAACGGTCACATCCCGCCAACGTTTTAAAACTATCCAGCTTCTGTTTGTATTCTGCATCATTTGCTAGTGATACTCCGTCGATTAACTCTCTGTTACGAACCGTTTTTGTCGTCGGTTTTGTGCCGTTTTGTTTCCGAACCTTCTTGACCAAAGAACGTTCTGACATACTGCTTTTCAAGTACCCTTCAAAAATGCGGGTTTAAATGCTTCTATGGTTTGTCCAATAAATCATCTTCTCGTCGCATAACCAGACGATTAGTAGCTGTACGGAACGTAGGGCATATGCGGCTTCCAACACCCTTCTTCAGTGTAATTCCTACTTCCCTCCACACCGACTGCGTTCCAAACCGAATCAAAAACCGGCCGCAAAACAAGTGCTATACCAACACCGCAATTCTCAACAAGAACATCAGGAAGTATCAACATATCCCTGTCGAATGTTCGAATACCCCATGAGGGTTCGGTAAATATGGTACACTCTGACATACCAGCCATACTTAGAAGAATGATGTACGGAACCGCAACCTTTAATCCGCGCAGTGCTTTAATATACTCTTCAATTGCCTCTATCAAATCCTCCTCAAATGTGACACCATGTATACCCTTACAACCGTCAATCTCATGAACGAATTTGCCAGAAACGGCTTCGATCATCCCCCGACGAAATACTTGACAGTATTCCCGATAAGCATCGCTTTTTTCATCTCTATCGTGAGCGGTGATCATACCATCGAGATTGAACCGGGGATCACTACTCCTTCTCCTCAATGTCCTAAACCTCTTCCCTTGTTCTTTCAGTTCGCTTGGTGAAAGGACAAAGTCCGTTGCAAGCGACATCAATGGTATAATATGCAAAACAATCTTTGACTCACCACGGAGTCTTACTGGAGTATTACCGGAAATAACCTTTGCCAATCGATCATCGCGAAACCGCCGTATTTTTTCCGGAATGGAATCCGATAGCGCAAACGCAGATCGGATTTCGGTTACGTCCATCTTGTCTCTTCTACCGTTGTTTCTTACGTAGAACTTTTGACTACCTTTCAGCGTGATCATGTGGGGTGACGACCAGCTATTCGGGACATGAATCACTAAAACCGGATTCTTTTCACAACCGGTTACTACTTTCATTTGCACAGCAGGAATACGTGGATCGACTCCGTTACGAAGCAAACTTTCCAGCCGCAGAATTTCCGCGTCCAGGTTGGCCATATCCAACCCTGTTGCGGCGACCGGTTTTCCGTTCTCCTCGGTTATTCCGAAAACCAAATCCCCCCCGCCAGCATTGGCAAAGGCCGTAACATCGGCCAGAAACTCAACCTTGTCTTTCTCGGATCCGCCGGGAAGATCACGTTTATATTCAATCGTGCGGCTTTCCATCACCTCGCTGTCAATGAGGGCTTGAATATCCGCAGCGGTTATTTCGTCGATTGGTTTGTGAATCATATCCCGCGGTTAACCTTTCGTTTTTACGTGCGCGTACCATCTCTCCACCGCCCGTGCGAAATGATAAATACCGAGTTGCACGCCTATTCCGTCGGATCGTTTTTCGAGTGGCCGCGTATCCCCGTCCTACGATCCGGAATTTCACCTGAAAGGTTATTTTTCAATTGAGCACCGGGGCCTGTTCTGGAGGCCGCACCGAGTGTGCCCGTACTTCGGGCGCTTATCCATTTACAAGACTCGTGCCAGGTTTCCAGAATCATGTATTTTCCCCATAAATCCTTATTGGACAGGCAATTTTGAAATTCAAAACCGGAAATGCATAACATTGCCCCGCTTCTAAAGGCTGCCAAGTTGACCGACTCAGCCTACGCTATGGTTAATCTGGCTGCTAATTTGGCAGACAAATAGATTCCATAGAACGAAACCGGCCATATCAATCCAGGAGATTTGGGCAATATGGGCGGCTCGAAACTACTCTGAAAGCACGTCCCGCTGTTTACGAAAAATTCAATCCATAGCAATCGACCAGCACATCTGGTGGAACGTGCATAGAAACAGTGAAAGATACAGGGATATGATTGTCGCTTTCAACCGTGCGACGTGTATCGGAAGAGGAGGTTGCTCCACCGTGAATTCTGGAGCAATATTCTTCACGGTATTTCGTCGAGTCAATGCCCCGACCTTCGGGTTAGACTAACTATTTTGAACGAGCTATCTTTGTATTCGATAAAAAACCGCAGACCTTTCTCCTCCGGCTGCCATCCGAGTCGTATCGCATTTTGAATCGCTTCTCGCACAAACTTAGGCGTGACGATGGCAGGTTCATTACCTTCGGTTTCACCAGGCAGTAGCGGCTCGCTCCAATCCTTCCAGCCCCAATCAACAACCAGACGCCGGGCACCGGGTACATTTTCCGCCTCAATTTGAAGCACAGAATTTCCCCGCCAGTTAAAGCACCACGAGTATATGACGCCATCAACCTCAATCGTACTCCAACCTTGTCTTTTCTTTGGCCTGGCCATATTTCGAATAAAAAACAATACTTAGAGAAGCCCGTTGAGTTGCGGGACTATTTTGAAGAGATCGCCTACCAGGCCTATGTCGGCCACTCGGAAGATTGGGGCTTCGTGGTCCTTGTTAATTGCCACTATGGTTCTTGCTCCGCGGATGCCGGCCGCGTGCTGGACCGCCCCGC
Organism: Phycisphaerae bacterium; assembly: GCA_963667855.2. Taxonomy (GTDB): domain Bacteria; phylum Planctomycetota; class Phycisphaerae; order UBA1845; family UBA1845. The sequence continues at coordinate 699,153 of CAXXKI010000004.1, read as the reverse complement.
TTATGCCGACGGCCAGATATAATTTCGGGGCTATGTATTTTCCGGTTTGCCCTACCTGGAATTCGTTGGGCATCCAGCCGGTATCGACCACGGCCCGGGTTGCACCGACGGCCGCCCCCAGCTTGTCCGCCAGGGTTTCGATCTCCTTTAAAAACTCGGCCGATTTTATTCCTCGCCCCGCTCCCACAACGTATTCGGCGGTCGTGAGTTCCGGCCTGTCGGATTCGGCGTAGCGGTGTTCAACGTATTCGACTTCGTCGCCGGAAACCGTATCGGGAATTTCCAGGAGTACGATTTCGCCGGCTTCGCCCTCGGCCGGATCGTCTATAGTGGTTGATTCAACCGAAATGACGTGGATCGGAGTGTGGATTCTCTCCAACCGGTTGGCCATCCCGCTGAAGACCGACCGCTGGTAGCAGGTCTTGCCTTCCACGGTCAGAACCGCCGTAACTCCGCGGCACATGCCCGCTTTCAACGCTCCGGCCAGCCTTGGGAAAACGTCACGAGTGGTCGTACCGTCACTGCCGACAACTGTGTCGAAGTTATTTTCCTCAACCAGTTTCTGGATAACCGGGCAGATGGTTTCCGCCCGGTACTGCTCGAACTGCTTGGAATCAGCTAAAAACACTCGCTTTGCGCCGTGAATATTCAAAGCTTCCGCCTGATCGGATATGGAATTTCCAAACAGCGCCACGGAAAAACTTCCGCCCGATCTGGCCAGATCCTGGGCAAGCCTGATCGCCGCTCTGTTGCCCGGCTTTAGCTTTCCAGATTGTATTTCCGCGAATACTAAAACTTCCACTTTTCCATCCTCGGTATATTCTTCGTCAATTCCATTGGCTGAAGCCGGGATTCCACAATAAGTCCGCCTTTGGCGGAACAGTATCCTGTGAATTCTATATTTCTACAAATCGCAATGATTCTGCAAATCCGTATCATCCAAGACCATCACTGTTATCGAAAGCTTCTGTCGGCCGCCTTCGGCGGACTCATTTCCGCGACAACCTTCTTCTCCGCCGGTTTCACCGGCGGCTACCATATGCCGTCCGTCCGCCTCTGGCGGAGCGGACTCGATTTCGGCATTCCTACACCGCCGTCCTTTTCCTTTTTTTAAACACACGAATCTTTAACTTCCTATCAGCCGATCAGTTTCCGGTCTTTCAATATCGCGACAAGCTCGTGAGCGTCGTGGACCATGACGATTTCTCCGCTTCTTCCCGGCGGTACGCTGTAACCTTCCACGGTAACCATTGGCTTATTATCAATGGGCAAATCCTGCAGCAGGAGTTTTTCCATGGGCACTTTCTTGCTCTTTAAGATATTGGGCAATGTCGGGTAACGCGGCTCATTCAGCCGCAAATCGCAGGTGATTACCGCGGGGAGTTTTACATCCAGAATCTCTACCCCGTCGTCCACTTCCCGCCCCACCTTTACGCTGGCTTTATCATCACTCAAGGCGAGATCTGAAATAAAGGTAGCCTGGGGCCAACCCAACATACCGGCCAGCATCGGCCCCACCTGGGAGGCATCGTCATCGGTCGCCTGTTTGCCCATCAGCAGCATATCAGGATTTTCCCGATCGATAATATACTTGAAGACCGCGGCGGCAGTATACCAATCGAGTTCCTGATCCTGCGGATCGACCACGATCGCCCGGTTAACTCCCATGGCGATGGCCGATCTCACCTGCGGCAGCAGATGTTCCGGAGCGATGGAGATAATACATATATCATCCGCCCCGCACTCTTTTAGCTGCAGAGCCTGCTCGACGGCAATAAGATCAAACGGGTTGGCCACGTAGTTAACCGCCGCCTCTTCGCCCCGCTGGATGGCTATCCAGTCGTCGGCCGGCGTGTTGGGATCTGCTACCGGTTTTACCGTAACGAGTATTTTCATCGCATTCCTTTTAAACGCCCCGGTTCAATTGGAAGTTTACTACGCCACCTGGTCGAATAGCTGCGCCTCAGCGGTTAATTCACTATCCGCAGCTTCCATCTGCCGATTCAACCACGCGGAGATAACGTCGATGATGATCTCAATCTGCTTCTCGTCAAGTTTTCGCCCCTTGGCAATGCCATACCACTTGGAAAGGCAGGATCGACAGCAGGTAGCCGTTGCATGCTGCGCGATAAAACCCGGGTGTCCTTTCATCGGCGTCTGCCTGCCATCGTTATCCGGCTTTGCCGGAGCCAGCCGCAGGTTAATGAAATCCCGAGCGTGAGAGAGCACGGTCTCCATGCCCTTTTCCTGAATGTACTGCCGCTCCTGCTCGCCGAGCGAAAAGCGACGCCTGAACTTGGAGCGATTCAATGCGGCAAATAAATCTGTATAGTCATTCATCAATTATCTCCGCCGTCTTCGGCGTGGTGAAGTAGTTCCATGAAACTGCCTGGTGGAATTCTGCCTGCGAATCCAAACCAGAAAACTCTGCAACTGCGGTGCTGTTCGCAGTTTTTCCAATGTATCGTAACTGCCGTCGAGCTCCTTGTTGTCGAACATGACATGGATCTGGCCATGACACGTCTTGCACAAAAGTACTGTTTCGCGACCCCCTCGCGACCGGGGACAAAGATGGTGCTTGGTCAGATGCTGGCTGACGGTCGGGCGCTGGCACAACATGCATCGCGTCAAATCGACTTCTGACATTTTTCGCCTTACCCACCGGCCTGACCGGCACGAAGCAGGAACTCATTCTCGTCTATAACCTCAATCCCCAGTTCGTTGGCCTTGGTCAGCTTTGAACCGGCTTTTTCCCCAGCAATGACCAGATCGGTTTTTTTGCTAACCGAACCGGATGATTTTCCCCCTAACTGCTTTATCAGTTCCTGGGCTTCTTTTCGTCCCATTTTTTCAAGCGTACCGGTGAGCACTACGGTCTTACCGGAAAAAGGCGCATTGGCGGCGATCTTTCTTTTAGCCTGCTTGACGTTCAGCCCGGCAAGTTTCAACCGCTCGATAAGCTGCCGGCCATCGTCGGAGGCAAAAAACTTGCTTACGCTTTCCGCCAACTCCGGTCCGACACCATCCACCTCGGTCAGAGCCTCTTCATTCGCGGCGGCGAGTGAATCAATATCCCCGAAATGCTCGGCCAGCAGTTCGCCAGTCGTACTGCCCACGTGGCGGATATTCAACGCACCCAGCAGTTTGGATAGCGGTTTTTTCTTACTCGCCTCGATACCGGCCAGCAGGTTTTCCGCACTTTTCTTACCCATGCGTTCCAAGGCGAGAAGCTCGTCTTTCTTTTCATGCAGAAGGTATAGATCGGAGCAGTCCTTAATCAGTTCGTTATCCACAAGCTGCTCGATAAGGGCTTGCCCCGCGCCTTCGATATCCATCTGATCCCGGCTGCAGAAGTGTATCAATCGTTCCTTGCGTTGAGCAATGCACTGGGGATTTATACATCGAATATAAACGCCCCCCTGGTCCTGCTCCACCGCGTGGCCGCACACCGGACATTTTGTCGGGCGTTTGATCGGTTTTATACCGGCGGGCCGCTTCTCCTTGACCACGCTGACAACCTGGGGAATTATCTCCCCCGCTTTTTCCACGATCACCGTATCGCCGATACGCACATCCAGCCGCTCAACCTGGTCGAAATTATGCAACGACGCGTGGCGAACGGTAGTGCCGGCCAACTGTACCGGCTCCATTATCGCCCTCGGGGTTATCGTGCCGAGTTTCCCAACCTGGAATTCAACATCCAGCAGGATACTTTCCGCCTGCTCCGCAGCATACTTGTAAGCTATGCACCAGCGAGGATACTTACTGGTAGCCCCGAGCTCTTCCCGGTAGCCCAACTGATCGACCTTAATCACCAGGCCATCAACCTCGTAAGCCAGCTCATGCCGGCGCGTCTCCCATTGATGCACCAGGGCGACAACTTCATCTACATCTTTCGCCAGGCACGATCCGGGATTTACCGTAATACCCCAATCCTTGAACCGCTCAAACAGTTCAAAACTCGAATCGCATTCCAGCGGCTCGACTCGGCCAAAACCGTGGGCGACAAACTGCAGACCACGGTCGGCCACCTTTTTCGGATCCAACTGCTTAAGCGTGCCGGCGGTGGCGTTACGCGGATTGGCAAAAGCCTGCCTGCCCTCCTTCTCCAGCCTGTCGTTATACGCGAGAAAATCATCCCGCGGCCAATACACCTCGCCACGCACATCCAGCAGATCTGGAAAACCAGTACCGTCCAGCTTGAGCGGTATCGACCTGATCGTGCGAGCGTTGAGAGTTACATCATCGCCGGTGGTTCCGTTCCCCCGGGTAGCCGCCTGCGTCAGAACACCATTTTCATAAGTCAGCGAAGCCGCTACCCCGTCAACTTTGGGGTCAACGACGTATCGATAATCACTACTGCCCAGCCCGCGACGAACCCGGTCGTCGAATTCGCGAAGCTGCCCCTCGTCGTAAGTGTTATCCACACTAAGCATGGGAACGGCATGCTGTACATGCTCAAAGCCCTCCAGCGGCTCGCCTCCCACTCGCTGGGTAGGCGAATCGGCGGTGATCAGGTCGGGGTGCTCGGATTCCAGATCACGGAGTTTCTGCAGAAGTGCGTCGTACTGCTGATCGCTGATTTCCTGCCGCGCCTCAACGTAATATAGCCGATCATGGTGGCGGATCTCGGTACGAAGCCGATTTATCTCATCTTGTGGCGACCTTGCCATCTTCGAAACTCCCTTTTGCATCGATGTTATCGATCTGGATTCTACGCAAAAACAGCGGCCTTGAACAAGGGTAAGTATCACGGAATATCGCCCGTGGTAACGCCCCTGAAGATTGGGTTGCAACATCCAGTTAATCATCAAAACACGTAAGTAACCCTGAATAATAGCGTTAAAGCAAAATCCACAATGTGAATAGTTGACCGGTGGAGGCCAGGCCCCTAGATTAGCAATTCGACAGAAGGAATATCCCTTCTGCTCAGGCACCAAATACACGATTTACCTCAAGATAAGGATTCAACCGTGGAACGCACGCTCATCATTCTGAAACCAGACTGTATTCACCGCAGACTCATTGGCCGAATCATCCAGCGATTCGAGGATAAAGGACTGACCATAGCAGGCATGAAGCTGATGCAGATCAGCGAGGAGTTGGCCGGTCGGCATTACGCGCCTCATAAGGGCAAACCTTTCTACCCCGGCTTGATCGAATACATCACCAGCGGCCCGGTCGTGGTTTTGGTTCTGGAAGGTCCGCAGGCGATTACCATCTGCCGCACGCTGATGGGCAAGACCTTCGGATACGAGGCGGAACCGGGAACAATCCGTGGCGATTTCGGCATGAGTAAAACCTATAATCTCGTTCACGGCAGCGACGCACCGGAAACGGCCGAGACGGAAATCGCTCTATATTTCACCAATGAAGAATTGCTGAATTATGAGACGGTGGGTACGCCCTGGTCAATCAAGCCTTCTGAATTATAGAATAATGGGAATTATCCACGGTCGCGAAGACGATACATAACCTGGTACCGTCAGCCGTCGCCGGCTTTTGTCGCGGCCGATTAAATGAAACCAAAAACAGAGCTACCTGACGTTATTTCATCCAGAGGATCATGATGAAAATTCAATCAATAAAATCACACGAGCAGTCCAAAGTCTCCATGGAAGGTGCGAGCAAAGTCAAAATGCGGATGCTGATCGGGCCGGCGGAAAACGCACCCAACTTCCATATGCGTCAGTTTGAAGTCGAACCGGGCGGACACACGCCACACCACGAACACGATTTTGAACACGAAGTGCTGATCCTCAAAGGCGAAGGAATTTTCAAGGCTGAAGACGGCGATAAAACGTTCAAAGCCGGGGACGTCGTCTGGGTACCCGGTGGGGAAAAACACCAGTTCCAGAATACCGGTCTGGAAAACCTGGAGTTTATCTGCCTGATTCCGGCGCCGAAGGAATAATGTTTGAAAAGGCAATAGATAAAGATCAGCATTCCGTCGGGTCTGTTGACCCGACCTACTATATGGCCTTGCTTGCATATGTACTCGTCGGGTCAATGCCTCGACCTACTTGATTGCCTGATCTCAGCACAAAGGAATTCGAAAAGTGCGGTCCGCACAGCGGCCCCTGCGCTTCGCTAATAATCGAGATTACCGCGGCACCACGTAACCGGACGTTTAACGGTTACGCATGACCACTTCACCGGCTTTGATTACCGTATGCGTGCAGTTCCTGCCGGCGAAATAGAACATCTGCTCGACATTAGGTAAATCCAGAATAGTGATATCAGCCTGCATACCCGGCTCTATCGATCCGATTCTATCAGCTCTTTTCAAAACGGCGGCCGCATTCGCGGTTGATGCCACCAGAACCTGTTCCGGAGTCATACCCATCTGCGTGCAGGCGATGCTCATGGTCAGCGGAAGCGATTCTATGCAACAGGATCCGGGATTGAAATCGGTAGCAACGGCCGCGGGGACGCCGGCCTGTATGATCGCTCGAGCCGGTGCCTGGGGAACGCCCAGGTAAAACGAACAAGCGGGAAGCAGAACGGCGATAGTGCCAGATTTCTTTATAGCCAACAGGCTCTCTTCGTCTATCTCCTCCAGATGGTCTACAGAGACTGCCCCCACCTCTGCGGCGAGTTTCGACGCCCCGATCTGAGCAATCTGGTCAGCGTGAATCCGCGGAGCCAGACCGAATTCCCTGCATTTTTCCAATACCCGCCGAGATTGCTCCACGGTGAAAACATTACGCTCGCAGAAAACATCAGCAAATTCGGCCAGTTGTTCATCAGCAATGGTTTTCAGGACATCGTCGGATAAAACAGAATCCAGGTAACCGTCGCCGTCGCCGCGAAACTCATTGGGAATACTATGTGCAGCCAGATAGGTGGGGATAAGCTCAATAGGCTGAGCTTCATTCAAAGCCTTAATTACCCGCAGCATCTTCAGCTCGTCTTCAACACTGAGACCGTAGCCGCTTTTAACTTCAACGGTAGTAACGCCCCATTCCAGCATTCGGTGCAGACGCGGCATGGCAATCGCCACCAATTCCTCCAAGCTGGCTTGTTGAACCGCTTTTACCGTAGATTTTATCCCCCCGCCGGATTCGGCGATTTCAGAGTAGGATCGCCCTTCCGCCCGCAGTACGAATTCATTTTCCCGCGTACCGGCAAAAACCGTATGCGTATGGCAATCGATCAATCCCGGTATTACGGCTCGACCACCGGCATCGATCACCCTTGCACCGGGTGGTATCGGCTCATCGTAAGAGTCGCGCACCCAGGCTATTTTGCCGTCATCAATTCCAATTGCGGCATGATAATGGCGAGTAACCAATTCTGGTTTATCCAACCGGACCGGGCCTTTGGGACCGGAACACAGCTGCGAAATGTTGCGTATTATCAGCATTTTCCTCTACTTTTGTTTGAGGTTCTGCACCTTGCCCAATATCCCACGAACACCTACCGGGGTATTTTTACGCCCCGTTCACCGGCGATCCGATGCGCTTTTTCATACCCCGCGTCAGCATGACGGATGATTCCCGTAGCCGGATCAGCGGTCAAAACCCGCTGAAGACGAGCGGCCGCTTCATCTGTACCGTCGGCAACGATAACCTGCCCTGCGTGCAGGCTGTAACCTATTCCCACGCCACCGCCATGATGGAAGGAAACCCAACTGGCTCCACAGGCGGTATTCACCAGGGCATTGAGTACAGGCCAATCGGCGATGGCATCGGAACCGTCCTTCATTGACTCCGTTTCCCTGTTGGGAGAAGCCACACTGCCGCAATCGAGATGATCCCGTCCGATGACAATAGGAGCGGAAATCTCACCTCGTTTGACCAGGTCGTTAAAGATAAGCCCCATCTTCGCCCGCTCGCCGTATCCCAGCCAGCAGATCCGACAAGGCAATCCCTGGAAAGCCACCTTCTCACCGGCCATCCTGATCCAGCGACAAAGCTGCTGTTTTTCAGGGAAGGTTTCGAGCACGGCCTGGTCGGTTCGAGCAATATCCGCAGGATCGCCAGAAAGCGCCGCCCAGCGGAACGGTCCGGCTCCTTCGCAGAACAGCGGGCGGATGTATTCGGGCACGAAACCCTTTATATCAAAGGCATTCTCGACACCGACGAGCTTCGCCTGCCCGCGGATGTTATTACCGTAATCAAACGCGATTGCTCCCCGCTTCTGCATGTCCAGCATGGCCTGCATGTGCTCGCCCATGGTCCGCATGGTCTCGGTAACGTATTTGTCCGGATCGGTTTTTCGCAATTCCAGAGCCTGCTCGTAGGGCATTCCGTTGGGAACGTAGCCGTCCAGGGCATCGTGAGCGGAAGTCTGATCGGTAAGTACGTCAGGAATGATATTGCGTTTAACCAATTCGGGAAGAATATCTCCGCAATTGCCCAACAATCCGACGGACAGAGGCTGTTTTTTATTCTTAGCCTCGTCAATCCACTTAAGAGCCTCATCGAGATTGCTGGTCCACTTGTCGAGGTATTTATCGTGAATGCGTTTTTCGATTCTGCTTTTGTCCACTTCGACGCACAGACAGGCGGCTTCGTTCATCGTAGCGGCCAGCGGCTGGGCGCCACCCATACCACCGAGACCTCCGGTGAGTACGAATTTCCCCGCCAGAGATCCACCGAAATGTTCCGCGGCACAGGCACCGAATGTTTCGTAGGTCCCCTGGAGAATTCCCTGGGTGCCGATATAGATCCAGCTACCAGCGGTCATCTGCCCGTACATGGTCAGACCGGCCGCTTCAAGTCGGCGGAACTCATCCCAGTTTGCCCAATGAGGAACCAGCATCGAGTTGGAAATCAACACGCGAGGAGCGTCGGAATGAGTTTTGATAACCCCAACCGCCCTGCCCGATTGCACAAGCAGCGTTTCATCGGATTCCAGCTCGCGCAACGCAGCAACGATTCGATCAAAATCCGCCCAACTGCGGGCAGCGCGTCCCGTACCGCCGTAAACAATCAGTTTATCGGGGCACTCGGCCACTTCGGGATCGAGGTTATTCATTAACATCCGCAAGGCGGCTTCCTGAACCCACCCTTTGCAGGTCAACTCTGAACCACGCGGAGCTCGTACCTTCCTCGGCTGCGATGATGAACCGGTCCCCGTATTCATTTTAAAACTCCTATTTCCTTTTCGACTTCGTTTACCACCCGCCCGGCACGTACCAATTCCAGCGATGCCGATATATCCTCACCCAAAAAGTGATCGTTTTCCGTGTGATCGATCTTTTTCCGAATAACCTCGTGAGCCACACTGACTCCACGCCCCGGTTCAACCGGAGCACGGTAGTCCAGGGCCTGGGCGGCGCAAAGCTGTTCGATAGCCAGAATGGTTTCCACATGATCCATTACCCGCCAGGCTTTTGTCCCCGCGATGGATCCCATGCTCACGTGATCCTCCTGCCCCAACGAACTGGGGATGGAATCGACCGAAGCCGGGCTGCAAAGAACCTTGTTCTCGCTGACCAGCGCCGCGGCCGTATACTGCGGAAGCATGAATCCGCTGTTGAGACCGGTCTCCTCCATGAGCAACTGGGGTAAACCATCATGACCGGAAAGCAGCAGGTAAATCCGCCGTTCCGAGATATTCCCAAGTTCAGCCACCGCGATTGCCAGGTAGTCCAGAACCACAGCCAGAGGTTGACCATGGAAAAGCCCACCACTTATCGTATCGGTTTCACTGAAGATCACCGGATTATCAGTTACGGAGTTTATTTCCGTTCCCACCACTTCCATTCCATGGTGAAGCGCCTGCCGCGTCGCACCGTGAACCTGAGGAACACATCGCAGCGAATAAGGATCCTGGACTTTTCCGCAATCGGCGTGCGATTCCAGAATCCGACTGCCTTCCATGATCCGGCGAACGTTCTCACTGGTTTCGATAGCACCTCGATGGGGACGCAACTCGTGCAGCCGCTCGGCAAATGGACGCAAACTCCCCCTTAAACCCTCCAGGGAAATAGCAGCCACAATATCCGCATGCTTTATAAGATGCATTGCCCGGATAATAAAACCGGCCGCGTGCGCCGACATGAATTGTGTACCGTTGATCAGGGCTAAACCTTCCTTAGCCCCCAGACGCGTCGGCTCCAATCCCAGAGTTTTGAGTGCCTGCTCTCCACTGACCGTCTGCCCCTTATAACGAACAGTTCCTTTTCCCAGGATAGGTAGAACCATGTGGGCAAGCGGAGCGAGGTCACCACTGGCCCCTAATGATCCCTGAAGCGGAACCACAGGAAGGCAGTCTGCCCGCAATAACTGAGCCAGCATATTAACGGTTTCACAGCGAACTCCGCTGAATCCTCTGCACAAAGCGTGTATCTTGAACAGCAGCATCAGCCTGACCAGTTCATCCGGAGTGCGATACCCAACTCCAACGGCGTGGGACAGGATAAGATTCTCCTGCAACTGCTCTACCTGATCTCGTTTAATTCTTTTGGTGCAAAGGTTACCGAATCCGGTGTTGACGCCGTAAACGGCCGATTCGCCGGCCACTATCTGGTCAACGTAAGCTCTACATTTGGCGACCCTGGCTGATGCTTCGTCGTCGATTCTGACGTCCAGAGGCCTTCGAAACGCTTGTGCGAGAACATCAAACGTGAGATCCTGCCCATTCAATCCAAATTCGTACGGATTCGACTGAATCGGCTGCTCACCGCAGTTTGTGGTTTGTTTATCGTTCATCGCCACTATTATAGGGACGAACGCGGTTAACAACCACCAGGCCACATTCCAAGCCTGTCAAAATAGGCAAACAATCAACGCCGGCTAACTTACAATCTCTCGATTACAGCCAGAAGAGTAAACCTCTTAATGGTGGCATATCCGGCTATCATTCTTCCAATAGCATTCTGAACGCGCCTTGGAAAGGCGACGAAATAATAGAACTCGATCAGCCCAGCCGGAGACAAAAACGGTTTTCTACCACCAGACGGTTCGGAGTCATTTGTACCCGTTATCGGAACTGGCCACCCGCAAAATCGGCAACTCACCTTAATCGCCTGGAGGCTTTTTTGAAAACTTCCCGGTTATAGGCGGTCGGTGGATTCGATTACTTGTTTTGCGTTTTCCGTGTTTTCTCAAATCGGGAAGTTTAAAATCAAACACTTACCGGACATAGGCGAATTCCACCTACGCGGTGCGCTTTCTCTGTCGTATAAGCCTTACAAATTGTCTTTTAACTCCTTTCTTATCTACCGTGTCAGAACAAATTGGTCGATTTACAAACAGAGCTGGAGCGTCATGCTGGGGCAACAACTTAGGTAACCGTAGTTCACACCAGTTTACCCGCATGAATCGATCCAGAAAGGAATGCCAGGTCACAAAAGCAGCGTAGCTTATAAAAAGACGAATAACTCATAACCGGTGTACCAGGGAGTTTTCGAGAGTGTCCAGTTCAGCTCATCATGATCCGCCATCGAAACACGATGTTCATAGGAACATCAGTTTCCTCGAAGATGAGCTGCAGAAACTCCGTAAGGAAAACATGCGGCTGCGTTGCAAGGCAGCCTATGTAGACCATGCCACACACCAGGCAAGTGAATTAGCTAACGAGCTTATTCATCTCAACGAATCACTTGAACAACGTGTCGCAGAGCGCACTCAGGACCTTCAGGAGACTTTGTCCGCCACGCAGAAAATGCTCGAAAACATACCTTTGGGCATAATGGTAATCGGCAAAGACAAGACAATCAGGCAGGTTAACGAAACCGCCCTGAGAATGATGAGAACCGATGCTCCGGGCGACGTTGTCGGCAAGATATGCCACTCGGCCGTCTGCCCCGCTGAAATAGGCAAATGCCCGGTTACTGATTGCGGTCAAAAAGTCGATGCATCCGAAAGAGTCCTCCTGGCAGCCGATGGATCGAATATCCCCATACTCAAGACCGTAATCCCCATCACCATTAAAGGTGAAGAGGTTCTTCTCGAATCGTTTGTCGACATCAGCGAACGCAAACAGATAGAAGAGGTATTGAGAGACGCCCTTATACGGGCGGAAGCTTCCACTAAATCCAAAAGCGAGTTTCTGGCCAACATGAGTCACGAGATACGTACTCCCATGACCGCCATCCTCGCATTCACCGAAACACTTATGGAGCCCGGTCTCTCTGAAGCGGAGGAACAGGAGGCCATATATACGATCCGTCGAAACGGTGAACACCTGCTCGAAATTATCAACGATATTCTCGACATCTCCAAAATCGAAGCAGGTAAACTGCATGTGGAACACATCAGTTGCTCTCCGGTCCAGTTAATAGCCGAAGTGAAATCGCTCATGCAGATACCGGCCGATGCGAAGAATCTGCAACTGTGTATCGAATACGACGGGCCTATACCGGAAACTATTAAAACCGATCCCACCAGGTTGAAACAGATCCTGGTAAACCTGACCGGCAACGCCATCAAATTCACCGAAAGCGGCTCTGTAAAACTCCTTACGCGGCTTATTAACAATAGCGATCAACCGCAAATACAGTTTGACATAATCGACACCGGTTTGGGAATGACAAAAGAGCAGGTCGGCAAACTGTTTCAGCCCTTCGCACAGGCCGATTCCTCCACTACCCGTAAATTCGGCGGTACCGGGCTAGGCCTGATGATATCCAAGCGACTGGCGGAAATGCTCGGCGGAGATATCACCGTGGAAAGCGAACCGGGTAAAGGAAGTGTGTTCCGGTTAACCATCAGTACCGGTGCATTGAAAAACACCGAAATGCTTGAAGACCCGGAACAAGCCACCTTCGTCATCCCGGAGGTAAGTACCCCAAAACCGGCAGGCAAAGAATCCCTCAACTGTCGCATCCTGCTTGCTGAGGACAATCCGACCAACCAGACAATCATCGTAAGGATGCTGGAAAAAGTCGGTGCCAGAGTAACAACCGTCGCTAACGGCGAGCTTGCCGTGGAAGCGGCAATTGCCGCGGAAAACTCCGCCGAACCGTTCCACCTGATCCTCATGGATATGCAGATGCCGGTAATGGACGGGTACGAAGCGACCAGGATGCTGCGAAAGAAATGGTATATGAAACCCATAATCGCCCTGACCGCACACGCGATGGCCAGTGACGAGCGAAAATGCATCGACGCGGGATGTGACGACTACGCCACCAAACCCATCAATCGGGAAAAATTGATCTGCACCATCAGAAACCACCTGCAACACACCGTTACTTCCGATTACAGTTAGCCGAATGCCTTATTGTGTATATACCAATTCTCCCCCGACCCGAACTTGGAAATGCCAGGCTTGATAACACATCGCAACATTCCCCAACCCGTTCCTGCAATGTTACAAAACCAAGCGGCCTAACTCCTATTCACTTGTCAAAGAGCAACGCGGCTCGTCGCGCAAATCGCGAAAAGACCACGGGCAGTGGTTTGCTATAAGACGGGGTGCTTTAAAGAAATGTTGCCTCGCCCCTCCACAGGCTCCCCCCTGCTACCTCTACAATGCGACCCGAGTCAGGCCAAGTCAAGTCCTTTTTGAATTTATTTTCGTTTTTTGTTAGGCCCTTGTTCAATCACGGTAAACGAGCCGCTTGAAATGCCGAAAAGAGTTAATCCAGGCGGATTGCCCCGACCGCGGAACCGATCTCACGCAACTCAAACACTGATACGAGCTAACAAGACAAACCGCACTCCGGACAACGCCGCTCAACAAGCCCCTCAAGCGAGTAACCACATCCGACACATTTCCCCTCTGCCGCGAGCACTAAAGCCGAACCAATTCGCCATAGCAGCCACAATACAACAACTCCGACACACACCCGGAAACCCGAAATCAACCAATAAGCGGTATTTGAGGAGACCAGCGGCAAAACCGCATTAACAACCACATGATTCAATACGATGTACGGAATAACATAAGCAAATCCCGCAAACCATTTCACAACACCTGCAAACCGGGCAAGCCTCTTTCTCCCGTAATTTTCCATCAGACCTTCAAAGTATTGAAAAAGACAAAATGCCCCTGCTGTATTTAAGATTAAACCGCCGCCGCCCAAAACAAGGGCAAACCTCGGGAGAAATCCTATGGCAACGCCCCATCTATATACCAACATCAAAAACAACGAAATCACACATATCCGCAGCACCTGCCGCGAGATATTATTCACCGCAATAACAGATGAACACCGTAATGGGCGACTGACCAGATAGCCACCAATTAACATTCCAAGTTTCATGACGTAAATCGCTACCGCAGCGCTCCACGTCATCCACGAGAGTACTCTTTCCCCCTGCGATCCTCCGTATAATAAATAGGGAATTATGCCAACATTATTAAGAAACGGCGTAAACAGGATAACCCAAAACAAAAACCTCGTCCCCTGCCTGACCTGCAACAACCATTTCCGACGCTCTTCCACCATGTACTGCTCCCACCTCGCTTATCGCTAGAATATTTCACAAAGAGCCAAGCATGATCGACTGCATCTTCACAGTTTGGTACTTGCGAATAATTCAACGATCTTCTTCGCCGCTTCATGCGGTGGCTGCTTGAAACACTCTGTAACGCATGATCCTTTAAAGTTCATGCGGCTAAGGGCTTTACCAACTTCATACCAGGGAACGGTGCCCGCGCCAATATCGAGGTGATCATCTTTTATACCCTCGTTATCGTGGCAATGAATTGCAAAAATCCAGTCTGCCAACACATCCACATAGGCGACCGCTCCGGCATTAGTGTTTGCGTGCCCCACATCCAGGCACAGCTTGAGGAATTCTGAATCGACTTTCTCGAAAATAAACAGGAAATCATCGACATTATCCCCAAGCGAGGCGGCCTCTGCCGTCCCCGTGGCAGTCGAGGCGTTTTCGAGTGCTAGCGGAATACCGTACTTATGACACACCGGTTCGAGCTTTCGTAAAATCTTGACCACCGAAACCAACGTTTCCTGCCTCATCCAGGGATAAATCGGAAATCCTCTAACCCGACCGATGTGCAGGGTTATATGATCAGCTTGTAACTCATGGGCCAACCCGATGCTCTTTTTAAGATAGGCAATGTTAGATCTCCGGGCGAGCGGCATTCGCGAAGGAAGATCTATCGAATAGGGAGCGTGAAGGCTCAGAGAGATGCCAGACTGATTCGCACGTTTTACGATATCGGATATCCGAACCCTATCAAAAGTATCGATGGCCGAATGCCCCTTGATCAGGTCAATCTCCATGTGAGCCAACCCGTATCTGACAGCGTAGTCAAAATACTCCTCAGGCGGCTTATCGTACGCGTTGAACCCGAATCTCATCAATCAACCAGTCGTGCAGACAATCACAGCTACGCGAATTAAAATCCAGAAAATCCAACTGCCCCACAAATGTTAGGCTCAGCCCCGATCCAATAGTATCCAATTGCTCCTAATTCTTCGGTCGTTTCCGCATTGCTCAACGCCTGTCAGCCAGCAATGAAAGTTATAGAAGCTGTCACTAATCCCACAACACACCGAACACCGAGCCAGACCAAAAAGGATAGTTGAGTTTAGTGTATTAAGCCCTGGCAAGTGTGCCAAGCGAATCTTTTACAAAACCGAGAACTTGAGTGACAGGTCGCGTCAATGATGCCTACCCGCAAACGAACTCACAATTGTGCAAACTTTACCATGTTTTGCTTACGTTAGTTCTTGACTCGGCAGGCGCCGGGCGAGTAGTCTGTCTGCCTTAGTTTCGGACAATCAACACGATTGTGTAAGCCAGATTATTCGTCTCTACCCCTCGTTTGGGATCAGGAAAACCCCGACGCCATAGTCGGGTTGTGCGCAGAGAGTTTTTCCGGACGCAGCCAACCGCTGGGGGTGGTTGTCAGTTGGTTATTTTATGGTGAGACAGGAGTAGCAAAAATGGTTGATGAGTCGGCGGCCAAGGGGGGCCAGGAATCTGCATCTTCTCCTCCCGAGCATTATCACGTGAACTTCTTCCAGCCGGGAAACGATCATTCCCGTGCAAACATGAAGATGATTATCGTAATGGTTTTGATCTGGGCAGTTGGTGTTTTTGGCTTTCAAGTTGCCTTGATGGTTATGGGCAAAAACGTACCAGAGCCTACACTGGCGACATTCAATGAGGTTTGGCCGGACATCCAAAACAGTTCTGCCACCCCTGAAGCCAAACAGAAATACTCACAAACCCTGCTTATGGTCCTAGGGAAAAACATTGCAGTTTCCGACAATGACAAGCAAGTACTCAAGCAGGCATTGAGTTCTACCACAAGCGAACTGGCTGGCGACCAATCGGCCGAACTGGATAAGTATATCGCAGCTCTAGCCGCGGAATACGCCAAAGTCGGCACGGAAGAAGAAAAGGATGATACGAAAAAAGAAGAGCTGAATCCGGCAACGGTAGCCGAGATGAAGGGAAAGATTCGCGAACTGGGTGGTTCCATCTTGAACCTGTCGGACAAAGGTTACGATCCGCTGCTGTCAGCCCTTTTGCCCGACTCCCTCCTTCCTGCCGAGGAGGCGAAGTTCACACCGGCAGAAAACGGAGAGGCATTAACCGGAATCATGAAAAAATACCTGGTTCACAACCGCTGCGGCCTTACGGACGCGAAGTTTATGGGTTTTCCATTCCACTACTGGTATACGGCCCAGTTCCTGCTGATCATGTTCGTTGGATTGTGCTGGATTTACACAATGGTAACCGATCGGCTTCACAAAAAATACGGTTTCGTGGAAGAGTAGGCGGCTAAGGCTTTATTCAATAGATAAGAGAGGACTTAAATATAATCATGTCTGCAATATCAAAGCTAATGTGTGCCGCCCTGCTCTTGGTGCTGACCGTATCGGCCAGCACTGCTTACGCCGGCGGTGAAGGAATGAAACTCGAAGGCGAGTTCAAAGCAGGTCCCGCAGTCATCCTGATCGCTATTTTATGCCTGTTCGTACTGGTGGGTCTTTTCAACCGAGCGAAAGATACATCGAGCTACTGGGCGGCAGGTCGCAAGATTTCCCCCGTCGGTGCGGGTATGGCGATTGCCTCCAACTGGATGAGCGCCGCCTCCTTCCTGGGCATGGCCGCAATCATGTACGGCTCTGGTTACCACGGTTTGGCTTACGTAGTGGGCTGGACCGGAGGTTACGTACTCCTGCTGATTCTAATGGCCGGCCAAATTCGGCGATTCGGAAAATACACGGCGGCAGACTTCGTAGGCGACAGGTACTATTCCCAAGGCCTGCGGGCCTTCGGTGCCATCCTGGCTATCCTGATCTCTTTCAGCTACTGCGTCGGACAGTTCGCCGGTATCGGCTTGATGTGCAAGTGGATTCTGGGAATCGACTATGCATACGCCGTAATAATCGGCTCGGCCGTCGTCTTGTTCTACACACTGATCTCCGGCATGTTAGGCGTAACCAAGAACATGCAGATCCAATACGTGATCATTATCGTTTCCTTCGTTATTCCCCTTTTCATCCTGAACGCCAAGTACGATTACTTCGCCCCCGTACCGCAGGTTGGTTACGGGCAGGTGGTCTCGGATGCCGTTGATGGACTGGAGCCGAAGAGTATAGACGGCAAAGACCTGGAAAACTCCATGGGGCATGATTACGGAATCGTCCCCTCTCCGGAATACGCCATGCCCTGGGATTTCTGTACGGGTAAGAGTTCATTCCAATGGGTGGCAATCTGCTTCTCGCTGATGATCGGCACGGCCGGCCTACCACACGTTATTCAGAGGTTCTATGTGGTTCCACGGGCGAGAGACGCCCGCTGGTCGGTAGTGTGGGGGCTCTTCTTTATCTGCATACTCTATTGGAGTGCCCCGGTTTATTCCGCATTTGGCAAGATTCTGTCGGCTAATCCTGAAATAGGAAAACTCAATAAGGACGCGATCGTAGTATACACTGCCCAGCTTGGTGCCGTCCCCAAACTAATCGTCGGTTTCCTGGCAGCAGGTGCAATATCGGCCGCATTCTCCACAGTATCCGGCTTGCTGGTAGCGGGAGCTTCCGCATTCTCTCATGACCTTTACTACCGGGTACTGAATCCAAACGCGTCACAACACACACAAATGCTCATGGCCCGCGTCGGCACAATCCTTATGGCGGTCGCGGTAACTATCGTGGCACTTCTGAAGCTGGGATTGATTGCCCAGTTGGTGGCCGTCGCCTTCTCTCTTGCAGGTTGTACTATATTCCCTCTATTCCTGCTGGGAATCTGGTGGAGCGGTTCAAACCGGGCAGGCGCCTGGGCGGGCTTGATGGCCGGTTCCACCGTTGCGGCTATTGCACTCATTTACTTTATCGCGGGCAAGTACAACGTCACCCTGCCGCATCACGACTTCATCAGTAAATACCTGGACGCCTGGTACTTCGCCTGGATCGGAGCCCCATTGGCGATTTTCTTTAACATAGTGGTTTCCAAAATCGCCGGCAAGGAAACACCGCAGGAAATCTGCAAACTCCTAGCCACCCAGGTTCATGGCGAAGGGAAATGCGTGGATTAACAAACTCGATTCGTTTGCTGGTCAAACGGAAATAACAATGCGGCTCGAAATTGTGCCCAGTCGCGCGGTTTCGAGCCGTTTTCTTTTTACCGTTTTATATCCGCTAAGCTTATGGTATGTATCTGCTCGATTTCGGGTAGATTGTCTTTCTTGCCGGTCGAGCATTCTCCCTCCGCGTTTTCGTCCGCAAACGGAAGGCGGATAACAAACCTGGTTCCTCTACCTGGTGATGAATCCACGCTCATTGTTCCGCGATGATTCTTGGTCACAATGGCATAGGCTACGGAAAGTCCCAATCCAACTCCCTTTCCCACACCTCTTGTGGTGAAGAATGGTTCGAATATCCTTTTACGGTCAGAATCACTTATGCCCGGCCCGTTATCCTCTACCTCGATTTTTACCCATCCCTTTTCCTTGCGCAAACGGAGGATGATTTTCGGCTTTGATTCACCCGCATCAAACGTCCCGGTTACTGATTCCGCATGCTTGCCTCGCCCGGCAATTGCCTGGGCGGAGTTTTTGAGCAAATTAAGGATCACCTGACAGATCTCAGGAGCAACGACATGAACTTCTGGGATTTCGGAATCAAACTCCCGCTCGATCATGATAGCGTCAAAACGGTAGTCACGCTTCATTTCGCAGTCGTTGGCAGCCAACCTCAAAGTTTCGTTTATCAGGTACGCCAGATCGCTGGGCGTAGCATGAGCTTCACCGGGTTGACTGAACTGCAGAACCGCGTCCACAATAGCCGCCGCTCGAGCTCCCAGTTCCCATATACAATTAAGCGAACCAAACACTTCCTGCCTGTCCAGAAAATCCCTGACCGCGGACAGGTCGACATTGCACGCCTCCGCCTGCTCCCGGTTTTTACCCGACTCACAGATAAGCCGGTTTTGTATTGCTTGTGTGTTCTGAAGAATATGGCCCAGCGGTCCGGAAATTTCCTGAGCCATACCTGCGGCAAGACCGCCTAGAGAGGCCATCTTCTCTGCCTGAATGATCAGATCTTCAGCATACTTCTTGTCAGTAATATCCAAATGAGTTCCGGTTACTCGAAGTGGATTACCCTTAGGATCACGTTCGACGACCTTGCCGCGATCCAGAATCCACTTCCACTCACCCGACTTAGCCTGCAGCCGGTACTGACTTTCATAGATCGGTGTTCGCCCTTCCAGATGAGCTTTAAGCAAGTCCCGAACTTCAGCCGCGTCATCCGGGTGTATTCTATTTTCCCAACTATGGATATGTGGTTCTATTTCATCCTTTCGATAACCGAGCATTCCGGCCCACAGTTCAGTAACCACCAGTTCTCCGGTGTTCACATGCCAATCCCATACTCCCACATCGCCCCCCCACATGGCCAACTCCATACGTTGTTCGCTGTCGCGGAGTTTTTTGTAAGTATGGTTCAAATGAGCCAACGCACGAATCTGGGCAAGCATGACCTTGTCATCAAATGGCTTGATAATGTATCCCAAAGCACCGGCGGCCAATCCCTCCGACCAGTCATCGCGTCCCGCCCGTTCCCCGGATACCAGGAGTATGGGCGTATCCTCCAAGTCCGGCTCTAACCGGAATTCGCGACATAAATCTATACCGTCCCCGTCGGGAAGAACAAGATCCAGAACGATTATGTCAGGATGCAGATCAACGGCCAACTCTCGCCCTTGATTCAGCGTGTCGGCCAACGCAACCTGAAACCCGTCGTTCTCGAAGAGTTCCTTGAGCTTGGCTCTAACCACCAGAGAATCATCGATTACGAGAATAAGGGGAAGGCTCATGACGATTTCCCGCAATCAACAACCGCCAACGATTCGCTACTGATAACTAACCGGTAACCACGAAACATCATCAACAGTCCATAACCATTGCCCTATTATCTCGTTGCATTCAGCCTCTGCACGAACCGGCTGGTCCGTTTACTGATGCGGCTGATGTCACTTTAAGGTACAAAAAAGCTGTAGAGGCATTGCCTCCTGAAACGTTTTTGATACATCGACAACAAGCAAGCACACCTAGGCTATTTTCCCGAAACCCGCTCGGCTTGCTTATGGACCGATATTCGCCCGCGTTGCACACAATTGGAGTTTGTGTTTGATTGCAGCTGATTCAACCGTAATTAACCAGTTCGATATCGCCGCACCCTCTTATTGAAATGATAATCATTCACTGGGAGAACAGGGACCGGAAACAGTGTGCGCTCAGGTGCCCGCACCGACCAGTGAGTCCTGCTTCGATTCAGATTTTGTCCAGGAGGGAATCGACAATCGGGTTACTCTGGCCTTTCTGGCATGAGCAATAAGTGATAAACCAAAAGGTAGTCTTACATGATTTACCAGGTGTTTTTCAAATGCAAACACTTTTTCCAGAATCGGGTCTATCCTGCTGCGAAGTTCGAAGTGATGCCCGTCTCGCCTGGCATTGCGCCATAAAATGGCAGGAACAAGAAGAGGACTGAGCAGCATATTGAAATAGGATATTCGGAAATCAGTAAAACCCGACCGACGCAACACGTTTTGCAGTGTTTTCCGCGTATATCGCCGACGGTGCTCATTGATTTCATCGTGAATGCCGAACAGCCACGGTTGTGCCGGAACCGTCACAAACAAAGCCCCTTCATCATCCAGAAGATGGCGAACACAGCGTAACCCTTCAACATCACTATCCAGATGTTCGATCACATCAAAAAGTCCTACAACATCGTACATTCCCAATCCACGGGGAATGTTGTCGGGAATCGATCCCACAAGCACTTTACATCCAAGACGGTTGGACGCGGCAATCGCTGCATCGGCCGATGCATCAAGACCGGTTACCTTTCCGATGGAACCGAGACTTTGTAAAATAGTCCCCGCTCCGCAACCAATATCGAGTATCTTAAGATCTTTGCGAAGAGGAAACCGCGAACGAATCTGCCGGGTAATGATCTCGCGGCGAGCGCGATACCACCAGTGCTCGTTCTCCAGTTCAAAGGTTTCTTTTTGATACTCTGTTTCCACACTATTTTCGCCTATTTCGGTGTCGCGGACGGTTCAACTTCAGTTGCGGCAAGTCGTTTGATTATCTTTTCGAAATGCGCATCTCTTTGCGGCAGAATCGTATCCAGCTTTGTATGAATATCCCCATAGGGAACCTGCGTTTGGGAAACGAAGTTCGAAGTGGTCGAGGCAATAATGAAAGTGGGTCGCCCTTTAACCTCCGCATATGTGCGGCCCAGGTATTCTCCAATCACACCGAGAGATAGAAGAATCATCCCTGAAAAGCATATGACCAAAAACACCACAGAAGTCCAACCGGGAACATGCACCGCTCCGAATATTTTCAAACTCACCACAAGAACAAGAAAACAAAAAGCGGCAACGATAGTGCAAAATCCCGCCACGGAAACCGCTCGCAGCGGCATCCAGGAAAAATCGAGTATTCCATCAAACGCCAGCTTGAATAGTTTCGAGATGGTGTATTTGGGTTCTCCCGCCGCTCTGGCGTTGCGTTCAACCTCTATGCCGATCTGGCGGAATCCCACCCAGGCCCGCAGTCCACGAACAAAACGACCGTTTTCGGGCAGGGCATTCAGAGCATCGACAACATTCCGCCCCATCAGGCAGAAGTCACCGGCATCCACCGGAACATCCTGGCTGCTCATTCCACTGAGCAACCGGTAAAACGCCCAGTAAGCAAGGCGATGTAGTACCCCTTCCTTTCGCTTGGTTCTTGTGGCATATACAGTATCGTAGCCTTCCCGCCACTTGTTGATCAGGGTGGGGATATCCTCAGGTTCGTCCTGTAGATCGCTGTCCATCACCACAACCGCATCCCCCCGGGCAACAGCGATTCCAGCGGTTATCGCCGGTTGATGACCGAAGTTCCGGGCGAGAAAAACACCATGCCACCGACTATCCTCTGCGGCTATCTGGCGAAGTATCTCCGGTGTTCCATCTGTACTGCCATCGTCCACCAGGTAGACATCGTAAGTACAGCCAAGCCTATCCAGAACAGCCCCGAGACGCTTGCGAAACTCAAGGATACACTCCTGCTCATTGTAAACCGGAGCAACTACACCCAAGTGAAAATCGTTCATTGGCTAATTCCAATCAAGCTTAAGTTTCACTACAAACCTCTTCCGGTCCTAGTCAGCGGAAGACACCGAAGATTCCAGAGCCGGCATAGCCCATCGGTCCCGAGTGTTTCGCCGTTCCAGACCTTCACTTACCGGACCCGCGAATGAAGTATTCCCCCGGAAAGGATTCATTGCGGTTTCAGAGGCAAATACCTTTTCCGAACCTCCTGACGAAACTGCAGGAGCCGTTTTGAACAGAGAACGCCATGCCCGTCCGAATGCCAGGCCTATACGCTTTGCGACACTTACCTTTTTCACTTCCGTTGTTGGGCTAAGCAGAATCCAATAGTAGAATCGGCGAGCCAGGAAACAGAAATGGCGGTAAGAGCGAATAGCCAGTATGTGGCTGATCAGAATCCGCGGACGCAGGAAGAAACTCAGAAACGCCCAGCGTTTCAGAGACAACAACTCAGCCCGCGCAACCCCCTGGGGGCTGTAAGGCGCATGACGGAAATTACTGTCCACAACCGCCACTTCTTCAATCTCGCCGTTTGCAACCAGTTCCTCATGTGCGGCAGTACCGGGCAGCGGCACAAAGGTCATGAACTGAGCTCTCTGGATGTCCAGTTCCCGGGCAAACCGAATTGTGTTTACAATGGTTTCCCTGGTTTCCCCCGGGTAACCGAGTATGAAGAAACCGGCAACGTCGAGTTTATGACGGCGAATCCTGGCAACATTCTTCCTGATACTTTCAACGGTTGTACCCTTGCGCATAGCCCGGAGAATGTGATCATTACCACTTTCGACCGCCACCGACACGATATACACACCGGCAGCTTTCATCAGTTCGAGCAATTCATCATCAACGTAATCCATACGGATTCCGTTGGGCATCGCCAGGGTTATATCCAATTGCATATCGATAACGCCCCGTAGTACGGACTTGGCATAATCGATATTCATTGTGAAGTTGTCATCAAGAATGTGTATCTCTCTTATCCCGTACCGGTGATAGAGCAGCCAGATCATCTGGCACACATACTCGACGCTGTGATGTCGCAGTTTCCGGCCTGAGAGACTCGGAGCGGCGCAGAACTTGCAGTTAAACGGACACCCGCGAGTGGTGACGATCGGGCATATTGGGAAATTCTCGTAAAACGCCCCCTGCTGCGATTCCGGATACGTATCCGGACGCATAAGATCGAATGCCGGCATTCCCAGTGCATCAAGATCACACACCAGTGGAGCTTCGTTTGCCCTTACCTTGTCACCTTCTCTCCATACTGCTCCCTTAATAGAGTCGAAGGAGGTTTCCCCACGCTCGATCGCATCCATCATAAGCGGAAAATGTATTTCCCCCTCACCGGCAAAACCATAATCGCAGGCATCCCCCAGATCGGCCAACGCCTTCGCGGGATCGGCAGTTACATGAGCTCCCCCTGCAATAGTCTTGACCTGCGGCAACCGCTTTTTCACCGCTTCCAGGATATCTCTTACCTTGGGAACATCAAAGCTATAACACTGAACCCCGACAATGTCAGCGCCAAACGCCTCGGCCACATTCGCAACCTGCTCCGGAGACGCTTTCTCCTTGATGCAATCGTATATGTCTACGTGATGGTTCTTACGTAATTGGGCAGCCAGATAAGCCAATCCCAACGACGGCTGAATATGATCACTGAGATTATCCGGTTTAGTCAATAAAACGCGCATACTCACCCTTTACCGAACAGGTTTACGTCTGGTAACAAAAACTCTCTTACTGGTTCATCGGAACGGGTTTAGGTCCGGTAAAGATAAATCCGGGTTATTGAAAATTGCATGATGAGGGGAAAAGACGCGTTTTATTAAGCCGCGTACATAAACAAATCCAGCGGTGCTGAACAGCTTGAAAAGTAGCCTGCTGAAGAATAAACGTCCGATATTCACATCACCAACAGCGATAAAAACTACTGTTGCCTTTCCACTCGACGAGAACCGTAATCGGATCGTTGGTAAACAAAGGTGTATGGCTTGACCGAATCAGGTGCCGTCTCATCCGTAATCAAATCGAAGGTTGATACTACATCGCTTGGCTCAGGCAGAAAGTATTCCCTGGTATGGTTACTGGGATCAAGTACAAAGAGTACACGAAGATCCGGCTCGTTTCTGCTCACCGCTATCTTATCCAACCAGCGATTAAGAGTTTCCCGATTGTCGGGAATCGGGCATGCGGGAATCCAGGTCTCCAGAGCGATTTCGTCGTGGAAGTTACTGAACACCACCAATTTCTCACTGTCTATATCCTTAAGCCATCGGTAAACGTCATTTGCGTTTGGTTCGAAATACACCGATCTCCGACCGTAGTCGGTAAATTTGAAATCCTTAGCCAACCAGCGACGATAAGGCCGGGGCCACTCCTGTTGAACATACCACGACAGGCACATCAAAAGAGGTAAACAGGCCAATGCTCGCAGACTCTTCCCGGGAACACACAAAAGAGGTCCGATTATAATCAGAAAATAAAACGGCTTGACCGGTATATAGTATCGGGGAATGTCAACGTAAGTGTGCTTTACCCGGAATAGGACGGAAGTCGCCGCCAACACCGTAAACATGGTTAAAACAACAACTACACTAAGCAGGTATTCCTGTTTCCCTACCCATCCTCGAACGTTTTTTCGCAATGCGGGCCAAAACAGCACGCCCGTCAGCACCAACAAGGGAATCACCACCGCATACACGAAGTGGCTGTATTCCAGGTAGTCGTAAAAAGGAAGTTTCGTAAAACCTAGCCATATGGTTTTAAAAACATACGGTTCGATTGCGAAACTCATACCTCGGCCAAGATTGAAACTTTCCTGAAGCCCCGAAGCGGAGGCCAGGTATTTCTGAACCACCAAAAGAACCACGATCGGAGCAATCGAAGAAACCGCGTAAGTCGCCACGTGCCTGAATTTAAACTTTTTGAAAACCACCCACTGCAAAAACAACGTTACACCGATACCCACCGGTACGAATATGGCAGCGAACCGGATCCAGCACAAGCTGCCGGCCAGAAAACCCGTACCAATCAACCTCAGCCGGAAAACGCGGCTGTGCGCCGTTTGGCCTGCTGTCTCCCCGGTGACCTCCTCCCGAGGTTTTGGAAACAACAACAACATGACCGGTAACAGTGCGACCAGGATCGTGTCGGTGGCGGGATTAACCAGTGCCTCGGTGGAAACAGCCGCTCCGGCCGTAACAGCCGCCAGTAAAATACCGGCAATACCAGGCTTTAAAGTTCTTCTTGCCCAGGCAAACCAGGCTACCAGGGCAATTGCCACAGATACAACCGCAATGAATTGTCCGGCTTTTACCGAAGTCACGCCGAAAGCGTACTTGACCGCACATAGTAACAAAGCGTA
Organism: Phycisphaerae bacterium; assembly: GCA_963667855.2. Classification (GTDB taxonomy): domain Bacteria; phylum Planctomycetota; class Phycisphaerae; order UBA1845; family UBA1845. The sequence goes on along the minus strand of CAXXKI010000004.1, from coordinate 673,293 downwards.
CCCCAAAGGCCACTTAGTAAGATAATCCCAATCCGCATACCACTCCCAGGGCTGAAACGGAGCTTGCGGAGGGATGGCGGTAGGCCCCAATCCTGTATACATGCGATCCGCCGACAGGTAAATGTAATTATTGTCGCTTTGAATCCAAGGCGCGATTTGCGTTCGACCGGGGAGGTAGTACAACAACAGCGAAATCACGATTATCACCAGAGGGTATAACGCAAAACGCGAAAAGACGCGGTTTCTCAACGTCTTTTCCTCATTAAGCGATGGGGTTTCAGGCTCCAGTTCCCTGTTCATTTCATAATCCTTGAATTACCTTTTCCACTAATCGCAGAACTAGTTAAGCGAAGCGAACATGGGAACGAATACTCTGGAAATCTCCCTTGCCTTCAGCGTGTCGGTGTGCTTTAAAAGCTGCAGTTCGATTTTCAAAGCAGCGGCAATCTTCTGAGCGGCATATCCTTCTCCATATACTGAACATTGGTTAACCATTGTTGAGCCCTGATCAGCATCGCCCATTGTCTTTTCCGCTGACTCGACTATTTCTCTGGATTCATCGGAAGCAAATAACGCGCTGGCGTAATCAACCGCTTCCGGTCTATCCAGTTGTTCCTGAACAATGATATTCGGTATTCCCAATGCAGCGGACATTTCCACCATGTATCCGCAATCAGTAAATACCAAGTCACTTTTTAGAAGCGATCTGACAACTTCGGGCGGAGATCCATCATCATACACATTGATGTTTCCACTCGATTCCGACAGGACTCCAGGCACTTCCGAATTGCGTAACCGCCGATCAATAAATACGTTAAACTGCCGATCAGGGTACAGATTTGAGAGCTTCTTTATCGCTTCAGCCACCGAAGCAATTCTTTCAGAATGGCTCAACACGATTAAAACATCACCTGTATCCCGCCGCTTAGATGCTCCATCCTTCAGAATACGTAACGCGTCGATACTGCAGCTTCCTACTTGATAAATCGACTCCTTACCGATCCCCTCGGCCAACAGGTTTTCAACGGCGTGTTCGCTTGAGGCAAAATGCCAGCAGGCAAGATCGGCCAGCTGGCGGCGCAAGAGTTCATCGGGAAACGGTGCATCAACTCTTCCGCTGCGTATTCCCGCCTCAATATGTCCGAGCGGTATATCCATATGATTGGCAGCCAACCCGGCCCCCATGGCAATGGCACTTGATCCACAGACTAACACGGCATCTGGTTTTCGTTGTTCAATCAGGCGAGTGACGTTTTCCACAACCACTCCCACGGTAGTGCAAAGGTTTTTACCAATAGGAATGGTTTCTAATTGAACATCAGGTTGCAACCCGAAGGTCTGGAGCGTATGCAAAACCGAATCGGCGTTCTGGGTGACGACACACGTATCAACCTGGAAACCGGCATCCGCGTCTTCCACCGCACGCACCAGCGGCGAGAATTTAAGAGCATCCAGTTCATCACCAACGATAATCATTACTCGATTCATTTTCTATATCCCCGCTGCCTGCAGCTCCCGTTCCGGTATTTCTTTACAAGTTGACTCATCCGGGAAAGGAGGCGATTCCGGATCAACTGGAGTTCCCAAAGTCAAACGCTCCACAAACAGCTTGCTCCACCGACGCGAATCCAACGCCTGGAACTGCTCCAGGGCATGCCTGCTCATTGCCGTGCGAGTTTCAGCATCTCGCAATTTCTCGACCGCCTCAGCAATAGTGTTTTCTTCAGGACTGGTTACGGCAATTCCACAACCGGTGGCACGAATAAAGCGATCAACAAAGCATCCGGACGGCACAACCGCCAGAATAGGTTTGCCCATGCGAAGGTAGTCAACGATTTTTGAAGGAAAGCAGCAATTGATTTCCTTTGGATAGGGAGTATCGTTACCTAACGCCACCACCAGCACATCGGCTTTTTTCATTTCCAGCCGGGATTCGTCCTGGGAAACCCACCTCGTACGTTCAACCGGCGTTATTCCATTGCGGTTGGAAAGAAATTCGAGATCAACCCCGCACATGCTGTCAACCGCTTTATTGAGAGCGATGACCGCGTCGGCATGAGCCTGGTAAACATTTCCTGCATAAAGCAGTTTAAGCGATCGTTTACTGGAATTAACGGCTATAACCGAAGTACCCGAATCAGGGCAACAATGAGGTAATACCCACGTTCGGCGTATATTGCGATTTTGATAGTGCTCTACGAATTCTCTCGTGGGAACACAAACAAGTTGTGCCGACTCCAAAGCCCGCCGATCCACCGCAGACCAGAATTTTCTCTTTATCCAGCTGCCCGTGCAATAGGATTCGATAAAAAGATCATGCATATACAGCACAAGCGGAACACCAAGCATGCGCGAAATAACGTACCCGGAAAGCAGGCTGAACCGATGAGGGTAAACTGCTACCAATCGCCGCAAAGGCCAATCCTGATGCAGCTGTTTCGCTTTAAAAACGATTCTAACTGCAGTCCAGGCAGAAGCCAGCCACGTTCTCCACCCATCGTTTTCATTATCCAGCGGCCAGGACACTCTGAAAGTCGCCAGTACAGGGGGAGTAAGCGGATCGGAGTTTTTACACTTCTCCATATCGCGAGTCAGAACGCGAACAGCGATGCTTTCATCATCGGCCGCCACCTGCTGGAAAAGGTTATTCAATACGTTGGTGGAAGCCCGGCTGACCGGAGCCCAATGCCAACTTACGACCAGCGTATTGGGAACCTGCATCGTTGCCATGGTCCATGGCGGAACATGAACTACGGAATCACTTCCCCAATATCTACGCAGGGAATCGACAAAAACTTCCGGTTGAGACTTACGGTCTTCGCATCCCATCATTCGCCCGCGTATCCGCGAGAGAGTTATCCAATGCCCCAGCAGTATTGCCAGAGGGTAATCCAAACAACTCAAAGATTTTTTGTATATCCGCGCAGCCTGATCGTGAAGGGGAAATGACAGTATTAGCGATATACCCAACAACCCACATACAGCGGGCAATGCGCCCGCGGTCAGCAGACTCAATGCAAGGAGCACGGCCATCACTACCAGACCGCCTGAATACCGTCTCAACCAGAATCGACTCGTCTCTGCGCCCCGCCCGATTCGTGCTTCACCCCTGGCGTAATTTCTGAACTGCTTCCATACGCGCGGCAGACTGGTGCGAGGCCTCCAGCGAACAATCGCATCTTGGGCAAAAGCAAAATGCTCTCCATTTTTTCTCAATTTGCAGTCAAAAAGAGTGTCTTCCGCCGTATAAAGCCATTCGGGAAAACCTCCAGCCCTCTTCCAGGCAGACACTCGAAAAGCTACTGATCTGGCACTGGGATTAAACCGGTAGGGATCGATGGGCTTGAGATGCCCGGGCATAGTCAACAAGCCAACAACCCGCTCCAAACGAGTGTACGATTCGACGCGATACCAACCACCAACCACGCTGATTTCTGGATTTTCGAAGGGCCGACTTATTTCCTCCAGCCAGTTCTGATCTGGAATACTCCCTGCATCTATACAGGCTATGATTTCGTTACCTGCCTGCCTGATTCCGAGGTTTCGCCCTTCGGAGATGTTAGCTCCCGGAGCTTGCACGCAGCGCAAACAGACTTCTCCGGCATCAAAGGACTTGAGAAATTCAATAGTACCGTCAGTTGAGCCACCGTCGACAACGAGAATCTCCTGGGGTAAAACCGTTTGACCCAGTAAACCATCAAGCACCTGTTTCAGAGCGTCGACCTCGTTCAAAACGGTCATGACGACGGTCACTCTCTGATGCCCGGCTTTTTTGTTGTCCTTAGAAGCCATAACCATAAACGTCAACCCAAGCGTAACCAATAAGCGCACCAGTGCTCTCGCGCCAAGTGCGATCAAAGCGTTAATCAATTGTTTTATCGGTAGTACGCAGAACCTGTTTCCAGATATTATCGGCTGTTTAAATATAGGTTTACAGCCGATCAGCTCCGTTTCCCGATGTACTTTATATACGGTCCTTCAAGAGAACGTTGGAACGGTCCGATAAACATATGGGGATGTTGTCCATCCAGAAAGGTACGCGTTGAATGCCACAGATGGTAGCCAAAGAGCTGAAACACCCGCCGACTAACACTGCAACCGGAAGAACAGTCTGGAAGCAAGTGTGGGCGCATATCCCTTCTAACGAAAAGGACGACCTGGCCCTTACCCGCGAAGAGCAAAGTCCTCGCTGGGCAAGTATCGTGCGAACCCTGGAAAACCGTTACGGTTCAATAGAAGGTCTCAATACTGTGGAGCTTGGCAGCGGGCGAGGAGATTTTTCAGTTCTTCTTGCCAGGTGCGGTGCCCGAGTCACGTTGATCGACTACAGCGAAACGGCCTTGGAACTCGCCCGGCAGAGATTCAGCCGCCTGAATTTACCCGGTTCGTTTATCCAGGCAGACATACTCAATGATCTTCAAACGCATGAACAGAAATTCGACGTATCTTTATCATCCGGAGTGATCGAACACTTCAAAGGCGCTGATCGCTTGCACACAGTAGGCGCGCATTGCATCACGATTCGCCCGGGAGGAACAGCGATTATCAGCGTACCACACGCCCGCTGCCTGCCCTACCGGCTATGGAAGGCGTATCTTGAACTCCGCGGCTGGTGGCCTTATGGCATGGAGATTCCATATAGCATTAACGAACTTTCACAACTGGCGGCACAATCGGAGTTGGTTGAAATAGAAACCGAATGCATGGGATTCTGGCAATCGGTGGGAGATCATTGGGGCAAAAGTATTCTAGGTAGCGGTCCCGATTGGAGCAACAAGCCTTCTCGGCTGGACAAGTGGATGGGAGCCACTCTACTCCTGAAGGGAAAACGCAGAGAGAATTGAGTTTACTACAAGGTATTAGGAGTATGATCAAACCAGCAAAACTATATTACAAAACCTGCACGACCAATCCGGAGCACATTTTTGCCAAGGCAGCACTGACCATACTACGATCCTTAGGGCTGCTCAAAAACTTCAAAATTCCACTCGACAGCCTCACGCTGCCGCATGACCTTACCCGCGGTTTAATGCAGCTTTGGCAGAAAATGCACTGGTCCAGCGGCGACGGGATGATGCCGCCGGAACAGTTGTTGAGCGTCTACAGACTGGCCGTAACCTGGCCCGGAGAAGGAGATATTGTTGAACTCGGCTGCTGGACAGGGCTAACCACATGCCATCTAGGAACAGCGTGTAAAGTTAGAGGCCAGGGTATGGTTTACGCAGTGGACACATTCGAGGGAACCAAAGAAGGCGGCAAACTATATGAGTCAATAAGCAATTACAATGGCAGTACAAAAGAGGTTTTCGATTCTCGCATCTGCAATGCCGAATTACGTAACCACGTGGAAGCTTTGGCCGGTTACACCTCGGAAATGGTTCATCATTACAAAGGCACCCCCATCAGGTTGCTCTTTATCGATGCCGATCATTCCTACGAAGGCGTTAAACAGGATTTTGAACTCTGGTCGCCACTCGTTGAACCTGGCGGACTTGTCCTTTTCCACGATTACGACATGGAGGGCGTAGCGAGATTTATTAACCAGGATATGACCGGTAAAGATGGTTTCAGCCGCCACTATCAATACGTCGGTCCCAACCTGGCCGCTTTCAGAAAATCCCCTGCAACGGTGACCGCTAAAGATAGCTTCGAGGCTTCAGAAGATCGTCAACTGATCGGAGTGTAATTCGTTGATTAAGCCGCTCGGAAAAGCGTAATGGAATTCAACACGTTTGACAGCAAACCCTTGAGAATACTCATTGACACGCGAATGCTGTTGGGCAGTTTCAGCGGTGTGGCCCGGGTGGTAACCGGACTGATCCATGAGCTAACCCTGCTCGATAACGTTCAGGTTATAGCGCTTTGCGGTAACGAATCGTACGAACCTTTTGAAAAAAACAAAAATATCGAAGTCGTCACCACTTCCTTCAGCCGCGAGATGCGTACGGCCGCCAGACGCGTATGGTGGGAGGAGTCTCAACTTCCCGGGATTCTCCGTGAAGTCCAACCTCATGTATACCACGCGACCTGGAATACCGGTATTCCTAAACGATGTTCGGTTCCAGCGATTTTGACCATTCACGATCTGATCCCATCTCAAAACCCAAGAATTCACTTTTACACGCGGACTCAACAATGGGCACATGAATATTCCCTAAGCGCATCCGCCAAAAGAGCTTCCGCCATCACGACCGTCAGCAATTACAGCCGCAAAGAAGTTCTTGATTATCTCCATATCGATCCTCAACGAGTTTTTACGGTATGGAACGGAGTGGAACAATCTCCAGCAACAGAAACGGAAACGCCGTCGTTTGACCAGCCTTTCGTACTATATGTAGGCGGGCATCAATCGCGCAAGAATACTGCCGGTCTGCTGCGGACCATGCAAACTTACTGGAAACATTACGATTCTACATTACAGCTTCGGTTAACCGGCAGCGAAGACTCATTGGGATCAACAGCACGCGCTGTTTACAACGAGTTACCGGATAAATCCAGAATTGTATTTCTCGGCAAACTGGACGACGCTTCGTTAAATGCGCATTATTCCGCGGCCCAGGCTCTTGTTTTTCTCTCATATGAAGAGGGATTCGGATTACCAGCATTGGAAGCGATGGCCAGCGGTTGCCCGGTTGTCTCTTCCAACCGGACCAGTTTGCCGGAAGTAGTGGGAAAAGCAGGTTTGCTTGTCGATCCCGACGACCACCTGGAGGCGGCATCCGCAATTCACCGGCTCCTAACTGATTCAAAGCTTCGGCAACAATTAATGAAAGCCGGTAAGCACAGAGCCGAAAAATTCAGCTGGCGACGAACGGCTCAGCGCTACCACAGTATATACACTGCTATAGCAAACGGCCTTGATCCCGCTACCCAAATCAGTGTCACGGAAAACACTCAAACAGCCCGCTCGCGATCGTCAAAACGGCCAAAGGAAATGGTGCTGCAGCCTACCTGATACAATTTGCCGCCAACTGCGTTTAAACAGCTACGGCCAACTCGTTATTATTTGCGTTAACCTCATCTGCAGGCGCGCGTTCTTTACCTGGAGCCGGGAACAGTCGTTCCAATGCTTTTCTCCGTAGCGAAGAGTGCATGAAGTGATAAGTTATTCCCTCGCTGACATCCTGCTCAACCGCCGGGAGCGTGCATAAATCCGTTCCCCGTTTAACTATGTTCCTCAGGAAAAACTCTGCCCGTAAAATCGGATCGTAATAGGAAAACACCGCACGATACAGAGTCTGGTCATCAGGCCTGGTGGTAGACTCAAGCGGAAAACACAGGTTCGGCAGATCCTCCGCAACTATAACATCCCCTTCATCAATCCCGGGAGCCATATAGAAACAGGACATTCCTGGTTTTCCCCTGACCAGGGTGGACCATAACAAACCGTCTGCCCCGCGAACAAAAGGAAGTCGCCCAGGATGAACATGTAATACTTTGATGCCTGGTATTTCCAGAACACTGGTTGCTAACAATCCCCCACCGGTAAACAGTACTGCACCCGTGGTCAGAGCTTGTATGTATCCGGCCAATCTCTTATCCCGCAGGTTCCTGACCAGCACGCGATCAACCCTGTCCGCGTAGTTCTCGTAATCGAAAGTACCGGTAATCTCGGTGATAATATCGCCTGCCTCCGGAACCACAATCTCAAGCCTGTCGGCAATAGCCTGCACGAGGTTGGGATTTTGCTGTTTAATCCTCCTGGGCCAGTAATTGTTGGCCAGTTCCTGCGTTTTTTGCGCGTACCACATCCGTAACCGCCGCGGCAAATACCGCCCTACCGGTTTACCTGTAGCCGGATGCAACTCTTGAATGATCTGGATTATCCTGTGCGGCCTCCACCCGGCTCGCCGCATCATGGCAAGATACGCACGGGCCGAAGAACCTTCATAGGCCAACACCGTCAGGGGCAGTTCTCTCATTCACCCACCTCACTGAAATCCGTATCCCCGTTTACACTTGCGAGTATTGCACTTGCCCACTTCCTCAACTGGTCTACATTGTTGCCTCCAGTTTCCCCTGCAACATCCAGAGCCGTCATCGCCGAGTTCAAATGCTTCAGTTTCAGCCCTGAACACGAGGAATCGCCATCAATCGCATCGCAAGCGGCCAGAAAAACACCGGCCAGCATCTCCAACCATTCGCCCGCCAGCTTTTCAGAGCCATCGTGTTTTGTCCAATCGCTTTCATAGCTGCTTCTGATACACCGGGCGACTTCGATTTTTCTGCAGAACCTCTCCAGAGTTTCTCTGTGCCCTAAGGGCGAGGTTTCAGCACAAGCACAGGCAAGATCAACCAGCACCTTTCGAGTATTGATCAACCCTTGACCTGTCTCCGGTATCGCCGTCTTTTCTCTAATCAGTTCCGCCAGGAGATCATACCCCGGCGAGTTCAACCGTGTCATGACTCCCAACTTTCTCATTGAAGGTACCGTCACTGATTCCGGCTATACATTCGGCCCCAACTCTACCGCTTTCGCCTATATTAAAGCAGTAGTGGTTTCTTGCCGCGACGATTCTTTCTCGCGTCCTTTCAACATTACCGCACAGTTTCTCTATACGTTGCGGTATCTCCCGCAGGTTATTGGCAGAGACAATATCCCCGATTTCCTCACGGATACTCACTTCCAGCGGCTCGACTGGTATATTTTCATAATCCGGATTGTTAACCTTGCGCGGTACGTCCACGAACAGAACCGGTTTCTCATAACCAAAAGCAAATTCCAAAGCCGCCCCTGACCAGTCGCTGATCATCACATCCGCCCTCTCCAGAGAGGCGGACGAGGTTATATCCGTTTCCAGTTGGAAAGACGGGTTTCCACCAAAAGCCTCCTGCTGTCGTTTCACCGCCAGAGGAGATTTACTCACGGTCTGCGGATGAGGTCTGACCGTAACCTGGTAACCGCTCTCAAGCAATACGCGGGTTAACTGTTCACCACGGGTTTCCAACAAGCAGTCAGGCCCCCAGGATGGAGCAACCAGGACTCTCCGCTCGTTACGAGAATCTGCGATGGTATTGCATTTTCGCGTCCGCAGCATTTCATCCAGCCGACCGTAGCCGCATTCCACCAGTCTCTTTTTCCGCAAGTTCCCCAGTGCCTGCGTTTCCTGAATCTCCCTGACATGATGCGGTCCTACGCACAAAACCGTATCATAGTTATCGAAAGCACCAGCTCGATAAATCATATGCGTACTGACCATGGAGTGGAACACGTAAACATAGTGAACTGATTGCGACTTCGACCGCTTTATATGAAACGTCTCCAGATCGGGCATTGTCATAACCATAACGTCAGCCCGCAAACTCATGAAAGCTACCGTACGTATCGCACCCAAGCCGATGTAGAACGCGCGTATATTGGGATTATTCAACGTAAGGACCGGGTCCTGGTCACATGAGGTCAGGTAACAGATCTTCCTGCCCATGCTCTCGGTAAGCTCCCTGACTATCGGTGCGAAGTGCAACCAGGAATCGCCGTTTTCAGCATAGAACACAATCGAACGATCACTTGCGGGCAGCGATCTGAACTTCCGTAACTCCGACCATTCGCGCATGAGTTTTCCCAGCCCGAAATCGATCATAGCACCGCTCCGGCCAGGGAAATTCGGCAATACTCGTCTAACTCCCCACTGGAATACATTCTCTCGTACATTTCCAGGTCGGATACGCTGTCAACTTCCAGCCATCCACCATCTACGACCACCGCTTTAATCCTGACCCCGGCGGAAATCAAGGACTGTAGAAACGTTGTCATATACATATTGCTTAAATCGCGACCGTCATAATCGCCATGCGGATCAAGTTGATTGTAAAAGGCTACCAGCTTGGGAGCGAAATTACGCTTGACCTTGATCAGCCCCATGTATTGACCTTCGATATCCCCGTAGCTGGTAGGCTTTTCACCAAGCTCTTCGATATTCCCGCGTCCGTTCAGCTTTAGAGTTTCCGCATCGCACAACGGATCGTCGAAACGCATTTTCCAAAGATCCAGCCAGGATTCGTCAATTGTCGTGCATATCGGGTGATTACACTCGATTAAAGCCTCTATAATCTCGGGTTCATACACCAGATCGGCATAGGCAATAATCACGTCATCCTCACCGTCAAGCCAGTCGGCGGCGCACATCAGGCTGGTAACCATGTTACTGGAGTCGTATTCCGGATTATACCTGGTTTCAAAACCAAGTGCTTCAATCTGCTCTGCCCGGCAGCCTGTAACCACACAAATATCGTCCACGCCGGCCGTTTTTAATGCGTTGACCTGATGCGCCAGCAGTGGCTGATTGGCTAACTCCACCATGCATTTCGGCCTGTCGTCCGTGTAAGGACGCAACCTGATCCCCTCGCCAGCAGCTAGAATAATTGCCCGCATCAGTTACCACCTCCAAAAACGCTTTTTATCAACTCGACATTCATCTCGTTTTGCGGTGCTCGCTCCGGATGCCACATGATTCCAAACTGTTTGTGCTTATTATGCGCAACAGCTTCAACCAGCCCATCCGCACTGGTGGCCAGCACCTCCAGACCTTCGCCAGTATTTTCCGGTAATACACCGAATCCATGATAACTGTTAACCAGTTCTCCTGTCAGCAAAGGTAACCTGGACTGCTTAATCACCTTCAATTCGTGCCTGCTGCCGATATGCCCGGAAACCGGTACCAGCTCTCCGCCATGATAAACCACCAGCATCTGCATCCCTCGACAGACTCCCAGAACCGGTAACTCCGACTTGCTGCAATGCTTTAACAGCTCTGTTTCCAACCGGTCTCTTTCAGGAGCACAGCTTGTCGCGCCAGGCAATCCACAGATGTCGTTTCCTCCAGTGAGTATGACTCCATCCAAACCCAGTTCACCGACAGCCTGGGGGATGTCCTGCACGCAATTGGGAACAGGAACGGGAAACAACCCGCATTCCAACAGTAGAGTCACCCACGCCTGATCGAGACAGTCCCGACGCTCCTGCCTCTCGACAATGGTTTCCACTCGTTGTGTTAATCCAACTCTAACCATGCGGAATCCTATCGCACCATTCGTATCTGCCTGCTCGCGCAGTCCAACTCTATCAGTTCCGCGCCACCGATTCTATCGTAAAGTGTTTCCCCTACTCCAATCGCGGCGGGTAATCCAAACTCAGCTGCACGGATGGCCATATGCGAATTGGTTCCACCATACATGGTGATTAAACCGGCCAAACCCCGGGCGAATATCCAATCGAATCCGGGATCAGCGCTCGGTATCAACGCGATTTTACCGGCCAGATCCTTCTGGGGGCTCGAACTCCCCTGCAACTGCTCCACTTTCGCACAAACCCTCTTGCCGGTCACGAAATTGGGAGCACTCTCGCACTGCTCAAAGCATTCGAAATCCTCTTCGCAGCATATTTGAGCGGGAAGGCAAACCGCCTGAGAGACAAACGAATCCTCGGCACCTTCGATCGCTAATCGTTCTAGCCTGCTCCGCACATCCTGGGTACCGGCCGAACGAAGCCCCAGCAGGTCACCGATTGTGATACAAGCAAGTTTGGCCCGGGAAATCCCGTGATGATTGCCGAAGTCGGCCACTGCCTCCAACGCAGCGTTCAGGTTTCTGGTGAAAATAAACTTACTGTATTCCCGCCCCTCGATCGCCTGCCTTAAAAACCGCTCAAAACCGGCAATGTCAACGCCTATGTCCAATATCCGCAGGGCCTCCGAGATCCGCCCTCGCGTCTCTTTTCCCCAGGGATCAACCTCCGTTTTCCTTTCGCTATCACTGGACTTTGTGTTTTCCACGACACTGCGCAAGTAGGCTTCGGGATCACTGGCGTAACAAGGAGAAGTAATATCGTAAGTCCCAGGCCGCAGGTGCCCATACCGCGCTACAAACGTTTCCCAGGATATTTCCCCCCTGGCCGTCAGTTGAGCGTCGTTCTGCAAATCCCCGGAAACGGTTCTGAGTGAAGCAAGAAAAGCGTCAGTTTGTTCGGCACTGGTAATCCCCACATCAACAAGAGATCTCAACAGGCTTACCGCCACAAACGCCCCTCTCGCCAGATGAGCAAAGCACGGAATACTATGCAACCGCGCATCTTCCAGAAGCAAATATGCCCGCTCCAGAGGTTCGTATTCACCATCCAGTATTCGCCTGTATCTCTCTTTGGAATTCCGCAGATCTTCGATGTCCTGATCACAACGGAAAATACCTTCACGAGTTATACTGCGTAAGGCAACCTTCAATCGTTCGATCTCAGCCGCATCAAGACCGGCATTCCTCAAACATCTCACCCGACTATCAAAATCGAAAGTCAAACAGGTGAACAATATATCGAATTCCACCTTGTCGTGTAATTCCGGAGAATTCGCCAGACGAGTTAGATAATGGTTTACCAGTTTACGTGCCAGTTCATCCGGCAGTGAGGCCGGCACAAACGAATTGAACGTCGCTCGAACATCCACGTAAGGATGCCCGAGAATATCAACCAGAAGATTGCAGGGACGAACGTCCCGATACCCGTATTCCGCCCGCTGCCTGGCCCAGACTTCATCGGTTATCAGATGGCGGTATACAGTAAAAGCCAATCGCCCCGGCTTTGTTCCCACTATTTCCGCCGGATTCCAGTCCGACATAACACTCAGACGAGTATAGTCACCCACCAGCCAGGGCGAAGCTTTCTGAAGCCGTTTAAAATACTCCCGCCCTCTCGCCAGACCTGCGGCAATAAGCTCATCATCAACAGGTTGATTCGCCCTGCTCACCGCGATAGGCCTGACCTGTAACACGTGGGCGAGACCTTCAGCGGTAAAGGCGAATTCCACATCCAGAGAATCATGCCCTACCAGTCCCTCCAGTTCCTTCAACACCTCGACGAGCCGTAAAAATTCCTGCGGACAACCTTCAGGCAACTTACTGCCCCGGTGCAGAAACATCGTTTTGACATTCTGCCCGTCTCCGGACGTAACAGTGTCGGTTCTTGCGGTTATATTATCGTAGTTTATGACGTAGTACGGAGCACCAAGAGCAAGTGTCCTGGTCATGGCCACTCCACTCATACTCACTTTCTGCAGCATCTCCTGGATAAGCACCTGGTTATCCCCACAGCGATCACCATAGGATTCCAGTACTTCCTCGATACCGCTTATAAGCGCGTTTGAATCCGTAACCGCAACGTTCGCAACACTTTTGAACGCTCCAGCTGCAGATTCACTCCAGCCGTCTTCCGCTATCGCACTGCTGCGGACAATGACCTTTCCAACGGGAAAAACAGAATCAATACGCTGTAGAACACGCTCACGATCGGTCTCCCACTGCTGGTGAGTAAAACACACCAGATCGCCGATGTGCCCTTTCCGTACCAGAGGTTTCAAACGTTCCAGAGACTCCGCTTTCGTTCCCAGAACGAAGCGAGCCAGATCCTGCGACGCGTTCAGTTCCGCCCATTCCCCAAGAACGTCTACAACCGCAACGCTCAAGCCGCTGCTGTTCAGCTTGCGTACTATTTCCGGTATTCCATCATTACTGTTAAGTACTCCACGATTCATCAGCTCTCCAGCCCGCTGAGCACCGTTTGCGGAAAGCTTCATCACCCCGGCGTACTCTCCCGTAGCCTCTTCAATCGCTATGTTCTTGCCGATGTCGACCAGCATTCCCCCGCTATAGCGAACCTTTTCCGCTCCCTCCAGTTCGCCCTTACTCCGCCGGTCATACCTTACTCGCCACCTGCTGTCGATGGCCAGAACAATGTCGGCCTCGGCCGCTTCCATCTCCCTGATCGTCCGCGGGCGATACACAACATCGGAGTAGCTGATATAAGTTGCCCGTTCAGAAACAAGAGATGACAGAGACAACGACCCCACCGGACCAGTCACGGCCCAGTTCGGATTGTACAAAAAGTCTATATCACGGAACCGATCCATAACCACGTCGGCACGATAACCACCAATAAAACACACCTCGGCCTGTCTTAGCGGCGAGAATGCCCCCAGTAGCCAGTCCAACACGCATCCATGCTGGTTTACCGGAATAACAGCCGAAGGAACAGCTCCGTGCATGCTCCGGCCCGCACCGAGTATGATCACTCTGTGAACCGGCAGGCTCCGTTTTGCCGGTCCAGGAGTTTTAACCTGAGCCGTTTTCTGATGCATCACCTGCCGCTCACTTCACATTGCAATTTGCCGGACTCGTAACAATATTCGTCTTCCGCTTTCGCAGGCGACGAAGCTATCATGTATGTACGCCCCCTATCCAGATAGCTCGGACAATTCAATACGCCGCGATCACGGACTTCATACAAATCCTCAATAATCCTGCACACTCCCTCCAGTGCGTCTCCCTCATAAGCCGGAGAATGTGACTCAAAAACCAGTGTCCCTCCGGGTTTCATCAATCTCGAGCACCTGCGGAAATAGTCTTCGAGCGACTGCCGTGTGTTCCCATCGTACGTCGAATGATTGGCCAGCGATAAAACAACATCGAACTTCTCGCCGCTTTGGAAATCCTCAAAGCTCGAACCCGACAATTCCACATTATCGGCCTGCAAATATTCGGCAGCGACTCTGCCAATATCCACAAAATACGGGTTGATGTCGAAACCAACCACGCGTTGCGCCGTTTCCGCCAGAGCTAATGACATGAAACCACTATTGCAACCGATGTCCAGAACACTTTTCCCCTCTACCAGCTTCTTCAAGCCCATGCTTTCTACCCGAGCTTCGGTATCTCTCAAACCGGTTATGCCAATTGACTTCAGCCCCTGGTAAAAGTACCCCTCACCATAGTCATAACTGCCCCATGACTCATTAGCCTCGAGCAGAAGCTCGTTTATCCGTAAATGCAGTGTAAGCAGTTGCGAATTTCCCTGCAGCTTCAGATAATCCTTCTGCCGATTTACCAGAGAGGCTTTCCCTGCCTTGGATTTGGCAAACAACACATCCCAGAGAAACACTATATTCGCTTTCGCGGAATAACCTTGATAATACTTAAGATACTTCTGCTGCATGACACTCTCTTAATTGTTAAAGCTTTCAAGGAAATAACGGATCAACCCACAGGGTTCCTGAACCAGTCAGACGGCCATCCACTCATTCCAAACTCCAATCAACTACGATGTGGAATCGGTGGACTTACCGCCTCCTTTGCGAAAACTCAGGAACATAAACAGTTGCCCAAGATTGCGACGGAAAAACACTCCCGCTCCGACGAAAACTCCAAGAACTGCCTGCAATATCAAACTGCCTGTAGCCGGATCCACGTATGCCAGAATACAATTATCCATCGTTTATTCCTCTCTCGTCTCTCTTCGGGTAAACGCTCAGGAGGATTTCTGTACTCCTAAAGCTTCCGGTAGCACCTCAACGTTAGTTAATTCGAATTACCTGCAGTTCGCGAAACAACCCCCTCCTGGTCCTGCAAGACTCCGTCACTTATTCTATCAGCAGTCAACCTCTTGCTTTTCTCTACTACAAAGGCAAGCTCGGAAGATACTCTATTTTGATTATCCCAATTCTCCCCACTGATCAAACCGTACCTGATAACCTCACTAAGATCCCAGCTCACTAATTTATCTGTTACGGTCAACCTGTTCCGCTGGTGCGGAAACTTAATAACCAACGGAACATGACGTTCGGAGGTGGTCAATTCACCACTCTTTCTCTTTGGATTCAGCCACCATGTATGATCCGACGTCACTATTATCAAAGCGTCGTCATAACGCTTTTTGCGCTTCATCACCCCGACAAACTCTCCAAGCAGTCGATCCGCGTACGCCTGGGCCAACTCATAACCTTCCAGATCGCCACCGTCCCAGACCGCATCGCACTCTTTTCGAAAACTACCGTCGGCATTTACCAGGTATGGAGGATGAGGCCAGGGACAGTGAAATAGCCCAAACGTCTTTGCCGGTTGATTCTCCAGAATCCAAAAAATATCTTCCCTTACGCTCTTATAGAAATCTGGAAATTCACGAGCACGTCCCGCAATCTTCGGCTGCAGAAATCCGGACCACGGGTCGGTCCAATACACCATCGTTCGCAGAAAATGCCCCATTAGTTGCTCCGAGACACTTTCGCTGTTTCCAAACTGATAGTCAGCAAAACGATAGGAGCGACAAATATCCAAGCGGTTGCCGATCCATGCCCCGTAAGGTATACCGAAACCCACCAGAACCTTCCGGTAATTCATATCCTCGACCGCGGAGAAAATCGTGGTGTCAAAACTGTCGTTAGGCAGAAATACCCCTGATTTTTCAAACCCCACTTTTCCAGATTCACGGGATGGCGTATAAGAATCACCAAGCTGATACAGCAACCTGGGAATCGACATGGTCGTGCCTCCACCAGCCGATTCCGCGTTAGTGAAACAGGTCGCCTGCGACGCTATGGATGCCAGATTAGGCATTGACGGTCTCACCTGTCCGCTTTCATCAAAGGTTCTCTCGTAAGACCAGCAGTCCAGGATAAACAGGTATACTGGTTTTCCGCAACTATTGCCGGATGACTCGAATTCTCCGGTTAACGCCGATGGGCTAACCGTATTCTCTGCAGGGATAGGATCAGATGGCGACGGATAAACCGTCCCCATTAAGAGTTGAAAAACCACTATAGCAAAAACCGGTGTAACTATCTGACAAAATTGCCTGCACCGTAAAACCGTTTTCATTTGTGGTCTGGCAATGGAAAATCCCACCAGAGCGAATACTATCAACCATACTGAACTCATCAATACTCCACCAGGCCGTAAAACCCAATCTCCCGGAGGCGGTAAATAAAACCGAATATTGGCCAATAGACCGGCTGCAAGTGCAATTACAAAAATATGATCGTAAATTCTCGTCAGCCGATTATTCTTAAACCGGCGTAATAATTCGCCAACGCCGACATACGCAAATCCGATCATTAATATCAGTAGAAGCAGAAACAGAGTATCCTTCCGTTCCCACAAAACGTCATAACGGTTGTTTTCATCCAATAACAACGCCAGATAAGGGCCAAACAGAATGAAAACTGCCGTTTGGGAGGCTAGAAACCGCATTCCAAACCCGCCACTCGATGTACAGTCCCGACCATCAAAGGCAGGCTCCCCTTTACTTATGTACGCAGGCATTCCCAATAACCCTCTATCGCGACCTATATAAACCAAACGTTGCACAACCGGCGAATGTCTGGTTGCAGTTTTTACGATGCTCTCTCACTAATTTATCGGCCAGTTAACTGCGCTGAACGACTTATCGCCCCAAAGATTTCAACCGTACAGGTTTGACTCCTATTGAACTAATAGGTGGTTGTATGCCCATCATTCCTATAAAAACTGGCGTAGCGGGCTTCCTTCGGCGGCGACCTTCTACTCATTAAATTTCTCAGTTTAAACTCTCCAAAAACCACGTCAGATAACCTGAAAAGCGGGTTTTCTATGTCCAAAAAACTCCAGCCGATCTTTTTCGACACCGATACACATCTGGAAAAACGGCGGAAGATCAGATAAGGATATCGTTGCGGAGCTTCCGCTTCTATCCACTCTGGATCAACCGCCATCTATCCTGAGCAATGATTCTCGCCGAGTATGTTGAGAACGGTAATTATGAGTGATTTGTACACTACTATCGCATACATCGATCCCATGAGCGGAAGCCTGGTCGTCCAGTTCATAGTCGCTGCAGTAGTTGGCGGAGCGGTCTGGTTCCGAAACCAGATAATCGGTGCCTTTACCTGGTTGAAGCAGAAGACAATTGCAAAGAAGGTTTAATACACTGCCGGTAAAGGAACGCGTATCCATAAGACAGCAATCCCCAAACGAACCACAATTACCAGGAGTGTTAACCGAGTAACCTTCGAGTAAAATCTGAAATGAAAAACACTCTATTCGGAAAGTGGCTTATCGGACAGGTATTGGCGCTCCTGGTTCTAGCGCCACACATAAAAACCTACACATCAGAGAATACTCGTTACTCAATACACTGGCGAACCAGTGACGCTTTTGTACTAATTATATGCGTTTTACTCCTGGGTACGACCCTGTTCGCACTGTACAGACTCGCACAGCTGCTCAAAAACAATTGGGCAAAACCTCTCATCAATATCGGCTTTATATTAACACTCGGATTATCTCTGATCGCCATGGTCTCAAGTAATACGTTTTCCAATCTTGGCCCATGGAATCACACTATCACTACAACCTTGTTCATCCTGACTTTCGCAGCGATACTACTTATAATGGCAGGCAAGGGAGCGAAAATAGCAGGAACAGCCAGAACTCTATGCTTAATAGTCTCACCAGTATTGCCAATGCTTTTCTTCCAGTTATTCACCTACCCTGAATTTGCCAGCGAATTGGAAGAATACCCAGCCCCCAGAACCTCAACGTTTAAACCGGCCGCCTTTAAACCTGAACAGCAAAGAAGTGGTTACCTCTTCGTCTTCGACGAGTGGAGCTACGAACGAACCTTCAACAACAAACAACTCCGTGACGACTTTCCAAACCTGGCACGTTTAATCTCACAGGCCGACGTTTATCACAACGCGCATTCTCCGCACAGGTCTACCGTACAGTCACTACCCAGACTTCTATTTCAAACGGGCGATTTCTGCGTTCACGCCAACGGTAACATGAGTTTTCGCAACGCCACCGGAGAGGTAACTCCCATCAATAAATGTAACAACCTCTTCAAACCCATGAATGCCGCCGGAATGGAGACTTTCCTGGCTGGCTGGGCACTGCCCTATCGCACAATGTTTGGTGAGGAGCTGGATTATTGTTACACAGCGTCGCTCGGATTTTTGCATGAAAACGGACTTTCGTTCTACGAACGTATCAGACGAAACCTGGAAGAAGGAATCCTGATTACGGCGAGGCTCGTCCCAAAACCTTCCTGCCTGCAATGGCGAATCGAACAGATGAAATCCGACAGCCCCATACTTTATGCAGCCAGGAGGACAGCGGCCCTTCACCAAACCGTCTCCCGCATCATCTCGCGAACAGGAAACGTATTCGGTGTTTTCCATTACTCAATACCGCACACGCCCTTCATATACGACCGAAACGGCTACAACCCGGAATTACCGGTTAAATTCCCGATAACCGATTATTCCACATCTCGAACCAAGGAAAACAGAATCATACGCTACGCGGGGAACTTACGTTACCTGGATACCATAATTGGCGATTTAACTACCAAAATGATGGATGCGGGAACTTTTGACAATTCCCTGATCATACTCACGTCTGACCATAGCTGGCGAACCGATCCTGATTATCCTGAAAACCCAACCTGGGAAAGGCTGACCCACGTCCCCCTTATAATTAAATACCCCGGACAACAGGTTGGCAAAAACATCGATAGCCCGATTTCCACATCGGAGCTGGAACCATTGCTGGTCAATACCCTGGTGAAACCAGCCAGTTCCGCGGATTCGGTGGTTGCTTCACGCTGATATATACCACTGATACGTTTGGCATTAAATCGATAAAAACCGGGCAACGAGCCTTGTCACATGCGTACAATCCGCTTGGCATCCTCCACCACCAGGTAAAGACACGGCACTATCAACAACGTAACCACCGTGGCGAACAAGATACCGTATCCCAGCGACAAAGCCATGGGAATCATAAACCGCGCCTGCCGCGATGTCTCGAAGATCATCGGAGCAAGACCACCGAAGGTGGTTATAGTGGTCAACAACACAGGCCGAAAACGACGAACCCCAGCCTGCAAAATCGCATCATAAGCACTGACACCCCCGGCTCTTTGCCGGTTGGCGTATTCGATTAACACCAAAGCGTCGTTTACCACTACACCAGATAGCGCGATTATGCCCATCATGCTTATTACACTCAAACTGTAACCCATAATCAGATGCCCCAGCACCGCACCGATTATGCCAAAGGGAATACTGACCATAACGATCAGCGGTTGAATGTAACTGCGAAACGGTATTCCCAGCAAACCGTAAATACAGAAAAGCGCCAGCAGGAAACCACTTCGCAAACTGCTCAAACTCTCCCGCATATCTTCCTGCCGCCCCTGAAAACTGTAGGTTAAACCAGGATACTCCCTGATCAAATCAGGCAGTACCGACTCGGTTACCGTGGCCAACACCTGATCCGTCTCGCTTTGTGGAATAACGTCAGCGGTGACGCTTACCGTCCGCCGCCCATCACGTCGGTTTATAACCGTGTACGCCCGCCCGGGATCCAACTCTGTAATCTGCCCCAATGGCACATCCGCTCCCGTCGAGGTCTGCACAACAAACGATTCGATGTCGAATTCACTGATTCGCTGCTCTTTCGGCAAACGAACCATGACCTTAACTTCATTACGCCCGCGCTGCTGCCGCAAAGCTTCGGCTCCGTAAAAGGAACTTCGCAATTGTCTCCCTATCTGAAACGCGGTCAGCCCCATACTCCTTCCTTCCGGAAGTATCTTGAAGTTGTATTGCACTTTACCCGGAGCGTATCCGTCGTCGATGTCCGCGACATGGCTGAATTGGGAAAGCAATGCCGCCAGCTCCTCGCTGGCCTTGTCCAAAACGTCAATATCCCGGTGAGCCAGTTCAATAGTCAGTGATTTACCTGAACCGGGACCACGGCGGTCAGATTGAAAACGCAACGATTCCAATCCCTCTATCAAACCGGTTCTTTCCCGCCATAACTCGGTAACTTTCCCCGTACTTATGGGCCTGACTTCCGGATCCGTAAGAAAACCCGTAACCTGAATCTCGTTATCCCGAATCCTGGACCTGATGCCCTTCTGCAGATTACTGCCTCCGTGTTCGTCCGTAACCTCTTTCAGCGAATCAACCAGAATCTGCTGCACTTCCTCCAGTCGGGCAAGCGGGCTGCCATAAGGAAGTACCGCGGTGGCGTCGACTTCATCCCCCTCAACTTTCGGCATCAGCACCATGCCCATTCGCCCGCTGCCCACGTATCCTACAATCAATACGACTATTCCAATACCCGTACCGATTGTCAGATACCTATATCGTAAAACCACCTTTAAAAACGGGCCGAAACCGCCCTCTATCAAGCGAGAAATGAAACCACTGATTCGATCATGCAAACGGTGTATCGCCCTGCCGACCGAAGTGGCGCTGTCCCGCTTCGAATGTGCCAGGTGGGCGGGTAATATAAAAAGCGATTCCACCAGCGATATAGTGAAAACCGTTCCCACGACAAACGGAATAAGTGAAAATACCTTACCCATGAATCCCGGTATAAAAGCCAGCGGGGCAAAAGCCACTATGTTGGTCAGGATACTGAATACTACCGGAACCGCGACATCCCGGGCACCGCGAACGGCCGCGTCCAGCAGCCCCATCCCCTGCTGCCGATACTCGAAGATATTCTCACCAACGACAATCGCGTCATCAACTACAATTCCCAGCGCGATGATAAACGCGAACATCGAAACCATGTTAATGGTTATGTCCATGCCCGGGAGAAAGAGAAACGCCCCCAGAAAGGATATGGGAATACCCATTGTCACCCAGAACGCCAGCTTGTGCTCCAGAAACACGGTGAGAATCACCAGCACCAACAGCAGACCGATGAATCCGTTCTTCAGCAGCAAGTGCAAACGGTCGCGGTATATATCCGACCTGTCACTGGATATCTCTATTTCCACGCCGGGCGGCAACAGGCTCTCCACCCCGGCTAACGCCTTCGATACCGCATCCGAGACGCTTATCGGTGTCTGTGTTCCCACTCGATAAACATCTACACCAACCGCCGGCAAACCGTTGAAAGATAACTGCTGGTAGCTTTCCTCGAATGTGTCGTTTACCCGCCCCAGGTCGCGTACCAGCAGTTCGGTTCCCGATGGCGAAGTAACTATTGGTATATCCCCAAACTCCTTCGCCCAATCCCTCCGCTCCTTCATTCTCAGAAGGATTTCACCGCCTTCGGTTTTTACACTCCCACCGGGAGTCTCCACCGAAGCCCGCCTGATCCGCTCCGCTATGGTTTCCAGAGTCAGGTTATACGCCCGCAGATTCTCCTGCGGTATCTCAATACTCACCTCGAAGGTTCTATCAGGCACAATGTCGATTTGGGTTATATCCGGAGACTGCAGCAAGCGATCACGAACCTGTTCCGCCAGGTCGCGTAAAACCCATTCACTGGTATCTCCGTAAATCGCCAGGTCAATCACCTGCCGCCGCCGCATTCCCAGCACAACTTCCGGGTTTTCCGCGTCTTCCGGCAGAGTCGTTATCCGATCGACCTCCTGCTGAATCTCCTGGTAAACACGCTGGGTATCCACTCCCTCTTCCAGCTCCGCGTTTATAACTCCCGCACCTTCGCGAGCAACGGAAGTTACTTCCTCCACTCCGTTTATACCCCGAACCCCCTCCTCGATTGACAGGATAATTCCCTGCTCAACCTCTTCCGGACTGGCTCCCGGATACGGAACCGTCACCGTAACCAGATCCAGATCGAATTCCGGAAATATCTCCTGCTTTATACTTGTCGCCATATAAAAACCGCCGACAAGTAAAAGCAGCATCAGCAGATTCGGCGCCACCGAGTGCCTGGTCATCCAACCAATGGAATCCCTGTACCCCCTGGAATCATTGCCGGTCATTTAGCACCTCCCGCGTTGACTCCAGCAGTGTTCACCTCTGGCGAATCCGTACTGCTCGACCGAAGCCTGAGAGGCATCCCTTCCACCGGTGCAGGCAATTCAGATACGATCAACCTCTCTCCGGGTTTTATACCATCTCGAACCAGAACATATTCGCGACCTGCAAAAACCACATCCACCAGTCGGATTTCCAGTTTATCGCTCTCGCCCATAATCCAGATCGTATTGTTATCTCTCAATTCACTTCGCGACAGCCGGATTACATCGCTTAACCGCTCGCCCACTACCTCCACCTCTACATAAGACCCCACCAGCAACGGGCTACGAGGAGTTTCACCATTAGGTTTTCCCAACGGATTGGCCACGCTTACCAGCAGACGGGCCATCCGCCCCTCGCTCTCCAAATCGCCTAAAAGCCGTACGACTTTCCCCGACCACGAGCCGGTCACGCCCGAACCGGGATGGTGGCGTATATGTGAAACCGATCCCGCTCCACTGCGAGCTCCGAAATCAATCCAGTGCAATTGCCCCGTCGGTACCGAAACCCGCACCCAATATTCATCTGTTCCCACTAACGTGGCAATCTGGCTCTGGCTGGTCACCATCGCCCCTTTATCCACCCACTCATCCATTATGATTCCATTAAACGGAGCCCGGATATTCGTGCGTTCGAGATTCAACTCCGCCTGATCCAACGCGGCCCTGGCAGCGGACACACTCGCTTCGGCTTTTACCAAATGAGGTTTCCGCAACGCCAGTTCCTTATCCAGACTGCTTGCGTCAGCGCCGTCTCCGAGCAATTCCCACTCGTGTTTGGCTATTTCCTGGTGTCCCAATTCAAGTTTGTATTCGTATTCCGCCTGCGACACAGCACTGCGTGCGTCTGTCAACGCCAGTTCGTAATCCCGCGGGTCTATCTTTACCAGCAGTTGCCCCGCTTCTACTCGCCCTCCGGGCACCAGATCCTCACTTACCTCAAGCAATTCACCGCCCACCTGGGGCTGCAAAGTCACCTCTTTGGCCGGTATCACCGTACCCATGGCAACTATACTCACCTGTTCCTGCGACTTAACCGGCTGGCGAACCTCAACTACCACCGCTTTCCTTTCGGCCGGCCGTCTCGAAGCCTTCGGAGCCGTTCGCAACAACTCGCATGCCCCGTAAACTGCCGCTCCGATCAGAACCAGCGGAAGCAGTACTCCGAGAAACATTTCAAAAATAATCCGGCGAAACGTTGTACGCTTCTTCTGGTTTTCTCCAGCACCACCGACGTTCATCTCTTGTTCCCTGTTCAATTCTCGTTCTCCGTCTTTTCGTCAACGCTCGCCTCGCTCAATCGTGCAGACGGTTTCAAATCCCCCGCCCATGAACCACCAAGCGCCCGATGAAGGTTTACCCTATAAACAATAAGCTGCCGTCGAGCACTTATGACATCGCGGGTCAATTGCTGTGTCGTTTGTAAAGCGGTTAAAACCGGCAGATAGTCGTTCTGCCCTTTTCTATAACGTGATCCGGCCTCTCTTAACGCGTTTTTTGCACTCTCAAGCTGCTTGTCCAGAGCCTTCATATACTCCTTCTGCTGACGTTCCTGGACCATGGCGTTTTCCACCTCCTGTATCGCGGTAAGAACAACCAGGCGATAATTCGCCAGCCTCTCCTCCACCAAGGCCCGGTTCCGCTCCACTTCCGCCTTGCGCCTGCTACCGTCAAACAGCGGCGCCGTAAGGTTTGCCGCCAGATTTGCCACCCAATCGTCTATAAGAAATTCCAACTCTCCCGAGCTGTACGCCGCACGCCCGGTCAAACTGATAGCCGGTAATCGATCGGCTCGGGCGGCCGACACTGAATAATCAGCAACCTGCAATCGTGCGTACGCAGCCCGAACGTCAGGACGATTCAGCAGGATATCTGCAGGGAAACCAACCTTCGGCAGTAGCGGGATCTTTTCGATATCGTATGTTCCGCAGTCGATTTCACTCGCCGGTGCCTGCCCCAACAACACGGCCAAATCGTGCTTTAAAACCTGCTCTTCCGATCTCACCAGTGGTATTTGTTTCTCGATCGCTTCAACCGCCTGTTGCTGCTGGTAGACATCCAATGCGGAAACCATCGATTTGTTAAACCGCAGCTCAACCAGCTCCAGGTACGTTTTATTCGTGGCCAACTGCTCCGCCAGAACATCCAGCTGCGCCCGCCGTTCCAGAATATTCAACCAGCGAAGTGTCACCTCCGCCGCTATGGTCATGGCCGTCGACTGCACATCCTCATACGAAGCCTGTACCTCGAAGTTGGCCGATTGCCTTTCCGCCCATATCCGCCCCCAAAGGTCTATCTCATAACTCGCAGCCAGCCCCAGACTGTACGACTTGGTTTCAGAAGTTACCCGAACCAGCCCAGACGAAACGGTATCGTCCGCATAATCGGCACCACCGGCTCCGGCAATTCCCAATCCATTGCTTATCCGGTCATTAATCGCCCCGCTCAAGGTGTTGGCCGCGGTTTGCGCCAGGTTATCGCTTATATTGCGTCCCTCCGTTCGCTGCGATACTTTACGCCGCTCGTAACTGCCGCCCATTTCCAGCGAAAGATCCGGGTAAATCGCCGACTCCGTCTGAACGGCCGACGCTTTAACCTGCTCCAATCTCGCCCACGCCTGACGTAGAGAAAGGTTTTCCGCCAGCGCCGTGTCCACCAGGTTGTCCAGTTCAACCACCTGAAAAGTCTTCCACCATTGATCGGGAGCCTGAACTTTTCCCGTTTCCAATGAATAAGTATCCGGTAATTCTCCGGTATCATTCACCGACCTCTGCGGCATAAACATCCGGCACCCCAAAGGAAGCGAAAACATCAACACGAGCAAACCCAACTGAATCGCCCGTGACAATGTCGCGATATGTCGACGCTGAATATCGTTAAAACGTATCATTGATTCCTGCTATCCTTGTGAGTTTTTTAAAGCCTTTATCGCCACCAGGGAAAACTCCGTAATATGCTCGGCCAATGCCTCCACCCCTTCAACAGTGTATTCCAAATCCGGAATCACCGCCGACACAATCGCCCGACCGTGGATCACGTGTACACATTGAGCGATAACGCTCTCTGCGCACAAACTCACCTTGAAATCGGACATCTCCTCTCCCGCAATTTGCCGGACTATACCGGCAAACTCCGCAAACCTTGGTTTCGCGATTCTTTCCACCATCATTTCCAGCATGGAAGTGGGCTCAACAAGCTCGCGATGCATCATCCAGGTCTGCCACTCGGTCTTCTTCATCTCCAGAAACATGTGAAGAACGTAAATGATTAAACTCCGTAACCGTTCTTCATTAGGTAAATCACGTATTCGGGCAAACTCCCGGCGATCCCGTTCCGCCATCCGCGTATGAGCGTCATCCAGTAATGCCAAAAACAACGCCCGTTTCCCCTTGAAGTAGTAGTTCACCGCGTTGACGTTGGCTCCGGCCCGTTCCACGATCTCCCGTACCGTGGCCTTTTCGAATCCTTTCTCCGAAAAAACCTCGCCCGCCGCCTCCAACACCCTTTGACGCGTATCACCGCCGCTATCTGCTGATTCATCCCGCTTGGACATACACAACTCCTATACGTAATTAAACGCCGATATTAAACATTTGTTTCAATATTTCTATAAATCTGGCAATAATTATTGTAAAGATTTGCAAATAAAGTCTTTACGAACGAACTTAGCCCGGTAATCCGCTCTAAAACGCCCTATTCCATCAAGCTGAAAACCAAAAAGCGGCCAGGCGCAATACGATTCAAGCCAGCCTGTATTAGAAAAGCTGGTTGTGATGAAAATGCGATGTCGCGTGCCTCGCCCCGAAAGCAAGCTGAAATTGGAAAGTCAACTTTTCCAGTTTCTCGTCAATGCCTGGGCATACCAGGCCATCCCCTTTAGATCGGTTTTGTACTTGAGAGCCTTACCGAAATACTCCTGCGATCGTTTATACTCGCCCGACCTTAGAAAATCCAAACCGAGCTGACGATAGCATTGCAGTATCTGCCGACTAAGCGATTTCCTCGACTCTCGCGACATATCCGGATACCGCTTTAAGATATACTCCACCGCTTTTACCTGCTGCAGGTTATTGCGTATGACATCACTTCTCGACACGCTACCGGCCGTATAATAATGCACGGAAAGAGATTCGTTGACAAAACCACCACGACAGTTCCTGGCCACTTCCAGAAAAAATAACCACTCCTCGGAATACACGTGCCCTGGGATAAACCGTATATTGTTCCCGAGCACACTGCGCCGGACCATTCCCGTTATTGTTGAAATAATATATCTTCCGCACATCCGGTCGAAAAGTTCGTTACCGCAGCAGATAAGCCCCGGCGAGATCTCCTGTCCCGGCATATTCGCCGCAATTGGATTCGAATCTCTGAAGGCACTCTCGTGGTATTGCCCATTCAAATCCACATACGCATAATCACTGTAAACCAAACCATAATCCGGGTATTTTTCGAAAAACTCAACCTGCCGGGCCAGTTTCGTCGGGACAAAAGCATCATCCGCGTCAAGAAAAGCTATGAACTTACCCTTGGATTTTTCGATACCGGCATTCCGAGCGACACTGGCCCCCGAATTCTGCTGTCGCACTGCAACCAGTCGACTCCCCAGACTCTCCCGGTAGGAATCCAGCACTGCCCAGGTATCATCAGTGGAACCATCGTCAACAACAACCAGCTCCCAGTCAGCAAACGTCTGATTTATTACTGAATCGATCGCCCGGCCGAGCACGCCGGCACTGTTGTACGCAGGTATCACTATTGATACTACCGGTTTGTTCATCATTACCTCAGACGTTTTAACGGTCCAACTTACCCATTGCGCGCATGAATATCCTTCGGCGGAACCTCAACGTCCGCTAATTATCCATCGGCAGCCCTGGCAATGACCTTTAAAGCCCGCCGGATCAGATATTTACTGGCTACTATTGCTCCATTTAAGGATATGCTTTGAACCTATGTTCCCAGGATAATAAACATCCCCGCGAGATAGATTATCAGGAGAATTACCGAATCGTACCCTAATCTGAACAGCCGCCGTTGTGTTCGGAAAGCTATCGCTCCAATTGCAACTGCGGTCAGCAAAATAGGCAACAGACCGGCCAGTACATTGGTGTTCGAATCAAAATTTTCGCCCGACATCATCAGCGAATCACCGGTTGCCAAGGTAGCGATCTTCACTACCGGCAGGACCAGAATGTTGAACATGTTGCTGCCGAAAACATTTCCTAGAGCCATATCCACGTTGCCCATACGCACGGCCGCAACACTCGTCGCTATTTCCGGCAGAGACGAGGCTATTGCTAAAAACAGGATTCCCACCAGTGACGCCCCCATAGCTCTCCCGCCCAGTAAACCTATCGGGTGAGTCGCCAGAATATCACCGGTCTGAGTCAACCACCAAGCGGCCCCCATGGTAACTGCCGAAACAACGAATATCTGAAAAATAAGCCCTGTCGATCGTTTTACCGCACCGGCCTCTTGAGTTAAACCCATATCTCTTTTTTCAAACTGCTGTGCCAGGTACATACAAACAACATATGCCGCCAAGATGCCGACTACCGCCACTACTTCCACGACCTGCTGCACCAGCGGATGCCCCTCTAAGCGGTGCACTGTAGTCATCGCCATCAGAGACAGGGTTATCATTACGATTCCAAAAGAACTGTTCAAAAACTGCGTGGGTCGGGCGGATCGCAAAACCGACCCACCGGCCGCGAACATCAGGTTCATAATGACGATAATCACAATATTAAAAGAGCAACTGCCGTAAACCGCCCCAAACGCCATATCCACAGCGCCGATTGCACCGGCCGTTGCACCGGCCACCACTTCCGGCAAGCTGGTGACCGTGGCCAGCAGTAACATACCGACAAATGCTTTTCCCAATCCCCATTCGTCCGCAAAACGGTCAGCCAGGCTGGTCAAGCGAATGGCGGCCACCACCACTATAAATCCAGAAACAAGTAACTCCAGCAGGAGCGTTCCCGTATTCACCAAACTTGGAAAAAAGAACTGCAGAAACACTTCTCAACCTCTTAATCTCCGGCAGTTGTCCACAACCAGCCGGTACGATCCACTTTCAAACTATCCGTCCACCTGCAAGGAGCGGATTATACCCGCACTACTCCACAAGTAATACAAATTCATGAATCAGAAACGAGGTTAAAAATCCATAATAAAATCTAATTGCCCCCGACAGAGTACCGCGATAGGTCGGGTTGATATGTACACGTCCGGCTTATTCGGCGATGAAGAAACGGGAATCGGTTCCACCTTCGCCGATTCCGACATGTATTTTTCTCAGGCAACGCGGACACGCACCTTCATACGCATCGTCCCGGCGGTTTTTGTAAATACGAGCGTAAACACCGCAACATTCGAAACGGACACCTATCCATTTGCGCCCGCTACCGCCCGCGGATTCGCTACTGGCCTCTTCATCCCCCTCTATACCGTCGATTTCCAAATAATAATCCGGTTCGTCGCTCATTTACCATCTATCGCCCCAAACCCTACTTCGATTGAGCAACTGCGGCACAAGAAGCCAACACTGCTTCAAGCCGTTTTTTTGCGGACTCTTCTATCTGGACCAGAGTATTCACCAGTCGCTGACCGTGCTCCGCATCGCGCACGTTAACCGTATTCACCTTCAGACTGCAGCCGGCACAACGCACGGTAGCCTCCGCCAGAATAGCAGCGGCCTCCAAATCGCTGAACATCCACCGGCTCACTTTTTGAGATAACTCCTCCATAATCTCTAAAACATCGCCAGCCGTAGCGGAAATACCCAAGGGAACCATCATCGCCCGCTCCAGCGCACTATCCAAAGCTTTGGCCGCCTCTTCCCCGGTTTCTTTCTTCGCCGCTAATTCGGAATATTCTCCGTACGCTTCCGCATCCTCATCCAGCAAGCGGCGCATCAGCGCCTCTGCCCGAGCTAATCGAACAATTATATCCGTAACCGTTTCCCGATCGGAATCACTGCTTTTTTTGGTAATGGAATATTCCCCCACCATTCTGCCCAGCGCGCAACAAAGAGCGCCAACAGCACCCGCTACCGCACCGCCGCCGGGAGTGGGGTTTCTATCACCCAGCCGATCCAAAAATTGATTAAAAGGAAGCTCTATCAGCAAACAACTATCTGCATCGGCCATCAAAACACCACCCCGTAATTACGTGAACAACTGAAAAATATTGAACACAAAAACACCTGATCAGTTTTTAAGTTATCTTCGGCGAAAAGCCCAGGCTCTTTCGAATCACCGTCAACTGCCCGGCATGCATGGCCTCATGGCAGGCGCCAAAACTCGCCAATCCGAGTACATTCGTCGAAAGTGGGAATCTACCCCCTTCAACCGGTGCAAGCAACTTTTCCTCGCTTGCACCTTTAAACCAGGAGATCAAATCACCCCGAACAGAAGCGAGGTTCTCCATCATCTCCTCCCGACTGCAATACATATCGGGTTCACTCTGCGGTTCGCTCCCTAATCCAAACAGGTTTTGCCAAGAATCCGAAAGACTCGACTCCTGCCCCGAAGCTGCAGTCAATATGGAATCGTCGACATATACAATATGACCGCATATCCACATGGCGTGGTTACCTTTGGGCACCGGTTGATGCAAAAAATCTTTTTCCCCGATATCATCAAGGAACATGAGAGTCATCCGTCGCGAAAACTCCAGCGACGAAACCGCTGTTTCAAACAGTAAACTGCTCATCACACATCCCTTTCGTAACCAAAACCGGGAACTTACTTCTCTTTTTTAATTCTCTTGTAGGTCATCTCAAAACTTTTAACTTCTTTACCATCAGGTCCAGGCATATACATTTCCATAATTCGCAAATCATTGTTCACATCCCTCGTAACGCTGCGCAATTTCATCTTTTTGCCCCCAGGCGCAGACATGTCGCCAACCGCTACGGTAGTTTTTGTTTTCGCATCATACGTACCTTCCATCACGGAGATCCCCGTACTCATCGAATCCATCCAGGTAAATACATATTTCTCACCCAAATTGTCGTAAGCGGTATACCCAATCCCCTCAAAAGGTTGCCCCTGATATTCACCTTTGAATTTTTCCTCCAGATAACGCCCGCCGAAAATCATTCTTATTTCAGCAGATGCATACGTCACTTCCGGCTCGCCCGGCTTTTCAAAAGACTTCGTTTCGACTTTCCATTTACCAACTGACTCCGCCAGGCGGGCGTGAACCGGTCCAGGCTCACCGGCTTTGATCCAGGCTTCCATAAAAGCCGCTTGATCCACAGCAAATTTCTTCTCCGCGTCCTTTCCCGCAACTTCATCCTTAGCGATTGAGTTAATCGAAATCCCCGCGACAACTCCACAAGCTACAACCAGCATTACCATCAGACTTTTTGACATGACCTGCTCCTGCGAAAATGAACCAACCCTTTTGATCTCATTAAACCCTAACACGTGCCTAACTTTAAGTCAACAGGAAAATGGCAAAAAAAAAGCCCCTCGTAACCTTTTGGGTTACGAGGGGTTATGTACAGTAAACAGGTTGTCGCCGGGAATTTCAGTCACCTGAAACTCCGCAATTGTCAGCAGCTAAACACTGCTCGACAATGCCGAAAATGCGCTGACTATCCACACTCGTCGGTAAATCCGACAAGCGGTCTAGATAATCCTCTAGAAAGGAGGTGATCCAGCCGCAGGTTCCCCTACGGCTACCTTGTTACGACTTAGTCCCAGTCACCGAACTCACCGTCGGCCGCCGCCTCCCTTGCGGGTTAGCTAAGCGGACTTCGGGTGCTCCCAGCTTCCATGACTTGACGGGCGGTGTGTACAAGGCTCAGGAACACATTCACCGCGTCATGGCTGATACGCGATTACTAGCGATTCCAACTTCATGGAGTCGAGTTGCAGACTCCAATCCGAACTGAGGCATGCTTTTTGCGATTTGCTTGACCTCGCGGTTTTGCTTCGCTCTGTACATGCCATTGTAGCACGTGTGACACCCTAGGCATAAGGGCCATGAGGACTTGACGTCATCCCCACCTTCCTCCGGCTTAACGCCGGCAGTCTCGCTAGAGTTCCCGGCATGACCCGCTGGCAACTAACGATAAGGGTTTCGCTCGTTAAGGGACTTAACCCGACACTTCACAGCACGAGCTGACGACAGCCATGCAGCACCTGTGCTTGTTTCACCCGAAGGCAGCTTACTCCTGTTTCCAGAAGGGCATCCAAGCATGTCAAACCTAGGTAAGGTTCTGCGCGTTGCTTCGAATTAATCCACATGCTCCACCGCTTGTGTGAGCCCCCGTCAATTCCTTTGAGTTTTAGCCTTGCGGCCGTACTCCCCAGGCGGCGTACTTAACACTTTTGCTTCGACACGAGCACCGTCAGAGGCTCTCGTATCTAGTACGCATCGTTTACGGCGTAGACTACCGGGGTATCTAATCCCGTTCGCTACCTACGCTTTCGCATCTCAGCGTCAGAACAGGCCCAGCAACTCGCTTTCGCCACCGGCGTTCCCTTCGATATCTACGAATTTCACCTCTCCACCGAAGGTTCCAGTTACCTCTACCTGCCTCAAGGATGCCGGTTTGCCAAGCTATTCCTCGGTTGAGCCGAGGGCTTTCACAAGACACCTATCATCCCGCCTACATGCGCTTTAA
Source organism: Phycisphaerae bacterium (assembly GCA_963667855.2). Lineage (GTDB taxonomy): Bacteria > Planctomycetota > Phycisphaerae > UBA1845 > UBA1845. The sequence goes on along the minus strand of CAXXKI010000004.1, from coordinate 641,068 downwards.
GCCCAGTGATTCCGAACAACGCTTGCATCCTCCGTATTACCGCGGCTGCTGGCACGGAGTTAGCCGATGCTTCCTTTGGGGTTGATCATTTGATTTCTCACCCCTGACAGCAGTTTACATCCCGAAGGACTTCATCCTGCACGCGGCGTCGCTCCGTCAGACTTTCGTCCATTGCGGAATATTCGTTGCTGCAGCCACCCGTAGGTGTCCGGACAGTGTCTCAGTTCCGATGTGTCGGGTCATGCTCTCACACCCGATACCCGTCATTGCCTTGGTAGGCCATTACCCCACCAACAAGCTGATAGGACATGGATCGCTCCCGGACCGTCGGAGCTTTGCTCGTTCTACCATGCGATAAAACGAGATCATCGGGTATTACCGGCACTTTCGCAAAGAAACCGAAGTTTCGCCGCTATTCCCGAGTCCGGGGTACGTTGTCCATGCATTCCTCACCCGTTCGCCACTAACTTCCCATCAAGTTACCCATCAAGGAGTCCGTTCGACTTGCATGCCTTAGCCACGCCGCCAGCGTTCGTTCTGAGCCAGGATCAAACTCTTCAGTTAATATCAATCACACCCGAAGGTGCTCATGAACAAACTAGGCTTACTACTCACTAAGCGCTCGTGAGAATAAGGGTCGCGACCTCCTGTAAGGTGCGACGCTTTTTGTTTTGTGAATCAACCGACCGCTTCAAAAGACGCTCCGGTTGGCTGATCCCCGCATTCTCACGACGACATTAAAACCTGTTAACTTGTCAAAGAGCACTGTCGTTTCGCGGTCCGAACTTCCCTGACTCGCGAGTCGCACAGTTTACTGTCGGTCGTTTTCGTGTCAACCCTTCGTTTCAGTTTTTTCTGACCGTTTTTTTTCTTAAACCGGACGAAAAACCGAATCCGCTCTGCCGACAAAAAAACACACGACGGTCAGCAGGCATCGAGCTCTGCCTGAGTCGCGTGCATCAACGACGAGGGAGAGAATAACATACCTTTATTTGCTGTCAAGCGGACTCAAGCCCTTTTTTATCGAAATCATAATCGAATTTTTGAACAAGCCTCGCCCCCCCCGTTACCAAGCCTGCCCAAACGACCGGAACAGACCGCGTCTACTCTTGTCTCATAACCCGAAAATGACCGACAGCAGCATTAAGATCAGCGGCAATCCACAAACGCACAGGGTCAACCAGCCACCTATACACCGCGTGGTTCGAACCAGAGACACTATTCCGCAAACCAGCCCCGCTAACCATAACAGCCCTCCAAGCACAAAGCCTAGCCCCATCCACAGTAAAACCTTAATCGCCCAACCTTCCTGGGCTTCTAACGCTTTCTGCATGAGCTCATTAACCTCTCCTGGCTGGGTGTTTGCATCCATATGAGAATACACCTCGATAGTGCCCAGAATAATAAATATAAGCCCCACAACTAACCCGAGACAAGCCAATCCCAACCCTATCCAGGGAAGCACCTTTCGCGGCCGAGGCTGCGTTTGCCCATAAACCACGCCACTGTCGCCCCACTGGGCAGGCATATCGCCCCCGGACAACCGGCCGGACTCATTAACCGGCGAAGTAGCAACCGGCGTTATTTGTGGACCTTCCCCGGCGTGTTCCGGCTTTGCTTCCGAGCGCTCAGGTGCCGTAACAGTACTACTGCAATAAGGACACTGGACCAGCCGATTCGCCCATTCGCCGTCCACCTCGATATATTTACCACACGATTTGCAGGGAAACTGAATATTCATGATTCTTAATCTACCTCAGATATAGACTGCAGGGCTCCCGACCTGTCTCCATCGCAGCGGCCGGACAGGCCGACGTTGTGGATCGCCAACCCAATATACATACATATTGTATATAGTGAAATCCCATCAAGACAAAGCGCGAAATCATTCACCTTGATATAAAAATCTGCTTTTGTTCACTCAAGATTTTGAGCCACTCATACCGATTGCTGTTTCATCAAATGGTTTGCGAAACCATAAACAGAAACTGAACGATCTGAATCCAGGAGCACCGGAGATGAACAAAGCACGGCTCATAGTAGAAATCGCCAAGAGAAACACGTCCGCCACCGCAGAGTTCCTCTCCCAGTTCGCCGTCACTGATCTGGCCGCCTACCTCGCGCAACTGACCAAGCTGGCTAACGAATCGCTTAACGAACCGCAAACGAGATATGCCGTCTCATGAGATGAACCTTAAACTTACGTAATCCTGTTTTTCCCATGCGCCTCCATGGCAAAAACCCGCCCGGGCTTTCGGCTCGGAGCGGGTTTTATATTTATAGTGGTTTATACTTATACGTCCGACTGTTGTCGGTTACTCGGTTGGAGTAATGTCGGCCAGCGAACCAATTGGAAGCTGGCAAACCTGGTCATAGCCATCAGAGTCCATGGCAGGTGGTCACGGAACCATTACTCCCTATCGAAAGGACAAACTCCTCGCCAGGACAAGCTAGCCCGCCGCCTGTGTAGCTTCTTTAAATTCCGTTCAAAACGTAGTCTATGCCGCCCACTTGAAGATCAGATGTTTTCGTTTCTATGGACTCGCTCGCTCCATCACAGATTCGAGAGTAATTACGAGTAATCATCGCGGACTCTGCTGTTGACAACACAATACGAACATCTGTCAACTCAGTACCGCTATCGTTTGCAAGGCCGATTGTTGGGATAACAAGCACTGCTTTGCCTACACGCGAGCAGTATGCAAGTATTGCTAAAACGCAAATCGCAATGCAAACGGTACTGGCAAGAAACACGCGTTTATTCATAATTCCCAATCCAATACCCTCCTTGGACACCAAACGTCCTTGGCACCCCCCTGGATCCCCCGAACTCACCGGTAGACGGGTCATATCGGCAATCACAATCGTAACCCCGCACCAGCGTTAACCGCAACAGGTCAACGACCGGGCACCAAATCTTAACCCCGCACGATAGAGGCTGTAAAAAACCCGCGGATATTTTCAGTAACCCGCGCGGGGCATTTGGTGAATCAAGTAAACTGTCCTCGAATTCTTAGACGTCCAGTATACAATCCACAACAGGGAATCTGGCGACTGCAACAGAGTTGTTCTTGCCAAACGTCTTCCCTGACACATAATATGCTAAAACAACAAGCAAGGTTGACTACAGGCCCCAAAGGGCCGTTCCTTAATGTGATCCAAACTGAACGGACATGCGCATGCAAAAGCAAGCCGGCCAATTGAATACTGCAGACAAAAGGCGGCTATCGCTTTCTTCGCTCTGTTTGACCGTGTTTGCAATACACTCCGTTATTGTTCTATTGGTATTTTCGTATGTCCTATACGACTGGCGGACGGGTGTTCGTGACAGTTTCTTCTGCTGGCTGCCTCTTATTATTGTTGATCTTCCTGCCAGCCTGATTGTTTGCCTTGTGGACGTTAGTGTACAGAATGCATCACTATCCCAGGAATTTTCGAGACTATGGATGCCGCTCGTGCTTTTCGGTTTGCTCGGCGGCGGGCAATGGGTATTTTTCGGAATGATTGTATATACATTACGAAGGAGAAAACGGAACCTTGGCGTTTTCTGCGGATTCTGCGGTTATGATTTACGCGAATCATTACACTATAAACGTTGCCCCGAATGCGGAGAGCCTTTTGTAAACATGGGAACTCCCACCACGAACGATTGAACCATGAAAAGGCATTCGCGAAAAAGACGTATTCTCAAATGGAGCAGTTTGATCAGTTGCGTAGCACTGCTTGGGTTGTGGGTTTTCTCTTTTTGGTATACGCCCCACTATTACAATGGAGGCGGTTGGGCACTTGCGGTTGGTAAGGGCACCTTAAGCGTAACCGGCGGAGGCGAATTCGGCCATTTTCAGCAGGGTAGTTGGGAACTTGTGTCTTCCTGCAGGATCATTTGGAAACCCTCTTCATGGAGTTACGATTTCGATGATCCGACTTCGCCGTTGTTATGGGGTATATTCATTCCGCTTTGGATTCCTCTGCTTTGTGCAGCCGTGCCCACAATCGTTTTGTTTATCCAGGACCGCCGCCCACCGAAGTTTTGTTGCCAGCAATGCGGCTACAACTTAACCGGCAACCTAAGCGGCACATGTCCCGAATGCGGCAGAAGTGTGAGCAAACACATCACATAAAGGCAACAACATGCGAATCCACAAACAGCCGCTTTTACTCACCCGTCACGAAAAGGTAACTTCATTATTGGTGATCCTTATTCTAGTACTGCTTATCGGCATGACAGTCATATCAGGCTGCGTGCGCGTTTCCTGGATGTCGAGTTCATTAGAGCGTATCTACGTGATCGGAAACGGATCAATAGGTGTTGCCTGGCTTCCTGATGATTATTATGACGAAGACCCGAGCCGATCCTCCGAGTGGTATTGCGATTATCGATCGGTTTCCTCGTGGGCTATTGACTGGCTACCAAAATCTGGTGAGGACGTTGTCTGGAAGTATGTGTCCGCGCCGCTATGGCCTTTCATAATACTCATTGCGGTTCCGATCGCCCTACGGACACCTCGTGGTATATGCGACGTGGTGTGGCGCGGGCGAATAACCCGTGGCTTATGCGGGTATTGCGGTTATGATTTAACCCGTAACACAAGCGGCATCTGCCCCGAATGCGGGAAACCTTCGGCTGGCAGAGAATGAAAATCGATGACAAACAAAAACGATCCGAAGAATGGCCAATTCGGATCTTAGGTTAATTTCTATCAATTGTATATATATCACCGGTAGCCACTTGATCATAAACGGCCAGGCGGACAAGATGTCCGCCCCCCAATGGCGTATCGCCTATACAATTGCTTTTTGCTATTGGCTGTTGTCGGGGGCGGTGGTGGTAACAAGTTGGCTTTTTTATAGATATAGCTCTGGGAAGATGTAATGTTATTCCCATGTACCTGCTATTGCTATTTCAGGGCAGCACCTAAGACCTTTATCGTTCTTTATCGCTGGAACATGGCCTGGAAAAAGCCGAAGTCCTCCAGGTCAACGTCGCTGTCACCGTTCATATCGGCTCGCGAGCAACCTGCAACCATTGAAGTCTCGGGGCCTGTCAGGCACTGCACCCAAACCTTGAAATCATCGATATCAACATCACCGTCGGCGTCGAGATCACCAGCGGCCGGATACTCGTACGCACCCATGTCCACTATGGCGAGTTGATCATTGTTGCCATCCATGATTCGCAGCCCACCATCCAGATCAACATCTCCGGTAGCGGCCGCGTTTAATCCCGTGTCGATACAAGGCGAAGCGGCCTGCAGACGTAAATCACCATAAGCACTGTCCTTTCCCGCACCTGCTGTAAACCCGCCCTTGCTCGGATTCTGCACAAACAGGGGATTGTTGCCTATGTTGTTATTCCCAGTGAATACGCCCAAACCCTGGATACAGGAATGAACCACGGTTGTTGCGCCGTTATCGTCAGCAACCTGGCAGGCTTCTACCGGCAATCCCCAAACGATGTTCCCCCAAAGGATACAGTTGGCCAGTGCAGGATGACTCTCGTTGCTACTGTACACGCCCCCCCCGCTGCCGGAAGCGTAATTATCGACGATAGTGCAATTAGTAATCATCGTATCGCTATCGTAATTCCAAATTGCGCCGCCGTAATCGGCCCGGTTTCCAACGAAAACAGAATTCGTAACGGTTGGCTCTACTGCGTGGTAGAAAGTAACCGCCCCGCCGTTACTTGTTGACTCTGAGCGATTTCCTGAGAATCGGCAATTAGCGATGGAAAGCTCACTCGCATGACAGTTTATAGCCCCCGCACCGTTTCCGGCGATATTGGTTTCGAAAACACAATTTTCCAGCGATGCGCTTCCGTTGACAATATTCAACCCGCCGCCATGCAACTCGGAATCGTTGGAAACCCAGGTGCAATTTGTAAATACAGCATCAACGCCATCAACCCGAACGGCCCCACTATTCCCGCCTGCGGTATTCTGCAGGAAATCGCACTGCTTAACCTCAATTGAGCCGCCCCCGGAACGATGCACAGCTCCACCATTAGCCAGCGCATGGTTTCCCGTAAACGTGGTATTCTCCAATGTCACCGCACAATCGGGATTAGCGTAAATCCCTCCTCCATAGTTCGCGTAATTATCGCGAACTATACAGTTACGGATAACAGGATGCGCCCGGCACACTTCCAAGCCGGCACCATTCGTTACAGGACTGTAGCCGCCTTCGATAATAAACCCATCGATGACTGGAGCGGTGTACAGGCCAAACATCACTACCGTGTGTACGTTATCCTCGCGATTGAGGAAACCCGGCTGGTCATCCCCGTTAAGATCACCGGACAATATCGTGGGATTGGCGGCAATATCCCGCTCGGCCGGTGAACTTTCCCAACCGGCGAAACCACCGTACCAGGTCAGGCTGCCATCGATTCGAAAAACCGAATCCCTGGAGCCGCCCGGAGCGCCAGGCGTATACGTTCCGGCCGCTACCCATACCTCGGTCAAAAAGGAGCAATCACACGCTGCGGTGAATACTTCAGGATCGTTAATCGTCTGCAGCGCCGTTGCCCAACTGAGCCCGTCTCCACCGGCCGGTGCCTGTGCATTTACGTACAAACGTCTTTCACACTCGTCGGGAATACCGTTGGAGTTTTGATCCTGGCTTATGCCGAATGCTATGTCGGCCTCGTCGTTTATGGAATTGCCGTTACAGTCGCGAGAGGCCCGGTAGTTGGCTACCGTACATGCCATGTTATTAAGGCATAAAACCGCATTGGCGGAGTTGGGTTGACCGGCCGGTATCCCCGTCGGCTCGCCATCATAAATGACATCCGGATTCGAGAAATATGGGATTCTCGTCCCCGGGGTATAAGCCATAATCGTTCTCCAGGTCGCCGATGGATTGCGGTAGCCATAGGCATAAGGTAAAACGATTGTACGATCGACACCGGAGTTTTCCTGATCGTGCATCAGCCCCATCAAGTGCCCCAGTTCATGAGCGAACGTGTACACGCCGGTGGCTGAAGTACGCTTGACCACATTGAACGCACTGGCCGCAAACTCAGTGGAAACAGTGAACGGGCGATAGGCAAGCCCCCCGCCGGACACGTTGTTCACTATAAGAGTTACAACGTCGGCGGCGTACATATCGCGAAGGGAATGAACTTCATCCAGATAACCATCTTCGGTTAGACGCAATCTGACCAGGTCTGTTGAGATGTCTCCACTTTCTTCGTAATCGACCTCCCCTTTGTACACCAGGTTCAATTGAGGTTCCACGTAGCTAAGGGCAAAGGCGTAATTGGTTTCGGCAATGGCCAACTCTACGACAGCGTCCATTATTCGAGTTCCGCCGGCCGCTATTCGGGCATCGTCGGTATATACGACCATTACATCGATAAGCGAACCGTCATCACCGCACATACCACTGAGTGTATGAGTAATATCAATCCCGCTTTCCAGTGAGATATCGATAAAGTCATTATCGCCAAGCTGCATCTCGGTTTCGTCGATTTTGATCAGGGCATGTTCGCCGCCTTCTGCGGGGCGAATCCGGTATAACCCTTTGCCGGGAATTTGAATACTGCCCACGGCGATTTCGTCGGAAGTGACCAGGATTACGCTGCTGCCAACTTCACCGCGAATACTGCCCGTCCACACGTTGAAATCCGGATCATTGCATCTGGCTTTGACAACGTCGGCCGTCAGGTCGTTCTTATCCTTAACCTGAAGTGCGATAGCGATTTGCCGGCCTACATCACCGCCGCGCAACTGCTTAAGGTCGATAGCCACGCGGTCACTTTCCACGCCGATATTATCCGGATCAATATCGGATTTTAGATTACCAGCCAGTATTTCGGTCAAAGGCAATTTGGTAAATGCCGCTTCAGCAGGCCCGCAGATCATCATCGAACAAATGATATACATTAGAGTATGTTTCATTGTCGTTTCCTCCAGCATCTATCTTAGGGAAACGGCAAACATGGTTCAAGATTAACCCTATTGGGCGTTTTTTTATTTGGCACAAAAACGGAGCGGAATCGCCCGCAGGGCTGCAAGGACGTTTTCAGCTTATCAGGGGGAAAAAATGCGGGGAAACAGCTCGCGCCGGGCAGTCTTGCACAAGGCGGTTCGGTTCTTCTCAAGGTTTGCAGAATTGCAGGTCTGCCGAACAGCCGGGAGTATCCAAACCCGGGAATGCTCAAACAGTAATCTCCAGGCGGTTTTCCTCGGGATCGAGAATTACCGATTCGTAATATCCGTCGCCGGTGGTTCTTGGTCCGTCGAGTAATTCGTAGCCGTCAGCGACCAGTTCGGCCGACAGGGTGTCCACCCGCTCTTTTGATCCTGCTGAAATCGCTATATGGGTATAGCCATAACAGTTTTCACCCGGCTTGCAGGCCGGTTCGGTCACGGTTTCCGAACACATCAACTCCAGTCTCGCTCCAGATTCGAAGCTCAGAAAACACGATGTGAACCTTTTGGCCGGATTGCTGTATACCGGTCCCGGGTTGCCCCCGAAATACCTGGCATAGAAGCTCCGCATCGCTTCAAGGTCTTTTACCCAAATGGCAACGTGTTCGATTTTCACATTGTTCTCCGTAAATCGCTAATTCAACCGAATGCACCTGGCTTTTCAACATGTACGGTTTTTCTCTTTACCAATGACATTAATAACCACCTCTCTTGCCAACCACCAGACGCTCTCGTCGAGAGAGGTTCGAACACTTACAGGCAAACTCAACCACAACCTGTGTACTACGGCTCCCTTGGATTTTCCTCTGGCCCGACGGTCCAATTCCCATACATAAGCTAAAACTCGAGACTCCGTTCTAATATCATCTCTCTCGGCTAATCGCCGAGCCTCATCGCGATCCACACGGATATTTTCAGCCGACAGAACGTGCTTTATAGCCAAAGCGATAAGCCCGATCACTTTTCCTGAGTTACTACCGCCACGAATGCGGCCGCGTCGGATTCTCGATTCTATAAGCTGCCCATCAAGTTCCATATGATCCACCTGGAACGAAGTCGGAAAAAAGGACGCGAATAACCGGGCAAAAGGTTCCCACAATTTTCGTTCAGGCACAAGCTGTTGCGGTAAATCACTATAACTTTGCCGTAACCATTGGACAGCCGTTCGCCCATTACTCAACTGAACTACAAGCTCAGGCGATAAAAGCTCAGGTTCAGTCGCGGCTCTTCTATCCAAGTATAACAATAAACCATAAGCCTGCCTTTGCAAACGTAATAATGTAGAGACGTCTAACCTCGTCATTTCGTTAACTCACGGGAATCTCTTCACACTGATGAAAGCCGATCGGTAGGGTCCGCTGTGCGGACCTGGATCTTGGTAATTATCCATTAACGATTGGTCCGCACAGCGGACCCTACCGACCTTTAGCATTCGGTCAATCCGCGGGCAAAGCAACAGCCCCGACGTGCAAACATATGTTTTCCGTCGGGTCGATGACCGAACCTACTTGTTGATGGTCCGCACAGCGGGCCCTACCTATTTATTGCGGACCGGGCCATTGTTGTATTACCAATGACCCGGTCCGCGTAGCAGATAGGTTTATTAGCAATCGCACCAGGCGATCGTTGAATTACTGAGCCATTTCTATCTCGGCGATCACTTCCGCCGGGGAGAGATCATCGCCGTAGAGCAGGCGGTAGAACGCGGGCGAATACCGGTCGGTCGTCGACAAGGCACAGAAAAGGAAATCGTCGAACTGGCTGGCGGTAAGCGCATCGTCGCCCAGGGGAATACATGAATTGTATTCCATGGTCCCGTCGCTCATGTCCAGGTCGAAGCGGCCCATGGTCAAGCCGTTATTCGCCCGTACGACGGCCTCGGCCATCTCTTTCCTCCGGTCTTCCGGTACGATCGGGGAAAGGTGCACAGATATTCCAAGGCCACCGTTTTCGCCCTGGATATCTAGTACTACATAGAATCGCCCGTTGCGACCCATGAATCCCGTACGGATAAGGGAATCCTCATCGCAGATGTCATGTCCGAAATCCTTGGCGTCGAGGAACTCGCTTACCATTTCGATAGTCAACCGGTCTTCGTTCATTTGGAATTCCTCCTTTCCTGTTTTCCTGGGTAACGAAATTCCAGCACCGGTCAGTGCCCATACATTCTCAGAAACAGGCAGCGTCGGGCGGCCTGTCTCACAACATAAATCTCTCTTCCCGCTCAATCCCAGTCTGCGGGCAAAACTCCGTAACAAGGCGAGCAAATCGCCGGAGAGCAGTTTTTGAATTATCCGCTTCATCCTTGAGCCGCCTCCCTGCCACTAAAACACAAACGACTGGTCCGAACGCGCGCAACTTCCGCGCGAAGGCATACCCGCATGCCATAGTCAATCAAAGCCGACATGCTATATGGAAACAACCAATCTCAATCCGCCGCACAAGTTAAATACGTGTAACCAGTCTCCCAGGTTCGACGCTGCTGGCGGACAATAAAAAAGTACTACAAAAAAGACCAAACAAAAAAAAGCCCCGTAACCTTTCCGGGCTACGGGGCTTGGAAACATCTGTCAGTTTCGTATCACCCTATAGCCCACCTCCAATATAGTTCGAATCGGACATGGCACACCATACGCGCGGGAATTCACCCTGGCGGTTGATGTGGCTGAATTGCTTTGTTTGTTTAAGCATGTCTGTCCGGTTCTTAAGGGCGATACTCTTCAAAAGGAAACGCATACACACGTTTCCATGTATTAATAGCATACACCGATAAACCGGAAAGTCAACGACGTAATTGTAAACTTTTATCAGGACACGCCACGTGTGGCCCCTGCCTCTGGCCCGGTCACTACCGGCTTCTAAAGCAGGACTGAAATCGGCTTTTACCCGACGACGACGACGCCAAAGGCAACACCACGTCGACAGCCGGGACACTGACCCGGTAAACGAGATAACCTGACCAGTATTCATTGATGGCATATCCCCCTACCGCCAGCAAAATAGCTGAAACCATGCCCACCCGGTTTCTGTAGAAAATAGCAAGCGAGGCATAACGAACTGTACTTGCCTATCTATTGCTGTTAGGATCATTGGCAAGAAGAGTATTATCGGCCGTCCGGTATCGGCCTGCTCGTAACAGGTTTTTTGAATATGCAATATGCCAGTCGGTTTGCATTTTTCTACCTTGAAAATCGCCCAAGCGAAGGTGTCATGCTATGAGAAAAAAGACGACAGCAGCGGTAATTTGTGGTTTGCTCTGTGTTTGCCCGGCACTGGGGTCGCCGTCAACGACGGAAGCCTTCAACAGCTCGATGGATTTCCGGCAAGTGGTCAGAAAAGCCAAGAACCAGGTTTTTCCTGCGGTGGTATTCGTCCGCTGCATTCGGGAAAACTTTGATGAAGGGAAAAGGCAAACTCAGGAAGTATCAGGCAGCGGCGTACTCATTTCCCCACGCGGTGAGTTTCTGACCAACTGGCACGTGGTGCACAAAGCCATCGAGGTACGCTGCCTGCTGCACGACGGCCGGGCGTTTAAAGGCGAAGTGGTCGGATCCGACAAGGACACCGACCTCGCCCTGGTCAAACTCAACCTGCCCGATTCGGCAAAAGATCTACCCTATGCCCAGTTCGGAAATTCAGACCAGTTGGAAGAAGGTGAATTCGTAATGGCCATGGGCGCCCCCTGGGGGTTGAGCAGAAGCGTGTCCATCGGCATCATCTCCTGCACCAACCGGTACCTGCCGGACAACAGCCAATACAGCCTCTGGCTGCAGACCGATTGCGCTATCAGCCCGGGCAACTCGGGCGGACCGCTGGTTAACACCAGGGGGGAAATCGTGGGAATCAACTCCCGCGGATACCTTAGCGGAGGTGATATGGCTTTTGCCGTACCATCGTCCACAGCAAGATTCATCTCCGACCAGTTGCGCGAACACGGCAGCGTGCAGTGGTCGTGGACCGGACTGCAATTGCAGCCGCTGCGGGACTTCAACCGGAACACCTACTTTGAAGGTACGGAAGGAACGATAGTGGCCGGCACGGACAAGGAAAGCCCCGCACGACGGTCCGGGCTCCAGCCGCGGGATAGAGTCCTGAGGATCGGAGATTTTTCAGCAGACGCGCTGACCGACGAGGATCTGCCCGCCATCAGAACCCACCTGGGCACTTTGCCCATTGGAGAGAGTGTTCCGCTTACGGTTCTGCGAAACGGGCAGGAACTCACCATGGAATTAATCCCCAGGAAAAAAGGCAAGGTCGAAGGCGAAGAGTACGACTGCACCCGTTGGGATTTCGCGGTCAAGACCATCAACCAGTTCGACAATCCGGACCTGCACTTCCTCCGCCCCGAGGGAGTCTTTGTCTACTCCGTGAAATACCCGGGCAACGCGGGAGGCAGCCTTCGCAGTAACGACATCATACTTAAAATAGACAGTAGCGAAGTTCAGACTCTCGCCGACGTTGAACGCATCCACAAGGCTTCGCTGGAATCCATAGGCAAAAAGCACAAGGTCGTATTCACCCTGCTTCGAAACGGTTTGCGTCGTCAGGTAGTCCTTGATTTTCTTCGAGATTACAGTAAGGAGTAGCGATTTATGAATCTTACCCTAAAAATCTGCCTTCCGGCACTGACAGTATGCCTGCTGGCGGGATTGAGTACAGGTTACGCTGGGGAAAACCAGCTCGACGCACAAGGTATGACCGCGATGGTGGAAGCGGTTCGCCCCGGACTCGTCCAGGTCGAGTACACACTCCAGTACGATAAAGGTGAAGAACCCACGAACACAGGCTGGGGCCATCGATGCGCCAACTGCGGAGGCTTCCATTCGTATTTCGAAGGAGAGTCGCTCATCAAGCAGAAAAGGCCTGCGGTACTTTGCGGCTACCTGCTGACGGAAACCAAAGTTCTGCTGGATGATCCCATAATCCATCCCCGGTTCATAAAGAGTATAGAGGTAAGAATCGGCAACCGGCTGATAAAAGCCAAGCCGGCCGCTTATTTCAAAAACGAAAACGGCTTGATTCTGGAACTGGCGGAACCAGCCACCGATTGTAAACCACTAGTCTTCGACCCCAGTAAACCAGGCCCCTATTACGGAGTCGACTACGACCTCAGTAACGCCCAGTGGAACACAACGGTCACCTCGGTATCCTCAAACTTCACCATTACCGCTGACGGACGTAAATTCAACATGGTCGAAGGCGGACTACTGATTGTGGATTCCAAAGGAACCCCGGTCGGCATTTCCACCTATGGAGAACTTCCTTTCGACGGTTCCTGGAAAGGTTCACCGCTGGACTGGCCCGCGTATACGCCGGAAGAATATGCCAATAAGCTCAAGGCGATGGAGTCGGCCGTCGAGTCGGGTCTCTTGCAGGTTACGCTCAATTTCAGAAGCCCGAAAGCCGACAACGAATCCCGTTACAGTTGGCGCGACGACGATGACGAAAATGCCACAGAAATCCACGCAGCGGGACTACTGATCAAGAGCAGCGAACTCCTGATCCTCTCCAACCTTGCCAACCAGCAAACCGCTCGACTGGAAACAATACAGGTCAAGCTTCCCGACGGTGAGACGACGGTGGCGAAATTCGGCACTTCGCTGAGAGAATACGGGTGCTTTACGGCCACTCTGGAAAAACCTTTGCCAAACCCAATGCCGCTCTATACAGGCGACATAACCAGGCTCAGAAAAGAGATGCTGTTCACCACCACCTACCAGTTCTATGGTGACACGCCGATCAAGAGATATCAGCACTGCCGTATTTCCGGTTTTGAACTGGGATACGAAAGCAAGGTATTCCCCTCAATGGGTTGGTCCTCGGAATATCTCTTCGTGTTCACCCCCGAAAACAAACTGGCCTGCATCCCCCTCATGCGACGCAAGCTGGTCAAGGATGATGACGATTACTGGTCTTCAGACAGTGCCGACCAGACGCCGGTTCAATACGTTCTGGACCACGTAGCCGATCTGAAGGAATATGGAGATCCCAATAACGCTCCCGTAAGCGAAATTGAAGAAAACAGGATCGCCTGGCTGGGCGTGGAAATGCAGGACCTGGACGAGGAGTTGGCCACCATCAACAATGTTTCGAAAATCACCCGCAACGGTGAAATAGGTGCTATCGTCTCCTTCGTCTATCCGGAATCTCCTGCGGCAAAGCTGGGCATTGAAATGGGAGATATCCTGATCAACCTTCACCATGCCGACCATTACCGGCCTATCCCCATCGACACTGGCGACAGTTCAGGTTTCGGGTATAATTTCCCCTGGGACAGACTGGACAACATACCGGAGGAATATTTCTCGGAAATCCCCAAGCCCTGGCCCACGGCACAGAACACCCTGAACCGTAAACTGACCAGCCTGGGATTCGGCGAAACGGTAGAGCTGGAATACTGCCGAGACGGGGAAGTCAAAAAGGCGTCCTTTGAGATAGTGGAATCCCCAGCGCACTACGATTCGGCCAAACGGTACAAATCAGAGGATCTGGGCATAACCGTACGCGATCTGACGTACGAAGTACGGAGATTCTTCCACTTGAAAGCTGACGATCCGGGCGTAATCGTTTCAAAAATCGAACCGGGCTCGAAAGCCTCGGTGGCCGGGCTGCGTCCTTACGAAATCATCACGCTGTTGAACGACCAACCGGTGACCGATGCCGATACGTTCAAAGCCCAATTGGAATCACAGGGTTCCGAACTGCGTCTGACGGTCAAGAGAATGACCCGAACGCGAGTGGTGAAAGTCAACCAGGAGCAGGATAAGGAGAATTAGCCAGGATAAATCCCATTGAACCCGTAGTTTTGAGGTAACATCCAATAAACTACGGGTTCATGGGAAAAGTTTATTCGGCTGTCGTTTTCCCGCCCTCTTGTAACCGGTATCGAAGCTGTTAATTATCTGACAGAACACGCCTGAAAACTTCGAGTAATAAATCCTCCGTCAATGAACCGCCCTGCCGCACCGTGAGGGCGTTTTTTTGTTTTACCGCTGTTTTCATGGTATAATGTCATTCAGAGGCAAACACAGTAAGCAGCATAAAGGAGAGTTGAGATGAACCTCTGTCGCTGCCCATATTGCCGGACTGCGTTTAAGCTGGATATCCCTGCTGACAGTGAGTTCTGGGAAAGAGTACCCACCGACGATGAAGGAATGGCCATGTGGGTGTGCCTGGAGTGTCATCAGCAGGGTAAGCCGGCGTTGGACCCGGAGCATGTGCACATGGCCGGTGGAAATCCGGACATTTCGCACTTGATGCACCAGGCTTTAAGGCCCAACATGTAATGCAGTTGATTGGCGTTTGATCTTTGGCTCCACGTGAAAGGAGTACAGTCATGGACATCTGCCGTTGCCCACACTGCCAGACTACGTTTCAGGTCAATATTCCTTATGACAACGAATTCTGGGATCATTCGGCTATTGACGAGGACGGCTTGACGCTGTGGACCTGCCTCGAATGCCACAAGAAGGGGCTACCCATGGTGACCAGGGAGGATGTACACATGATAGGTCACGACAGGTCCTACCGGCCCTCAAACTATTAATCGGGAATACCCAGAAGACTATCAGCAAAAAACACCCTGCTACGTTTTCAGGTTCATCCGCTTAAAAACGGGTACAATTGGGATAACTAGTTTTCAATCGTCGAGATTTACCTGATCGCTATTATCGTTGTTCATGGAAACGGCGGTTCCGCTGCCGGTCCCTTCGATCAGGGTCGGCGAAGTAGTACCCGATGGTCCGTTTGTTCCCATAGCGGTTCCGCTTCCGGTTTTCCCCTGGGGCCTGCGTCCCACGCCGGGCAGGACCATGCGGATTTTATGCTCGCCGAGTTTCATCCGGTCACCAGAATGCAGAACACCAAAACGAGAAGGCGAGCCTTCGAGGATTACGCCGTTATTACTCAAAAGGTCGCAGAAAACCGCCTGTCCTTTATAGGTAAAAAGCAGCATATGAGCCCGGGACACCTGGCGATCTTTAAGCGTCACGTCGCATCCCGGCCTGCGTCCGACCAGGCCCACCGCTTTATCCAGCTTGATCATCTTGCCGCTGCCGTTAACCTCCACCCCGAACACTTCCGGTCCCGGTTCGAGGGTAACGTGAGGCAGGTCGCTCATGGTATCCAGCGAGTATGAGGTTATTCCCACACGGAGCACCCAGTCGGCCACGCGTATGGTGTCGCCATCGTCGAGCTTTTCGAATTTTGCTTTCAGGTCGTTGAGGAAGGTGCCGTTGGTTGACATCAAATCGCGGAGGTAGACATCTTCTCCGGTATTGACAATAGCACAGTGAACGGCGGAGACTTCGGGCGATTTCAATTGAATCTTACACCCGGATCGCGTACCGACGATGGATACGCAACGGGTAAGTTCGATGACCTGGCCTGAACCCGGCCCGGAGGTTATGGTGAGTTTCACCTTGGGAGCGCTCTTGGGCAGACGGGGAGGTCTGCTTCCTCCGGTTCCGTCAGTCATGTCGCTTATGGAGGTATCCATATTCAGGCGTCCATCCGGGCAGCATTAAAACTAGTGCAGCTAAATCGGACAGCAGGACTACTAAAAGCTCCTTTATGTCCTTTCGACCAACCAGAGAGTAATCTGAACCCTCTTTCTATCATGAGTTTAGAGTCTTGCTACGAAGAAGTCTAGTAAAGAGTAGATCGATTCCGTCAATACCCCCTTGGCTGCCCCTCCTTGCGTGGATCACTTGCCCCAATAAGCCGTTTTCCGTCAAAATGGATAGCTTGCACAATCCCGGTGGTATGTTGGTCTCTAATCTGGTGACCTCTCTGGCGAAGTCCGTGGATCAACTGCAGATCCGGGTCACGATCAAAACGAATCTCGTCAGGTTTCCACTGGTGGTGAACACGAGGAGCAGCTATCGCCTCTTCCAGAGATCGGCCAAAATCCAGCACCCCCACCAGTACGTTCAATACGGAGGTAATTATTCTCGGACCTCCCGATCCGCCGAGAAGAAGAAATGGTCTGCCGTCCTTGCATACGATTGTAGGCGACATGCTGGAGAGAGGACGTTTACCCGGCTCGACCGCGTTTCGATCAGATTGGGACAACCGGTAGGCGTTGACCTTGCCGGGGCGGGCGGAGAAATCATCCATTTCATTATTTAGAATCAAGCCCCACTCGGACACGGCGGCCAGTGAACCGAAAGAGGTGTTGATCGTCTCGGTACTGACAACCACGTTGCCCTGGCTATCCACAATACAGAAATGGCTGGTGCCGCTGTCGTTGGGAATTTGCAAAGTCCCGTATGTATCGGATTCGGCGGTGGACTTCTGATCGAGTGATCCGGCCAACTGCCAGGCGTACACCTTGGAAGTCAGCAGGCCGGTGGGCACAAAAGTGTAATCCGCGTCCGCCTGCCAGCGGGCACGATCAGCAAAGGCGTGTTTCATCGCTTCGATAAAATAGTGATATGCAAGTGCGCTATCGGTTTTATATATAGCGGGTAAATCAACTGTCTCCAGGATATTCAAAGTCTCAATGACACACGTTCCGCCTGAAGACGGCGGCGGCATGGCGATTATCTCGTAACCGCGATAGGTGGATTTCAAAGGCGTGCGCGGAGCCACCTTATAGCCAGCTAAATCCTTTTCTGTGATAATGCCACCGTGGCCGCCGATTTCATTTACAATTGCCTTGGCGACGGGACCGGAATAAAACCCCTTCGCCCCTTCCCGGCCAACCACCTCAAGTAAACGGGCTAGCGCCGGCTGGCGCAGGATTTCCCCCGGCTTTCGGAGATCCCCTTTCCGCAGATGAACATCGTACACATAGGGGCA
The DNA here is from genome assembly GCA_963667855.2 of Phycisphaerae bacterium. Lineage (GTDB taxonomy): Bacteria > Planctomycetota > Phycisphaerae > UBA1845 > UBA1845. Next base: position 623,336 of record CAXXKI010000004.1, on the reverse strand, counting down.
GGTTTTCCGCAGTTCGGGGTACGTGCTATATTTCTTAAGGACGGATTCAGTCACAGAGACGTAATGATTGTCAACAGGAAAACCATCATTAGCTAATTCGATGGCCGGGGCAACCAGTTCGCTGATCGGCTTGCGACCAAACCGTTTCAACACGGTAGCCAAACCGGCAACCTGCCCGGGAACCGCAACCGCCAACTGCCCGAACCTGCTGGGCGGCGTCTTGTCAGGATGAGCCTTTACGAATCGATCGTACATGTCGGCCGAGCTTTTTTGCGGAGCAGTTTCACGATAATCGAAAGCAAAAACCTCGCCAGTTGAGGCCAAGCGGACAATCATAAACCCGCCGCCACCGAGCCCGGTGCTCTGCGGTCTGGTGACCGCCAGGGCAAAGGAGACAGCCACGGCCGCATCCACCGCGTTTCCACCGGATCGAATAATGTCCAGCCCGACTTGAGAAGCCAGCGGATGATCACTGGCGACCATCGCGGTTTGTCCGGTTGCTATCCATTCAGGCGATTTCGCGGTTTGCTCAGCTTGTACCTCTACAGTAGAGAACGTAAGCAAAACCAGGAGAACGATAAAACGCAGGGCAAACATGAGCGATCATCCAAAAGGTCAGGAGTATGCATCAGCGGCAGACAATTACCACCGGCCAGTGTAAACAGGTGATGGCGTAGAGGCAAAAGATTCTGCCCGGATAAAGTCAGACTTGCACAAGTACGTCTAATTGAGGAATAATGTCTTCAATGAGCGGCCCAAACGAACAAGAGAAAGCAACAGCACAGGATCACCCCGGTAAGGGAGGAAGACATTTCATCCTGGGTACCGCCGGTCACATCGACCACGGTAAAACCACGCTTATAAAAGCTCTGACCGGCACGGATACCGACCGCCTGCCGGAAGAGAAGCGAAGGGGTATTACTATAGAGCTAGGTTTCGCCGAGCTGACTATTGACGATATCACTTTCGGCATCGTCGACGTACCGGGCCATGAAAAGTTCGTGCGGACTATGGTGGCCGGTGCCACCGGTGTGGATATCGGTTTGATAATAGTGGCCGCCGACGACTCGGTTATGCCCCAGACCGTGGAGCATGTGGAAATTCTCTCCCTGCTGGGTATCAAGCGAGCAGTGGTGGCCATCACCAAATGCGATACCGTCGAAAAAGATATGATCGACCTGGTGGAGGAAGAGGTACGGGAACTGCTATCGACCACGGAGTTGTCGGACATCCCCATAGTTCGGGTTTCCTCAACAAAGATGACGGGGATCGACGAGCTAAGGGAAAAGCTGCTGGAAGCGGCCGACGGTATCGAACCGGAGGAGTTCGACCAGCCGTTCCGCATGCCTGTCGACCGGGTATTTTCCGTATCGGGTAGAGGTACGGTGGTCACCGGCTCCGTGGTCAGCGGTCGACTCGAACCGGGTGAAACGGTGGATGTCTGGCCTACGGGAAAACAGGTACGCATCAGGGAGGTGCAGACTCACGGGCAGAACTCCAACTGGGTAGGCGCGGGGCAACGGGCGGCGGTCAATCTCCAGGGAATCAACAGGGAAGATATCGAACGGGGTTACGAACTGGCCGCTATCGACAGTATAGAACCTACTCGACTGCTCGATGTGCACTTCACCTGCCTGGCATCGCATAAACAGGCGATAAAGAATAACGGCAGATTACGATTATGCATCGGTACGCGAGAAGTGCTTGCCCGCTGCGTATTACTTAAAGGTACATCAATAAACGCAGGAGAAAGTGCTTACCTTCAACTGCGTTGCAGGGAATTGGTAGCGGCTACCTACGGCCAGCGGTTTATCCTGCGTGATGAAAACGCCGCGAGGACGGCCGGCGGCGGTGTTGTACTGCGAGCGGCGAAACGGCGAATCAGTTGGCGAATGGCTGATGAAATCAAGGGCCTGGAAATACTCAATCACGGCGATCCCATACAGCGAGTGGCGGAAGTTCTGCGCAGTGCCCGGTTCTCCCTACCATCCACCGGGCATATAGCCCTGGCGGCGAACGTCGCCCGCGCCGACATACCACCTTTAATGCAGGAACTGCAGCGCGACAGGAAAATCGTTCAGCTTTCGGGAGGCAGTGCCGCGGTAAGTGCCGATTTTCTGGCGACTTTTGAAAAACGGGCGTTGAACTGGCTCAAGGCATATCACCAATCACACGCTAACGAGCCGGGATGCCTGACGGAAACCCTTACCGGCTGGCTGGAGCGTAAAAGCCTGAGTAAATCGTTGGGAAAAGTGCTAGCGGTGAGATTGGTCGATTCGGGCGAAGTCAAAGTAATGGGTCGTTTCGTATGCCTCAAGGAGTTCGCTCCCGCCCTCTCCAGACAGGATGAAAAACTGCTTGCTCAGGCACTGGAAACCTTCAACCAGGCCGGCTTCCAACCGCCAACCTCGGATGAACTGGCCCAAACACTCGACTCCAACAAACAGCGGGTGGAAAAACTGCTGAAAATCGCCTGTTCCACCGATCAATTGGTTAAGGTGGATAACACGTTTTACCTGCACGTGGACAGGGAACAGGAATTACGGGACAAAGTGCAAGAGCTGTTTTTAGCAGATGGACCATTCACCATGTCCCAACTGCGGGAAACTCTCGGCGCCAGTCGCAAGTACGTTGTACCCATTGGCGAATACCTGGACCGAATAGGGTTTACCCGTCGCAAGGGCGACACGCGGGAAGTTATTCAGGATGCGGAGACCGAAAACAAATGACACCGGAACAGAAAGAAAAACTGCGTAACCTCCCGGCGATAAGTCATCTGCTCGAGCACGACACGGTTCGCAAGTGGATGGGCCGCTTTCCCCGCGCGGTAGTAGTCGACGCGATGCAGTCGGCCGTCGACTTGGTTCGCAGCCGGTTAATCGGCGATGAAGACAACGCGACCGAAACAGCAAACACTCGCGAAGAGGTGTTGGCCATTGCTGAACAACAACTGGAAAATACCAATCTGCCTTCATTGCGGCCGGTAATCAACGCTACTGGCGTCGTACTGCATACGGGGTTGGGGCGTGCCCCCCTCTGCACGGAGGCGGTAAAGGCCGTCGCTGGTTGTGCGGGCGGATACAGTAACCTGGAGCTGAATTTGGAGACGGGTACCCGCGGACACCGACCCGTACACGTTTCCAGGCTATTGGCGGAACTGACCGGAGCGGAGTCGGCCACCGTGGTCAACAACAACGCGGCCGCCACCTTGCTTATTCTCAATACGCTGGCAAAAGGGAGCGAAGTAATCGTTTCCCGCGGAGAACTGGTGGAAATCGGCGGCTCATACCGCCTGCCGGAAATGATGTCTGCCAGCGGAGCGATTCTGCGTGAAGTAGGTACAACCAACCGAACGCGTATCAGCGACTATCAACGGGCGATAAACGACAACACCGCGGCCTTGATGCGCGTACATACCAGCAACTACAAAGTGGTTGGGTTTACCGAAAACACGTCAATTGAGGAACTGGTCGAAACCGGCCGGAAAAACAACAAACTCGTAATCGATGACCTGGGCAGCGGTGCCCTTTTTGATCTGTCGGAATTCGGGCTGCCGAAAGAGCCGGACGTTCGCACATCCATAAAAGCCGGAGCCGACCTGGTTTGCTTCTCCGGGGACAAAATTCTCGGCGGACCGCAGGCGGGTGTTATCGCAGGCAGAGCTGATTTGATCAAACGTATAGAATCCAACCCTCTGATGCGTACCTATCGCGTTGACAAAATGACTCTGGCGGGTTTGGAAGCTACCTTAAGGCAATACCGGGATGTAAAACACGCAGTAGGCGAAATCCCATCGCTGGCACTGATGTGTACTCCACCGGCCGAACTGCAAAAGAGAGCAAAGAAGCTGTGCAAACTATTGTCGGCCGCCCTGTCTGACGATGAGTTCGAGGTTATAACCGACAATTCCGTAGCCGGTGGCGGATCACTGCCCGGGCGGGAGATGGAAACCCGCTGCGTAAGCTGGTTGCCGAAAAGCGGCTCCATTGATGAAACCCTTAGCGTTTTGCGCCAGGGTACAGTTCCGGTTATCGCCAGAGCGAAAAACGAACGTATCCTTTTCGACGTGCGCACGCTCAAGCCGGAGGAATTGCCCGCCCTGGCTTCCGCGTGTGCGAAACGGGGACGCAGCTAGCACTACAGCGCAAAGTAAGCTCAAGAAATTACCGCATTCGGCTCGATAACTTCTGATAGCGGCGTGTGTTACGCTGCAGAAAGGAGTCACGAGCATGGATGCTTCTCAAATCGCAGAAGTTGGCCGGGGTATTGAGGGATATCTGGCGGAGTTTTCGGATTGTTTCGGGCGTTGTGACACGGAGGCGTATCTGCCCATTTACGTCCGCGGGCAAAACTCGAATCTTCATCGCAAAAGCGTTGAACCGATGGCATTGCAGGCCGGTGTTCCACCACGATCATTGCAGGCCTTTCTGAGTCTGTTGAAGTGGGATGAAGAGCAGGCGGTGGATCGTTTGCAACAAATCCTCATGCGGGATCATGCACATCCCAAAGCAATTGGATCGGTAGATGAAACATGTTGCCCGAAGAAAGGGCATCACACCGCTACGGTTCAGCGTCAGTGGTGCGGTAGTACAGGAAAGGTGGACAACTGTGTCGTCAGCGTTCATCTGGCTTATACGTTGGGAGATTTTCACTGCCTGATGGACAGTGACCTGTTCCTGCCCGAGAGTTGGGCGAATGATCCGATCCGGCGGGAAGCTGCGGGGATTCCTGAAGATGTAACGCATCGTACCAAACCCGAGATTGCATTGGCACAGATCAAACGCGCCTTGGCCAACGGTGTTCGTGTAGCGGCATGGACGTTTGACGAGCATTACGGGCAGAGTTACGCGTTCCTTGACGGTCTGGATGCACTTGGTCAGAACTATGTGGCGGAGGTGCCTTGTGACTTCTACGGATGGGCAGTGTATCCGAAGTTGGTACACCGGTTGAGGTCCCGGGAAATGCATCGAGGCGGGCGGAAAAAGCCTGTTCCGAGAGTCGCTGGTGGCAGCCCCAAGGCCAGTCAGGTGAAGAATCTGCTGATTCATTCACCGGCTTTTTACAATCAACCCTGGACGGCGATTCATCTCAAAGATGCCGAGAAAGGCCCGATGGTTCGCGAGGTCAAGACAATTCGATTCTGGATGCAACGGAATAACCTGCCGACTCGAGAGCACTGGTTGATTGCGGCCCGCAATCCGGAAGAGCCGGACGTGATCAAGTTCTTCGTCTCCAACGCGCCGGCGGGAACGCCGATTGAATGGCTGGCTTATGTCGGCTATTCACGATGGTCGATCGAGCGATGCTTTCAGGAAGACAAAGACGAATTGGGTTTCGACCATTTTGAAGTTCGCTCCTGGCGGGCAATCCATCGTCACATGTATCTGACTCAGATCAGCCATTTGTATTTAAACAAGGCGCGGGAGAGGTTGATGGATCAGGAGCGTACACAAGAAAAAGTCGGCTTTTTTTCCCTACAGAGGCCCCGGCGACAATCGCCCGTCGTATCCGGTCGAAAGCCTGACGGTTAACCAGTTGCGTGAAGCCGTGTCCGCCTGGTTTGAGGCCATCGCACTTCCGCGATCTGCCCGTAAACAGGTACTGGAAAAAACCGCGATGAGAATCAGCTATACACGACATCGCAACACGCAGGCAAAGCGTGGTCATCGCAAGAAAACAATCCGGGAATTACACCGGAAAGGACTCACTTTGGGGAAAATGAGAACGTGTATCGGCAGCAACTTTGCGCTGTAGTGCTAGTTTTTGTAAACTAGCTGCGTCCCCGTTTCTCATCCACTTCAGCCTTACTGATTCGGATTCAACGGACGTTGTGCATATCGTTTTTTCCACTTTACCAAACGACCATTAACTTACTGCATCCAGCCCTTTGGGTTTCCGAAATAGGCTTGGAATTGCACAAGAGGAGATAGTTCATAATGTTTGAACAAATCAAAAGTCAGACAACAGACCTGGCCAAAGCGCTCAACACCATTGCCATCAACGGAGCATATGACGCCTCCCGCTCCCTCTCAAAGTGGCTGCACAAGGGAGTTCACCTGCATACCGAAGGCTTTGAACGAATCAACCTGGAGGACGTCTGCCAGGGACCGGAGATGGTCGAACCGGTGGTCGGATTGCACATGCTCCTGACCGGACACCTGCACGGACACACCTTGCTGGTACTCACTTTACCGGTCGCCCGGGAGTTGGTGGACACCATGATGGGTAAGCCCATCGGCACAACCCAGGAATTAGACGAGATGGCTCGTTCCTGCCTGGAGGAAACGGCCAACATAGTAAGCAATGCTTTTGCCAACAGCTGGGCAAAATGGCTGAACATCGACAGCGAGCTTCGCCCGCCGCAACTGCATATGGATTACCTGGAAGTGATTTTACAGGCCATGCTGATCGACCAGGCCATGGTCAGCGACGAAATCTGCCTGGCACGCACCGAGTTCCACCTCGATGAAAAACGAATGGATTGGGAATACTACCTATTACCGACACAGGAATCTCTGCATCTGCTGGAAGAGTCGATAGGCTGAGAACGGGATATGGCAACTACTCATTTTCTTCGGGTGGCCGGTATAGGGATTGTGAAAAGCCCGGATAGGATCCGCACCCTGCTTGGTTCATGTGTGGGCGTGGTGATTTACGATCCACAAACCAGGATCGGCGGAGTGGCACATATCATGCTACCCGACTCGAAGTTATGTGCGGGATGTCCGGGAAAATTCGCCGATACCGGCGTGGATACGCTACTTAGCCGGACCCTGGGCGCAGGCTGCAGGAGGGAAAACCTCCGGGCAAAGATAGCGGGCGGCGCCACTCTGTTCGGCTTCGCGGTGGATGGCAGCATTGGCACCAAGAACATAGAGGCCGTCTCCGAGCGACTGGCTCAACACAAAATACACATAACGGCGTCGGACGTTGGAGGCACAACGGGCCGCTCGATAACCTTCGACCCCGCCACAGGCCGGGTGGGAGTCGAATTTCACGGTGGACCGTCGAGGACGATTTAAGTATGCCGAGAAACCCGGGAGAAAAGTCATGTCCATGCGAATACTGGTTGTAGACGACTCGGCTTTCATGCGCAGCATGGTGGTAGAAGCCCTGGATGGTCTGGATTGCCAGGTAGTGGGAGAGGCCGCAACCGGCGAAGAGGCCGTCGCTCGCTATAAGGAACTTCACCCGGATATCGTTACCCTCGATTTAATCATGCCAAATAAAAGCGGGCTGGACGCTCTGCAGGAAATCCGAGAATTCGATCCCCAGGCGAAGATCGTGGTAGTAACGGCCATTGAGCAGAGAAAACCGCTATTGGAAGCCCTCCGCCTCGGAGCGATAGACTACGTGGTAAAGCCGTTTGAAAAAGAGCGCATCGAAGAAGCAATAGAACGAATCAAGACAGGCCAGAGAAAAGTCCACGCAGCACATAGTGATTAAGAGCAAACCCAATCCTACACCCTGATTTTCGCCCCATATACTAATCTTGTGGTTTTACCATTATGTCAAAATATTAAGAAGTTGGCCATTGGCGCAACGAAGAAACTAGAAGAGAAAACTGATGTAATCCCGTTCTTCGTGCCTTTGTGTCTTGGTGGTTAAAAAAATAAAACCACAAAGGCACCAAGACACAAAAAAGACTTCAACAAAAGTCCCTCGTTAGGTATATGACGGCCTTTGACGTGAGATAAAAACAAATACATGAAGGGACTCGACTCACCGGGGCGGACATTGTAGAATTAGTTTTCGATTGGATCGATGAGCAACCCGCGTGCAGGATTAAATATGCAGGCGAATAATCATCGAATCGGGAGGTGTCCGGACGCCTGGTGGGTCCCACGGTCTTCAAAGCCGATGAGGGGTCGTTGATGCGGCTCCTGGAGGGTTCGATTCCCTTCCGCCTCCGTGTGTGTTGAGCAAAGCAAAACACAGAGTCCGCTCCGCCCCCGGCGGAAGGACGGTCTACTTTCTATTTTCTAAAGCGAATAAGAGGGAACTAAGTATACGCGACGTACTCATTGTTAGATTTCATCTCGATAAATAGTATCTAAAACAAAGGGCCACCGTCATGAGTTGGGACATTTTCATAATGGACTATCCTCGAGAAATAGAAACCGCAAACGATATCCCGGATGATTTTGATCCTCCGTTCATCGGTCATCGATCCGATCTCATAGCCAAAATCGGCAAGGCCCTTCCCGACGCCGATTTCACCAATCCCGACTGGGGATTACTCGAACGTCCGGGCTGGTCAATCGAGTTCAACATGGGCGACGAGGAGAAGCTCAAAAGTATTGTACTGCACGTGCGCGGTGGCAGCGGAGCTGTAGAAGTAATAGCCCAAATACTGGATCTGTTGAATCTACGGGGGATAGAGACCGGCAACGGCGATTTCTTCACCGCCGGTAAGGAGGCACAAGAAGGCTTCGATAAGTGGCGTCGATACCGTGACCAGGTTGTTGGAGGTACCACTGGTAATACTAACTCTCCGTAAAACATCCGTCCCCCACGCTTCGCAAAAGACCGAGGCATGGGGCACCCGCGCGATCATTGCGGTTATAATCTGACAAGCAACCAAAGCGAGATCTGTCCGGAATGCGGATCTGCAATAAACGAGGATACATAAGTACTCACGTCGGCTCGATGACCAGAACTATTGACTGCAAGGAAAAAACAATGAGTTATGATCTCATCGTATTCGATCCGGAAGCTCCACCATCAGACCGTGATGGTTTCTTGAAATGGTATAAACAGCAAACTCAATGGAGCGAATCCCACGATTACAACGATCCCGATGTTTCGACACCGGCCCTCCGTAGCTGGTTCTTCGAAATAACCAAGCTGTTTCCTCCCATGAACGGGCCTTACGCGTCTGACGATTGTGACGACTCAAGAGTGTCTGACTATTGCATTGGCAGGTCGATCATCTATATCACATTTGCCTGGTCACAAGCTGACGAAGCGTTCCGTGCGACGTTTTCTCTAGGCCAAAAACACAAGGTTGGATTCGTCGACGTCAGCTCGGATGCGGGTCAGGTGTGGGTACCGGATGCAAACGGAGATTACACATGTGTACATGGCGGAAAGTAACTACACACATCTAAACGACTCGCTTAACAACCGATTCTTATCCAGAATCTAAATCTAACCCGAAAAACGCCGTTTGGGAGGCGAGAGGAACAAACATAACCAGGAGTATTGGGTAAATCCTGGCCGCGCCATAGTCAGAACAAAAACGGGATTTAATACAGATTTTGCATTCCAACCATCCACACTCATTGGGGATGCAGGTATCTTGAGCGTACCGGGAGGGTTGGGGTTTATATAAATCCGGACTTCGAGACTTGCTAATACAGCGTGTATTGATGTATCTTATCAGGATGCTAAGCGATTCAGCAATCCAATACCTTCAACCGTTTATGTATCGTGCCGATGCGAAGCGGATCTTGTGGCACATCCCATTGGGGGGAATATGCTGGGATGACGAAATCACAGACTTCATGGATTTGTTTAAACTAAGCCAGGAAGATCGCAATAGTATAACCAGGTTGTTCAGTATCCGGTTTAAAATCTGGGATGGAGAACCGTTGTCGAGCGACGATCAGCAATTCTGGGACACCGCTCGATCGCAAGTTCCACATTACGCCCTGTTTCATAGATTGGTCCTCTCTGACGAAGACAGGGCCGCACAAGAGCAAGTGGAAAGCGAAATATTAAGGGGCTTCGACATCCTAGAAGACGACGGAATCAAACTTATGACGAAAACTGATTTGGAACTTCCATGCCCAACCTGCGAATATGATCTACGAGGTCTTACTGATGGCTGCTGCCCAGCATGCGGAGAGCCGTTCAGCGTCGAAGATCTTGAACCGGAACGACCTGGCCTCACGCTGGAGTCATGGGCCGACGCGGCTTGTACTTTCAGCAAGAAGGCGATACTTCCATTGGCTATCGCATTCTCTCCCTGTAAGGCTTTTCAACGACGGTGCCGACTGGAGAATATCTTAACCACGGCATCCTCGCGAATTCTCTCCTGGTTCCTGGCGTCATATCTAATCCTGATGGTCATAAGCGTCGCTGCTCGTTACACGCTCGACAAGGTGCAGGGCCGGCAACTTATCTTAGGCGGTTACTGGGACCCGAGCCTTGGACATCGGTTCGGATCTGCGGTGCTCTTGCCGGTTCACATTCCGTTAGCGTGGTTACAATGTCTCGTTGTGGCGATCATAGGCTTGATAATAAGCAGGCGACGCCTACCGGCACTTAAGATCGTTCGACTTGCGACCTGGCTCCTCCCAATTACCTTGCTGGGTGGCTTGTTCTTAATTTTCTTTGATCCACTCTGGTATAAGTTCATCGCTCAGTTGCTGGTCCTCCATCCCTCCGATTTGAACATCCGACTCCATAGACTGGGCAGTGAGTTGGTTTTTCGTGGACCAGATCTTGTTCTGGGGTTGGCCGGTGGATTCGCTGTTGGAACGGTGCTGCAAAAACGGCGATGGTTGATTGCACTGATATCAGCCACGGTATTGGTAGCTTTGTTTCCTACCTACCTGAGCGTTCAACAGTTTTACGCTGGGAATTTTTACGAGCCCGTTCGTGAACTGGCTGTGGGACCACGACCTACGCCTATACCCCGCCCTATGCTTTTACCCGGACCGACGTTCACCGTGGGTGGTGTAGAACCCTCACTGGCAGGAACATGGATGATTCGGTACGAAGAAGAGGAACATGCGTCTACTGAGTTGACTTTCGACGATACAGGAGCCCTGGTTTCCTGGAAACCCACAGAACACACTACCGCAGACGTCGCAGAATTCATATCCGACGGCATGGACCACGACATACCCGTGCCGGAAGAAAAGGCTGATACGCTCAAAGTTTCGTACCGTGTACTGAGTGGCTGCAACCGACAACTTGACCGTATCACTATACGCCTCCGTCTTGAGCTTGAATACACGCGGCAAATTCGTGCAGATTTATCCGAGCAGATACCAGATGTGGCCGAGGAGTCCCTGGTGGGTATATTCGACACAAACGAAGACAGGATACAGGGAACAAGCATGTATGTGCGAGATTGCCCAGGAGTCAATTTCGAACCCGGCCGCATCGAGAGACGTTTCGTGATGACACGTTCAACATCGGCGGGTTCTCAAGAAGAACCGTAGACTCGGTAGCCACAGGCTCAACGAAAATCCTATGACGGCAATTCCTCGTGTACGGTCTCGTATCGCGGGGCTTGTCTAGCCGCTTCAGCCGCCGTAAAAACTTGCAGGCCAACGTGATCGGCCAGTTACGGTAATACGTGTCTTTCCGGCAAGTCTGCATGAATCTTTGGGAGAGTTCCGGGAAGAGTTCCGGGGACAGTTTATATAATTCGATAGAGGTTCGCCCAGTTTCGATTACGGGGCCATGCTCTTGGTTTATTCAGCTATCGCTCGTGAGTTCGCCGTGTTATCTTTCTTTTACTCCCCCGGCTTGGCTGTTGGCTGGATTTTCTCACCACATTCCGGGCAGGTGCCGGATTTGTTACCGGTCAGGTCGTAGTTGCAGTTTTGGCAGTAGCCCGCCGGTGGTTTTCGGTGGGTAATTCGCCATACGGGCATGATTAGCAGTAGAATCAGGCATGTTACGGTGAGACCGGCATTAAGGGAAAAGAAGATATACGCCTGCAGCGACCCATTCTTGCACATGGCCCGCTGGTAGGACGGATACGATTCGATATAAACAAGGCAGATTAGCGATGCGAGTACTAGCCATAGAACAATCCACAAGCGGCGCGGTGTTCGCAGCAGGTCGAGCAGCAACCCGACAACGGCCATACTCGCCCCACCGGCCAACAGGAGCAGCGGCAGGGAAGCCCAGATTCCACTTGAGTTTTTCACGAGAAATAAAACCCAAATGCCCATCACCGATCCGGTAGCTAATAATCCATACTCATCGCCGGGATAGTACGCTGACGCAAAGGCCACGACCGCCCACACAACCGGCAGCAGCCAGGTGTAGAACATGCGGTGTCGTTTTGATCGTTTGTTATTCTTGGTCGTCGGCACTTAATATCGCCTTTCCGCGTACGGTTATAAATCGCTCGGCTTATTCTAACAGGCGTGTTTGATAAACAAAGGTTTTTCAGGGAGAGTCGGTGAAGTATGAAGTTGTTCGGCCGGCAATCTCGCATGTCGGCGGCAGGTTTTCGAACCAATGGTTACGTAATACGTATAATTTGCCAGGCAAATGCCCGACGGTTATTATTTCTATGAAAGTTACTCTGGTGCGGAGAGGATAATCTTGTCCAGTCAGGATCATAACGCAGACGTTACTGGAACAACCTCACCACCTTTACAATCACGTAAAAGATGGTTACGCCTGTCCTGTCGGAGCGTTTTGCTTGTACTCGTTGTTCTTCTTGTCTGGCTGGGCACCGTGCGTATCTATGGCGAATACCGGCGAATACGCGTTTTCTCCAATAGCGTATCTGCGCCAGCATCGTCGATCGACGAGCAGCCGCTGACCGTTGTAACCTGGAACATTGCCCATGGACGTGGCCCGACTTTTTCCGACTCAGAAGGAGGCAACCAGGCCCAACGAGCGGAACGCCTGATGAAAATCGGGGATCAGGTAAAATCGTTAGAACCGGATATCGTCATACTTAACGAAGTGGATTTCAACTGCCAGTGGAGCGGTGGAGTCAATCAGGCGGAGCAACTGGCGGAAGCTATTCCTCTTGGCTACCGGATGGAACAAAGCAATTTCGATTTAGGTTTGCCCGGGGCCATGTTTCGTTGCGGCAACGCCGTTCTCAGCCGGTTTCCGATCAAACAGGCCCTTGCGGTTGAATATTTTGATTCATCCACGTGGGAGAAAATACACGGTGGGAAAAAACGTGGTGCATTGTGTTCTATTGTTATTCCCGGCGGACGGGTCGTTAATGTCGTCCCTATTCATCTCAAGTCCGGCAGCGAGACTGTTCGAGTCGCTTCCATGCAAAGATTACTCGCGACACTGGGCGAAAACCAGTCGGCAATACTTGCGGGAGACTTCAACTCCACTCGATTCGGGTATCCTCAAGGCACCGTCGACGCGAAATATCGAACGGCTATTTCTGTTCTGGAAGAAGACGGGTATTGGAAAACCGATTCAGGAATAACCGGCGCAGCGAAGGATTTCACATTTCCATCAATGGCCCCTCAAGCCGTAATAGACTGGATCTTCGCCTCCAGCGATTGGACTATTACTGATTACCGGGTGATACAGACGGATCTTTCTGATCACAACCTGGTTGTGGCGAAGTTGATCCCCAAATATCCTGACGATGAAAATGGTATCGCCGATGATGGCGGTAAACTCCCATAATTCAGCAATCATAGCGAATCTGTCTTGCCCCCTTGCGGTCCGCCTTCGGTCCGCCTCTGGTCCACCTTCGGCGGATAGACTTAGGGTTCGAACGGCAATTGGCAGGTTATGCGAGGCGGTTTAGGTGTTTTAACTATCTACGTCCCCGTTTTCAAACCCTGACGATGGCTCCAGTGCGCGACTCAGCGATTCGTCTTTTATCATTGTGTTAATCACTTTGGAAAGTACGGGGATAGATATTTCTTTAACTATCACCTCGCTGCGGTCATAGCAGTAGGCAGAATCATCGTTTTTAGATTCTTGCCTGAATTTCTCAAGCAGGTACTGCGCGTTCTCAATCGTATAAAAAGTTCCGACGTATTTTTCCCCGGAATCCAACGCCACAAGAACATCTACATTGCCCTCTTCAACCTGATCCGTGGGAAGCAGGCTGAGTACGGTAGCCGTTCCACCGTACACTTCAAACTTAGGTAAGTCTTCTAACCTGTCCGGCAATTCGCGGGTTCCTATCTGCATGGCGTAACTCCTCTGTCTCTATAGCACTCTGTACAGTTACAGGAAAACGGCAAGTCTCTTCAATGGGTTTTGCCCTTAACCCATTTGTTGGCCCCGGTTTCGGAGTCCAAACATTCTTGGCTTGTATTATTAATATTATCAACGGTTTGTCTATGTCGGCCGCCCTTCGGCGGGCTTATGCGATCTCTGCCGGTTGAAACCGGCGGCTACGCTTATGTCGTTCGCCTTTTGGCGAACTTGAGTTATGTAGCCGTCTGGTGCGCTCGGCGGTTGTTTGCTGGTTGCGGGGCTGATGGGATAACTATTTGTTCATTACATGGGGAGGGCGGATTCCGGTTTTCGATAATGCGTGTAAACTACAAGGCGGGCGGAACGCCCGCCCCCCGGAGGGTAACCTTATCTGGTTTTGCTTTATAGGCCTCGGAACCATTCTGGTTTTACTGGCACGTCTCCATTCAGGGCTGCGTCTATCTGCTGCAGGAAATGCTCGCGGTCTCTGGGCAATCTACCGCTTAACGGGAGAAAGTTCGAGGCGTGGTTGGAGTGGAATATCGTCGCAGTGGGATTGGCTTTATCTATAATGATGCGGAGTTCCCGTAGCAGGCCTTGCACATCGGGTAATTGAAAACTACCGCTTTGGACCTGATTGTAAATCGGGGTTGTGGGAACTAGCATCAAGGTCAAAACCGAGAGGTATTCGGGGTTCATGGCCGTGGCCAACTCGGCGGAGGCCGTCGCGTGTTCGACGCTGCGATCTATCCCCCCTGCCCCCAAAAGAAACATGAGCGACTGTTTCATACCGGCCTGTCGAGCTCTGGCGGCCGCCTGCACGTGATCGTCCGCGGTCGCCCCTTTACCCACTCGTTTCAAGGTTACGTCGTCGCCGGATTCCGGGCCTATGTAGAGCAGCTTCAAGCCAAGCTCGCGCAGGCTGTTCAACTCGTCTTGCGTTTTGCCCAGCAGGTTCCGGGCGGTTGCATAACAGCTCACTCGGCGCAGTTTTGGAAAAGTCGCATTCAGTGTTTCGAGGATCGGTCGCCAGTGGTCGAGGTCCATGGTTAGCGCGTCACCGTCCATGACGAATACCTTGCGCACGCCGCCACCTAGGGCATTACCGGCCAGCACGATGTCTTCCAGAGTTTCCGCCAGCGGGCGAACGCGGAACTGCTTATCCGCGTACATGGCGCAGTATGTGCAATGGTTCCACGAGCAGCCGATAGTGGCCTGCAGGAGATAGGAATTCGCCTCGCTGGGCGGTCGATATACGGATCCTTCGTAGCGCATGAGTTGATTATATACGGATTGGCCGGTTCGGAAAGCCGGGATCTCCGATAACTGTTTTCGCCGGGAAAGCGGATTATCCGCGACTACTTTCAATCATTATAGGCTATTCATGTTTTTTACCCATTTTATTCGCTTGGAAAATCACGTTCCGTTGGATTTTACTGAAATCGTTTTTTATTATGCAACCGGGTGTTGGAGTTGTTACACACCCTGTCCCCCACGGCCTGATAACCGGGCAGCGTCTTTGCTTGCGGAAAGGATGCCATTAGAGCATCTCCAGATATATTACATCCAGAATCAATCGCCGAGGCTTGGGAGAAGCTTAAGAATGCCTAGAAACATCACGTTGTGCCTGTTGGGTTTGCTTGCAATTCCCTGTATCGCAAACGCGGACATGATAACCTTTTCCCCCACACCGAGCGACCTATGGGATCTGGAGCACGGCAGAGTTTATGAATGGGGAATAAACTATTCTCTGCCTTCCGGCGAAGAGATCACGGCGGCCCAACTGTCCTTTGAGGGGATCAGGAACTGGAACAATTCGGCTAACGATCTTTATGTGTACCTGATTTCCATGGTGCAGCCCGGAACGCATCGATACGACGATTATTTCAACTCCGCGGATTCCTTCGACGGGCATCTAGGTATTCCCTACAGGAAGCTCGAACATTACGAGAACCTGCCGTCATATGCCCAGGATCTCACTTACAGCTTTACCGGCGACGACCTGGTTGCCCTGAACACGTATATGTCCAACGGTAATTTCGGACTGGGATTCGACCCTGATTGCCATTTCTACAACGATGGTATTGAGTTAACCATAACCACGGCCGTACCGGAACCGGCATCGCTCGCCCTGCTGGCCTTGTGCAGCCTGGTCGTTATCCGCCGCCGAAAACCAAGGAAACTGTACGCAACCGCAACTGTGAAATAGGTATATAAACAATTCAGACATCGCACTGGGTTAACACCCCGGTCTGCAATCCATAACGGACCCGGCACTACTCGACAATGTCGAGTTTTGCAGGGTCCGCGCACTTTTTTACGTTTTCGAATCGGCGGTTCTCCGTCAGGGCTGTTGACCCGACCTACGGGTTTACGATTACGCGCATGTAATCGTTCCGTCGCCTAAGAGAAAAGGGGACATCACTGATAATTGTATTTGCCTAATTATCAGTGATGTCCCCTTTTTGACACTTCGACATTGTCGAGTTTTGCAGGGTCCGCTCACTTTTTTACGTTTTTGAATCGGCGGTTCTCGCGTCGGGCCTGTTGCCACGACCTACATTTCCGATTGCGTTTTCCGCCATCATTGGTCCGCAGAGCGGACCCTACACGTCTATTCGACAGTCAACTCCACAATCGGGTTTAGAACCGAATTTTTGTACTTGTTCTGGAATTGCACGTTTACGTTGTGCTTTCCCGCCGGCAGACCGTCCGGCAGTTCAACGGTCAGTTTGTACCCGTCATTGAAAAACTCATGTTCGTAAACCTGCCCGTCTATCTGCACTTCGATCGAACTGGAGAGAATCATCTGCCGCTCCGATCCCCACGCTTTGCGTTTTCTCAAGCCGTCATCCAGCTTGAACTCCAGAACCACAGGCTGACCGGCCGACAACATTCCGTCTACCGGTTCTACCAGTTCCACCTTCGGCAACCCGGAGAACGCGTACTTGGCGAAGCCCAGGTACAGGCTGTAGGCCTCCAGCAGGTTGTAGTTCGGATCGCGCAGCCGCTGCTCCTCTTCCGGATTGGTAAAGAAAGATGTCTCGGTAAGCGCCGCGGTCATTTTCACCGGACGAAGAACTCCGAATCCATTAGGATACATAAGTTGGTCGCTTTTAAGCGGCACACCCGTTATCTGCGGTAGAGCTATCCCATCCTGCAAACCCTGGAATATATAACGGGCCAAATCCAGATTCGCAGGCCGGTAATCGACATCAAGGTGATACCAGACGGTGGTTCGGTTGACCGCCGGCTTGCCAATCGCGTTATGATGACAGGACAGGAAAAGATCCGCCCCCCACTCGTTGGCCAACTCCGCCCGCTCTTTCAACGAGAGCTTTACATCCTCTTCCCTGGTCAGAAGAACTTCCGCTCCGGAATGAACCAGGAAATCTCGCAGGTACTTGGCCACGCGCAGGTTCATTTCGGCCTCCCTTACTCCGGTCGGGCCTCTTTTGTACCCTCGCTTGCTGGCGTTGCCGCCGTGTCCGGGGTCAAGGCAGATCTTTACACCTTGCAGGTATTTCGCGTAAACGGGAATCGGGTACTCCTCGGTATCGATCCGCTGGATAGCGAAATCTTCCGGCGCGTCGAACAGAGTATCGACACTGACCATGGGGTCATCGCCCGATTCGGCCGGTTGATCTGATACCTGGGCAGGCTCCTGAGCAAGCCCTTCAGATCGGGATGAATTCCCGCAGCCGCTATGAACGGCAAGCCCGGCCATACATATTATATAGACACCCAATTGAACACAGTTTTTCATCGTTTGTTCCCCCATGGAAATTCACAGCCATGATCCCACTATTTCGGTACTCCCACTCGGATATAGTACCAACAGCCGTTGAAACGAACGGCGTTATCTGTAACACTACGCTAACTTTGTACAGTCTGCCACTCCCCGGCAAAAATCAGCCTTTCGGGAGTTAAGTACAGACATTGGTAAACAAGGCGAGTGAGCAGTTTATCCGGGGGGTATCAACTGCGGGTTGATCGGATAGACGGCTAACATGGGGGAACTTCGCCACAGGCGCGGTATACCAAGTAAGTATCAGGAAAAGATATGATCGAAACAACTCTGGCCAGCTTTAGTGCACAATTCACTTTGGTAGATTGGGGCGTTGTCGTGGGATATCTCGCGTTCACGACGTTCCTGGGAGCGAAACTAGCAGGCAAGCAGGCCAGCGTAAGGGATTTCTTCCTCGGCGGTCGAAAACTGCCCTGGTACGCGGTAAGCGGTTCGATCATCGCTACCGAAATCAGCGCAGTGACTTTCATCAGCGTGCCGTCCGTTGTTTTTAAAACGGGCGGTAATTTCACCTACCTGCAGCTTGGCCTGATCGGTTCGCTTTTCGCCCGAATCATAGTGGGATATATACTGGTTCCCGCCTACTACAAGAAGGAGATATACAGCCCGTACGACTATATGGGTAACCAACTGGGCGGAAACGTTCGCACGATGACCAGTATAATCTTCTCTATCGGTGGCATCCTCGCCCAATCTTCACGAGTATACCTTACCGCGGAGGTATTGAACGTGGTCATGCGGGACCAGTTGCAGTGGCTCTCGGGCAACATTGGCCTTGACCCTCTCGCCTGGGCGATTCTCGTAATCGGCGTGGTGTCTGTAGGGTGGACGCTGATCGGCGGAATAACAACGGTCATCTGGACCGACGTAATCCTCTTTTTGGTATTCCTGCTTGGTGCAGTGGCCGCGTTGATCACTATCGCAACAAAAATGTCCGGCGGTTTCGGCGACATCCTGAATATCGGATACCAGGCAAAAGAATCAGGCTGCTGGGGGAAATTCACTTTCTTCGATTTCAGTTTGAGTCCTCTCCGGTCGTACACAATTTGGACAGCCGCAATAGCCAGCACCTGGGGAGGTTTGGGTTCTTACGGTACAGACCAGCTTCTTGCTCAGAGAATGTTCTGCTGCAAGAGCGTTAAAGATGCTCGCTGGGCAATCATAAGCAGTACGATCGGGCAAATCGTTACTTTGACAGTCATGTTCGTCGGTGTGGGCTTATTCGTATACTACGACAAGAATCCCTTAGACGGAGAGGCGTTGGAAATATTCCAAGAGAACCATGACCGAATTTTCCCGATATTCATAGTTGCTGTAATACCTCAATTCCTCAAGGGATTAATCATAGCCGGCGTATTCGCCGCGGCGATTTCCAGCCTGATGGGGATTCTCACCGCACTAAGCCAGGTGATTATGTCGGCCTTCTACAACCCGTTCAGGGAGTGGCAGCTCAGAAAACAGGGTATCGAGATCACGCTGAGCGGCGACCTGGAAGGTATGGCCGACAAAGGCGCGGCATCATCCGAGGAAGACAAACGCTCAGTTTTCGTGGGCCGACTGATGGTTATCTTCTGGGGAGCCGTCCTGTGCGGAATGGCCTACCTCGCCAGCACGATCGCCCAGTTGTACCCGTCCATTCTGGACCTGGCGCTGGCAATGGCAGGCTTTACCGGCGGAGCGTTGCTGGCCGGTTTCGCCCTGGCGTTCTTACCCTTGAAAATAGACGGTCGCGGCTTCATGTGGTCAGGACCACTGTCAGTCCTCTATGTATTCGCACTTGTATTCCATTATGAATGGACCCACATCGTATGCTGGGCTTTCTGTCTGATCATGCTGACACTGTGGATTAGCCTGCTAATGCGTGAAAGCATGGCCATATGTGCGATTGCCGAGGAAGTGGAACGAAAGAAACGAGCTCTTGCCCTGGTGATCCGCGATTGGCCCCAGACCGTAATCCTGTGCATCGGTATGGCTCTGGCAATCTGGATCAACTACTACGGACACTTCGGTACCGAAATGACCAAGAAAGGCCTCCAATACATTACTGTAGCCTGGCCTTGGTATATACCGATTGGCAGCTCCGTAGCGTTTGTATTCGGGTATCTTTTAGCCCGAAGGCGGGAAACCGCAAGCAACTGACTGGAGTACGCATAGCTGGAAATAGATTACGCCGTTTACGTTGTTGTTAAAACCCAATACTGAATGGAGACAAGCTGTCATGGCAAATCCCGTTAGTCGATTACTGCGCGTAAGTTTTCTCCTTTGTCCGTTAGCTATTCTCCTGCTGACCACCGGTTGCCATCCCGGCGGAGCAGGCGGTCCTGTGCGAGGAATCTGGGTTACCCGGTATGATTACAAGACTCCGGATGATGTTGTCCGGATCATGGATAACTGCCAGAAGGCGGGATTCAACGCCGTCCTTTTCCAGGTTCGAGGAAACGGAACGGTAGCTTACAAATCCAAAATTGAGCCCTGGGCGGAGCAGTTCAACTTCAAAAACCCTGGATTCGATCCGCTGGAGCTGGCCATCAAGGAGGCTCACTCGCGGGATATGCAGTTGCACGCGTGGGTAAACGTGATGCCCGCCTGGCGCGGACCGGGAACACCGGCCATCAAGAATCAGCTCTATCACACCCATCCGGAGTGGTTCTGGTATGACAAACACGGCAAGCGCCAGCCAATCCACCACCAGGTAGGCCAAAAAAGTCGAGACTGGTACGTCAGTTTGAATCCATGCCTGCCGGAAGTACGCAAATACCTGGTGGGCGTGTTCCGGGAAATAGTCTCGAACTACGATGTAGACGGATTGCACATGGACTATATCCGTTTCCCTAATGAGCGGACCATCCCCGGCGAAAAGATTCCCGATTATCCGCGTGACAAGAAAACGTTGGAGCTTTTCCGAAAAGCAACCGGGCACTCACCGGAATCGAACCCCAAAGCCTGGAACAAATGGCGAACCCAGCAGGTAACGGCGCTGGTTTCAGACGTCAAACGGATGATGGAAACAACCCGCCCTGAAGCTGTTCTGTCGGCCGCAGTCAGCGCCCGACCGCACCAAAGCACGAATCCACACTTCCAGGATGGTCGGGAATGGGTCCGGAAAGGTTACCTGGATAAAGTTTTTCTGATGAACTACACGTCTGACGTGGACACTTTCAGCGAGCGGATAGATCCGTGGCTTTCGCTCAACAGCGATATCCCCATAGTTCCCGGCCTATCCATAAGCGACAAGGTAGAAACACGAGAAGGTGCCATCGCCGCGAAAAGGGAAATCGAGATCGCCCATAAAAAGACCGGTAATTACTGCCTGTTTGCTTATTCCTCGCTATTCGATTCGGTAAACAGGCAGTTCGCCACGAAAAACAGCAAAACTTCCAAGAAGCGAGAGGTGCGACGGCAAATCGTAATCCCGGCAGTTAAGACCGTTTCAACGAAATAATAAACGGGCAGAACAGGTAGTCAGGCACCGGCCAATCGCTAGCGGACACATTCTGGAAACATTTACAAGTCAAGCTGATTATCCGGCAGCCGGTCTACTATTCCCAGTACTGGCTTGAATGACGGTATGCACCTGGAGTACACTCTTATGGGGTGGAAGTGTATCTTTCACCAATGTTTTATGGGGCGGCGGAAGCATTACATGCCAATCATGGGGGGTTGTTACATAGCAAAGTGACGACCGACATTTGGATTAAGGAAAGAAGGCAATGCAAATTTCTATGCGCGCTGGTCTGACAGTCACGGCGATAGCGGCCGTATTGGGATGCGGATTAACTTTTGCCCAATCGGCGCAGCAGGACACCGCTCTGGATGTTGCTCAAGAGGTCATTGATAGTTTTTCCGTTTATCAATTCAACGACACCTCGCCGGTTTTTCCAGCCGAAACTGTTGTGGATGGAATCGACTGGCTGGACAACCTGCTGCAAGTGGATGTTACCATTGACAAGGCAGATGCGGAGGTAAATCCGGAACAACTGGAAGCCCTGTTTGAGGGCATCAACTCCCATTTCGCCTGCGATCCGATGTTTGCCGGAACGGTAATCCGCGTCCGCACATCGAAGACCGGAGAATACCGCCCGCTAAGTGATTTTCTAAAAATAGAATACATAAGCGACGAACCCGTCATAGAGGAAAAACCAATAACAGCAGAACCCGGCGAGTCGGTCGTTCCGGTAACACGGAGCATGGGCGTCCCCACTTCGCACGCTGGCCGACAGCCTGCAGGGGCTCTTTCCGGGGTAACCGTATACATGACCGGCGGTCACGGGTGGACGGCAGGCACATATTCCTGGGGGTTACAAAGGAGCAGCGACCTCCTGGAGATGAACGAAGATTACGGCAACCTTGATTTTCTCAATTACCTCGCCCACTTCGCGTTTAACGCCGGAGCTACGGTTGTCCCCTTCCGCCCCGTGGGATACCAGAACAATGAAATCGTTTTGGATAACACCGATACAGGGGTAACCTTTACCGGCAGTTGGGGAATAAACACGACCTATCCCAAATATTACGGAAGTGACTCCAACAGCCGCTACCGCTACGCCGCAGCCAGTGCAACGGAAACAGCCGTCGCCAGATACACGCCGAATATTCCTGAAGATGGGTTTTACCCGATATATACATTTGTGATCCCCAGTTCCAACAGGGCCTTGCAGACCTACCGGATTAAACACAGCGGCGGCACCGCGGAAGTGGCAGTTGACCACCGGGAAGTGGGTAACGGCTGGGTGTGGCTCGGGGAATATTACCTGGAGGCCGGCACTGACAACTATGTGGAAATATCCAACCAGACCACAGCGGGCAGCAACGTCATCGCCGACGCCATCCGCTGGGGTAACGGGATGGGCGACGTTTGGAGGTCAGGTCCGAACTCGGTAAGCGGTTACCCGAGAAACGCAGAAGCCCACCGCTACTGGGCACACAGCGAACTGGGTATTAACGCCACCGGTTACGATTCGGACATATGGGACATTTATAGTACAGATCTTTCAGACAACCACGGCGCCGCCGCCCGCTGGGCTGCGGAGATGAACGTGATCCCTGCCGGCGGTGTGCAGGATGCCCGGTGGAAACGAATCTATCTCGCCTGCCACACGAACGCGGCCGGTTGCAGTAGCGGTCCGCCGTGCAGCGCCCGGGGCAGTGTGGGGCTCATTACGTCCGCCGCCACCACCAACCAGGCGGAATTCGCGCACATCATTTCCGAAGAGATCGACGATGACATGACAATCCTGGTTCCGGAGATGGAACATGACTGGAACGCCGCCCGCGACACCTACACCAGCGGATACGGTTCAATCTCCACCACTAACAATAACAACGAATTCGATGCGACGATCATCGAGTTGGCTTTTCACGATAATCTGCAGGACGCGCAACTTCTTCGCGACTGCCGGGTACGGGCGGCAATGGCCCGCAGTTGTGTACAGGCGATGATTCGCTTTTTGAGCAACAGTGGCACATTTTCGGACACTCAGGTCCCGCTGGTTTTCCCGCCGGACACTCCGAGGAATGTACAGGTTGTCAATAACGGTGACGGCACGGTGACGTTGAACTGGTCGGCCCCTGTAAGCGACGGTGCACGGGGTGGAGTTGCCACCGGTTACGTCATTTACGAATCGAGCAATGGTTACGGTTTTGGAAATCCCACAATGCCGGGCAATGTCCTGACCGCGACCTTATCCGGGCCCGCAGCTGAAGAAACGCGATACTACCGTATCGCGGCCAGCAATGCCGGCGGCGAGTCAATGCCCTCAGAGGTGTTGGCCGTACGCCGGCCGGCCTCCGGGACACCGAAAGTACTTATCGTCAACGGATTCGACCGGCTGCGCAGGCAGCAGAACCCGATCATGGAGTTCACTTTCCCCGCTGCATATGCCGGCGACACCAACGAACGCCAGCAATGGAGAAAAGCCAATTCCTTCGACTACGTAATTCAGCACGCCCAGGCTCTGGCAGCCAATGACGAGGGGTTTGACTCATGCTCCAATGAATCGGTAATCAGCAGCACAATTCAACTGAGTAATTACGACATCGTCCTCTGGATCTGTGGCGAGGAAAGCACGGAAGACTCGACATTCAACGCATCGGAACAGACCAAGGTTTCGGAATTTCTCAACGCCGGAGGAGCACTATTCGTATCGGGTTCTGAAATCGCCTTCGACCTTGACTCGCAGGATAACGGTCGATCTTTCTACGAAAACACGCTGGGCGCTGACTACATCGCTGATACCGCGAACACCTATAACGTAAGCGGAACGGGTATTTTCAGCGACGTAGGCAATTTCGATTTCGACCTGGCCAACAACGCTCCGTACGACGTCAATTCGCCGGATAAAATAGCGCCCCAGGCAGGCGGAGAAGCGGTTTTATCCTACACGGGCGGAAGCGGCGGGACGGCCGGCGTGATCTACGAACACACTGGTGGTTTATACAGGGTAGTCACCCTGGGTTTCCCATTCGAGACGATCACCTCTAGCAGTACACGAAATGATCTCATGGGACGCGTGCTTTTATACCTGAAAGGAACCATCGGCCCGCTGCCGTTTGATTATGACACCGACGGCGATGTCGATATTGATGATTTCAATGTTCTTTATTTCTGCCTGAGTGGCCCATCGGTAACCTTCACGTCGGGACATATGTGCCAGGCGATGGATGGAGTCGACGACGATGTTGTCGACCTGAAAGATTTTGCGTTATTCCAAAGCGTATACACGGGTTCATTAAACCCGTAACCACCAAAAGGCATGAGTGGTAAAGCAGCAAAACGGCAAGGAGTACAGTGAACAAGGAATCTAATAACAAGGCATGAAACGGCAATGGTAAACCGGTTATCGACGTTTATATTCGCTCTGCTTATTATTCTTTCTTTTTCCATCAACGATTACGCATTGGCAAATACGTATTCGGATGGAAACAGTGAAATGGAGGACTCGATTGCTCCTGCGGGCTTGAACGGACCAAGCGCCCACGCTGCGAGGCAGCCAACAGGCGTATTATCCGGAGTCACCATTTTCATAGGCGCAGGCCACGGCTGGACCGCTGACACCAATGGTGTCTCTGTTGGGGTAAATCCGGTATCGCCCGAGCCGGCATGGTCGCTGCAGCGTCCGGTTGAATTGGGAATGGCCGAGGACTACGGCAACATCGCCCAGTTGAATTACATGGTTGCTTACGCGTTTAACGCCGGAGCAACGGTCGTACCGCTGAGACCGGCCGGTGACCAGGATATCGAAGTTGTTCTGGATAACGACGATCCAGGCGTCACCTTTACCGGTAGTTGGATCAGCACCAATGGCGCAACGGCCACTCATTACTATGAGAACAACGCAACTTCATCCGGTATTCCTTTTAAAACCATAGCGGCAACAACTAAAGGCGCAGAAACCGCTACCGCGAGATACACCCCCGCCCTTCCCACTACAGATTTCTATCCCGTTTACTGCTGGTCGAAAGCGGGAAGCAACCGGACTGTGCAATTATACCGCGTAAAACACAGCGGAGGCACAACGGAAATAGTCATCGACCACCGCAACGTGGGGAACGGATGGATCTGGCTGGGCGAATATTACTTCGACGCGGGAACCAGCAGTTACGTGGAAATCAGTAACCAGTCGACAGACGCCGGTCTGGTAGTAGCCGACGCTATTCGCTTTGGTATAGGCATGGGTGACGTGGTTCGCCCGCTGGGCACGAACGGGTTAGCCACGGTTAGTGGTTATCCCAGGAATGAGGAGGCACAGAGATATTGGGCAGAAAGCGAATGGGGCAACAACGCCGTTGGATTCAACGCGGAAGACCTCTGGAATTCGAGCGACTCTGATTACAATGACAACGTAAGCTGTGGAGGAAGACTGGCTCGAACGATGAACGAAGTTCCCGCCGGCGGCGTTCTGGTCGACCGATGGAAACGTATCCATCTTGAGTTTCACACCAATGCCCTGAACGGAAACGCCAGAGGAAGTATCACCCTGACCACAAGCGCTCCGAGCGGTCAAACCACGTATCAATCCGAATACGCCAACATCCTTTCTGACGAATTCGATGCGGATATCCTCCTTATCGATGACCAGTTCGAACATGAATGGGTGGACAGGTCGACTCCTACTTATGAATCGAATTACGCACATATAAGCCAGGCCACCAACGGCAACGAATTCGACGCGACGATCCTGGAAAGTGGTTTTCACGACAATCAGCAGGACGCGGAGCTGCTTCGTGACAGCCGTTTCAGAGCCGCTGTCGCTCGAGCATCCTTACATGGCATTATCAAGTTCCTGCACACGCTGCCGGGTAGTGAAATCGCCCTAAACTTCCCCCCGGACACGCCGAAAGACGTAGCGATAGAGGACCTGGGCAGTGGAGATGCAAGAATTTCCTGGACAGCGCCGGACAGTGGAGAAGCGCAGGGTGATCCGGCTACCGGGTATGTCATATACGCATCCACCAATGGATACGGGTTTGGCCAACCGATTGAACTCGGTGACGTAATTAGTCATACACTTACGGGTATACCGGTAAACAAGACCATGTACTATCGCGTTGCGGCTACAAACGCCGGCGGCGAGTCCATGTCATCTGAGGTGCTAACAATTCGCCGCGCTGCCGGTGAAGACAAGCCGGTGCTGATCGTAAACGGATTCGACCGTTTGCGCAGGCAGCAGAATCCTATTAAGGAATTCACCCAACCCGCGGGTTATGCCGGGCTTTCCATCGAAAGGCCCGTATGGCAGGAAAGTAACTCCTACGATTACGTGGTTCAGTATGCCGAGGCGCTGCTGGCAACGGGCAAGGGTTTTGTTTCATGCTCGAACGACGCGGTAATCAACGGAGTTATTGAGCTGTCCGATTATGACGTGGTAATCTGGATCCTGGGGCAGGAGAGTACGGAGGATTCCACCCTGGATTCGATCGAACGGAGCAAGCTCAGAATGTTCCTGGAAGGCGGTGGAGGTTTGTTCATCTCCGGCAGTGACATTGGCTATGACCTGTTCGATCAGGGCAGTACGAGCTTCATGAATAATAATCTGCAATGCCACTATGTCTCGGACGATGCGGGAACTTTCAATGTCACCGGTTCGGGCGGGATTTTAAGTGACATTGGTGCTTTTGATTTTGATCCTGCCAACGGCACGCCATACCGGCCTTACAATCCGGACGAACTGGCGGCAACTGCCGATAGCGAAGCGATTCTGACCTACGTTGGAGGTAGCGGTGGCGTTGCAGGAACACAATACGACTTCTGCGTTTATCGAACAGTGGTGTTGGGTTTTCCATTTGAAGCAATAACCTCAGACGCGACGAGAGCAACTGTAATGCAGCGAATCATCGCTTTCCTGGAAACTATTCCCGGAGCGATGCCGTTCGACTATTTGACCGGTTTTGATTACGGTGCGGACTGTGACGTTGATCTGGACGATTATCTGTTGTTTGGATTCTGCTTACAGGGACCGGATACTACATATGCTGCAGGTAACGCTTGTCTGCATATGGATGGAGACGGTGATTCGGACGTGGATTTGCAGGATTTCCATCTATTTCAGCAGTACTTCACCGGACCGCTGAACGAGTAGTAAATTAGCAGGAGGCAGTCGGGTTAATTCCCGATTATACTTTATATTGTAGTTAATTTCGTAAACCCTCTAAATCGGGGATGTTAAGGAGCAAAGGTAACCATGGGCAAAAGACTGCGGACTTTCACATTCGTTCTGTTTACCGGTCTGATTCTACTCAACAGTAGTATATTAAGCGCAGAGGCAACAGTCACCGTTAATTCCGACAAGATTGGCGGTCCCAGCGCCCAGGCGATGCGTCAGCCGACGGGAGTGCTATCCGGAGTTACCATATTCGTCGGCGCCGGTCATGGCTGGACCGCTGACACTAATGGAATATCAGTAGCCGAAAACCCGGTTTCTCCCGAGCCGGCATGGAGCCTGCAAAGGCCCGTACTGCTGGGAATGACCGAGGATTACGGTAACATCGCCCAGTTGAATTACATGGTTGCTTACGCTTTTAACGCCGGAGCTACGGTTGTACCGCTGAGACCGGCGGGCGACCAGGTTATTGAGGTTGTTCTGGATAACGACGATCCCGGCGTAACCTTTACCGGCAGTTGGATTGACACGAATGGTGCAACGGCCACCCATTACTATGAGAACAATGTAACTTTATCCGGTATCCCCTTTAAAACCGTAGCGGCAACGACCAACGGGTTGGAAACGGCCACGGCGAAGTTTACTCCAACCCTTCCCACTGCGGACTTCTATCCCGTTTACTGCTGGTCGAAAGCGGGAACCAACCGGACCAGGCAATTGTACCGAGTGAAGCACAGCGGAGGCATAACGGAAGTAGTCATCGATCACCGCAACGTGGGTAACGGCTGGATCTGGCTGGGCGAATACTATTTCGATGCGGGCACAAGCAGTTACGTGGAAATCAGTAACCAGTCGACAGATACCGGCCTGGTAGTCGCCGACGCAATCCGTTTTGGTGTGGGCATGGGCGACGTGGTTCGCCCACTGGGCACAAACGGCTTTGCTTCGGTCAGTGGTTATCCCAGAAGTGAAGAAGCACAGAGATATTGGGCAGAAAGCGAATGGGGCAACAACGCCGTAGGCTTCAACGCCGAGGATCTTTGGGATTCCAGCGGTTCGGACAATTCGGATAACGTAAGTTGCGGTGGGCGATTGGCCCGGGCGATGAATGAAGTTCCCGCCGGAGGTGTCATGGTTGACCGATGGAAACGTATCCATCTTGAGTTTCACACCAACGCCACCAACGGAGCAAACAGAGGCAGCATTGCCCTTATAACCAACGCTCCCAGCGGCCCCACAACTTACCAAACGGAATATGCCAACATCCTTTCGGATGAATTAGACGGTGATATACTCCTGATAGACGATGAGTTTGAACACCAGTGGTATGACAGGTCGGCGGCCACATACACCTCAGAGTACGGAGCAATAAAAAAGGGAACCAACGACGATGAATTCGACGCGACGATCCTGGAAAGTGGTTTTCACGACAATCAGCAGGACGCGGAGCTGCTTCGTGACAGCCGTTTCAGAGCCGCTGTCGCCCGGGCCTCCTTACATGGTATCATCAAGTTCCTGCACACTCTGCCGGGTAGCGAAATCACCCTCGACTTCCCTCCGGATACGCCTAAAGATGTGGCAATCGAAGACCTGGGCGGCGGTAATGCCAGGATTTCCTGGATCGCACCGGACAGCGGCGAGGCGGAAGGTGATCCAGCTACCGGGTACGTAATATACGCATCCACCAATGGATACGGGTTTGGTCAACCGATTGAACTCGGTGACGTAACCAGCCATACAATTAGCGGCATACCGGTAAACAAAACCATGTACTATCGCGTAGCGGCCACAAACGCCGGTGGCGAGTCCATGTCCTCTGAGGTGGTAACCATCCACCGCATTACCGGTGAAGACAAACCGGTGCTGATCGTAAACGGATTCGACCGTTTACGCAGGCAGCAGAATCCTATTCTGGAATTCACCCAACCGGCAGGTTATGCCGGACTTTCCATCGAAAGGCCCATATGGAGAAGAAGTAACTCCTTCGATTACGTAGTTCAGTATGCCGAAGCGCTGGAGGCAACAGGTAAGGGTTTTGTTTCATGTTCGAACGAAACCGTAATTAACGGAGTTATCAACCTCTCCGATTACGACGTGGTGATCTGGATACTGGGCCAGGAGAGTACGGAGGATTCCACCCTGGATTCGATTGAACGGAGCAAGGTCAGAATGTTCCTGGAAGGTGGTGGAGGTCTGTTCATCTCCGGCAGTGACATTGGATATGACCTGTTCGATCAGGGTAGTACAAGTTTCCTAAATAATAATCTACAATCCAGTTATGTCGCGGACGATGCGGGAACTTTCGATGTATCCGGTTCCGGCGGAATCTTAAGTGACATTGGTGCATTCGATTTTGATCCAGCCAACGGCGCGCCCTACCGGCCTTACAATCCTGACGAACTGGCGGCAACCACCGACAGCGAAGCGATTCTGACCTACGTTGGCGGTACGGGCGGAGTAGCGGGAACGCAGTACGATTTCTGCCTTTATCGGACGGTGGTATTCGGTTTCCCGTTTGAGGCAATAACCTCACAATCCTCACGTTCAGCAATAATGACGCGGGTAATTGACTTCCTGTCCAGCATTGAAGGGGTAACCCCATTCGACTATTTGACCGGTTTTGATTATGGTGCAGATTGTGACGTTGATCTGGACGATTATCTGCTGTTTGGATTCTGCTTCCAGGGTCCGGATACCACATATGCAGCAGGCAATGCCTGCCTGCACATGGACGGCGACGGCGACTCAGACGTGGACCTGCAGGATTTCTACCTGTTCCAGCAGTACTTTACCGGTGCTCAATAATTTTTATGGGGGGAATACTATTCAATTAGTAAACTAAACGCGATTCACCAGCTCTGCCAGCCGAGGAAAATAAGACAAAGGGGTTCCTTGGCTGGCAGAGCTTCACGCGGTAAGCAACTGGGGGTTACCGCGCCAATCACGCAACCAGTATACAGTTTGGGAATCCTACTTGCCGAGTCTTGGTTTTAACCAAGGCCCGATAACCTCTTGTTTTTAGCGGCATCGAGATGCCTACGGAGGAGTATTAGAAAAATGGTCTATCAGTTACCACACTTCCGTCTGTTTTACCTGTCTATGGTTCTGGTTATCACCGGTATCGCTTTAAGCCCCGATCCGGCGCGGGCGCAGAACGAGGAAACCGATTACGCTTTGGTCAACGAGATGCTAACGTCATCTCCCCTGCCGGCTCAAACCAGACTCGATCGGGTGGAATGGCAAGAGAACATCCTGCACGTTTACCTGACCCTGCCAGAATCAGAAGAAAGATGGCAGACCACCGATACGAAATGGGAAGCCATTTCGGACAACCTGGCAAAACCGTTTTTTGGTAATGACGAATTCAGCGGAATAGTCACCCACCTTCGAAGCGATGAAACGGCAACGTATGAATCGCCGGAAAAGTATATCCGGACAAAGGTTCAGCCAATAGCACAACAGAAAATCGAGGCTTCAAAACTTTTCCCGGATCTGAGCAGGAATACGGAGTATACCAATAAAGCGAGATTGCGCGGCCCCATTACTCACGCGGGCAGGCAGCCGCAGGGAGCGCTATCGGGAGTAACGGTTTTTGCATCAGCCGGTCATGGCTGGACAGCAGGTGATAGTGCGTGGTATCTGCAACGCCCAGTCCTGCTCGGTATGGCTGAAGACCACGGAAACCTGGACCAGTTAAACGCATTCGTACAATACGCCTTTAACGCCGGAGCAACAGTCGTGCCATTGCGTCCCGTTGGATGGCAGGCGAAGGAAATCGTTCTCGATAACGATGATCCGGGTGTCACCTTCTCCGGGACGTGGTCTAACGGAAACAGCCCCAAGTACTACCAGGGAGCTCGCTATTCAAGTGTTCAGTATCGATGGGCGCAAGCATCGGCCACTGAAACAGCCGTCGCTCGATACACCCCCAATATCACCGAAACTGATTTTTACCCTATATATTGTTTTGCTGTCGCCGGCAGCAACCGCGCATTGCAAACCTACCGGGTCAAGCACAGCGGTGGTATCAGCGAGATAACCATCGATCACCGACTGGTCGGTAATGGCTGGATTTACCTGGGTGAATACTACCTCGATGCAAGCGATGTGAACTATGTGGAAATTACCAACGAAAGCCAGAGCGGTTACGCCATAATAGCCGACGCCATTCGCTGGGGTAACGGAGTTGGTGACATAGTCCGCCCCGGCCCCGGTGCTATCAGCGGCTACTTGCGAGAGGAAGAGTGCCAGAGATACTGGGCACAAAGCGAACTGGGTAATAACGCCGTTGGATTCGACAGCGACATCTGGGACGGCGGTGGATCATCCGACCAGGACGACAATGTTCGCGCCGGCGCTAAAATGGCCAGGGAAATGAACGATACCTCGTACAACAATGATCGCTGGCGAAGGATTCACCTGGAATTCCATACCAATGCCAGTGGCGGTGGTGCCCGAGGTCAGATATCCCTTATTACTACTCTTGGAGCAACCGCCAATCAGCAGTCATACGCCACCATCCTCTCCAACGAGATTGACGCGGACATGTTACTTCTCGACGGGGAATTTGAACATAACTGGTACGACCGCCCGGGAGCAACTTACACCAGCGGCTACGGAGCTATCTGCACCGGTGCCAATGGCGATGAGTTTGACGCAACCATCGTGGAGCTGGCTTTCCATGATAACGAAACGGACGCCGAGTTACTCCGCGACCCGCGCGTACGAGCGGCGATGGGACGCAGTTGCATTCAAGGTATTATCCGTTTCCTGCACTCGCTTCCGGGAAGTACGGTACCCCTGGATTTTTCCCCGGATACGCCCCGCAACGTCCGGGTTAAAGATAATGGAGACGGCAATATCACCCTTTCATGGAACGCGCCTCTGGCAGACGCAGCCCGGGGTGATGCGGCCACCGGCTACGTGGTCTACTCATCTGAAAACGGTTATGGTTTCGGAAATCCCCTCGTACTGGGCAACGTGCTGACCACCACTATCACGGGTATACCGGCCGGGCAGACTGTTTATTACAGAATCGCCGCAACCAACTCCGGCGGTGAATCACTTCCTTCGGAAGTACTTGCCGTTCGTCGCCCCGCGGAAGGAACCGCGACGGCGTTGATCGTCAACGGCTTCGACCGACTTCGCCGCCAGCAGAACCCGGTGGAGACATTCGACCATCCCTCGGCCTATGCCGGCAAATCAATCGAACGGCAAATATGGAGAAAAAGCAATTCCTACGATTACGTGGTGCAACATGCCAAGGCTATGGAAGGAACGGGAGTGGGATTCGTTTCCTGTGCCAATGAAGCTATAATCGACGCTCAAATCGCCCTTTCAGACTACGACGTGATTGTATGGATTCTGGGTACTGAAAGTTCTGAAGATAGGACATTCTCCGCAAGCGAACAAAGCCTGGTATCCGATTTTCTGGAAGAAGGCGGCGGGCTGTTCGTCTCTGGTGCGGAAATAGGTTTCGATCTGATCGGCGAGGGAAACGGGGCGAATTTCATGCGTAACACTCTTCACGCCAACTATGCCTCGGATGATTCCGGTACGACAAGCGTCAGCGGAGCCGGTGGAATCCTCGGCGATATTGGTGCGTTGGATTTCAGCGCAGCGAACGGCGCTCCTTACAACGTCTATTCCCCGGACACGCTTGCCGTTCCCACGGGAGCCCAGGAGATTCTGGAATATTCCGGTGGCGCGACGGCCGGTATTCAATACGACTACTGCGTCTACCGCACGGTTGTGCTCAGCTTCCCCTTTGAAACAATTACTTCAGAGGCAACAAGAGCGGAAATCATGCAGCGAGTCATTCCGTTCTTGAGTTCGGTTCAGGAAGCACTGCCCTTTGACTACCTGCGTTCCGACTACAGCTATGGTCGTGACTGCGACGTGGACCTGGATGACCTTATGTTTTTCCAATATTGCCTGTCGGGCCCTGGTGTAATCTTCGGCGAGGGACACGTCTGCCGTAATGCCGACGGTGATGGCGACGGCGATATTGACATGGATGACTTTGCGCTGTTCCAGGAAGTATTTACCGGACCGCAATAGAATCTCCATGTCTGCAAGAACCTGTTCACGTGAAACTGAAACAAGGCTGATCCAATTCGCGGATCAGCCTTGTTTTTTTCATTGCTTTATTCGTCTTCACTCGTATTTGCGGCGAGTTCCAAATCCTCAATACGATTCACATCCTCAGGCGAAACAGGCAAAATCACTCTGAACTCACTACCTTTCCCCAACCTGCTGCTCACGTCGATATACCCGCCATGCATGGCCACATATTCAGCGGTTATGGCTAATCCCAATCCCGTGCCACTTGCTCTCCGGGATGCACTGCCGTCAACCTGCACGAATTTTTTGAACAGATTCTTATAATCGTCCGAACTTATTCCCACTCCTGTATCGCTGACCGAGACAAGCATCCCCTTGCCGACTCTGACATCGGCGATAAAAGAGGCCTGAATAGTCACTTTCCCTTTGTCCGTAAACTTGACCGCGTTTGAAACCAGGTTAGCGATCACCTGCTTGATTTTAACAGCATCGGCCACGATCTCCATGTGATCCGCATCCAGGTCAATATGAATACCAAGCGATTTGGATTCCAGCATCGGGCTGAACTGAGTCACAATGCCCCTTATTATCTTGGCGATATTGGTGGGTGCCAGATTCAGGTCCATCTTGCCCGCTTCTATCTTGGAGAGGTCGAGGATTTCGTTGATCAGTTCCAGGAGTTGGCGGGCATTACGGTCAATAGTTTCCAGGGCATCCGATTCCCGGTCTGGCAGTGATCCGCCTAACCTTTTTATCAATCGCTCAGTAAATCCCAATATCGAATTCATGGGCGTACGAAGTTCATGTGACATGCTTGCCAGAAACTGGCTTTTGGCCAGGGTGGCCGCTTCCGCCTGCTGCTTGGCCTGGTACAACGCCTCAATAGTCCGCTTACTTTCGGTCACATCCTGCAAAACCTCTATATAACCAGACGCCCTGCCCGCTCCGTCAATCACCGGAACCGCCCGAACATTGAGCCATGTTTTTTCCCCATTACCGTCGGTTTTCTCGATTTCAACCTCCTCCGCCTGCAAGGAACTTATGGCTTTAGCACCTGGACACCCCTCACATGGTTTTTCGCTACAGTGCATCACCTCGTAACAGCGTCGCCCTACCATTTCCTCCGCCTTCAGGCCGAAACGCTTTTCCGCTACAGCGTTTGCCATTATTATCCGCCGCTCGCTGTCCATCTGCACAATGCATAAATCGATGTTGTCCACCAGTGCTCGGTGTTTTTGCTCACTTTCTCGCCGGGCCTCCTCCGCCCACTTGCGTTCGGTAATATCCCTGGCAACTGCGGTTACCGATTTCTTCCCCTTGCGTATTCCGGCTGACAGGGATATCTCCATGGGAAATATATATCCATCTTTCCGCATTCCCGGCAATTCCAGTACCTTCCCCACGGCGGCATCGGGCTTACCGGAGGCAAAATAACTGCGGACATACGTAGCGTGCTTTTCCCGATATTCTTCGGGCATGAGGCAGTCGAGTGTTCCCCCGATCATGTCCTCCATCCTCTGAGCAAACATTTCCTCCGCCGCCGGATTGAACAGGGTTATCAAACCGCGTTCATCTATGGATATTATCGCTTCCCGTGAGGAGTGGATGACCGTATGCAACAATCCCTCACTCTCATACAGAGTCTCTTCCGCCCACTTGCGATCTGTAATATCGTAGTAATGCTCGATCCGCCCACCGGCATACAATCCACTGAGAATCGGCTGACTTCGATACTCCAGCCAGCGTTCCTTACGGTTTTCCCCGGCTAGAACATGACACTCAAAACAGTCAGCATAGGAATTGTCTTCATACGTTTTGAGCATTTTCTCCGCGAAAAAGCCGGCATTGGATAACACGTTGCTGAACCGGCCTATAACCAGTTTTCGTTTGTCCTGCCCAATAACCTCATCCCGGGTAATTCCAAAGAACTCCTCCATAGCCCGGTTAACCTATACAACTTTCAAGTCCTGGTCCATAATGAAAAGCCCCACCGCGGCCCCGTCGAGTATCTGGTCGGTAAGCGAGCGATACTGTTCCTCGCTCAGTCGGACAGCCAAATCGCACTGCTGGCGCTGGGCTATTTCAAATCTCAGTCGTCGTCTTGTTTCAGACAGTTCGTCGTTACGTCTTTGAACTGCGCTGTGCAGAGAGTCACGATCAGAATAGACCGATTCCGTCGCCCTTCGATGCATTATCTCGTAGATCAAGGCAATTGAGACCAGACACAACATCGCTCCCAACGACGATGTGACTTCCAGCATTTCCAGCTTTTCTTTAGGAAACGGAGGCGGAGCTTTAATCTCGTGACGACCGGCGATGTAGAATCCAAGAACCTCTGTAACCGCTACCCCGCTCCATAAAACTCCGCCGCGTATTCCCAACATGCAGGTGGCCGCCACGGGAATTACGACACACCAATACAACGGCGGTGTACCGTATCCACCGGATACCCGGGCGGCACCGGCGATGGCCGAAGACATAATCAACATCAACAGGCTACCCGCCGCGTCCGGTGTTTTGGCAAAATGCAATGCCAACGGAACAGATACGATTACCGCCAGCAGAGCGCAAAGTAAAATCAAACCGCCCGTTGTCGATTCCAGGTAGAAGTAAAACATTCCTGAATAAAGCAAGGCCCAGAAGCAGAGAATCGTGCTAACGATTATCACAATGCGTCCGCTTAGACGTAAACCATCCTTATCCGGCAATTGACCTATTGAAAAATCATTCATAGCTTTGAAAACATATGCCGACAACACGCGATATCGCATATTTCGATACTAATCCAATACAGTTTTTTCCTTTCGATCAAAGACCGGCTTTAACCACTTCCGGCTCGAGCGATTCCTGCGGATGAGGCGTTTTAACCGGTAAAACGGCAAAAAACTCACTTCCCTTTCCGTATTCACTTATAACGTCTATGTATCCACCGTGCATGTTCACGTATTCCACACAGATGGCCAATCCCAGTCCGGTACCACCAGCCCGCCGTTCAAACTTCTTGTCCACCTGAACATAACGATGAAAAAGCCTTTCACGATCATGTGGATTAATCCCAACACCTGTATCCCTGACCGCGAATCTTACCGCCTGACCAGTTCGGTCATCGACGAGCGTGCTGGTTTGCACCGTCACTTCACCTTCATCCGTATACTTGATCGCATTGGAGAGCAGGTTGGTTATAATCTGCCGTAGCTTTACGGGATCGGCTTCGATATTTGGTAAATCATCCGCCATCTCCACATGCACAGCCAGCGATTTCGCCTCTGCCAGCGGTAGAAGCTGCTCCACCGTTTCTCTCGCTGCATCGTTTACGTTCACTTCAGAAATGTGCAGTTCCATTTTACCTGCTTCGATTTTGGATAAATCCAACACATCATTGATCAATGCCAACAACTGCTTGGCGTTTCTATCTATCGTTTCCAGGGCATCGACATCTCGTTCCGCCAGGCTGTCGCCCAATCGTTTCAACAGGCGACTGGTAAATCC
This sequence comes from Phycisphaerae bacterium, assembly GCA_963667855.2. Taxonomy (GTDB): domain Bacteria; phylum Planctomycetota; class Phycisphaerae; order UBA1845; family UBA1845. Next base: position 586,493 of record CAXXKI010000004.1, on the reverse strand, counting down.
CATTATGGAATTCATTGGAGTCCTGAGCTCGTGAGACATGCTGGCCACAAAGCTGCTCTTCGCCTGGGTGGCCGCTTCAGCCGACTTCCTAGCAGCTTCCGCAGCATCCAGCGCCTGCTTCAGGCGTACCATCGCCCGTAAACGCCCGAGCAGTTCCCGCTCGTCCCACGGTTTACGTACGAAATCATCCGCCCCCTGATCCAGACAGTTTACCAGGGAATCGTGATCGGAAATCGCCGTAAGCATGATCACCGGCACCAGGGCGTTTTCCTTACTGCTTTTTATCTCCTTTAGAACCTCGTCCCCTCCCATTTCCGGCATTACCAAATCGAGAATAACCACATCGAACCGCTGCTTTTCGAGTTCCTTGAGCCCGCTTCTTCCGTTTTCCGCAATGACCACCTCGTACCCCTGCCGCCGGAAGAGATCCTGCAAGGACATACGCACGGTCAGGCTGTCGTCGATTACCAGTATTTTCGCCGATCCCGGTGTTGAATTCATTGCCCTCTATACTCCCATGGAGTTTTTGGTTAAAGCGAAACTCATAGGTAAACTCAGCAGGTATTCCGCGATTTTCTCGATAGACAGAACATACCGCGCCGCCCCCCTTTCCGCCGCGACGCCCGGCATTCCATAAATAACGCTGGTCTCCCTGTCCTGGGCGATGGTTATTCCCCCACTCTCCCTGATTCGCAACAGGCCTTCAACTCCATCGTCGCCCATGCCGGTAAGGATAACACCAACCACGGAATTACCCCGGCTTTCCGCAATGGACATAAACAGCCGGTTGATGCTCGGAGCACAATTGAGCATGTCGCTGCTTTCACTCAGCACGGTAATATTATTGACCACGCTCACCTCCCTGGCCGGGGGCACGATAAGTACGGTCCCGCCAACGGAATCCAGCCGCTCACCGTCGGTTACATCACGGACCGCCATCCTGCAATGTCGTGAAAACCACTTAGCGGATGATTTTTTCAGATGGCGACTGCAGTGAATGGCCACAATGATCGGATAGGGATAATCTTTCGGAAAGACAGATAGTATTTTCGCAACCGCCGCCGGACCGCCTGTGGATGCGCCGATGGCGATCACCAGGTCTTTCATTCCCTTCTCCTCGAGCTTGACGGAAGGAGCTACGGGTTTACGATCGACGGGCCTGCTTAAGACTCTTCCCATAAACCGCGGGGTGGCCACCAGCTTCGCCGCCCTGATCGTACTGAGAATGATTCGCCAGTCGTCCTCCACTTCCGGTCCGTGACCGATCGGTTTGGCGCACACTTCCAGCGCCCCACATGCCAGAGCATCATATGTCTTGAACACCTCATCATTACTCGAGTGGGCGGAGAGAATGATAATAGGCGTTGGTATTTCGCTCATTATCCGCCGGGTGGCCTCCAAACCGTCCATCGTGGGCATTACCACATCCATAAGGATCACATCCGGATGCAGAAGGTGCGTCATTTCCAGGGCCTCCCCCCCGTCGGCAGCTTCGCCCACCACTTCGATTCCCGCAGCGTGCAACCGCTCGGTCACCACCTTGCGCACGGTAATGGAATCTTCAACGAGAAGAACGCGGATCATCTGGAAACCAGCCTTTCCACGGTATCAAGCAGATTGTTCTGATCGAATTCGCCTTTTACTATGTACGCGTTGGCTCCCGCTTCGAGCCCTTCCCGGCGATGCCCCTCCTTGGCCAGGGAAGTAACGATTATGATCGGCGTATTGGCGTATTTCTCCATTTCCCGAATCTTTCGGGTTAATTGAAAACCATTCAAGCCGGGCATTTCCACATCGACCACGAACAAGCGATAAGTCCGTTCCACGATTTTTGAAAGGGTACTTTCCGCATCCACGGCCGTCTCCACCGTATAACCGGCCGATTCGAGAATACTCTGTTCCATCATTCGCGTGGTTATCGAATCATCGATCACCAGAATCGGGTCACTCACTTCCGCGGCCTGTTGATGCAAGTGCCTGTCATGCCGGGTTATGGTAATTCCCGCCCGTTGGGTCAACCGCCCCAGGTCGAGAATAAGCGCCGGCAGTCCGGTCCCCAGAATCGTCGCCCCCGCAACCCCGTCTATCCCCTGTAAATGCCCCCCAAGGCTTTTATCCACGAAGATCTGTGTACCCAGCAGTTTTTCAACCCCGACGGCAAACAACTGATCGCGATGCCTGATCACCACCGCGGGCAACAGGTTCGGGGAAACTCGACCGTATTCCGAGCGCCCCAGCAAATCGGACAGCATCAACAACGGTACGACCTGCCCTTCGATGTTGGCCATAGCCTCATGACCGCACGTCTGTATGTCCGGCAGACGTATCCCCGCGGTCCGGGCGATTGAAGTAGTAGGAATCACATAGGCAAAACCCGCTGATTCCACCAACAGCCCCTCCAGGGTAGCCATGGACACCGGCAGATCTATGATGAAGCGGGTGAATTTGCCGGTTTCCGATTCTATGGTGAGGGTGCCGCGTAACATTTCCACCTGACCGGCGACCACCTGCATGCCCACCCCGCGACCGCTCACGTCGGTTATCATTTCCGCAGTAGAAAACCCAGGATCGAGTATCAGCGACCGGATCTGTTGAGCGGTCATTTCCCGCGACTCGATCTCCCCTACAAGGCCCAGCGATACGGCTTTCTTCAGGACGAGCTCCTCGTCTATTCCCCGACCGTCATCTTCGCATATTATACTAATCCGGTCCGCGTGACGGAGCGTCTTCAGAAGCACCACTCCTGCTTTTGGTTTTCCAATACGAAGCCGCTCTTCGATGGACTCGATTCCATGCGACAGGGCATTGCGGATGAGATGAGTGACCGGATCATACAATTCGGCCAGTACCTGACGGTCCACCCGTGTGTCAGTACCCTCCAGCACCAGCTCCGCTTCCTTGTTCTCCTGTCGACAGTGGTCGCGGACAAAACGGGCCAGCCGATCGAATAGCGTACTCACCGGAAGCATACGCGTATCCAACGCCAGTTCGTGAATATCCGCTACAAGCGGCTCGACCACCGCCAGGTCGCCGGTGAAATCATCGAGGATAGAACGTACTTTCTCCGCGACGGGCTTGCATACATCGGCGGCAAACCTGTCGTTTTGATACCGGCTTGCTTTATCCCGAATAAACTGATTCAACTCCCGCAAAGCCATATGCCTCTGCCGCAGACGATCACCGGCAACCAGCAATTCCCCGGTGGCATTCGCCAATGTCTCCAGACTGGCGACGTGAATGCGAACCGTATCCAGTCCCAGCTTCTGCGATGGTTTGACAATATCAATATCCAGCGGCTCTTCAGTCTTTTCAGGCTTGACCGCATCGGGTCCGCTTTTTTCGGATTCCTTTGGACCGCCCGTTCCGGCAGCCTTATCCAGCCTGCTGATGATCTGCTCGGTAAGCGCATCGCTCATACCGTCCACCGATTTAGAAGCGATCAATTCCTGCAGACTGTCAACCGTGTGCAAAAGCGCATCTATCAGTTCCGGAGTCACCGCTTCCGCACCGTCGCGCACTTCGCACAGCCTGTCCTCCATGCGATGGCAGATGGCCGACACATCGGGCAGACCGGAAATCCCCGCAGCCCCTTTCAGACTGTGAGCATCGCGAAACAGATCAGACAGGAGATCAGCGTTATCAACCGCATGCTCCAGTTCCATCAATCCGGAACTCAAACGCTCCAGACGTTCGCTTGCCTCCATCAGAAAGTATTCAAATGGTGTTCCCATGGTTCCCGATTGCTATCCGTCATTGGCAATGTGTTTTACGTTTTTGAATCTTCCTGACGCCTGTGCAAGCATGGCCGCTTCCTTCTGGATCTGCCGCGCGGATGCTTCCGCCTGCTGAGCGGTCGTATCGATATCCCGTACCGCACCGTCGATTTCCTCGATAGCCGTGGTTTGCTGCCTACTGGCAAACCCAATAGCCTTCACCGACTCCGTGGTGCTTGCCACCTGCCGGGCAATACTCTCCAGCGAACCCTCGACTTGCGTGGTCAATCTAACCCCCTCTTCCACCGCTTTGGTGCCTTCCTCGGTGGCCATTATCGTGGTGTTGACCATTTCCTGAATATTATCCACCAGACCGCGAATCTCGGTCGTCGATTCTGCCGCCCGCTCCGCCAGCTTCCTGATCTCACTGGCAACGACCGCAAACCTCTTGCCGGATTCCCCCGCTCCCGCGGCCTCTATACTGGCGTTCAAACTCAATAGGTTGGTCTGCTCAGACAGTTCGTTGATGATATCGAGAACGCCACTTATCTGCTGGCTTTTTGCCCCCAAGTCGACCATGTGCTGAGCGACGTGTTCCACCCGGTCGCGTACTCCGTTAATTCCCAAGACGGCATCCTGAACCTGCCGCGCACCACTTGCACACTCCTTGGCCGCCCCTTCCGCCAGTTCGCTTACCACCGCTCCGTTCTCACTCATCTGCCTTGCGGAAGCGAGCAGTTCACTGGTGGTACTCGACATCTGTGATGTCGCGGTACTCTGGTTGGTCGCGCCAACCGCCTGTTCTTTACTTGCCGCCTCCATCTTCGCCGCGGCAATGTCGATCTGTTCAACCACATTACTCAAGTTGGCGGTCATCTGATTCATTGCCCGGGCGAGTATGCCCGTCTCACTCGCCCCTTTCGCCGGAACCGTCACCCCCAGATCGCCCTGGGCGACGGCGATGGCGGCCTGTGCCATATTCTTTATTGGTTGAGCAATCCAATAGTGAACGCCCAACCCCACACCGGCCAATATGACTAGGAGCAAGGCCGAAAGACCGACAGCATAGCGCATCACCGCCAGCATGGTCATATTCTCTATTCGCTCGACATCTTCTATACAGGAAAACGCCTCCGCCTCATCCATCTCCGCAATCAAAGCCCATCGAATTCCCTTGATGTCCATGGGGCAATACGCGGCTAAGACCGTACTGTTGCGATAATCGGCGGACAACTCGACACCGGTCTCCCCCGCCAGCGCCCTCTGAACGGGCGAGGTATCGACTCTGCCCGTTTCCGGATTGGCAAAAGAGGCATAAACTGATCTATGAGCGGGATCGAGAATCGAATCAGACCGCATGAGCCGGTCCTTACCGACCATGTAAACTTCACCGGTTTCTCCCATCCCTCCACGTTGCATGGTTATTTCGTTAATCGTAGACAGTGATACGCTGACACCAAGTACACCGGCTATTCCACCATCGATTTTAAACGGAGTGGAAACGAATACCATTGGGCGATTATCAGCGGGTGCGTATTTTTCCATATCAGAAATCGTGGTCATCCCGCTTTCGATCGCGTTGCGCCAGTTTTTTTCCAGAACACTGCCGGGATAAGCCGAAGGCAGACTCTTCCCGAAATCATCCCCGCGGGAAAGCGAGAAATAAACGTGCCCTTTATCGGCACATACGAAAAACAGATCGTCGAAATCGAAGGTATCTGCGTATTCACCCATCTCCTTCGCGTGTTTCTCATACAACGCCTGGTACTGAGCGTCCTTCATCAACTCATGCTCTTTGAGATTGTTACTTCGGGCGGTTTTCGCCGCCGATTTCAGATCGGTAAACGCGTCGCGGATATACGGGTTTTTCGACATGGCTTCAACATCGCGCGCGACCTCGCTGAAAAGCGTGGCAATCTGTCGCTTGGTCGATTCCCTTACAGTTACAAGCTGATCGAACGCCCGGACCTTCAATTCCTCTTTAGTGAAACGGGCGATGTCGTCCACCCCTCCGGCCGTGGTGTGATACATAACCCCAACTATCACTCCGACCGGAACCAACACGCCCAAAAACAGAGATAGCCCAAGAGTAACAGTAATCGGCCGGCGAACCTTCAACTCGGTCGGCGCACTTTTTTCCGCTGACTCATACGACTCTTGCGAACTTCCGGTTTCCATCACCTGACTCCCTTTTCCAACACCACCTTCAGCCGTTTATCCGCACCCGTTCTGATGCACATATCTGCTGTAAATCGACGAGCGTTACCAGATCAGCTCCAAGGTAAACCTGCCCCTCCAGGTAACGCGCCCGTTCATCGCGAACGGTTACCGGAACCGGTTGTATTTTATCCAAATCGATCTCCACAATTCCGTATACCCGGTCGGCCATGATTCCCGTATCCACCGCCAGCCGCTTGGTTATTACCAATCGTCCCCTTTTTTCCACGTCTCGCGGAACCAGCCCCAGCATTTCGTGAATGGTTATCGCCGAGATTATCCGACCACGAAAGTTCACTATCCCCAATATCGCCACGGGAACACCAGGCAGGGGTACTATCGTAGGAACCGAAATAACCTCCAATATATTGGCAATGGAAAAAGCGTATCGCTCATCTCCCAGGTTCACCAGCAGATATTCCGCCGCCCGCCTGGCAACCGCTTTTTGCGCATATCGAATACCTTCGTCGAACGATGTCCGCAAAAGCTTTACCCGCTCAGCTATTGCATCAAGCGTCCCGGTTCCGTTTTGAGTGGTGTTTTCCATTACTCAATCAATACTCCAGTATACATACCGGTAACAGTGCCGGTTTGAACGCCCAAGCCCCTGTCGTTCCAACAATCAACCGACAACTCCTTCAAACCCTTTCGCAGCCTTGGTCAAATGCTGTTTGCACACCCGGGAAACGGCACTCCTGTCAAAACCGCCGGAATACACGCGTATGCGCGTTTCATCGTCCTCGTCCAGGGAATTCAGCGTATTGCGTAAAGCTCGTCGCCTGTCACTGTCGCGGTTTAATCGTTCGTATATTCCTGCCAGCCGGAAATGGGCCATGGAGAAGGAACTGTCCAGGTAAATCGCTTTTTCCAAAACAGTAAGAGCCTGCCGGTAATCCCCCCTGGATTCATGAACCAACGCCATTACGCAATACGCTTCCGCCGTCATGGGATCGATAGCCAGAATATTTCCGCAACAATGCAACGCGGCATCGCCACTTCCGCTCCCGGCGAGCAGAATCGCTGTTCCCAGAAGGCTGACCACATCCTCCGGTTCCCGCTCCAGCACCTGTCGAAACAACTTGAGAGACTGCGAACTCTCATCGCTGATCAGGTACTCGACCGCCTTCTCGCGCAGCTTGTTCACATCGGGGAAATGTTCCTCGCTCACTCCTGATACCGCGGACTCCTTTGGAACGGGAATATAAGCAGGCAGTGAATCGACGTCCGTGTTTTTTCCAGAAGTACCGGACACCCGCGGTTTGAGTTCCCTGCCTTTTTCCTCAAGCTCCTGCGGAACGGACTCCTCCTTCTCGTTCACCCACTCCAACTCTGCGGGAATACGCAAAGACCTTTTACCATCATTCTCACCGGGCAATGCCCGGCTGACAAAGGTATCGCACACACTTATCGTCGCAAAACGCGGACTTCGTATTGTGGTATTTTCCGAATGCCCCAGAAAAAGATATCCGCCGGGCCTGAGCGCGTTGTGCAAATGCCCCATCACCGTCTCGATGCTCTGTGCGTCGAAGTAAATAAGCACGTTACGGCAGAAGACGACATCGACATCGCACACTCTGTCCATATCCCGGGCATCGAGCAGGTTCAGTTCCTGGAAACTCACCATGTCCCTGATATACGACCGAGGGCGAAAGCCCCCTTCCTTCACCGGCTCGAAGTATTCCCGGCGAATGAACGCAGGTACACCCCGAAAAGAGTTTTCCCGATAAACGCCGCGTCTGGCGGCGGCGACCGCCATGGGATTTATGTCGCTGCCGAGTATTTCCACGGCCCACCTGCTTCGATCGGGCAGGCACCGGCTTACCGCTATCGCAATGGTGTAAGGCTCCTCCCCCGTCGCACACCCCGCGGACCATATCCTGATCCTGTGCCGTCCTTCGGCTCTGCATTGGGTTATAACCCAAGGCATCACGCACTCTTCAAACGCGTTCCAATGATCACGATTACGGAAAAAATAGGTCTCTCCAACAGTCAGAATACCGCCCAGAACCGCCAACTCGTCCTTGCTCTGACGACTACGGGTCAACCGATGATAATACTCAGAGAAACCGGCGCTTCCAGTTTCCTCAATTCGCCCGGAAATCACCTTTTTCAGCAGGGAAAACTTGCTATTCTCAAAGTACAATCCGGATACCTCGTTGAGATAATCACGAAAAGTGGAAATATCGGATTCTTTAATCGGCTTTGGCACCGGCTGACTCCGCATATGACATTCGCTTTTCCATATTGGCGAAAACCTCGTCCATATTTATCACGCAGATCATCCCGCCGTCTTTCGACCAGGTAATGTAATCAATCAGTTGAGTATCCAGCCCCGCAATGAACGGAGGAGGAGTATCGAGTTTTGCCTCATCAACCTCCAGCAGCCCCTGGATCTTACCGGTCAGGAAACACACGGTTGAGGAATTAAAACGCACGGCAATCAACCGGCTGCGAGATTCGCTCAACGTACCACTTATGCCTAAAACCTCTCCCAGGTCCGCAACCGCCACGGCTTCGCCGCGCAGAGTAATCATCCCCCTGATACCTTTTCCGCCCAGGGCCGGCACAGACAGTCGAACTGAACGCGCCACTTCCCGAACGCACCGGACATCCATAGCCAGGTACATCTCATCCAGAAGGAAGACCAGGAGTGTTTCCGGAACAGCCTTCTCCGTGCGATCTTTCATCCTTTTTGTTTTCTCCGCACGAACAATCCGATCGCCGAGGGCGGTTTCATACGCAATAACCCAATACACAAACCGCAGCGTAGGCAATTGCATCAGCGCAATCGGCACCTGTCCGGTCAATCGGATTAACCAGTGGGCTTTCAAACCCATCGTTCTTATCGACTCACGACCAATCCCGATAAAGCCTGCACCCATCGATCCTATAGGGATTACCTAATTGAAACCGGACGACGTTAATTAACAAAACAAGTATGATTCCTTAAAATTGAATCTTTTCTTAAATCACAAACATTCGTATACAATCCACCCCATACAATAAAACCCAAATGAAGCTGTTCACGTTTAGAAACCTCACGCCGCCGATATCCACATTTGCAGTTCACCGCCGAACTTCTCTCTGGTACCAAAGGCGCCTATATCGATGAAACAGGTGGTAACAGTGGAATTTCCTGACGTCTCAGATAGTAAGACCGGTACATATCAACCAAACTTCAGGCGCACGCATATATTGAAGGGAAACGCCCAAGCTCTCCGAACTACGTAGAGTCCCCCATTTTCAAAGCCATGAACCAAACACCCCATTGAGTAGCTTTCCTTTTGGTAAAAACAGGCTAAGCTACCGGTTTCCGGAGTTACACGACTGCCTCAGCCATTGAGAAGCCGATGGCTGACAGCCCAACCCCGTAATAGATATTCATTGGAGACAGGAAACCCGACTGTCGAAGAGAAACTTACGAAGGTTTCAATGTCCCCCTGAGTCGGACATCGGTCGCACCAACAATGCATTTCCAGATGGTTATCCACGACCATTTCCAGGACTCGCGGCGCGGCACGTATTTTGCTATGTTATGGAAGGGGGACCGGTTTGGTGCGCTTACCGCTTCACCGGACGGTCATTAATACTGAGGCACACAACACGTACCTGCCTAAACCTCGATCTGGTTCAGTGTCCCCTGCTGATAGAGCCGGGCAGGCAATTACGGGAGACCAACGATGGTGAAAAGTCTTTTCGTCTGCGGAACTGATCAAGAGGCCGGCAGTAGCGTCATCGCTCTGGGGCTGGTCGGTACCTTGCAGAAAGTCGTCAAGGAATTAACTTTCTTCAAGCCTGTTGGCGAAGGAGCGAAGGACCGGAACGTCGCGGTCATCAAGAGTGCCTACCAAATTCCCCAAGAGCCGGCCCAAATGTGCCCGGTCACGATTTCCCAGGCCCGCGAAATGGTCGCTCAGCAGAAAACTGCAGACCTGCTTGCTAAAATCAACGACGCTTACAAAAAACTCCAACAGGATCAGGAATTCGTAGTCGTTGAAGGGATCACCAATCAAAGAGCGTTGAACGTATTCGATATGGCTATAAACGAAATGGTGGCGTCCAAATTGGAAACACCTGTTTTGCTTGTCGCCAGGGCGAACTGCAACGACAAAACCACCAATATCGAACAACTGGTCAACTCGGTCATGACGGCTAAACAGTCGTTTGAGGCTAAAAACGGCGAGGTTCTTGGAGTAGTGGTAAATCGTGTCGCAGATTCCTGCATAGACAGCGCACGCAAGGAAATCACCGCAGCGTTCCAGAAAGCAGGAATCCCCCTTTACGGCGTTCTGCCGGAACTAAGCTTCCTCGGATACCCCAAGCTCGACGAGATAGCCGCGGAACTGGAGGCCGAGGTACTTAGCGGAAAGGACGCGCTGACCACGATCTGCACGAAAATCCTGGTGGCGGCTATGGAACCTAGACATTTCATCCGCCACCTGGATACGGATAAATCATTGGTTATCACTCCGGGTGACAGGCACGACATCCTTACGACCCTCGCCTGCGCCCAGAATTCATCCAAGCATCGCTCAGTTTCCGGTGTTGTACTTACTGGTGGTATCAAGCCGGATGAGGAAATAATGAACCTGGTCAACGAGGCCAGCAACAACAGCTTGCCGATTATTTCGGTCAAAACCGATACTTTTACGACCGCGGCGAGAATCGGAAACGTGAACACGGGCATCCGCCCGCAAGATCGGGATAAGATAGATACGGCCAAGTCAGCTATCGCCACCAACGTCGAACACGAGAAACTTTGGGAATCACTTAAGATGCCGCGACCGCCACGCCAGAAGTCCGGTTCCGGTGCGTTTCTGGAGAAGATCATCGAGCAGGCGAAAGCATCGGGTAAAAGGATCGTACTACCCGAAGGCGACGAACCACGAACCGTCCAGGCGGTAGCTAAGATCCTGGAGCAGAAGATCTGCCCAATTGCCCTGCTCGGCGATCCAGATGCCATCCACAAGGTAGCTAACGAACACGGCGTAAAGCTGGAAGGAGACTTGGAAATCATTAATCCGGCCACTTCCGACAAGATGAATGAGTATATTGAAATCGTAGTCGAGCTCCGCAAGGGAAAACGTGGAGGAATGACCCCGGAAGTCGCTCGGCAGTGGCTTAACGAATCGCGTATCCACTATGGAACCATCATGGTCCAGTGCGGCGATGCCGCAGGGCTGGTCCTCCGGAGCGGTACACTCCACCGGCGACACCATCCGCCCGGCATTGCAGATGATTCGCGTCAAGCCGGAGGTTGGAGTCGTCTCCAGCGTGTTCTTCATGGCGTTGACGGATCGCGTATTAGTCTACGGAGATTGCGCGATAATCCCCAATCCCAACACGCAGGAGTTGGCCGCTATCGCCCTCTCTTCAGCCCAGACTGCTCGTGCTTTCGGCATTGAGCCGCGAGTGGCCATGCTCTCGTACTCCACCGGGGCATCCGGAGCAGGGGAATCGGTAGACAAGGTGGTTGAAGCGACGAAGTTGATAAAAGAGCGGAACCCGGACTTCGCGATTGACGGTCCGCTGCAATACGACGCGGCGATCGATCCCAAGGTTGGTAAACTGAAATTGCCCGATTCGCCGGTAGCTGGACGGGCCAATGTATTCATATTCCCCGATCTGGATGCCGGCAACATAGCATACAAGGCCGTCCAGAGATCGGCATCGGCCCTGGCAGTCGGACCGGTCCTGCAAGGCATGAACAAACCGGTGAACGACCTGTCCCGCGGATGTAGCGTGGAAGACATCGTTTACACAGTAGCCGTTACTGCTGTACAAGCGGCCGCCAGTTAGGAAATAACGCGAGCGGAATCGTTCGCTTTTGGATAATTGAAAGGTGGCAGGCATCCCCACCGACTAGCCATCTTTTGAGGGGTAACATTTACGTCGTGGGACAAACTGGCAAGAAGGACCACTAATGAAGATTCTTGTTATCAACTGCGGAAGTTCGTCGATCAAGTACAAACTGTACGACATGGCCAACAACAAAGAGCTGGCGGCCGGCCTGATCGAACGCATCGGCGAAGCTCAATCCAACACTACTCACACGTGCAATGGCGAGAAATTCGAACGGAACGACCCGATCGAAACTTACGATAAGGGTATATCCCAGATCATCGAATTGCTCACTACCTGTGGATCACCTCCGCCGATCAAGGATGCCAGCGAAATCAACGGCGTGGGACATCGGGTCGTTCACGGCGGTGAAGACTTCGCTGAATCGGTAGTCGTTGACGACAAGGTCGAAGCGGCAATCGAAGCATGCGCCGAGATGGCTCCGCTGCACAACCCGGCGAACCTTGCCGGCTTACGGGCGACCAAGGCTGTCCTGCCCGGCGAACCGCAGGTAGCGGTTTTCGATACAGCGTTTTTCCAGACCATGCCACCGGCCGCCTTCACTTACGCCCTGCCTTACGAGTGGTACAAGGAAAAGAAGATCCGCCGTTACGGCTTCCACGGGACCAGCCACCGGTACATAACCGAGCAGGCCGCCCATGCCTTGGGTAAACCCAACCCAAGCCTGATCACCATGCACCTGGGTAACGGCTGCAGCGCCTCCTGCATAAAGGAAGGTAAAGCCATCGACCAGACCATGGGGCTCACCCCGCTCGAAGGTTTGGTAATGGGTACGCGATCCGGCGACTTCGATCCGGCGATCATCTTCCACATGATCCGTGAAGGCATGACCGTAGATGAAGTCCGCAACGCAGTGGAAAAGAAAGCCGGGCTTCTGGGCATAAGCGGAGTATCGCGTGATATGCGCGACGTGGAAGTCGCCGCCGCTGATGGCAACAAGCAGGCAGCCCTGGCTCTGGAAGTCTTTGCTCACCGGGCGAAGAAATACATCGGTTCCTTCCTGGCCGAACTCGGTAACTGCGACGCAATTGTATTCACCGGCGGCGTGGGAGAAAACGGCAGCGAAATGCGGGAGATGATTCTTGAAGGTCTGGCACCGCTGGGAATTGAGCTCGATAAAGAAAAAAACAACGTGCGAGCCAAGCAGAACACCTGCGTAAGCAAGGACGGCAGCAAGATCGCCATCTGGGTCATCCCCACCAACGAAGAACTTATGATCGCTCAGGATACGATGAACCTGATTTCCTGAAGCTCTCCGGATTACTGAAATACACAAACCGCGATTGGCGTAGTTTAAAGGCTAATCGCGGTTTTTTTATGCAAAATCCATCTCCATCGTAGATTAACGCAAACTTAACAAGTCGTTCACGATGTTCGAATATCTACAAGTTAAAAGTTTCGTCAGTAGGAACGGTGTTGTTGAATTCTAAAGACAATGGAGAAATACAACGCAGGACATACTGACCTGGCTTTGGTAAATAACCAATACTGTTGCCCATGACTGTAACGACTCATTAACCAAGTAGCTCGCCAGGCGATAATCGCTATTCCAGCACTCGGCAAGTCGCCTAAACTACGACACATCTTACCCTCGCGCAAGGGTCGCTTTCGCCACAAGCGGCCCTGTTTTTTATCCTGCTGATACAAACCTACCGGGTTGCCGGCTTTCAAAACTCAATCGCACTGATTACTTTAAAATTTCGCCGGCACAGGCCAGCGGTTTTCTTTTATTGGATTTATCCGCTCCAAACGGATTAATGCAACTTTAATAGCCCATTCATCATTCTCGAATATGCCCCGGCTATAAATCCGTTCGTCAAGGGTGAGGTTCTTAAGTTCCAAAACGTACGAAGCACACCGCTCACCCGAGGTCCAGAACAAATTACTCGGTCAGCACAGCCGAATCAGACTAATCGCAACTTTCCCTCGGAGAAACCAGAACATGCTACTGACAAAAACACAAGCAAAGGGTCACACCGCCTTCACTTTGGTTGAGCTACTAGTAGTGGTATCGGTAATCGCATTGCTTATTTCCATATTGCTGCCGTCATTAAAAGGCGCCCGCGACCAGGCGAAAACAGTTGTCTGTGCAACCCACCTTCGGCAGGTTGGAACGGCCATGTCGCTGTACCTGGCGAGCAATGGAGGAGTATACCCCGCCTTCGTACGCCTATCCTGACAAAAACGGATGCTGGGATATGGAAAACCAGGACTCAACACACCCTTATGGATATCTTCATTGGTCCCATTTCCTCTACAGCGGCGGCAAGGTCGAAGAGGAGGCATTCCAATGCCCGAATTTCACCAAAGGCGGGGCTCCGCGAACGAATCCAGGTAAAAACCGCGAGGACTGGGGCGCCGGCCAGGTAGACCAGAACGGACAGACTAATTCCAACGACCTGACCGATAAGCAGGCCCGACGCATGGCTTACGCCGCCAACGCCGCTATCGTTCCTCGTAACAAATTCACGCCGGACCTGGCTCCGGGTGCCAACCGGGTAAACTTGCTTGTCCAGGAAAACCATATACGCCGTGCCAGCGATACGATCCTGGTAACAGAATACATTGACAACTGGAAAGCGTTGGGGATTAAGCAAGGTTCCGGAACGCTCAGTAAATCTCACCGGCCTATCAACCCATTCGGTCATATCGGCGCGGCTAATGAGTACGCCCCGAACGTAAACACGCCCGGTTTCATCTACGGTCTTCGCGGGAATGCGAAATCCGCGGAAGATTACGGCCTGTTGGAATTCCAATCCGCAAAAGCCCTGGAAAACATTCTCGACTACACCAGCGGCATCGCCCAGATCAACGCGGTGGGTAGAGACCATCCGGGCGGCAATGATAAATACGGAGGAACCGCGAATTTTCTTTTCGTGGATACTCACGTGGAGAAAATGACTCCGTTGCAGACATTGAAACAGCGTAAATGGGGAGACCGTTACTATTCACTCTCCGGTGATAATAAGATCATCAACATGAACGCCCCACAATAGCCAATAAACCCCGAGCTTCATGTTTCGGGAGAAAAGATAACTCCGCGTAACAAGATCCAACCTGATTCATCTCCCGGTAAGGAGACGAGACGAAAGGAGGTATGCCCGGCCCAAACCGCTTAACCACTTTACCGAACACATTCGCAATCAGGAATCGTCAGCTTTCCGCATAGGGGAATATCTTAAGGAGCTTTCCAGATGAATTTCCGAAAAACTGCTTTAACCTTAATTATAGCCGCAGCCACAGCCATGCCCGCCGTAGCCGACATCGATCGTTGTGATGAAGTGAACTCCAACGGTGTGATTGGCACGAACGGAGTTTATCCAGAACCAGGTTTCACAGTAAACGGCGGCACGATCAACATGGCCGGTGCAACCTTGTTCGTCGACTTCTTCCGTCAACCCGCTGCCACCAACGATTGGATTGATGCCAACGGTGACGGACGCTATGGTTTTATGCCCAATGATCCGCTCTACCTTTTTGTTGACCAGCTCGGCGAACAGTTTGTACCGGGGAACGCATTGAACACCTGGTGGCTTTTCACCTACCGGTCCGTCGGCTCGGTTAATGGTTTCAACGAATTCGTTGACAGCCAGCTCTGCGGGATTATTCCCACTGACCCGCCCTCAGAAGCCGGCTTGTTTAATCGTTACGAGTACGCCTCCACCGGCGTTGCCATCGGTACCGGTTACACTCACGCCAACTCCAGCGGCATCCCCCTGGAGCAGTGCGAAATCAACGGAGCATTCCTCGACGTCCCCAGTTCCTGGGCGGTTCAGGTAGCTCCGGAAGTTGGAAGCGAACCGGCCTGGCATCGCAAGCCCACCGAAGCCGGATACGGTTTGAACCCGGTCTATTCTTCAACTGATGCGCTCAGCAATCTGCAGACCCTCTCCCGTGATGGATGCGGTTCGCTCAATACCAATACCGTCGATCCCGATGAAAACACCCTTTACGACATCGTCGGTGCCTGGGTACCGGTTTCCATTATCGCCAACCGCGGAACCGGTTTGGAAAACTTCAAGTACTCTGAGGCGCAGTACCTGTTCACCACCGGGCGAATGCCCAACGGTGAAAACCTCGTTGGTGCCACTCGCGACGTCGGCTCCGGTACTCGTAACGCAGCAATGAACTCCCTCGGTATCGATACCAGTTGGGGACGCGGCGACAATGTTGGCAAAAAAACCAAGCTGGAAACCACCGGCCTCATCGGTCCGAACTTCCAGGGCACGAACAAAGGTGGCTCGGGGCTTATGGAAGACGCCGTTCAGAACGGCCGTCTCTCGGTAGGTTACACAGGTCTTGCCGGCGGTAGCCGGAGTGCCAAGGACCATAAATCGGGTAAATACGAAATCCTCAATGTCTGTCAGGACATCGACGAGAATGGCGATCCTCTTTGCGATTGCACTCCGCAGGCTTGTGAAGCGGTTACCTCGTCGGAAAATAACGATGCCAACCGGGCCAACGACGGCTACGTCCGCCCCTCAATCGATACGGTATTGGACAACCTCGATCCCTGCTGCGGTTATCGCATTGCCGGTAGCGGCTCCTTCGTCGTTCGGGGTAATCCCGATGCCAACCGCAATCCGTTCGATCCCAAGTACGTCGACGGCCAGCCGATTCGTAACCAGGCGGTTGCCGATTACCTGAACAACATCATCGACAGTACCGAGGCTTTCACCGGTAACGTCAACTCAAACGGTTTGTACAACACTCCGGGCGAGTTTTTGGCCACCTCGTTCTTCCTGCCCCAGGGCATTGACGGACGTCACGAACTCGACGATCCGACCGAGTACCTTCCGACGGTTGGCTTTAACAAATCGCTCCAGGAATATATTCGCGCCAACAACGACCTGGGAGCTGGTGGCGACACCGCTCCGTTCGGTTCGATCAACGAAGCAGGCCTGGTTCCTGTACGTACCGCTCTTGCCGGTTCCACTTACTCTGACGGTTCCACCAGTAACTATATCTACTGGAATGGAAGCTCCTTCCAAACCACTAATCCGAAAACCGTTCTTGCTCAGAGAAACCAGGTTCAGGGTGACTTCAACAAAACCTATTCCCGCGATATAAACGATGCCACCGAATTGGTAAAAGCGTATTACGCTCCCCGTGCGTGGCAGAAGACCGCGGTCGCCATGGACAGCGGCGACGACGGAGCAATGTCCGCCGACAACGCCATCCCCGAAATCATCGGCGACTTCAACGGCGACGGTAACCTGACCAAGGAAGACCTGCGTTACTTCGCAGATGGCCTGGCGATGAACGCCGGAATGCTCGACCGAAAAGCCGGTGCTATCGCTATTGATAATGCCATTGCCGGCTTGGGTAAACCATTCCCCTGGGCTGATACCAACGGCATGCTTATAGTAGCCCCGACCGCCCAGTACGACGATCCCACATTCATCGCTCCCAAGGACATCAATGATCTATCCGCTCCCTTCCTCGCCACCGGTAAAACTTATGCGGCCGGTGACTTCCGAGGCGACGTTGCCGGTAAACGGGCAACCGCCGGCGCCTCTCCCATGGGCTGGGATGGAACGGTGGACACTGCAGACATCGACTACGTATGTGCCAATATCGGCAATTGGGATAACCTCGACGAGGCCGTCTACATGGACCTCAGTGCGGACATGGACGGCGACACCGCGGTAACCCAGTCCGACCTCACCGAGATTGTCGAAGTAATACTCGGCACGCAGATGGGTGACGCCAACCTCGACGGCGTTATCGATCAGCTTGACCGGCACATCGTGAACACCGGTCTGACCGCCGACTGCAACAGCAATGCAACCTGCGGCTGGGCAGACGGTAACTTCAACTGCGACGGCATAGTCGACGAAGACGATCTAACTTTGACCATGCCGCTTCCCGGCGACTATGACGGTGACGGCGATATAGACCTGGTAGACTACGTTGAATTCGCCGTTTGTCTTTCCGGTCCGGAGTCGGCCGTCTCTATCGACTGCAAAGTGTTCGACTTCGACACCGACGATGACGTCGATTTAAATGACTTTTCCACCTTCCAGGCGAACTTGACTTTTGCAGCACCCGAATAAATTCGCCTGAACTATAACACATCCACACCCTCGCGCAAGGGTCGCTTTCACTGAAAGCGGCCCTGTTTTTTGCGCAGCGAATGCCTGCGTAACCGTCCTTATCACTTGCCTTTCACCTCATTTTCCAGCCAGTCCAGCGAGACGGATTTCGGTCTTGTTATGGGGAAGCCCAATGCCCTGGCGAGTATCAACTGGGCCAGCAGGCCGATTGTCCGCCCCACCGCAAACAGGACCGTGTAGTAGCTGAATTCTGTTATTCCAAAGTGACGGACCAGCGCACCGGATATCGCGTCCACGTTGGGCCAGCAGTTGGCAATTGGTTTTTTACCGGCCTGAACCCGCTCTTTTGAATACTCCTGCAAGACTTTGGGAACAACCTCGAACACCTTGTCCACCGTTTCAAAGATCTCGCTGTCGGGAAGATACTGCTTCGCAAAATCGTGGAACGCTGTAAACCGCGGGTCCACGCAACGAAGAACCGCATGTCCGTATCCCGGTACAACCTGTCCGCTGCGCAACGTATTGAAGGCGAATTCTCGAAGCTCCTCTTCGCTTGGAGTGCCGTGAAACTTCTCCCGCAGGTTGAGTATCCAGGTCATGCACTCCTGGTTGGCCGATCCATGCAGAGGACCGGCTAACCCATTCAAACCCGCGGAGATCGCGTAATATGGGTCGGAAAGTGCCGAACCCACCGTGCAGGTGGTGTTCGCCGACACATTACCACCCTCGTGATCGGTGTGCAGGGTAACGTACAGACGCATCAGCTTGGCAAAAGCACCAACAGGGTCGGCCACCCCCAGCATGTTGGCAAAGTTGGCCGCGTAATCCAGGCCCGGCGTCCATTGCATTATACTGCCGTGATCGAAACGCATGCGGTAAATGCCGGCCGCTATGACCGGCAGCTTGGCCAGGATACTCAACGAATCCTCCAGCGTCGCTTTCCAGTAATCCTCCCTCTTCATACCGGCCTTGTACCACCGTCTGAACACGCTTTCGTTGTTCATCATCAATACCGCGGTATCCAGCATGCACATAGGCGTGGAGTTCTTGGGTAAAGCCCGCAAGGCATGCCATACGTACTCCGGAACCTGTGAACGGCGATCGAGTTGCCTCTGCAGATCGGCTTTTCCCTCCTCGTCGGGCATTTCACCGGTTAACAGCAGGAACAACATCTCCTCCGGGAGCAGGTTGGTCAGTTCCGCCAGTGGTCGATCGCGCACGATAAGCCCTTTATCCGGATCGACTACTGACGTGTTGCACAGGAGCATTTTTACGCCGCGCGCACCGCCGAGAATCTGGCGGACGGTAACCTGCGACAGAACAACGTCACCGTAATTCTTATTCAGCTCAGCAATCCGCTTTCGTTTTACCAGAACTTTCTCCTGGAGAACTTCATGCAATGTAGCCATCGTGTATTTTCCTCCCGTTAAGGTAACTGCTATGGAAAAGTGCGCAGTGAAAACCTTAGCACCTGCACACTTGGCGAGAATCTTTGCGGTCGACGAACTGCCGCCACGGGGATTCAACTCCCCCTATTCCGCCAATCAAACATGACGCCACTTGCTTCCCGATTTCCCGACCCGCGAGGAAACAAGGTAATTATTAAGACTGCCAATCAGGCCTCGTGCGTTAAAACCTAATCGCACACGCTCTGACCAGGTTACCAGCCAACCCCAAAAACCAGTAATGTCAACTCAGATAAGCCAATCTCTGTAGCCCTGAAAATCTCCCGCTTATTGATCCAATTATACTTGCCAAGTATATGGTGAACAACAAAAAATACCTCTCGGCCGTTATTGCTCGCGTAAAGACAGTTGCATAGCTCCCACTATACTCCCCCAAACGCGACAAGAACGATCTAAGCATAACCTAAACAGGGAAATTCCGTCGATTCACTCCACCTCAAAAGGCGGAAATATAAAACCGTTCATCCTTGAACGTTTTATGCACGCACGAAAAACCTGGTTATGATAGTTTGAATGGTACCACACTGCTCGTAAGGATTCGATCGGTACACTTTACCATGCAAACGTATCTTTTGAACCGCCAGCGAGAATCAATAGCCCAAGACAGGGACGACGTAATACTAAAGCTTTCTCAATAGGTTAATGCATCATTAAGTTGCTTTTGGTCGAGATCGTAAATTAAAATAGTGTGGTTCACTACATGATCCGGTTCCTGGCTTCTGAGGTATTCACACAAGCGGGCGAACTGCAGTTTCTGATATCTGTTGAATGCGTTGCGGAATTTCCGATTAGCCAGTTCACTGCGTTCTTCCCTGGAATCTGGCATCTCTTGGAACTTCTCGACTATTGGCTGGTATTTTCTATATTCGGTTTCGAGGTTTTCGCTCCAAACGTGATTGACGCCTCCACCGTATACATCGCTGTAAACCTGTTGCAGATTGGTCGCACTTATGGCGTAGATACCAGGCCGACAGCGATAATCCCCGGTGGCGTCTTCGGTAAGCCAACGAACGATGGGGGTTGCCTTTATTCCAAAGTGGGTGATGGCTTTATCCCCCCCACTGCCGAAGTAGGATATAAATACCTCACGACCGGGTTTTTCTTTATCCTGTTCATCCAGATAGTTTTTCAGACCGGGAAGATCCTGCCCCCAGTCGAGCGAGCTATCCACCAGGTGGCGATAGGCTTTGTCCGGACCGCCAACAAGAGTGTTGAAGTACGCCAGGTAATTGGGATAAATACTTATAGAAGCTATTACGAATAATGTGGAAAGACCAGCGATAACCGCCCGCAATCCCCGTGAACCTCCGTTCCAGAGATGCGCAGTCGCACCGCACAATATAAACATAACGGGGTAGGTCGGCATTATGTGCCGATGGCCAATATTCAGGTTGGTCTTCAGCGACACGATCCAGTAAGCCAGGAAAAAGACCCACAGCGGAGAACCACGGTACAGGCAACTAAGAACTCTGGTGAAACCGCTGGAGTTTTCGTCGGTATCGCCCGCCTCTTTTTTGCAGCGCTTCAGGTAAACAGGTACTATTCCCGCAGCTAAAATCATACCGAATAAAGGCAACGGGGTTTTGACGGCAAAGCAGTATGGAAAGAATTGAGCGAATCCCGTGATACTGGTTTCGCCATTCAAAAAGGCGCTTCGCCCTCTTGCGGTCTGAGCGGAAAAAGCGGCGTTATAGATATAGGCTTCGGGGAATATACGGTATTCCCTCAACCAGTTGATCTTTTTTCCAAACCCTTTATCGAGCCCGCGAAACTGGTGTTCCCATATATCCTTTCCCTCCGGCAGACCGTTGGAGGAATAAAATCGATCGATTCCCGGCTGCCCGTTGACTATCGCCTGGTAACGGAAACCGTATGCCCCCCACACGCCCAGCCAGGCGGTGAAGATCCAGAACACCATTACCGCCATGAAACATGCGGCGGCTTTGTACCGCCTGGTAATCTGCCACTGTCGCCCTCTCCAGGAAACCGGCAGCGGGCGGCCATCGATAAGTCGCAGGATCAGCAGGATAATCCCAACCGGTATGATAAGCACGGCCGACATCTTGGTGAGAAAGAGGCAAGCCAATGATGCGGCACCAGCCAGTATACTCCAGACGGATATGCGATGCAGGAGCCACCATATGGCCGCAAGGCTGGTGAGGAAAAATAGAGCCACGCCACAATCAGTCGTAACCAGGCGCCCGTGAGCAAGCATGGTGGGACTGAAAGCAACAAGAAGCAGCGAGATCAATCCCCCGGTCATGCCGAAAAGCCTGCGTGACCAGAAGAAAACGATGAGGCAGATGACAGTACTCCACAGAGCGATCATCACTCGCCCACGCCATAGAAGCGAGTCTATGATACGTACATTCCCCATATTATAATAGAAGAACACCCTTCCTATCTGCCAGACGTCTGATTCTCGCCACGCGTCAGTATCAAAGAGCTTATCGGGGAATTTCACATCCATGGATCGTCCGGGGAGGGAAGCCCAGATATGAGCCAGCGGTGGATGAGGCGGCCCCAGGCGGAAATCGCCGGTCATGTGGTAGCTGTAACCGCGGGTCAGATGAGCAATTTCATCATACGTGTTGGATTTATTCACCACGCTGGTGATAGCGAGAACGAAATGAAGAGCACACAAAACAATTACGGCCACTACCGGCCATAAAACAATCGAACCTCCATTCGATTGCGTTTTTTCCTTGTCATGACGTCTCTTCTTCTGGCCTCGCTTGTTTTTGCTCATTGCGTTTCCGGAATCTCGAATCAACTTGACGGTCTGGCGGTTTCGTCAGCGACGACATGGGGAGCCCGCCAGACCTCGTACGGTTTGGAATAGCCAACCCTTGTCCATCCCAGTGCCTTGAGCATCTCGGCCGGCTTCTTCGCCCTCTGCAAAGCATAATCAAGGACAACATGGTCAATAGGATAAAGATTCAGCAGGGCATTGAAATATCGAGGCTCAACAGTACCTTCTTTGAATCCCTCAAACACATAGTTTACTAACCGGCGATATTGCGGATTTTCCTCCGACGCCCGCATGATCTTGGCCCGGGAAAAAACCAGCTTTACGTTGGGCATCAACTGGGGCAGTTCATGGTGGACGAGGAACGATCCCCAGACGTAAGGATCGGCTTCCCACCCTCCGAGCAGTTCAACCATGCCATGAGAGCCAACCGTAAATTTATCCAACTGTTTCGGCGGATCGCCGATCTGCAGCCGGCGACTCGTCGTGTTGTAGAGCATTGAGCAGAAAGCCGCGACCACAAGCAGTGACACCAGAAACGATTTTCCGGAAGCGAGGCTTCCATCCTTACCTCGCAGCAGAACGGAGAAAGCCCAATACAAAACAGCCCCAATAACCGCGGCATTAACCAACTGGGGAAGCATCCACCGGGCCCGCCACATTATGCTGGCCGGCAGCATCTTATTGAGCAGATCCCCCAATTGCTGGTTATTGCACACCACGAGTACAGCAGCACCAAGTAACCCGACACACAAAATCTCCCGCCGCTTCCAGCCAAATGCCAGAACCAGCGGCACGGCCAGTGATCCCATATGGAAGAGAGTGTTACATCCGAAGGCCCAGAAAGGATCGTGCTGCATAATCGGGCTTCCAGCGATTTCGTATACATCGAGCTTGTCGTCGGCAGCTTGAACACGATACCCCGCGTTCTCCCTGCCTATTATCCAGCAATCCTCCTGCTCATCGTATTCAACAGGTGTTTTCGTGGGCAAGGGAATCATATTATCCTTAAACACCCGGGATAATCCACTGGACACCTCACCGCTGTCCAGATCCTGTCGGAATTCAGGCCCCAGGCTGAACTTCAGGGTATCGACACGAATCATATCTCTCGACTGAATCCGCGAACCGGCTTTTCTACCGCTCTTAATTCTTGTCGCGTCCGAATCCACAAGCAACTTGTTCGACAGGTAGAATTCTCCGCCCAATCCGAGGTAAACTGCCAGCAAAAGAAGCATCTTGATAAAAGCACCACGACGCCCTATTAAAGCCCCCCCAACAAGAGTGGTAGACCAGACCACGCCCATTACCGAAGAGAACGGGTGTATTCCATGGCCTACAACTGCAACTACAATCGCAGCGATCAAATGCCGGGTATTGCCACGGCGCAAAACAAGGAGAAGAGTGGCGAGTTGCAGTGGATAAATCAGGAGTAGATGTTGAGCCTTGGTCTGCATAGCCCTGAATACAAGCATCTCCACCATGCATCGGGCGTAGTCCCAGGATTTGAAGATCATCATCAGCACGATGAGCATTCCCAGGGGAACGATCCACCGGTGCATCCTGAAAACCACCATCAGCGCGGCCGACATACAACTCATGCCCACCAATATCATCAATGGCGGCATAACACTATGATGTAATGCGGCACAGGACACTCCGGTAATCCGGGCAATTGTGGCAACCAGTGGAGCCGTCAGCGGCGACATGCCTGCTCGGCGCAAGCGAGCATCGCTACCGAGCGATGGTTCGTACAATCCCATGGGGTGCCCATAACGATAGTCCACAGCTTCAGAAACATAGGCGACGTCATCAACATTCCAGACCAGGGTTCCCGCATTCATATCAGGATACCAGGCAGAATAACTTACTTTCATGGCATATACAGTCAGATACCCGGCCGCTATCCAGAACAGGGCGACACAAAACGGCGTCCAATCGAATGCCTGGTTGCGCAAGTTTTTCTTATCTTTGAGTTTCCGTTTACCCTGCTTGTTTATTAACGGTTTTGAATCGCGGGGATTCGCCGTTAAAGCAGGTGAAACTTCCGCAGGTTTCGATCCTTTGGAGATTCCGAATAGAATCGCCAGAGCACCGATAACGGAAGCGGCGGTGCCAATGGCCAACCCATACCACCAGCCGGGCCGACTGGCAGGGTCATACCACCCTTTTCCTATTGGTGGAGACGAGAGAACCACACCAGCCATAATTACAATCACGGCTACGATTACCACAATGGCGACCCATCTGGGATAATCCAAGTGAAGCTCAAAGGCAGGCCAGGACTCCTTCTTGTACTCGCTTGCCCCACGTCGATGTGCCAGGAAATGGGCCAAACCAGCCACACTAGCTATGTAGAGAATGACGTATACCACGAGCATGGTGGACAACGTCCAGTGAAGCATACACGCGGTCCAGGCGGGTATTACGAACGGAAACATCGCCAGAATAGAGGCCACTCCCAGACGGGATACTCCCCTGCCCAGAGGATGGTTAACAGGAAACAGCAGGTTAGCCGCCAACAACCCGGGGATCATCAGGACACACCACACGGCCGCAACGCAGAACATTTCCGAACGCAAATCACACGCCAGGATCAAGAACGGGGCCAATAGCGGTCCAAACGCCCTGAACCACGCGGAAACAGGAATAGGTTTATCACCGTCAACAGGTAACGCGGCTACTTTTAATAACATATCACGCATGAGAGACTCCGGATGCTGTTCGCATAAGCTCAATACGTTCAACTTAACGCCTTGGAAACCTGTCTACAATAACCTCTAACAAGCGTTGTGTCAGTCCTGGTGAGTTTCAGGGTGTTTGAGCCATCTTTGATGGACTAAAACTGTTTCTGCCGTTAACGTTATGGAGTCTATACGGATATGCTGGGGTTAATGTGGCAGATACGGCGTCGAACCGGGATAGTTGGGCAATCAATTAATAATTATGAGCCGCAACCAACGAAAAGTCGCGAAGAGCCGTAAACGATCACCAAGCTCAGGATGCCCGTCAAAGCCCAGCCTCCTTGACGTTTCTCACCTGGATAAGGCTCCTTCTCCACCTTTCGTCGTTCGAATCGCTTTTCCCGTTTTCGTCGCACTCTGTGCCTTTGTAACCTTTTTACCGGCGTTAGATGCGGAGTTCGTAAACTGGGACGACGACAAGGTAGTGACTAACAACCCGCATTTTCGAGGTTTCACCTCGGCCAACCTGAAGTGGATGTTCACGCAGAGCAAGATGGGACATTACCACCCGTTTACCTGGCTCTCGTACGCAATCGACCACAAACTCAGTAAGGACGGGTATGAGAGCCTCTCGGAAAAAGAAAAGGCTCGTTACGTATCCGGACTCGACCCCCACATATTCCACCGGACCAACGTGATTATTCACGCGGGGGTGGCCGTCGCTTTTTATTTCCTGGCATGTCTCATCCTGAGGCTGGTACTTCCCCCTCCGACAGACCGGGTAGACTACGCAACTCCGATAGCGGCGACTGCTGCTGCGATTCTATTCGCCTGCCATCCTTTACGTACGGAGACGGTGGCGTGGATTACGGAACGGCGAGATGTTTTATCAACTCTATTTCTGTTACCGGCCCTTTTGTGTTACATAAGGTACGCCATCCAACCGACCTGGCGGGTAAAGACAGCGGTATATTATGGTGGAGCCTGGCTACTACTTCTCGCTTCGCTGCTGAGCAAGGCATGGGGAATTACCTTACCGGCGGTAATGCTTGTACTGGACGTATATCCGTTACGTCGAATAGGCGGGAAAGCCGGCTGGGTTAGTGAAAGATCAATCAAAGCGTATGTGGACAAGATACCGTTCGTTATTCTTGCCGCCGTTTTTGCGATCTGGGCGAAACAGGCACAGGGAGATCAACTGGGCACGCTGAAAAACTGGACGGAATGGACTGCGGCCGACCGGTTGAGCCAACACTTTTTTGGATTGTTTTTTTACTCAGCAAAAACGATTTTGCCGGTAAGCCTGACGCCGCTGGTTCCGTTACCGGTGGACAACAACCCATTCGCTTTGCGTTACATAATTGCGGCATTAGTGGTTATAGTCGCGGCGATCGGCATTGTTCTTGGTCGCAAGCGCTGGTCCGGCGGAGTCGTACTGGCCGTATGTTACGCGGGTATACTGAGCCCGGTATTGGGATTAGCTCAAAGTGGTCCGCAGTTGGTCGCTGACAGGTATTCGTATGTCGCCTGCCTGACCTGGGCAATCCTGGGGGGTGCGGGCTTACTCTGGGTTTTTCGCAATAAAAGCCGAGAGCGAGGAATAAGCAAGGCGATTGCCATATCTCTGGCAGGGGCGATTTCGATCTGCGGCGTTTTTTCGGTATTAACCTGGCGACAAGCTGGAATATGGCATAATTCCAGATCTTTGTGGACCCATGCAGTCAAGATAGATCCGGAATGTGTGATGGCAAGAACCAACCTGGGACTGATTGAACGACAGGCGGGCAACATAGATAAAGCCATAGAACATTATGAAGCGGCTATCGCGGTTAATCCCAATGATTCGATTCTGTTGAACAACCTGGCGGTAGCTCTTCGCCAGGATCCTGCTCGGCGAGGAGAAGTAATCGAGATAATGAAAAAAGCGGTCAGGCTGGAACCGGAACATCCGGACCTTCATTTCGCGCTTGCATCAGAGTTGAAGGAAGCTGGCCAGATCGACCGGGCGATATCGGAACTGCAGAAATGTATCCAGCTCAAAGCGGGACAACCCAAGTACCATCGGGGACTGGGAACGATCTACATGGACAAGCGAGACTATCCGGCCGCCCGCGAGCATTACGAAAAGGCACTTGCTTTGGAAATGAAACTGAATCCGCGAGGTCGCGGGGTCATCAATGCTCTGGACCGGCTTGGGCGAATCAGCATAGCTCAGAATCGCGCACAGGAAGGGGCAGGTTACTTTGAAAAAATACTGGAAATCGATCCAGACAATCGGCCGGCGATTAACGCGTTAAAAAGCCTGAGACGGGGAACCCGATAATCAAACTCAATAAGCCCCCCAAAGACGGATAAGTTTTGATCCAGTAAAGGGTTTAGAAACCTTTTTTTGGGGTTGATTTACTTGGCCCGGTCCCGTAGTCTAGAGGTTAAGAGTGCGGCCCCAAGGCTCATCCGGGGGTACACCAGTATTCCATCACATTCAGGGCGATAGGATTTAGCGTGGCGAATCAAAGTCCGCCTCGCATTCGCGGTTGTGATATCCCACTTGGCGTAACGGGACATGTTGTCGAGTTCTTGCCTGTCAGGTAGAAGGCATTGAACATATACACATGTACGACCGGCATTCGTCTATTATGAACTATCTGAATTGCCTTATTAAAAGATTGTGACGGCAATTACACGAACAAATTGGCGAGAAAACAAATATGGCAGAAACAGTCAGTGGAACGTTTGAACCGGCGGGACAACACAGAGGCGGGCATCTCCGCTCAGCGGAAGCCAACTACCGCATAGATCCTAAAGACGTATTCGTCCCTGAAAAAATCGTCGCAGCTCTGCGACTGCGGGGTGGCGAAACCCTGACAGGCACAGCGATCAGCAGCCCTTCCCCGGCGAATAACGGTAACGGAAAATACCAGAAGAGAAACGGTCACAGACCCAACAATTCAAAACCGAATAGCAGCGGCATCCATTTGGTTGAAGTACTGTCGATCAATGGTTTGACTCCTGGAGAATTTTCGGAACTCAAACCGTTTGACGAGTTGACTGCCATCGATCCGCAGGTACCGGTCCGCTTTGAAACCAAAGGCGGTCCGACATCGATGCGGGTTATAGATTTGATGACGCCTATCGGATTGGGGCAGCGCGGTCTGATAGTAGCACCGCCGCGAACAGGCAAAACCGTCATGCTTCAGCAGATGGCTCATGGCATAGCCACCAATCATCCGGATGTTTATATGATGGTTTTGTTAATCGATGAACGTCCGGAGGAAGTAACCGACATGCGGCGTAACGTCAACGGAGAGGTAATCGCCAGCAGCAACGACGAAAACGTCGCCAGCCACGTACGCATCGCCCGGCTCATGATCCGAAAAGCCAAGCGGCATGTGGAAACAGGTGAAAACGTGGTAATCCTCCTCGACTCTCTGACCAGGTTAGGCCGCGCATTCAACGTGGCGGTAAGGGGCAGAGGCCGAATCATGTCAGGTGGACTGGATGTATCTGCCCTGCTCGAACCGAAAGCGATTTTCGGGGCGGCCCGTAATATCGAAAAAGGCGGATCGCTGACCATAATCGCCTCGGCTTTGATCGACACCGGAAGCCGTATGGACGAGGTCATTTTTAACGAGTTCAAGGGAACGGGAAACATGGAAATCATGCTTTCGCGAAACCTGGCAAACCGCAGAATCTGGCCGGCGATCGAACTGGCCCAATCCGGTACGCGGAAAGAGGAATTACTGCTCTCAACCGGAGCTCTCAACGCCTCTCATAACATTCGCAGAAACATTGTTGGCAGGAATCCCGAACGGGCAATGGAAGAACTGCTGGACAGGATGGGCAAGTTCGAATCCAACGAGGATTTCATTGCCGACATTGACAGAAACACAGTCCGCGTGAGGCGCCGTTAAACCGGAAGCCTTCAGACCTTCCAATAGCCGGTAATGCCTCCCACTTGCTGCAATCTGAATTGCGTGCTTGCACAAACAGTCTTGTATCCGGTAGGCTTACGCCGATCATGAACACCGGAACAAGCAATGATCGTCCGGACGACGCATCTGACCATACTTTGATGGCTATGCTATCTCATGGTGATAAAGCAGCACTTGCCGCATTAGTAAACAAGTATCAAAATAAAATTTACACTATCGCCAGACGCACAACGGGAAACCATGAACTAGCGGAAGATATCGCACAGGAAGCTTTCATAAGAATCTGGCGGTCAGCTCCCAAGTACAAACCCTCAGCCAAGGTTTCCACCTGGATATACCGTATCGTGATCAACCTGTGCGTGGATGCAATCCGCAGAGGAAAACTGATCGCCATTGAGGATTTCCACCTGACCCGTCCCGGGGAAGACACAACTCTATCCGACATTGAGCGTAACGATAACAAACGAATAATCAGAGGGGCAATCGCCAAACTTCCAGAGAGGCAAAGAACCGTGATAATTCTGCATCGCCTGGAAGGCTTACCTCAGAGGGAAGTAGCTGAAATAACCGGTTGGACGGAATCGGCCGTAGAATCGTTACTGGTTCGGGCCTACAGAACATTAAGAAAGTCATTAAAAAACCTTTCTCGCGAATAGAACTCACCCGCGAGAGTTCGTGAGCCTGCCTATTTAACAGCAATATTCCGATAAGATTTAACGAATCCAGGCGAGCAGGATCGCCTCTGATGGTATTTCGCCAATAAAAACATCCTGGTCAACCATACAGTCTGCCTACACATGGTATTGAATTATTCGCCCCAATGCTTACGTGAAGCTAATACGAATTAGTGCCGAAATCGTTAAGGAAGCCTTCTGCCATCAGCGGAAGGAAGCAAAACGGCTGCCCGGGCTCTGGGGATTATTCGGCCCAGGAGAACACGAGAATAACCGGCGATTACCGGTTAGCGAAAAACGTTTAGAAGCGTTTCGGCGCACTGATTGACAGATGAAACTGACTTGCCCGCGCATTTTAGTGGCCAACTCCCGCGACATCGAGAGGGAGCTACTCGCTTACCTTCTGCAGATGGAGGGGTATTCGGTAGTCCAGGCGAGCGATCGCGACAAGGCCATTTCATTGGCATCGTCGGGAGAAGTTGACCTGGTACTACTCTCGGCATTGATGATGCGTGAGTCCGAAAACCAGGGGCGTCTCAATAATAGAGGATAAGGAACTACTGGCCTCGGTGCCTTTTGTCGTTCTGGGAAAACCTGAAAACAAGGAAGAGGTTGTCAAGCTTTTAAAATACGGAGGCAAGGAATGGGTGGGAGACAGCGGATTCGCCGTGGAACGCCTGTTGGGTAAAATTCAGGTCACTTTAAACGCTGCCGCCGTTGAGCCGCCTGAGCAATCGGTAAATTCTCCTGATGGTGAACCGTCAAAGTCAATTCCGGCCGTCGCGAACTTAACTCCTGAAGACATAATAGAATCGATAGACACGAAGGGAGGAATCGACGCATTTGAATTCAGTCTAGCGCAGGCCATGACAAAAGTGGGTGGGGAAAACGAGTTGGATAATCTCGCCTCAGTAGTTCTGAGAGATCCGCTGTTGATGCTGGACCATCCTGAAGAAAGCCCAATTACGGGAAATGCCGACAGATGTGAAGCAGGATAATTTCAACTGATAGGCGTTGTCGACCTGAACAGGGATTTTCAATCATTAGCCGCACTGGAGATCAACCACGATTCCAACTGGGATGCGGGGCAGTACTGGGTACACAGCGTATCAACATCGAGAATCGCCAAGAAGCTTGCGGAGTTGATGGATTTATCCAACCTGTACACAGCTGTCGAAATCGGCGGCTTAATTCATGATATAGGTTTCTGCATACTGGCGACCCCACTTTCCCGACCACTACGAAAAACTCAGCGAACTGTCCTGCCAGGAGGGGACCATCAACGATGTATGGGAAACCCAAACTATCGGCGTACACCACAGCGAGGTCGGCCACTTATACGCTCAAACAGCTGAAACTGCCATCGATTCTCCAGGAGGCCATACTCGCCCATGACTCATCTCCCACTGTAAAACAGACCCTCCAGGCCAGATCCCGCCTGGTAACCATGATTATCCAGACTGCCGACCGGTTATCGCATGCGCTTTACCCGGGCACGAACAAGCTAACACCACTAATGGGAATCAGTGATGAGTTCGAGTCGGTAATACACAATTCGCACCTTGCTCCACAGGAAATAATCAATGATGCCCGCAAAATAATAGCTGATCTATTAACTGAAATGAGCTACGAGTTTCCGGATGCGGCCAAGCGCACCAAGATACAGCCCCCGCCATCCTGCAGCGTGATAACTTATTACGTACCCAAGCCAAGATCGATAGATGTTGTGCGGATTTTCCTGGAGGCTCGTACACCTAATGTAAAGACAATCAACAGTATCCGCGAGGGAATTACCAACGACCGCTCTCCAATGATAGTGAACCTGGAACATATAACGGAAACCAACGCTCAAATAGAATCGCTCACATCGATAATGGCGGCGGAGCTGATGGATGGTCGACGTGGAATTATACTTTTACCCAACAGGCCCGGCCAAGCCCACTTAAACCTTGTCCCCAATACGTGGATAATTCATTCGGTCCCCACGCATCCTGCATTCTGGTGCGAATGGTTGCACAAACCCGTAGTACAGTCAAAGCCACAAGCAGATGGGCTCCTGACCTGATAATCGTCTGAAGGATTCACCGCTAAACACCCATCCGTATTCAGACGGTTTCGGGTTTTCATTGTGTAATGAAATCTGAATCCGACATGCCCCATTTCCACTTCAGTTGTTTCAATCCACAATAACAGGTTGGAACCACGAATATGGAAACCATCGCCGCAACCATTCCGCCAAAAACGGGGATCGCCATAGGGACCATAACATCACTACCGCGTCCCGTGGAAATCAAGACAACAGCGAGAGCCGCGAGGGTGGTGAACGTAGTCATCAGGCACGGGCGTATCCGCCGCAATCCCGCCTCCACGAATCTTTTTTCGATATCGTCGTAGCGGCTGATTTTACGTTCTCTGAAGGCATGGTCCAGGTACGCCGCCATCACTATTCCGTCATCGACGGCTATTCCGAACAATGCGATAAACCCAACCCATACGGCAACCGTAAGGTACATACCACCGCCTTCGAAGCCGCAATCCATTATCCCCGTCAGAAACAGCCAGTTATGAATATCGGGCCAATAATGCAAAAGGATAAAACCACCGGCAAACGAAACCGGAATAGCGAGAAAAACAACGAATGCGAGAGACAGCCGTTTGAACTCCATATAGATCAGGATGAAATTGATCAACAGAACGAGAGGAATTAAAACACCAAGCCGCTTGTTTGCCTTGACATTCCGCTCGTAACTCCCCGCCCACTTGAAATAATACCCATCGGGAAGAACCAGACTCCCATCGGCAACCGCCCTATCGAGTACGGTTCTCCCCCTATTAACCAGGGTGGTTTCGTCTATACCGACATTGGTCATGGTTACGTAACTGACATAGCGAGTTCCTTCGCGACGGACACTCATCGGTCCGAACGACGGAAACGATGTCGGCCACCTGGGTTATGGGTATCTGTGCGCCTGTTTTTGTGGAAACAAGAATCCGTTCGAGATCGGGTAATTCGTCGCGCAACTCCCGCCGGTAGCGGATGCGGACAGGGTATCTATCCAGTCCTTCGTAAGTGGTAGTCAGGTTTCTACCGCCGATAGCCACTTCGATGATGCTTTGAACTTCCTGAACACTAACGCCATAGCGAGCGATTGCTTCCCTGTCTATACGGAATTCCAGATAAGGTTTACCATTGGAACGAATAGCGTTTATCGAGGTAGCTCCCTGCAGTTTTTCCCTCAGGACTTTTTCGACGTCGGTCGCCAGACGCTCGCATACAAGCTGATTATCACCATAGACCTTGAGGCCTATCCGGGCACTCAAGCCGGTGCTCAGCATTTCCACCCGGGTGCGAATAGGCTACAGTTCAACCGAAGGAAGCACCCCGGGATACCGCCCCGCTTCTTGAATGGAGGACCAGATTTCGGCCATGGTTCTTTTTTGGCCTGCGATCAGGATATTGCGGATCATCCACTACCGGCCAATCTTCTCGGGGTTTCAGGGAGATGACCGTTTCAAGCATTCCCACCGGCGCCGGGTCGAGCGGGGAATCGATACGCCCGAGTTTTCCCACAACTACCTCCACCTCCGGAATGTTGGCGAACCGGATATCCTGTTTTCGCATTACTTCCATTACGGTATTGATGGAACCGGCCGGTAGAACGCTGGGCATATATAGAAAATCGCCTTCATCGAGAGGAGGCATAAATTCTCGCCCTATCCCCTGCCGGTCATTGATCCATTTTTCTATTGGGTAAAACTGGTCGGTATTCAGCGATTGAGTTCCAAAGATACCAGCGACAACTGTGGAATAATTCCCCGGTAAATGCACAGAGTTCAGACCTAATACAATGACTACCGTAAATGATAAAAAAGCGACGTACCGTAAACCACCTCGCGGACCTCGTTTAGTCCTCTTTTTCCTCAATAATCGAATAGAATCGAATATGAGAGGTAAAACCCACAAGCCCAACACGACCCCTGCCAGTAGATTTACGATCAGTGTTAACGACCAACGCTGCGGATGTAAGCCAAAGATATTAAACAACCCGACAACCGGATCTACGAAAACGCCCCACGAATTCTGCTGAGGAGGCGTTAAAAATAGGCTCGCTCTACGTCGGAGATCACCTGAAGCCGTGCGGTGTTAAGCCGCTCAATCGCCACGCGAACCTGAGCGGCGGCCACTTCGCCGTAGCCAAGCAGTTTCGCAGGCAGAGGGATTTTCTGCCCTGCGGTTAGCGTGAAGTTGATATTTCCGGCAGCGGTTTGAATGGGTTCCGGTCTGACCATCGCCCTGATGAACGGATCAGGCAACGATACCGCCTGAGGAATTTTCTCCAAAGCAACTTCAACCTCGGTAACCGCAACCCGAATAGTTGGATTTTCCCGTAACGCCAGTTCTATCAATTCCTGCAACCGGGAAAAATCCGCTTGAGCAACAGGCGGTTTGGAAGAGTGCCGCTCGATTTCTTCCCGAGCGGCTACCGCCTGACCGTTCATCACCTCAAACTGCCGCGGCCTTTCCCACTGATTCAGTGCCCGGTGTACCTCCGTAACCGATTCCCGATGTATAGCACACCCCGCTGAAGCAGCCCAGCATACTACCAGGCAAACTTCCAAACGTAATATTTGGAAACCACGTGCCGGACCACGTGCCGGACCAGGCGCCTTGAACCGATCACCGAACAACGCATACCTTGTATTATTCATTGGGTATAACCAGATCAAGAACCGACTTCGTCGTGTCTTTTCCAAACCTTTCCTCGCAGTCTTTGCTGCAGAAATACATGGTGTATCCCCGGACCTCCATGGCGAATTCCGGTTTTCCATCCATTTTCAAGGCGCAGCCTGCACAACGGGTTACAACCTTGTCTTCCGCCCCGTCCAGCCGGTCCGCCTGGGCCAGTTTCTCGTCCATCTCCTTTAACCTGGCATCATCACTCGTAGCAGTTGCTGCGGGAGTATCGGGTATTTTCAAACCGGCCAGCATTCCGCTCATGTCTTCGGAAAATTTTTCCGCACAACGCGGAGTGCAGAAATACAGGGTATAGTCAAGAGCTTTGCGTGAATTCTCTTTCTTGCCATCCATGTTTAACGAACAGGTAACACATTTGGAGATGATTTTGTCTTGCTTACCATCTGCGAGATCGGCTTTGGCAAGCTTACCCGCATACTCGGCCAGTACGTCAGTTCTGGCTTGCGGCTTCTCGGTTTGCCTGGCATCCCCCTCCTTTTTGCAGCTATCAAGCATCACGAAAAGCAACGAACCCACTGAACACATATAAACCATTTTCCTAAGTCGCCTGGACATAACCCACCTCTCGAAATGTGAATTCCGGCCTGTACCTGAACTTCAGACGAAATGCCCCTGAACACGATCTGGGCAGGTTACCTTAACCACCGCTGTAGCGAAACAAAAAACGTTAAAAAACGCCTAATAGGCACAGTTTTGCATCCTGATTACATCGCTTTCGCCTTCAAAACCTACATCCAGATTCAACCGCAGCGCCGGTTCACGAATCCCGCTTTTGTAACTGGAAGGTGTTGTTTCCATATAGAGGGTGTTCTCTGGAAACGCACCATCGTCAGGATGCACCCGTTTTCAGGAACGGATGGCCTTTTGTTCTGGAGTCGGTAAAGATGCCAAAAACACTGTTTCCCCGATGGATAATATTACTGTTTGCACCATATGTGGCTTTGATTCAGATTACCGGTTGTGGATCAACACCCGGTTTGCCGTCTGAACCAACGTCACCGCCTGGACAGCCTATGCCTACGGCAAATAGTGACGCGGTAACCAAGTCGGTGTCAGAATTCTCGATTTCCCTGGAAAGTAAGACTATCGATAAAGCTCGGGATGAACTGGTTGCCAACCTTGTGAGTTCACCAGAGATAGCTTCAGCGGGGATTGCGGCCGACGGTTACTCCATTTGGCTGAAATTCGCTGATGGTTTAATTGGCGCAATTAACACGGAAATCGCCTCAGAAGATGAAGACAATTCGATTATCGATAATCCTAAACTCGTCAATAGTAATCCTCCGGCATTCAACCGTAATGCAGGTTTGCGATCCCTTCGCAGAAGCAGACTACTATCCCTGCCCGTGGTTGATGAGCACAAGCATTCGCCGATTTCCAAATCGGTACTCCTGATGAGTACGGCCACCGAACACTATAAGGGAGCGGATTCGTCCACCTTGGAAAGTCTACGTACCACATTGATGGACAATCACGGTTGGGAACACGGAGACGTCACGACCAAGTTGAACCAAAAAGCCGACGGCTACGGCACGTTGGGTTTACACGATATGATCGATGTTGGGGATTACGGTGTAATCGTTTTGATATCCCATAGCATGCTGCTCGATCCTTCTGTTTTCGGATTGACTCCCAACGCGCCTGATCCGGAATACGTTTACGTGCAGGTTGGAGCTGCCGCCACACTATTCGATCCTGACGGTAGCCTGAAATACACTGTCGAACCGCTCACCAGTATCAATGTGCAGACAGAGCTGGACACGGGAAGACTGTTGCGGGTCATGTATACGGACTATACAGCCGGAACCTCCCGTTGGTATATCTATATGAGAGAAGATCTGTTTTTCAGCTACCTGCCGAGTTTGCCCAACAGCCTGGTTTATCTTGGTTTTTCCAATTCCAGCAGACTGGCTGCCACTTTCGGTATTATCGGTTCGGGCAGCACGTTCTGCTGGGACGGAAGTCTAAGTACCACCGAAGCTATCGGCGCACTTACGTTTATCAACACCATGGCCAGCCAGGACCTGCCGGATCGGGACGCATTTGTAAGCACGATTGTCGGTCCTGGAGCAGACTTTGAACATTATCCCCGCTGGCTTGACGGGGCGTTGTATCTACCCAGCTGGATTAACTGCCAGACGCGGAATTACCCGTCCAGCACAGTGAGTACCGCAGTGGAAGTTTCCTACAGTAATCCGGATATTCCACTACCGGCTTTTCCAAGGGTTGAGGATATTCCTCATGTAGGGCATGAGATTACCGATCTTATCGCCGGGCATGAAGTCAATCTGCATGCCGAAGCGCTGGATGTTGATGAAAACATACTCCTGGAGAACGATACTTCGTTTACGGTGAAATCCGGTGCGAACAACGTGATTGTGTATCTCAGCGAATATCACATTGGCCTTACGGCAAATCCCCGCACGGTACTGCCTGGCGAAACGGTAACGTTGACTGCTTCGTGTATCACCCTGGCTGGAGATCCGCTGGCGGATAAGGAGATAACCTTCAGCACTGATTTCGGTAAGCTGAGCGGGACTAATCCCATAACTACCAACAAAAACGGTGAAGCAACTATCCAACTAACCAGTGGATCTGAAGGCACGGCGATGGTAACGGCCACAGTGATCGAAGACGAGAAAAAATCGGTACGTCGCGTGGAATTCGGTTCTCCAACCACCTACTACCTGGCGGTGAGCGCCCAACCTATCTTTCCCACGCCCGAGTGCGCCTTTGGCATGCGAGAAATCTATATTGAGTTATCCATTAATGGTGAGGTATGTTACTCTGACTATCGTGAAGCGCTTGCCCGGTCGCAGAAAGCGTTCGGCGGTTGCATGGGAGAGGCTCTGCTTGGCGACCGGATCAAGCTCACCCTTACCGGCCAGAATGATCCGGAAGACAAGTTCGATGTAGACCCGTTTGTTCAGACACCGTTATACCTGCACTACTGCCCGCTCGGCCGCGATGGCGGTACCGACTGTGACCTTGTGCAGACAATCCAGCTATTCGATGAAAGCTATAATGGATATATGACAGGCACAATCACCTCGACCGTTGTGCTGGAATAACCAACAGCTTTACGTAATAACCAATGCGTAGGGTTCGCTCCGCGGACCCTACGGTCGTTTTTTATATGTCATGTTACGGTTTGTTAACTCCAACATGAATGCCGAGCTTTATCTCCATCGGAAGCTCGTCAAACTTTATCTGCTTTCCGCACAGATCAAGCACGAATCCTGCCGGTGGGTTGGCATCGCCTTCGGCTCTGAACACCATCTTATCTCCAGATCGTTTGAGTGAATAAGAGATTGCCCCAAAATGGGTTGGAGCGTTTTTCACTTCCGCGGGAGTATCTTGAGTTAACCACTCTTTTCGAATTCCTCGACCGAGAATCAGTCGGTTATCATGTTCGTATAGGAAAAGGCTGCGAACTACGACCATGAATTCCGAGCCGATCCACATATGCGGCATGTCGCCGAGATATTGCGGTTTGTTTCGATCAGCGGTTACCACTTCAGCCCAATGATTCCAAGGCTCAGGGCGACGCATATTCAGCAGGTGATCGAGCAGAACCCAGGTTTTGTCCACCTCTCCCCTGATCAGCCAGGCTAATCCTGTGCGAACCTCGTATGGAGTAAATCCATCACCGGCGAACTCCTTGATTCGAGGAAGGAGAGTATCGTTGTAATACCTGTTGAATGTTGCCGCGAGTGCCTCCTGCGGCAAGTTTCGATATTCATCGGTGGGCCAAACTGATATCGCGGTCGACGTGGCATCGAAATCGCATTTTTCCGCGCAGCCGGGAATGTAGGCGGCTTTCCCCCTGGAACGAACGAGATCGATCGATCTCAAGGTGCCGACCCGAAGCAGTTCTTCTTCTCGTTTCATCCAGTCGAGCTGCTCGTGTTGCCCGGCGATTTCTGCCAATAACTGACCATCCTTCCAACCTCTCAATGCCCAGAAATCATCCCAGTAGCTGTGCATAGGAGGAAAGTAGCCTTCGTGACTGATCGATTCCGGTAGAATTCCTTTGTGGGCTTCTTCCTTATCGGCCAATCCCTGCTCTCGCAGATGCTGCAGGAATTCCAAACACTTTTTGATTACCGGGTATTGTTTTTTCACGAACTGCTTATCGCGGGTGAAACGATAATATTCAGCACACCCGAATACGAAAGCTCCCTGCCCATCGTATTCCTTCCAGTCGAGACTGAACCCGGGCCGATTCCCGTCGGCCTGGACTATGCAGGGCATCTCGCCATTGGACAGCTGCTGAGCAGCAAACCAATCGAGAAACGTTTTAGCTTCCTTGTCGCATCCGACGCGTAACATAGCGGCCGACATCTCCGCCCCGTCGCGAATCCAGGCTTTTTCATAATTACGGCAACCTGGCTGCAGGGCACTGCGATCCCGGGTAATCAACACGTAAGCAAGATTCGCTCGAAAAGTATCCATCAATACTTTATCCGGACAGGCGAGGACGACCCGATTCAAACGATCCCGCCAATACCCCCTGGTTCTTTCCAACTCACTTGCCACCTGTAGCTCAGTTGGGATTTTCATCTCACCGGTGCGCTTATCGAGGGGCATGGTAAATACGTACATCACATTTTGTTTCGGTTCCAGATTAAAATCGTATGCGATCGCACCAGAAACCCCGCCAGTCTGATCGTCAGCGTTCTTTTCCTGCGGCATTTCGCCTTTCAAAAGAACTTCGATGACATCATCGTTTTCGAAACTCTGGGCTCCATAGGCATCCGGTTTTGAGGTGGCGACTATCAACTGCTCGTCGTTAATGAGAATCTGCTGCCCAGTGTTATCGAGGAAGTCGATTTTCCGTATGTCGGCCATCCCTCCGTACATGGTTGGCGGAACCAGTTGAAACGGACGAAAAGTGAGGAATAGTTTTCCAGAAGCAGGCTTTTTCGTAGTATTGGACAATTCGTACACTGCATAGGTAACCGCATTGTCCTTTGGTCCCCAGGTAAACAACATCTGGCGGAGCGATAGATTCGCCGTTTTCCACTCCACTGTAGGAATTGGTAAATACCCATCATCGAGAGTCTGAGATAGGTCAACATCCTCTGAAGTTAAAAACTTTCCATCGACTTGCAGGAACGGAGCAATGGAAAACTTTTTGGATTTAAGTTCAATAGTTCCTTCTTCACCAAGAGCGCTTTCGAAATCGGCATCTTCAACACCGGTGATAGTCCAGTAGACCTGCTTCTGCTCCACCCATCGCGGGTAGGCGCCGGCCGGGGCCTTGTCGGCCGCTAACCGGTAGCGGTCAGCCTCCGGCAGTAATTTAGTGTCGTCACACAATTTAACGTCGGCGGGCATGATCCCTCCCCCGCCACCGAAATCGTGTACACGAAAAGCTATCTGAACTTTCTTTCCAACTTTCAACACAGAGCCAATGGGTACGAAAGAGGGAATCCAGTTCATGGTCTTGGATTTTCCCACCATGTCGCCGTTACCGCCGGCGAGCACGCCATCGATGAACACCTGGTATGCGTCGTCTACGCCTGCAACTGAAATGAAGGTGTCTTTGGGGTTAAAGCCAGCCGGAACATCAACATCACACCTGTACCATGCATATCCATCGTAATCGGGATACCCCAACTCCTCCCAGGGCTTGCCTATTTCTATCGATCTCCAGTTTGAATCGTTTTTCTCGGCAGTCGCCCACCCCTGATTTGTGCCCACATCGCCCGGATCAGTTCGGAACCACCAGGGGCCCTCCAACTCGAGGGTGGCCGCCTGGGACCAGGCGGGAATAAATCCGACGAGAACAATCGAAAGGAATCTACTCACGTTCCAAACCTCCCTGAAAACTGTGCCAACATTTCAAGCAACAACTTAGTAATAACGAACCTGCAAAAGAACAACAAAAAGCAATGAAAGCGCTTTCAGCTTAACCGATAGGCTTGATCAATACAATCTTCCAACGATATTTGATAGATCAAGGGGTTCTCGGGCGATTTGGATCGTTGTATGCGGAATTATTGGGTTACAAACCGGCTCCGCTGGGACCAAAGGATTTACATTTCCAGGCGAATACTGCTCGCATCTCCCGCTAGTAAAAAGAAAAGCGACACGAGTCCCCTCCTCCAGGTGCAATACTCGTGCCGCCGGTAATGGATTAAACGCAACTACTATCTGGCCCGCCGGAACAGGCGATACTACGCGCACGTACCGCGCGAAAAAGCCACCCACCCCGTATATCTAAATATTGATACCACAACTGCTTCTAATGAGCCCCAATTCAGGCCATTTTGCCCGAGCTTCCTAAATTGTATCTATATCCAGTCAGAATGCAAGACAAAATACGGACAACCCCAATAAAAACAATTAGCTTTCTCCAACTTACACCTAAAGTTTTTAGTAACCACGAACTGTGATTCTTTTCTTTCTTACTCTTTGTTTCACTAGACATTGCCAGTAGAACAAAAAACGGATCATATTCGCAAGAACCGTCAAGCAGAACATACCCTTAACCATTACCTTTCTATCCATGAGCAGCAAAATGAAACAAGAAACAAACAACACATATCAGGAACGGATTCTCAAAGTGCTGATACACATTCAGAATCATCTTGATAACGACCTTTCACTGGCAGAGTTGGCCAAGGTGGCCATGTTCTCCCCTTATCACTTCCATAGAATATTCAGTGGAATGGTCGGTGAATCTGTGGCTGAACATATCAGACGATTGCGACTGGAACGCGCAGCCCTGCGACTCAAAGGTTCACAAATGCCGATCACGCAAATCGCCTTTGAAGCGGGGCTGGAAACTCATGAAGGTTTTACCCGCGCATTCAGAGCAATGTTCAACCTGTCACCAACTGAGTTTCGGAAATTACACCAGGCACTTTCCTACTCCCAGGCACCTTCCGGTGTACACTTTATGCAGGAGGGCAACCTGGAATCCTTCGACCCCCTTATAATGGATAGAAACACAATGGACGTGGAAATAAAAAAAGTGGATCCGATTCGCGTTGCGTTTATGAGGCATGTAGGCCCGTATCAAGAAGTGGGCTCAACTTGGGAAAAACTATGCGCGTGGGCGGGCCCTAAAGGGCTGTTCAGACCAGACACCGTATTCTACGGGCTCTCCTACGATGACCCGAATGTCACTCCGCCGGACAAAATCCGCTATGATGCCTGTATCACCGCACCGGATAACATCCAGGCGGAAGGCGATGTCGGAGTACAGACAATCGGCGACGGCGATTACGCGGTTTGCACCCACAACGGCCCTTACGAGAAACTCACGGAAACCTACGGCAAACTGTGTGGCCAGTGGCTACCCGGCAGCGGTCGGGAAATCCGTTCCGCCCCCTCCATTGAGCACTATAAAAACAGTCCCCAGGATACGCCTCCTGAGGATCTGGTAACGGATATTTACATGCCGTTAGAATAAGCACTTCACAAACAAAAGACGTCAAAACAGGCCGGTGTGCTTTTCGTGATACAAGCACACCGGTTTTATTACTCTTGCGTCATGCAAACATTTTCAATCATGACTTGCACACGATAGTTCTGGTCGATTAATGTTCCCTCGGTATATGATATTAATTGCATAGAATGGAAATTGGTGGAAACAAATACGGATCAGTAAAAAGAGTATGAGAAACCTTATTGCTTCTTTAAAGTCGAAACCGGTTACAGGCAGTCATCGTGTGCTGCGTATAGCCGCTTTTGCCATATTCGCCTCGGCGGCAGTCCTGCTGGTAATCATAGTTCTAGGACGAACCGAACAAGCGGAAACGGCTTGTCGGAAACTAAGTAGAAAACAGGTCGAAATCGTAAAGGGAAAATCGGGCGATTTCATCAAACCTGTCACAGGTCACCTTCAATTGCTGGCCGCCTATGGAAGCGAGGGTATCCTTAACCTCAGCTCACCGGACACCATCGGTAAGGTTTTAATCCCTCCGACGATTAACTCCCTCAATCACGTAACCTCTGCGATATTCATTGATTCGTACGGCACTAACGTACTATTAACCCGTAGCGAAGGTAACCGGCAAGCCGCAGAAAAAACCGAATCCACCTCCGATCATGAAGAACCCGCCTGGTTAAAAACGACACGTAAAGCTGAACCCTGCCAGGTGCAATGGACGAATAATGGTTTGGATGTCGCAGGTAGTACTACAGGTTTTACCGCTTCCATACTCTGGAATACCCCAGACGATCACTGGCAAGCCGCGGCACTGTGCATTAGCAACGATGCGATGGTAAACCTTGTAAATTCGTTACCTATCTCTGAAAACAGCGAGGTCCTTCTTTTATCCGCTGGTAAAGATGTTCTGCGTATATCCTGCGCTGTCAACGGTAATGTGGAAGTAACCAGCCGCGATATCTATTTCACTGAGCAACGTGATCCAACCGCTGAGGTTCGCAACCACCTGCAAAAGGTTATAAGCGGAGGTTTAATACCTGAACCATTTGCCGTGATGGCCGACAAAAAACGCATCTGGTGGTCTTTTACCAATACTGATTTCGGAGACCAAACAAGGTGGCTTGCGCTTTCAACAGCCGAAGATGATCTGTTAGCGGATTTCCACCGCGACGAAGAAGTACTGGTTAATACTCTTTTGGTAATCATCCTGGCCGGAGTTATTGCGGTTATCGCCCAGGCATACGTGTACGGGATACGAATTCGCAATCTTTCTTCCAGACGAAAACACAGTGCGAGATCGGAAGAGGACACACTGGCCCTGATTGCCCAAGGCGAACACGAACAGCTGGAGTTTAAATCTACTCTGCGCTGGAACCTGAAAGCCGATAAAGCGGACAAGGTAATTAACCACAGTTGGCTCAAGACACTGGCCGCCTTCATGAATACCGACGGCGGTACGCTTCTGGTCGGTGTTGAGGATAACGCGAATATACTCGGAATCGAAGCGGACCGGTTTCCCAACGAAGACAAGTATCTGCTCCATTTCAACAATATGTTCAAGAAGCATATCGGCCTGGAACACTCAGCATTGATCGCCTTTGGTTTAGTACCGCTTGGAGAAAAGAAGATACTGGTTGTCGACATCGAGCCGGCAACGATTCCTGTATTTCTGAAACATGGAACGGAAGAGGAATTCTTCGTCCGAGTGGGTCCCGGTACGCGTCCTCTTCCGACCAGCAAGGTGCTGGAGTATGTAAGAAACAGATAACCAGTGTTGTCGTACTCAATATAACTACATTGACACCAACGGCCTTGTTTTAAGCCAATCATCCTGTTAGCATTTTGCAGGTATACGATAATCGGTAATCCGTGTCGGCCGAGGACTATTATGAACCAGCAATACGACCCGCAGAAGAAAGCGGGTAAGATAATCGGCGTTGTATTCTCCGTATTCTCCCTCTGTTTCGGGGGAATCGGGCTGACGGTTATCATTTTCCTTTGGGTGGAACCTTTTGATTCGTTCGGATCTACACCACTCGAATTTCGTATCTTCGGCACATTCCTGGGATTAATGCTCGTTTGCTTTCCAGTTGCGTTACTAATATCTGTATTCAGTAAAAACTCATCGCCACCTTCATCGACCGATCTCTCATCTGCCATCAAAACGGAGGAAGGCTTTTCGTGCCCGACATGCGGTGCCGGATTATCCACCGACACGGAGATATCTCCGTCCGGTGATGTGAAATGCCCCTACTGCAATAATTGGTTCAACGTCCGCCGATAGGGTTTAATAACGCCGGATAACTTCGCTATTATCGATTAATCAATGACAAAAAAAGAAACGGGTTGTGCCGGCGGTATTTTCTACAGCTCCTCGCCCCACCGAAAGAGAAGTTCCACGTTTATGGAAATGCCTGAATCGTTGAGCGGATTTTTATTCTCCCGCAGTGCATTTCTAATTTTCATGAGGATTTCACAGTAACGCCAAGCCGGCGGTGCGTCGGGATCCTGCTTATGATCAGGGCGGAGTATCAGATCGCCGGTAGCCAGGAGAAGACCCTTAACTTCGGGATTCTGCTGAACTTTGGCTGCCGTCACCGCCGCAATCAAATCGTAGTGCTTTCCTTTTCTGGAAGTACGATATGTCAATCGCCGCCCCTCGAAGCTAACCCAGTTTATCCCCATCACTTCCATATTGGCTGAAGCGAGTTTACCAGCTCTCTTGGCTTCAAAACCGATCATCTGTGAAACATCCTGCCTGGTGTAATTCCATGTAACGC
Organism: Phycisphaerae bacterium; assembly: GCA_963667855.2. GTDB lineage: Bacteria > Planctomycetota > Phycisphaerae > UBA1845 > UBA1845. Next base: position 542,202 of record CAXXKI010000004.1, on the reverse strand, counting down.
CGGGATACTCCCATCTTGGATCATTATCCCCTTCCGGGTATTTCAGCATCTGCCAGAAACCCTCCACACTGGCATATCGCTTCCCTCGAAAAGTAAACGGTGTATCAGCAAAATTCGATAACAATCCCAATTCGTTACGTTTTGACAGAATAACCTCGCCAGGACCAGCATCCTGGGGCAGAATTTCCCAATCAGAAACGTTTTCACCAAGAACCGGTCGCCACCAGATGGATGGATACTTCCAATACGCCGACTTTTGGCTTTCACTATCGAACCTGCTTTCAGATTCCGTACAACCGGAAAGTACCGCGATTATCCAAACGTAAAATAAAGGATAGATCCCTGCTGATAAGATTTTTGAAAACCCGTTTCGATATTTCGATCCCTGCATAAATCACCTTTGACAAAAAAGCAGAGAACATTTTATGTCAAGAGGCAGTCAAATGGCAAACTAAACCGCAATCTCCCTTCCGAAAAAACACGCGGCTCGGCGATCTTGTCAACCACTGCTAAACTTGCCCTGAGAATTACCAACGGGGATATTATCGTGAATATATTCAATAAGATGTGTTACAATCCAGGTTTTATAACGAATAAGCAGAAGAGAATCGCGTTTGAGCTAAAGCTCATTTATCGCTCATGTTATCTTGCTTTTTTTCCATCTTGTCGTGTTCACATAGAATCGTCAAGGGGAGAGAAATCTCGACAATAAGACCACCTTCCGGAGCATTCGCCGCGATGATATTTCCACCATGAATACCTATCGCCCTCGCGGCAATGGCCAGCCCCAACCCTACTCCGCCACGATGTCTATCACGAGCATCCTCCACACGGTGAAAAGGGCGGAATATCGATTCCAAATGCTCCGATGGGATACCCGGACCACGATCCTTCACGGATACAACGGCAAAATCGACATTGTTTTCTGATCTATGGAAAACCTCAACATCAACGTTTGTCCCTGGAGCAGTATATGAAATAGCATTGCGGAGTACATTTTCAACTGCACTGCGGAGTAATGATTCGACTCCGGACACGAGACATACTTCCCGACGAACGATACGGACCTTTCGCTCTTTTTGCTTCGTTTCAAAGTTCGCGTCTTCTACAACCACATCGACAACCGCAGTAAGATCGATCTCGCTTCGCTCAGTGTCCACCTGATTCGATTCCAACCGGCTCAACGTCAGTAACTGGCCTATAAGTTCATTAAGCTGAATCGCTTCATGTTCGATACGCGTCAGTGCATCCTGAGCACCGGGACCGGCTTTTGATGATGCTATTCCCAAGGCGACATTGAGCCGTGCCAGCGGTGAGCGCAACTCATGAGAAACATCCTGCAGTAGACGGCGCTGAGCGATAATCAAGGACTGAATTCGGGAAGCCATTACGTCGAACTCCCGGCCCAGTTCACCGATGGCGTCACGTCTCCTGGCTACAGCAGGTCCAACACGAGCGGCCCAATTCCCGGCCGCAAAACGTTGAGTTGCCACTCGCAGTTTCCTGACCGGAGAAGTTACATAATACGCGAGTACGAAAGCGATAGCTCCCGCAGTAATAACAACAACCAGCATTGGCATAACGAGTGGCCCGGGAACACGAAATACGGAATTCGATGGAGGTTTCTTCAACTCTATCAAAGTCACATACCGGTGACCTTCTGAACCATATACCAGTCTTCCAGCCCACAATCCGTGCAACGGAGAATCTGAACCGATCGCATCCTTTTCGTTGATCTGTTGCACAACCTGCCGAGCCGACGGCGGAAGCGGCCTGTCCAGAAGTTCCTGCCCCTCATTGTTAACTATATAAGCTGTACTGCCCGTCGTCCGCTGCAAATTGTTTAAATAGTCCTTAAGAGCAGTTTTTCCACCATGCTCCACAACCGATACTGCGGAGCACCCTATGATTCCGAGGCGATCATCCCAAAATCGGTGTTCAGGTTTAGGAAGAAGATTCGTCTGGGAGGCCAACAGCACCAACGCGGAGATAACCACTACGTTGGTAATCCAGCATAGTATGAAGATTCTCAGAAAAAGCGTTTTCATGTTCTATAAACTTACCGCACCGCTCGAGCAAACTAGCCTTGGGGAGAGACAGCCCGGTCAGCGGAATCAACAATCGTATAGATATAACCCACTCCGCGAATGGTCTTAATCCTCTCGGTATCGCCGACTTGATGTCCCAGTTTTTTCCTCAGATTGCTTACATGCATATCGAGACTGCGGTCATAGGGCGTAAGTGTTCTACCAAGTACCGTTTGCGAAAGATCCTCGCGAGTAATAACCGAACCGGCCGAACGCAACAGACATTCCAACAGGGTGAACTCTACTCCGGTAAGTTCCACGATTTCGCCGGCTCTTCGAACAATACGGGCGCCAATATCCAACTCCACATCGCCGAGAACAATGCGATCACCGCCAACAGAAATCACCGTTCCTTTATCTGTACGTACCGAACGGCGGAGGATAGCTCTGATTCTGGCCACAAGCTCCCGCGGATTGAAGGGCTTGGGTAAATAATCATCCGCACCGATCTCCAATCCCACAACTCGATCGACATCGTCCCCCCGAGCAGTCAACATCAAAACGGGAATATCCGATTTGGTTCGAAGATTCCGAAGTACATCAAAACCGTTGCTACCGGGAAGCATAACATCCAGTACCACTATCGCATGCTCTCCGGACAACGCCCGCTCAAGGCCTCGATCACCGTCGTGTATTGCTTCTACAACAAAACCGTGTGGTTCCAGATACTCCGTAACCAAGTCACAGAGTTGCACATCATCGTCCACAATAAGTAACCGATCAGCCCGGATTGTCTGTTTTTCCACCATGCCTGTCATTGTATCACAATCGAATGATTGAGTGACTTAACCCTGCGCAAAGAAATGTCAATATCACCCAATAGCCGATAATTCTATCCCCTCTTAACTCTCCCCCAAAAGGCTGGCAGGCACCGCTCCGCCGTACCTGCCATTTCCTCGGGCGAGGGCCACAACATTTGCGTACCATTTCAGACGTTGCGCACGCAAAAGGTCAAGCTAATGCATCCAAAAGCGACAAATTAGCTGTGGAACTGGAACTGTAGGTCCCATTACTCAAGACCCCCAGCATTTCCGACATGATATCACTGGTGGTCATCTCCCCACCTGTAGATGGGGGACTCGGAGGTTCAGGTGGCATCGACGCCTTCATTTCACTTAAGAAGGCCTCTCCATCCAATCCGTACTCATCTAGCGTGGCTTGAATGGCACCGTCAATGACCTCGCGAACATCCGTCGATTCATCAGCCTCTTCAAGGGCCTCATTGATCGCGGTATCCAGTTCCTCCTGCAAAGCGGCTACGGTTTCAGAATCCAAACCTGCAGATTTGGCAAACTCACCCACTTTGTCGGAAATCATACCGCCTCCACCGTCCGGAGGACCTCCAGGTGGAGGAGCGCCTTCTGGCGGACTTCCGCGAACTGCTTGCCCCTGGGAACTTTCGCTCTCGCCGGTCAGGCGCTGGAGCATCTGTGTCAGATCCAAACCGGATCCTCCGACGCTTCCTATGATCGACATGATCGTTCCTTTCACTTAGCTGTCTCAGTTAACCGGACCGGGACACTCCTCGGTCCTCCCACACTCGGTTATCGACGAACCACAGCGGGTAACTGCGAACAACACAGTTATGAATTGCAAAGACGGCCTTTATATAACTTTACATTAGACCGGCGACCAAGGGCAAACCCGGCAAAAACAGAGTTTAAGATTAAACTATATGAATATGAGTTTTTGTTATTCTCAATTTCGATCAGAATAAAATCAATTGGTAAAAGCAATACAAACAGCCTGCCCAATAGTATTGCCCGCTAAATCCACGATAAATAATTCCGGCATTTACGGTTGCCTCAGCGATAAAACAAGCCTAAACTCAATTGAAGTAAACATTTCCTGATGAGGAGTAACGGCTATGGACACATGGGACATTTTGACGTTTCTCGGATATGCCCTGGTAGTATTCATCCTTGTATCTTGCATTTTCAAGACGCATATTCAGCAACCGCGTATGTTCTTCTGGGCAACCATTGTTTTCCTGGGCGCTAACGGTTGTAACGTAGTCAGCGGCCTTGTTCGCCCCGATTTAGCCCTGACAAACTCTCCTCCGTCAGCGGCGATTTCGCTGCTGCAAACCAGTTTTAGCCTGTTAGCGCGTGCAGGTTTAGCCGCATCCTTGTTGATGATGGTGTCGGCTTGCGCCGGCAGTGATCCTGCTTTCGCCAAATGCTCCAACTGCGGCTATAACCTGACCGGGAACAATTCGGGAACGTGCCCGGAATGTGGAAAGAATCTGCAAACCAGCTTATGAACCGATAGCCATCGGTCGCTCTATTCGAATTTTCCGAAGCGGAAAAACCGCCCGGCAATTAATATCTCCGGGCGGCAATGATCCCATTTATCTCAATCAACGGTATTCGCAAATTACAATCCAGCTGAGTTACTCGCAACCGGAATCGAAACTCTGCCCCGTGTTTATATCTCCGTCAGTATCGCTAGCCGGCGATTGCCAGGTAAAATCGGTGTATTCGCAGCCGTTTGATCCGGACAACTGCAGGGAATAACCAATCGGCGTACTGCTTGTTTCGCTTACCCCTATATTGGTTGAAGTAATACCATCGGCGGCGCCATCGTTTGCCTCAAACGAACCTTCATAACTGAGGAATTGAATTACATTATCTTCGTTATCAACCAGAGCGATTCCATCCGGAGCTCCGTTTTGCAAGCCGCTGAACGCGAACGCAAGAACGCCAAACCCGTTATCGTCATCGGGCAACGTGCCCGAAAGATTGATCGTATCATATGCTAAACCCGTTCCGCCGTTATAGCCAATCAACTTCCAGCCACTTAAGCTCAAACCGGCCGGTCCTGCTATTTCAACGAACTCCCCCGTGTCCCCGCCGTCGTTATCGTAATGCAGTTCGTTAATCCACGGATTATCATAAGCAACCGGCGTGCCGCAATAACCATCCAAAGTCTGATCTGTATTCACCGATCCGTCGGTTTCCGATGCTGGCGATTCCCATTCAAAGTGGCAATATGCATCTCCTTCTCCGGATAGTTGCAGCGAATAACCGACAGGTGTACTGGATGTCTCACTCACACCAACATCCTCGCTTTCCATGCCATCAGCCAACCCGTTGGAAGCGGTAAACGTACCCTCGTAGCTCAAAAACTGCACTACGTTATTGCTGTCATCGATGAGCGCCAAACCGTCCGGACCGTTCTGCATTCCGGAAAATGCGAATCCCAGAACCCCCATACATCCTTCTTCATCATCGAAAGTTCCCGAAAGGTTCACCGTTTTGTAAACCTCTCCATTATCGCCGTTGTAGCCGAGAAGCTGCCAGCCGCTGAGACTCATACCTTCCGGACCGGCAACCTCCACAAACTCGCCGGTATCCCCACCATCGTTATCATAATGGAATTCATTAATCCACGGCTGATTACATGTATCCTCGAAAATACAGTGAACCCACTCGGGATGATCGATAAACGGATTCCGATTGCCCTGATAGGAATAAACCGTATCGTTGCGAGCCCGTTCGACATCATCCACCGGATCAGCTAGATGCCATTCCAGAAGCACCGAAAGCATTCCCATGTACGCCACCGATTTATTCTCACTCGTATCGGGCACTATTAGCCCGTTGGAATCGGTTAATATCAAATCCGGTTCGGCCGCATCGGTTATACTGTGCGTGCCACCTTCATATCGAACATCCATATAGAACAAGGCCCGGGCCACGTCGCCGCGGCGGCCTATCCATGTCTCCCAACTTCCGGTTTCACCAGATCCACTGCGCCAGTTGGAATTTCCCGGATAAACTCCGGAACCACCTCCCTGCCCATTGTTGTATTCGGTCACTTTTTCCGTACACGATACGCAATAACGATACGGCATGTTATTTCGCGACGAATTGTACGACGAGTCAGCCGCAAACAAATGGTGACAGTCGGTATACGGGTAGTTAGTGCTTCCGTCTATTGGGAAACCGTAAGACTTGGGCCAGCAATGCTCCCTGTTGTAGTAATCGTTTCCACCGGCCGCCTTGTCGTAAGAGGCGTTCTTGTACACATCAAGAATATTACCGGAATCATTCGGATCCTCATCGGCCGCATCGAGAATATCCCAAGTATCTGTCGCCGTAGACGTATAAGGATACCTGGTGTGATCGTCGATCACCTCATGCAATGTCGAACGCATGGCGCTGGCACTGCTCCTGTCGACGGAATCGTAATACCCTTCAGGTATTGCTGCTTGCAGTAAACCACACATTAACGGAAAAATAAAAACAGCCAGAAACATAACGGACAGACCCGAACCGAGAATCCTTCCTCCTGCTACCCTTACCATGCCTGACTCCTTTCTAAGTGCCACGCCATCCGCGCAGCTTCACCTGCTAATATCCAGGATTCACCAATACAGTCAGATTCAGCGAAGTGGTGAGCTTTTCTCACCCCCACACTTTTTACTCCAAAGCCAGCCGCCGCTTTAGCCACCGTGCCCGATTTGCTTCGCATCAATACCAAGTGCATATAGCGCAATATGTCAGCACAGCCGCCTGTTGCCGTTTCGGCGATCAAGAACAGGCCGCAGCCCATCAATCTCCAGGAACGACGACGAGAAACGATTACCGGGAGGCCTTATAACGCCAAGCCACTAATGCCTCACATAACACCCCCTGTCAATTATAAATTTCAAATAACAAGTCCTACTTAACTTAACAAGACATCAAACATCGCCCTTAAGCCTCAAAAAACAGCAATCACCAACATCGGAACCATCCCAACCACCTCCAGTCTCGGCCAGGGGGTACCGATAATATAGCTATGTTGTTCAACGAGGCTGTATATGCGATATTCCTGCCGGCAGTACTTCTGCTGTTCTATATACTTCCGGCCAACAGAAGAAAATGGCTCCTTCTGGGAGCCAGCTACTTCTTCTACGGCTGGTGGGATTGGCGATTCTGCAGCCTGGTTGTTCTAAGTACAGTTGTCGATTATTTCTGCGGTATATTCATCGCGCAAAGCGATTCCACCTCCAGACGTAAGTCCTTACTTAGCATAAGCTTATGCGTAAACCTATCCTTGCTTGGCACCTTTAAGTACTTCAATTTTTTCGTAGAGTCGGCCGCTGGCTTGCTTCAGACTTTTGGATTCCAGTCCAACACACCAACACTCAATATAATCCTGCCGGTGGGGATCTCCTTTTATACGTTCCAGACTCTTAGCTACACGATCGACGTGTATCGAGGAAGCAAGCCCGAGCGCAACTTCGTAGATTTCGCGAACTTCGTCGTGTTTTTCCCACAATTAGTTGCCGGACCGATTATGCGCGCAGGCGATTTGATTCCTCAATTGAAATCCAATCACGAGGGAACCGGACAGGATTTTTCAGAAGGAACACTTCTGATATTCAAAGGACTGTTCAAAAAAGCGATCCTGGCCGACAACCTCGCTTCCCTGGTTGATAATGTCTATGGCAATCCCACGGGTTACGGATCCGCTGCATGCTGGTTTGCCACATACGCATACGCTTTCCAGATTTACCTTGATTTCTCCGGGTATACCGACATTGCACTGGGTACGGCCAGGCTCTTCGGTGTTCGCCTGATGCAGAATTTCAACCTGCCATATTTAGCTGTCGGACCATCAGATTTCTGGCGCCGCTGGCATATAAGTTTGAGCACCTGGATAAGAGATTACGTGTTTATTCCACTTGGCGGTTCGCGTCATGGAATCGGTCGTACGGCATTTGCGCTCACCGTGACGATGGGATTAGGCGGCTTATGGCACGGAGCAGCGTGGACTTTTGTAATCTGGGGATTGTTTCACGGGCTGCTTCTTGCTGGTGAGAGAACTTTAGGACTGGTACCGACAAAAGGGCAAATAATGCCTTTCCCAATCCGAGCTATTCGCATTCTGGTCATGTTCCACCTCGCCTGCTTCGCCTGGGTGCTGTTCCGCGCTCCGGATATAGAGTCGGCCTGGATAATACTTGTTAAACTGGTCGTATGGGAAGATGGGCCTATCATCGGGCGACGAGTTATCATGTTGACCGTATTCTGCGCGATACTTCACTTAAGTGCAGAGTTATGGCCCAGGATTCGAGAATGGCAACCAGGGCCGATTGTTCAGGGAGCATTAGCTGCGACTACCGCCTATGCGTTAATCATCCTGGCTCCGGAGTCCGCGCCGTTTCTCTATTTCCAGTTTTAGCTTATGAGTGTATCGATGAAAAACGTAACTTATAATCGTCGACAATTCGCAGTTCGCATGATTATTTCATTCATAAGCTTTTTCATAATCGGCGGAGTATTGATAAATGCAATTCCAACTCCGCAGACATCTCTTGCACACCCTATATATCTGCAAAGCCAGCTTCTTCAGCAATCTAATTTTCCACCTGACGTGGTTTTCCTGGGCAGCAGTCGCACGGCATTTGGCATCAACCCGGAAACGGTGGACCCTGTTCTCTCGGACGCATGGACCATGCCGGTAAAATCGTTCAATTACGGTTTGGGATGCGGCAATGCCCTGACTTACCGCTTTGCCGTTAACCGCTTGACTAATTCCAAGACAACACCAATTGTAGCAGTTTATGGTATTTCACCAACAGACGTTAGAAACGAAGATATCAATATATTAGTCAAAGACGTCGCCACCGGCGCAATTTCCATCAAGTCGCTGGAACTTTACAGCGATCTGAGCGAAACCTCGCTCAAAAAGGAACTGCTCCTGTCAGCAACGATCCCCGGCAGAAACAAGTGGATACTATGGCAACAACTATGGATATGTGTGCGAGACGGACTTCCCCTCATTCCAGGCGACTATTGTTACCACAAAAACGGCTGGCTTGAGCATCTTAATCCTCGAACGTCCCCAACCACCGAAGAGATGGGAAGAAGCCTGAAGCGGTTTGAGAAGATATTCTCGCAGCCCACAAGCTTAACCGCCTGCAAAGCTTTCGAAAGTGCGCTCGCTGAACTGTCCGCCGCGGGGATCTTGACCATAGTCTACGAAGACCCCTTCCCTCCGTACGCCAGGAAACTCCGCCGGCAGATGACGCCTCCAGACTATGACCAATGGTTGAAAAAAACCGTATCCGAACACAATGCCATTCTATTACCTCAAATTTTTACCGAGGCAACTAATCAGGATTTCTTTGCTGGAGCCCATGTCGCTCCCCGGTCAGTAAACCAATATTCAAGAGAACTGGCTGAAGCCATAATCCAGGCCCTACCTGCTTCCAGAATCGCCGAGCAACTTCGGGTAAGAGGTAAACAGCGAATCTGCCAAACGGGACTGCAGGAAACGATGTGCCTCTCAGCCTCATCACTCAATTGAGCTTACTAAATAACAGTATGCCCCTTACCGGGTGAGATCCTGCAAAGTAACGTACAAAAATGCCGAAACTATCAGCACCAATCCAATAATCTGCGTGGCAACCTGAACGCGAAGGCTGATCGGGCTGCCCTTGATTTTCTCAATCAAAAGGAAAACCATCAAACCGCCGTCCACAATCGGAAGCGGCAGGAAATTAATAACCGCCAGGTTGGCTGAAATAATCGCCAGGAAAAACAGCAGTTGAACCGTACCCGCCTCAGCCATCTGGCTGCCCATTTTCACAATGCCGACCGGACCGGAAATGTTCTCCACTCCGAAACTGCGGGAGAAAATCATCCGCTCCATAACCTGGTAAACCTGCATGACAAAGTAATATGTCTTTTTAATTCCGACCTTCAGAGCGGCTATTGGACTGCTCTTGCGCAATACGGTTGTTTCCGAGCCGAATCCCAAATCGACAGTATATATCACCGAACTCACCCAGGGATACACCATATCCTCAGTTATCTTACACTGAGCGGTCTTCGTTTCCTCCAGCTTGTTTTCGCGATACTTAATCTCCACCGTCTTACCCACAGCCGCTTTTAGCGCCGCCTGCAAGCCCAATGGGTGCCTGACTACAACCGGAGCGGTCCTGTTTTCCCCTTTAACCTCCGCCTGGGTTTTACCATCAACCTCTACAATCACCGCTTCAGGCCCCAGCCCAAGCTCGGTCCTCACACTCCGGGGAACCGGGAATTCACAGGTCAATCCTTTCTGCCCATCAAAATCGTAAGTCACCACAGCCTGTTCGCCTGCGGATTTTCTCAATTGCTCGCAAAGCTCGATCCACGTTTTGACCTCGACCCCATTCACGGCAGTTATGAAAGCCCCCGCCGGCAAACCGGCCAACTTGGCCGGAGATGGTTTTCCCATTATTTCGTCCACGACCGACGCCACAACCAGCAGGTCGGCGATCATGCCGTAATCAGCATCAATCTTGGGCCGTTTTAGTTTTCCGGTAAGAGGAGTCCGTTTCACCTTCGGGCGGACAACCAGGTTTTTTCGTACGCCATCTCGCATCACGATGATCGGAATATCCCGTTCCGGACGCTGCGGATTATCTTTCACCAGGTTGAGAATACTCTCTTCCACCTGCGTAGTTGTCGGGTACTCTATCCTATCCCAGGACAAAATAACATCGCCGACTTTTATTCCGGCCAACTCCGCCCGACCACCAGGCTCGACAAGGCTGAACTGAACAGGTGGAACAAGCCCTAATAGATTATGCTCAACTTTTCTCTCCGCCTGGAACAACATCAGATGTGGTACAACATCCACCGCCACCCGCTCCCTGGGACCGTCTTCAGGACCATCCCATTTTTTCGGACGGGACACTATCACTTCCGGATACTTCAAAGGATCGGTAACCAGCAGAGCTACGAAATCATTGGCGTTCTCGTCAGTTACAGCCTGCCCCCCAACTTCCACTAGCTTATCCCCGGTGCGTGGGTGGCGTGGATTTTTCAAATCGCAATCAGGACTAATCGCCACTATCTCTGCCGTTTGTGCCGGAGTGATTCCAACCTGTAAGCGCCCCGTCTTGGGATTCAACCGGGGGTGAACCGAAACGTGCTTGACTTTACCTTCCCGCTCAACCTCGAAATCCAGAGCTTTATCAGGTTCAGCAAGCACAACACTCATCGAAATATCATTGAACTCATCTATCTCGTCTCCGTTTATCGAGATGATCCTATCGCCCGCCTGCAATCCCGCCATGGCGGCCGGTTCATCAGGTAAAACCACCCCCAACCGCGGAGCCGCCACCTCTTTGCCAACCAGAAAAACAATCATGAACAGTACACCGGCCAGGATCAGGTTCATGATTACTCCGGCCGACACTATCGCCATGCGATGCCCCACCGGTTTGTTGGCAAACGAACGGGGATCATCCTTAAATTGAAGATCGCCGGTCTTATCAACCTCAAAATCCTCCTGCCCCAGCATCTTCACATACCCGCCTAGTGGCAACAGGTTGAACGAGTAGCGGGTTTCTCCATAAGTGAAACCAAATATCTCCCTCATGAATCCGATGGCAAACTGTTCAACGCGAACGCCGGCCCACTTGGCTACTATGAAGTGCCCCAGCTCATGGATAAAGATTATGAATGAGAAACCAATGAATATCTGCACGTAGAACCAGAGACGATCCAACGCACTGGGTTCACCGGCTGCCGCCAACAAAGATGAGAAACAAGTAAAAGTGGCCATTTATTAATTCCCAACTAGCTTTAATTTATTCGATCTATATTTGCGGCTGGTGCCGAGTCGCAACCCGCTCAGCAAACTCCTGCCGCGCCCATTTATCAGCCGCCAAAACCGCCGACAAATCCGGATCCGCTACGTACTCGTGCCGATCTAGAACCTCTTCGGTTAACGAAACGATAGCAGTAAATCCAATCCGCCCTTCGCGGAACATGCGATTGCCTTCTTCGTTGGCGGCATTCAGTACCGCTCCCATGGTCCCGCCCTTTTCCGCCACCAAATGCCCCAGGCTGAGAGACGGGAACTTCTCCATGTCAGGAGGATAGAATGTCATCTTTCCCAACGTATGTAAACACAACCTCTCCGCGGGACACTCTCGCCGCCGGGGATAAGTCAGCGCGTACTGAATCGGAGTCCGCATATCCGGTGTACCCATCTGGGCAACCACCGACCCGTCACAAAACTCCACCAGCGAATGGATAATCGATTCCGGATGAATCACCACCTCTATCTGATCGTGGCGCAAACCGAACAACCACCTCGCCTCAACGATCTCCAGCGCCTTGTTCATCATTGTCGCTGAATCAATAGTTATCTTTGGCCCCATATCCCAGGTTGGGTGATTCAAAGCATCGGCACAGGTAACACTACTCAACTCCTCGACAGGAAGATTACGGAAAGGACCTCCCGATCCTGTGAGGACGATTCGAACCACATCTTCGCGACAGCCTGCTTGCAGAGCCTGGAATACCGCCGAATGCTCGCTGTCGATAGGAAGTATCGTAGCTCCTCTCTCTTTGGCCAACGTCATGAGCAGTGCGCCGGCCGCCACCAGCGGCTCTTTGTTAGCCAACGCTACTCGCTTACCCAGCTCCACCGCCCTCAGCGTAGCTGGCAAACCAGCCACCCCCACTACGGCCGACACCACGCATTCGCATTCAACAGTTTCAACCAGGTGCACCAGCGCTTCAGGCCCGGTAAAAACCTCGCAAGCGCTCGAAACTGCCGATTTCAGAGCAGAGGTATGTGACTCATCGGCCAATGCAACAAAACGTGGTTTGTGTTTCAAAGCCTGCTTCGCTAACAGTTCCCACTGCGAACCAGCGGCCAACCCAACCACTTCAAACTCGTCTGCCAAATTATCTACAACCTGCAGCGCGTTCCTGCCAATCGAGCCGGTTGAGCCAAGAATAACAACCCTTTGTTTCATATACATTTACGCGCCTAATAGCCGGGGAACCATCTATTGATCGCCCGCATGTTAAGCCTCTTCGCCTCTCCAAACAAGCTAAGTCCGTCCAACCAAATTGCCCTATCTAAAACGTAGTCCTATAATCTCCCCTTCTGATAGTAAAATACACGGTGTTAATTCTACTCCAAATACGGCAACCTTTCGATGACTACGCTCCTGACTACATCCAGGTTCACAGTTGAACAGAAGACGGTTAATACTGCGTCCGGCGGGCAAACCCACCGTGAAGTGGTTGTCCATCCCGGTGCGGTGGTTATTCTTCCCATCCTGGATGACAATTCCATCGTCCTCATCCGCAATTACAGGTTTGCATGCGGACAAACTCTCCTCGAACTACCCGCAGGCACGCTTGAAGCCGATGAAACACCTATAGAGTGTGCGGCCAGAGAGCTTGTCGAAGAAACCGGGTTCCGCGCGGAGATCATTGAACCCCTGAGTGTGTTCTACACCTCCCCAGGTATCATGACCGAGCGAATCCACGCTTTCATAGCTCGCGGGCTGACCGAAGTGGGACAGAAACTCGATGAAACGGAATCGATTGAGGTCGATATCCATCGCCTCGACAAGATTCGACAGTTAATCATCGACGGTTGCCTGAACGACGGGAAGACCATAGCCGTACTAGCAACATACTTACTTCAACGCGAAAGCATTGCTTCCGCTGATTAATAGCCGAAGGACGAAAAATGGGTTGGCAAGACAGAGACTACTCCAGCGATAACGCTTATTACAGCCGTCAAGGTGGTTTTGGCGGGCCACGACCGGTGTTCCAAGGGTCCGGGATGGGCGCCTACAGCATGGTGACCAAGATCATCATTGCTAATGCCATCATCTTTTTCCTCGCTCACCATACAACGATAGGAAAGACCTTTGGACGCGATTTACTAGGCCGGACAGTTGTCACCAGCGATTGGTTCGACATGCTCAACATGCAGGCAAAAGCTGTCTGGCATGGTCAGATATGGAGATTGTTCACCGCCACCTATATGCACGCCGGCTTCGGGCATATCTTCATGAATATGTTCATCCTCTACATTTTCGGACCTTTGCTTGAGCGAAAATGGGGTTCAAAACAATTCCTTTACGCCTATTCACTCGGTGGAATAGCGGGAAACATAGTTCTGGCACTTGCCGGTGCAGTTGGTCTGGCAGGATGGAGTACATATGGGCTGGGGGCTTCCGGTAGTGTTTGGACAGTGATGGCCGCCGCCGCTGTCTATTTCCCAAACACTGAAGTACTCCTTTATTTCCTGGTGCCGGTAAGACTCTGGTGGATTGTGGGTATCTACTTCTGCTGGTTCATCTATAACATCTGGCAACGCGGAGATAATTGGGGTGGTGACGTTTGCCACCTGGCCGGCCTCGTTTTCGGAGCCTGGTGGGCGTACACCGGCGGGTTCCGCTGGGCCGGGGGAAACCCGGCCACCAAGGCGCGGTTTCCTCGAGCGGCAACCGCGGGGGCAAGGTCCGTTTTCGACAAATTCGCCCAAACAGGACCGGGTAAAAAACAACCCACTGCCCGCGAGCGCATAAAGCAACGACAGGTCGACGCCAAAATCGTCGATGAAATTCTGGCCAAAGTCTATGAAAAAGGCATCCATGGCCTTACACCGGAAGAACGGGAGAAACTGCAAGAGGCAACCCGGCGTCAGAAGGAAGACGAAGCCCGGCACAAGTAACCAAGGCGCCGCCATCCGGATTACCCGGCCCGGTCGGCGGGGAAATTCAGATTCGTGCTATAGAAAAAGGATTTATTATAGCTCGAAAAGGTGTTTCGTATGTCCTACAACGATAGTGCAAAAGACAATCCCCTTAATTGGTCCTTCTACGTTGGCAGACTCTTTGCCATAAACATTCGCGTCCACCTGTTCTTTATCCTTGGAGCCGCCTTCCTTGTTGCGATGGCTTTTAAAGAAGCCAAGGAAAACCAGGCACTTACCAGTGTCTCCGAAAGTCTTATAACTATCGCCATCCTGTTTCTCATCGTATTGTTACACGAATTCGGACACTGCTGGGGAGCGCGCAACAGCGGCGGCGAAGCAGACGAAATACTGATGTGGCCGCTGGGCGGTCTCGCTTCTGTTCGCCCCGAGAACACTCCCAAAGGGCACTTTGTAACCACGGCCGCCGGGCCCATGGTCAACGTCATAATCTGTGCCGCATGTGCGATTATCCTGACCATAAACCATGGTGGAATCGGCGCGGTACCATGGAATCCCCTTAAACCGTTTATGCCCGTCGACTTGACCGCAGACTGGACCAGCGGAATTCAATACTGGGGAAGCGTTGTGTTTACCCTCAGCTACGTCATTCTCCTGTTTAACCTGATACCCATGTACCCGCTGGACGGAGGACGATTACTCCATTGCTACCTCTGGCCTAAAAAGGGATATCGCCAGGCAACCCTTACCGCGACCTTTGCGGGTATGGTCGGAGCGGTGATCCTGGGTATCGCCGGAATTCTAACCGAACATACGCTGATGATAATCATCGCGGTCTTTGGCTACCTCACCTGCTATCACGACCGGAAAATAGCCAAGACAGAAATGCTCGACGACGGCACAAGCGAATTCGGATACGATTTTTCTCAAGGTTTCACCTCCTTCGAAAACCCCGAGACTAATCAAGCGAAACAGCCCAGCTACTTCGAACGCCGCCGATTCGCCAAAGAAGAAGCCCGGCAGAAACAGGAGCAAGAGAAACAAGAGAAGCTGATTCAGCGAGTAGATGAGATTCTGGATAAAGTACATAAAAATGGCATCGAATCTCTAACGGCCGAAGAAAAACGTATTTTAAAAACCGAGACAGAACGGCAAAGGAGCAATCACGTGTAAAGCACGCAATAAAGCCCGATAATATTAGCGGGAACACGTTCTGGCACATAGACGGGCACCTCAAAGCGGCCCACGGAAACACATTAGAAACAAAATCACCCTGTTCCTATATCTAACAGCATCCCCCCCTTCCGGCTCCCTAACAAACCTTTTTCTTTGATTTCCACCCCAATTACCGCTATATTAACCCAATTAGAGAGTAAGCAGTTATCAGTATTCAACCTGCAGTCCACTGAGCGAGGGGAACTGCCTGTTGATTAAACCATTATAAGTGCGAGAGAGAGTCAGCGGCTACCAGCGCCGATGGGCTCTTTTTTTTACAGCTCCTTCGTTGGGCCGCGATTACGTCTAGTGGGACAAACTCCTGTCGATAAGCGGTTTTTATGCGCGGTGCATGTAACCGTCTCGATCAGGTCAGGCTCTAGAGGAGGTTATACAATGAAACGTCTTATTCTTGCAGCACTGGTAATAGGTCTTATCGCACCGGCTATCGCTTCGGCTGAAGACTTCAACCCACCGGCTTGGCGATATGGTGAGAACACCACTTACGCCGCCTGGGAATCCTGGATCGATTTTGGTGGCGTATATTATGCTGATGACGAATTCAATAACTCGGGTAACGGTTATGCTGAACTGACCACGGCAGCCCCGACTGCTGAAGTTGTCGAATACGAAGGACGGGAAGATGTCCTGCATGTCCAGGATTGGGATAACTACGAAGGCATTCAAATCGACATCCCTAATTATGACACCCCGAACCCCTACAAGGAAGTTCATCTTCAAGTCGTCTGGCATTGGGATGGTTTCCCTGGCTACGCAATTGATCCGGCTGGAAACATCATTCACTCCGAGTTAAACGCCGATCTGGGCGATGGCTGGTACTACGATTACATCGTCTGGCGCCTTGAGCCCAACCCAACCGAAGAGACAATCACCCTCACTAACGAATGGGGCGATCTCTACATTGGTGAGATAGTTGTTGACACAATCTGCGCTCCCGAACCGGCTTCGATTGCTCTGCTGGCCATCGGTGGCCTTGCCGTGATTCGCCGTAAACGCTAGTACTTAAGTAACATGAAAAAACTGGCGGGCTTATTGCTTTCATGCAATAAGCCCGTTTTTTATATGGCAAAACCATTTCCATGCACAATATTCCTTTTCCACTACTGCGACTATAAATCACACAACCGAGAAATCGTCTCAGCCCATTTATTAAACTGACCAATTCACCGAAGCCATTAACGATATTCGCCTGGATAAATAATCCAAAGCGAGCGTAAGCAGATACAAACTATCCCGAATCGGTCACACAACCTGGAACGCCGCTTTCAGTCATGTTTAACTATTCCGCTCATGGATTCAATAAAAACACTGACATTGAACCCGTACACACTCTACAAACCGCACTTGATATATATTCCCCATTACCATATTCTCCTCCGCCTGTATTTCGGGTACGGATAAAACCAGCAAGGTTTCTCATAACAGGAATATACTCAATGAGTTTTCCACAAATCTCGACGGCAACCAAAAAAGCATTCTTTGTTACAACCACAACTCTGCTTTTAGCGATATCAGCCTGCGTAACCGTATCGCCCCCTACCAACACCGCCCCCGTTGCCCAGGATCAAAACGTAACGGTTAATCGCAACACCCCAAAAAGCATTACCCTGGTTGCCACAGATGCCGATACCGGCGACACCCTGACCTATACCGTGGTCAGCCTGCCAACTAGTGGCGTCCTACTTGATCCCAATGGATCCACTATCACCTCAAATGGCACGATTATCAGCCAACTCGGCTCAGTTGTAACCTACACCCCCACCACCGACTTTACCGGCACCGACACTTTCACTTTTACAGCCAGTGATGGAACCAGCACCAGTAATACTGCGACGGTAATTATCAGCGTGGAGACTGAAACGCCAGATATTGCCACTGACCAGACCTACGGCTCTCTCAATATCGCATCAGGAGAAACCACAACTGTCGGCAGTAACGCTGTACTTACGGTTACGGGTGATACGACTATCGACGGAACCATTTACACTACAGACGGAAGACTTACCCTTAAAACTTCCGGTGACGTTACCATAAACGGTACACTCCGCTCGGCGGATACTACGACTTCCGGCTTTGCAAGCGATACAGCCTTTAACCAGCAAAGAGCCGGTATCCATATAATCGTCGGCAGTGGAACGGTTACTTTCGGGGCTAACTCCGGTCTGGAAACCACGGGAAACATCATCATCACTGACGACGAAACCATTCTTACCAAAACTCCGCAGGACTATTTCGACGAGGTGGAAAATATCGGAACAGACGGACTGCCCACTCTTGTTCCCCTGCCTCCCGATAACGACGCATTTGATTCTCAAACTAAAATCACTCCCCTGCCCAAGGCTGCCCAGGGAGCAAATGGACCAATCACGGTCTCCGGGACCTGGCCACCTGCGGGCGCGGCTTCGCCTCCCGGTGACAAGCCGGTTTGGATTTTCCGCTTCAACCAGAGCCGCAATCTCAACCTCGACGGCTGGACAGTCAACGCACCGGCCGCCCCTGTCGGAACCGCGTCCGATACTACCGCCGACGCCGGCGAAGAAGCCCAGGGAAAAAACGGGAAAAACGGCATGCGGCTCAATATCTGGAATAACGGTGGAGCCATAAACATAGTCAACAATGTTACTCTCAATCTTCCTGCCGGCGGTGATGGAGGTGCAGCAACCGCCGATTGCGCCGACGCCACGGGTGGTAACGGCGGAACATCGGGTAATTTCCGCATGACCGCTTCCGGCGGAATAGACCTTTCCAGCGGAACCCTGACCTTGAACGCTGGTAAAGGCGGCGATGGTGGAAAAGCAACCGTAGTTGAAGGTGCAGCGGCCGCTTCCGGTTGTCCGGGGGAAGATGGCGATACGGCCACCGCCACCGGCGGAATCGGAGCGGATAATAAGAAACGACTTTATGCCAAGGGCAATGTAACCGGAATCGAAAATGTAACCATCGGGCCAATCATCGCCGGTAACGGCGGTGAAGCTGTTGCCGCCGCCTGCGACGGCGGCGATGGCGATCCATGTTGCGACGGAGGCAAAGGCGGAAACGCTACCGCAACGGGTGGAAAAGGAGGAGACGCTTCATTGGATGTCGGAACGCTGGCCGTCACCACAGGCGCGGTCACCGGCGGTAATGGCGGAAACGCCACAGCCACCGGTGCTGACGGCGGCGATGGAGGCGACTGCAAACTCGCCGATGCCGGTAACGGTGGTGATGGCGGTGCGGCCGTCGCTACCGGCGGCAACGGCGGCAGTGCCACCGGCGGGACATCTACCGGTGGTAACGGCGGCAACGCCTCCGCTACTGGCGGAAACGGAGGCGATGGCGGCGACAGCGGCTGGGGTACTGTAGGAACCGGAGGGTCGGCCGGTACCGCAACGGCAACCGCAGGATCCGCCGGTACAGGAACTACTGCCGGAAGCACAGGGACGACAACCAAAACCAATGGAACCGCTGGAGCGGATGGCGAAGTGGTGGACGTTCTCATCTTCTGCATCCCCCTCGACTTCTTCCAGGATGCCGAAGGTGGTGAGGTTCTCGTTGCCGGCACTTATGAAGGTAACGTAACCAACGAGGAAGGCACCGCTGAAGTTGGCACCATCGATGTCATAATTCCCGCAACCTCCTCCGGCACCTATGCTATGAGCAACAGCCCGGTGGACCACATAGGAATCGGCGGCGGCTACTTCGACGTGGATGTGTCCAGCTTGAATTTAACTTCAACCGAGTCAGGCCCGATTTCCGGCTTGCAGATAGGTGCTCTATACGCAACCGAAATAGACTCCATAACCCCTCTTGTGGTTGAGGCTCTCGATTCGGAAGGGAGTATTCTGGACACTGTAGAGTTGTCCGAACTGCACGACAATACAAGCGATCCGGATAATCCCCAACTGACCAACGCCCTGTTCGACTCAGGTCTGGACGTGGCCAGCATCCGCGTAACGGCCCCTGACGGTTCATTTGTAACCATAATAACAATCTGCATCGTAGACCCGTAACCAAAGTAAAACCAGATACAATCGATACCAAGTCGTACCCCTGCGCCAGAGATAAACCCCGCGCGGCTTAAACGCCATGCGGGGTTTTATCTTGCTGAATAACCGGGACAGGTTCGGTTATTCAACGGAAATTAACAACCGTGTATCTGTCAAAGTCCTTCAATAAGCAAGGCTGAAAGGGGAAAATCGGGCAATGTAATACCACCACCCCACACCGTAATGCTCCAGTCGGAACTGGACAAACGCTCCGTTTGGGATATTTATATTTGAAACCCTAATGGAGGCGTGATTTATGCGTAAGCGACGGCGAAAGCTGAGTCGATTCTTGAGAAAGTTCGTCGCGCGAGAGCTACCTTGGATAACATGCCATCTAAGTGACTCACTACACTAGTAGCTTGCTATTGATCCGATACGAATAAGCACACGTTTACTCTCTTCCACGTACTATAATCTATACTCACTGTCGATGCCGATTCGCAAAATTCTCCATTATCAGGGTTAAGAATATATGATTTGCCCGAATCTACACGTACACTAACAAGACCTTCGTCCAAACTACTATACCGTACTTCAGCTACAATCAAAGGCGATGAGTTAGTTTCGCAAGATTGGGAAGTAACAATAGCATATACTCCGTATTCCGAGCACAACGTATATCTTCCCTCTTGAAGAAAAATTTCATCCGTGTCTTTGCTTAAAGCCCAACGCTCACTTAACCATAGCAGGAGTCTTGCATTAAGCGACCCCTTTGTAACCCGTGGCGGGCTAACGGGTAGAAGAAGACCTATAACAAATGCGCATATTGTTACTGCTAAAATTACCTTTAAACGCTTACTTACGTTTTTTCCCTGATTTGGTATTATTATCTCACGGGGCATCTGGATGGGTTCCTCCTGGAATAACCGGAATAACCGGGACAGGTTCGGTTATTCAACGGAAATTAACAACCGTGTATCTGTCAAAGTCCTTCAATACGCAAGATGAACTCAGAAAAGGTTCAGCAAAATCGATCCCGGTAATCTATATAATCTTACTCATTAAAAAGATAGGGAAATCGGAAACCAGTATCTAAAACCTCTCAATCCGGATTTAAAACATGTCGTCTTGGCTTTATTCCAGAGTCCCTTCGTCAGACGGATTCCGTTCCTCAACTGCTTTTTCTTGTGCCATGCGGATTACTTCCGGATTTATCCAAACCCCCTTCGTTTCACCAGTATGCCGCGCATGCATGCCAACGTGTTTTTCTATAGCTTCCGCGAATCGTTCGTGCGCCCGCATTGCCCGCCAGGCCGTCACCATCCAAAAGATCGTAACGAATAGTCCCCAAAGCGATGCCAGAACAAAAAACATGCCAACGTCAGCAACGAGCCCCTTATTCAATGCCACTTCCATCCTCATCACCTCTTACGCTAACTAATCGATTCAAACTAACGCAATCTTTAATACATGCTTCTAAACACACATTATATTATATCCTTATCCACCTTTTTGCGAACTAAAGTTGTTTTACTTGCCTGACAACCCTCTTTGGGTTACCAGGTATACCGCAAAACTCCCTAGCCAGTGGCCTCCTTCGTAGGTGCCGGCAGTTACGGAAGCGAGTCCTGATTCTTTATGTTCGGCCGCTACTTTCAGTATTCCTGCTATACGCGGATCGCCTTTGGGTAAACCTGAAGCGATACCTTCCAGCATCCAGGCCCGGGAAATGTTTAAGCCATCCAGGTGAACGAGATGCCCGTCGGATCTGTCGGTCACTACCGCAGGTTTCAGCCACTCGCCCGATCCATCGACGCTCAGTTCAGGCAGGAAGGCGCCCAGCCAGGCCGCAAACTCTGGAGGCGTTAGAACCCTCCGCATTACATCCGCTTCGGCCAACGCCGGAGAGAGAAAATCGTGACCACTCGGTTCGAACGCCAGGTTTGCCCCCTTATCCCGCAGGTAGTAATGCCTGGCCCGGTTGGCGATGAGGTCCATCATTTCGTTATCGTCGCGGGCTCTGGCCCAATCGTATACAAGCCCCATTGCAAATGCGCTTTGGCTGTGCAAACCTGTGCGTATGGGGTAACTCAATTTCGGCAGCCACTCACGGATGCGCTTCGCGGCCAACTCCTCCAGCGGTAGCAATGTTTTCTGCCACTCCTTTGCCTGGGGATCGTCCCATTCTCGAAGTTCGGCGGCCAGTTGGAGCAGCCAGGCCAACCCGTAAGGCCGTTCGAATGTTGCCCGCCCTTCTACTTTCATGTAGGCAAGTTCCTTTGCGACTTTTTCGGGTGTGAAACTCTCGGCCAGTGCGGTACGTGCTTCAGCGACGAAGGGGCCGTCGGGGTACATGCGACACAATCGCACCAGCAGCCAGTGGCCGTGAACCGCAGAATGCCAGTCGAAACATCCGTAGAAAACAGGGGTAAGCTCACCCGGAGTGCCGGCATCGGCAGGTGAATTCATAACGTGAGATATCTTGTTGGGATATTCCCGATGTACACAATCAAGAGCGAGCCGGGCGAAACGGTCGGCCGACTTCGCGTCAAAAACGCACGGCTCCCCGGCGAAAACCAGGTTGACCGGCAAAACGACCAGGACTACAGCGATAATCATTCGCATAACGCGTTCCTCCTTCGTACATTTCTCCTTCAATTAGTTCTATCATAAGTCGCCTGTCCACATCAATAAAGGGAAAAGGAGAGATCAGCGTTTAACGAGAATTTCGATTAGCCAGGTTAATCAGAAACGCCCCATCCCTCCTCTAAAACCTTCTCGCAGGCTGAGTACCCTTTTCCACGAAATCGTAGTGAACAAATCGAGATTCATATCAGTTTTGGTCTTATTATACCTCCTTTTATTACGCTTGTTGGTTTTATACCTATTGGATTCATCGAACATTCCATTGCTGCTTGTGGCCTGGAGCTTGTGGCTGGTTTTCTCATGGCGGTTGGGCGCGGGGTTTGGGAGCTGGCCGAGCTCTTTGTTTTTTTCAAGTGGTTTGGTTGTAAGGGGTTATCTCCGTTTTTGCTACAAATGGGTTCGTTTCGTATTTTTACTTTTGGTGGGCTGAGCTTGGTTTCTTCGGGCGATTTTCCTGCTTCTGTCTGGGATTTTCGGTTGCTTTGGAGTTTTTCCAGGCGGTCTATCAGTTGATAGAACTGGCGGTTGAGCATAGTTTCGTAGCGGCAGATGAGGTTGAGGTTTTCAGGATCGATCATGGTGGCCTGCTCGTGGGATTCGAACTGGGTTTCAAATTCGTTGGCGTCGATCAGTTGGATGCGGCGAATACGCCAGGTGACGGAGATGAGTCTTTCGACCATGATTTTCTCCAGTGGGGATTGGGGGCGGTATTCGTCGTACAATTCGTCGGTTAGTTTTTCTAAATCCTTTTTCCACTCGAAGGCGACTTCGACGGCCTCGAGTGTTTTGGTGAGCAGTCCGTGTTTTTTGGCGTTGTAACGCGAGCGGCTTTTCCCGGGCTTTGTTTTCGGGCCGGTGGATTTCATGGCGTTCCGTCGGTTAGCTTCGATTTGTTTTGCTGATGTGGCCATTGCTTCTCTCCTTCTTTTTGCATGTGCGATTTCGTTCCGGGGATGGAGCTGTTCCTCCCATTCACCCCTATAAACGTAAACAGTGACCACCCTTTGGGACCTTCAGCGATTTTGTGCGATTAATGGCGGCTCGATATACGGGTTTTTTGATAGCGCCAGGGCGGATGTTAAATGTAATTTAACGGAAAGAGCGGTAGAAATATTTTCTAGTGCCATTATGTGACACTTTGATTGTGAGGTTTGTTGATGAGGAGAACCTTGTCCGGTTTAACCGCTGGTGGGATTGTTATATTCGCAGGGTTGATGTCGGCCCCCGGTCTTTAGCCCGCTTTGAGCAGGCTAAAGGCCGGGGGGCTTTTCCGGGAATCTGGGAAGTTCGGTTTCCGCCGGTTCCACCCGTCCGCTCCGCCTTTGGCGGACGGAGCGGGGCTCCACCAGCGGCTACCTTACGCCGACCGTCCGCCTGAGGCGGACGGGCTTGGGTTTAGCCAATGTTCGGCTTTATAGTTTTTTTCTATAGTTTGCCTTCGGTCGGCCTTGGGTCCGCCTACGGCGGATTTACTTTTTATTTACCGATTTCTGTCCTGTAGTGGTTTTCTTATGGATCGCCATTGGTTTGGCTCTTGAGAGTATTACGATCGAATGTCTTGTTAGCATTGATAGTAATCGGTGTGTAACGACCAGGCGGGCGGGACGCCCGCCCCCCATAACTATTCTTCGCTAACCAGGTATTCCAATGTGGAGCCTTGCAAGAGCGACGCTATTAAGGTCCAAACGGGCTCGCTGGTGGTGGTTGCGGGCCTATCGGTCCCGCGGGAGTGGATGGAGTAGCGGTTGCCTGGGCGCTGGTCAGATGGTTTGCTTTGAACTCGCCGGTAGTTTCGTTGTAAAACCAGGCGCTGCTGCCGGTGAGGCCGGCACTTACCGTGGCCGTGTTCGTGTACGGGTTATTAGGAATAGTAAGCACATAAGGCCCATATGGATAACCACTGGTACCGGACGCCGCGGTACTTCCATCGGCTTTGCTCGCCTTGGTCATTTGATCTACAAAATTGGCAAGTGATGGATAACCTCCATGCTGCAATTTATACAGTTCAAGCTGGCTGCGAATCACCTGCTCGTTAACGTCGATTGCGGAATTCATGGCATCTTCCGAAGCGCCGGAGAATTGGGGAACCACAATAGTAGCCAGAATTCCCAGTACGATCACAACAATCAACACTTCAACCAATGTAAACGCTGAAGCCAATTTATATCTCATGGTCTATTCTCTAAATTCGACCCGCCCGGCGACTTTTCCAACCCGAAACAACGATTTACGGCCAAGTGACGGATATATTGATTTGGAATTCCGTCACACTTAACATATCGGCTTAAATGGAAATGGAATAAATCAAGCCCTGCTGCTTTTGTATATACCGATAATTTCCAGGTTTGCTGAGTTCCACGCGGCATATCGACGCAATCATTAATTCTTATTTCACCGTGAGGCTGTAGTGGATTCGGGTATCTTAAGCGTGAGGAGTCATTTTCACACGTTAAACACGTACTATCGTTCAAGTATACCGGTGGCTATGCGAGAAGGCTTATATCGGCCACCCGTCTTTGACTTGCCTTTGGATTGGCTCTCAAGAGTTTTGCGATCGAATTTGTTGACAGTATCAGTAGTGATCGGGGTTTAACAACAAGGCGGGCAGGATGCCCGCCCCCCAGGGTGCGGCCTGTTAATACGTTTAATGATAGGTCACGACGTCCAGGCCTGTCGCGTTTTTTACACGATCGGCAATATCATCGAGTATTTCTGACGGCAAGGAAGTAACAAACGCCTCGGCCGGTTGACGGGCGATGGAATAAACCTGAACCTGGCGAATTTCACCTCCGGCCTGTCGGATGGAATTCAACCTGGATACATACGCTTCGATTTCCTTATCGCTCGGCGGCTCTTTGTCGATCCGCATGAACAGCGACTGAATACACAGAGGACACAGCCGGGACGCCTTGATGGTATTTTCAACAACGTGCTCAAGACTGAACGAGGTACGGTTTACTTTTTTGAAATAAGCATCGGTTCCCGCATCCAGCTTGGCCCATATTTCACCATTGTTATTTCCCATCACCTCCAGAGCAGCGGCAACATTGGGCTGGTTCAAATAACACGCCCCGGTAAGCAGGATAATCTTAACCTCCGGCAGTTTTAACGCGGATTTAAGTTCGGCCGCCAGGGACACCGCCTCGGGAAAAACTGAACAGATTGTCGGTTCCCCATCGCCGGAGAAGGCGATATCGTTCACCCGTTTGAGATCCGCGGGGATATCCGCGAATTGGGTATTCTCAAAGATGGAACCATTGGCCGCCCAGGCAAGCATGCGGCCCAGTTCTTCGCGCAATCGTTCCAAATCCACTTTTCGCTCGCCAGCAGGTGTGTTCCTGTCCACCTGGCAATAGATACAGTTGTAGTTGCATGCCCGATTGGGACTTAAGTTTACTCCAATACTCAGACCGCGGCATCTGCGGGAGATTACGGGGTATACATACGCGTTGTTCTCCCACTCCCTGGGGTGTCTGGCAAAAAGCTGCAACCTGGAATCTTCCGACGAGTTATTTTCCATTTTACCTGACCAACACTTGGCAAAACCGTTGCCAACATTCGCTTGAGAAAAAAGGCAGGCGAGCAAGATGCCCGCCTGCCCCTTGGTTGATATTACGAGAACCGCGATCTAATTCGCGGGATCATCCGAATCATCGAAAGCCATATCGATATTGTTGTATTTCAACAGAGTTCCCTTGGACCGCTCCAGATCGACAACCGCAATACCATAATCGATTAGTGAAGAGAGCAGAGAGCTGCGGGCCTGAGCCAGCGCCTGGCGGGTACTCAACTCGTTGTTCAAGGTAAGGTAATCTTTCCGCTCCGCACGGGCGATTATCGAATTCACCTGGTCCTCTGTCGCATTTGCGGAATTCAAACTGGGCTCAATCTGCCAAAGGGCCGTTTTCACCTGGCGGAGCGCCGTGTTTGTATCCAGGATCACCTGCTCCAGGGCCTGCTTAAGAGCAGCTATTGCCTGGGCATACTGAAGTTTCGATCGCTGCAACGCGGCTCTGCGGGCTCGGTTACCAACAGGCAGTTCGAATTCAACGCCCACCCCGTATTCGTGGTAGTCGTTCTTGGTTACCTGATCGAAGGCATCCTCGTGGCTTCCCCCCAGACCGTCCACCGTGTAGCTGAAGCTTACATCCAACTGGGGCAGAGCCTGGTTCTTGGAAACGCCGACCTGGATCCTGGCCACATCAATACCGATTTTCGCTTCGACGACTTCCGAGCGGTTATCCAAAGCGGTCTGAACCTCGGCCACCTCATCCAACTCAACCGGCTGATGGAGAGGTAAATCGGTAGGAATAATCTGGATATCGTCGGCCAGATCCACCTCCGGATCGTTCATTAACGCTATCAGTTGATCCTCCGCAATCCGCACGTTAGCCACAAGTTCCACGAAATCGACCTTGGATGCTTCCAACCGGGCTCTGACATCTGCTAACTGAATACGATAGACGTCGAAATCCTTGCGCTCGTCGAGGAAGGTGAAAATCTGCTCAAAACTGCCTAGAAGCTTCGCGGAGATAACCAGATTCCTGCGAGCGTGCACCAGCCGCCAATAGGCAACTTCGGCCGACCGGAGCGTTTCCCGAATATCCCGCCGGAAGCTTTGAGTCGCTTGCCGCTGGCTGAGTTTCTGCAACCGAACCTGCGATCGGTTCACATCTATTCCAAAACCACGAAGCAAAGGCTGCCGGAAAGTGACTGCAAACTGATCGAACCACTCGGGGTTAACCGTCTGATACTGGAAGTTGGTTGAACTGCGTTGGATGCTGTAGGCCGTTTCTACCTGCATACCGGTCGCAAGCAGCTTTCGAATACCGCTGCGGGAATTAAAAGCCTGCGTTTTAGTGCTGACAAAGGGACTTCCGGAAGGACGATCGACCTTATTATTAGAGATCGTGGTGAAGAACGCGGCGTCAAAGGCAGCTTCCGCTTCTACTACCCTGGTAGCTTCAATCGCCGGATTGTAACTGCTGACGCGGATGGCGAAGTTATTCTCAAGGGTTCGGCGAAGAGCATCTTCAAGGCTCAATCGCAGCTTTTTGGGCCTGTTGATTACGCCAATGTACTTCAACTCCGCGGCCAACCGCTCTTTATCAATACGTTTTTCAGCCTTTTCCAGAGCGGCTTGTGTATCCTTCAACGCCTGCTCCGGATCTGGAACGTGGCGTTCCAGCGATTCGAGCGGTATTAACGACGTTGGAGTGTGTTCGATCATCTCCGTAGCTCGCTTTGAAGCTCCGGTTTCCGGATCGGCCTCTTTCTTGGTAGGCTGTGGCTCTGTGGTCACAGTAGCTTTGGGTGTAGCTTCCTGCATCCGCTGAGCGTATTGAGCGATTAAATCGGCGTTATCGTTCTGTTGTTCAGTTTGATTGGCCGACGCCAGAAAAACCATGCACGACACGTGTAAAAGACTTGCTGCTAACCACATTGGCTTACTCTTTCATTTAATTCACAAACTTCATGGCTTGGAACATGATCAAGTCGGCCGATATACCATATGCCGCTACATGGTTTATAGACCAAGCTGTTGGCCGCGATGTTATCAGTGAATACCGCCTGACGTCAACAAAACTCTAGTACTCTGACGCGCTTTAAATGCAACGAATTACATTTGGAACCCCGCGGTGCAGGAAGTAAATGAGTAGCTTAAGAGAATTAGGTACGACAAAAATGTCGTGAACGTAAAATTCCGTAAAGAAAAGCTGGAATGTTGTATCCGCAGCTCTGGCATGCAAATGAGATAAACGCTAGTTAAGCAATAAGTGTTCTGGTAGGATTCGCGTAGACTGGTTCCGGCGCGGGAGCCAAATGACAGAACGGGCTTTTCAGGAATACTGGCGATGCAGGATGTAGAAGAATATTACCGCTTTTGTCCCAACCAGCCCAAAATCCTCATCTCAGACGCAGTATGTCTGGGAAGAAGACGGGCAAGCTATCCGTTTTGCAGAGGATGCGAATTTAACGACGATGAAACAGGTGGAGATGTACAACAAGATGAATTCGCATCTCACCTTGCTGATGAAAGGTCTGCCGTGATCGAAAAAGTATTCAAAGCTTATGATGTTCGTGCGACGTATCCCGACATGCTGAATGAAGATGTAGCCTGGCGAATCGGATTCGCCACAGCGTCATTCCTGCAAAGCAACCTGAGAGGAATGGACCGCAGCAAATCCGAGGCGACAACAATAGTTGTGGGCCGGGATATGAGAAAATCAAGCCCATCTCTGCGCGAAGCATTCATAGATGGCGTTAGAGCCATGGGATCACCCGTATACGACGTCGGAATGATCGATACATGCCAGATCTATTTCGCGATTAACCATCTCGGGTGTTGCGGCGGCGCACAGACTACGGCAAGCCACAACCCGGCGCACTACAACGGATTCAAGATTTCCGGTGCCAAGGGAGTACCCATCGGCGCGGACACCGGGCTGGCGGATATCTGCCGTATCGCACAGAACACGACCAAACACGATACGGGCAAACAAGGTCCGATCATGGAGCGGGATTTATCAAGCGAATATAAAGCGTTTATTCGCAGCCACCTGGGAACCCCGCGAAAGCTCAAGATCTGTATCGATGCTTCCAACGGGATGGCCGGCAAATGGGTTCCGATTATCTTTGGCGACATTCCCGAACTGGAATTGATCTGCATGAACATGGAGACCAACGGGGAATTCGTTCACGAACCGAATCCGCTGGTCGATGAAAATCTGTCGCAACTTCGTGAATCGGTAAAAGCCAATGGCGCGGACTTCGGCATCTGCTTCGACGGCGACGCGGACCGACTGATGCTGGTCGACGAGCAGGCGGAGATAGTCCGCTGCGACCTGCTTACCGCCCTTCTCGCCCGGAAATTCCTGGAGCGTAATCCAAAATCAACGATAGTTTACGATCTGCGAAGCAGCCGGGTAGTAGCGGAAGAGATTCAGAAAGCGGGTGGAATACCCCGTCGCGAAAGAGTGGGACACGCCTACATGAAAAAGGCGCTTTCGGAATCCAAAGGAATCTTCGGTGGAGAGTTGTCCGGGCACTTTTATTTCAAAGACAACTACTACTGCGACTCCGGCGTGCTGGCCATGGTGCACACGATCAACACCATAACCAAAGAGGGTAAACCATTAAGCGAACTGATCAACCCCCTGAAGCGATTTTATGGCAGCGGCGAGCGCAACTTTGAAAACGAGGAAAAGGATCGAACAATTGCGGCGCTTGCCGAGCGTTACGCCGACGGCCGAGTTGATTTCCTCGATGGAATCACCGTCCAGTACAATGACTGGTGGTTCAACATTCGCAAATCCAATACGGAACCGTTGCTTCGGTTGAATGTGGAAGCAAACAGTGAGGATTTACTTGCGACGAAAATAGAAGAGCTGGCTCCGCAACTGGGTGTTGCGGTAGCACATTAGAAAATCCTGATCTCCACAAGCCGCCAATTGCAGCAAACTGCAATTGGCGGTTTTATAGAACATACTCTGAGGTTTCAATGGAACAGACACTTCATCAACTGGATTGTGGAGTTGAACTGATTGTTCAACACTTACCGAACCGCCGAGCAGTGGCCATGGAAATCCGCATGCTGGCAGGACTGGTAAACGAGCCGGAAAGTAAACTGGGAATTGCCCACCTGGTGGAACACACACTTGACAAAGGCACGGAAAACTACGACGGCAAGTCACTCAGCGACGCTTTCGATGAAATCGGCGCAGGTACGGGCACCTGGTGCGGACGTGAAGCTACTGGTTATACTTCATTGTGCCTTCCCGAATTCTTTGAACGCAACATGGAGTTGCATGCGGAATTTTTACGCCGCCCTACTTTCCCCAAGGAGTATTGCGACGTATCGGTACAGCTCTCACTGCAGGAACTGCTGTCGCTGGAAGACGATGCGCAGGGCCTTGCCGACAAATTCATGTGCAAGCGGGCATTGGGGCCTGTACTTGGCAGGCACACCTACGGGGAAAAGGATACGCTGGCGACCATCACCCGTGACGACATGATCGGGTTCTGGAAAGACAATTACAATTCGGGAAGAATGATCCTCTCGGTCGCCGGCCCGCTGGAGCCGGAAAAGGTAGCAGCCATAATACAAAAGCACTTCGACGGATTTGGAAACAGCGAACAGACTCACAGGGATCCAACCGAACTGCGATTTACGCCCGGCACGACGCACCACAAGAAAGAAACGGAGCAGATCCAGATTTCCATGGCTTTCCCCGGAGTTCCGGTCACTCATGAAGACTACGCAACGCAGCAGGTACTTCTGGGCGTACTGTCCGGCGGAATGAGTGCCCGGCTTTTTACCGAAGTGAGGGAAAAGCAGGGACTGGTCTACTGGGTAGGCGCGTGGAATGACAACCCGAGAAACGCGGGATTAATCTGCGCCGGCGCTTCAACAACTCCGGACCGATGCAAAAAAACATTTGAAACACTAAATAGGGAATTAAACCGGGTAGGCCAGGATGTAACCTCCGAGGAGATAGAACGAAGCCTGACCGGTATTGTAGTCCGTGCCGATATCCGCAGGGATATAACCCGCTCCAGATGCGTGGAACAGGCCGACGATGTTTTCCATCACGGACGAGCCGTTTCCTGGCAGGAGAAACTGGACAAGCTCAAAGCGGTAACCATCGAGGATATCAAGCGATACTGTGAAACCTACATAACGGGTAAAGAAGCGTGCGCGGTAACCCTGGGACCGCAAACAGCCAACAATTAGTTTAAAAACGGCAGCAAGAACTTACAACAAAACCACCTGTTAGCGGAAACTACTGACATGGATAAACGTTTTTTCTCACATGAACTACCTAATGGGCTTCGAATAGTCGTCGAGCGCATGGAAGATGTAAATTCCGTAGCGGCGGGCTTCCTTTGCCGGACCGGCGCCAGAGACGAGACGCCGGAGTTGGCCGGAGTGTCCCATTTTCTCGAGCACATGTGCTTCAAGGGAACTGAAAAACGCAATGCGGCCCAAATCAATTTGGATTTCGACCGTATCGGCGGACATCCAAACGCATTCACCAGCCATGATCGAACATTCTATCATGGGGTTACGCGAGCCGCGGATATCGATAAACAAATTGAAATACTCGCGGATATGATGCGATCCACTCTTCCCGTTGATGAGTTCCACATGGAAAAGAACGTGGTTCTCGAAGAGATCGCCATGAGCAACGATCGAATCGAGCATGTCGCTTTTGATATGATTATAGAGAAAGTATTCGAGGGTAATTCTCTTGGCTGGCCTGTACTCGGTTACGAAAAAACCATAAATAAGCTTACCCGAGACCAGATGCACGAGTATTTCCAGACCCGTTATACATCAGACAATCTTATTCTCGTGGTAACCGGTAACGTGGACCCCGAAGAGGCCGTAAAGATCGCCACGAAGTATTGCGGTGACTGGACACCGTCCGGGAAGTTACCTGCGAGGATTGCACCGGAAATCAAAACCGGAGTCGCGAAGAAAACCGCCGAAAGATTCAGCCAGCAGGTAATCAGCATGACTTTCGCCGCACCAGGCGGCCCGGATCCCATGCACGAAACCGCCGAAGCGGTTGCCACCATACTCGGCGGACCGAATTCCCGTTTCTTCTGGAATATCGAGCAGAAAGGGTTATGTTCGCATGCGGGAGCTTACCGGCTGGACTTTGCAGATTGCGGTCTACTTATCCTATTGGGATTATGCGATCCGGCCAACGGCGAACAGGTTACAGAGTTGATGCGCAGCGAAGCAATCCGGATGTCGAAAGAGCCGGTCAAGGATTCCGAGCTCCAACGAGTCAAGAATAAGCGGCGTACTTCGGTAGCGGTTGAAGGCGAATCGCCCCACCACCGCTTGAACCAGGTAATGGACGATGTGGATTATCGAGGGGAACCGCGCACGGTGGAAGATCGCCTGCGGGCTGTCGATGCAATAAATCAGGACAGTATCCTGAAATACTTCGAGCGATTCCCAATTAAAAATCGAGAGCTGCTGATAACCGTTGGTCCCAAGTAAGCCTGCTATATATAACGACGTGGATTCCGAGTTAACTACAAATGTGAAGTTTACGGACAATCCGGCTTTGGATGTGGAATCAGAGGCCAAAACCCGTTAATCTCAGGATCTGGAATGAAAATCCAATGGTATTGTGACCGGCAATAATGGCGGTCTTTCGCAACCAGCATCGTTGAATAAAGGTATAAAGTACAGATTGTTTTATGTCTGACACTCATGACATCCAGATCCATACCGCTTTTTCTTCGCTGAAGGAGCCACCGACACCGAATACCCGTTTGCGCTGGCTTGGAGTTTTAACTTTCGTTGCCGCACTGGGATGGTTGTATATAACCTGGGTTCCGATGTACAAGTGGGTACACCAGAAAATGGTGATCGGCGAATTAAACCTGGCCGCCACCTTGTCCAACCAAAACGCTGAAGCTGCTCAAAACGGTGGCTT
The DNA here is from genome assembly GCA_963667855.2 of Phycisphaerae bacterium. GTDB lineage: Bacteria > Planctomycetota > Phycisphaerae > UBA1845 > UBA1845. The sequence goes on along the minus strand of CAXXKI010000004.1, from coordinate 509,352 downwards.
ATCGATACTGTCGGGAATAGTAAATCCGGACAGTGCAAACGTATCTCCCAGAACCAATAAACCGAAAAAGGGGTCAAAGACAAGCGAAGCAATCGCTAAGGAGTCGCAGGAAAAAACCGAACGTCAGGAAAAAGCCAAAGTGGCAGCGGGCGTGATTGCCGGATTGGCCGTCACCTGGCTGGGTTCGGCCAGTTTCGTTGGAATGTGGTTAGCTATGTCCAGCGCGGCCGCTGTCTGCTCAGGATTATCATCTATCCGAAAATTCGGCGGATTGCTTATAGTGGCTTCGTTACTGGCGATTATTGGTCTGGCCTGGTACGTGTGGCAGGAATACGAGTGGTATGAAACGATTATTCCCGGCTGGGTTAAACCTTCGATGCTCGGACTGGCCATAGTATGTGCGGCCAGTATAGGGACATTGTTGAATCGTCGCGGGCTATGGCTTTATCGCACGGGTGGAGTGCTGGTGATATTGTCGGCGCTGGTTTCAATAGGAACGATCCTGGCGGCTATCAAATGGGGGCAAATGCCTGCCGACCAGATTGAAAACACACTGTACATCAAGGTATTCGCGGTCCAATCCGCTTATGGTTGGATTATCTTACTGAGTGCGATTGGCCTTAAAAAAAGCCGTTAGCCTCAATCTCCCACTCGCTTAGGTTCCTTTGCCGGCCGACAATACTTAAGGTAATGAAAAACAACAGGTAAACACCATCCAGAAGGCACGTTTAACGATAATGGTGCTTGCGGAGAATATTTGATATGCCAGAAGGAAACAACAAGTCCGGCGAATCAGGAATTCGTCCTTTACCTGTCCTGCGAGCGATGATCGACTCGATCGATCATGACATACTCCACCTGTTGGCCCGTAGAAACGGTTTGGTAGCGGAAGTCGCCCAATATAAAAGAGAGAACGCCATTCCTATCCGGGATCTTGCACGGGAAACGGAGCTGTTCAAGGACCGGCGGGACCGGGCAATCCCTTTGGGATTATCCCCAGAAATGATAGAGAGCATGTTCCGGTTGATCCTCTGGGCCAGCCGCGATCGACAAGCGGCGTTGCGTGCGGAGGTTCCCATGAATGTGGAACCGCGAACGGTAGCCATAATCGGCGGAAACGGCGGAATGGGAAAAAGGATGGCCGATCTCTTCGGCGATCTGGGACACGCAGTCATGATTGCCGATCTCGATACCAGGCTGACATCCCAAGAGGCGGCATCGGTTGCTGACGTAGTGGTTATCAGCGTTCCCATCGATAAAACGATTGCGGTCATAGAAGAATTAGGGCCATTGGTCAAAGAAGACTCGTTGTTGATGGATGTCACCTCCATCAAGACCAGCCCTTTGGAAGCGATGCTGCGAATGAGTAAAGCCAGCGTCGTGGGTACTCACCCGTTGTTCGGCCCCAGCGTTCACTCACTTCAGGGGCAAAGAATCGTACTCACCAAAGGCCGTGGGGATGAGTGGTATGAGTGGCTGAACCAGATGTTTCATGCTCGCGGTTTAAATATACTGGAAGCAACCGCAGAGACTCATGACCGGGCAATGTCTGCTGTCCAGGTACTGGTCCATTTTTCGACCGAGGTTATGGGAAAAACCCTAGCCAAGCTAGGCGTATCCATCGATGAAACCTTAATGTTCACTTCTCCCATCTACCTGATGGAACTGCTTATGACGGCCCGGCATTTCGCCCAGTCGCCGGATCTATACGCATCCATTCAGATGAGCAACCCGGCCACCCCGGAAGTTACCGGCGCTTTCATCGAAGCCGCCCGGGAACTAAGCGAGATCGCCAGCAGCAAGGATCATGAAAAGTTCTCCTCGATGTTCAAAGAGGTGCGGGAGTTCTTCGGCCCGTTTACCGAGCGGGCGATGGCACAGTCCGATTTCCTGATCGATCGTCTGGTCGAGCGGGCGTAACTGGGAGACTTCTGGATAGTAAGTCGTATTGGTGAATCATTATGTTCCGATAACCATTGACGCGACATCGATCCCGGAATACACCCAGAATGTATTATTTACGCTTTCACTTCAGTCACATTCAATAACAGTAAATGACTGCGCAGAACCGAGATCCAAACTCGTGAGAAACGACCGTTGAATTTGGATAATTACTTGATATTACATAGGCTACGGCAGTAAACTAAGGGGCGAGGAAGGGAAGAAACCATACTGCAGGTACTACCTGCCCATGGGGTAAATTTCTCATCCATTCGATACTTGAGAGAGAGAGAGTTGAGTGGCGTTTTAAGGAACGGACGCGCAGGGTGTGTGTCAGTGAGTGGTGTTTTATATTGGGAACTCTCTAATTCTCAGGCATTCCTATAGGAGGAGAAAAATGAAAAGAATTACTTTTGGCTTGGCTATATTACTAACGGCCAGCCTGTCGTTGACCGCAACAGCGAACATCTACGACAACTTCGAGGCGGACCACTCGGCCGACTACACGTTGGTAACCGATACGCCTTCGGATGGAACGGCCAATTTCCAGTTCGATTATGTCGCTGCTGGAATTCCGCTTGCTCCGAATTCGACCCCTGGTGATACAATGGGTCTTCGCTTCACAGCGAACGATACCGCTGGAGCAGCGGATCACCTGACCGCTTTCCATAACACCGAAATCGCGTACTCGAGTTATACGCTGACAGTAGACATTTTCATGAACGTCAATGCCACTGCCGGCTCAACCGAGTTCGCCCACGTTGGCGTTGCCGGCGATGGATTGCAGTACAATTCGCTCTTTTACCCGACGCAAGGCAGCGGGTATTACCTGGGTATGACCGGCGAAGGTGGATCATCTTCCGACTACCGGCATAGTCTGCCCAGTGGTTTAACCAACAGTGGCGATGAAAGCTATCTCAACAGCACCAACACCACTCAGGCAACAGGCGACACCTACATGTCGATTTTCCCAAACACGGATTTTCCCGGATCGCCGGGTAATGTTTGGACCACCTTGGAAATCGATATTTCTGCCAGCACAGGCAAAATCACGTATTCGCTGGACGGAACGCCGATCATCCAGGACGATCTGGAGCCGGATAGCACTACCGGTTACGTCAACCTCGGGTATGCCGATTTGTTCGGCTCGGTTTGCGCACCGTTCCAGGGCTGCTTCGTGGTTTACGACAATCTGGTTGTAACTCCCGAACCCGCCAGCCTGGCTTTGCTGGCCCTCGGTGGTCTGGTTGTTGTGCGTCGTCGTCGCTAGGCAGTAGTAGCGAACAACCTCTATAAGTATCAAAGCAAGGTCACTCAATAACGAGTGACCTTGCTTTTTCTTTTACGTCCTCACTTATCGGTCGTTTTATCGGATTCCTGTCGCCCAATCACTTTTACCGTACAGCTTTAACGTTGCCAATCTCACCTCAAGAAGCCAATAATCATTACCTGCATAACCACCTTTTTCGTTCATATCACGCCAAAAACGCTTGAAATACGAGGAGTCTAAGAACTACAATACGATTGAAGGAGAGGAAATGCGAAGTATGCTGCTTCCTGCCTTCGGGGGACAGGGGTTCAACAGTGGTGGTTTATCCAACCCAGGGGAACATCCTACCAGTGATCCAATAACTCTAACGGCTAGTAGACAGCTTGGCAGTGAATGTCCAATAACAACCCCACTCAGGTTGTTTCTTTACTCTCTTGTTTGTGAAGGAGGAGAATTTAACATGCGAAACAAATTAGTAATCGCGACACTGGCTTTGGGTCTGGTGTCAACAACCGCAATGGCTGTACCTTACGCTTCGGGCGTAGCAGCAGACAGTAATAACGTCAGCTTCACGTTGAACGAAGCTGCTACCAACGTGACTATCGTACGTGCTGGAATGCCCGATCTGGACATGGGTGCGCTAGGCAAGGGAACTCACTCATTCGCGTTGCCTACCGGCGAGTATCAAATCAAGGTTTCCGGATCGGCCGCAACCGGCTGGGCGCAAATCAGTGACGACAGCCTTACTCAAAGCAAGTACTATGCCCCCCGAGGCGTTGCAGTCAACCAGAACCCAGCCAGCCCCCTATTTGGCAGCATCTATGTAAGCGAAGGGCTTGGTGGCGCGGTTGCCGCTGGCGGCCGAACCACCACAGCCGGCATCTACGCAGTAAACGCTGCCCAGTCTGATATTTACGGCCAAGGCGATGCTGCGTACACTGGAGGAGAAACTTGGACAACCAGCGCATCCGGTCCATGGAAAATCTCAATCGCTCCCGACGACAACATTTACATTTCCGACTACTCTGATACGCACGCTGGCGTCTGGATGGCCGACGCCAACAATTTGGGCGGTAATTTCACAACGGTGTTGGATAACACCAACCCGGCTTCAAGCGGGCTGGTCATGACGGGCACCGAGGCACTTCATGGAAGTACCACTTCAGTATTGGTCGAAGGCACCGGCGCTAACCGGAAAATGTACACTCTCGATGAGGACGTCCGCTTCGGAAATATTCTTCAGTACGACCTCGGAAACTCAACCGGCAATTACAACACTGCCCCCACCGACGTCACCGATGACACTGCTAACAACATGCTCCAACAAAGCAATTCGGATTTCGTTCGCGATGAGGACGGCACCTTCTGGGTTGCTCAGTACCGCTGGACCGACTCTGACGCCGTTCCGGCATTGTCGCGTTGGGCCGAGGGAGGTACCGAGCCTCTTTGGAATTCCGGCGAGAGCACCACGATACTTAGTCGAGCCTACGGCACTATCGCTATCGATAACGAACACGACATCCTGGCAATGGGTACCAACGATGGACAGATCTTCATCCTTGACATCAGTGATCCAACCAACCCGACTCTGAGAGATACGATCGCTCACTCGGGTAATTCCATTCGCGACGTCGCCTTCGACGCCGCGGGCAATCTCTACGTTGTCAGCAGCAGCAGCGAAACCATGCGCATTTACACGCCGGGTGGCGATTCGCTGACCATCACTGGTTCCGACGGTACCTTCGTCGTTCCCGAACCGGCAAGCTTGGCTCTGCTGGCCATCGGTGGCGTCGCCTTGCTGCGTCGTCGTCGTTAATCTTTTTGAATGCCTGATCTGAATATACTTGAGGAGGCTGCATTAACCGGCAGCCTCCTTTTTTTATACTCGTACTATTAAAACACTTGCACTGCCCGTAACGCGTATTTAGAGAATTCCAATATTCCCTCGCACGTGTTAGGATGGGGCCAGCAAAACCTATTGTCGCATTAAGCCAATAACAGCCACAGTATCCGTAAAACAGGAAATTCCCAATGAACCCAACCTTCAAACGTGCTCTTGAGAGAAAACTGGTCGGCCTGTTGAGTATGCTTGCAGTTTGCAGCGTCGCATCAGCGAATATAGTGGAAGACCAGGCCAAAGAAGCCTCGCAGTGGGTGGATAAGCCAACCGTGAATAAGAAAATCGAAGGCTTCTCACCTGCAGCGCAAATAATCTACAGAGAGTATCAAACTCCCCGCCCGCTGCGGATGTGGATAACCAGGATAGATACGGCCGCAGAAGGTGTTCGTATGACGGTCACTGAGCCAGCAGACCTCACCGGCGAAGACTCCAAATACGAGATACGCTGCGCGAATACTCTGGAATTCGCCCGGCAACATGGAGTGCAACTGGCCATCAATGCCAGCGCCTTTGGTCCGATGCGACCCCGATTAGGCAAACCAATGGATATAGTCGGGTTGGCCGCAGATCGCGGTAAGATATTTTCAGAACCGGACAAACGGTTCGGGGCAATGTACGTATCGAAGGACGGGCGGATCACCATGCATGGACCGCCGGTTCCCACAGACAACGTCTGGCAGGCGATAGCCGGCTTTCGCATGCTGATCGACGACCAGGTAGTGGCCGTCCCGGAAACGGAAGCAAAATCGAGTTTCGGCGGATTGAATCCACGAACCGCCATCGGCGCGGATAAGGAAGGGCGAGTCGTCTGGCTGGTGGTTGTTGACGGCAGGCAAAAAGGAGTCAGCGAAGGAGTAACCACGGTTGAGTTGGCAGTGTTGTTCAAGTCACTCGGCGCGTGGGATGCGCTGAATCTCGACGGCGGAGGTTCGTCCACATTCGTTCTGGAGAACAGTGACGGCACGCACCACGTCATTAACCAACCGGGGTATAAAGAAGGTAATATCCACCTGCGAGAAGTAGCTAACAGCATAGGGTTTTACCTGCCAGGTAAACATCCGAACATCGAGGATAACCGTAAGCCGACTTTACGGGATACTGTAATTCGTCTGGCATCCGGTCGCCGCGGAGGCGGTTACAAGTGGAAGGGAGACGGTGTCAGTAAAGACATCAAATACGGTGACAAGGTAGTATTGAAATCCAATCCGGAAGGAACCTTCTGCTGCGCGGCGACCCTGGAGACTTTTCTCGACGCTTATTGCATGACCAAATACGGAACCGATTGCTCCAGAGCCAAAGGCAACTGGTTTGAAGATTGGCCTGTCGATAAGTTCATGGCGATGCAAAAGGGCTGGTGGGGAACAAATGACGCAATGACCAACGCACACATCCCCGAGGAATCGCGACCAACCATCCGGGAAAAACAGGTCTACCACGCCCTGCCGATGAGTAACCTTGCCGAAGCGGTTGATGATTACCACCTGCTGCAACGTGGCGATATGGTCATGTTCTGGCGGAAGAACGGTTCCGGTCATTCAGTCATTTTTTGGGGCCTCGACCGCGACGAAAACGGTAAAGAAAGGATGTGGTATTGGTCGAGCCAGGGTAAACCACGATACGCATATCCGAAAACGAAAGGCGGCAAGCCTGAGCTTACCGCCGGATATGGATTAAACTGGGAATACGTTGGCGAGGATATCGATCCGGCACGTATTTACGGTGCGCGATTGAATACGCCCTATTCCCGCTAAGTACCGTACTTCATGCTTATCTGTCCCCCACTCCTCGTAAAAAACGCGAGGAATGGAGGCTCCCTGCCAAGCAAAAGGTGTCAGGTTGATTTGTCGAAATCAACCTGACACCTTTTGCTTAAAACTACCAGCAGAATTATACCGGTAACAAAAATGGTCGCACTGATGAATTGGGAAATAGTAAACCCAAAGACATCGTGCGGATTGTCGCCACGGATAAACTCCTGAATTACCCGGTTAACCGGATAGAGAACCATTGCCCAGACCACGACCAGTCCCGGTTTACTACTGCGGAAGAATACCACGGATAGCAACACAAACATTAACGCCAGGGCAACGGCATCGTAGATCTGCGTGGGATGTACCCAGAGTGATTTTTGAGAATCGGCAAGCTTGCGCAAACCATTCCAGTTGGTTACGTGCTCCCCTTCCCGCTCTGACAGGTTTATCAGGTGGATGGCCGCTGCCAGCTCCGGTTTGGATCGCGGCCCGAGAGCTTTACGTTTTTCCATAACCTGTTTTTCCAGTTCCTCCAGTTCTTTCGCCTGGGGATTCTCCCGCTTTAATTGCACATATTCATGTGCGGTTTTAGCCCAGTCAGCCAGTTTTCTGTCACCATCTATATCGCACTTGGACAATACGGTCCTGGGGATAGGCTGCGGCCCCTTATCTTTCTCGAATGGAGAAACCCACATCAGATCATCAGGAACTTCCAGTAACTTCTCGTCACAGTGCCGTTTGTACGATGGGCTTCCATAGGGAAACTGAACAGCCCAGGGGATGGATTTCGCGCCGGCTTCATCCACGCAGATACCGCCCCAGCAACAGCCAAACATGAAACAGCCGATCCTCCCGATCCCCATGGCCAGGATCATAGGGGGAAACACAACATCAAGATATCGGAAAACCGGTTTACGGAAGATTACAAGAAATCCGATAGCTCCGAGAGAAGCCAGCACCACGCCACCCAGGATCTCTCCACCACCCCCCATTTCCAGAACCTCTTTGACTCCCATCTCCCCGGTTTTGAGTTTGTCACCGAAATAGTGAACCACATGCATGAGGCGACAACCAATCACGCCGAGAATCAGTCCAACAACACTCATGCTGGTAACGGTGGCCGGATCGAGACCAACCCGCTTCGCACGGCGAACGGAGATCCATAGAGCTATGACAATTCCAATTACAATGCACAAACCGTAAGTACGGATTGGGAAATTGATACCAGGTACGGTCCAGAAATGTGGATGCAAAACAACACTCCTTATGAGGCAATCGCCCTATAAAAATACGAAACAATCGCGTATGTTACAGCAACCGAATCGGTATATCGAATATCAAATACTGCGAGTATCTGAAAACGAAGATTCAGTATGAGAAAACATGGAGTTTCAGGTTATCAATTCAACAGCTTCGTTCGATTTTGTGTTGTATACTTCCTTTGGTGCCGAAAGAGTACCATGGCGATTTGTTTTCGGGCTTACGCGGAGGAACAACCATGTCCCATACGGAGTTCTGCGTCTACACGGCAAACAATGTTGAAGAGGCCGACATCGTGGCGGCCTGGCTGGCAGAACAGGATATCGAAGCAATGATTCCTGATCGTTATGCGATCGGAGCGACGACGTGGGGATTACCGGCGATAGTCCCTGGCGGAATCGAGGTTTGCGTCAAGGATGCCGAAACGGCCGATCTGGCACAGGCTTTATTGGAACAGCAGGCCGAGACCATTCACAGCCATTTGCATTCAGACGAAAGCGATGACGAGATATCATTGATATGCGACAACTGTCATGAGACGATCTTGTTTTCGCCGGATGACGCGGGAACAGTGGCACAATGCCCCAACTGCCGTGAATACGTGGATGTACCTGGATTTGACGAGGCGTAGGTTTCGTTATCTTTCGCCAACAGTTCATCGCCGTGCACAGGTCCTTCAAAAACCTTGAGGGCATGCAGGGAGGTTTTGTCCTTAAACTCCATAGTCGAGGTAATCTCTTCGGCTGATAGAGCATCCGAAAAACTGCAGCAGTGGAAATTACTTAATAGAGTCCGTATTTTCCGAACGAAACCGCCACGTCCCAATCCCTGATGTAATCTGCGTTTTACAGGCAAGCCGGGATAGCATTCCGCCAGTTCGCTGGTGTCGATTTCGTATGGATGACAATAAAAAACCGGAGCGGATTTTGTACCCATTTGCTCCCAGCGAAACAGTCGCCACAAAACCGGATTGGGTATAAGGCGAGCGTATCCCCCGCCGGAGATAGGGAACCGTTTTCCGGCCAACCCGATAGTAGTCAAAGGAAATTCCACAATAGAACGGCCGCAAGGCAGATTAACGCGGGTAGTTTTTGTAGGCCAACCGGCTATTCCGTAACGCGGACCGGCAAATGGAAAAATACTGGAATCGTACTCATATCCCTCTTCAATAAGAATTCGAAGCGCCCAGAGGTTCTCCGAACGAATGGAGAAGACGGGAGCACGATAACCTCGTGGTCGCTCGCCGGTAATGTCGCCGATTAACCCTGCCGCCCGGCGAAGGTCTTCGCGGAATTCGTGGGGCTGCTGGCGAAAGATTTCCTGGTGCCCATATCCATGGGAGCCGACTTCATGGCCTGCGTCGTAGATCTCTTTTACGACTTTTGGGTGCCGTTGGGCAAGTTTTCCGAGTACGAAGAAAGTGGCTTTCGTGCCGGAGACTTCGGCTAACAGGTTCAACATCCGGCGAACATTATCTGCCGCCCTGGGGCGAATGGGTAAGGAGCGATCGAGGACAGACTGTCCCCAGCACTCGGTATCAATACTGAAAATAAGGTTCGATCGCTTCCGCACCCGGGATCTCCGATTTCGCTCAGGCAACAGACACGCGCAACAACGGCCGCAACAGTCTATGGCCAGGAATTACCTGTGCATAACAAATGTATATCGGACAAAAGAGCTGTTTGAGTGGTGGAAAAAGGGGATTATCCGCGGCTGGACAACAGAATATCGTCAACAATCCTGCAGAATTCGGCCGGTTGCTCAAGCATCATCAGGTGGCCGGTATCCGGTTGCAGGTGATCTGAAGCCGCTTGCTTGCGTACGTATTCGGGTACGCCCCAGGCGGCCGCTGATCGTTCACCGGCGATCAGGTGAGTAGGAATTCGCTGGACAACCCTGCTTACAACCTGCAGGTATTCGGGATCAGCGGTTTCTTTCACCAGGGCACAGGCCATAGCGTAAACCGTTGACGGCGGCTGGTTGGCCATAACATGCCTCAGCCATTGCACTCTCTGCGTGGTATTGGATATTCCCCAGCGACTGAGGCATTCAGGAATATCGCCGAGCATGCGATCATACTTTTTATCCCATATGTCCGGCGGATCACTGATTATCTTTCTCGACCAAAAAGTGTCTTCAAGCGTGAAGTTTCCCTCAACGTTTATAATGCCGAGGATCGAATCAGGATCGGTATCGGCAACGAGCATTACGATGGCCCCCCCCATACTGTGTCCGAGGAGCCAGACCGGTTTGCCTGCATTTTCACTGATCCACCTGGATACGTGTTCAGCTTGTGCGGCGAGCGAAAGCCCCCCTGGTAAAAAACCGCGGTATTCACCATAACCAAGCAGATCCACGTTTTTGACCGCAGCGTTAGTGATAAGATTCTGAGGTTGAAAATAGTGCAACGAACCAACGAGGCCGTGAACCATTACCAGAGTCGGTTTTTCCAATGTTCCGTTCTCCGCGGGAAAGACACCGGACGGTTTACGCCATTACGTACATTCCTACGAGGAAGAAAACCACAACGCTCACTATATCGTTGGTAGTGGTTACGATGGGACCGGAAGCAATAGCCGGGTCAACCCCGAACCTTCGGAAAATATAAGGAAGCGACATTCCGAGCATGGAAGAAGTGGTAATGGCCGCAAACATTCCGATTCCAACGGAAAGGGATAGCAGATTGATACTCACTTCCGAGCCGATATTTCCCAAGTGCTGCAATACCGGAACGCCCAAACGGGTAATCAAGGCGGCGAACAACCCGCAGACAGGAGCCATGATAAACGTAATTGGCAATTCCCTGGATATAGCCTTACCTACCCTGGTAGAAGCCAGGTCACCGGTAGCCAGAGACCGAACAAGAATGGTCGATATTTGAATTCCGCTATTACCGCCCATGGCTCCCATCATGGGAACGAAAATCAGCATCGCCTGATAGACATGCTCGGTGGCAAACGCCCTGCTGCTCATAGCCATCACCACCGCACTGATGGTTGTCCCTATCATGCAGACCAGCAGCCATCGCAAACGCACGAAAGCCGCGTGAGTCTTGGACTGTTCCTCCAGTTCGGAGGCATTCGTACCAGCCATGTAGTAAAGGTCTTCGGCCGCCTCCTCTTCCGCCACGTCCATGACGTCGTCGTAGGTAACCTGGCCTACAAGTTTTCCTTCGTCATCGAGAATAGGTAGTGCGGTGATGTCGTATTTACGAATCTTATTGGCAATCAACTCCTGGTCTTCGTTTACGTTGGCGACGACCAAATCTTTTTCGCAAATATCCGCCAGAGCGGTAAACCGGGGATTTTGAACAAGGCTCCGCAGAGCCACAACCCCGACCAGCTTCCCCTCTTTATCGCAAGTGTAAAGATAATGTACATCGGCATCTTCGCTGGCCCGACGAACTTCCTCTATAGCCTCACCGACAGTGGCGGTTTCGGCCATGGAGACGAGGTCGGGGTTCATAATACCGCCGGCCGACTCCTCGTCGTATTCGAGCAGTTCTTCCAACTGCTCCGACTGCTCGTCTAAAATCTGTTCGAGAACAGCCTCCCGTTGCTCATCAGAAAGTTCGCTGAGGAAGTCAGCGGCGTCATCGGGCGGAAGCTCGGTAACAATCTCAGTAAGAGTCTGTTCGTCAAGCTCTTCAACCGCCCCTTCCAGCTCGGCGTCATCCAGTTCGGCAATGACTTCGGCCGTAGTCTGGGCAGGGAGCATGAAAATGAGTTGCGAACGTTCCTCATCACGAAGAACGGTGTATATTTCAGCGATATCGGCCGGGTGGACCCCTTCAACCGCCTGGAGGAGCGACTCCAGCCCTCCCTCTTCGAGAGCCTCACGGATTTCCTGCAGGTTTTGTTCGAGGCTTTTCTGCACGATTCCGTTTCCTCAAGCGTCGTATCACCTACAGCCAACACAGGCCACCAACTGATACATTATGTTCAGTAAAAAAAGGAACGCAACGGGCAATCCAAAAGAGATAATCCAGTTACCTTCTTAATACCTACAAAGCGGCTAACTTGAAGCACAAAGACTCAACGCAAAGTTGAGTGTTCGTATTAAGATCAAGCTGCCTTTCCGCAGTCACTACATATCCGATCGCTTCCGAGGATGTTTCCAATGAGAAGCGGTTACAAGCCGACTGCAAAAGTGGAATTAACGCGGAATTGGCTATCAAATCAGACATGCCGGCCATGGTATGCAGGCAATCCCGGAACCACGTAGCCATCAAAACAAAAACAACCCGCATTGCCTGCCGCTGAGCGGCGGTATCGGATAATTCCGGATTCCGCTCCCGGTAGAGGGCGCTTTTTTCCTTGGCGAAATTCAATATTTTACCGGCGGCCGCACTCGCGTTTCCTCTATTAATACCGGTAATAACCGAGGCCAACTCACTATTAAAACCGCTCAAGTCATCCGTTGCATATTGCAATGCTTTTCCCAAACTCCCCTGAGCCAAAGCCGCATAAAGGCGAGCTTCATCTTCTGCTATTTCGCTAAAGCGATTTCTCACCTTCTGAGCCACAAAATCGGTAGGCAGTGGAACAAACCCAACAACCTGACACCGCGAGCGGGTAGTAATAAGTAACCGATCCAGCGAGTTGGCCAGCAGGATAATGAAGGTGGTATCCGGTGGTTCTTCCAGGGTTTTCAACAGCGCGTTCTGCGCCTGATCAGTAATGAGATCGGCTTCGCGAATTATGAAAACCTTGGCTTTACCACAAGCAGGACTGACCCCTACTGAATCGATGACGAAATGGCGAACAACCTCCACTCCCATCTGTAAAGCCTTGCGATTGCGTATGAGTGCGTCCGGGTGATGAGCGTTGAGCTGACGATAAACCAGGTGAAGATCCGGATGATTTTCGACATCCGCAAGGTGGCAACTCCTGCATTTACCGCAAGCGTCGCGCAACGTGCCATCCCAGTCATCGAAACCCGCGATTTCCGAGGCGGGTAAATCCACTGCTTTTTCACACAATAACGTTTTCGCCAGGCGCAGAGCGAACATCTCCTTGCCCACGCCATCGGGACCATGAAAAATGTAGGCATGGGGAATCCGATCACTGCCCATAGCCCGCTGTATCAAACGCTGGGCTCTATTTTGATGTTGAACATCAAATATCGGCACTGCAAACAGCCTCCCAGATTCTCTGGTGGATATCCTCCACGTCTCCACCGCCATCCAGAACAATCACCGGGCGGGGATAGATTTCCGGTAATTTCACCATGGCGTTACGTACTCTACGGTGAAACTCCAGGGGACGAGCCTCCATGGCATCGTGCTGTACATCATCAAGAAGCATTCCCTGGCCAACATGCTTATCCCTATTTTTACCGGCATGGCTGGGACGGCGACCGGTACGTTTAAAACCCTCGTCGGCAGACACGTCGAGAATAACGGTAAGGTCAGGCCAAGTATCGCCAACAGCGTAGTTTCCAAGTTCCAGTACGCGCTTCGCGTCGTAACCGGCGGCCACCTGGTAAGCACAAGTGGAAGAAATGAACCTATCGCAAAGAACCGTCTGTCTGGCTTTTATCGCAGGTTCAACGACCTCTCCGACCAATTGCGCCCGAGAGGCCATAAACAGGAAAGTCTCGCACCGGACATCCATTTTACTCAGGTCATGCGTAAGCAGAATACTACGAATCATATTCCCGAAGTCGGTACCACCGGGATCTTTGCAGTGAACGATATCGCCACCGGCAGCCTGCAGTCGCCGTCCAAACATCTCGCGCTGCGTGCTTTTACCTGACCCGTCAGGTCCATCGAAAACAATGAACTTACCCTTTAACCGATCAACTAAACTGTTATCTGCTGACGTCATGAATAATTAACTCACCCACGGCTCCTGGCCGCTGTTTTAGTTTTCTCAAATACCTCGGAAGCGTTGTAACTGGACCGAACGAACGGCCCGCTTGCCACCCCCAGAAATCCCATTGATTTTGCCAATTCCGCCAATTGGTCGAACTCGTCCGGCGTGTAGTATTTTTTGACTGGAACATGCCCATCACGGGTAGGCGAGATATACTGCCCAACGGTCAGCACATCACAGTCCACAGCCCTGAGATCAGTGAACGTCTGCTCCAATTCCGCCGAAGTCTCCCCCAGTCCAACCATCAAACCGGATTTGGTCAATATTTCCGCATCCAGTTGTTTTACTATCCTCAACACCTCCAGTGATTTCTGATAATCACCTTGCGGTCTGATGGAAGGAACGAGTCTTTCCACCATCTCCAGATTGTGGTTATACAGATCAGGTCCGGAATCGCAGACAATACGGATGGCCTCAACCCGGGCATCGAAATCAGAAGGGAGAACTTCGATAGTAGTTTTCGGAGAAGCCTGCCGTATCGCCCGAACGCACCGGGCAAAATGCTCCGCCCCCCCATCGGTTAGATCATCACGAGAAACGGATGTAATAACGGCGTGGGTTAACCTCAACTCAGCAACGGAGTTGGCCAGGCGTTGCGGTTCATCGTCGGCCGGCGGTTCGGGAATGCCGTTTTTGACAGCACAGTAACCGCAGTTACGGGTACAGACGTCCCCGAGAATCATGAACGCCGCGTGCCTGTTGGCCCAGCATTCGGAAAGGTTGGGGCATTTTGCTTCCTGGCAGACGGTGGCTACACCACTACCGGCTACAATCCGCCGGGTGGAACCGAATTCGTTTAGCCCGGGAAGCGGCCTTTTGAGCCAGGGAGGGAGACGGCGTGCACCTCTCGTGGAAGGCATGGAGATATTCGACTGCTCATTCATATCCACCCTGCCAATTCCTAAAAACCGCAGATTAACCCGGGTTACACCGCGAATCCACGTCCCCTGTCCCAAGCACCTGGGAGGAAGTTAACACCCAGTATAGTAGTCCGGAAACCAGACGATCAAACGACCATCGTACGAGAGCCGATAATAGGTCACCTGTCTTCAATTTCAAGCGAAGATCCAAAAGACAAAATCCTCAATAATTAGCACCTATATAAAAAGGATTCGTTGACGCTGGAAACCGGGTAAGGTACGCTTTTTACAGAGCAATATTGGCGAACACGCTTTTCACAGGTGGACGGCCGATGAGCATCAAAATCCAAAAAATCCTATACCCCACCGATTTTTCCGAGTTGTCGCTTCTGGCGTTGAAGTACGCACGAGAATTCGCCGGTCAGTTTTCCGCTCAAATCCATTGCCTGCACGTGGTTGATGAGGCCCAGCAGTATTGGGCAGCCCTTGGTCCTGAAGCCACTCCCATAGCTCCCCCCGCAGAGGAAATCATGGCGGGAGCGAACGAACAGATGCAGGCTTTTCAGGACAAGTACCTGGTAGGGCTTGATTTCGCACCGATCACCAAGGTGGTCGTGGGCAAACCATTCCTGGAAATCGTCAGGTATGCCAAAGAGATAACCTGTGATTTTCTGGTTATAGCCACCCACGGGAGGAGCGGATTAATGCATGCCCTGATCGGCAGTACAGCCGAAAGAGTTGTACGGAAGGCTCCGTGTCCGGTACTCTCCGTCAGAAGTGGCGAACACGAGTTTGTCATGCCGTGATAAACTCCGATTCCGGTGGACACTAACTAACTGGGTATCGCTCTATCCGTTTGTAAAGGATACCAGTAGGGCAAGGTGTTCTAATTGCATTGAGCCAGAGCCGGTTTTGGAGAAGCCGGATATACATACTGATTGGGAGATTATTTTGTGACCGATTCCCGTTTTGACGATTATTCAAATTACTCAGGCAAGAATACTGGACAGATTGCAACTGGAAGGTTAGCCGGAGGTACGGCAATCTGGGCATTGCTCCTTCTTTATTATGGCTTCTTTTCCGGTTCCTGGATTTCCTCTGTTGCAACCATAATCCTGGAATACACAACGAAAATCGGCGGTATTGCGATGGTAATTTCGGCACTGCTGTTGTTGTCCGGACGCCCCGTAGCGTTGCTTATTGACGGTATCACGTCAATGGCTGTCGGAGTTGGCTTGGCTGTTGGTGGATTGGCCTGGGTAATACAGATCAAGGGACTGGATTTAACTTGTATCCTCCAATTGATTTGCGGTTACCTTCTATTCACCCACGGCCGGGATAGCTATACAGCATACAAACCGGCAGTTTCGATCCCTAATACTGGAAACAACACCCCAATAGCAGATAACGACGAACCACATTCCGCAGAACGATTGATTGAACCTATTCCAACAACGTCGACCACACACTCCGCTCCACAAAAAAACGAAACTGTCGAGGAGCCTGAGATAGCTAAAATCGAACCACCCGAAGGTTATCTGGCGTCATTCGCCCGTCCCAAAGAGGACAAACGGAACTATGAATAGCTGCACTTCGATCACTCGCTATCGCTTCGAACTTAGAGTAAAACCTTGCCATGACTGATAGTGATGCAATGGATCGCTATTCGCGGCAGGTTCTTTTTGAGCCTATCGGCAAAGAGGGGCAGCGAAAACTGTCGCAAGCTCGGGTAACACTGATCGGGTGCGGCGCGCTCGGTTCGGTTATTGCCAATACGCTCGTTCGGGCGGGTGTAGGCTTTCTGAGAATTTGTGATCGAGACTTCGTCGAGTTGAACAACCTGCAGCGACAAGTGCTGTTCAACGAAAAGGATGTTGAAAATAACATTCCCAAAGCGATAGCGGCCGCGGAAAAACTGGCGAATATCAATTCGCAGGTGGAGCTGGAGACCGTTGTCGATGATGTTAATCATCTGAACATCGAGCGTTTGATCGCAGAATCAAATGTGATCCTTGACGGTACGGATAACTTTGAAACCCGCTACCTGATAAACGATGCCTCCGTAAAGACCGGAATTCCGTGGGTATATGGCGCGGTAGTTGGCGGTTCGGGCCTATCGATGCCGATTATCCCCGGTCGCGGACCGTGCTTACGCTGCGTTTTTGAGAACGCCCCCCCACCGGAAATGTCTCCAACATGCAACACGGTCGGCATTCTTGGGCCCGCAGTCAATATCGTAGCTTCCATCCAGTCGCTGACAGCGATGAAAATACTGATAGGTCCGCCGGAGGATTTTGAACCAACGTTGGCAAATATCGACGTGTGGAATGCGCGGGTCAGCCAGATTCGACTGAGCAAAGCGAGAAACAGGGACAAACCCTGCAAATGCTGCGAACTCAGAGATTATGAGTATTTATCCGGCAGAATGAGCAGCCACACCTCGACCTTGTGTGGTCATAACGCGGTCCAGATAATGCCGCCGAGCGGAGAACGAAACGCAATTGATTTTGAATCGCTACGGGAAAAATTGTCGGCGGTTGCGGACGAAGCGGTCACCTATAACAAATTCATGCTCAAAGCATCCGTGGCGAGTCATGAGATGACAATATTCCGCGATGGAAGAGCCATCATAAAGGGAGCTAAAGACCTAAACGAGGCCAAAGCACTGTATTCACGTTTCGTGGGCAATTAGAATCTTAGCGTAACGCACAACGTGCGGTCTACGCGCATCCGCCCAACTGCAACGGCAGCAGGAAAATATTATTAAGAATCGGCAGTGCGAAACTGAAAGAGAAAGGGCCGGGAATCGCGGCCAACGTGTATTCGGCCGCAGCGGAGATTACGAACAACATAAACGCTACTTTGAGCCAGCGAGAACGTCTTTTCATGATGGTACGTTTCCTGTTTCTGATTAATTATGCCTGAGCACGATCACCCAACTTCAGTAATTATCGACACCGATGTACTTGTTTCTATAGAGCAAGCGGCATTGCGTTCGGCGGAGGAGGAATGCTGCGGGCTGCTTATGGGGATTCGGGAAACGGGCAAATGGCGTATCAACGGCGTTATCGCAGGTCAAAACGTTGCGTTATGCAACCGTAGCGAATCTTACGAGATGGATCTGGAAACGCTGTTAGTTCACGTCAGCCCCAATAGCACGACCAACGAGGAGATCGTGGGGTTTTATCACTCGCATCATACCACCTCGGCGATCCTTTCGTTGCGAGATCGGGAGGAATCCTGGCCTGACATGTTAATCGCGGTTGTGGCTATCAATAATAGCGTTTTTAGCGACTTACGTATCTGGCATCGACCGATATTCGTGGCGGAACTGAAGGAGATATGCTGGTCAGTTGTGGAAAGCGAAAGCGTAGCAGCCGAAGGCGTTGACATTTAGTACTATTATTGTACGATTTAATGGCCCAGGTATGAACGGGGCGGATGATAGAGATTGAATCAGGAGTGCCATCATGGCTCGACTATACGATAATCACATTCAATCAATGGGCGAAACTCCATTGGTAAAGATAAACCACATCATCGACGGACCGGCGGCGGTTTACGGCAAGCTGGAATTCAGAAACCCGATGGCCAGCGTAAAAGATCGGATCGGGATGGCCATGATCGAGGACGCGGAAAAGAAGGGAAAAATCAATCCGGAAACCGTAATTATCGAACCGACGAGCGGCAACACTGGAATCGCTCTCGCTTTCGTATGCGCGGTAAAGGGATATAAACTGCGATTGACCATGCCGGAAAGCATGTCAATTGAACGGCGAGCGGTGCTCAAACACCTGGGAGCAGAACTGGTTCTGACGCCGGCGGCAAACGGTATGGCAGGCGCCATAAGTGAAGCAACCAGGCTGGCAGAGGAAATACCCAATTCGTTCTTGCCACAGCAGTTCGACAACCCGGCCAACCCGGAAATTCACCGCCGAACCACTGCGGAAGAGATCTGGAACGACACGGACGGCAAGGCGGACATACTGGTCGCTGGAGTGGGTACCGGGGGAACCATTACCGGAACCGGCGAAGCGATCAAATCAAAGAAACCATCATTCCAATGCTATGCGGTGGAACCCGAAGCGTCACCGGTGATTACTCAAGCCAGGGCAAACGAGAAAATCGTCCCGGGCAAACACGGTATCCAGGGAATCGGAGCAGGTTTTATTCCCAAAAACCTGAACCTCGACATTGTTGATGATGTCATACGCGTCAGCGACAATAACGCGTTGCACTGGGCACGAAGAGCCGCATGCGAAGAGGGTATAATGTGCGGTATATCATCCGGAGCAGCGTTATGTGCGGCCAACGCAGCGGCGAACAGGCCTGAAAACAAAGGAAAAATGATCGTAGTCATCCTGGCGAGTGCGGGAGAGCGTTACCTCTCTACGGCGTTGTTTGAAAAAGACGGCTAAGGCCATACAGATTTGGTAATACAAGACAATGAAACCGGGCAGGCTCCATGCATGTACGATGGAACTGCCCGGTATACGTTACTTGATCTCTAACACGAGAGATTGAGATTAACAGCTCACATCGTTCGCGGCCCGGAGCATCCAACCTCGTGTCTTATTTCACCCTCTTCGTAAAACACGGGAGGACCGAAATCATCAAACGAAATCAGTTTAAATGCCCGGTGGCCATCGAAGTCGAGTATACGCAGATCATCTGTTTCATTCAGACTTTCCTGGACCACGGAAAAATGATTCCCGTACTTTGATCGTAAAAGCTCGACGTCAACGGCATAGCCGATGAACTTGGTAATTCCCTTAGTAGCCAACCTTTCGATCAACGCCCGGTCATCGAGTCCGGAATGACTGGTCAGAATAACCAACGGCCCGCTTCCAGAAAAAACAATTGCACCATGCATAGATTCATCCCTCTTTTCAAAAAGATACCGGATCCGCAGTGCATATCGTCTCTTGCAGCGATCAACATGAAACGAAAGAATGGTTGGACTGCGGAGCCGCTCAATGCCGGGGCGACCAACATCAACGGTTTTCGATATACCACAATCACCCAACCCCCCGTTTTCGATTGGTTTAGCGCCTTGATCCGCTTCAAAATCCACTCGGAATGAATCAGTCTATTATCGCCAACCAGAAATCCGATACCAATTAAACCAGCTAACAAGCAAACAGTCGCATTCGTGTTTCATTGGAACCATACGAATAAGCAGGTAATGGAAATCGTAAAATCGACTGGCTATAAGCAGGCGAAAATTCGCAATCATTCCTGAAGCAAGTCGCCTGGAAGACCGAATTGGAGTACAAAAGTCGGGAACAATCGGAAAAAGGGTTTTTCGGTCAGGACTGAAACCTTTTCCCCCAGGTGGAAGCTGCTTGACGCTTTTCTGCCCATACATACTATTAGGTTCGTTAAATTGGTTGGTCACGTACTGCGGCAAAGGCAGTGGCGAACCATTTATTCAGTTGTCACTTAATTTCCGGAGTACACCGAATGTACCGTACAATCGAACATATAGAAGCGCGAGAGATTCTGGATTCCAGAGGTACCCCCACCGTCGCCGGTCTCGTACTGTTAAGCGATGGCAGCGTAGGCGAGGCTGCAGTTCCAAGCGGAGCCTCCACTGGCCAGCATGAGGCCGTCGAATTGCGAGACGGTGACGAGAACCGCTACAATGGCAAGGGCGTGCTTAAAGCAGTAGAAAATGTCAACGGCGAGATCGCTGATGCAATCATTGGTCTGGAAGCTGACGATCAGGAACAGATCGACCAGGTCATGATCGAGCTGGACGGTACTCCAAACAAGGCAAGGCTTGGCGCAAACGCGATGCTGATGGTTTCGCTGGCAGCGGCGAAGGCGGCCGCCCGTTCCTGCGACCTGCCCCTGTATCGCTATCTCGGTGGTGCTGGTGCTCACGTTCTTCCCGTTCCGATGATGAACATCCTCAACGGCGGAAGCCACGCAGATAACAACGTCGACTTCCAGGAATTCATGATCCAGCCGTGGGGAGCGAAGAGCTTCTCCCAGGCACTGCAGATGGGCGCCGAATGCTTCCAGGCATTGAAAACAGTACTGAAGAAAAAGGGCTACAACACTGCAGTTGGCGATGAAGGCGGTTTCGCCCCGTCGCTCAAGAGTAACGAAGAGGCGCTCGAAGTACTAGCCGAAGCGGTCAAAAACGCTGGCTACAAGCTAGGTGAAGAGATTTTCATCGCTCTGGACCCGGCCACCACTGAAATGTACGACGAGAAAAGCAACACCTATTCGTTCTTCAAATCCAACCCGGACAAGAAGGTCAGCGGCGAAGAGATGGTTCAGACCTGGAAAGACTGGTGCACCAAGTACCCGATCCGTAGCATCGAAGACGGTTTGGCCGAAGATGACTGGGCCAGCTGGCAGAAGATGACCAAAGAGATGGGCGACAAGGTTCAGTTGGTTGGTGACGACCTGTTCGTAACCAATACCGAGCGTCTTGCTCGCGGAATCAAGGAGAAGTCGGCCAACTCCATCCTGATCAAGGTTAACCAGATCGGTACGCTGACTGAAACCTTGAACGCAGTGAACATGGCTATCCGCAACGGCTGGACCGCGGTAATCAGCCACCGCAGCGGCGAGACCGAAGATACGACCATTGCGGATATCGCTGTAGCGACCAACGCCGGCCAGATCAAGACCGGAAGCCTGTGCCGTAGCGACAGGATCGCCAAATACAACCGGTTGCTGCAGATCGAAGAGCACCTGGGCGACAGTGCGGTTTACGGTGGTTGCCTGTGGAATAAGTAGACGCAACCGTCTACATCGATTAACTTGGACTCTAATCCCGACGCTTGCGGGCATCAAGGATGGTTGCCTGATTGGGATTAAGCAGAAGGAGTTGCAAGTGTCTGTTGATCGAGATGAGATGAGCTTGTTCGCTCATGTGGACGAAGCAGAAACAAACGATACCAGTCCCGCATCTGATGGAGGTGCGGGACTGGTTTTTTGGTTACTGATAGCGATGTCAGTAATCACATTTGCTCCATGTATGATTTTGCCTGCCTGGCGGGAATACCAAACTGCGGAACTGGCGGAACGCATGAGTGCTCAACAGTTGACAGCAGTGGCAACCGAACTGGAGCAATTACGTACACAACTGGACGCTATCCACAACGATCCGGCGGTGGTAGCCAGATTGGCACGTCGAGAGTTGGAGTTCAAAAAACCGGGCGAAACAGTAGTACCCGTGCCAGTCGCCCAGAGTTTGACAGGCGAAGCAGACAATACGATTTCTTCTGACAAATCAAAAAACTGGAAACCGGCATCTCCCCCCTTGCCAGTAGCTCGCCTGACTGCGCTGTTACCAGACTACAACTACGACGCGATTTTCTGCGAAAGCCCCACACGAGAGACAATATTGGCAATGTCCGCCATCCTCTTCGTTTCTGCGTTTGTGGTGTTCTGGCCTAAAAAAACAGGGGATTCAATTATAGAATCCCCTTAAATCAACAGATAACGTGTTTATGCAATCAAAGCAGGCTTACAAATGGTTGTTGCAAATCGTGCTTTACCACAAGCTAGAAAGTTATCTCCACCCTGTTTCTTCCATCTGCTTTTGCATCGTACAGGCATTCGTCCGCCCTACGGAGAATTTCGCGTGCTTCCACCGTCTCTTCACCAAAGCTTACGTGAACAGCTCCCAGACTCGCAGTGAGGCTCAATTCCTTACGTCCGTGTTTGAACCTGATATTGCCGATACTTTTACGAATATCTTCAGCTAATCCACGGAGGTTTCGAGCCGTCGTATCCGCAACAGCAATTACGAATTCCTCGCCGCCATAGCGAGCGGCGTAACTGCCGTTTTCCACAACGTCCTTCAGGCACCGCCCTACCAGACGCAATGCTTCGTCACCGGCCAAATGCCCATAGGTATCGTTTATTTTCTTGAAGTAATCCAGATCAATCAGTATCAAACCGAGATTGCCATTTTTGGCATTATTAACACTGACAGCCTCCTCGAGCCACTGGTCGAATGCGCGGCGATTGGCTATTCCGGTAAGCTTGTCGGTTTTTGCCTCTTCCGCCAATGTCTCATTAAGGCGGCTAAGTGTCTGTACTTGCGATTTAGCCTTTTGCGCCTGCGACTCCGCATCCATCCGATCCCTCTCCAGACTCATAGAGAGGTTGGCCAGATGCATCACCGCTCCAGTGCGCAAAGCGTCGTAATCCAACCCTTCACTCAACTCCAGGCTGAACAGGTCCGCGGCCTCCTCCACGTTGTCGTTCAGCACTTCGAGTACACTTTCGAGAATCTGTGGAGCAATGCCGGTTATATCAATAACCCGTTCTTTTACCGGCAGGCATTCAGACGCGCAGACGTCACCGCAGAAAAGCTCAGCGATTTCTGAAGCCGCCCGCAATACACAGGCCACACTTTTGGTTCTCAGTACAATCTCCTCGAAACCGTCGCCGTGATGAGCTCCCACGGCATGGCATAGAGTTTCAGGCATGCTCCAGTTGGCCAGCATCATGGCACTGATTTCGGCGTGGGTGATATCCAGGTATTCCCGTTCGATATCCTGGATTTTTCCACCACGTAACTGATGCTGCACCAGAATCTGTTCGTAAATCCCTCCTGGATGTCGTTCGGCTGCGACCATGCCGATATCGCAGAGCAAACCGCCGACAAACGCTTCATCTTTTCTGATGGTTCCCAGGGCTTCAGCCAACTGTCGAGCAGCAACAGCCGTCGATAATGACCTTCGCCAGTATCTCGGATAATCGAAACCAATCTTCGATCCCTTACCCAGCGAATCTACAAGCGAAAAACCCAATGCCATTATTTTAACCGTGCGCAACCCAAGCACGACCATCGCCTGCTGAATCGAGGCGACCTTTTTCGACATGCCGAAAATCGAGGAATTGGAAACCCGCATAAGCTTCGCGGTCAAAGCGGGATCCTTGGCAATTGTATTCGCGACATCCTGGATATTGACATCGTCCAGCCTGCACAACTCAAGGACTTTGAAAGCCACTGCCGGCATGGACGGAAGAGATTCTGAATTAACGATAGACGAAAGAGCGGCGGTATTCACCTGCGGGTCCTCCTGGAGCGTTTATTTCTGACTTTATTCGGTGTTGCTCAGGTGTTCAGAAACCTTACTGCCCTCCCCTCGAAAAGAGAACCGGAGTCATGAAAATCCAGCATTTCTTGAACAATCCAATACTCACCGACAAAAGCTATACAACACGTCATCGCTTTATAAATCGACGCTTCAAGCGGGTCACTTTTACCGGAAGTAATGCGAAATCCAAATTGCCTGATACCAGGGCAAAAGAAACAAATCATCAGAGAAGCTGCAACTTTTTTGATTTTATTTGTTTCACTTCAATTTTTTTCGGTTTTCTGTAAATAGCACTTTTTTACCATTAAATCTTAAAATCGGCTTTTTTATCGGACACAGCCGATATTCCACATGATTTTTACCAATCCAATTGTTCAAGAGGAAAGTTCGGGCTTCCGATGTAGACCGCAAACCCTGTGAAATTGGTTGGGGTGTCACGAATACTCATGTAAACGGAGACTTTTCCATGGCAGTATCAAAAAAGAGCACTTATGCTGGCGTCCGTCAGAATTTCCAGAACAAAATGAACGCCTACAAAATGTTGTGCAACCAGGCCACCGGCTCGCCCTCGTCGAGTCGTCGTGCCACACCGACACAGTTGAAGACATTCTCAAAGTGGATCGACAAAGGTGCCGTCGTCCATAACGTCAGCAACACTCAGCTCAATCGCTGGGCGGGCGTCGCCAACAAGAACTGGACCGTAGGTACCGCCAAGACCGCAATGTCCAACAAGTTCGGCAAGAGCGTCATCAAGGCCGTTGCCTACAACAAGACCGGCGGCTACATTGTCGCAACCAACCCCACCAGTGGCGGCAAGGTCGTCCGTCTCAAGTAATTTCCGGAAAATACATTTTCTGGCTAATTACCAGCAAAGAACAGAAAACAAGGCGGTTTGCCTGACGGCGAGCTGCCTTGTTTTTTACCAATTGCGATTAATCCAACGAACTTTAATTCGTGTTTGCCGGGTGGCGAAATGCAACCTTGGTCACTCCGGGACCACGGCCGCGCACCAGAAACTGCATGGCTTTTTTGTAATCCCTGACATCGTAGATACGGCTCAAAATACCGGATAACTTCAGCTTTCCCTCCAGTATCATACGGATCACCAGATCATAAGTATGAACCTGCTCACCGTCGGCAGTTTCCAATTGCCGGCCATACGCTCCTTTCAAGGTCAATTCACTGAACCACAACGGCGTCGTATCCACCATGTTTATCTGTGACGTACCGACGGCAACAACCGTCCCTCGGGGCTTGCAGAACTTCATAGCATCCCCCAGGCTTCGCCCGCTTCCCACACAGTCATAAACGACATCCATACCGCCAACGATAATCTGATTACCAAAAGCGGATGAAATCTGTTTTCCTCCCGTAGCGGCCGCTACCTCTTTGAAGATTTTCTCCCGGCGATCATTTCGCCGACAGACGATAATCTGATCCGCTCCAGCTTCGGACAATTGCTCCCCTTGAGCTTGCGTCCGCACGCAACAAGTAATCCGGTTTTTATGCCCCAGAGCCCGCAGAGACATGACTATTCCTAATCCGATAATGCCCGCTCCCTGAACCAGAATCTGCTCGTTTTCCAAAGGTCGATGACGTAAGACAGCGTGCAGACTGCACGCAACAGGATCGATCAGAACCGCCTCTTCGTCTGAGATTCCATCGGGAACCGCGTGTAACTGTGAATAATGAGCGACGAATCGGGGAGCCCAGCTCCCACCGGTAAAGTTATTTAACCCCATCATTGTCCCTGCAGGCATATCCCGATTACCCGCTATTGACTCACAAAGCGAAAAACATCCGCGAGCGCAAGCCGAACAAACAGGCGATATACCTCGGGGTACGCAGGATAGAGCGGGTTCAATAACAACGCGCATTCCCGGCTTCCACCCCTCAACTTTCTGGCCTACCTCTTCCACCAATGCCACGTTTTCATGCCCCAGGATAACGGGAAAACTGGTGAAAGCCCGAAGAATGGTCGCAGGGTGGGTCTTCTGGGTAATAAGAGCCATATCTGTTCCACAGATACCGCCGAGAAGCGTACGTAGTTTTACCCAATCCTCAGTCGGACGCGACGGTTCAGGAATGTCACGGTATACAAGATTGGATAGTGGAGACCAGAAGACACCTGGGACGAATCTCCCCAGGGCCTTACATAAAATCCACTTCAGTGGGCTGGTTTCCAGTAGTAATGCGTCCATAGAAACTCCAAGCTATCTGGCCGAAATAACCGGCAAGGAACCTCCTACAGTCTAGCCCTACCGGTAACGATTAAAAGCGGAGATTTCGGTAAAAACGTAGTCTGGAGATTCTAAAATCAAATGCCGATAACCATTTAGTGTGAAGTAAGTTACATCGAGAGGAATACTCATGCCACCGATTTCGACAGAACCGCTTTGGGAATATCTGCTTAAAGAAACGCAAAATCACCGTAAAGCGATGGAAGAATCGACTTCGTCTAACCAATCGCCAGGCGGAATCCGCGTTCCCCTGGAAGTTGGCGGATCGATCTGGTCCGCGGAAGTTGAAGAGTTGGCTAATGAACGAATTCGCCTGATTGTCGACCGCGAAGCTCTGCATCGTATGCGCGAACATCAGGAAGGATCGATCCACTTCCAACCCGATAACTCCGCCATGCAACAGGCGCCGGGGAAAATATCTTCCGATGGTTTCCTGGAAAGTGATCGAGTAAGACTTAACTTCGAGTTGAAATAACCATTACCTGCCGGGCAGCCTTTATGTTTTTTATACGGGGTTGTCCAAGTCAGGATTTGGAGAACCTCACCTGGTCTTCAAACTGACGGGCGGTTATCTTGAACAACCACCCCCGCTCAGCCAGGAGCCTGACATCCGAACCGTCAAAACAGCAGGCCTCCACTCCGCCACTGGGTGGAAAGAACACTCTTTTGGCTTTTGCCGTGTCCACCAGCTCCTTCAGTTCCCTGCTCTTTGATATTGGATAAAGCCAGGCCCCGACACCACTGCAGACGACCAGTTGCGTTCCGTCCGGCGAAACTTCAGCCCCTGATAGATGCGCAGCATTTAACCTCTGCACCGGCTCAAGAACGGAATTCCCGTCCCCTTTTTCGTCATCCACTATACGATAAATGGTTGAATCACTACTGCGAGGAATTACGAATAACTCCCCCGTGTGCCAGAACAGCGATTCACAATCCAGTCTTTTTCCATCAGGGAACTTATATCGCCACCTTTTTTTATAGGGAATGGCTTTCTCCGGTGGAGATGCAGGGTC
Source organism: Phycisphaerae bacterium (assembly GCA_963667855.2). Taxonomy (GTDB): domain Bacteria; phylum Planctomycetota; class Phycisphaerae; order UBA1845; family UBA1845. The sequence goes on along the minus strand of CAXXKI010000004.1, from coordinate 482,170 downwards.
TGGCTCGGGTATCTGGTATACATAGCGCACGGGAAACATCTTGGTATTATTCCCTATATCACCAATATAAAGATTCCCCTGGTCATCTGCGCAAATATCCTCCCAGTCGGTATTCGGAGCACCAGCAATAGTCACTTCGGCAATGATCCTGCCCGTACGGTCAAATGCCACGAGCTTAGGTTCGGTTCCCGAATCCCCGTGAGCCCAGAATACCCCCGGATACTGGCGACTGGCGACGATACCTGACCCCTCAAGCAATATTGAATTATTAACTCTGCCTTCGGCTTTCCAGGTATTCGCAGCGGTATTTTTCGGCTTTGAGTCAGCCAAGGCGCTCGGCGAAATACACAGTACTGCCGCAAGAAGCGGTAATAATAGTGAACACCTGGTAGTCATACTGCTCCTACGTCTCTCAATGTAGAAATGTTCATGAATAGTCCGTTAGCCAGCTGCTACACTCTTTCTTCCGATCTCTTTACATGATGGCGAAGTAGTTGTCCACCGCGGCATCGAAAGCGTCGTCACTCATTTCCGCCTGCGTACCATAATAGGAAGAATAGTTGAGGATCTGCAAAAGCAGGTCGCGAGGATGACAGCACCTGAATGATCTATTCATGCGTTTGTAGTGCTTTTCTATCAGATTATTCACGGCCGCTTCGTTGTGAGCAATATTGAGATTACTGGCGGTGAATTTCATAAGCGCACGAAATTCCTCTTCCGTTGGATCAATAACATTCAGTTTGTAAGGAATCCTACGAAGGAAGGCGTCGTCAACCAGATCCCGGGGTTCCAGGTTAGTCGAGAATATAATCAACTGATCAAAAGGAACCTGAATCTTGGTCCCCGTGGAGAGAGTCAGATAATCGTAACGTTTTTCCAAAGGCACGATCCATCGATTGAGCAACTCGACCGGCTCCATCCTCTGGCGACCAAAGTCATCTATTACCAGCGTACCGCAATTGCTTTTAAGCTGTACCGACGGTTCAGTAATCTTGGTAAACGGGTTGAATTGCAGTTCCAGCGTCTCCATCGTCAATTCACCACCAACGATGATCGTGGGACGAATGACCTTAATCCACCTGGTGTCGTGGGCTTCTCCCTTGAGAATGGAAGGCCGGGCGGAGCCGGCTGGCGTGTGGTTCTCCGGATCGAAAAACTTGACGATTTCTCCTCCGACACTGATGGCGTGGGGTATCCATACATGCGTTCCGAAACAATGAGTTATGCGTTCGGCGATAGTGGTTTTACCGTTTCCAGGAGCACCGTAGAGGAAAAGCCCTCTTCCCGAATTGATTGCAGGCCCCAGGCGCCGCTGCATTTCATCGGATATCAGTACGTCAGAGAAGGCGTTTCTCACCGCGTCTATGCCGGGTTTTTCAGTCGTAATGGATTGAGCGGCCACCGATTCAACGTAGTAGGAAAGCTGAACCGGCGCAGGCCCGACATACATGTTCTCGTCCATCAATTTACGTGCCCTGTCTCTACCGGCATCAGACAAGGCAAAGGTGAAGTCACTCATTGACGCTGAGTCTTTGTGGTAAACCAATTGGGCGTTACGGAGAATCTGTAGCATATCCAATACGGACTTTGGTGGAATACATATTGCTTTGGCGATATTCCGCCCGGTCTCTTCACCTACAGTAAAGAGGTATTTAAAAATCAGCGACTCGAGAAGGGTTTCCGGTAAACCAGTTTCGTGCCATTCTTCAATAGGCTCCGGGTGAAAACCATTTCGAGGGGATTCCAAATTCTCAGTAGCTTCTTTTTGGGCATTCGCCTGACATACAGCCTGCATTGAACTGTCCTTTTAAAAACCCAAGCAATATCGCGAACGTCGCAAGTAACGTCCTATATCCAATAAGCCGGTCCTAATCTATTCCGGCCGCTTTATCGATATCGTCTCGCTCCCTCAACGGCTTTCACTGATTTAAAAGAGAGCGAAACGTCCTAAAAATACACTCAGATACGGTAAAGACGTGCATAAGAATAAAACCAATTCGCTTAATGAGTGAGCGGCCTGCGCCGGGGAAGCGGAAAATCCATTATCGTTCGCAGATTAGAGGACTGAGTTTGTTTTTTTTCCGCGGTTTCCTGTTTTTGATTGCCTTCAACCACGCTATTCTCAGACGGTTCACATTCAATGGCACTACACGCAGCTATCTCTACAACCGGTTGCTGCTCGGAAACTTCGCATAAACGCGGTTTTTTGGGGACCTTGAAACTCAACCCGCAACCTGGACAGGTGACATTTTTACCGCGAGCGTTATCACTCACCTGTAAAATCGCTGGACAGGTCAGGTTGGGACAATACATGGTAACCGGCATTTTCAAATCCCCTCTTAAGCCAGATTGGTCAGGCTTTAAACCGGGCCAGCTTGACCGAAATTCCGTAGTGAATTATGCAATACGGGTTGGCGAAATCCAAACCGAAGCCTGTGGTCTATAATCCTCATTGCCTACGACTGGATTCGAGAGTTGAAACTAAAACGCCAGGCGACTATCCAGAACTTCACGGTCGGTAACAAGAGCGAGACAGGGGTTACTGGCGTATTCGCGCCTTAGTATTTTCGGACCAACCGGACCACAGGCAGACAGCACCGCCAGGTAAGCGCTTAGATCCAGTTGCCCGCCCCCCAGGTCTATCTCCTGCCCGGCTCTATCAGGAGTTCCTCTGGTTGCATCACGTACATACGCCAGGACAACCTTATCGCCATAGGTGGTTATAGCATCAAGAGGGTTAAAACCGGCCATTAACAGAGATCCGGGATCCAGGCTGATCTTCACCGACGAACTGCCAACCATTCGAACCAACTGGTCCACCGTGTCAGGATCGCATGCCCGGGAACGAACTGCATATATGGTGCCAACTCGATCAGCACGAGCAGAGAGTTCTGCCAGAGCCTCTCTGGCGCAATCATGCTGCGACTGCTCTAAACCAAAGAGTTCTCCAACATCATGAGAAAGAACCGGCACCGCCATATCCGCCGCGAGTTTCAGTGAGGAATCAACTTGAGTGATGATTCGATCAACCTGCGCTCTATCAGATATTCCCCCTCCAAGGCTGTCGAGTGAAATCGAAGCTAAATTCATTCCCTGGCCCCGTACCAGGCGAGCCAGATGAGTTCGTCCGGTTCCAGATAATCTTTCGGGAGTTGTTTCCTGATTATCGGCGGCCACTTCAACGGCGGAAAAATGGTTATCCGAAGCGAAACGCAATCCCCGCTTGGTATCCATCCGCAGATCACTCACTCTGATGCCTATATCTTTTCTCTGCTGCATTTGTCTCACCAGGATAGAGCCAATAATTCCATCAAACCGCTGACCAGTAAAAACGAAAGACGGCGCAATTTTAATCCGCGCCGTCTCCTTATGCTAATCCTAAAACTTTCGCCCGTACAGGCCGTCAGCTCCTATCGTGCGATTTCATCGAACTGTGAGCTTCATCCGCATGCTGAAGCAATATACCCACCACTGTAGGCACAAATATAAAGAACACTATCATTCCCGGGCTACGGTAAACAATCGTGGAGAAGAAACTGTGCGCAGTAGGCCATTCGGCAATCATCACCGCCAGGCCGCTAACCAGGAGCGCTCCACCTTCAACCGACGTTATTCCCGATATCACCTGTTGCCTGTTAGCGTATGCCCAACCTCCGCCTCCCAGTAACCCAAGGATAATGCCAATCCACAGACCAATATCGCCAACGTGCAGGCTGCTAAGGAATGATCCGGCCAGAGTACCGGTAATGATACCAGCTAACACAGTACTGGAATATTTTCGAACAACAATTCCGATTAAACCAGCCGCTATAGCGCCAACCGCTATCCAGGTAAAACTCAACTGCTCGGTTTGCGACAGAACCTGCCCCACGATTCCGCCCAGCAGCGAGAAACTTAAAACAGCGGCATACTTCCAGACCCTCCAGCCGCCAATAACCAGCAGGACACCCCCAACTGCCAGTGGCACCCCGGTAAGAGGTCCGGCGTCGCGCAGAAAGGTAATCCAATCGTGCATATAGTAACTTGCGCCGCTCACGTTGAGTCCTCCGTCAATAGAGTGCAAAACCTGCCGTCAACAGGCACTTTGACACAACTCAAACGTACAATTCCAGGAATCCCGACGCAATGGCTGTGTGATCGTCAAAATCAGCAAACTACCATATCAGGAAATGTTCGATAAAACGCTGTCCCATTACGCTATGCAAAGTAATCAAACAACCGCCGTCACTTATAGGACGACTATCATTAAAAACCGGCGTTTACCCCGATTGGATTTGTTCCGTCAATCCGCTTCCTTATGAGTTGCCTGTACGAACACCGGCTCCGGGCGGGTCAGGATCGACTGCAGAATCAAAGATACGACGAAGAATGACAACAACGTAAGCGAAGACGTTTCCGGTGAAAAGCCTTGAGCCTGAAGAACATTGGGCTGCAACAAGCATATACCCGAAGTTATCAGAAATGTACCGAAAGACGCACAGAAAACAATAAGAGTCATCCTGCAGAAGAATACGCCCATCAGAAAACCAACGAGCCCGGTGACAGCCACAGCCCATCCAGCATATTTTTCCAGGTTGGGTTCGCGTTGAATAAGGTATTCCCCGAATTCTTGCAGATCGACTTCCAACTGTTCCCAGGTCGCTTCCATCGCCTGCTCAACTGTTTCCACGCCTTCAGCGTTAGCGATTACCGGTTGCGTCAAATTCGGGAATTGGTCAAGATGAGGCACAACCATCTGCACCGAAAGAACACTGAACGCGACAACAGCCAGGAATACTCCTGCCCCTAATCCCACAAGGAATCGGTACAATGAATATCCTAATCCTCCAATAACGACACATCCGACAAGAGACGTAAACGGAGGAGATATTCCCATGCGTTGACTGATGGCCAGACCGGCGACCAACCCACCAACAGCAAAGAACACCGTTATGAACCAGCGAGCGAATTTGGCTCCCAGCACGCTCACTCCGACCCCGAAAAAGAGCAGCACCACGGCCGTCGGCACCATCGGCGGTATCATGTCGGCCGGCACATGCTGGTGCACAAGATCAACAAGCTGTCGGACTAGTTCGTCTAAACGGTCCATAACGCCACCTCCTTATCACTCCATAAAGGTATTCGGAGTGAGATCGGAAGTATTTCCAAAAAATAATCCCTCTTTACAGCTACTTAAGCATCGATTACGGCGAACCGGCGGTCAAAAACAGGAAGCCGAATAGCGAACCCATTACATCCGGGATCGAGCGATTTCCGGAGTGATTATCCGATCAGGATGCACTGAGATGTCGATTACCCCCCTGTTGGCGTCAATGCGCCCAAACCGGCGGTAATTGCTGCGCAATAATTCCAGTTTCTGAGCGACTGTGTTCTCCTCAACCTCACCGCCAGGTTCCGAACCCCAAAGAATTCTCTCACCGGCCTGATCGGTAGCCAACACCAGGTGGGCCGCCCGGGGATCTGATCGTCCCCCATAATTATGCACCAGCACCGCGGTAACCTGATCGAAAAACGGCTCGGCCGACAGGATCTTAATCAGTTCGATACCGGCACGAAGTTCCGGGGCCTGCCATGGTTCACCGGCTTTAGGTACTGTACGGCAAACTCCCTGAATCAATTTCATTTCGGAGTAATTGTTGTATCTGCCCGGCAGGCGTACACCTTCTTCATCCACCAGGTAGAATCCTTCTTCCTGTTGAACCATGGCCAACGCCTTGCGATAGGTGCAGGTAACCTCGATGCGCCGATCCGGAAAGCGGTGAACGCTGACCACGTCTTTTACCCAACCGATCCGTTCCAGCACGTTTCCGATATCGCGACATATGGTTTCACTCGACCAGGGCTCCAGAGCAAACGGCTCCAAAGCTTCGGTCATGATATTATCCAGGCCTCGTGGAACATCGATGAGTTCAATCCTGGCAGCCGCTTCCTGCGGCGGTGACATCAGGACCGACTCTTCAACCTGGGTCATTCCGTAAACACCCAATGCGGCAAAAGTCAAGAACACAAACACTTGCGCACAATACCTTGCCCACCGCCGTTTCCGATCATGGCAGACAGCATCCCAATGCTGACGAATTACTCCTAAAAGCGTGGTTTTCTTCTTTTTCTTCTTACGTGCCATAAGCTCGCTCTAAACTTCCACCACAACTACCCCTGAACACTCCAAGAAATCAGTCATTATCGCCGACTAGAGCCAGTTCAACTATTCGCTGACATAACTGGGCTATCGACAATCCCTCTTTCTGTGCCGCTTTCGGCAAAAGAGAATGACTGGTAAAACCAGGAATAGTATTAATCTCCAACAAGTACGGCTCGTGCGTAATCCTATCAACCATCCAGTCCACGCGGCAGAAATCCCGACACCCGGCAGCCTCGGCCGCTCGCAGGCTCATCGCCTGCACTTTGGCAAGCAGTTTTGGGGACAAGTCGATATCGAACCGATAGTCGGTTTCCTCATCGATGTATTTTGCCTGATAATCATAGAAATCACGAGACGTATCTATTTGAATCGGCGGAAGTGCCCGGTTTCCGAGAATCCCCACGGTCAACTCCGGCCCTTCAATCAACTCCTCAACCATGGCTTGGCCGTGTTTTTTGACCACGTCGGTCATCGCAGCCAGGAACCGGCTTCTGTCCCGAACCAGATGCGTATCGACGCTACTGCCGGAGCAAACTGGTTTTACCACTACCGGTAAACGCCATCGACGGGCAACCTCCGCAATCCTTGAACTACGGGCAACGTCAAACCGTGGAGTGGGTAGTCCGGCCGCAACAAAGCAGCCTTTGGCGGCCACTTTATCCATGCATAATGCGCTTCCCACAGATCCGGTGCCGGTAAACGGTATCCCCCTGCGCTCCAGTTCCGCCTGGATTTGACCGTCTTCACCAAAGGAACCGTGCAGGGCAATAAACACAATATCCGCAGCTCGTCCAAGTGCGGATAGATCGTCCGGAGAGATATCACATATAGAAACGCGATGACCGAGCCCGGCAAGGGCGCTGGCTACCATATTTCCACTGGCTATACTGACTTCCCGCTCCTCGCTGGGTCCTCCAGCCAGAACGGTAATATCCAGGTTTGTCACCTCGATCTTTCGAGGTGCCGATTCGATCCGGATAGGCCGGGTCGTTTTCTTCATCGCTGACATCCTTTTCAGCTTATAACTACACGCGGCACACAAGCTGCCACGTTACCAAACATCAATCTCCAATTCGAGCTTAACACCTGTTTGCTCGAAAACGGTGTCTCTTACGAGCATAGCCAACCGTAACACATCGCCAGCCGTCGCCTCATCATCGGCCGTTATGAAGTTCGCATGCACTTCCGAGACACTCGCCGCCCCCAGGGTAACCCCTTTCAATCCAACCGAATCGATCAGTCGACCGGCAGAGTCACCTGGCGGATTCTTGAAGATACAACCTGCACTATGTTTCGCAAAGGGCTGAGAATTTTTTTCGATTCCCATATCTCGCGATAGCGTTCAATCGTTTCTTCTCGCGTTTTTTTCCGCAACCGCAAGACGGCCCCGGTTACTATATCATCACCAACATTTGAATGACGATATCCAAATCCCATTTCTTCGGCCGGCAATTCGTACTTCGTACCCTCACGGGTCATCAGTTCGACACTCTCGACAACATCACTGAACTGGCCGTAACGTCCGCCAGCGTTCATTACGGTTGCCCCACCAACGGTTCCCGGAATACCGGCCAACGTCTCCAGACCGGACAATCCTCGTTGGGAACACTCGTGAGCCAGCTTCATCAGGTCCGCTCCGCCGCCCGCTCGCACTCGCTCACCATCGAACTCTACTTTAGTAAACGAATCCTGATCCAGACGAACGACCAGACCATCGTATCCATCATCCTTGATCAGTACATTCGCTCCACCGCCGAGAATACGGGTATTCAAATCCGCGTCACGAGCGTCTTTAAGCGCTGTAGACAGTTCCTCGGTATCGGCCGGGGAAAACATATACCGAGCATTTCCACCCAGTTTGAACCAGGTTTGATCTGCCAGCGGAACTTCCGTCTTAATTCTGTCAGCTAACTCTTTCGACCAGTCCATTGGCCACCTTCCAGACATCACCCGCGCCCATGGTGACAACTACGTCACCTTCGGCTATGTGACTATCCAAATGCTCACACACCGCGTCGAGAGACGAGAAATAACGGGAATCAATACCGGTTTCCCTGATTCGATCGACAAGCCGCGAAGAGGCAACCGACAGGCGATCCTCATCAGTATCTCGAACACTGAAGATATCCGGTACAAGAACAACATCCGCATCCGCAAAAGCCCGGCTGAAATCATCCATTAGCTGTCGAGTACGAGAAGCCTGATGCGGCTGAAATACAACCCAGGTCTTCCGCGGCGAAAAACGGCTGCGTACCGCACTCAATGTCATTCTTATCTCGGTCGGATGATGGGCAAAATCATCGACGATGGTAACCCCCCGTCGCGTTCCACACACAGTCATTCTGCGACTGATGCCATCGAACGTGGCCAGGGCTTTCTCAATATCATCAAAAGACGCTCCGCCTTCATACGCCAAAGCGGTGGCGGCAAGAGCGTTACAAACATTATGAACTCCGGCCAGGCGCAAACTGCAGTTCATTATCTCCTGGCCATGACGAAGCAGTTTAAACACTGTCCCACTACGAGAGGAGCGAAGACTCGTCGCCCGCCAATCCGCACCCGGACCAAGGCCAAAAGTTTCAACTCGACAGGCCGCCTGCCTTGCAGCCTGTTTCGCCAGCAGGTCATCGTGGTTTACCACCAACAAGCCGTCAATCGACACCCGAGACGCGAAAGTACCGAAAGCCGAAACTATGTCATCCAGATCACGGTAATAATCGAGATGATCAGCCTCTATGTTCAAAATGGCCGCGCTGTGCGGTCTCATGTGCAGGAACGAACGACCGTATTCACACGACTCAACAATAAAATGCTCGCCACCTCCAACGCCACTGCTCCCACCAAGTTGCCTGCAATCAGCACCGAAGATAAACGATGGATCCAGACCCGCCCGGTGAAACAGGTAAGTGGTCAAACTACTCGTCGTGCTTTTGCCATGAGTTCCGGACACCGATACAGCCAGACGCGATCGGGTAATTTCTCCCAGCAATTCCGCGTAACAAATCACAGGTATTGATTTCTCGCGAGCTGCCACGATTTCGGGATTCGTGTCGGGAACGGCCGCACTTCGAACAACCAGAGAAATATCATCCCGCAAGTTCGCTCGATCATGAGGTATGTGAATAGTCGCTCCGTTTTCGACCAGTTCGCCGGCCCCGGCGAATTGTTTCATATCCGAACCACTGATAACCGCCCCCAAGCGCAGCAGAATCTTCGCGGCCCCAAACATTCCCGAGCCGCCTACACCGACCAGATGGATACGATAACCGTTGAATACGCCCGGCTGTCGTAATCCTGAGTTATTCGTGGATGTTTCTTGCATACTTAGTATTTCTTGTCCGCCTGTTCCTATGATTCGCCAAACAATTTTCTGTGCAATGCGCTTTACAGGTATCGTCTCGTGTCCGCGATTCTCTCCATCATTGCCGCTTTTTCAACCAGCAGTTTTTTCCACTTTTCCTGCTATCCAGTAGGCGATTTTTTCCGCAGCATCACTCCGTTTGCATCTTTCCGCCTGCTCGCTCATGTGTTCGAGTTTTCCGGGCTCGAACATCAACTCTCTAAGGTGCGGTTTAAGCGCTTCTGCCGTTAGTTTACCGTCTTTCAGGTCCGCACAAATCCGAGCGGTTCCCCGCCTGGTTAACATCTCCGCGTTAGCCTGTTGGTGCTGATCCTTGTGATAGGGATAAGGTAAAAACAACGCGGGCTTTCCCACGGCAGTTATTTCGGCCACCGATGACGCTCCGGCTCGAGACACTATCAAGTCCGCTCCCGCCATAGCTGAAGCCATTTGTTCAGTGTACGCCACACACCTGCCCCTGACACCGGCTTTCTGATACGCGTCTCTAACTAAACCCAGATCGTCTTTACCGGTCAGGTGCAACACCTGCCATCCGGCAGCTTCTGCAAGATCACAAGCCAGATGCACGAAGGCGATGTTGAGCGAATGAGCCCCCTGAGAAGCTCCAGTAATAAGTAAGGTTTTACAATCGTCAGCCAGACCGAATTCGCTTCTGATCGCATCCTGATCAATGTTGGAAAAATCAGAACGTACCGGACAACCAAAGGATTCTACCGAAACGCGTTTGCCCAAGTACCGGGCAGTCTCCGGCCATTGAGCGAATACGGTATCAACACGGGAGGAAAGGTACCTGTTCGCTCTTCCCGGAATCAGATCAGGATTAACCAACGCTGTTGGAATTTTACGGTTACAGGCACAGCAGATTGCCGGACCGCTGGCAAATCCGCCGGAACCAATCACTACCGAGGGCATATCCTTTTCGAAATAGTTTCGGCAATTCCGCATGGATCGTTTCCACGCCCGAAGAAAAGCCGGTACGCGTAAAGGATTGAGAGTTAACGGAAGAACAGTCTGCGGTACCAACTTTCGTTCCGCATTGCCGAGTATCTGCTTATCTATATCCCGGTTCGTCCCAAAAAACACGAAACGTACCTCGGGCACCATCTTTTCCAACGCTTCCGCGATAGCGAGAGCGGGATACAAATGCCCGCCGGTACCACCACCGGCAAAAGCAATTAATGGAAAGGATGCAACCTCCGAGTTAACTTCAAAATCACGTTTATCCACCGTAGCCAGGCTCATACCTCCACCGCCAGTTCCGCAGATCCCGACGCTTCATCCACCATTTCCATATCGTCAGCGCAATTGGGAATTTCTTCGAGTAACTCGCAATCAGGTTCCCGGGCAACAGAGGCCAACAGCCCCATTGCCGCCCCCAGAAAGATCACTCCGGAACCACCGGCCGACACCAGGGGAAGAGAAATACCCTTGGTTGGGGCAACAACCAAAACAACCGAGATGTTTATAAGTGCCTGCAAGCCAAACATCATGGTAATACCGAAAGCCAGTAACCGACCGAAGTTGGTTACACTGCAATGCACAACTCGCTTGCCAAGCCACAGAAGCGTAACAAACAGCCCTATCACACAAACCGCCCCGATCATACCGGTCTCTTCGCTGATTACGCCGAAAATGAAATCGCTACGAGATTCCGGCAGATAACCATATTTCTGAATACCGGCTCCCAATCCGCGTCCCCAGAAGCTTCCCGAAGCGACAGAAACCAGAGACTGGATCGGGTGGTAACCGGCCCCCTGAGGATCAGACCAGATATCCAGAAACGCGGTTAACCGTTGCATACGATAAGGAGCGAAGTAAACCAGGCTGGCCAATCCAACCGCACCGGGCAATCCAACGATAGCCATATGCCACCATCGGGCACCGGCGATAATCAACATGCAAACCCCGACACCGGCTAATAGTGCAGCTGTCCCGAAATCCTCTATCCCTACCAGCCCGGCACACAAACCCAGAATCAAACAGCCGGGCAAAAGCCCTCGCCAAAACGAATTCATCTTTTTCCAACGGGCGGCGAGAAACGCGGCGAGCAATATAACCATCGCCAGCTTCGCCAACTCGGACGGTTGAAATGAAATTCCCAACTCAGCCGGACCAAGCTGCAACCAACGGCGAGCACCTTTTCGAGCGGTACCCACACCGGGAGTAAGCGCTGCAGCCAGACAAACAATGGTTACCAGATACAAGGCGACCGCCGGCTGAAACCTCGATCCACTGCGCCAACGGAAGAGACGATGCATATCCTTGGAGATGATAAGCAAAACGACAAAACCGATCACCGAAAACATGGCCTGGCGACCAAATGCCGTTTTCCAGAATTGCAGAGTTATTATCGAGTTCTCCAGGCTGGCACCAGCGGATGCCACCATCACTAACCCGATAGTCATAAGACAGGCGGAAATAACAACTATTCCCGTTGCATTCGCCCCAGACTGTCTCGCGGAAACCGACATTGAATCCTCATCCTTGAGTAGCGTCGAATCGCGAACCAGAAGCTTCTCTTCCAGCGCTTCGCTTCCCCTTTAATAAACTGCAAAACCAAATATTCATTGGTAACAAAAGCGACAACTAGCGAAGCTTAATCGTCGCCATCGCCAAACCGGCAAACATCGCCGCCGCCAGCCAGAAACGAACCACAGTTTGCGTTTCCGTCCACCCTCCAAGGTGAAAATGGTGGTGTATCGGGGCACATAGAAAAACCCTTTTGCCACCGCTCAACTTGAAGTATCCCACCTGGATAATTACAGACAGCGCTTCAATCACGAAAACACCGCCGACAATCAGCAAAAACAACTCCTGACGGGTAACGATAGCTACATAACCGATCATACCGCCCAGCGGCAGTGACCCGGTGTCACCCATAAACACTTGCGCCGGATGGCAATTATACCACAGAAATCCCGCAGTCGCACCAAGAATCGAACCACAAAGAACCGACAACTCGGCGCTCATATGAATGTGCGGAATAAGCAGTTTTCTCGCGGCAGTTGCGTCGCCAGCGATATCACAAAGGAGCATAAAAACGAATGCACAAATCGCTACACAACCAGAAGCCAGTCCATCCATTCCGTCGGTAAGGTTCACCGCGTTGGATGTCGCCGTCGTCACCAGCACGGTCACTCCCATAAACAACAGCGGAGTAAGAATGATTCCCTTTTTATAGAAGGGCACACTCAATATGCGGAAAGTCTCTATTGCGTCGGTACTCCACTCATCTCCAAGAACCGAGAAGTTTCCCTTTCCATGATTAAAAATGAAGTACCCCAGCAACACTCCCAATCCCACTTGAAAAAGGAGCTTTTCGTAACTTTTCAAACCATCCCGGGAACTCGATCTCTTGGACCGGGTCAACTTGATCCAATCGTCAACCGCGCCCAGTATTCCCAGCCAGACCAGGCAGAAAAGCCCGAGTTGGATGTAGAAATTCAGCACGTCGGCGAACAACAGAACACCAAACGCAATCGCCGCCAGGAGAAGAATCCCGCCCATCGTGGGTACATTCGATTTATCCCTGGTCAGAACATTGAGTGCCTCGTGGTCGAATTCAGGCCTGTCGCCGAGCTTGAAACGTACAAGTTGCCTGATCACAGGTTTCCCGAATATCAATATGAATACAAAGCAGAACAGTGCTGCGCACGCACCGCGAAAAAGCGCGTTTTCGTACGCGTAGTGCTCACCCTGCAGGATGGTTCTAAACAGATAATAAAGCACGTCAGTAGACTACCTCATAAACACCATTCGCCACTGGATTAATGCCCCAGAGTGCGAAAGCTTTTAATCCAATCCACCGGCGATCACATCCAAACCGGCCGACCTCGACCCTTTGATCAATACCGTATCGCCCTCGTTAAGATGCAAACGAAGATTCTTCAACGCGTCATCCGCACCATTATAAAACAGTGTTTGGCATGTTCCGCTCTCGACGGATGCCGCCTCTCCGATTTTCCGGGCCCGCTGTCCCACGGAGACCAATACGTCCAACCCCGCCCGGGCAGCCTCCATGCCGATCTGACGATGCAATTCATCCGATTGCTCGCCCAACTCAGCCATGTCCCCGGCAACCAGAACACATCTGCCGCCATCGCGTCTTGATCTTGCCAGTACATCGATAGCCGCCCGCATACTGGTTGGGTTGGCGTTGTAGCTGTCGTCAATGATGGTAACGCCGCCCCACTGTTTTACTCTAAGACGCATATCGGGCATCACAAAGGAGGCCAGCGACGAGAGAATATCTTCAACACTAAACCCAAGGCGGCGGCAAACAGAAAACACGCCTGCGGCATTTACCGCATTATGCAAACCGGGCACCTGAAGTTTCAACCGGTGCGAGCCGTCTATCAAACACGATGTCCCGTACAAATCACCGCTGACATCGGTAACTGTCACATCCGCTTCCGGATGATCACCAAACGTCACCCAGTGCAGTTCATCCGCCCGCGGAAATAATCCGACACCACTTACCGCGGCGGCATTGACCACGGCAGTGCCACCTCTACGAACCTGGGAGAAAAGAGACATCTTCTCTTTGTACACGCCATCCAATCCGCCGAACCCTTCGAGGTGAGCGCTGCCGACCGATGTCACCAGCCCGGTTTCGGGAGAAACCAACGCCGCCAGAGCCGCAACCTCACCGGGCGCGTTGGACCCGATTTCCACAACCAGGAACTCATCGTCAGCACAGGCGGAAAACAGGGTGAGCGGTACGCCTATATGGTTATTGTAACTCCTGATCGACGCCCTGCCGCGAAGCCTGCTTCCAAGCACATGGCAAAGCATTTCCTTGCAGGTGGTCTTGCCGTTGCTTCCCGTAATCCCAATTACCATCCCTTTGAACAACTGCCGGTGAAAAGCCGCAAGATTCCCCAACGCTTTAACCACGTTCTCCACACGCAGGAACATACCGGGTACATTTGCCGTTTCGAATTCCCTGCTGACGACACAAGCTACCGCTCCGCGCTGCAGCGCAACCTGCACAAAATCGTGACCATCGAATTTCTCACCGGAATGGCAAAGAAAAGATCGCCGGCCTCCACCGTGCGGGAATCTGTAGATACCCCCGTAACCCGGTGACCGCTCTCAAATCCATCGCTGGATAAATCCAATGCATCCGCGATTTGTTCCAGCAACAGGGGAATCAAAGCATTACCTTTCGCGCATGTTCCATGGCCTCTGCCGCCACCACAACGTCATCGAACCATTTCCGCTCGCTGCCGATTATCTGGTAATCCTCGTGTCCTTTACCGGCGATCAGGACAACATCACCGGGTTCGGCCATCTCCACCACGGCCACTATCGCCCGCCACCTGTCAACCTCTACGATCCGCTCACAATGGTCTGCCCCCTCCATCCCCACAACCGTCTCGTCCACAATGGATTGGGGATTTTCACTTCGAGGATTGTCACTGGTGACCACGGCCACATCAGCCAGCTCCGCGACGATCTTACCCATGACAGGTCTTTTGGCCCGGTCCCGATCGCCACCGCAGCCGAATACGCAGATCAACCTTTCGGCCGTCACTTCTCTAAGCAGGGTCAACACGTTCTTCAAGGCGTCAGGCGTGTGTGCGTAATCAACAAAAACGGTATACGGGGCCTGCACATCCACCCTTTGCAGACGACCGCGAACAGCATCCATCACTTCAACGCCCTTTTTGATATCCTCTATGGGAATCCCCAACGAACCGGTCGCACCGGCAGCAGCCAGTACATTGCGCACATTGTGAATACCGATCAGCTTCATTGAAACCGGCTCACGTTTATCGCCAAGACACAAATCGAACGATGTTCGTTCATCTCCCAGGGAAATATTCTCCGCCCAAACGTCGGAGGCCAAGCCGTTTACCCCGTAACGTAATACCCTGCCGCGAGTGTCGGCCGCCATCTTTTCCGCCCAGTCGTCATCGGCGCATATAACGGCTGAAGCCGCTGATCGCAACCGGTCAAACAACCTTTTCTTGGTGAACGCGTATGCATCGAGCGTGCCGTGATAGTCAAGGTGATCCTGGGTTAGATTGGTAAAAACCGCAGAGGAAAAATCTATACCGTCAGCCCGTTTCTGATCCAACGCGTGACTGGAAACCTCCATCACCGCGTATTTCACTCGGACGCGGCCGCTTCCGCCAACCAGGCACAAAGCTCGATTGGAGGCAAGGTAGTCATATCAGAACGCCTGGACTGGCTGCCGACATCATTGCTGATCGTTCCCAGGCAGGCACACCTGTGGCCTGCACTCTCTAAAATCGAACGAATGATGGCACAAACCGTGGTCTTGCCGTTTGTACCGGTAACGCCAACGACGGAGAGCTCCCCATCCTTCTGGGCTCGATCAACTCCGAAGTATACTGCCGCCAGTTTAGCAACCGCCTCGTGCGTACATTCCACCTCAACGGCGATTGGACAGGATTCTTTGAAACAGCCAGATTCGACAACCACTACTGCCGCCCCAGCATCGACAGCCTGTTTAACGAAGCTGTGACCATCAACTTTAGTACCGGTAATCGCAATGAAACAGGTTCCTGTCCGCACTTCGCGAGAATCAACGGTAAGGTGCTCAATCAGGGGATCAAAACCCGCCTGCAACGGTGTATACGCAACGCCCGCCCGGTTAAAGAGGTCACTCAAACGCCACAGGTTTTGTCCGCGCACATCTTCCATAATATTCCCTTCTCGAACCAGTTTTCCCGAATTAAGGCAGTTACGCAACTGGCTGTTTTAATAGAAAATACCGCCATCCAGAAGCCATCTGTGAGTTCCAAAAAACTCACAGGCCTGCAAAAGCCAACCGCCACTTTTTAAGGTCCGTTTGCAGAATGGATTACGAACCGGTGTCTGAAGGAACTTGCAGGTATTGCAGTGTGGAACGAACAATATCTCTAACCGCAGGACCGGCAACAACTCGTCCGTAATGACCTCTGTGCTTATCCGGTTTGCGTATCATAACCAGGACAACAACCTCTGGATCGGCAACCGGCGCCGCCCCGACAAACGAACTGAGATAGGCATCCGGTTCGTATCCCTTTCGCTTGTCTTCCGGTGGATAAGGAACCTGGGCAGTTCCCGTTTTTCCGCACATAGTGTAATCACCGACGCGCAGTTCCTTACCTCCCCGCTCAACCACACCGGGCATAACCTTTTCGGTCATGTAGCTGGCCACATCTTCGGCAATGACCTGACGGATTATCTCCGGTTCATCGAACGATTGGATTTCCGAATAGTCGCTGTCGAGTACCTTCTTCACCACCCGGGGACGTAAGAGGTAGCCGCGATTAACCAGGGCACAAAAGGCGGTGGCCAACTGAATGGGAGTGACGGCCAGTTCCTGCCCCATGGGCACCGATGTTGTGGAATACTCAGTCCATCGCGATACGGGGAATACGATTCCGGAACTTTCACCCGGCAAACCGATCTGGGTAGTTTCACCGTATCCAAGTCCGGTTATCACTTTGTGAAGAACATCGTTACCCATCCTGGTTCCGATGATTCCCATACCAATATTACTGCTATAGACAACTATATCCCGCACATCCATCAGACCGTGTGGTTTGGTGTCATGCATTCGACGGCGGCCGAAATAGTGCAGACCGTTATGGCAATCAATCTTTTCAGTAGTACTGACATAACGGTTTTGAATAGCTCCGGCCACTATAAACGGTTTGAACGTACTTCCGGGTTCGACCGGATCGGTAATGGCCCGGTTCCGCAAGTACTGTTTATCCACATCGCGGTAATGATTGGGATCGAAAGTTGGTTCACAGGCCATGGCCAACACATCGCCGTTTTTGGGAGACATCACTATTGCTATGCCACTTTCAGCCCCAAAAGCTTCGATCTGGCTGCGCAATCGATTCTGGACGATTCCCTGAATAACACTATCGATAGTAAGAACCAGGTGGCCTCCGTCTTTGGGATTGACCAGCGATGAATTCCCCTGCCCCAGCGCCCTGCGCCGAGCGTCACGAAGTGTACTGCGTTTTCCGTCGGTGCCGGCAAGGTGACTGTTATACACCCTCTCCAATCCTTCCAGGCCGCGACCATCCGAACCTGTAAATCCCAATATATGGGCGGCAATGTCGTTCATCGCCCATCGCCGTTGAAACTCTCCGTGAAGACCTATTCCCGGGATCTTCAACGCGGAGATCGCTCCCGCCTGCGTATCATCCAGCCTGCGAGCCAGCCAGCAGAACCGCGGAGCGCTACTGCTTCTTATCTCGTTCTCGATTACACCCGGTTCCATCTCCAGAATGGGTGCCAACTGAAGAGCAACCTCATCGGGATGTTCGATCAGACCGGGATCGGCAAAAACACTTGAACGTAGATGGCTTCCAACCAGAACCCGCCCCCGGGCATCGAGTATCGATCCCCGACGAGCGGGAATGATACTGACACTCTCATGCTGCCGCGAAGCTATGCCCCGTAGCTGCGACGCCATTGCCGTATTTATATATGCCAGGCGGAAAACGAGCCCCAGGAACAGGATAGACAAAACCACAAAGGTAACGCTCGCTACCCGTTTTTGATATCTGACGAAATCGGGAGGAGGTGTACTTACTGCGGTCATGTTCTACCTTCGATTACTGGCAAGTTGCTGGTGCCCGGTATCTGAAACGATCATCTCGTCGAACACCGCACCCACTTCAATATCCATTACTTCAATACGTTCACAGATTTGAACCGGCGATCGCAAACGCGCCATTTCTATCTGCATATTCCATGCTCTACGGCGCTGTTCGATAAGTTCGCCCAGATGTGCCTGCGTACGAGCCTCAAGCTGCACCCGTTCCACGCGCAGAACGACCACCACCAAACACACCAATCCCAACAGAAATAGCGATACCCCCGCACGTGCTGGTGTCATCAGGCGCCCTCTCGCCCCGAATTATCCCATACTCTCTTGCCGTTCACACGGGGAATCCGTATCTGCACACCATGGCGAATCCGACTGGCGTCAGGGAAAATATCGTCATTGAGCCTGGCCAACTCGGACCATTTCCTGGATGTACCCAGGAGATTAGCCGCTACCGTGGAATAGACATCGCCTTTTTTCAACTGATACCAATCCCAATCAACACCTTCCCGGCCGCGGTCCTGTCCCTTCTCCGGTTTAGATGTTTCGGGAGTATCCACCCTGGCAGGCTTATCCTGAACCGGCGATACCTCATTCTTTTCTACTTTCTTC
Source organism: Phycisphaerae bacterium (assembly GCA_963667855.2). Taxonomy (GTDB): domain Bacteria; phylum Planctomycetota; class Phycisphaerae; order UBA1845; family UBA1845. The sequence goes on along the minus strand of CAXXKI010000004.1, from coordinate 463,474 downwards.
TCTGCCAATACCGGCAAGCGTATCGTTCGACCGGCTACCAGGTTATTGGGACTGGACATTACGTCCTTATTAGCGGCGTAAATAGCATCAACGATCCGCTTGGCGGAAGAACCATAATGCCTGGCCGCAATTCGCGACAACATATCGCCGCTCTTAACCGTATAAGTCGCGCCGGCAGCAACCGCAGTATTTTTCTCAACACCACCGTTAACAAGCTCGTTTATGTCGCTGGAAACCATTTCCCGCTTTTTGTCCTGAATTGCATTTACTGCGGGCTGTTCTGCAACATCATTCAGAACGGGGATTACCAACTCTCGCCCCGCATAGACCGTATCGGGCGAAGACAAACTATCCCGGTTGGCTTCAAAGATAGCTTTCACGTAATCCTGCCGCGATGAGTTGTAGTAGCGATTGGCAATGCGTCCCAGGGTATCTCCTGCCTGAACCTTATGCGTAGCCAGTATGGAACCCGCCGTTTTTTGAATTCTATTATCAGCCCGGTACACCGGCTTTTCGAAGTTTTCCTGAGGCATTCTCGCTTCCAGAGTTACCGGCTGCTTCTGGTCAGCCGACGCATACACCGGCGTCTCATGGATATCACTTTGCGGTTTAAACTGTCTTTCCGCCTCTTCTTTAACCGTAGGCAGAGGATTGTTTATTCGAATCGGTTTACGATTCTGATCATCGGAAACAGTCTCCCGGCGGCGCAAACCGGCTTGGGGCATGGGATTCGACGACGGATGATCCCCTTCGATCGCCTCTCCCCTTGAGGAGAACCGATCGAGAATGTCCGCAAAGACGGCACCCGGGTCAGCAGAAGGCAGGGGAACCGCCAGAGTATCCTGCCGGTTGCTCTCAACAGGACCATACCGCATTGGATTTACCCTATTAGGCGTTTCGGTCGGCGAAGTCGCCTGAGCTAACCTGTCGGCAACATCATTTTGATTCGGGTTACCGGGTTGAACGGCGCGATCGAGATTTTCCTGTCGCGGTGCAGACGCGGTTGTTGGTTCATTTCGATGACGGACACGTATTCTCGGCACGCGCTTCGGCGGCAGAGCGTCGTCCACTACCGACTCAGCGTTGCGCACAACCTTGGAAATTTCAAACGATTGTATGGGGATGTCCCCCTGCGTTTTTTCACTTCGATGGGAAAGTATGACCGCAAAGCAAATGATGAAGCACATGCCCACCAGCAATCCGATCTTCGTTTCTTTACCCATTGAGAAAACTCCTGGCAGGGGTCCTACCGGACCAACAAATGAACCACTCAACAATAGTCTATGCGATCAACCCGGAAAAGGCAGATCAGTTCTAACGGCAACACGAAGCTTTGCACTCCGACACCGAGGATTGATTGCGATTTCCTCCTCGCTGCCCGTTACCGGTTTCTTCGTCAAAATAGTGTAAAATCCATCACTCTTTTGTTGACGAAAATCTCTTTTGACTATCCCGTCCTCCAGGGAGTGAAAGGATATGACACCTATCCTCCCCCCTGTCCTGAGATAGCGCGGAGCTTTCGCCAGGAGGCGCTCGAGCGCCCCCAATTCATCGTTTACCGCTATACGCAACGCCTGAAACGTCCGCGTCGCCGGATGTATCTTGGAACTTCGCGAAGAGGGTTTAACCCGCATCGCCTTTGCGACGATTTCCGCCAGTTGTCCCGTCGTTGTGATACGTCCTCTGTGCCGGACATGGTGGATAGCACGGGCTATGCGCCTGCTGAAACGCTCCTGCCCATACTGATAAATCGCATCCGCCAGTTCGCTCTCCGACAAACGGTTGATCAAATCCGCTGCGGATTCCGCCAACCGATCGTCAAGTCTCATATCCAACGGGCCGTCGCTTTGAAAGCTGAACCCCCGGTCCCCGTCATCCAACTGCGTGGAACTGACCCCAAGATCCGCCAGGATAACATCAATCCCGGTTATACCAACCTCTTCCAGCACCTCCTCAAATGAACTGAAGTTGCACCGGAAAAGACGATAAGGGCATCCACAATTTTTAAGTCTCTCGCCTGCTTCCTGGAGATTGAGCTCATCAACGTCCATGCCGATGAGCATCCCCGAGCTTCCCACGGATTCGGCCAGCATCCTTGCATGGCCTCCCAGGCCCAGGGTGCAATCCAGCACCACATCGCCCGATTCCGCTTTCAGCAACGTTTTTACTTCATTCGGTAATACCGGAACATGTTGACCTTTTTCATCCGACACCAGAATCTCGATTTACCAAAAAGGTCAGGCCGGGGCGAGTCATGCATCCTTGCCGACTCAACCCCCCGCCTCAAGCCAACAAGGCAGAAGGAAGAAGCTCGCTTACGTGATCAGATAGCTTCACCGCGCCGTAAACACCGCTGAAACCCCGCAAACGTCTGACACGAGTCTCAAGCTGCTCAACGATCCGATCCCTGTCCGCCTCGTCAAGCCGAGCACCTCGGAGCGACTCCTGCATCTGCCGAACTGGTCGAGTGCTGCCGCTTCTCATCACCAATACCTTCCAGCCTTGCGACTTCCGTTGCCCGTTTGAGTAACTCCATTTACTCAATTTCAACGAACAACCACATGTTCCTTTTCCATGACGGGCTCCATCCCGTCTTCACCTGCTCCGCGGTATCCTTCCCGCGACTTTTTGCCCTACAGGCTCGCCTGGATCGGCCAACCGCGCCGTCAGGCTGATCCCGGCGAACCGCTGCCCTTACTCAGGGCTTAACTTAACGACCGCGACGGGCACTGCCGCGATCGCGTACTTACATGGATCTGAAAGATCCGAAGTCCAAACCTCGCGCACATACGACTACTCACCCGGCTTCCCGTTAACCCGTTGCTCTAAAGTTCGTCGCACGAACTTCTGCAGATCAGGCCAACGACTGGCAAATGCATTTCGCAAGAACTCCTGATACTCATTGGTCGCCCAGACATCGATACGAGTACTTGCCCCTGCCAGAGTCACTTCTTTGCCAATCTCAACCAACGATAACTGTCGCTCGGGAAGGACGACGCGTCCCTGCTTGTCCATCTCGAGCCTGCTGGCCAGCGAGTAATACAACTGCTCAAAAGCGAGTGAATCTTCCCCGCTTATCGCTTCCGTTTTCAACTGCTCGGCACGCTGCTGGAACGCCCGCTCCGGATAGAGCGATAACGTGTTCCGCCGCTCGCCAGGGCATAGATAGAACGCGACCCCGTCAACTTCCGGATCCATAACTCCGCGAAACTGGGCAGGAATCTGGATCCGGTTCTTGGCGTCGATCGTTCGTTCATAGGCGTCAGTGAAGACCATTTTTGCCCCTGCCATGTACCGATCGCCCCACCGAGTGGGATAACTAGGGAAAACGTACCCTATAGACCCACTTGATGCAACTGTAAAATTTACAATTCTTTATGAGAAATGGTCCGCCAGGAATTCACAGATATCACAACCACTATCTGCTGGGGAGTAGCTCCGCAAACACCTATATATTGGATGATAAGTAAACTCTCCCTTTGTTGCGGGATTATCTAGGTGGGATGACTCGAGACGTTAAATTAGGGATAGCGAAAATCCTAACACTAACCTTACATCTCGCTTCAAAATGGCGAGACTTGGGCGTACAGATCCAGATAACGTTGGTGACATCGCTGCTCGGTATATTCGCCTCGGACAAACGACTCCGCCCGTGCAACCATCTCCCTGGTGAGGTCCGGTTTTTCGAAGGCATCAACAATAGCCTGAGCCAGGCCTTCGACGTCCTCCGCCTCCACCAGCCAACCGGTTTGTCCATTTGTTACGAGGTCTCGGCAGCCTGGTACGTTGGCTGTAACCACCGGCAAAGAAGCGGCCATCGCTTCCAGCAAAGCGTTAGGCATCCCCTCCGTTCGCGATGGAAATACGAACAGGTCGGCGCTTTTACATAACCGGTCAACATCGTTGCGCCGCCCTAAAAAGACAACCCTGTCCTGCAGGCGGAATTTCGATACATCAGCTTCCACCGCTTTTCGATGCTCCCCGTCCCCCGCGATAAGCAGCTTGACCGGCAAGTTCTCAACAATCCGGGCAAGAGCGGCCAACAGAATATCCAGCCCCTTAACCGGATCGATTCGCCCCACCCACAGCAGGACCTTATCGCTTTGTGCTACTCCCAATTCGGCGGGTTCCAGCCGGTTGGCCGCTGAAATCCGTTCGACGTTGACACCGCCGGGAACCAACCGCAGCCGCCCTTTCGGTATCCGGGCATGCTCGTGCAGATGATCCACAACCGATTGAGAATTGCCAATCGTGAACGCTGAAAGCCAGTGGGTATACCTATCAACAGTCAGATGCCATTTACGTTCTATTTCCGCGGTCTGAATCTCGCAGACCAACCGCCTTCCGGGAAATCCGCACAAAAGCCGGGCAAACCGACACGCCAGGTTTGCGTGAAAAAGAAAGGAGTGAATTACCAAAGGATCGTAATCGCGAATAATTCCGGCAAGCCGGCCAAACACCCGCCAATCCCTGCCCCCTGCAGCGTTGCAGGAAACCACCTCAATACCCGCTTCCCGCAGGCGATCTCCAACAGGACCAACAGGCGACAAACTGACCACGCGAACACGCCAACCGGATCGAGCCACACTGGGCGCAAGACGCAACAGATGAAGGGGAACACCTCCTACATCAAGATCGGTAATTACATACAGGAGTCGCCGTTCGTCCACCTCAAACCCAATAGCTAAAAATCCCTGCGCCTGAACATCTGCAAAGCAATTAAAAGTACAACGCATTCAAATACCAGCGAACTGCCTATCGATTTAACCGCGGATAATGATGACACACGCTGATCCTCAAGCTTGATTTCCCGTACTTCCTCCTCTTCAAGCGAGCCATCGGCAGGAACAACCGCCATCATCATTTCATAAACGTTCGACGCCCCCATCAGTTGCCCTGCAATCATGCAGATATCATCGGTTTTAGGCATAATCGTGGACATTACCAACGAGGCTTTACCAATCTTATCCCGCTCCGACCAGGCTAAAACCACTCCTTCATCGCGAACATCCCGGGATAATCCACATTGCCGCTCCATGATTGTCACACCGGCAATACTTACCCAGAAAAGTAGAGCACAGATAAGAGCCATCATCGCGCTTCGCGACCAGATTGCCAGAAGAACAGAAACGCAGTAAATGTAGCTGAATAAAATAACCAGCAAAGGAATCGACCAGAGATATCCCCACAACCAGATTCCCAACTGAAAACGCAATACCAGAAAAGTCAAAACGACAAAGTAAGTGGCTTGCACCAGGACAAAAACGAGCCCCCCCGTATATTTCCCAAGAAAAACGGAAGCCCGGGACATCGGCTTACCTAGAACAACCTCGATAGCCCTGCTCTCAACGAACGAGGGGAAAATACCGGCGGTAACCACCAGAAACACAACCACCCCCATCCATCCGATGTAGGTTCCAATCAAGAAATTCGACACTATTGCGGCCATCACCGATGCGGCTTGCGGCGATCCTTTAACTAAAACCGGGTCAGCAACCGTAAAGGCACCGAAGAATAGCGACCAGCCGTTCTTATCGAATCCAATGCAGGCTAAAGCCATCGCCACCATGGTGGAGATAACCAGCATAACCCAGAACAGTTTCTTGTCCCGAAGCTCTCGAAAAGTGTCAATTACCAGCGTCCAACATTGCATATGCACACTCCCCGGTTCGACTAGCCGACAGGCCTTGCCCGGCGAAGACTGCTGCCTCCGCCGAGAGTATCCACAAAAACCTCTTCCAGGCTGAAACGCCGAGGCTCAACAGCCTCTATCAACACGCCGGCACCTCTCAGCAGGTCGATGTACTTGTTTACCGTTTCCGCATCGTGCCCGGAGACAACAATTGCGTTTCCACTTATCTCGCCTCCCATCTCGGTAACTTTATCCGCAACCGAAGACAAGCTGCCGGCAACCTTGATCTTGTATTCTATCGAATGCTCGGTAAGTTCCCGTAAAGTCCCCTGGCGAGCGACAAGTCCCCCGACCAGAATACTCACCCGATCGCAGACCATCTCCAGTTCGCTAAGCATGTGCGAGTTGATGAAAACAGTTTTCCCCTGCTTCTTGAATTCCAGCAGCAACTCGCGAACATCCCGCCGCCCCATGGGGTCAAGCCCGTCGGTCGGCTCATCCAGAACGATCAGTTCCGGATCGTTCATCAATGCCTGGGCTAAACCCAATCGCTGCATCATCCCTTTGGAATACTTGCTTATCCTGATTCCACCCCAATCGGCCATGCCCAGTCGGTCGAGCAGTTCCGGAGCTCTCTTTTTTCGGAGCGACCGGGGAACCCTGGCCAGTGCCGCGTATGAATCGAGCAATTGAAGACCGGTCAGGTACTTGGGAAACCGATGGCTTTCCGGAAGATAACCGATCCGGGCCAGCTTTTTCCTGTTGCCTATCGGACGACCGAGAATCGTACCCACCACCTGCGAGGGCCTGACCACGGTCATCATTATTTTAACCAATGTGGTCTTTCCCGCACCATTGGGACCGAGTAATCCGAAGATCTCCCCCCTGCCCACCTGTATGTTCACGCCGCGTAAGGCGTGTATCTTACCGGGGTAGGTCTTATGCACACCAATCAGGTCCACGGCCCAGTTGGTCATTTCGGTCATGTCGGTCATTTCGACCATGCCATGCCCTCCATATCAGCTACGTACTCCGCCAATCCATCGGCCGTCGCGTCCGGCTGGACGTCTATCCAGCGAGTCTGGCGGAACCTTTTGAACCATGTCCGCTGGGCCTTGGAAAACTTACGCGTGTTGATCTTGATATTCTCAATCGCCTCTTCCAGCTCAACCCTGCCTTCCAGGTATTCTATTAATTCGGCATATCCCAGCGCCTGCCTGGCGGTCGTCGACATGGGCGGTGTCTCCGCCCAGAGCGACCGAACCTCCTCAACGAGCCCTCGCTCCACCATCGACTTTACCCGCGCGTTCGCCCGCCGATTCTCCTCCTCCTTCTCCCGCCGCAGACCCAGGAACGTACAATCGTACACCGTGCGTTCTTTATTCCACTGAGTCTGCAGTTCGGTAATCGGTTGGCCGGTCAGTTCGTAGACTTCCAGGGCTCGGACAATCCGACGCTGATCGTTAGGATGAATCCGGTCAGCCGCTTCCGGATCGACTTTTCGCAACTCTCCGTGCAATGCATCGATCCCACTCTCTACCGCACGTTTCTTCAACCGATCTCGAATCTCCTCATCAGCGGAAGGTCCTTCAAACAACCCCTCGCTGAGCGACTTGATATAAAGAGCCGTCCCCCCTACACAGAGAACCTCCTTACCCCGCGCGGAAATATCGGCAACTGCTTTTTCACTATCCCTGACGAATTCAGCAACGGAATAATCTTCACTCGGCTCTACCACATCGATCAAGTGGTGCGGAGTAGCGGCCAACTGCTCAGGCGTAGGTTTGGCCGTACCGATATCCATTCGCCGAAAAACCTTCATAGAATCGACGCTGATTATCTCCGCCCCGATCCGTGGCGCCAGAGCCCGGGCCAGGGCGCTCTTGCCTCCGCCGGTGCAACCCAGGATAAAAGTTATTTTTATATTCCTTCGATCCATTCCAAACCTTCACAATGCGCTCAAAACCTTCAATCCTCCCGAGCGGAACTCCAGCCACGATTTTATGGGCAGTTCGACATTTGTTCCAATCCATTTCGAATAGTTATTTATACGCCGTAATTCAGCCCGCATAGCTATTTCTTTGCAATAAAAACCCCTTCCTGTTATCGTTAATGATGGAGCAAATGGGAGGGGAAACTACAAACTCCAACCACGCTCGTATGTTAATTAAGTTCTTAAAAGTTTGACCGAATAATGCAAAAAACGAAGTTATCCAAACTTGTCGCCACTACTTTCGCCATCTGGCTTGCGGCAGTAACCAGCTGCAACACCGTCGAGAATCAAACGCCAACCGGACCGGAACCCGGTTCAAGCCTGCCCGCTGAAACTCACGAGGATTACGACGCCAAGCTGGCTCTAATCAGGGAGGAAGGTACGGCATGCGATCCATGGATGTGGATCTCAGTCGGCGTTTGCGGCGATATGCTCTACATCACCGAAACAACCGGATACACAGGTCAAACCTCGTACTATGACAGGGATACCAGGGAGTTCGTTACTATCGATTACTTCACCGATGTAAACACAATGAACAAATCGACTCCAGCAGACTGCAAGCATTCCCGCCCTTCGGAGACTTTCTGCCTCGACAAGTAGCGGTAACTCCTGCCAACCGGAACTGAACGAATCGCTCAAGGCATTGTTTACCAGCGATTACCTGCTTGGTTTATCCATCACACTTTAACGAACACCAGGTGGTAACCGACAACAAAAATCGCCGCGTCCACCAAAGCATGTGAAAGCCAGCAACCGGCCAACGTCTTTTGCCGGCGATACATCCAGCACCAGATAGCTCCGCCCACTCCTACGCCGGTCCCAAAAACGAAAGCTCCCATCGCCGAAAAATAACAACCCAGCACCACGTAATGGTGACCGGCAAATCCCAGGTTGGACGCAAAATAACTAACTTTCCGTGATGCCACCCGACTCAACTGCCCGAAAACAAACCAACGCCAGTAGAACTCCTCGATAAGCGAATGAATACCGGCAAGGAAAAGGCAAAACCATATGTAATTCGCCTTTTCCGACACTCCCATATCAACCAGCTTGGCGTGCAGGCTACCACTGTGTCCGGCCGCATATTCCCCCAACGGCGAAAAGAAATAAAGCCCAACTATCGCCCCACCGATTACTCCGCCGGTCAACAGTCCAAGCGGGAGAGATTTTACATGTTTTTCCCAATCAATCCGACCCCGGGGAAAACCTTGCTTCTGAATGACATACACCGCAATAACAGGCCAGACTATGGTGAATACCTTAGTCGCCCCGTAAAGCAGCATCGACAGAGAATTGCCGGCCAGCAATACGAAATAAACAAGTGAACCGATAAACGGAACAAACAGCGCCGGGATCACACACCCCAGAATCGCTTTGCGCTGTTGATCGACGATATCTGTCGTTTCCTTACCCACCGCTCTCTCTGACCTTGTCCTGCAACCTGCTCAGAACCGGAGCGGGAATAAGCGCATCGAGCCGTGCGGATACTTCTCCGCCGATCTCCACAATCTGCTTTATTAAAGTGCTTGAGGTCAGGGCAAACTGCTCGGATGCCATGAGGAAAATCGTCTCCACACCACCGATCAGCCTGTTAGTGTTGGCCGCCTGCAACTCCTCGCGCAAATCGGTCGTATCCCTGATTCCCCTGACAATAACGTCGGCCTTGATGTCCTTCACGAAACGGGCAGTCAAACCCTCATAAGCAGCCACCGAAACATTAGGTATCTTGGTCACCAGGTTCTCGATCATCTCCACCCGTTCGTCTGCGGTGAATACATCAGATTTTTCCGGATTATGCCCCACGGCCACCACTAACTGGGCAAACAAACCACTTGCCCGGGTGATGATATCCAAATGTCCATTGGTAATCGGATCGAAAGTTCCCGTGTACACCGCCTTTTTCATATCAGTTCCCCGATTTCCGCCACGCCGCCCGGGGACGCCCCAGGCAATTGTCACGGTAATCGCGATAAGCTACCGCCAACCATCCACTCCATGCAACCCTGTGAAACGACTCCTTCCAACTCGGCAACAAACTTGACAACCAATCGAGCACCTATGATCCTAACCCTATGAACGAACAGGCCTCCAACCACACCGTTGATCTCTCGGTCGAAATCGCCGGAATTCGCATGCAGAACCCACTCACGACCGCTTCCGGAACCAGCGGATACGGGCCTGAATACGCCAGGCTGGTCGATATAAACCAACTGGGGGCATTTGTAACCAAATCGGTAACCGTAAACGAAAGGCCCGGCAACCCTTCACCCCGAACCGTCGAAACCCCGTCCGGAATGCTGAACGCCATTGGGTTAGCCAACGTCGGCTTGAAGCAATTCGTGGAAGAGAAAGTTCCATACTTGCAGGAACTGAAAATCCCGGTGATTGTAAATGTCGCCGGACACAATATCGACGATTACCTGACCGTTTGCGAGGAATTGGACAGTATCGAGTGTATCTCCGCTCTGGAGCTAAACGTCTCCTGCCCTAACGTGGCCGACGGTCTCGAATTCGGCAGCGATCCCGTCCGACTCCGCACTCTCACGGAGAATGTACGAAACATCGTCAAGAGAGCAAAGCTGATCGTAAAGCTGACCCCCAACACCAACGATGTGGCCGATCTCGCCCAGGCAGCTATCGATGGAGGGGCCGAAATACTCTCCCTGATCAACACCCTGCGGGGAATGGCGATCAACGTAGACACGCGCAAGCCCCGGCTGGCCAACATTGCAGGTGGTCTGAGCGGTCCGGCCATCAGACCGGTTGCCCTGTTCAAAGTCCACGAGGTTTACCAGAAAGTAGCCAGGCAGGCCGGTATTCCAATCATAGCTATGGGCGGAATAAGAACCTGGCGAGACGCGGTGGAATTCCACCTGGCCGGTGCCACCGGGATAGCCATCGGCACCGCCCTGTTCGTCGACCCGCGAACTCCGATGATCATCCGCGACGGGCTGACAGAGTATCTTGCGAAAAACAACATACCTCGCCTGTCCGACATAATAGGGAAAATCGTTCTGCCGGATTGAGTGTCGCGCACGAAACCTGCTTGCACACACACACGCTCGCCGCGTCATAAGTGTCCATCCGTTCAATAATGGGGCTTTTCAAAAAAACTGAAAACGATTTAAACACTGGATTCCGGGCAATACCGATATACTGCGGAGAATGAGATGGAGTAATCACCAATGGCTCAACCCAAAATCCATATCGTAACCGGAGCGTTCGGTTATTCCGGCAGGTACATCGCTCGCCGCCTTATAGATTCGGGCGAAAAAGTGCGAACGTTGACCAACTCCAAAACGCACGGCGCAAACCAGGCAGGCAATATCGAAGTGCACCCTCTGGATTTCACCAACAAACGCAAACTTGTTAAATCCCTTAGCGGTGGCTCAGTGCTCTATAACACCTATTGGATACGCTTCAATCACAGGAAATTCAAACAAGCCGATGCAATCCGAAATACCATGCTTCTCTTCGACGCAGCTAAAGAAGCCGGAATCCACCGAGTCGTGCACGTAAGCATCACTAATCCATCACTGGACTCCCCGCTGGAGTATTTCCGCGGCAAAGCCCAGCTCGAACAAACTTTGGTGGATTCCGGAATATCCTACGCCATCCTGCGGCCGACCGTTCTATTTGGCAAAGAGGACATTCTCATTAATAATATAGCCTGGATGCTGCGCAAGTTTCCCGTTTTCGGAGTGTTTGGCCGAGGTGATTATAAACTGCAACCTATCCACGTAGACGACCTGGCAAAACTGGCGGTAGAGCAGGGAAAGCTAACCGAAAACAAAATAATAGACGCAATCGGACCGGAGACGTTCACCTATCGCGACCTCGTCCGCGCCATTGGGCAGTCTATAGAAAAACCAAGACCAATGATTTCCATCCCCCCGCTCGCCGGGTACTTGTCCGGCTGGATTATTGGCAAAATAGTGGGGGATGTAATCGTAACTCGCCCGGAAATCGCAGGGCTGATGTCCAACCTGCTGTTCACAAACTCTCCCCCAGCCGGTAAAATCAAGCTCACCAAATGGCTTAAACAAAACAACAAAGCTCTCGGGTTTATATACGCCAACGAACTGAAACGTAGAACTTAAATAAAACGGGATTGCCCATATCGAGCAATCCAGTTGATCAGCTTAAACGAATTTAAATGATAACTTTAAAACCGGTTTCGTTTTAAAGCAAACAGCCCGCCAACAACCAACAGGCTTAATGAAGCCGGCTCAGGAACCAATGCCCGCAATTGTGAGAAATCCTGCTGCTCACTCCCGCTGCTCCAGACGTTAGGCGATCCAAACGTACTGGAAGAACCATCATTGTAATCGTCAATGGTCACCAGACTCGAGGGGTCAGCCTCCAGCTTGCCGATCTCATCGCCGCCGATTCCGCCGAAATCGCCATGGGCTTCACCGATCGGCCCTAAAGAGGTCATGCCATCGAATATGGTCATTTCCCAATCTTTTTTCCCTACTGAAAAACTGCCGGGATCATCGCCGTCGATGTTCGTTTGCGTACTGACCAGTGAAAGCGGCTCGCCAGCCTCCTGCAACGTACTGACGTGAATAGTGAAATCTCCACCAAGAGGATCGTAACTGGTATTCGTACTCAAATCGAAACTGACCGCCTGACTGCTCGCGTCAACGGTGTTGACCATCTGCTCTTCGCTTAGAGTGATAATTGTGCCAGCCCTGAGATCACTCCAGAGAGCATTGTTGGTAAACGTAATAGCCCCTTGCGAAGCACCACCCGCTACCCGGCCAGGATCCCAGATCGCAGTCCCGTTACCATCGCCGTCATCTTCCCACCAGCGCAGCTCCCAGCCCGAGATATTCAGATGATCCTCAACCACAACCAGTTCGACCCAGTTGCCGCCGTTTCCTTCCACCTCCCCGAAATAAGAGTCGGTGTTACTATCTTTCAGGAAATCGCTCCCGCCGACGGCGTTCCACTCGTTCAGGATCAATCCCGATGCCAATGCGGGTGATGATGCAGCAAACAGGAATGCTATAAGTAAACATCCCGACCAGAAGATTCTTGTATTACTCATTTTTGATACTCCTTTGCCCCACCGACAATTACAGATCGCCACTTTCCTTAAACTAACCGTTTTGCGTTATGAAAACGATTCCAAAAGCATGCGAAGTGTATCCATCGACTGAAACCGAGCCAACCATTGCGGTCGCCCAGCCATCAATCTGAACAAAGAATCCCCTTGCAGTAGAAAATCACCTCGCTGAATTTGATTGTACGGTTTGCGAAGACGCAGTTCAACAAAAGCTTTCGCTACGTCACCAACAAGCGAGTAAACTCTAATTCAGCAAAGGAAACTGTTTCATCTGTCTTTCATAACATGCTTAAAGAACTGAAGTTACATACAGCGAAGGAGGCAAGGAGTTGATATAAACAACCCTTCGGCCGGGGCAGAGACCTACGTTAGCTCTGCAGCGACCGAAGGGCGTTTGGTGATTCAATGGAAAAACTTAGCCTTCCGGGTAGAGCGTCTGGCCGGACTCATTGTCCACCACTGTAATGCACTCAACCGGGCAGGACTCGGCCGCAGCCACTACGGTATCGACATCATCGCCGATGGGATCCTTCGGCTGAGCCTTGCCATCATCGTTGACTTCAAATGAATCGGGAGCTTCACCTTCGCATACGCCGCAACCGGTGCATTCATCTTGATCTACTGTTACTTTCAGATCTGCCATTTGTATATCTCCATGCCAGGAAAAAAATAATAGCTTACATATGTGCCGAACCGTCAGCGATTATGCTTACGTCGACACATCTTTCCTTACCTTGGTGACACACCGGTCACCGCCTTAGCACAACGCGGGAAACCCTAGCGGAGATCGGCTCGTCAATCAATGGTCGAAATAGGTATTTTGCTCAATAATTATAGCGACGAAAGCAGCTAAACAAGATGAGTAACATTTACAAATAGGTAACAAACGGCCCTTATCATCGTCAAACTACCCCCAACTGCAACGAAGTATGTAAAAATCCCGCGATTTCCCGGCGATTTTGACCTCTGCCCCCTCGACGCGGGTAGCATCGCTACGGTACACTCCCGCGCCGGTAAGTTACCGTTATTTGTCGTGTTTAATCGGAAATGGCGCAGTTGCGCCCGTGCCTACAAGGAGCGAAAGCGAAAGATGGCCAAGTACAAGATCGCGTGGATGCCCGGCGACGGCGTAGGAAACGAAGTCATGGAGGCTGCCCGGATCGTCCTCGATGCTATGAAGTTCGATGCGGAATACGTGCCCGCTGATATCGGTTGGGAGTTCTGGTGCAAAGAAGGCGACCCGCTACCCCAGCGTACGCTTGATGTGCTGGCCAAAACCGATTGCGCCCTCTTTGGTGCGATCACCAGCAAGCCCAAAGAGGAAGCCGACGCCGAACTAGACCCATCCCTGAAAGGAAAAGGACTCGTTTACTTCTCCCCTATCGTTAAACTCCGCCAGCACCTTAATCTGCACACCAACATGCGCCCGTGCAAAGCTTACCCGGGTAACCCGCTCAACTATAAAGACGATATCGACCTGGTTGTCTTCCGCGAGAACACCGAAGGTATGTATGGCGGCGTAGAGTTTCATCCACTGCCTCAGAGTGTCTACGACGCTCTTTGTGTAAATCCCAAGATGAAACGATTCGCTGACACCAGCCTCGACGACATCGCCGTCTCTACCAGAATCATGACCCGCAAAGGATGCAGGAGTATCGTCACCCAGGCATTCGAGTACGCCAAAAAGCATGGCCGCAATAACGTAACCATCTGCGACAAACCCAACGTACTCCGCGAGACCGGTGGACTCATTACCCGCACCGCACGCGAAGTAGCCAAGGATTACCCCGGTATCGACCTTTGGGAAACGAATATCGACGCTCAGTGCATGTGGCTGGTACGTAAGCCGGAAAACTACGGCGTTATAGTGGCCGAAAACATGTTCGGCGATATCCTGAGCGACCTGGCCGCCGGCCTGGTCGGTGGACTGGGGTTCGCCAGTGCGGCCAACATCGGCGACAACTATGCCGTATTCGAGCCCACTCACGGCAGTGCACCGAAGTACTACGGGCAGTATAAGGTTAACCCAATGGCCATGCTCTTCACCGTCAAATTGATGTTCGATTGGCTCAACGAGCTGGAAGCGGCGAACAAACTCGAAAACGCCCTGGCTAATGTCATTCAAGAGAAGAAGGTTGGAACCTACGATATGGGCCTGAGCAACACCACTCTGGAAGTGGCCGAAGAAGTCGCCCGAAAACTGTAGTCAACGCTTACACTACGAATTAAATCAAAAGAGCCCCGCATCAGTCTTAGTTGGTGCGGGGCTTTCGTGTTTAATCCAAGACGTTAGATCCACGATCACAGATCGAAAAATACCCGCTCACCCCAATAACCGATCCTCCGGCAATTTAGGTCCCGGCTCCCGACACAACGCAGCTTGAAAAACCGCTTCCACAAACTCGTGCTTGTCAAACCACAACCGGGCAAGAGATACCTTAAGCTCCCGTTTATCATCGTCGTCTTCGCCAAACCTGAACCAAAGTACCGATTTGTTGTACCGACATTCCACCTGAGTCCGCCTCAAATCCACCGATTCGATAACCCGACACTTGGAACCCAATACAGGAAACGCCAGGATCTCAAACCTCCCGCCACTCACACGGTAATATCTCGGTTTAATTAAGGCATATAAAAAGACACCTAGAATTGCTGCTAGTACTGGAAGCTGTTCGCCACCGGGAGGATCGGCAATAGACAATACAATACAGGTTAATATCCATATAACAATCGCAATAAATATGCACTTCTTCGTACTCGAAGGATAAAGCAAGCGAATAATGAATGGTTCCATGGCATCTCCGGTAAGATCACGCACACGGGATAACTCCAATATATCTCCATAGCAGACCAAACGACGATTCTCAGCTCCCTCGTCAATATCTATGCTCTCAGGAGTCCCTCTCTTCATCTGCCATTTGCTAATTCTACCTATCAATAAAAAACCTAATAGCCATACCCCCACAACTGCCAAATACCTGCGCCCAACCATTCCAAAAAGTTTGAAATCAGCCAAGATCATTACGAAGATCCACAATCCCCAGAAACACATACTGACCGGTCGGTACCACTTTGCGGTAACACCGTTCCAATGCCAGGACGTATTTACCAAGCCTATACGATCTCTTGGCTCTGCTTTAGTAGAGTGTTGTTGTTCCAAAAATCCCCCGATTTCAAGACGCATCGCAAACCCTCAATATACGCCGATATTCACATCGGCAACAGCCACCTGCAACCAATCTTACGACAACATCGATCATACTTACCGACAAGAAACTACAAAGAAAGCTTGACGATCATATATTAGTAGCTTATGCTACTAATATGAGCAACTATGATTACATTCAGCCTCTACTCGCCCTGGGCTTCACCGAAATCGAAGCACGAGTCTACGGGTTTTTAGTAGAACAATCGCCAGCAACGGGATATCGCATCGCCCACGCTATCGGCAAGCAACCGGCAAATACATATAAAGCCATCGCCGCCCTTGAAGACCGCGGCGCGATCATTGTCGAGCAAGGCGAAACCAAACAGTGCCGCGCCGTCCCCCCAGAAGAGCTGTTTGAACATCTGGAACAGCGATTTCGTCGAAGTCGCACGGAAGCCGCAGAAAGTCTGGCACTTCTATCTCGCAAGTCAGCCGACAGCCGAATATATCACCTCAAGAGCGTTGACCAGGTGATCGAACGTGCGCGGGCGATGCTCTCCCGGGCTAAGCAAATCGCCCTATGCGACCTGTTCCCCGGCCCATTTGAAAAACTGTCTGATGCCCTGCAAGACGCCGGTAATCGCGGGGTCCGAATCGTAAGCAAGGTTTATAGTGCGGAAACACTGCCCGGTATCGACACGGTTTACCAGGGTTCAGGTAATTCGGCAATTTCCAACTGGCCCGGTCAGCAACTGAGCATCGTCGTTGACGCCGAGGAGTACCTTCTCGCCCTGCTGTCAAGCGACATGCAAAGTGCGCATGAAGCAGTATGGAGTAACAGCGCTTTTCTTTCCTGCATGCAGCACAACCACCTGGCCGGTGAATTGCGCTATACCCAGATGCTTGTCGAACAAGGTGAATTGCATGACAAGCTGTCCGCTATTTCACTACTGAATTTTAAACCTTCGGGACTTCAAATACTTAAAAACCATTATAGCACCAAATGAGCGACATTTAACTGCCAAGGAGATAACCGAATGCAACTCCACCCCCTCATCCTTACAGTCTTACTCGCTGCAGTTAATATTGGTTTAGCCGAAGACCGCAGTCAGGAACTACTCGAACGACACATACAATGGCGCGGCGGCCAGTCAAATCTGGAAAACCTGCACGACATAACCTGCCACGGAAAAATGAGCGTATCAGGACTGGAAGGACCTCTAACCGTCATGCAGCACCGGGATGGTTATCGCCTGGTCAAATACGATCTCGGTGTAACCTCCGCCACTGAGTTTGTTACCCCGAAAGGCGGGTGGGAACTCAACCACAGCGGCCAGCTGGACACTATGGAAATAAACAAAATCGCCCGCCAGCGCAAAGCGATCGAAGGGGCATTCGAACACCACCTGCTCAAAGGGGAAGCCGCTCACGTCGGCACCGAGAAACGCAGCGACCACGAATGGGAAGTCCTGCGTTTCACCGCATCCGACAACAGTTACACCGATCTACTCATAGATCAGCAGAGCGGCGCTCTGACCTGGTCGCGATCTGTCGCGAATAAACAGATCACCTGGCAGAAAATGGATGATTGGCGGTTCGTCGATGGAGTGCGTATGTTCTTTTACAATAAAACCGAGTTACCCGGTGGAGGTTCAGGACCAATCGTCGCATGGGAAGAAATACGTATCAACCAAAACCTGACGCCGGGCAACTTCGACCCCCAAAAAGCGGCCCGTAAGGTCGTTGAAATTACTGACGCTACTGCAGACTGGATACCTGTCACCCTTCACGATGATCGTTATCTGTACGTACCATGCACTGTAAACGGAACCAGAACTGAATTGCTCCTTGATTCTGGTGCGGGAATTACCGTACTAGATAAATCATTCGCTGATACAATTGGCATAAAAGGGAACCGCCAGATTACAGCACGCGGAACAAACGGAACAAAACCGGCAACACTGGCTTCCGGAGTAAACATCGCCGTTGGAGAAGTCAAACTCACCGACATAACGGTAGCCATTATAGATCTTGGGGATTTGGTCCATCGGTTCGGCAGAAGCATGCCTGTCATTCTAGGCAAGGAGCTATTCAACAATACCGTGATCGATATCGACTATCCCAAGAAACGCGTTCGCTTTCACCATGCCGAAACCTTCTCTTACAAAGAAACGGGCCACTCTCTTGAATTACACCCTACCCACAACGGCAAACGTTTGATAAAACTCGGAATCGAGAACAATCCTCCCGCCCTTTTCCAGATAGACACCGGGAGCGGAGCTTGCATCGACGTCTTCGACACTTACACTCGCGAACAAGGGCTCCTTACAAACCGAACACCCGTTTCCACCGGTTACGGTGGCGGCGTAGGCGGGCAGGTGGAATCGCAAAGAGCAACCTTTCACACTCTCGATTTCGCCGGCTATCGAATGAGGAATGTCCCGGCCAGCTTCGCGCCACCGGGTGAAGGCGGATTCGGTACCAGCGATTATGCGGGCAATCTCGGGGCTGGGATTCTCACCCGCTTCCGGGTTATTTTCGATTTTACTCGCAACCGCTTACACGTCGAACCTGGACCGGGTTGGGATACCACTCCGTTCGACAAGAATCGCCTGGGAATAACCACTAACTTTGAAGATGGCAAGTTGAAGATTCTGCACGTGGCCAAATCCAGCCCGGCCGAACAAGCAGGCCTCAAGCCAGGCGACATACTCGAAAAAGTAAACGGCACCACATTCTCTGAAGACACCTGGTCCAGCAGTATGAAGAAGATATGCCGCGCGGCAAACGAAACCCCCGTTCACCTTTGTTTAGCCGACGGTCGTGAGTTTCACTTGATGCTGTCTGATTACTACTGACCAGAAAACGTATTCTACATCAACTCCGAAACATAACTCAGGCACCTGCTCCATCGTAAAAGGCTCAGGCGAATAAGCTTTATTAAGTTTTTCCTCGGCTATATGATGCCCCTCGGAGCCGACAATTTTCCTCAAGGATACTTCAATGAGGTGTTCGAGATGTTAACGGAGTTAAAGCTATGAGTTCCAAACCCACAGTGGCTTATTTCTCGATGGAAATTGGCTTGGATCCGGCCGTTCCAACCTATAGTGGCGGACTCGGCATGCTCGCCGGCGATTCTTTGCGTGCTGCAGCCGATCTCAAACTGCCGATGGTGGCCGTAACACTGGTTCACCGGCGCGGGTATTTCTATCAAAGGCTGGACCACGACGGTAACCAGATAGAAGAACCGGTAGACTGGGCCCTGGACGATTATCTTAAACCGCTTGAGCAACGAGTAACTGTAATATTAAGAGGCCGCCCCGTTCACATTGCCGCCTGGCAATACAATGCAGTAGGCGCAACAGGATTTACCGTACCTGTTTTCCTGCTGGATACGGACCTGCCGGAGAATGCCCCCGACGACAGGGATATTACTCATTATTTATACGGCGGAGATTCGAATTACAGACTGCTTCAGGAGACAGTACTCGGCGTGGGCGGAGTGCGCATGCTGCGGGCTCTGGGGCTGACTGATTTCAGCCGGTACCATATGAACGAAGGCCATGCAGCCCTTTTGGTACTTGAACTGTTAAAAGAGGAAGCAGAAGCGAAACAGGCGGCCCCGGCAGATCCACCGGTAATGGACGCGGTACGCCAGCGTTGTGTTTTCACAACCCATACTCCTGTAGAAGCCGGACACGACAAATTCCCAATAGAACTCGTTCAGGACATACTGGAGCCGGAACTGATGCAGATACTTACGTCTGCAGGTGGAAAAGAAAGCCTCTGCTGCGGCGGAATGCTGAACATGACCTTCCTGGGTTTTAATTTAAGCCACTATATTAACGGAGTAGCCAAGAGGCATGGCCAGGTGTCCCGGCAGATGTTTGGGCATTATCCAATCGATGCGATCACCAACGGAGTCCACTCCACAACGTGGACCTCACCCTGGATCGCCGCTCTTTTCGACAAACATATCCCCGGTTGGCGCGAGGATACGGCATGCCTGCGCTACGCAATGTCTCTGGACCCGAACGAGTTCTGGGAATCTCACATGGAGGCCAAACAGCACCTGGTGGAAGAGATAAACCGGGAGACAAATGCGGGTTTCGACCGGGATGTATTTACTATCGGATTCGCCAGGCGAGCCACAGCTTATAAACGTCCCGGTCTTATTCTGGCTGACATAGACAGGCTCAAGCGAATTTCCAACGAGGTCGGCCCCGTCCAATTGGTATTTGCCGGTAAGGCGCATCCCCACGACGATCCGGGAAAGCAGATTATCCGAACGATAATAAACGCCTGCCGTGCGCTTCGCCCGGAAATACGCGCCGTTTACCTGGCAAACTACGACGTGGAATACTGCCGGTTAATGGTGGGTGGTGCGGACCTCTGGCTTAACACACCGGAGCCTCCAATGGAAGCTTCCGGCACAAGCGGTATGAAGGCGGCGGTTAATGGTGTACCGTCGCTCAGTATCCTTGATGGATGGTGGCTGGAAGGATGTATTGAAGGAGTTACCGGCTGGGCCATCGGCACCGATCCCATGAACAATCCATCAAACGAGAATGCTGCAAAAACAAATTCGGATGACAGGAGAAGGCAGGACGCCGAATCACTATACGCCAAGCTCGAAAACGTGATCGTGCCGATGTTCTACCGCGAACGCAGCCGTTATATTAATATTATGCGCCATGCAATCGCGATAAACGGCTCCTTCTTCACTACCCAACGCATGATGTACAGTTATGTGACCAAAGCTTACTTTGAGTAATCCGGAGCACAGTCACCCTGCTGCCGCATTGATAAGCCCCTGAAGTAATAACCCACTAACTGGTGTTTTCCTGCACCGCTCCGCGTCTCAGCTCCTGATTCGTTAACGATTTCGGTCAGCAAGGCCAACACGAAAAGCACTAGTAGCTACCCCGATCAACAGTTTGTATAACTCTATACGCTGCTGGTTAAAAAGCCCGAAAAGTAACTTCGACAGTCGATAAAACATAATGATAGCGTTTTGTAAACTCTTTGATTATAACAACCGTAAGCTGAAAAAGAGCGGGTAACTCGCTGGACAGTCTGCCCATGCACAGAGTGATTAGAGTGCATCGAACATGAGAATTATCTAGGAGCTTGTTAATGTCTACCGCGTCAGGTTTTGACACTAATGAAGAGAATTCACATTCCAAACCCAATCTTCTCTCACGAATGCTTGTAGCGACGGGTGGCTCAGACCACTCCCTATCCGCCCTGCGATTTGCTCTGCACCTGGCCCGAAACACGTCAAAGCAAGTAGATGCGATTGTTGTCGAAGACCTGCTTTTTTCACCAGGAACTGTTTACACCCATGGTGAGACGTTGACAAAACTAGTCCAGCAGGCAGAACGATTGGCCAATCGTATAGGAAATGAAATCGAAAACAATGTTCGTCATATAGCTAAAGATTATGGCGTTTCCGTAGAAGTCCTACGGAAAACAGGACGAGTAATAGATGTTCTGCTTAATGCATGTAGCGACTACTCCCTCATCCTGCTGGGCAAGCGAGGGTGCCGGCCTGATGTCAAAGAAATGCTGGGAACCAATGCGGAACTTGTCGTTCGCCGCACCGACAAACCGATACTTCTTGCACCGAATAAGTTTCACGCTCCCGCAAAAATCATAGTTGCCTATGGCGGTATGGAAATGGGAACTCATACACTTGAAATGGGATTTACCATTGGTAACTCGCTTGATCTACCCGTAGAAATCCTCATTGCGGCTCCAGACGAACATAGCCAAAGCAAAATAAAACAACGTTCAGAACAATGCCTCAATTATGATAGCTCCAAAACCAGATTCGATTATGATACTGATGATCCGGCAACTGCCATCTTAAAACGAGCAACGCCGGACACGTTGATGATTATGGGGGCATATGGCCACTCGCGTATTCACAGAATGGTCCTGGGCAGTACAACAGAGCAGGTTATCCATAAGTACGAAGGTCCTCTGCTCCTGTCGCGCAAATAGTCAGGTTCAGCTGTCGTCCTTGATCAAGTGGCGCGCCGAACATTGAAGGAGACATGCATGTTTCGCAAAAAGCACACACCGGTAGGAGCCAAACCGGGTACTCTCATGATTAATTCCCACGCGGAACCTACCAGGGTACGGGTAATGAAATACCACGTGGATAATCTTATCGAACGCGAAACTACAAACGTCTCCGAGTTAATGGATCTGCTGGAAGATGAAACCGTCTGCTGGATAGATATTCAGGGAACCGGTGACGAACAGCTCCTCCGACAGTTTGCCGATTCATTCTCCATACACCCGCTGGCCCTTGAGGCAGTGGTCAACGTCCCCCAGCGCCCGAAAATAGAACGCTTTGATGAACACACCCTGGTTATTACACGCATGGTGCTGCTGCAGGAAGATGAGGTTATTCCGGAACAAGTCAGCATATTCATAGGAGCAAACTACGTCCTGACTTTCCAGGAGCGAAGTAGCGACGTTTTCAATCCTGTTCGCGACCGAATCCAACAGGGAGGTCCCGTATTTCACAACTCCGGTCCCGGCTACCTGGCATATGCCCTGATCGACGCCGTAATTGATGGGTTTTTCCCTATCCTGGAAACCTTCGGGGAAAAACTGGAGAGTCTGGAGGACGAAATCGTCGCTGACGCTAATCCTCAAATACTTCGCGAAATACACACAGCCAAACGGGACCTGCTGGATATTCGCCGGGCGATATGGCCCCAGCGTGAAGCAATCAGCGCAATGATTCGCGATGAAAACCCTCTCGTAACGGACACCGTACGCACACATCTGCACAACTGTTACGACCACTGCGTTCAAATCATGGACGGCATCGAAACCTATCGCGAACTTACAGGAAGTCTTATGGACCTGTACCTCTCGTGCGTTGGTAACCGGCAAAACGAAGTCATGAAAGTCCTGACCATAATGGCCAGCGTATTCATCCCTCTATCCTTCCTGGCCGGCATCTACGGAATGAATTTCGAGAACATGCCGGAACTGCACTCCAAGTGGGGTTATCCGATCCTGCTTGGTTCGATGTCCGGTATTGCTGCCATAATGCTCCTATATTTCCGACGTAAAGGATGGCTCGGTGCCAAGCAAGAACGAGAACATTAAAAACATCTTTAACTGGCAACCGCAACTGTTTGAGAGATAATACCGGTAGATTGAAGCCGGATTGCTCAGGCATCCTGCGAGCAGTTTGCGTTTACAGAATGACCAATTGGAGGCGAGTATCTAAATGACCTCTCAGATACATATAATCGGTAAATTCACCATGAGATTACTATTCCTGTTCAGCCTTGTAATCTCAGCCTCCGCTATAGGCCGGGAACAACAGCCTGCCGATACGACAACGACCGGAAAACCAACCGAAACCGACGTCCCAAAATCGTCTATTTCCATAGATGAACTACAATTGCAACTCGCCAAAGTACAGGAAGCCACCAACCTGTCGGAAGACGAGAAAACCAAAACGATAAACCTGTACACACAAGCAATACAACAACTGGAAATCGCCAAACAGTTCGAAACCAAAGCAGCGGAATACCAGGCCGAACGCGAAAAAGCACCGGCTACACTTCAGGCTATTAAGGAAGAACTTGCCCAGCCACTGCCCAAAGCAACGGCCAATCCCCCCAGCAATGCCACACGAACCGAAATAGAAGCTAGTTTACGCCAAGCTCAAAACAACCTGGAGGTTGAGAAAAAAACTCTTTCCGATTGGGAACGTGAACGTGATCGACGAACAACACGTCGCAAAGAGATCCCCGACCTTCTGGTAGCCGCCAAGCTCCAACTGCAAAACTTGACCGATACAACCTTGAATCTGGAGGCCGAACAATCTACCGCTATACGTTCCGCTCAAAAAGCACAGCGCCAGTCCAAACGTCTGGCCTTGGAAAAAGAAATCGATTCATACAACAGCGAACTCTCAAGCTACGATGCACGTCGTGACCTTTTGCAACTCCGAATAAGCAGTTCCGCCAGAAAAATCCATCATCTCGAAGAACTGGCTGCAGCATGGCAGGCGCTGGTTCAGGAAAAAGGTCAAAAGGAATCAGAGGCCGCCCTGCGCGAAGCTCGTGAGCAATTGAAAGTCGCTCATCCGGCTATCCGCCCGTTGGTCGAGGAAAGGGAAAAGCTGGCCTTGAACCTTAAAGACCTGCAGGTCGAAATCACGAAAATTACCCAGTTGTTAACCGACGAAAACTCGCTTCTTTCACAGGTTAATCGCGACTTCGACCGAATCAAACGCCGCGTCGCTGCCACCGGTTTGACTAACGATATTGGGAAACTCTTACGCAAACACCGCGGCACTCTGCCCCGCCTTCTCCCCTCTAATCGAAACCTGCTTCAGCACAAGGATACAATTACAAACGCCCAACTTGCCAGAATGGAACTGGAAGATCAGCGCCGGGAGGCAATGAACGCTGCAGCCAGAATCGACACGATAATGACCTCTCTCGCCCCTGAGACGACCGAAAACCAGAAGGCCCTGATCCATCAGGCCGCCGAAGAGGCCCTCCTCAATATTCAGGCCGACCGCGATACTCTTATCAAGGAATACGACCGCTTCTTCGACAAACTCGTCGAGCTTGCCGGCAAAGAGATTGAATTGGTTACAACCATTAACCTGTTCAAGCAATATATCGATGAAAACATCCTCTGGATCAAGAGCGGCTCGCTGCCCGGACTTTCCGATGCAGCCGACGGGAAAAAAGCCCTTACGTGGCTGCTTCAGCCCGCCAATTGGATGGGATCAGTCAAATCCCTGTCAAAAACATTCCGCGAATCTCTCGAGTCAGCAATTCCCGGTGTGCTGGCAATCATCGTTATCTGGCTGATATCGCCTTCAATGGCCAAGCGAATCCGCAAAGGCGGCGAAACCGTAAACGTACCGACGAAAGACAGTATGTGGCAAACCCTCATCGTTCTACTGGCGACAGCCATGCTGATTTTACGTTGGCCCGTAACCTTGTGGGTGTCAGCCTACCTCATCTCGGCTGCGCCGGATGCTTCCGCTTTCTCTAAAGCTGTTGCTCACGGGTTCAACATAACCGCCCTGATCGCACTCACCCTGCAGTCACTGCGACAATTAATCAGACATAACGGTCTTGCTGAAAAGCATTTTCGCTGGAACGTCGGCTCCCTGTCTAGGTTGAAAAAACACTTATACTGGCTCACCGCCGTGCTTGTACCCACGTTCTTCGTTTTCGCCACTCTCGAAGGCCAGCCCGACGAAACCGCAAAGGATTCGCTCGGGCGATTCGCCTTCACAATTGCGTTCCTTTCTATCAGCCTGTTTGCTTATTACGTACTCCGCCCTTCCGGACCGGTCCTCAGCCCCGTACTCCAGCCGGATTCCAATAGCTGGCTGTATCGCCTCCGGCATATGTGGTATCTGGCAATCCTGGTTATACCAGTGGCTCTTGTTATTTCCGCAATACTGGGATATTACTATACCGCGCTTTATCTCGGTACGCGTTTCATTGAATCGATCTGGTTGCTTTTCGGACTGATTGTCCTGAGGTCAATCGTAGACCGCTGGCTGATGCTGCAGACGCGCCGCCGCCTCATCGCAGAAGCCCGTGAAAGAGCCGCCCAGAAACAGCTGCAGATGAAAGAGGAATCCTCAACTCCCGCGGAAACAGAGTCGATCAGTATCCCCGAAGAGAAACTGGATGTCGCGAAAATAAACGAACAGACCTTAAAACTAGTCCGCATGACAATGGTGATTGTCGGGTTCGCCGCTCTTTGGGGAATCTGGGCGGAAGCTCTCCCGGCTCTGCGTATATTCCGGGAAGTGCAAATAGGGTCAGTAACCCAACCGGTTGTCGAAACCGTAGTATCGCCCACCGGCGAGCCGCTGGCACACGAGTATAACAAGCTCGTACCTATCACCCTGGCTAACCTGGGACTGGCGGTCTTGGCCGTTTTCATCACCGTCATCGCCGTCAAAAACATACCCGGCCTTTTGGAAATCTCTATCCTTCAAAGACTGCCGATCGACGCCGGCGGCAGATTTGCCGCCACTACCATTACCCGCTATACCATAACCGTCACCGGATTGATCATCGCCTTTATGGAGATAGGAATCGGCTGGTCTAAAGTGCAGTGGCTGGTAGCCGCTATTACCGTCGGATTGGGTTTTGGCCTGCAGGAGATATTCGCCAACCTCGTTTCCGGGTTAATGCTGCTTTTTGAACGCCCGATCCGCATCGGCGACATCGTCACCGTTGCTGACACCAGCGGCACGGTCACCCGTATCCGCGTCAGAGCAACCACCATTGTCGGCTGGGACCGGAAGGAATTGGTTATACCAAATAAGGAGTTTATCACCGGAAACGTGGTCAACTGGTCCCTCTCCGATTCCATCCTCCGCCTGGTTATTCCTGTAGGCATTGCCTATGGCTCGGATACGCGTCTGGCCCGGGAGCTTTTGAATCGCATTGCCACCGAACACCCTAACGTACTGGACGATCCCGCCCCGCGGATCTTCTTTAAACTGTTCGGCGAAAGCTCGCTCGACTTTGAAGTACGTGTCTACGTCGGCAACATAGATCATTATCTTTCCACGATAGATGAAATAAACGACACCATCGACCAGGAATTCCGTAAACACAACATAGAAATCGCGTTTCCCCAACGAGACATTCACATTCGTTCCATTAACGCGGCTCTACCGGTAATCAACGAACCTCCTACCGCACAGTCTGATCTGGAGGCCTAGCGAAACAGTATCTCAATAAGTATCAACAGGTAACAAGCCATTGCCCGCTAAAACCCGGACAGCTGTGGGCAAACGGACTCCTGTTCCGGTAGCAACCTGGGCTAAGTTGCATATACCATAACAACCTGAGTAATATGCCGATATGTCAAAGCAGCAAACCAAAACAAAAGGCATATCCCGAGCAGTGATTACCACTATCACCAAACCACCCTGGCGCACAGTCTTTCCCGTTTTCGTAATATTGGTGATCGCGACCTCAGCTTATCTGGCTTGGTCTCCCGGCATAATAATAACCGACGGCCGTCACGATAAAGGAAAAAACGGAATCTGGCTGCAGCACGGCTGGCTGGGCGCAGACGATTGGTTCATTCGCAATAACAAGGAAACCCGCATTGCGGAGTTTCGCGACCCTAAAGCAATAATGAAACTGGCCAACAAACTTAGCGAAAATCGAATAACAGATGTGTTTCCCCATGTCGCTCCTGTTGGCCCGCTCGGTGAACTCTCACCGGTCAATCACGACCAGGTTCTCCGGTTCCTCAAGGTATTTACCAATTTCCGAGTAATACCGTGGATTGGAGGAGTACTAAATGACCACTGCCATCCTGACCAGGAACAATGGCGAAAGCTTTTCTGCGAAAACGTCAAAACATTCCTGGAAACCTATCCACAGTTATCCGGTATTCACCTCAACATCGAACCCTGGCCTTCTGGAAACTCCGATCTCTTATTGCTCCTCGACGAACTGCGTTGTGTCATACCGGAAAACAAAATCCTCTCAGTAGCCGCATATCCCCCACCAACAATCTGGCATCGACATGAAGACGTTCACTGGGATGAAGATTATTACCGCGAAGTGTCCCGCTGTTGCGATCAGATAGTTGTAATGATGTACGACACCGCCCTCCCAGACAGTAAGCGATATCGTAAACTGATGGCCGACTGGACTGCCGAGATCCTGAACTGGTCGAAAACCAGAGAAGTCCTATTGGGTATACCAATATACGAATATTCAGGTACAGGCTACCACGTTCCCTCGGTGGAAAACATGCCCAACGCACTGGCCGGCATCCACCAGGGTTTGATTTCGCTCGCAAATCCCCCTGACAACTACCAGGGCGTATCCATCTATTGTGAATGGGCAACTAATGACTCCGAATGGTGTTATTTCAAAACCCACTTCCTACCCCCGCCCCAAACAAACGTGATCGAAAAAAAGGGACATTACTGATTTCCGCCGGGCAACTTGTATTTACCCAACAATCAGTAACGTCCCCTTTTATGAACTCGCAAATACCGGCTACAACGTACACATATCCACATTGTCGAAGTTCCGGCCGTAATATTCCATATACTGCACTTTCCTCGCAATAGCGTCTATCACGTAACGGGAGAAATTGATATTGGTAAACCTTTGTGCACTTCCCAATCCCCCGGGACTGAACACGTTGATCTCCATCAGCTTGTCCCCCACTATGTCCAGCCCCACCAGGAACATACCGTCCTGAACCAGCTTGGGGCGAACGATTTCCGCCACGCGCAACGCAGCCGAATCAACGTGGGCAGGCGCCAATGTGCCTCCCGCGTGAATGTTCGAACGCATATCACCACCCGAACGCACACGACGGAATGCTGCGTATTTTCCCTTAACCTGCAGGGGACGCCCATTCATCAGGAAAAGTCGCATGTCACCCTCTTCCGCCGCAGGAAGATACTCCTGGGCTATTACGTAGCCATCACGACTCACCGCGTCTATCATCTGGTTGAGATTCGGTAAATCTTCAGGCCTGACCAGGAAAACACTCGAACCGCCAGATCCCTGCAGCGGCTTGAGTACGCACCGCCCGTGCTCCTTGGCGAATTCCTTGATATCCTCCCGGCTCCGCGTAATCAATGTTGTAGGACGTACCTCCGCCGGAAACAACTGGAAATACATCTTGCTGTTGGCTTTCAACAAACCCGTCGGGTCGTTTACCACCACCACGCCAAAACGGGTGGCCAGTCGACCAAACTCCGCGGCAATCGTAGTAGCCCACGGCCGCCTGATAATATCATCAGACGGGACGTTCCGTAACATCAACGCATCCAGGTCGTCGACTGTTATTCGCTTCGTTATCGCTTTCTTCGGATTCTGCAAGTCTGCCAGATACGCCTCGTGGTTTCCATACTTGGTTCGGGGCACTGTATATGCTCGAGCCCTTATATGTTCGTCACCATCATAGGCTAAATCGCCAATCCCGATTACCCAGGGCTGATGCCCAAGATTGAGGGCCGTCTGAGCCAACCGCGTGGTTGTATAACCAGGCTGTTCAGTCTTTACATCGTTAACGATAAATCCAATCTTCATCGGTTCTCCATGATTAGATCCAACACGGTTACTCCGTTTCTTATTGCTGCCAGCCTCTCGCTCACCATCGGTATATCCAGGTAACGAGGTCTCAACGGCGGATTAATCAAAATACCGCGATGCCGCAGCTCACTGATAATCGGCAGGTGCTTTAGAGCAATCTTTCCCACGAAAAGCTGTTCCAGCTCCCCGCCCTGTGCAAGATAATTCAACACTTCACACAAACCGCGCAGATAAACAACGTCCTTGGCAAACCCGTCTCCCCGGTATATACGCAGGGCTATGGAAAAAGCCACGTTCTTTGGAAAACCAAAGGACTCGTGTATCTCCGCAAACGTATCTACAAACGATGAACCTCTGATCAACCGGTCAACGCCCAGGACTCGGGCTGCCAACAGACGCAAGCGGGGCCTGTTCAGTCCTCCTACCAGATACTCGGAAAGAACCGCCAGCCCTTCTTGAAGGGATTCATACCCCGCCAATCCCAAACGAAGTTGGTTCAGTGGCTGAGCGCGCCCATTGTAATATGTAAGGACGTGGGTGCCAATCTCGTGCTGCACCACCGCTTCCACCCGCCCGGCCGGGATATTCGTCTCTCGACCTATAAACAGTACCCCTCGGGAGACCATTATCCCCCCGCCAATATCCGCCCTTATCTCCAAAGCCGGTTCAATATCCGCGCACTGCCTTTGATATTCCGCAAACTCCTCCCGCGCCCGCTCAGCAAATGCGGTCGCGTTCAAGCTGTCCTTGGTCTGTACCGGCATTCTACGGGGTAAACGCCGCAACAACTCTTCAGCCAACTGGCGAAGCGGCTCTTCCACTTCTCCATATAATTGTGCCCCTCCCAACAAAAACCGTGGCGTACTTATGTCACCCAGCATGGTTATCTGTCGATCGAGCTCGTCCTGCTTCTCTCGTAATATGTGCGCCAGTGCGGGGTCCTCCACCCGCTCTATAGGGATCTTGAATAGATCACGTTTCAACTTGACCGGATCGACCAATAGTGGACGGTAATGCAGAACCGGTGCCCGGCGATATCGACTGGCACGAAATGATCGCCACGCCTGCTCAGAATTAACCGGCGTTACCTGTAAAAGAAAATCGAAGCTGCTCGAAACCTCCCCAAGACGACGATCAATATCGAACACCACCTTTCGAACCACACGCGGACCAAGTGCTCGAAAATGACGTGGACGATGTGTCGTATAACTTTGGGTAAATCGGTAAAAACTCCGCTGCAACGCCCGCGACAACTGCCGCCGAAAATGACGCAAGATAACCGGAAACAACTCCGTGGCCTCCGGTGAACGATATACCGGCGCCACCTCCAACCCTAAAACATGCCAACCCGGTTCATACGGCAGGAGCTTACCCGCTCCAGGAGGATAGCAGTAGGAAGATCGAACCATCTCCACCTTCGCCTGCTGCCCCTGCAACACAACTCGAGACAATGACTCCTCGAACACATCGAGATAACGCCCCAAAGTCTCATGGCGAGGTACAAACAACCTGAACCTGGGAACCGCCCCCAAACCCAAGCCTTCCGGCAAAGGTTCCGGAGAACCAGCCCACAACTCCACTATCAATACCTCTCCGAATTGTTCGCGCAGAGTTTTGGCCATCCCGAACACCAGCCGCTTCAAACCCGCCTTAAACGAATGTTTAGCCGGTGCCTGGATATAGATGGCCTCAGTGGTTACCAGGTCGGCCGTTCCCGAATCGTCCTTATCAACAGGCTTACGATATACACACACTACCGGCAATGGACGATCTACCTGAACCCGTCCCCATACCGGCAGCGAACGCCGCGTGCGCTTGCTCGATTCAATCCGCCGGCAGATCTCTTCAACAAAGCCGTTCGTAATTACCTTGCCTGCAACCGCCATCGCTTCACCTGATCTTGTTCAGTTCTTCATGTATTCCTGGAACCGTCGCCCTTAACGCTTTTCCCAGCGATGCTACAACCTGGACATCCTCAACTCCCGTCCATTCATCCATGAAGAATTTCTTGACCTCGATAGCTAAACCACAACCATTTTCGGGAAACGAATCGTGAATCCAGCGCACAAAATTGCCTCCTCGAAACTTGACGTTTTCCCGAACGTCAAGCCGACCACCCGGAAAATCGAAACCTCTGAGTTCTGCCATAAACCGGTCGACAACCGGAGCCCACTTTTGTCGGTCCATTGTACCCGTTCCAACATTAATCTGCGGGTTGTCCGTTTCGCTGGCGGCTGGTCCATTAACACCAGCCCGCCGGTGGTTGTAGCTGTGCAAATCGAACACAACAAAAACCCCATGTGTTCGCGCTATATCGGTCAGGAGCTTTTGCATCGCAGAGTAAAACCGGTCATATCCCTCCAATGATCGCTGCACTATTTCATCACCAGGCCTCTGCTTCCACACAGTAAGTCCCCAGGCATCTTCCGGTGTCAGATAAACAGCCTTATCCCGAGAACGGTTCAAATCCACCTCAAACCGGCTTCTTCTGGCAACCACCTGCGTCCCGGCCATCTCCGTCCACAAGGACGTAAACGGATCCTCTTCACGTAGCCGATCCTCATCGGATATCACCATTAACGATGCAACTTCCGAACGTAATTGATGACCGTCGTGAATGGCCGTTGCAATCAGCGGCCCCCCTCCTTCATGCAACCTCCAGATCTCTTCACCCATCGTTCAACCTCCTCTATATCTTCCCCAAAGATAGACAGAGTACACTTACACTGCACCAATTATTTCCAGTATTTCCGGACGGAACAAACGAGATTCTGGAATGAACCTGGTTTCGCTAACCGCAAAGACAAAACGGCTTCCGTTACAGCTTGGCATGAAAGATTGACGTTCTGCCAAATAAAAAACTCAAGCGGCATATCGAAACCAACAGAGATTGACTTTACTCGATTCCATTTGCTCTTGGCAACGCCTCTATCCCTGCAGCACGGATCATTAGTCTTTCATTAGACACTAAACCGGGTACACGAACTGGCGAAACTGGCGTTGTATTCGTTACAATGAACCTCCAATTGCAATGGCAATTGAAAAACTGGTGACGGGAGCTCAAGATGAAACATTCGTCTTCTCAAAAAACATCGGAAAACATCGATTCTCCCCCCAGCCTGCGCCCAAGACACCCGCACAAGCAAACTGCCATCAGCGAAATACATACTGACCTCCCGGATCAAACTCTACGAGATGGCTTACCGGATGACTCCGACACAATTGAACGTAAAAGGATTGAGGCCGAATTACGCAGACTTACAGCTATTGTACAAAACTTGAACGACGCCGTTATTATCCAGACGATTGAAGGAAAAATACTCGCCTGGAACCACGGCGCGGAACTGATGTACGGATACACAAATTCCGAAGTCCTGGGCAGAAATATTAATGATGTGTTTCCCCCCTCTAGCGATGAGCAGACTAACACCTATGCCCGGTATATTAAATGCGCGAACCTCGCCGAGTCATTTGAAACTAAACGAACCACCAAGGACGGGAGAACAGTTAACACTTGGGTAACTGTGACAACCCTTGTCGACGCTTCCGAGCAAATCGAAGCCATCGCCACGACCGAACGAGACATAACCCCTGTGGTAAACGCCGAAGAGACTATTCGCATATTGCAGTCGGAACTGTCTCATATGAGCAGAGTACATGTAGTCGGCGAGGTAGCCGCCACCATGGCCCACGAGCTTAATCAACCGCTCTGTGCAATCGGAACAAACGCCAGAGCAGCACAGCGAATGATAGATGCCGGCAGCAGCATTACGACAATAAGCTCCGCGCTTGACGACATCATTGAAGACGTCGACAGGGCCAGCGGTGTAATCAAAAACCTTAAAGACCAGCTTCGCAGATGCGAGCCGGAATACTCAATACTGAAGATCCACAACATTATTATCGATATTGCCCCAATTGCTGAAGCGCTGGGCCGCAGTGAAAACACCGAAATCGTTTTCGAACTCGGTAATACTCCTGGAGAAACCAATGGTGACCGCATTCAAATACAACAGGTACTGCTGAACCTCATCAGAAACGGGCTGGACGCGATGAAAGAGATAACCGAAAAGTCGCGAAAGCTATTGATCCGAACCCAAACTCAGAATAATGAAACAGTTGTATCCGTACACGATCACGGACAAGGTCTTTCCCCTGAAATCGCCGAACATATGTTTGAACCGTTTTATACTACCAAGTCAGAAGGTATGGGAATGGGACTTGCCATTTGCAGTTCAATCGTCACTGCTCATCAAGGCCGAATCTGGGCGGCAAACAACCCTGACGGGGGATGCACTGTCAGCTTCAGCCTGCCGCTGATTCAAGAGGATTTCAACTAATGACCACTACCTCTACCGTTTTTATAGTAGACGATGACCAATCTGTTCGCCGGGCTCTTAAGCGATTGGCTCAATCGGTTGGTCTCGTCGTCGTCACCTTTGAAAACGCCAGACATTTCCTCGATGAATACGATCCGAAAATACCTGGTTGTCTGGTGCTGGATGTTCGAATGCCCGGTCTAAGCGGTTTGGACCTGCAGAACGAACTCCAGGTTAGAGGAATATCGATACCAATCATATTTATCACTGGCCATGGAGACGTGCCCATGAGTGTACGAGCCATGAAAGCCGGTGCCATCGATTTCATAACCAAACCTTTTAACGACCAGGTTCTTCTGGACGCTATACAACTGGCTATCGAAACCGATTTACGCCAGCGAAAAGCACATGCCCAGCACGACGAAATCCTAAACAGAATGAAACGCCTCACACCTCGAGAGCGGGAAGTATTTGAACTGGTCGTCTCCGGAATACTTAACAAGCAGATCGCCGCCAAGCTCGGTACCAGCGAAAAAACAATCAAGATCCACCGCGGCAGAGTTATGCAAAAAATGCAGGCAGAGTCTCTCGCTGACCTTGTCCTTCTTGCCCAGGCCATAGGGCTATGTAAGACCAAAGTCCTACCTGAATAATACCCAAACCCGATTACCCCATCTTCACATGTGATTGATAATTCTTTTGGTTCGACCAACGAACCACCCGGGAGTTGAACTGCATAGACAGTCTTCAAGGGGGTTGTGCGAATCAGGAGGAGTATTTCAACTCGAGCAGACTGGAAAGCTTGTGAGTTTTCACCAGCAAGTACTGGAGTAAATCCTTTCAGGCAGCTTGAGACTAAAGAGGAATCCAAATCGAATACATTTGGATAATACTAAGGAGCTATTGGGGCGGTTACTCTGGAAATAACCCGCTGCCCGACTCACTCTTCCCTTTATACCTATGAAACTCTTGCCCCTGCCGATCCTGGCGGAATCCCCATTGGCAGGTCCGTTAACGCCAAAAACGATTGGACAACACCTCAAATGAGGTAAAAGCCGCAAGGACATGGAAGCGATAATTAATGGCCCGAAAACCACATAACGTATTCGTCCGCATTTTGGTAATCGCACTCCTGCTGTGTCCCTTGTGGAGTTCGGTATGCCCGGTAGCAGCCCAACCGGCTCCGGCCGCGGTTTCAAACAGGTCCGGAGTTCTTCCCGACTCTACCGGATCTATCTCCGAAATAACCCTCCATTACGATCCTGAATTGCGCGATGAACTCATGCCGGTTTATCGCGACCTCTTCCGCTACCTGCCTGCGGATGTAAGAATAGTCGTGGTCTGTCCGACGATTCAGGCGGTTCATGATTTCAGCCTGACATGGAGAATCCAGCTTCGCAACCACGATGTGTCGGTTATCAATGTCGGCATGCCAATCTCCGTTTGGGCTCGCGACCGCTTCATCCCCCGCCAGTCAGCCGGTTTAGCCAATCAAGCCCGGGGGTTCGTACCTGTGGACGACCCATTGTACGACATCGAAAAATACAATGACCTCATCACTTACGAGCTACTGGGGCAAATTGGCATTACCCCATTAATACTCGATAGTCCGTTACACATAGAAGGCGGAAATGTGGTGTCCAACTCCCACAACGTCTTCATCGGTGCGAATGTGCTTTGTGAAAATGAAAACTTCTCCGCATCAGAACTTACCACGGAACTTGAACGCTTCAGCGGAAGAAACTATCTCCTGATCGGAGATTCCGCAGGCGACGTCCCCTGGTTCCACATCGATATGTACCTTACCCCTATTAACGAGAAAACCGTGCTGCTGGCCAGCCCCCGAATGGGAGACATGATCCGATCCTACTACGAAGCAAACGCGGATTCGGAAAGTCTGTGGTCTGAAGATTCCTATTACTCTGACGAATTGCAGCAAAGCTTCGATGACGTCGCCGGTATACTGAAAGAAAACGGATACACGGTTCAACGCATGCCCACCCTGCTCAATTCCGTTAACGAAACGATGGTCACCTACAACAATGTAATAATGGACTATCGAAATAACGCCAAAACAGTCTACATGCCCGTCTATGGCATTCCGGAATTGGATTCCATCGCCGGTGAAATATACAGAAAACTTGGATACACCGTTCATACCGTGGATGTGTCCAGAATATACGAACACGGCGGTGCAATCCGATGCCTGGTTAACGTCACCCGTCGTGATCGCCCTGCCTTGGCGGCTAATTCTCAAAAACATCGTGGCCTGAGAATCATGAACCTGGCCGATTCGCGCCGTTTCGATCTGCTTCTGGAAAGATCAGACCAGAACCTCGCCAGACGTGGCAGCCGAAGCCGACAGTGTTGCACGATTAGAGAACAATAAAAGCCCCTCCATGCGACGGTAACCACTAACATGAAAACGACCAGAATCCCGGCATGCGGGAAGTCGCTAATGATAACTTTGAAAGCACGCGATGCGGATTTTCACCTAATAATGTTATTGAATTGAGTACTACTTAAAGCACGCGAGTCGGCATTTATCACTCGCCACCTGCAGTCAACAGTCAACACAGAAAACGGGCGGTCGGGCCGCAAAAATGTTTCGTAACGTGTCGACCGTACCGCCGTTTTCCGCAACTTTCCCTTGCCTTGTCGCCTCTTCCCCCGGCCACCTCTTCCCCAATACTTCGTCACCCCACCATGCTTCCAATCCCCGTCCGTCCTGCCCGGCCTTTGGTTTTAATTCACTGGAAAAATACCGAAACGAAATGAAGGCTTTGTGAAGTATCCATTAGAACCGCATTAACCACCAGAACAACAAATACTCGAGAACGTCGACACTATATAAACAAGCCCCCCTAATTAAAATCATTAAGATTGAATTGGATAAATATAATAACTTACCAACCGTTCAATATAGGCAATACAAACGTAAGGCTAGCCACGAAAACTTCTTCAACCCGCTTTTACGAAACGAACCCATTTCACAAATAAACGCCATAACTATCTATAAAACAACAGATTACAGCAACCGGGCCAAGAATAAGCTAGAAGCACTACCCCATACCCTCCAAGCCACCCTCGTGGTAACATCCCCACCTAATATCCAAAACCATGAAACCGGGATCCAAACCATGAACGTATCCGACCCGTCCAGCATAAAAACCATCGAATGGATAGGCGGCCTGGATGGGCACATCCGCCTCGTCGAACAAACCAAACTCCCCGAAACATTCGAATACCTCGACTGCCATGACGTCGAAACCGTTTGGAATGCCATTAAAAGGCTATCCGTCCGAGGCGCCCCCGCTATAGGCATAGCTGCCGCCATGGGCCTCGTTCTGGCAATCAGAGATGCAAAAAACATCCACCGCTCCGATTTCCTGCTAGAACTCAACCGGGCAGCCGATTACCTCGCTTCATCACGTCCAACGGCCGTAAACCTCTTCTGGGCATTGGAACGCATGAAAGCCCTGCCCGATTCCCATCCGGATGCCGACCCTGCCAGCCTGAAAAAGCTTCTTCTGAACGAGGCAAACCTCATTCGCGACGAAGATGCGGCCATGTGCCGGGCTATCGGCGAGTTCGGTGAAGGATTGATACCCACCGGTGGAGGCGTACTCACCCATTGCAACGCCGGTGGATTAGCCACCGCGGAGCTCGGAACCGCTCTGGCTCCCATGTATGTCGCCCATCAAAAACTGCGAGAATTCCGCGTTTTCGCCGATGAAACCCGCCCCTTGCTTCAGGGATCCCGATTGACCGCCTGGGAATTACAGCGAGCAGGAATAGACGTCACCGTCGTCTGCGACAACATGGCCGGCCAACTCATGCAGTCCGGCGAAATCGATCTGGTTATCACAGGAGCAGACCGCATAGCCGCAAACGGCGACGCGGCGAACAAAATCGGCACATACTCGGTCGCGGTTCTCGCTCGTGCCCACGATATTCCATTCTACATTGCAGCCCCGAGCAGTACTTTTGACCTGAAAACCCCTTCCGGTGACTCTATTCCCATTGAACAACGCAGCGATGAAGAGGTCCGGCGAGGCTTTGGCCGGCAAACAGTCCCTGATGGAGTAAAGTGTCACTGTCCAGCGTTCGATGTCACACCTGCAAGGCTAATCGAAGCGATTATCACAGAAAAGGGGCTTATATCCCCTGTCACGAAAGATAAGATCGAGGAAATATTGGGATAAATTACCTTGGCGGGACACTGCCATTATGAGAAAATAAATTCGTTAGGTCGCTACGGATTTTAGTTCGTTGGCGCGAAGTGATCTATTTGCGTCTAATAACCGGAATGCGTATACTCCGGTTCGGCAATTAGCATGAGCGAACACCTGCCACAGGCCTAGTCATACCGAGTGGCCGGTAAGCTCCGGAATGTCCATAGGAGTCTCAGATGGGTTCAATGCGTAAACGTTGGCTGGTTGGTTTTGCCGCTATGGCGACAATTGGTATGCTTTATCAAACGGCATGCATGAGCATGGCCGGTCAGGAACTAATGCGAACAGTGGATTTCTGTTTCCTGTTTGATTGCCAGAACGGCGCTATTGGTGGTCTGATCGACCCTTGTGCGGCGACAAGCACTTCATCAGACGAAGATGCAACTGGCAGCACTAACCTGTTCATCGACTGCCCTCCGGTAGAAGATGATTAAGTAAACACCAAAGGTATATTCGCGACTATTGCCAGCCGACGCGATGATATGATTCGGCTCAATCGTTGCTGTCGTTTGATACACGAAATTCAGGAGTGCCATTAAATGTCACAGACAACTTCTAAACGTAAAAGCCCAAAGCGCATGTGGCTGACAGTTGCCGCATTTACGGTCGGATCGACGTTTGGTTTATCCCTCCCTTCTTGCGAGGGAATACTTACCACCTTTAATCCCGGCGGAACTATTTTCTCAAACATCAGCCAGACGGAAATCCTCAGCCTGTTCGCCGATGTCCCGGACTGGTCGGCAGACCCCAGTTGCTCGATTCCCTATTATGGAATTTACAACTCGGACACCGCCGGAACATGCTCGACGACTATGGTATACCAATCCGGCAATAATCCGGAAGGCGAACAGTAGAAAACCCCATAACCGACGACTGCAACGCAGCCTTGTCGCTGTTTACTGATTCAACAGCAGGTGGATTGTACCGATGTTGCGAAAAAGATTGAAAAAAGTGGCACTTACGGTTCTCGCTGGCGGTGTACTCCTGCAGGTTGGCGGGTGCTTTTCAATCTTCGCCCCGGTAGCCCTGAGCCTCGGCGAGTCAGCCCTGCTCACTTACCTTATAGGGCAATAACCAGCAAAGATATTACACGATAAAAAAACGCCTTTGGTTAAAACCAAAGGCGTTTTTTTATTTTTAACCAACGCGAATTCAAGGTTTCTGCTTCGCCGCCTGCATGTTCAACCGAAATCGCTTACCTCCGGCTTCAATTACAACTCCGGTTTGATTAATCGAAATAACCAGTGCCCCATCTACTCTCTGGCCTTCATGAACAATCGCCCCGTTGATCACCGCAACCTTTGACATGCCACCAAGCATCAAACCGTCCAGGCGAAACCTGTTGGACTCCGATACGCCACTTGCTGACATACTTCCTGAGGCACCAATCTCGCCACTTGCACGAGAGTGGGCAACCCCAACACCGTCACTTTGGGATTCCCGGGAATTATCATTCGCCGATCCGTCCCCCAAATCACCACTAAGGAAACTGGGAGTAACAGCAGGAATATAATCAGAATCTATCTCGCTATCTAACGCTGCAGCCTTCCGTGAGGCGGTAGACACACGCTCCTCTGGCGAACCTCTCTTTACCGCAGAGTCTAAAGAGTGGTTACCGCCCGCAACAATAGCATCACCGCCACCAGGATTATCTGCAACCCAGGCAAGTATAACCGTAAGTGCACCAACAATAAGGAAAATACCAACAGGAGCCAGGTTGTTCCGCTTGCAGCTCGCTACAACCTCGGAACTCGCCAGGGCAATCTCCGGCTCAATGTTCTTCGGCAAACCACGAACCTCATCGGGAACTTCAATGCCCCGCCGATCCCCCTCCGCCCTTTTCAACGCTTCGCCAATAACGCTCATTGACACACCCTGCTTAATTCCTCTATGGATGCCTGAACCGCATCCGTACCAACCTGCTGCTCCCCTCTGCCGTAAGCTGCAAGCAGTGCCATATCACAGACGGCGTTAACCTGTCGCGGAATTCCTTCGGAAAAATCATAGACCAGCCTGATGGCGCCCGGCTCGAACATGGCTCTACCTTGAGAACCGGCTACATTCAAACGATGATTGACATAAGCAGAGGTATCCGTCTGCGACATTACATCCAGGTGATAAAACACGCTTATTCGTTGACGCAATTGCCTTAAACGGAAATCAGCCAAAGTCTGTTTCAGTTCCGGCTGCCCCACCAGAACGATCTGCAATAGTTTCTGGGATTCCGTCTCCAGGTTTGAAAGCAACCTGATATTCTCCAGCATATCCCGGGAAAGAGACTGGGCCTCATCGATTATCAGGACAACCTGGTTACCCTGCTGTGACTGGTCCAGCAGGAAGGAGTTAAGCTGTTCGCGCAAAGCCAGCTTGTCGCCCTTGGGATCACGGTGTCCCAGTTCAATGAGAATCAGCCGCAACAATTGAGATTCGGTCAACTTGGGATTAAGTATAAGGGCGGTCTTACAGCTCGCCCCCAGCTCTCGAAGCAGCGCCCGGCACAATGTGGTTTTTCCTGCGCCAACCTCACCGGTCAGAACAATGAACCCTTTACCTTGCCGAACACCAAACAGGAGATGCTCCAAAGCCTCCTTGTGCCGGTCCGTAAAGTAAATGAACTTCGTCCCCGGC
Organism: Phycisphaerae bacterium; assembly: GCA_963667855.2. Classification (GTDB taxonomy): domain Bacteria; phylum Planctomycetota; class Phycisphaerae; order UBA1845; family UBA1845. The sequence goes on along the minus strand of CAXXKI010000004.1, from coordinate 423,348 downwards.
GTCAGGTTGAAAGGCATCTCTTTTAGATTGAAATGATCTAAATACACTCTCTATAACCCCATATAAAAAGGCATCTTATCGGGCTCTATTCCCTATTCGCAGTGTCGGCAGTCTGATAACCCGACTTGACGGTGTTTGGAGTGTACGCAACATCTGAAAAGTTTTTTTCGGAACCGCACAGAAACAGGCCCGATTATCGGACGCACTCTTCTCAAGTTACGCACTTTAGGTTACCATATCGGACGTTATGACACCGGGACGGAAAATACGCTTAACTGATTACGCAAACTGCGCCGGGTGAGCGGGCAAGCTCCCCGTCGAGCTGACCGCGCAGGTGCTGCGCGATTTACCTATGCAGAGCCATCCCAATATCCTCGCCGGTGCGGAGCATTTCGAGGACGCGGGGGTATTTTGGATTAACGACCACACCGCCCTGGTCCAGACTCTGGATTTCTTCCCGCCGCTGGTGGACGATCCTTACGATTTCGGCCGGATCGCAGCAGCGAACAGCCTGTCCGACGTTTACGCTATGGGCGGTACTCCGATAACCGCACTGAACATTGTGGGTTTTCCGGATAAGGAATTACCAGAATCGATCCTGAGAGAAATCCTGGTCGGAGGCAGTGAACAGGCCCAGGCGGCCGGTGCCTTCATACTCGGCGGGCATAGCGTACGCGACAACGAAATAAAATACGGTCTGTCGGTGACCGGTACCATCCACCCCGACAAAATCATTGCCAACAATACCGCTAAACCGGGCGACGTTCTCATTCTGACAAAACCAATAGGAACCGGCGTGCTGACCAGTGCAGCGAAAAACGGAATAATTCAGCAAGCGGATCTGGCAGAAGCAATCAAGATCATGACCACGCTGAATAAAGGCGCTGCAGAAGCAATGGTCTCGGTCGGGGTAAGCTCGGCCACTGATATTACCGGCTTCGGCTTACTTGGCCACGCCTTTGAAATGGCCGAGGGTTCAAACGTCACAATGGAAATCGACGCTATCGAAATCCCCCTACTGGAACAGACCCGTGAACTGGCAGGCAAGGGCAACCTCGCCAGAACCCATAAGGCTTCTCTGAAATTCATCGGCGAAAAGCTCGAAGTCAAAAACGTCGACGATATGCTGGTAGCCATACTGGCCGATGCTCAGACATCCGGCGGGATGTTGATCAGCGTTCCCGAGGCAAGTGCTGAAGAACTGGTTCGGGAACTGGAACAAAATGAAACGCCATGCGCCGAAATCATCGGCAAGGTTAAAAAACGCGACTCTCACGCGATGAGACTTCGCTGATCAACGGTTTGCGAAAAATCCTGTTACGCATGAACCCAGAATCTTAAACCAGGTATATATACGCCCGCAATAAACCAGAGCGACGACACCCCCAAAGCAACATAACCGACTATCTTGACCGTATCCGCCGACAAGTATTTAGCCAGAGATTGAGAAAAATCATTCGCCAGGGTTTCTTCCAGCTTCTCGGCACCTCCCCAGCGGATGATCCAGATCCAGAATGCCATCACTACCGAGTAGGCTGCAGCCCATAGTCCGAGTGACATATTATTCTCCACCGGGAATATTGGGAATTCCGATAGTATCAGTTGGAGCCGGGCAGAGTCAGTTCATCGGTATTGGGTAGATCTTCCAACGAAGACAAACCGAAGACTTCCAGGAACCTGGCCGTTGTGCCGTAAAGCATGGGCCTGCCAACCTCCTCTGCGCGACCCGCGATTTTCACCAGGTTCATTTCCCGCAAACGATTGATCATATCGCCCGCCGCTACCCCACGAATCGCTTCAACGTCCGCCCGCAAAACCGGCTGCTTATAAGCGATGATGGCCAGTGTCTCCATCGCCGCCGGGCTAAGCTTACTCTCCGAACGGATTTTCAGAACCTTACTCAGCCAGGTGTTGTACTGAGGCATCGTAAGAATCTGAAATCCCTTGGCGATCTCTTCTATACGAAAAGACCGATCGGTCTGCTCATAATGCTCATTAAGCGCCTCGATATGCTTTTTCACATCCTTGGCGTTGCCTACCCCTACTATCTGAGCAATCTTGCTTGCCGGCATGGGCGTATCGGTAGCCATTAAAATAGCTTCCACCACCGATTCCGTGGATATCTCGGGAGCATCCTCAGCCAGTTCCGCCTGCCCAGCTTGTTCGGTAGAATCCTCGGCCTGTTCAGCGGTTTCTTCCGCCTGTTGCTCGTCGCTTATTTCGCCTTCGGTTTCTTCTGATTCCTCCACGTTATCCTCGGTCTGAGAATCCGTGTCGGCAACATCTTCGGTAACCGGTTCGTTGGCTTCGTCGTTCAGTTGGTCTTGTTCAATTGCTTCACTCATAGCAGGTATAATAGCGAGACAAAATCAAAAATCGAATCCAATCCACCACTTCCAAACTGCACTTTACTGGTTTCCAGCCAGTTACACCGTAGAATAACCGCTCAAGCTGTATTTCAAACAGTTATTGCCAGAAAAGCACCGTTTCAGTCGTATTGGAGAAGCTCCCGTGCTCGATTTCAAACCCATAATAGATGAGATCCTACCGAAGCTGGTGGAACTGCGTCACGATATTCATTCGCATCCGGAGCTGGCCTTTGAAGAGCACCATACCGCCGAACTGGTGCTCGACGCCCTGGAACAACTCCCCAACATTGCGGTGCGAAGCGGGCTTGCAGGAGGTACAGGCGTGCTCGCCACCCTCAACAGCGACAAACCGGGACCGTGTGTCTTACTTCGAGCCGATATGGACGCACTGGCCATGACCGAGGAAACAGGGTCGCCCTACCAGTCAAAAACCGATGGAAAAATGCATAGCTGTGGGCACGACGGGAACTCGGCCTGCTTGGTTGGAGCGGCACAGGTTCTTTCCAGATTCGCAGACGAGATTCCAGGCAAGGTGAAATTCTGTTTCCAGCCGGCGGAAGAGTGTGAAGGTGGCGGCAAACGAATGGTAGACGACGGCGTCCTGGAGAATCCAGCAGTCGATATGGCATTTGCTTTGCACGGCTGCCCGGCCAACGAACTGGGAGATATCGTGGTGGTCAGCGGCACGACCCAGGCGGCGGAAACTTCGTTCGATATTGAATTAACCGGAAGAGGAGGGCACGCCGCCCGCCCGCACAACACCGACGACGTACTGACGGCCGCTGCCCAGATCGTAACCGGTTCCCAGGTCATTCGCAGCAGGTTGATCGATCCGGTAAATCCGGTAGTACTCTCCTTTTGCCAGATCGATGGCGGAAGCACCTACAACGTCCTGCCGGAAACTTGTAAATTGAAAGGAACGGTCAGAAGCTTTTGCGAGAAAACTCAAGAAGCGGTGCTGGAGAGCTTGCGGCAATACGTGCAAACCACTGCCAATACGTTCGGAGTTAAAGCCACAGTAAACCTGGCATGTACATACCCGCCTATGAATAATGATCCCCAGTATGCGGACCTGGTGGCCAAAGCAGCGGAACGAATACCTTCCGTAAAAAAGATTATCCGAGACTATCCGCCCAGCATGGGCGCCGAAGATTTCGCGTTCTACAGTCAAAAAGTACCGGCAGTAGGCATACGTGTCGGCATTAAACCCAAAGGGGCAAAGGAATATCCGGGGCTACATACTCCCCGGTTTGACTTCAACGACGAGGCAATACCGATTGCGGTAAACATGCATTGTGCCGTGGTACATAAGTTCTTTACAGACAACCATGAATACAAGTAACAATAAAAATCCCAACTTGATCCTCTCTGTCGGCACTCGAATCGTCACGAAAACAGCGACCAAACCGATTGGCGGAGGAGAGGACTGCCAAGCCGGAATCGTCGGTATAGTAGTAACAGCTCCGCTGGATAACACTCACGCCTATCGCGTGCGCTACGCTAATGGCTTTGAGGCTATGATTTACCGAGCCGACATGGAAATATTAGCCGAATATCAACGAAACGGTTTGAGCTTAACTCAGGGACCGCTTAAGGAATACAACCTTCTTGATCGAGTTATCTATCGATGCATCGTGGGTTCACGAGCTTATGGTTTGGATAACGAAGAAAGCGATATTGATCGACGTGGCATTTATCTACCACCCGCGGAAATGCACTGGTCGCTTTATGGAGTACCGGAACAACTGGAAAACCAGGCAACAGAGGAATGCTACTGGGAAATACAGAAATTTATCGTTCTAGCTCTGAAAGCTAACCCCAACATCCTCGAATGCCTTTACACACCTCTCATTGAGGAAATCACACCTCTCGCTCAGGAACTACTCGATATGCGGGAAATTTTCCTAAGCAAGCTGGTATACCAGACTTTCAATGGATACGTGTTATCGCAATTCCAGAAAATGAATCGGGATCTCCGCAACAAAGGAAAAGTAAAACCGAAACACGCGATGCACCTTATTCGTTTATTGCTATCGGGAACTCAAGTCTTGCGAGAAGGGTTCGTGCCGATTGAAGTATCTACGTTTAGAGATAAATTGCTCGCGATACGCGACGAACTAATGGATTGGGACGAGGTGGAAGAATGGCGCAAACAACTGCATAAGGATTTCGACGCAGCGTTTAAGTCTACTTTGTTACCGGATCGTCCAAATTACGAACGGGCTAATGACTTTCTCATTAAGGCTCGAAAAATGGCTGCCGCTGAATGAAAACCTGATTTCAGTACTACAAAGGTTTCATAATGAATGACAAACTTAAACAAATCGTTAACGAGCAACCGTATCCGTTGATTTTCGTCACAATAAGCGGAGCACATTTATATGGTTTTCCATCTCCAGACTCCGATTACGATCTTCGCGGAGTACACATTCTTCCACTGAAAGACATTATTGGTTTGAAACCAGGCAGGGAAACAGTCGACATATCAGAAGTTCGCAGCGATCTGGAACTGGACCTGGTTACGCATGACATTCACAAGTTTATCCGGTTGATGCTCAAACGTAACGGCTACGTACTGGAACAGTTATTATCTCCATTGGTGATTCATACTACTCCGGAACACGAAACACTCAAGGAAATGAGCCGTAAATGTATCACCAAATATCATGCCCACCATTATCTGGGATTTTCTAGAACACAATGGAAACTATTCCAGAAGGAAGATCCTCCAAAAGTAAAACCTTTGCTATACGTCTATCGTGTACTGCTTACGGGCATACACCTTATGCAAAGTGGAGAGGTAGAGGCAAATCTGCTCAATCTGAATCAGATTTTCAAATTGCCCTATATCGATGAGTTGGTAAAGCTTAAATTAACCAATGGTGAGAAATCTAAACTCGATAATATAGATATTGATTTTCACACGAATGAGTACGAACGTCTAACCGGATTACTCGAAAAAGCTCACGAAGAAAGCCGCCTACCCGATAATCCCTCTGTCAAGGAGGAACTCAATGGTTTTCTGGTACAGCTAAGGCTTTCCCAAGGTTAATCCACGCATCCAGTTCCACCGCTTCCGCTCTCTTGGATAAGTCAATGATTTCAGCGGCTTTTTCCAATGTATCCTTGTCCAGATGCCTGGCCAGGTTAAAAACGAAGCGTCTTTCTTCTATGGGCAAAAGCCGCACGGACCAGTGCAATGAACGCCGGCAACGCGTCGCCTTGTTCAAACGGATGAGATTTTCTATCCATGCGAATCATGGCCGATTCTATTTTCGGAGCAGGCCAGAAGGCTGACGCTGGCAGTTTAGCCTGCTTGGTTATTTCGCAGGTGGTCTGAACCACGATGGCCAGCGGACCGAATTCCTTGCACCCCGCGTTGGCCAGCAAACGATCACCCACTTCGTTTTGAATAGTAAAACAGAATCGCTCAACTTGCGGGTCGGCCGTCAACAGGTTCATCAGCAGAGGAGTCGCCACGTTATACGGCAGGTTGGCGACCAGCAGATACTTGCCAGATTCCGGCGGGTTATCTTTCAACGCCTGCAGAACTACGGGAGCTATCTCACTTTTCTTTGAAAGTACGTCGGTTTCCAGCACCGTAACATGGTCTCGCTCTGCGAAGCGATCTACAAGCAGGGGAGCAAGATCGTGGTCGATTTCAACAATGACCAAGCGCCGGGCCACATCGGCCAACTGGTCGCTTAAACCACCGGTTCCCCCGCCAACCTCCAGCACAGTATCGCTATCGCCGATTTCAGCCCCCTCGACCAATTTGCGCATAAGGTTTCCGTCGATGAGAAAATTCTGCCCGAAGTGCTTGTCCGGTTTCAAACCTGCGCTATTCAGAATAGCCTGAACGTCTTTTTTGCTTTGTACGGGCGTTTTTGCCATAAGGCCAGCTAAGATAATCGTTTGTTGGTAGTGTTCCAACCGAAATAAGCGTTATAATGCCGCACCACGTTAGAGCGAATACTATTGATCGGCAACCGAGTGCCGTAATCCGCGTTCCTCAGTTGGAGAAAAGAAATGCAGTCACACGAGATCCTTCGGAAAGCGGCCGAACCTATCGGGGTTAAGGCACTGGCGGCCAAGCTTCGTTTATCCCCGGCTATGGTCTATAAATGGTGCCAGGAGTCAGGGAAAGACGATCCCGACGCCAGTGGTGCGCGAAATCCCCTGGACCGAATAGCGGAAATATATACGGCCACCAACAGCACTGAGGTTATCAACTGGCTCTGCCACGAAGCAAACGGTTTCTTCGTGCATAATCCCAAACCGATCGCGAATGAAGCACTGAATACGGAACTGTTGCGAACCACCCAGCAACTGGTTACGGAGTTCGGAAACTTACTGCTCACGGTAACCCAGTCCATCGAAGACGACGGGATGATCGAACCCAAAGAGGCGGACACGATTCGCGCTGCCTGGGAAAAGCTCAAATCCACCGCGGAGAGCTTCACCGTAGCATCTGAACGGGGAGCATATTTTTCCAAGAACAACGGAATGGGTCACGCATAATCGTCCTTGTTCACCATGAACAACTCCAGGAGAAACAGCCATTAAACCGATGGGAGCACAGTTCGTTTCATACGTGAAGCACCTCAGGTGTATAAACTGTAATGCCACGTACTCACCGGACAAAGTTGCATACACCTGCCCGGCATGCGGACCGACCGAAGGATTGCTCGACGTTGTTTACGACATGAGCCAGGTCAGTCGCGATGTCACGCTTTCGGATATCCTGGATGGTCCACAAAGTCACTGGCGTTATGGACCGCTACTCCCGGTAACCGCTCATCATATAGGCAGCCAATGGCCTATCGGCTGGACGCCGGTAGTGGAAGCGCCCACTCTCGCCCGCAAGTGCGGTGTAGCCAGGTTGCGTTTGAAAGATGACGGCAGAAACGCATCAGGTTCCTTCAAGGATAGAGCTTCAAGCGTAGGCGTGGTACGGGCGGCCGAAGCCGGCGCCAAGGCTATTGCCTGTGCCTCGACCGGTAACGCGGCGGTGAGCCTGGCGGCATGTGCGGCCATGGCTTCCATGCCCGCATATATCTTTGTTTCCAAGAGAATCCCGCAAGGTAAACTCGCCCAGCTTTTAATTTACGGTGCTACTGTTTTTCGGGTAGACGGCAGTTACGACGACGCATACCAGTTATGTGCCAAGGCTTGCGATGCATTTGGTTGGTATAACCGCAACTGCGCTTTTAATCCCTATCTCGTCGAGGGCAAGAAAACGGGCGGATTGGAAATCGCCGAACAGTGCCTGGCCGATCCGCCGGACTGGGTGGCTATGAGCGTGGGCGACGGTTGTTCCATAGCCGGAGCGGCTAAGGGTATCCGCCAGATGCGAGAACTGGGAATAATCGACTGGTCAACGCGTTTTCTGGGAGTACAGGCTGAAGGCGTGGCCGCCATATCTGAGGCGTTCAACTCCGGAAACCTGCCTGTCCCACAGGGAGACACGTTCGCCGACAGTATAAATTGTCCGGTTCCGCGTAATTGGAAAAAAGCCGTAGAGGCGGTCAAAGAGAGTAAAGGCGATTACGTGAACATCTCCGACGACGAAATACGCTGGGCCATGCGGGAAACCGGAAGATCATGCGGAATCTTTGCCGAACCGGCCGCAGCTGCGGCGGTCGCCGGTGTCGCAAAAGCGGTAGCCGGCGGCGTAATTGATTCGAAAGCCTCAGTCCTGGCGTTTATTACCGGCAACGGATTGAAAGATGTGCAGGCCGCAGTCGATTCGGTTGAAGGCCCGGTCGATGTCGCCCCCGAACTTGGGGAAATCGAAAAAGCTATCGGAAAATAACCGTTATATTCAGCTGGCCGTTTTTATTCTTGGGAATCGCGATACCATTCGACGAAGCGGGCCAGCCCGTCTTCTATCCTTGTTGTAGGATTATAACCCAGTTCTTCCCGAGCGAGGCTTACATCAGCATAGGTCCGGTTAACGTCTCCGGCCTGCATGGGTAAACGGTTGATGTTAGCCTTTTTCCCCAACGCAGTTTCGATTGCCGAAATCAAATCGGCAAGGCTCACCGGACTCGATTCGCCAAGATTGTATATCCGGTAACCGGCGCATTTATCGATGGATCGCATCACACCATCGAGTATGTCATCGATATACGTGTAATCACGCATGGTACTGCCGTCACCGAAAACGGGGATCGGATCCCCCCTATCTATTAACTTGGTGAATTTATGAATAGCCAGATCGGGTCGCTGCCTGGGACCATAGACTGTAAAAAACCTCAGGCACGTAACCGACATGTCGTATAGATGGGCATAGGTATATGCAAGTAATTCCCCGGCCTTTTTACTGGCGGCGTAGGGAGAAATCGGATGGTCAACGTTATCACTTTCAGCAAAAGGAACCTTTTCGTTATTACCGTATACACTGGAGCTACTGGCAAAAACGAACTTTTTGATTCCCTGCAACCCGGCCGATTCGAGCATGACGGCCGTGCCATGAACATTGATATCCTGGCACAATAAGGGTTGTTCTATGGATGGACGGACGCCTGCTCTCGCGGCGAGGTGTACGACCACATCGACATCGTGAGCTAAGACTCCGGTCACAAAATCAGCGTCGCGAATATCTCCCTCGTGCATCTCAAACGCCGAGTGTTCCCGGCAGGAAGCAATATTCGCCATTTTTACACGAGGTTCGTAAAAGGAGTCGAAATTGTCAATTCCCAATACTTGATCTCCCCTGGCAAGCAAAGCTTCACACAGGTGAGAACCGATAAAACCCGCCGCTCCCGTAACCACGATCCTGCTCATAACAGTCGCTTCCCTTCACACCCGACCGTATAAATCAAACCGAATTTCCATTGACAACCGGTCGTCCGACGCAGTGGTATTCGAAACCGTATTTTCTCAAGGTAGATCGCTCGTAGAGGTTTCGCCCGTCAAAAATCAGAGGCACCTTCAGGCAACCAGCCATGCGGTCAAAATCTGGCGTGCGGAATTCCTGCCAGTCGGTGAAAATCACCAAGCCATCCGCCCCTTCCAGAGGTTCATATCCTTCGTCGCAATACTCGATTGCATCCCCCAGCACAGCCCGGGTCGTCTGATGCGCCTCGGGATCGTAAGCACGTACCTTGATACCCTTTTCCAGAAACATGCGGATACAATCAATAGCGGGAGATTCCCGTACGTCGTCCGTACGAGCCTTGAACGCCAGCCCCCAGACAGCGAGAGTCACTTCTGAACAGCGCTTGCCGAAATAGTCAATAACTCTCCGGGCAAATCGCAGCCTCTGCCGCTGGTTCACTTCATGCACGGCTTCGACTATGGACATGGGATAATCATTGGCTCTTCCCATGGACATCAGGGCGGAGACGTCTTTGGGAAAACAAGAACCGCCATACCCCACTCCGGGAAACAGGAATGCCGGCCCCAGTCTGGAATCCGAGCCTATCCCCTGACGAACCTTGGCCACGTCCGCACCGAATTTGTCACACAAGCCGCTCAATTCATTCATGAAGGAAATCTTCGTAGCCAACAGAGCATTTGCTCCGTACTTGGACATTTCCGCACTGGCCGGATCCATAACCAGTAAACGATCGCGAGTACGCATAAACGGTGCGTAAACCTCTTTCATGATCTCCACAACCGCGGGATTGTCAGCGCCGATGATCACGCGATCCGGACGCATGAAATCGTCGATAGCCGCCCCTTCCTTGAGAAATTCAGGATTGCTCACATAGTCAAACTTGTGTTCGGTTATCCCGGCGACATGAGCCATGATCTTTTTGTGTGTACCAACGGGAACCGTACTCTTCATAACCAAAATACGGTAACCATCCATGTACCGGGCAATATCACCGGCAACCTGAAGCGCCGCGGTCAGGTCAGCCGACCCGTCCTCAGTGGGAGGAGTGCCGACAGCAAGGTAAAGAATCAACGAATCGGAAACGGCTTCCGCAAGATCTGTAGTAAACTTCAGACGATTGGCTTTTACATTCCTCTTGACGATTTCCTCAAGCCCGGGTTCGTAAATGGGAATTTCCCCATTCCAGAGCTTATCGATCTTATCTTCGTCCTTGTCCACGCATATGACGTGATTTCCGCCATCGGCCAGACAAGCCCCGGCCACCAATCCAACATATCCTACGCCGACTACACCTATCTTCATCGATGAACCTCGCTAAGCTAACGAAGAGTTCCGCCCCAAAAAACTTACTCGCCTGCTTCCAGGGCCATAATCAATACCTTAATACTGCGTAAAAACGTAACCTGCCTGACTTACCTATTATAGTAACACCTTTTCAACTGAAGCGCAAAGGCAATCAGGAAAACGATAACGTCGGCTCATCGACCGGTTCAAGCATATCCGCTGCCACCTCAGCCAGAACCGATTGTCCCAGAATATCAATACTCAGACAAAGCCTCAGTTTGCCCAACCGCTTGACAACCTGCCCTTCCAGGCCGGTCAAAGGCCCGCCGACTACCTTCACCCATTGTCCTACCTCGACACCGGCATAATGCTCGAAAGAAATCTCCGTGGCCAACACGCGATGAATCTGTCGAAGTTGGGTAACGAGTTGTTGTTGCTGAGGCACAATAAGGGTATTGGCGACCCGATTAGTTGCCAACACCTGATAGCGTTGCAATTGAGTAGCCAGAAAGAACACGTAACCCGTAAAAAGCGGAACGACAGAAACGGATGTACGACCGGTTCTGGAACTGCGGGTGGTTTTGGGACACAATGGCAGGTAATGACTGACATCCATCCGCTCCAAATCCCGAGCAAGTGCTTTTTCATTACGAGATTTTGTGTGCGCAACCCACCATTGCCCGTCAACCGGTTCGGGAATAGCCTCTTCCGCAAGGCGGCCATCAACACGAAGATCTTCGACAGAGAGTCCCATCAGTCCATTTTGCTCAATACGCCCTGGAAGAATTCAACTGTTTTTCCCAACCCCTCTTCCAGCGAGACCTTAGCCGACCATCCCAGCCGCGTCTTTGCCCTCGTCGTATCGGCACATCGCCTAACCGGATCGTCAGCGGGAAGCGGACGATAAACGACATCCAGCTTCTTGCCCAACACTTTCCCAAGTGTATCCACCAGTTCCAGCATCGTGCATTCAAACGGGCTGCCGATATTTACCGGTTCGTGACAATCCGCCCCCTCGTAATTCATCAGGGCAATCATTCCATCCAGAAGATCGTCAACGTATTGGAAACTCCTGGTCTGGCTGCCATCGCCGTAAATAGTCAACTGCTGGCCGCGAAGAGCCTGGACTATGAAGTTCGAGATGACCCGTCCGTCACCAACCGCCATTCGTGGTCCGTAGGTATTGAAGATCCGCACGATACGAATATCCACATTATTCTGATGATGGTAATCCATCATTAGCGTTTCAGCGACGCGTTTACCTTCATCGTAACAGCTTCTCAATCCTATCGTGTTCACGTTTCCCCAATAGTCTTCCGTTTGCGGATGCACCGCCGGGTCACCGTAGACTTCGCTGGTGGAAGCCTGCATTACCCGGGCCTTGACCCGCTTGGCCATCCCCAGCATGTGCAGCGTACCCATGACCGAGGTTTTCACCGTCTTTACCGGATTGTCCTGGTAATGCACCGGCGAGGCGGGGCAGGCGAGGTTATAAATCCGGTCCACTTCCAGAAGAATGGGATTAACCACATCATGACGAATCAATTCAAAGTCTGGGTTGGAAAGCAAATGGGCAACATTCCTCCTCGAACCGGTAAAGAAGTTATCCAGGGCAATCACTTCGCAACCTTGTGCAAGAAGACGATCGCAAAGATGACTACCCAAAAAGCCTGCTCCACCTGTAACTAAAGCACGCAATACGCACCACCTTCCTGCTTCACCCCACCGGTCGAATCAACCGTTAAATTCGAAAACTCTCTCTAAGGTATTTACACTCCTACTTCCCGAACGATACGGCTCAATAGAAATCTCGTATACAATCCGCAACACGTTTAACATCGTCCTCCACAAGCATCGGGTGAACAGGAAGAGAAAGAATCCGTTCCGAAAGTTTTTCGCTCACCGGCAAATCACCCTTGTTGTAGCCCAGGTACGAAAAACAAGGCTGCAAATGCAGTGGAACCGGATAGTAAATACCTGTGCCTATCTCCTCTTTGGCGAGCGCACTTTTGAGCTCGTCGCGTTTATCGCAGAGTATTGAATATTGGTGATAACATGAATAATTGTAATCGCGAATAACCGGAGTCTGCACACCATCGATTCCAGTCAGGAGTTCATCGTAAATCGCGGCATTCACCCATCTGCGCCGATTAAGTTCCTCGAATTCGTCAAACTTGACCAGCAGGAAACCGGCTTTCATGGTGTCCAGCCGGAAATTTCCGCCAATGTACTCGTGATAATACTGGCTGGTCTGGCCATGATTGCGCATCTGTCGACACTTGGCGGCAAAACCTTCATCACTGGTAACCACCATTCCCCCCTCACCGAATCCCCCAAGATTTTTGGTTGGGTAAAAGGAAAAACAACCGGCTAGCCCCAGGTTCCCAGCGTACTTCTCCTTGTATTTGGCCCCTATTGCCTGAGCTGCATCTTCGATAACCGCCAAACCATGCTTTTGAGCAATTCGATTTATCTCATCCATCTCGGCGCATTGGCCAAACAGATGTACCGGGACTATTGCCTTGGTGCGATCAGTAACAGCTTCGGCGATTTTTTGGGGATCTATATTATAGGTGTCCGGGTTAACATCAACAAAAACCGGTTTAGCCCCGGTTCTATGAATGCAACCGCCGGTGGCGAAAAAGGTAAACGGGGTGGTAATCACCTCATCGCCAGGCCCAACGCCATAAGTCATAAGTGCCACAAGAATGGCATCTGTTCCGCTGCTGACCGCAATAGCGTGTTCGCATCCCAGGTAGGCCGCGATTTTTGATTCCAGTTCCCCCACCTGCTTGCCGCCGATGAACCAATGAGAATCCAGAACATCATCGACAACCGCCCGTATCCTGTCCTCTATCGCAGGAAACTCCGATTTAATATCCAGCATACCAATCGGTTTCACGCGTCCTTCTCCTCTTAATTCAGCCTCTGCACGGTGCAGTGGGACACACAAGTGTCGCCAAACCGTCAGCGAAAAACCATATTATAGGAGTGAGCCATAACGCTGGCAAACTTATGACCGATCACCAAACAGACTACTGGCAATCAGTTATTAAGCACTTACCGCTATCCTACTCGTCTTTCGTTTCCTCTTTATCCGGAAGCGAGCGATTTCCAGCACCCGGCTGATCATTATCCTCGTGCTGATATTCGTAGAAGGTACGCAACTGCTCGCGGAAGTAACCACCTCGCCGCGCCTGGGCAACATTCAATACCGCTCCGAAAATATGAGCCCCCACCGTGGTCAGCAGCGTTCGAGTACGCTGAACCACCCCGCGGGAATTATCCTTCGCCCGGCAGACCAGAATCACGCCATCGACCAGCGTAGCCAGTACTGTCGCATCACTTGCCAGCAAAACCGGAGGGGAATCAAAAATGACATGATCGTACTTAGCGGTAACCACACCAATGAACTTGCTCGAAAGTTCGTTTCCCAGAAGCTCGGCCGGATTGGGCGGTATCGGACCGCTCCCAACCACATCCAGGTTAGCCAACTCTGTATTGTGAATGCATTCATCGATCTCCGCATCCCCAATGAGTATATTGGTAAACCCCTTCTGGCCGACTTTCGGAAAATATTTGCGTATCGCCGGCCGGCGAAAGTTCCCATCGACGAGTAGAACTCGCTTGCCACTCGTAGCCAGAGATGCCGCCAGGTTACACGCAACCGTGGTTCTCCCATCCTCGGGTTTTGGGCTGGTAATCAGTATCGATTTCAGACGCTCAGCCGGAGCGCTGAACTGCAGATTACTCCGTACCGTGCGGAAGGCTTCTGTAACCATCGACTGCGGAGCCTCCAGAACCGCCGCCTCCACTCGCTCGATCTCCACTTCCTCGTCATCGACATCCGGAATGGAGCCAAGCATGGCCAATCCGACATGTCTTACGATATCCTGGGAAGTCTTAACCGAATTATCGATCAACTCCAGTCCCAGGCCTATACCTACCGCACCTGCGAAAGCAAGAATGACAAAAGCCGGAAGCATGAATAGAGAAGGGAAACTTCGCTCCAGTGGTTCCTGAGCGCTTATAGCCCGCTCCACACGAATAGCCGAACTCCTACTCACGATTCGTTCGATCTCCTCGATGTATTCCATCAAGCGCTTCTCGGTTTCACGTAGAAGTTCCTGATCATCAAGCAGCATTCGGTACTCGGCCAACTTGCGATCCAGATCCGCCTGCTGTGCTTGAGTTTCCGCCAATCTTTCCCGAGCAAGGAGTAAAGCGTTTTGAGAGTTATAAAACGCGGTTTCAATCTGCTGTTTCTTGAAATCAACCACTTCCCGCAACTTGTTCGCACGGGCAATCGCCAACTGAGACTCGGACTCTTCCAGGCGACGCTGCATCTCCTTGTATTCCCGGTGGTTCGCACCAAACTGAGACAGCAATACGCTTAATTCCTGTTCGATCGAAAAGACCTGCGAATCCAACTGCATTACCCGCATATCCTGCTCAACCTGTAAACGGTCTTCAGGGTTAATCGCAGGTCCCTCGGGATCGGAATAGATCCGCATCAGGCTTTCCAGCTCCGCGGTCTGTTGTTCGAGTTTGGCTACCGTTTGAAGGTCCAACTTTAACTGCTCAAGAACGACTCCCCCGCCTGCGGATTGCAGATCAACTCCAACCTCGCCAGCTGGAAGTGTAGTTTGAAACTCCCGAATTTGCTCTTTCTTAAGTTGTATCTTATTTCGAACATCAGCCAGTTCGCGTTTATACGTAGTCAACTCATTTCGATAGCGCACCTTGGCTTTATCCTTTACCTCGTTCAAATACGTCTCTACAACTCGATTAACGATTGTATGCGGATCACTCGGGTATCGGGTTGTCAGGGCAACCCGAATATAGTTTGTATCACGTACAGGCGCACATCGCAGACTGTCTTCCAATTCCAGCAAACGCTTATCCTGATCCAAATCCTGAAACCATCGCGTTCCACGTACCTCTTCATCGCGAAGAACTACTCCCAGATTAGACCTACTGACAATCAACGTGGCCTGACTGTTTACGAATCGCAAATACGGATCATCTTCCAAGGCCTTCTGTTCGAGCTGCATTGGTGTCTCGGGCGCATCACTGATGCACTCAACAAATGCTTCTGCGGAATAACCGGGAAACTGGAAATACAACAGGAAAAACGCACCAACCGCCATTCCACTAAACAAGATCGACAAAACGATAATAGTGATCATTCGTTGCTTAAGCATGGCGATAATGTCGCCCAACGCTATAGCGTTTGACGAATCAGTATTACCGCCACCTGCACCGGGTAAAACAACACGTTCTTGTATCGTGGTCGGAATCGTAGTCATCTTGTTATCTTCCGCGTCAATCTCATAAAACCGTATCAGCCGAACTAATCACCGTTTTCCTCTTCGGGTACTTCCTCCAGAATATTATTGAGTACCCAACTTACAAAGCCAAACAAACCCAACGCGATTGGCAGCATGGCTAAACCAAGAAGCTGATGCGGTGTACCCTGGGCCCAATCCTCATACCCATAAATATGAATTACACCTGTTGAAAACACTCGAAGCGTATTACAGAATACGGCAATCGGTATGCAGGAAAGAACCATAATTCCTCGCTGCCACACGGGGCGATCCCCTAGATAAGCCATGGCAACCCCCAGGCTACAGAATGCCATCATCAGTCGCATACCACTGCATGCGTCTTCAACATTCAATGAGCCAGGAGGATTACTGCCGTAACTATAATCAATAACTACGCCCTGAACTTCCGTAAATACACCCGGTAAAAAATGTAGCACCTTGCCCGCTACCAAAGAAGCTAACCGCCGCAAGGGAAAAGTTATTTGAAAATACAACGAACTCGGAAGAGGAATCGCAAAAAGTAGATAGACAATTGGAAACCAGGAAACCCTTAGAAGCTTCCAGCCTCCAACCAGTAATGTCAATCCAATCAGGTACGGCACTAACGAAAGATGTTGTGGATATCCCATACTCAGCGCGTAACTGAGATAAAGCGTTCCCAGCGCCCCGGCAAGGATAATAAGTCCCAGGTAATTATACCTGTTGTTTTCAGAACCTAATTCACGACGATGCACAACCAGAAAATAGATACTGAATACGGGAACCAGCCAACCATGTGACCAGTTACCGTCATTGATCCATTTATATACCATACTATCAAACGAATTCCGGTAGATCACTGCTGTCAGCAAAGCCAATATGGCAATCTGCACAACGATCACCCACACCTTTTTCCGAGGATTCGAATCCGCTTCCTGCAAGTTCAAGTTAGCAATCGCTGTATCTGTCATAAACGCTTTTCGCCGAATATCGGCCGGGGCTCCGTCCAGACTACCGGAACAGGTTCGGGAAATTCGAACCGTAACTTGATGATACGTTCGCCGGGTTTACCTTACTTCCATACGAGTCGATATCCGCGAAATTCCTGTCATAAACAAAACCGAAACCGTAAGTAAAGCGGAACGCATTTCGGAAAACAGCAAGGAACGGAGCGGCCGGGTGCGTACCAACCAGTATCAAATCGTTGTTTTTCAAAAGAACATCTGGCTCTTTGCCTGCGAAAATAGCATCCAGATTAACTTGATGCATCTCCTCGCGATCACCATAACGGCGGTAAATAGTACAGCGATCAGGCCAGGCCAACGGCGCCATGTTCCCAGCAGAAGCAATCGCCGTCTTGAGTGTAATCTGCCTCCCAGTAATGGAATAAGCCCCGGGACGCATAACTTGGCCCATCATGTAGTATTCGCCGGTCTCACCAGCCAACACGCGAATCGTATCGCCACCGGCGTATCACAATATTCTGTCGATAATCACCGTTGCGAAGCCCTTCGGCAGAAACCCGGATAACTCTTCGCTCCTGATCGCCAGCTAACCGATCCCAATCGATCTGAGCTACCGATTCGGCAGGTACTCGCTCAGAAGGTTCGGGCATATTGAAAGGTTCGGATGGCTTGGAAGGTTCCGGTGAGGGGTGTCGGAACCGTTGGAATCGATTCTTTCTCTTGGGCAGTTTCAACCCACTGACCATTTACGAAAATCCATCGAGACTGCCCGGGCGAACTGGCAGGCTTGCTCTCTGAAGTCCCATCATTACCAGGAGACGCAATTGCCTCAACTAATTCCTTTTGATCGGTTTCCTCAGATCCCTGCTCTTGAGGTTCGGGGGCAGGTTCCTTCTCCGGCACTCCGCCACCTTGAATTCCATCTGACAAGTTAACGTCATAATTGGGCGATGACGTTCGCCGGCGGGCATATAACCCACTTCCTTGCCTTCTGGCTCTCCCAATAACATCTGGCGCCTCTTTTTGCTCGTTTCGGATTACGTAAATGCTCGTAACCGTATCAACAAACCCCCCTGAAGTGTTCAGAGCTTCCAGCAAACGAGTATCAGGCCGGGGAAGAGGGTACAGGTTCGGGGCTGGCGTTGCCCCAAAAACGACATAAGTCAATCCGCGGCGAACCACCGGTTCCACAATCACAATAGCGTCGTTAATGATGTTTCGTTCGCGCAGAATATCTTTAAGTTCCTGTGTGACTTCGCTGTTTGTCATTCCCGCAACGCGAACCTGCCCAATAACCGGGAGATTGATCGTGCCGATCTCATCGATGGCAACCTGACTCGTTGTTTCCGTATTGCGCGCCATCAATTCAAAAATTCGAACATTCAACGCATCCCCAGCCCCGTAACGATATTCTTCGTAATACGGAATCAAATCCTCGGGTTTGGGATCGGTAGCGCCAGCTATGCCAGTCGGAGTATCCTGAATACTTAAAGAGGTACGAATATCCAACGTTGTTTCACGCGTAAAAGATCCAACTTGTGTGGGATCAAACCAGCTATTCAGAAAACTATTACACCCGCTCGAGAGAGCCATCGCACATATTAAACCCAACATAATTATGCGTTTTGATGGCATTGTTTTTACTTTCATCCGCTAGACCTTTTATCTGCAGCTAAAACCTCAGAGAGTTACCACCCCAACTGGATAGCTCCCAAAACGGGCAAAACAGCTTAATCACTTAAACAACAAGCACTTACAACATCTCAAGTACTATTACCTCGCGCCAAGTACCCCCAAAAACACCAATGTTAACGCAGGTGTTATCGGCTAACTTGACGTAACCAGTTTAGAGCGCTTGTAACGATAAAACCGGTTGTGAAAGATATTTACGCAAACCTCTCCTCTGCTTATCTGTTCGTTTAACCCTGCCGAATGGTTCAGGTTTTTTGAGTTAAAATAATCACAGGTTATCGAGTAATCTGCTTTTCGTGCCCACCAAAGACACCATTGCACATACCAAAACTCACAACCACCCAGAGCGATTACAATAGCTTCCCTTTACCTCAACCACAAATCTTCAGATTCATACGACCTCTCTTAATCGTTGACCCACTGATAACGGCTTGTAAACTGCCTTTTAAGGCAGCATATGCCCACGGAAACTCAAAGACCGCCGGAACAACCTACTGCTCCAGGCGGTTGATAAGGTTTACTACGACAACGGAGTGTTAAAATGAAACTATCAAACCTCAAAAGGTTCCTGTCTCTTGCTTTATCGCTGGGGCTGTTACTAGCCGTTACGGGTTGCACGGCCGATACTTCTCAAATCACCTTTCTCGACTTCTTGAACACGGTTTTCCTCGGAATAACTGCCGCGGGTGGCGTTGTATTGATACAAAACGTTTAAATATGGCAAAGCAGCCGGGAGACCAAACATCAGGCCTCCTGGCTGCTTCGTAAACGTCGCCGTCAATACAGCCACTCTCGAACCTTAACATGTATCTCAGTACCAACTGTTCACATAGTTGACGCTATGGTATGCCTATCTATACTTAAGCCACTGTAGGCAGGTTCTTCTTTCACAAGACAGTAACTTGGCTACATTGGTTATTAGTAGTTTTTTGTGCGCTGGTTTTGAGTTCCGAGGAAGGTCCTTGGTGCAACCATCGCCATTAATACCCACTACCTGTCAGGGTGGGAACCTATTGGTTTGGTTTTCGTATTCGCAAACTGGCTGATAGCGATTCCACCTGCTGCCGTTTCGGAGATTCACATGCGCCGGTCCTGCCATTTGTCGTCCCGAACGATGAAGACTGCTCTGTTGACATTAGCTTTTTCTCTATTGATCGCTGTTAATAGTACTGCCGTATTAGCACAGGATGGCGGCGATGAGGGTAAATCTGCGGAAATCGCTTCTCTATTCAACGATTTCCTGCACTTCGCCCGAATTGGTAAGTTCACCCATGCAGAGGCATTCGCAGAGAAGCTTCTCAAGCATCCTGATTTAACCCCACAGAGTCTCTTGGCAATCTCCGATCAGGACGCTGACAGTATTCCCACATTGATAACCCTGATATCTCACACGTCTCTGCGCGAATCTGCCCAGAAGATTCTTGATCAAATTCGTGAAGGCGAGTTTCTCGAAAGGAAGAATCTCGCCCGTATACGAGAAAACATTGAAAAACTCGGCGGCCAACCCCAGATGGAATACAACGCTATCCAGCGTCTGAAAGAATCTGGAGAATACGCAGTCCCCAGCATGATTGACGCTTTATCTGATAACACGAAATCGAAACTGTGGCCCCGTATTATTCGCGCTTTGCCACGTATCGGTAAACCTGCAGTGAGCCCGCTAACCGCGGCGCTTAACACTTCTGACAGGGACGTGCAGAAAAGCGTCGTATGGGCTTTGGGAGATATTGGCTATCCGCAAGCGACTCCCTATCTGCTCAAGCTTCTTGGCACCAAGGATCTCCCGGAAGAAACCCGTCGAGAAATCGAATCCGCTCTCGATAGAATCCATACCGCCAGTGATCGCCCGACATCGAGTTCTTCGGTCGAAGCATTCCTTTCACTGGCTAACCAGTTCTACGATGAAGTTGGTGCGGTTAAAGCCGATCCGAGAGTTTCAACAGCCAACGTCTGGTATTGGGAGTCCAGCCGTCTGCGGGAAAAACCAGTACCCACCGAGATCTACGGACAGGTGATGGCCATGCGAGCATGCGAAGAAACATTGCTCCTCAAGCCGGATTGCACCGAAGCGATCGCTCTCTGGTTAGCGTCCAACATTCGTCGTGAGTCTCGACTGGGCATGGACGTGGAAAGCACCGAACCCGGTGATGGCGACAAAGAGGACAAAACCAGGCCGGAGAATTTCCCCCGTAGCGTTTATTTCTCTCGTGCCGCTGGTCCCGAGTATTGCCACCTAGTGCTTGGAAGAGCCATAAAAGATGCGGAAAAAGACGTTGCCCTTGGTGCTATCGCAGCTCTCGATGTTGTCGCCGGCGAAAACTCACTGATAGGAAACGAAGATTACAAACAACCATTAGCTGGAGCTCTCCGGTTTCCCGATGCTGAAGTAAGAATAAAGGCAGCTATCGCTCTGGCTCGTGCTCTTCCGAAAAACCAATTCCGAGGTTCGGATCTGGTTGGACCGGTGCTGGCTGACGCCCTTCGCCAAAACAAGAAGGAGCAATTTATAATCGTCGATGCCGATTCCAGGAATCTCAACAGAATAGCAGGGGAACTGAGAGAGAACGGTGGCGAAACCGTCGCTGAAACCAATTTCTATGTCGCCATGGAGAGAGCCCGAAAAGAGTTGCCCTCAGTACGTGCCATCATCCTGGCTACCGACATTGATACACCAGGAATCGCCAAAGCTATCGCAGAACTGCGAAGCGAATACCGTTTTTCCCGTACTCCGGTAATCGTCCTGACCAAACCGGAACAGGAATATCTGGCGAAACAAGCGGTCAAGGGTGCCCACGCAATGGCAACCTCGGCAGCCTCCAAGCTTGATGAAATCGAACAAATGATCGAGGAACTTTCCAACCAGGAAGGTGCCGGTCCGCTTGCTCCTGAACTGGCGACAGAACTGGCATTGCAGGCTACTGAAGCAATAAAAATGGTCGCAGTGGACGGAAAAACAGTAATCGATACGGCCACCACCATTTCAGCCCTGGTTTCAGCTCTTGACGCTGATGAACAACAGTTACGCATCAACGCAGCCGACGCTCTTGCCCTGATTGATTCCCCTGAAGGTCAACAGGCAACCTGCGAAATCGCACTCAACGAAGGAAACAACGAAGAACTCCGGCTGGCGATGTTTAATGCCTTGGCCAACTCCGCCAAAAGGCAGGGGAACCGTCTACTGCCCGAACAAGTCGACCTGGTAGTTAAAGCAGCCCTCGAAACGGAAGATCTGGTAATGAGAACCGCGGCCAGCAAAGCTCTCGGTGCTTTGAACCTTAAACAAAACGAAGCGAGCGAAATCATTCGTAGTTACTACGGCGGATAAGCTTAAGTTTCCAGATAAAGCCAAAGCCCTGTTGAACGATCTTGTTCATCAGGGCTTTTTGTTTGAGAACCACCGAGGTTTTCTCAGCAATCACATAATCGTTTACATCATCGATCAGCTATTACTTTGCACGAGAGGCCGGCCAGCGAGCAAAGCCGGACACTAAAGGTAACCGGGGGCAGGTTGTACGTAAAAACCTAAGCCCCTTTCCATCGACTGCCCGAGAATTACTCCACAACGAAATTACTCATAAACAACGAGAAGTCGTAAAGGTCAACATCGCTATCACCATCCATATCCATCGAACGGCACTCCGAGGAAACGGCAACGTCCGGACCTGCGAGACAATCCGCAAACGAGGAAAGATCGTCTGCTCCCACCTGCCCGTCTCGGAATAACACACTTGCTGGAATCGCCGTTTTGGCAATGCCCGGTCCCATGTAACTTACATTCAAGTCCTGCCCCTGGGTTTTATCGAAGAACAAGACAGTTATCTCATGCTTACCGGCCAATAAAGTTATTGAACCGCTCACATCTCCGTCCATACCATGCAGACCATCGTTGTCTACAACCAGGTCGTTACCGAGATACAGCCTGCTGCCGTCATCCGAATTGGTATAGAAGGTGTAAATACCGCTTGCGGGAATATCAATATAGCCAGTGAAACGAAATGCGAAATAATCTTCCTGTTGCCGTGGAGAGAGATCAAAACCGGATATAACGCCGCTCGCTTCCGGAGTCAGGGCGTCGAAATACGGAAGCCTGTTCCAGGGAGATGCTGCGTCAGTTTCGTAATATTCATACTCCAGCCCCGCCGCGAGCTGTTCCGGATTTTCCGGGTTTCGGGGAGAACGGTTAATCGTCCAGCCGATCGCTCTCAACATTGGTTCGATCTCCGGATTTCTCATAAACGTATCCCAACATAATCCGGTGCGGGAATTCTCTATCATCGGCACCTGCGGCCCCTGGTCGATTGCGATATAGGTATTGGAATACCAGCTAAGCGTCGGATTCATGCCATCGCGAAAACCAAATTCCCCCCACATCCTCGCCAGGTAGGTTTCATAGAAATGCCGCAATGTTGCTCTGGACTCCGTTGGCGTAAACGCCATTGCGCTTATCGCCGCCGTAGGAGCTATGGTACCGTCGTCACGATACAGCTGCGGCTCATGGACACAGTAACCACCCGGTCCATAACATGTAGTTAATCCCCAGACCAGTTCACCGTAATCCACATACCCCCCGGGGTTTTCAATACTGTACTCCCGGTGTATCCGCGAAATGTTCTGGCAGTTGAGATAGTAATTGCAGAAATTGTCGCTCTTGTTGCGCGGATCGAACCCCAGGAATGAATAGTGCGTCCAGAACAACGGGCCACCATACCAGCCTACCCATTGCTGATAACCATAATACCATCCACCGTTATCGTACCCGTCACCGGTTGCCCAACCGTTGTAATAGCACGATACCGGTATCGGATACGTTGGCGAAGCTATCGCTAACAGGTAGGTTATCATAGTCTCGTCGTAACCTATTACCGGACGAGTTCCTTCTACGTCAAAAACCATAATCGGGAGACCAATGCCAATTAAGTAGCTGGCTGCCGACATATCGCAGGAACCAATCCCACTCCACGCCCTCCCACATCGAAGTTGCCCGCTTACGAATTTCCAACTCGACCGGGTCATCCCCATCGAAGTATTCCCTGACTGTCAGCATTCCCTCAATAAGAAACGCCGTCTCCACAATATCCGCGCCATTATCCTCGCCGCCAAACGGAATAGTCTCGCCGGTTTGCCCGTTTATGTGGTGTGACCAGGCCCCGTAGTATCTGGTACACGATTCATCGAGGAAAGTAAGCATCTTCAAAACGTGGGCAGCCGCCTCGCTACGGGTTATAAATCCTCTTTCGACTCCAACGATTATTGTAATAAGCCCCATGCCGGTACCACCGGTAGTTACTGTGTCCCTGTCGTGCCAGAGACCTTCTCGAGCCAGGCCACTGACCGGATGGGCGAAATTCCAGAAATAACGAAAAGTCGCCTCCTGCACTGAAGTCATTAACTCCTCATCATTCATTTCCCAGGATGTGCCCGATACGATCGAGGAGGCCAGGCTCTGACCATCACTATAGACCGCCTTAACTTTATAGTAATACGTCCTGTCATTACTACTGAGTATATCGCTATAAGCGGTGACCGTATGAGTGGCCGAGTTCAGGCGGTAAAAACTTCCCGTTTCGGAATCAGCCCGGTAAATGTTATACCCCGTACAACTGGCTCCCCCCTCATCCCAGGTGAGATCAATACGATGATCGTGCCCGGTGGCCTGGACATTCTCCGGTACGCCATCGCTAAGACGTAAATTATCGATATAGATAGTACCGGTACTGCCGCTGAGCCCCTCGAAAAATCATTGCCCAGATATTATCCAAACCAACCTGATTCCGAGTAGACACGTCGAATGACACGGTTGTCCATATTCCAACTGCCCGCGCGGGTTTTGCAGCCTGTTGCCAGGGCATCCGGTGGATTCCAATTGGAACTCCAGATGCCCATCAAAGTCGGAGCCATCGCTGATTCCGGAATATAGACATCCACAAGAAGCTCCTTATTGCCCGTCAGATCATAAGTGAAAACCAGCCCACTGATGGGTAAACTCGATTTTGCCGTCCCTCCCCCACCATATTCAATGCCAGCACGTAATCACCATCCGTAGCCACCAACACGTCGAGATCAGGAAGTAAAACGGAGCTGGCCAACACGCGATTGCAGGTTAATCCGGTATCGCCGGCGTTGGGTATCAACGTCAGGCTGGTTTCAGATGGTTCATAACTGGCTAACAACGTTTTACCGGCACGGGCAAACGCTTGCTAAAACCAGTATCGAAACGATCGCCAATACCAGGGTTACTCGAATCGACCGCAACATTGAGATAAGCATTTGCCTAACCCCCCGTAGAATAAGAAGTAGAAGTCTATTGTATCATCTAGCGTTTTAGTCATTCCAGGTATCTTTCAACCTGCCTGCCGACGGCCGATAGCGAGTACAATAAACACCCGCATGTTTGTCGGTGGTTTCCGGCTCCAATAGCCGAACTTAAACCATCAACAATCCTAATCGCTGGTAAACCTCCACGACCCAGCTGCAGCCTCCCGACAGCGAATCGATTGAAAGCGCTTTCATGTTACACTATTGATCGACCCGAAAGCAACCATTCACTAATCTGAATTCTAAGTTTTTTTAGTGATCCAGCCCTTGATACGGCTAAGACAACTGGCCGAATTCGCCCAGAATACGGGCAAAATGCCATATAAGACGTGATCTCACACAACCAACGAAGGGGTTTTCTGCCGCGATGCCCCTTCTCAATGCTTCCTTCCCGAGGTTTCTCAGAACGGTCCTTTAGACCGTTTCCTGCGTCAAAGCCGCTTCCTCCTCCATCTCAAGGCTGGAGAGCAACTCTATTGCTTGAGATATGTGAGGCCTGACAGCGACGCCTCCCGCAACCAGCCCGATATTTAGAACGTCGAGGATTTCCTCACTGGACATTCCCAGCTCTTTACAACGCGTAAGGTGCTCCGCGATACCTTCGGAAAAACGAATTGCTGTCGAAGCAGCCAACCCCGCTATTTCCCGACTCCGTTCATCCAACTCGCCTTCATCAAAGGCCTTGTTGTCCAGTACTAAAAACCGATTGATATTAAGATGCCTCGCGGCAATGATCCTTTGCTTACTTGCCATCCTCTGATCGCGATCAGGATATTCGTTTCATTACGATCCCCTTTTGACCCGAAATCCTCTTTCGTCCAGACCTACCAGCTCTAAATCGGATTACGGTCGCAAAAACATCCCAACCCGCAGCCAAACCGATGACTACAGGCGCAAAACCGGTACTCCACTTCCTCTAAGAACGACAGTGGCGCGGAAAGCGCGCGCGAAAACGTACAAAAAACTGACATCTCCTGCGATTTCACTATAGAAACCGTGCGATTAAAGTATCTTTACACTCTTTCCATTCCCTATTGATCACTAACGGCCATTTCCAAACCAGAATATTCGCGGAAAAATCCCGGGCCTGAACAGACAACTCCTGTTTGCCCCTTTGGGATAACGATTTACACTGATATCCAGCACCGTGGCTTGATCCTTTTCCTTTTTGACGCAAAGTTGACGCTACTACCCATGTCAGAAACCAAACCTCCGAAGATAGCGATACTCGCTGAAGAACAACTTGAAGAAGTTGAGGATCAAGCTAGTCACCTCGCATCGCGTTTTGCACCTCCCCACAGCGCAATGCACTGATCGCGAATATTCGATGCTATTGACCGTAACCAATCGCCGTCTCGAACTTCGTTTTCCGCGGGAACCCAAGTCACATCCGCTGTACGTTGATTTCGTGGGCGGGAAGATGGGATATCGCCGACGAGTCCAACCGTTCTGGTTTACTCTACCGGGCCATTGATCCAACCGGGATAAAACCAACAGTAGTCGACGCAACCGCAGGACTGGCTCAGGACGCCTTCCTGTTAGCCCTGTACGGCTGCCGGGTAACTGCCATTGAGCGTTCCCCGATACTTTGCGCACTGGTGGAAGACGGGAATAAAGCGTGCCTGCCTGGTCCCGGAATTAGCTCAACTGTTTGAGACTAACTTCAGACTAATCGAGGGAGATTCAATAGAAATACTCAAAAAACCCAAACCTGATCAGTGAACCGGATGTTATTTATCTGGACCCAATGTTTCCCCCGAAAAAGAAAAAACGCCCTGGTCAAAAAGGAGATGAGAATCCTCCGCCACCTTGTTGGCGACGACCAGGACGGCGAGCAAACTACTGGAAATATCCAGAACAGTGGCTAAACGCCATGTCGCAGTTAAAAGAATGCGCCACGCTCCTTATCTTGGTGATACACCAACAAGAGACTACGCAGGTAAAACAACCCGTTATGACGTCTATCCCTCGTGAAAAACCACGTTTCCACAGATGGATTAACTGCGCAATAAAAAAACCTCAACCTTACCGGTTGAGGTTTTTCTATTGTAATTTTTCTATTCAGATCAAGCGGCTACTTCCATTTACCACTATCCCAAAGAGGCTGCCCCTGAGCAGTCAACCGCGGGTTAACTGTTCCCTGGAAACCGTAAAGTATCTGGAACCCATTACCCACAATGAAGCTTTTTGAGGAAACCATGGCCGCGTGTCCATCCATATACACAGCATTGGTTTTACCGTCAGATTTTTGGCTACGAACAGTCTGTGCAGCTGTTTTTTCGTTGGTTTATATCAGTGTACATAGTTTTCATACCAGTCTTAAAGTGCGGAGCAAAATAAGGAAATGCATCTCCACTCCAAGCTGACTGATAAGGCCCTTCCTGCTGAAATTCGGATACCGAAAACGGCTGCTGCCGCACGATACCAGGCCGTGGCAATCATCCACTCGTCAGAAGGCATGTTTGATTCTGGCCAGCGACTTAGGCGGTATTGGATCCTTAGTGTTACCTGTTGGCGGACTCCATCCAAAATAATGCGTTGGATTAGTCTGCCTCACATTACCTATCAGTCCATCACCTTCAGCCGTTTCCGCTCCCCAGTTATTGAGTGTATAGTGAGTCGGAAAAACTTTTTTACTCGTATTCACCTTATTATAGGCTTTTGATGTGGTTCTCACTCATATATCCAGCCATTGCCGGACAAGTGGATAGAGCGTCAGCGACGTTTTCCCCTCGCTCTCCACCACCTTTCTGACCGAGAACCCCACGGAGCACCCAAGTCAATTGGCGATTTCGGTTATGCTCAAAATCCCCTATTCCGTATTCAAGGTATTTCTCCCGGGTCTGGAATTGGTATATGGCCGGATGTAACGGCCCCACAAGAACGCCGCCATATTCGGAGGTATACGTGAGCACGGCGGTTGACATCCCCCTTTGATTAGCCAAACAAACAACCGCCTTTGTCTGCTCGCGAGCCTTCTTTAGAGAAGGTAGTAGAATCGAGATCAAGAGAGCGATAATCGAAACTACAACCAACAATTCAACCAGCGTAAATGCCCGTTTTGTGCGAACCTTTGCTTTTTGCATAATTCTGACTCGCTGTTCCTTTTACAGTTCCCGGTAAACCTTATCCCAAAACCCCCCGCGGAACGAACAGGTAAGACGATTGACCCCCCTGTATGATCCCCCGGTGGAAGCAGCCACGGCTGCTCACCTTTATTATACACCTGATCTTCGACAAAATCAGCTATATAATGCCATCTTTAGTAGTATAGTCATTTGATTCAGTTTATGAAACAAATAATTCGAGTGTATTATTCCAATCCAATAAAACGATAAAGTACCCCATACTCGATACCCATCTTTACTGTATCACTTCATTTTTTTACATTTCCAGTGCTTTTTTGCTGCCGATTTTTATAACTCCTATCCAACAATTGTGTCCTGAGCAAGGGACTGTAGCATACGAACTACCAGGAGGTGTCTATGAAATATTTTTTTGTACACAAACGGGGGTCTGGTATGCGAAGGGGTGCCGGTAGCCACGATCAGCGAGAAATTCGGCACGCCAGTTTACGTATATTCACAGCGTGCCTTCATTGAGCACTACAATCAGCTCGCAAGCGAGTTTCGCGAACTCAACCCAAAACTCTGCTTCTCGATAAAAAGCTGCCATAATCTCCATATTTTGCGGTTATTACGAGACCAGGGGGCGTGTTTTGACGCAGTGAGTGGCGGCGAAGTACGGCGAGCGGTTGAAGTGGGAACCGATCCACAAGACATTGTCTTCGCCGGCGTCGGAAAGACCGAGGCTGAGCTCAAATACGCGGTCGATATCGGCGTAGGTTGTTTTAATGTGGAAACCACAACCGAGCTGGAGATCCTGGAAAATCTGGGCAACCAGGCCAACAGGCCTGTCCAGGCAGCCCTCAGGGTTAATCCGGATGTTGACGCGGGAACTCATCCTTACACGACGACCGGGAAAAGCGAAAACAAGTTCGGAATAGAAATAAGCCAGGCTAAAGATCTTTTCTTGCGGTATTCCCAAAGCAAGGGATTAAACCTTTCCGGAATTCATCTGCACATCGGGTCGCCGGTCAATTCCACCGAGCCTTACGTGGAGATGATCACCAAAGCCCTGGAGCTGATAGCCGACCTGAAAAAAGCAGATGTCAACATCGAACTGATCAACATCGGTGGTGGCTACGGCGCAAATTACGAGGGAGATGAAGCCCCCTCCGCCGAACAGTATGCGGCCGCTATCGTTCCTCTACTTAAAAACAGCGGCTTGAAAGTAAACATGGAACCGGGCAGATCCATCTCCGCGAATGCCGGTATCCTGGTTGCGAAAACCACATGCGTCAAAAAATCGCGCACCAAGAATTTCGTCATTACCGACGGCGCGATGACCGACCTGTTTCGCCCGGCACTTTATGGAGCGTATCACTTTGTGTGGCCGGTCAATCCCGGAGCCGATTTTGAACCGCCCCACCGGTCTCGCGACCTGAAGCTTGACGGCACACAACTGGTCGACATTGTCGGCCCCGTATGCGAGAGCAGCGACTTTCTCGGAAAGGACCGCTGGCTGCCGCCCGTGCAAAAAGGAGACCTGATAGCCGTTTTCTCCGCCGGTGCCTATGGAGCAACAATGACCAGCCAATACAATTCCCGCTGCCGACCGCCGGAAGTTCTGGTAAACGGTGGTAAATTCCGCCTGATCCGCAGACGGGAAACTTTTGATGACCTGGTAGCAGCAGAACGAGAGGTGTAAATATGAGTGGGATTACGGGTGAGGGAATCTCCAGGGGGCTGTTGCCTCGACCACAAAAAGTCGAACAACAGAATGGGGTATTCCGGTTCGACAGTGACGTGGCAATTTGTCTGAACCAAGGTTTGAACGAAATCGAAGTGAATGCCGTTGAGCGATTTGTTGCCCAATGCAATTCTAAACTTCAAACGCAGCTGAGAGTCGGATCATGCAGCGAAGAAGCTGATCGCAGTATTACATTCAGTGTCAGCGAAACGGAAGCCGACTCGGAATGCCGCAAGCAGGGGTACGAACTGAGGATCACACCTAAAAAGATAGATGTGTGTGGAAATTCTGATGCTGGTTT
Source organism: Phycisphaerae bacterium (assembly GCA_963667855.2). Lineage (GTDB taxonomy): Bacteria > Planctomycetota > Phycisphaerae > UBA1845 > UBA1845. Next base: position 393,457 of record CAXXKI010000004.1, on the reverse strand, counting down.
ATTCAACGCAATCCAGACGTTAAATCAACTGGCGGCCATGTTCGACCAGGATTGGCCCTGCATGATTATTTCCGATTTTCCGGCTTTTCCCATGCGTGGGCTGTCCTTTGACGTTTCCCGCGGCAAGGTCCCCACTCTGGATACCTTAAAGGAGTTAGCCGACCACCTTGCATCGATCAAGGTAAACCACCTGCAGCTATATGTGGAACATACGTTCGACTTCAAGTTCAACCCTGATATTTCCAAGGGTTTTTCGCCGTTGACGGCCGATGAAATTCGCCAGTTCGATGAATATTGCGTTTCCCGAAGAATCGAATTAGTTCCCTCCGTCGCCTCTTTCGGGCATATGGGAGCGGTTCTCAGCCTGCCGGAATACCGGCACCTGGCGGAGATCGAAACCGGTAAATGCTGGAAGGATATGACCTGGCGGGAAAGAATGCGTGGGCTCACTCTCGACGCGACGAACCCGGAATCGAGAGAGTTGCTCACGAAAATGTACGACGAGTATCTCCCGCTCTTTTCTTCCAATAAGGTCAACATCTGCGGTGACGAAACCTACGACCTGGCCAAGGGGAAAAGCAAGCAGTACGCGGAAAAAGTGGGCGTCGGACAACTCTACCTGGAGCATATTCACTGGCTGCGGGATTTCTGCCGCAAGCACGATAAGCAGATAATTTTCTGGGGCGACATGATTAAAAAGTATCCAGAGCTTATCGAAAAAATCCCTGACGACGCAATCGTTGCCCATTGGGATTACATTCGCGACGCTGACTATAAGGCCACAAAGCTGTTCTGCGACGCCGGACTTACCACTTACGTCTGTCCGGGAACTTCCGCATGGAACCGAATGCTCTGTGACATCAATACGGCCGACATCAATATCCGCCGCTTCGCTCAAGCCGGCCACAAATACGGGGCTGAAGGCGTTTTAAATACAGACTGGGGTGATGACGGGCACGTGAATCCACAGGCCAGCGCCTGGCACCCGATTTATCTCGGCGCTTGTGTAAGCTGGAACGTGGATAATCCCAACCCCGAGGATTTCGACCGCAGTTTCGGAAAACTATTCTTCGGCGATGAGGAAAACAAACTGATACCCGCCTACCGGGAACTGGTCCGCACCAGTGATATTCCACGAACCTGGCCGGAGTTTTATTTGCCGCTCATCGGCTCCAAACCGGAAACAGAAGTGGATGAAGATTACCTGGCCACCTGGCGCGAGGCATCACTTGCTGCGGCCAACGCCTTTGCCAGGCACACTAAGCGGGGAGTATGTTCAGACAGGGACGTTCAGCAGATGGAAATAGCCTGCAGACTTAACGCAATGGTGGCCGACCGCATGTCCATTGCCCGTAAACTGAGTGAGCAAGGTGACAACATCAGCCAGGAGCTTGGGAGTCAGCTATCCGATTTCGCCGATGCCTGCGAAGCGATAATCCCGGAATACGAAAAAGCGTGGCTTAGCGGCAATAAGCCGTCTTGCCTGCATGAAATAACCGCCGTGTTCAAACGGCTGGCAGATGAAGCCAGGACTATTGTCAACAAACGAAATAGATAAAACCGGTAGGGTCCGCTACGCGGACCATAAAGCTGGAAATAACCGAATAAAACGTGGTCCGCACAGCGGACGCTACGCCAGATACAGTTGGGGGTAATCAAATGGAATCAGGGAAACAAGCGGGAATCAGAAACTGGACAAAAGCATCAGGAATCGAACCAACCGTACGAGTGGGAATCGTACTCGATGAAGATTCGCTAACAACAATCCAACTGGAAATCCCCGACACGCATTACGCTTTAACCGGAAGCGGTTCAAACACCGTTGATTTAAAAAACGTGCGGGCAACAGCCACGCTTAACGCCGACAAGGTAACCCTTACCATCGGCAACGAAACGTCACAGGATGACACAGTCTGGCGTTTCGTCCCCCAGGCTAAGCAAACCAGCCAGCGTGGCGAAGGCATCCTGGTTCACGATGTAGTAGCCGGTCGAGGCTTCCACTGGTTCAAGCAGATCGACCAGACTTTTTGCGGTACGATTGAGTTACGTGCAGGTAAAAACGGCATAGTACTTATTAACGAACTTCCGCTGGAACAGTATCTCATGGGAGTTATCACCGCGGAAATGAGCGGCAACTGCCCCGCCGATCTTCTGAAAACCCAATGCGTGGTGGCCCGGTCCTGGCTGCTGGCTCTCACCGAACCCAAGCACGATAATGATCCCTTCGACCGATGTAATGATGACTGTTGCCAGCGTTACCAGGGAACCGGCGACCTCAGCCCGGCCGCAGCCGACGCGGTCCTCTCCACGCGCAGCCTCACTTTGATCGCCCCGGACGACAGCGTTGTAGATGCCAACTATTCCAAGAGTTGCGGTGGAGTGGCCGAACTGCCCGAATCGGTCTGGGGGATTCACAAACCCGGACTTACTGCCTTGTTTGACGGCCCGAAAGATTCCCCTGACAGCCGCTTCTTCCCGGTAACCGATGAAAACCTGGATGAATACCTAAACGGCGTATGGCAGAAAGACACCCAAATATATTGCAGCCCCAACGTGGTCCCCGAAGAGGCGTTCGGCAAATACCTGGGAAGAGTCGATGAAGCAGGAAGCTACTTCCGCTGGACCGTAACTCTCAAGCGGGAGGAACTGGAAACGTTGATTAGGGAAAAGCACCCACCAGCCGCAGGTCTTTGCCGTCTCCTGGGCCTGGAAGTAACCGACCGGGGAAAATCAGGAAGAGCGTCAAAACTGGCGGTCGACTTTGAGGATGAAAACGGCGATAAGCATAAGACAATCATCGAAACCGAATACAACATTCGCAACTGCATGCACCCGAAATTCCTCTACAGCAGCGCGTTTACGATTAACACGGATCGCGACGAAAACGGTCTTCCCCTCTCGTTCACGCTCCGCGGAGCAGGCTGGGGGCACGGCGCGGGAATGTGCCAGATAGGCGCCCTGGGGATGGCCTTAAAGGGAATCTCCTACGATAAAATCTGCATCCACTATTTCCCCGATGCCAGGCTGGAAAAGGTGTACGACTGATTCAGCCATCATAATAGGACAAAGTAATTTCAAATTACCTGGATAGAGTCAATCACCAATAACGGCTGATCCAACATAGCTGTTTAGGGTAACGGGTTCGTCTATCGTAAGAGCGGATCCCGAGTTCGCATAGCTGCCGCCCCGAAGCGCGACTATGCCTCCGTCAGGAGAATAATACAAACCTTCATTGAGGGTGTTATATGGTTTTTCCAAACTGCCGTCTTCGTCAGAACCGGCCGTACTATTACCATCGACGTAATTAATCGCCGGGCCGGAGATCGGTCGTTCGTACATTCCGCGACCATAAGTCGCAACAACCAGACGATCAGTCTCCCCTGCATTCTGATGTATCATGTATCTCAGATCGGTAACCCTCACCACCGGCAACCCGGATTGAAACGAATCCCAACTGTTACCGCCGTCTTCCGACCAGAAAACACCAATATCCGTCCCCACGAAAATCTGATCCTGATTAAACGGCGATACCGCGATGGCTTCAACCCGACCTACTGATGACAGTTCATTCGTTAGATCTTCCCACGTCTGCCAGTAATCGGTGGTGTGGACAAATCGCAATCCAACGTCTCCCAAAATACCGGCCCAGCTTTCGCCCGGATTCTCTGTGGAGGCATAAACAACTTGAACGTCACCAGAACCAGCGGTGCCGAAACTCGTGTTGTGAATATTCCAGGAACCACCCGTTTTTCGAACAGTGCTCAGACGGGGAACGTCCCGTCCATTAGTCCAATAGGAAATGTAAAGCGTTTCGGATTCCAGTCGACTTCCAAAGGCCTCTTTGCAGCCCACCCCATAGAGTGGCAAATTAACGTTTTCCTCATCCCAGCCGGCCAGCGGCCCGTATACTGGCGTGGAAACTAAGCGCTGATCTTCGGCAATAAACATCTTTTCGCTGTAGAAGTCATAGAAGAATTCGTAGATATCGCTCCCGGTATTATTGGTAAATTCGTTATCCATATTCGGACCACTTACCTTGAATACTCGGTGCGATGGAGGCCCATATACACCGTTGCAAAACCAGAATTCCGGTGTACCCGGATCGACTATGCGCACGCCAAACCCATCCCCCGCGGCATGGGATATCCAATCCGAAACCGCGTTAGGCCGGTATACGACCCCGTTGTCCTGCAAGCCGATTACACGATACTGCCGCTGGGCATCCATAAAATCGATTTGTGACGTGCGCAGCCCGGTACTCGAATTTCCGTTCCACGATTCCGCGTTTCCACCCGACACTCGCCGATATACACCACCGTCGTTGCACATCCACAACACGCTATTCCCGGTTACCGAACTGAAATACAGTTGGGTAAAATCCGCATGCCCAATGATATTACCATCGAATTCGACCGTCCAACTGGAACCGCCGTCAACGGTTTCCGCCAATCCAACCGATCCCAGGTATATCTTCTGAGGATCAGACGGGTTGATAGCGATTGCCTGAGCATGAGCGATCTGATTCGAAGCCACCTCGTTCATATAATCGCCCGATATGTCTATCCAGGTCGCCCCGCCATCGGTTGTTTTATATACGCCGGTGGGATAGTTGCCATTCTCTACTACCAGAGCAAGATTATCCGGAAGGTTACGGCAAATCGCAATGGATGCGCGAGTCCAATCGGCATTTGTGGGCAGGACCGGACTTCCTAAACGTCCCCAGGAGTTTCCTCCGTCGGCACTGGTGTAAACTCCGCTGGTTAAACCTATTCGATCTCGTTTGATACAGGCATAAAAGCTGTTGCTGTCGGTCGGGTGAATAACCAGATCAGTAGCCTCTCCCGTCAATACCAGAATCCAGGTATTACCACCATCGGTGGATCGATATACTCCTTCCGAGCAGGCGAGAAATACGGTGTTTGGATTACCAGGTATACGGATAACTCTAAAACAGGCCGAGGGATTAACTGGATTTCCCCAACTATTTCGCAGGACCGGTTGAATCCAGGTATTACCGCCGTCGGTTGTCTTGAATAAACCACCACCGCCGTATCTCGACCAATCGCCCGTGCCAACTATAATCGTATCAGAATCGTCCGGCGAAACCGAAAAAGCCCTTACCGATGGATTGGGCAGATTATCTCCCAGACTGGTCCACACCCCCACGCCGTCGGCAGAGTTGCATTTCCACAGACCACCACCGCAAGCTCCAACGTATACGTCATAAGTACCTCCGCTACCGCGAAGTATCTCTATCCCAGATGCCCGGCCATTGTATGGGGCGCCTGCAAAATCCCCGGTAGGCCCGGTCGGACTCCACGGGCCGAGAGAACCTCGCAAGTTTTCCTTCATATTTTTCTGCCCCGTAAGGCGAATAGACCTGGCATACGCGTCAGCCGTCTGACCGGTTTTCCAATATCTCTGGACACGCTCGGGATCTTCTTTCCAATTTCGATAATCGATTTCGAAATTATCCCGGTTCTGATCGTAAGCCTGAGCCCAAACACTGGGTACGAAGCTCATGCAGACTGTGCAGACTAATGAGATACTCAGAAATCTGTTCTGTAAACCGCTATGCTTAATCATAATACACTCGATTCAAGCTGATCAGGAAAAACGCTACCGTCGTCAGAATTTCCGCAACTTCTTAAGACCGTTTTATTGCAAAGTCACCAGAACCAGTACCAACCCGCGGCCCTTATCCTGTGCGGTCATTGCCTTACCGATAATCGCTCCTTGAGCTTTGCCATAATCGATAACCCTCATGGCCACCCCGGGAATCTCAGAGGTGGTCAGCAAATCTCCTGGGGCAACCTGCCCTTCAACCAATACGTAAACCCGGCCGGTAAGAGCTACCGGGTAATCACCATCTGCAATTGTTCCGCTTTGGCCCATACTCATTCCCGTGGCAACTCCGCCCGCACCACTGATGATCCCCGCCACCTTACGATCATAAGCCTGGTGAGATACAGCCAGTTTTCCCGGGTTACTCGGATCAATACAAACAACCATTCCCGGTTCCACTTCCGTATCTTTGGCTTCAACGTCAAACTGCTCCGAAAGATCACTGCCACCGTTTATCTGCAAGACGTTGGTCACCGTCCGCCCGTCATTGGTAACCTGAAAAACGAGGTCACCACCGGTTGATCCACTGAACCCCTTTATGATCGAACCGCTTCCCTTGTTCACCAGCACGGTGTTGGCGTCGGAACTTTCACAAGTGGAGAAAACAGCAATGCCATTTGCGTTCTGATTTGTCACATGCAACGCCGGGTGGCTTGTTCCAGTGCCGGAACTGAAAGCAGAAACCGCCACACCTGTTGAACTCGTACCTCTAACTCCTGTTCCCGTGGAAGACGTACCAAAAACGCCCACCGTTGTGCCTGTTCCCAAAACTCCGTAGTTGTTACCAACACCGTAAAGCCCCGAATCGGTTCCTGATCCATAAAAACCATAACTTCCCCCGGTGGCATAACCACCTCTACCGCCGCTTGGAGCAACTACGTGCAATGAATAATCAGGTTCGTGGGTTCCGATTCCAACAAAACCAGAGAAATATCCTCTCCCATTAAAGAAACCTGCCCAGCCACTGCTGGATGAAGCTATACCATGAACTGCATATCCACCGGCATTATTCTCACCAACAATACCTCTACCATCGCTACTGTTGGACGAACCGTACACCCCGGCGTTAACTCCTGTAGTGGACGTTGCCTTCCCATACACGCCGCGTCCTTGAGGACTATCCACTTTCCCATAAACACCTATGGACGATCCGGCAGTATCCTCGACTCCAACGTAACCGTGAACCCCAATACCGGCACTGGAGTAACTACGACCATAAACTCCAAAGGCGTCGCCGCTTTCACCTTCGTTAATACCATAAACGCCATAACCTTCGGGGCTGAAGCATTCCCCCTTGACACCACAGGTTGCTCCAGAGTTGGAAGAGGCACTTCCGACCACACCACGGCCGTAAGAACTCGATACACTGCCATACACGCCACGGCTGACTCCTGTGGAAATGGTGTTGCGGGCATAAATCGTCCACATTCCCTCTCCTACAACACTGAGCGGAGCGCTGGGCGAACTCGTGCCGATTCCAACTTCGCCCGCAGTGTAGTAAATATCTGTCCCGGTTTTACCCCAATAACTGGTACCGGTTCCGCCTCCGTCAGGAGCATCCAGAGCATAAAGAGCCAGTGGTGCGGGAGTAATCTCCTGCCTTGGTGATAACAATTCGAAATTCGATCCCGACGGATTGGCAACCTGAATTTCCAACCATATCCTGCCCGATGAGTACAAGACCGCCGGTTCTGCATCGATAAGTAGTTCCACAGTAAAAAGACCGTTGACAACCGATGCTCCCCTGACTTGTGCAACCGACGCTACAGCCGTACCACCGGTAAGGGAATCCCAGACTTCAAACCGAAAATCAACCGTTCCATTTACCGGCTTTCCATCATCCTTAAGTTGCCCCTGGTAGGTTATTCCACGAGGAGCAGCAACTGTAACCTCTACGATACAGGCAACAATCAACAGCTTCGCAATCACCGTCGATATGGATTTTGGCCAATTCATTATACAAACTCCTGGATTCAATATTCAGGCACTCTACCTATAAAAGTACCCCGATAGTCAATGATGTTTAATATCGAAAATCAGATATCCCTGACGAGTTTATTACCCACCAAAAACATCTTGAAAAACACTGAAATCCTGCAGGTCCACGTCCCCGTCCTCATCAACATCAAAACAGAGGCAATAATCCTTTAAACCGCTGTAATGCGGTCCCCCAAAACAACCAACCATTTGAGAGAAATCCTCCAGATCGATTGTACCGTCCTCATTGCAGTCGCCTTGAGATAACCGAAACCAGAAACCACCGGTGAGCGACAGAGATCCACCGCTCAGGACCGTACCGGCATCCATTTGTCCCAAGGTTCCAGACAATTCGAGAGTACCAACGGAACTCCGCATTATTCCTCCCGAATCCAGCGTGTGCCGCTCAATAGAATTGTTGCCTGCAGCCAGAGCCATGGCCGATATACTCAACAAACATGAACAAGCCATTATGTATGCAGCCCTTAAATACATAAGCCACCTCCTACCATCCTTACGCGATAAGCGCGCATCGGATTTGCAGAGATTTTCGCTATCCTCAAAATAAATTAGAAACCAGGATATATAGGAGAAGTAGGCAAAGAAACACTGGCCCGATTAACCTGTAAATAGACCCCAAGCTCAGAAAAGCTCCATGCTCTTCAACTAACAGGCTCAGCTACGCATTCCTCAAGGAATTTGTTCCAGGTCGATATCCAGAACCGGGTACTCCCGCCAGCCCGGCGCGTCGAAGTGCCACCACTCGGCATTCAGGCCGGTAAACCCTTCAGCTTCCATCACGCTGACCAGGAGATCCCGATTGCGCCGGGAACTCTCCGTACCACCGGCATAGAACTTCCCCGCGGCCTCGGTGAAGTCATCAAACTTCGTAGGCATTTCCACATCGCGGCCCTGACTGTCAACCAGGGCAACATCGACGGCCATACCCCGGTTGTGCCGTGAGCCACGAGCCGGGTTGGCCACGAATTTCGGATCGGGCAGAACTTTCCACATCTCCCGCTGCACTCCCAGAGGGCGATAGCCGTCGAAAACCTTTAAACCCAGGTTCTGCTTGACCAGCCTGTCCTGAACACGACTCAGCCGCTCGGCCACCGATTTACGAATGAAAATTTTTGAAGAAGGATAAACCGCCCGGCCAATAAAGTTATTCTCCGTAGCGTAGCGCACATCCAGCTTTATCCGGGGGTCTATTTTGGTTAATTCAATCAATGGGTCACGCTTAAGGGAATACCCTGTAGTATCTATACGAGGTCCGGGAGACGAGCAACCCCCGATTATGCCGAACAAGGACGCAATAACTATCGGAAAATGAACTTTACGTTTCATTTGAATCCCCCTCTATGGTAACCTACTCCGGCGGCAGCAACACGTAAGCCGTACCGCCCTTGGTTTTCATCCACACGTTCTCCAGATCCTCGCGAAGGTATTGAATCTGTCCCTTCTCCGCCTTCCGAACCGCACAGTCGTTAACCTCCACGTGGCCGTCCTTGTCGAATCCGGTCAGCACAATCAGATGCCCGTTGGTATAATCGTAAGGGGCACCTTTTAATTCCCCCAATGCGGCTTTTATGGAAATCACCAGCGGCTGACCTTTGGCTATACACTTTTCCACCTTCTCCCAATCAGAGAACCTGTCGATATACCCCGGAACGCCGAAACTGTAAGCCGCCTGGACAGCGTTGGGCCAATTACCAAATATCCCATGTCGATTGTCGTATATTCTCCGAGCCACATCCTCCATTGGAACGTCCACTCCCCGGTACGCCATAACCGCCGACGTCGATGTGGGACTGCACAACTGCCCTTGCCAGTCGGGATTGTCCGTTGCCTGAGTTCTGAACGGAACCGGCAATCTTCTCTGGTAATATCGTGGAGAAAGCTTCTCTTTCTCAACAGTATCTCGCGGTATGGCTACAGGTTTCCCCGTGGTGTCACTTACGCAAACCGCTACCCGCGCGATACCGATCTTCCGAACGCTTTCCTCCCCGCAGCCGGTAATCCGGTATTGCAGACGATCAAACCGCTTTTCCGAGCGGAAGAAATCAACGTCAATATAACCCTCATCACATTTGGTAAGCGGATCAGCCAGATATCGTTCGGCATTCCACTCTCCGATTAAAAGCCAGGGCGACCAGGAATCACCGTCTCCCTGGCCCACTCGCGTTTCTACGTAAAAACCAGTACCCTCGGGAGCGTCAACGTTCCACGAGAGAACCGCTTCATTGAATTTCAGCTCAGGAGCTACAACCTCGGACTCATAGACAGTCGCCGACTGGTTGCCACCTGGAGCATTAATTTTGAAACTCTCGTGCAATACCAGTTCGTGGGCAAAAGGTTTAGGCTTCTGGTTTTTCCCGCAAAGATAATCGTCAAGAGCCGCCGCCGCCCGAGTTAAGTATTGCCCGCCCTGTGAATGATGAGTCAGCCCGGCCAACAAATAGACTCGACCACCATGCTCAACCCGTGCGGTATCCGCGTGCCAGTCGCGCCACGTCCCGCTTTTACGAATCATCGTTACATCCCGGCCATTGAGCCCGGCAACGAATTTAGTATTTCCGTAGTCAAGCTCAGGAGATGCGAATATTTCCTTCATCCTTTCACACGCCTGCGGATTGACCAGTCGCCCCTGTTCCAGCATCAGGTAATACCGCAAGCACTGCCGCACCGTCGCACCATGGGAATAGTCGTGAACCGGATCCCCCTTACGTTCCCCCTTGCTCGCATAATGCTTTCCGTACCAGAAACCACCATTCCAGTTCTTGTGGTAAAACCTATACGGACGGGATTGCAATACTTCCTGCACCTTATCTATCCCCAGAAGTTTACCGTATTTAGCCGCCATGGCGTTGTCCGACACCTTAATCATCCGCCCCAGCTCACGGCGAACATCATCCGCCAGGTGTTTTACCGCTTCCGGATGAGTCTCGAAATATGCCAACAGAATACAAATCTTGGGTACGCTGGCAGCATAAAACATCTGGTCGGGATTAACCATCGCCAGCCGCAAATCGGTCAGATCAAGTACCCCTATCGCCCGATCGGAATCCGGTATTCCCAGTTGCTCCCCTAATTCAGCATCGATCCTCTCCAGTTCCGCCTGCAGACCATCATCGGTCGGGCTGTCCGGACGAATACGGTAAGCCTGCAGATGCATTGCCCTGAACCAGTCCAGATCCTGGCACTTTGCGTAAACGGGAGCTTTCGCCAGCTGGTCGGCCAGCACCTGGTTCATTGCCTCTGCACTTATCGGCGTGGCTTCGATGCTGTTAGCCAGCTTGTCGTGCATGATCCGCTCGGCGTCCGGACGCAAACGGAGAATCTTTACCCCCAGGTGCCGTTCGGACGAATTCAGATATTCCATGATGGGCTGTTCCCGTACGGTTGGCGGTGTGGAGTGCAGAAAATCAACCGTACCGTCATCGGCAATGGCAATCATACCCACGTGTCCGGCGTATTGAGATTTTTCGTTACCGCGGATTATGTTGACAAAATCGGCCCCCTGAAGTTCCCCCAGTACCTGCGGAAGGTTCTCCTTGGGAATATAAAAATCGGCGACAACCTCATCGGGTATATCTACCTCAACCCCCTTGTTCTTGAAAAACTTCGTACGCTTACATACCTGGTGCAGCGGCACCGCAGCTTTTCCCTCGCCGAGTCGGGCGGTTATATCTTCAAACAGAAAACTGTTATTGGGAATCCAGTCCGCAATCGTATAGTGATTACGAGTCACCATGGACACGATACCGTCGCGATACCGTATTCTCTGCAGAGTCCGCAGGTAGCTCCACCAGTCGTCTGACATCGCCGCAGCAAAGGAATGCTCGCTGAACGTAACGCAATCGCTGCGGCTCAGGCAGTAAATGGGGTCATCGTCATACTTACCGTAAGGGAATTCCCCCAACAAGTACAGTTCGTAAGGCTGCCCGATGTTCTTCCTGCCCAGGTGAATAATCCGTTGCTTAAGATCCGGAATCCGCTGGTGCAAATCGCTTAAGTAAACTCCAAGCTCCGCCTCATTAAACGTGTATAGTGGGCGATTATCCAGATCCTTACCTACTGAAAGTGTCTCAAATCCCCTGGACGCCGGCGGCGCGGTCCTGCACCCTGCCAGGCAAAAAATCAACGCAACCCCCGTAATCGCTACCGCCGATCGCATCCTGTTATACCCCATTGCTGACTCCACTCGTTTACCAGACTAAAACACCATTCAATCCTGTTCCACATGAGGAAATGTACTGTCAATTGTCGCCCGGGCCAACTCTACTAGAAACGCGGTGATCCGTTCGCAAACCAGATCCAGGTACTCCTTACCTTTCTCCGCCGAAGCCTCCAGCGGATTCCCGGCACCACAATCGCTATTCAAACGGGAAAAGTCGCGACTGGTGCGAACCCACCCCTTTTCCAACGCCTCAAACCTGAAAGGACGCACCTCGCCGTCGCCGGCCACTTCCATCTCCACCAGGTCCGGACAAAGACTAAGCGCCACCGAGGTCTCCATCTCCCCCGCATGATCGTCAGGATTGTTAAAAATCGAATCATACTTGTCCCGGCCCACCGTCCACCAGTTACACAAAAAGAGATGTACATCAAGATCGCACTGCAACTGCCTGATCAGAGGCGAAAACTCGTTACCACCGTGGCCATTCAGAATAACGATCTTCTGAATATCGTGGTGACGAAGTGAGCGAACTATTTCGCTCACCATCATGTCCAGCGTGGATTGGGAAACATGAATGCTCAGCGGAAACGACATGAGGTTGCAGTCCACACCGTAGGGAATCGTTGGTAGACACAACACTGTCGGCTCCTGCGCCCAGGCGGCCGCACAACAATGTCGGGCTATATGAGTCGTATGACCGAAATCCAACCCCTCCGGTAGATGGCGATTGTGCGCCTCAATCGCTCCTACCGGTAAAACCGCCACTTCATACCTGCGCTGTGCCAGACGATGCTGGTTTGTTTCGGTTATATCCCACTCGTTGATCATCGATGCGCCCTCACTTGCAGACAAACCTGCTGCAATGGTTCTCTGTTTCCACCTGAAACACAACCTTCAGGTATCGAGGGCTCTTATCTTATGGTCCTGTCATCAATGCGGCAAACTCGGTGAAGTCGTCGATGTCGATCAATCCGCCAGTGCCGGTCAGATCTCCCGGAGTACACTCATCGATCGCGTATCCGCCGAAACACCTCTGGAATCCGGCGAAATCATTCAAATCGACATCTCCGTCGTTATCAAAATCACCATCGCCGTAGGCTACGCAAGTATCATCATCTTCATCGCACCACGTATCGCCGGAACATGGACTCGCTCCAGCCTGGCAATCCAAAGCAAGGTCACACGTCTCCTGCCCGTCACAAAAAACACCGTTATCGCAATAGGCGTTGTCGGGAAGGTGATCACAGGAATCGGTTGATTCATTGCACGAGTCAATCGTACATGCCACTTCATCATCGCAGTCGATCGCGGTCCCCGGCTGGCACTGGTGTAATGCGTCGCAGGTTTCCTGGCCGTTGCAGTAAACTCCGTCATCGCAATCCCCATCGTTATCGCAACCACCAAGGATTATATTAAGCTCGGTTGCCCCGGCGGGATAAGCTGTTGCGCTGACCGTCCGATTGGAATATCCATAATAGCCGGCCGTTACATTGTGAACGGAACCACCAGAAACCGCCGGAACCCGCATTAACATGTAAAACCCGTTACCATCGGTCTGAACGGTCTGAACTCCACTGATCAACACCGTCGCATTGTCGATCGGCTCACCAGTATCCGCATCGGTGACGATTCCATATACACTCCCCTCAACTGCCAGCGACGGATCGCGCCAGGGCATACTCGGCGGCTGCGCCGTATCGGAAAAAGCGCTGCCCGCGATGTATGAATACCAATCGGACCAGGTAGCTCCCGTATCATTCGTACCATGATAGGAATAGGTACTCACGCCGTTTGCCCCGGCGCTTCTGGCATACTCGATCTGCCCCAGGGTATCGCTGAAGCTGTTCAGGTAAATCCCAGGACCGATATACGTGTGCCGATTGTAATTGGTTGCCCAGGTCACACAATTGTCCACCCACGACCGGTAAGTGTTGTAGTAGTTGGGCTCGGCAAAATACGCCATGGGAATCGTTGCGTCCAACCACCCCATCGACTGCCAGTATTCCCAATCACTGAAACAGTCATAGTACGGCCGGGTCTGATGGAAATCTGAATTAGCCGGATACCAGGTAATCAGCGCCGCCGTGTGCCGCAACGGCTGACGTGGATTGACCGCCGTCTGCACCTCAAGCATGCCCCGGCGTACAAACTCGCCGATCGTCACCCGCCGGAAATCACTCCACTGTGAATCAGACGAGTTGGGAGTATCCGTCCTGCCCGTAATCGCCCGGAACCTGGCCAGGCTCGACTTGGAATAACTAGTATCAGTTGGATACCCGGCGTCTGTCTGCGTATATCTGATGTAATCCCAGTGAATACCATCAATCTCGTAATTGCTGCACAGTTCCCGCACTATACTCAAAAGATACTCCTGAACCTCCGGGCAACCAGGGTCAAAAGTATATTTACCGCCAACCTGAGCCGGTGGATCGTTGTCTCCCATATCCGCCTGTGGAACCATCAACCATTCCGGATGAGAGGCAACCAGAGAGTTGCCTGCCGGAGGCCATTCAGTGGAGATTCTGAACGACACCAGCCAGGGATGCACCTCCAGACCATTGGCATGAGCCTGTTGCACCAGATACGCCAGTGGATCGAACGAACCGGCTATATCCTGAGCTTTCGGCACTATGCTCGAATTCCAATACGCCCCGTGCCCGCTGCCTGCATTATCCTGGTAAGCCAGCACCTCGGGGATAATGGCGTTATAATTACCAGCCAAAGCCCAGCCAATCATGATATCGATCTCGGCCGCACTCTTGAAACCGGAATGAAAAGCATCCGCCCAGAATGCCCGGAACTCACTTTCCACCGCCTGTTCTTCCACAAACACCGCGGTTACTGTTTTATCCACATCCATCATCACCGTTGTTGACTGGGCGTTAACCCCTGCCACCTGGTCACCGGCCGACACCGTCCAGTGACTGAACTCGTAACCACTTGCAGGTACCGCCGATATACTTACCTCTTCGCCCAAATACCTTTCGTAAGTCGCGCCGGCGGCCGGTGTGGTAGTTCCCCAACCTGCGGGACTGGCGGCCATTGTTAAATCGACAGGAGTGGCCGACGAGGATTCGAACCGCACAGCATCGGCGATCACCACCGCATAGCCCGCGTCGTTGTCCATGGTCACGCAGCCGTTCGTTCCTTGATTGAAATAATAGCTACCCAGGGAATTCCACTGCCCTCCGTTAACCCGCTGATTCACGGTTACCGCGGTCGTTCCGCCTGCGTGGTGAATCGTATACTCCACATCGGTCGCTCGATTCGTCCCCTGCACATACCAGACGGATACTTCGTACATCCCCGAAACAGGCAAATCAGGCATCCAACTCACCTGGGAATAATCAATTCCAGAATCATATGCTTCCGTAGCCACCCAACGATAGTCATCTCCGTATGGTGTTGGATATGAACCCGTATCCCAGGTACCCGACAGAATGGTAAATCCCGAGTCAATATTATCCACAATCACCGTATCCGCCGGCGCCGGCGAACCGACAAACAGAGCGAGCAGGCCAAACACAAAAACTCCATTCAACCGTCGGGTGAAATCCAATGACATCTCGTATATCTCCAAATAAATCATGCCTACACCGAAAACCCCCTTGGCGGGCGCACTGTTCCCCCGGAACAACCACTTACCGTATATCATATCGGATTTATCCCCCCCAGTTCAATAAGCATCTATCCAGCCTGAAATACGCACTAAAGCATAACGGAACCGCCTTAACACCCACTTTAAAAGCGATATCTGCATTAACCGGTTTTAGACTGCACTACTCGCCGTTACCGGCCGGAAGTAATCCGCCGCTTAGCCGGCATTATCCGGCTACGAAAGCAGCTGAAAACTCCCGCCTTTGCGGCACGGTTCATTATTCATGAAGGGCAGGTCCGAAACCCGCCTTTTGATATGCGTATTGGCAAATCCCTAATCTGCAACCTCTGCGGAATTCAAACGATGGCTCTCCCCCGCCGAAAGCCCTCCATCATCCCCCGATAATGCCACAACAGTCTGAATGAATCGGCTACGGGCAAGTCGCTTGACTTTACCACCACGATCCTGATGGTATATACCCGTCCCGTTCGTATATACCACTGCTCCCTCGTCAGCCAGATCGTATGCTATCACGCTGTGGGCAATGATCTGCTCCTGCCCATCGGGAGTTTTGCGGATCAGACACCAGTCTCTCGGAACGAGAGGCCGATCACCGTCACCGCCGTTTCCCCTCAGCTGTTTGTCAACCTCAACATAGCGACCCCATAACATCATCGCCCGGCGATCGGGACCCTCCTTCCTCGGTCCACCAGCCGTAATCAATGGCTTCTTCGAAAACATCATCGAAAATACATTGAAGAAATGCACAAACGCCCGCGCCAACCGGAAAGGGAATAACACTACGTCACCTATTGAATGCAAAGGCGATTTCCTCGGGTGAAGCTCGTAAGGTCGGCGAATATAATAAATCGCCCCATCGACGCTACCACGCGGTGCCAGGTAATCGTATTCTTCCGACTCCGCCAGCGTGGTCATCCGATCGTTGGCTATATCCAGCCGGTGTATCGCATAGGGAGCATAGCCGAATATCCCCCCATGTTCATATCGCCCTACTCCCGCACTTTGAAACACCAGCGTCTCCGCCTGGTCTGGAATCCACGTCGGTGCCTCATCCACAGAATCCCCGGCAGTGATTTCCCGTAACTTTCCCCCGTCCCCTTCCATTAACGCCAGGTTCGCCGATCCGTCCATCTGGCTTACGCTGCAGGCCAGGCGACTGTTTACATCCGACCGGCAAAGGTCCCGCAACAGCATATGCTGACGGTGCACCAGCCTTCGCTCATAGTTCTCCGTTATGTTGTAGTGAAACAATCCGCCCATCGTGCCGTTTACAAGTGAATAATAAACTTCGCCGCTCCTTCCCGCTCCGGTTACCGAAACAAACCGAACCGGCCTCAGGTCGTCGTAGCGTTCCTCGATGGCAAAAGGGTTGGGATTATACCGCTCTTTGAAATTCCACATCATACCGCTGGACTTCCAACTGTTACGATCACTTTCCATCTGCCGGCGATCCAGGGCTTCCTGGACAAACTTACTTTCCACTTCCTCCGGCTGACTTTGCGTACTGCCCACATACAGTTTGCCGTCGGCTAGAAATATGTAGCGCATTTGAGTTGACATGACTAACCAGCGTAACAGGCACAATACCGAAATTCAATCCTAAAATCCGCGGCTCTTCGCAAACCCGGTTATTAGCGAAAGGCTCCTGTAATACCCTGAACCCACCGCTGAAATGGAAAATGGATATAACCCTGGGCACCTACCCCGCATTACGACACGGATACGTTCCTTCCCCGCCGCAGATCAACTTACGTACAGGATTGAAATATAAGCTACTTCTCTTTTCCACTCTCTGCTGCCGGCGTCGCAATGAAGGTGTATCTCCGTTCAGAATTATAATACTTCCTGAAAACCCGAACCACATCCTCTCTCGTATACTTGCTGTATGCCTCCTGCTCCTGTTTCACGACCTTCAAACTCTTATGGTGATAATCCAAATCACCGAGAACTCCTATCCAGTATTTCAACCCGCGCATCGACTCGTCCAGGTTGTTAGCTATCTGTTTTCGTGCATTGGCTAACTCGGTTTCTGTCGGACCTTTAGCGGCGAAATCCTCGAACAACAGATGAATCTCCCTGACCACCGCTTTTGCCGCCTCCGGTTCACAGGGAACGGCCACCAGGAACAAGCCGCCACCCTCATAACCCACGCCGGGATTGCTCGCCGCCTCCAGCGAATACGCCAGAGCCAACTCCTCTCGCACTCTCCTGATCATCCGGCTGTTCAAAATTGTGGACGCAAGTTCCAAACCCCGCCTATCGTGAATATCGTTCAAGTCGCACCCGATAAAACCGGCAATCGCCATTGCCTTGGGAGTAACCGTCTCCACCACCACGTGCTTGTTCCATGGTCCCGGAGAAAGCTTCAACTTGCGCAACGAATTCAACTTTTCACCGGCCGAACGGGGCCTCTTTGGTAACGAGCCGAAGTATTTCTCTACCAGCCGGATAGTTTCCGGAATGTCAATCTCACCCGCAACAGCTATCTCCAGCGGCGATTCCGTTCGCATACGATCAAACCAACTCTGTGCCCCTTCCAACGTCAGCGCAGCAATACTCTTTTCTTCCAGGAGCGGCTTCTGTCGCGGATCTCCCTCATATAGAGTTTCCGCCATCGCCTGATATGCACGGTATTCCGGAAACGCGTTTAACATTGCCCAGTAGCGAGATTGCTGAGATTTCCATACTCGAAGAGCAGATTCCTCAATCACACCTTCTGTCAGCAATGCGTAAACCAGCCTGAACCCCTCTTCCAAATCCTTTGGTGAACCTGCAACATTAAATACCAGTCGGTCCGTCCCCGCACCCGCCCAGACTGTCACCTTTTTTCCTGTCATCAGGTCACGAATTTCCGTTGAGGTTGCCGATCGCGTGGCCGGCTGCTTCCGCATGGCGTTCGACACCATTATTGTATTTCCCAACGTCCCCGTGGATTCCTCTATCCTGCCACCGGCCAGACTTATACTCGCAAGAACTTCGTCCTTCTCATGCTCCATCCGCCTGAGATGCACCCGCACTCCGTTGTCCAACCAGAGGCTGGTTACTCCCAGATCCTCATCAACAGTTTTTTCCACAACAGCGCCCGGCACCGGTTCCTTGCTAAGCAGCGAGGTTATCGCTTCTTTCCGACTGATCGCTTTGGTGCGTTTGGCCCGGGCCTTAATCGCCGCAGATAATACCTCGCCCCGTGTCGGAATCAGTACTCCCTCCTTATCCGGCAGCATAACCCCGTAGGCGAATGTCTCCGCACCGTAGTGGCGGCGAAACGCACCGTTAACCTCTGCCAGTTGAATCGACGGCAGCAACTTGCGAACCAGCTCAAGTCTCTGCCTCGGCGACACTACCGGTTCACCATCGTTGACGGCACCGCACAATTCCATCATCACCGATTTCGCGCTGCGGGCGGATTCCGTATCCACCTTTCGTTCAGCTTCCGCCAGAAGTTCCTTTTTGGCTAATTCCAATTCCCGCAAAGTGAAACCGTGTTCCCTCGCCCTGTTCACCTCGTAGATTAACTCCCCCATCATCCGCTGCCAGTCTTCCGGTTTTCCCCATGCCGCGGCACCGGCCACCACACCACCCTGGTAATAGTCGACCACGTAGGTAACCGCATGCGTATAAGCCGCCTCGCCCGTCTGAACCCGTTCGCTCAAACGCCGGCCTGCTATCCATGAGGAAACCCTTTCAAGCAGTTCAGCCCGAAACTGCTCAACCGTCGTTTGTGCAGGCCGGGCAGGCTCTATATTGATCATTCCCACCTCGCACCCGCCCAGTTCCGGATCGGTTATCACGTACGCGCGAGGTTTTGAAAACAGCTTGAACTCCGCCCCTTTCGCCTCCCGGACAGGTACCGGTGCTTCGTATTTCCCAAACCATTTGTCCACCGCGGGAAGCAACGACGCCAGTGGTACGTCACCCACCAGGATTACCGTTATCAACTCGGGCCTGTACCAGGTTCGGTAATAGTCAATGAACTCCGACCTCGGAGCCTTCTCGATAATCTCCGGTTCCCCGAGAATCTGCCGCCCGGCAATACGCGAACCGGAAAAAACGAATTCCAGCTCCCGCTTTAAAACCCGATCTTCCGCGTTTCGCCCGAGCTTCCATTGCGAGAGCATCACCTTTCGCTCTTTTTCAATTGTCTCAGGATCGAACGTAGCCCGGAAAACATAATCGCTCAAAGCCATCAAACCGCGATCTATACTACCCTGGCTGTTATCCGGCAAAAACAGCATGTAACCACTCTGGTTGAAACTGGCGAAGGCACTCGAATCGTCCTCCACATCCATCCCCAGACTCTCGTAATACCTGGTTAATTCTCCAGGAGGGAAGTGCTCAGTCGCCTTGCGAGCCAGGTGAGCAACGAAATGCGCCAACCCGAGCTGCTGATCAGTTTCGTTCAACGAACCGGAACCCACCCGAACCATAAGCGCCATCTTGCCCGGAGGATTGTCGTGATGCTGGTAAATCCACGTAACGCCGTTCGCTAGTTTCCCCGTCTGCACGCGCGGGTCCGCAGGCAGCGGTTCGGCAATTGCAACTGATCCTGCAAATATCGCCATCGCCACGCCGGTCCACAAAACGCTGCGCATAGTCATAGAAACTTCCTCCTTCACACCACCACCGGCCAGTGCTACCATTTTCACCCAACTCTGACCGCCGACCTAAACCAACTCGCTCCGCCCGAACGGTTGGCCTGCTCCTGCACACACGCCCATCAACACAATCCTGATACCGCAGAGCGACACGCACCCCCTACACAACCCTACGGTTCATAATCGCCTCCAAGCATAGCATAACCGCATCGATAACGTAAGAACTTGTCTGGCAGACTTTTAACTCCTCTTACCGTGTGATTTTCCAGGATTTGGATCACTATGCGAATCGTTTCAAAAACATTATAACTTCAGCCCACGATGAAAAACTCCAATCCCACAACAAAGACCACCGGCTCCGCCCCCCGGCCCGACTCTCCGATCTGGCGGTATAAACTCAGGCGCTATCGCCGGATGCAGGCCTTCGGCGGGTTTTTCCTGGCTTGTACAATTTTCCTGCCGGCGGTGAATTCCTGTAACTCAGACATAACTCCCATCGCCTTTACCATAGAATGCTACATGGAATCCTCACCGTCTCCAGCAGATTTCGTATTCGGCACTGCGATACTGACTCCGTACATATTCGGTTTACTGGTTTTCATTGCCTGTTTGCGCAACCCCTTAACAGATGGCGGCGTTCGCAAGCCGTTTTCTAACAGACATATCATCCCTTTGACCGTTTTGTTTTTGCCATTCCTATTACTCTTCGTACAACTACTTCTAGATCCCCCCAATAGGTTTGAACTACTGGCTTGGATTGCATTGCTGAGTATTTATTTCGTATTCTGGTTTAAAACCACACGAATCGGACATGGCGGTGAACTGTGTCTCCGCTTCTTCTACACCGCAGCATTCACCATCTGGTTTTCCAACTTTATTGCTACCGAGAATTCCCTATGGGGATTATGGATTTCCACTGCCGGATGTGTAATCATCATATGCTATACGTTTCTGGAGGGGAAACTCAGATCTGGTCGCAGGTTTCACCAGACTCTTTCTGGATTCCTGACAACCCGCCTGCGTATGATTGACACAACAGAACCCTCCTGCGTCAAATGCGATTATTCGCTTATAGGGTTGAACTCGAACCGCTGCCCCGAATGCGGTACGCCTTTTTAACCCTCTTCAAAGAAAACCTGGACAGCAATCGCAACGGTAACAAACAGGCGCCCCCAGGGGCGAGGTCGGCCGTCTTGCTCGCATCAGTTTCAGTAAACTTTCCCGGCTAGATCGGGACCGGACACACATTATTACTTTACCGGTTTATTGCCAGTATTCCAGCAACAATAACAGGGAAACCGTGCCGTCTATAATCGGCTCGTTGGTGGAAAAATCCATATATGTATCGTGAAAAACACCAACCTCTGACTGGAACCGGGCAAACGGATCTTCACCGAAATCACCGAACTTAAGACTGTCGTTGATCTCCTTGTAGACCGGACCGTCGACAATTCCCCCGACCGGCAGGATACCGGCCAGGCTATGAAACTGATGATGCGGTTTACTCGAAGCCACCCCGTCAACCGGCACGCCTATAACGAATGATACACCCCAGGGATTGCGCCCGAAAATCCAGTCGCGAGCTTCCGCCGCCAGGTGTTTAAACCGGGTATCGCCGGTCATCCTTTCATAAAGCATAGCCTGGGTGGCCGCGGCCACCACGTCGTTGGTTGAACACCAGACCAGTGGCGTACCCAGCCTGTAAGGGTTTTTCTGAGCCAACTGCTGCACACGCTCCAGCCCTTTTCTATAGTAACCGGCGAGTACGGCCTGCGTCTTTTTATCCACGTGCGGATATAACCGCCAATGAGCAAGGTTCACATAGGGAAAGAACTCGTAATGGCCATGCTTGAGTTTCCCCATCCACTTGCTCTCGCCCGCCTTTCCGGCATATTCAACGGCCTGCTGCAGGTAGGTTTTATCGCCGGTAGCGATATACAGTTCGGTGGCCGCCCATTCCAGATCATCATAAAAAGTACTCTCTCCGTAATAATGCGGAGCCTTGACCGGAACTGACATGGCGCAACCGGGGTTCTTTTGCGCTAGTTCGTACAGAGATTTCGCCGTTTTCAAGTCACCGGCCAACATCATTGCCGCGGAGGTCCTGCCGGCAGGCTGGCCAACCCGGTCGACTTGTTCTTATATTTGGGCCCCTGTGGTTTGCCAGTAGCAGGCCAGGCGGATCGCGGACCGCCCGCTCCCCAGCCGTAATCGGTTTTATCCTCATGCCAGAGCGCCGCCGGTGGACCGTGGTCCCGGTCATCCGCTATCTGCACGTAAATGGTGTTCGGATCGGGATGGATCTTTTTCAGAAACTCGGCCCCGTACTTCGCTTCCTCCTTAGCGTGGGAAAGATAAAGCGCGGCCACGCAATAAGACGTGGTAATCATGTGCTTGATGCGATCGGCCGCATCATGCCATCCGCCGACCAGATCCACCGGCTTTCCGGTTACCGTATCGATGGCATCCTGCTGGTGACATCTTTCTCCGGTAATTGGATTATGCCCACACCGCTGAAGACGCATGAAACCGAGCAGCTTTTCCGGTACATCGCTATAAACGTCTTTCCCTATCCGAAACGGCAGCGATTTTTGTTCCCCGAAAACAATCTGATATTCACCCGGTTTGGTCAGCTTACTGAAATCGAGTCGATAGTTGTGCTTGAAAGGCCCCCATTGCCCTTGGTCGAAACCTATATCGGCCGCAAAATCACCGACCTGGAACTTACCGGACAACTCCTCATCAGACGAAAGAACCGCCACCTTGGGATCGCCTGGATAATAACCAATCTGGTTGCCCCGTATCCAAACCCCCTGCCCCGCGAACAACGTCGATACCGCAATAAGTACAAACCCAACAGCAACTGTAATATTTTTTTTCATAAACTCACCCCGTTTTGGCTCAATCGATATCCCCACATCAAACTATCTAAATCAATCAACCGGATAGCAACTCAATCCAACAGCTTAACCTTACCGGGTATTTTGTCATATACGAAGGCGAAACGCTACAGCAGATCGGACTATTCGATTCGATTAAAATCGGATGCATACTGTCGGGTCAAACGACCACCGCTGTAAACATTTTTCTTGATCATAAATCCTTTAAAAAACCTATGTTAGCCAGGCCCCTCGGTTTTCGCTACAAGCTGATGAAACTAATTTGAGATTTCGAATTTCAGATCGATAATTGCCGAAACCTTCCCCCACTATCTTTAGAAACGCGAAACTCAGAAAACCGCGAAAAGGCTAAAACAACAAAGATGTTTACAGCAGTAGTCAAACGACCCGACCCACAGATTCGAAATACATACGCAAAAAGCCGGGACATGTGCCCCGGCCTTCTATATGCGAACTACCTTCTAACCGAAACCCGACTAACGGAATTCAAATCGCGAGAAATCCACCAGATCGATATCGTTGTCATCATCGTAGTCAAATTGTTCCAGGCAACCGCTCTGGGAGGGCACTCGATTCGGACCGGACAGGCAATCGGCCAGGTTGATGAAATCATCTATATCAACATTGCCGTCACAGTTCGCATCGCCGCCACAGAACTGCTGCTCATCGGCACCCATGTCGATTAAACCGCAGAACACGCGGAGTTGCCCATCCCAATCGACCTCTCCCGCCACGGGAACAAACGCAGGATTTCCCCCATTGAGACAAGGGGAGTATCGAGCGAGGTGATAATCACCGGTTGAAGCAGATATAAACACCGGATCAACGTCGATATTGCCAACACCGGAATAACCGCCTTCAACGTCACAGTAATTGACCGTCGCAGAGGGATCGTTAAAAGATATCCCCTCGTTTCCCCAGATGATGGAATTGGCTATATCGATATTGCCCAGCCAGGAATGTAATCCGCCAACGCCATTGGCCGCCGAATTGCCGGAAACCGTAGATTCGGAAAGATGCAGGTTCCCCTCAACAACTAACACGCCACCTCCGCCACCGGCCGTGTAGTTATCGACAATAAAGCAGTTATCGATGATCGTCGTGGCGTATTCAGATGTTATTCCGCCCCCCATTGTTCCGTGGTTTTCGGATATTCGGCAACGACTCAATTCAACATAGCCCGTTCCATCTTCACCGGTATTAACCAATCCACTCCCGAAGTTGCCGGTAATTCGATTGGGATTCATACCGGAAGAGTCGACAATCCTGAGGGTGCTCTCATTCAGTTCATGTGCTTTGATCCCTTCCAGGGTGTTACAGGTAACATTCAAACCGCCGTCTATTACCCACGAGGTGTACGATGAAGTTAACGCCAACCCGCGAGTCGCACTGTGAGTAATGGTTAAACCAGTAGCGAAAACCGCCTGGCGACATGCGTCGTCGCCCGCCCAGTCGGAGGATCGCTGCAGGACGGCCGCTCCCAAATCGCTGTCGTTTCCGCCGAACATGGTAGCCAGAGCCCGGCTGTCAACTTGAGAATCAGTTGGGACATCCCCATTCAAACTGCCGGTCACGGTAACATTACTGAGCGACAGGCTCATGGCGCAGGCGTCGCCTCCGGGATTACGTTCGTCGATAACCAGCCCGTAAGCCCCGGTGGAATGCCCGGCGGAGACGAACCTGGGAACCACCACAACGTCGTTGATCTCGTAGTGATGCTGGATGGGAATATCCAAATACATTCCGCAAGGTTGAGACCAGTCGGACGGAGTTGACGGGGAAACAGCTATAACAACCGCCGTTCCGTTGCCATCGGCATCACCATTGATAACCAGGTCATCGTCAAGATCGATTTCAACACAACCCGTTTCCGTCAGCGTATCGCAGGTTATGTTGATTATATCGGGCTCCTCCGACTGATGGGCGTTAATCCAAGCCACCGCATCTCTCAGGGTAGCGAATTTCCCGGGACTACCACCCACACCGTCAACCTCCACACGATTGTCAATGGAGAACTTCGTCGCGTCACCGCGGAATATGCGCGTCCCGTTTGCCGGCGTGGCGTTGTAATCATCCCAAACCACAGACCCGTCTGAGCCTGCGTAAAACAGAAAACCGCGATCACCCATGGGAGTCCACTTATTGTGCAGGGAATCGTCATCCTGGTCCCACGTATACGAGTTGGTACCTTCGCCATGATTAATCGTAACGCGGACGCCACTTACGTTTTCGTCACCCTCGTTACAGGTAACGTAAACTCGATAATACGCGGTTTCCGGTATGACGGGACGGAAAGTGCAGCTTTCGTTCCTGGTTGAAGAAACCCAGCGATACCGGCAGTTACCTTCCTCGCAACCGAGGGCGTAACTGTCATACTGCGAGCTACCGGTCATCCCAATTGCGGTAAACGTGGGCGCCCCGTCGTCCGTTTCCACGATGTGCTCGGTAACCGAGATATTCTCTATCAGGTTGTCCCGGCGAATCCCCTTGGCACTACTGGGATCGCTTATAACCTCCCGCCAGCGATGGACAATTCCATAAGCCGTTCCCCGGGCTTCGTATACTTCGTGTGAACCCCAACCGTCACCAGCAAGGTACAGGTAGGTGTGCCCGCCGGAATTGTCCGCATAACGGTAGACAATCGCATCGCCGTAAAGCATGTCGCCGCGATTAACCTCTTCCCAATATGCTCCCGGTGTGCCTATATAATGTATCGTCGCGTAGGCGTGCAGGCTCACCCGATAAGGTGTCCAGCGGGTAAGAGCCCAGCTCTTGCCCACGAACCCGGAACAATCAGCCCCGCCGAATGAACGATCAGACGGATCCCAGTTGGAACCGCCCCACACGTATGGTGAGCCTATTCCCGTAGCCCCGTAGTTGAGGATATCCTTGCGTGTCCATTCGGGAATCTGGCACAACGCAGCTTCCGCCAGGAGCAGAACAGTCAATATCGTAAATCCCCTAACCATTATTTCTCCCCCCTTCCCGCTGCATCGCCGCTCTCCCAGCGAATGAAACGCACGCCCGCGGAATCGGTCTGCATCTGGTAGATATCACCCGCAGGCGTAACGAATACCTTCCGGTAATGGTCGGTAATGTAGTTATTCGGCATACGCACCGTTTTTACGATTTCACCATCGGGAGAGAAAACCACGGTTACCAGATCGGTATTCCAGGAATTGTTTTTCTCATCGGTCAGACAAGCGGCCGTGAGATAACACCGGCCTTTAACGTCTGTTTCCAGGCCGACGACCGATCCGATCGCCCGGGGAAAACGCAAGGAGGTCAGTTTCGCTTTATTGCGATCATCGCTTACCCGCAGAATCACCTCCCGCTGTCCGTTCCTGCGGGCGTGGACAGTCGAAAACTCCCCAGTGGATTTGTAGGCCCTGACAACAGGCCTGCCGGAAATGCGTTTCGTTATTTTCCCTGACGAACCATTTTTCTCCGGCGAATCACTGATTTCAAATACCTGGCTATGCCTCTCCTCCACCCATATGGAATCACCGGCGGCAAATACCGCCGAGGGCAGTTCGAGCTCTGCAGGGATTTTCATCAGTTTTTCAAGCGTACCATCACCCTTGAAGGTTTTGCACTCGCGCCTAACAAACGCGTCCAGCACGGTGATATTACCGTGATCATCCACAGCCATGAAGTCGGCCGTGGCCGTCGCTATGGATATCGCCTTGCGGAAACCGCCATCCAGCGTAAACACCTGGACGCGGGAATTTACTGAATCGAGAACGAACAGTTTGTCGCCGATCACCGCGAAATCCATCGGGCCGGGACGGGAGGCTTCATCCACCTTGCCGAACTGCCCTGCTTCTTTTCCCCATGCCCCCTGCAGAACGACATTAGACGATTTGGAAGGCGAAACGGAAACCGGCTCCTTGACCTCCAGCACCGCAGGCTCAGAGCCGCGTGCGGCCTCACTCGGCAGCCACTGAACAGCAGCGAGTATCACCCCCAGGAAGAAAAACTGAAACTTAACATAACTTGCCATGATCACTCCCGTAACTCGTTTACCCGACCAACGGCGATACCACCCCGGTTCGCTGCGCTGGTTGAATTGGTATATCCCCAAAAAGAACGTCACCCCCGTTTTCAAGACAAAAAGCTGCTCCCTCCATATTATCGTCAGAGCCGGGCACAAACAAAGGTTTACAGCTAAACTTTCGCACTATTGCTCTTGGCAACGGCTCCCGACCGTGGTAAATATCTCAGCGGCGTGGTTCTGCGATATCACTCGCTTCATTTATGCTACCGGCACGGAAGCCGTAGCAGATCACAAGGATTCAAATCAACGGGTAGCAAAGGGGGTACACCGAAATGTTACTTAGTCATTCGCAAAGCAGATCGAAGCATGGATTGGTCCGATCCACGGGCATAATCGCAGTCGTAGCTCTGTCAGGCCTGATCCTGACCACCGGCTGCCACGGCCCCCGACAGCAACTGAACGTATGGAAAGAGGTGGCCGGTCATTCGGTTCAGGATCGCCCCATCAACTGTGAGGTTATGGAACTCACCGATGATGGCGACGAAGACCGTATTACGGTAATGATTATCGGAACCATTCACGGCAGCGAGCCGGCCGGCGAACCTCTGGTCTACAGACTCTCCGGCTACCTGAAGGCCAACCAGGAGTTGCTCGAAGGCCGCCGCGTAATCCTTTTGCCATTAACCAATCCCGACGGGCGAGCGATCAACCAGCGACACAATGTCAACGGCATCGACCTGAACAGGAATTTCCCGGCCCCTAACTTCAAGGTCACCGACAAGCACGGGCGAGTTCCGCTGTCCGAACCGGAAAGCCGAACGATTAAAGCAGCAATGGATAAATACCAGCCCGACCGCATCGTATCCATCCACCAGCCCCTGGTGTGCATAGACTACGACGGACCGGCCGGCGAGTTAGCCAACGCCATGGGCAAGTGGACCGATCTTCCCGTTAAACGTTTGGGCAGCCGACCGGGGTCGCTGGGCTCGTACGCGGGGATCACGTTGAACGTGCCAATCATAACGGTGGAACTACCGAAGTCGGCCTCCAATATGAATAGCGATACGCTTTGGGAAAAATACGGAAAAATGCTCCTGGCATCCATTCGATATCCCGAATTACTGGAATAATGGTTTACCAGGTTTGAGCCGTTTTTGTATTAAACAGACAGGATCGCCGATTAACGGAGGACGCGATGTATTTCGTGAACCATGCTGATCGCTCCCGTGAACAGCTTTCGTGATTATGAATCGCACCAAAGATTAATGTCGGTAAGCAACAGGAGTCGCCCAACAGAACGAGCCTTATAGAATTACACCAAGGCCTGGGTTCAACTAACCGGCCCCCTGCCAGCTTACCGTGAATTCCAACACGACCGCCGCTGGCTTATCCAACCACGCAAGATGCACCGGTCGAGCCAACTCCAACGGACCCTTAAAAACATCGCGGCCAACCAGTAAGCCGGAACAGCTCAACAGAGCATATGCTGCTTGGCATCGCCCCCTGGAGACCAACAAAAGCCCAAGCTCCGCCCTGCCCGGTAATATAGCCACAAGTCACCAGAAGCCAGTTCATTTCAGCAACTGGTCATCGCGTCCAAAGCTTTGAAATAGTGGATAATGTAACGATAACCGCTGTAGAGCAGCGGGTTTTTAAGGCATAAGGGCCAAGTTAGCGGCCCAGAAAACCAATTAATCGGTCCAACTTGACAAGACCACCAGAATGCCCGTAAGCTACTCGTCTCGAAAATCACTCCGGGGCGTGGCGCAGTCTGGTTAGCGCGCTTGACTGGGGGTCAAGAGGTCGCTGGTTCGAATCCAGTCGCCCCGAGTAAAAAAGCCACGACTTTCGTCGTGGCTTTTTTACTGGAGCAGGAGAAAGCTGAGAGCAAGAAGCAGAAAAAAACGACAGTCAATAGCCGCGAATTACGTGCAGTAACCCGCTCCGTCTCCTGCGGTCTACTCTCGACTCTCTACTCTCATCATTAAAACCACAACGAAAATTGCGGTAACCATCCAGAACCATTCAATGTAATCCAAGAAATCCTACAAACAAAGTTTTGGGGAACATCCAAGAGCATGCCTTGCTGCGAAAGCCGAACGTAAAACAGGATTTCGCGTTTTAACTATCCACGTTCTCATTTGAATACCGGCATTGCAATCACATTGCGGGATTGCGTATTTATACAATATAATGAAATATAGAATATTAAAACCGCGAACCCCTGATCGGTGCGTTTTTTTTATTCATCCATGTCCACACATCACCATCATTGCACATAGTAATTCCCCTTACACAAGTTCAGTCGACCGTGCAGCCTGAGGATCGGAAGTGCCGCCATGCGGCACTGCACAATCAATAGAGGTGTTCCCAGTCATAAAGTTCGGTGTTCCCTGCGGGTAACAGATCAGTCGTTTGCAATGGTTTTAAATGGGCAGTGGTGGTAGTTTACCTGTTATGAGGCAGTCTTTCAGTGCACCCGTAACGGTCTTCTTTGGATTGTGTCCGCGAAGACGAAGGGGGCGATCTATTGCATACGGCCGATCTGTTGCTCCGAATTATTCGTGTTTTTGTGTTTTGAATACCCACCAGAACGGTTAAAGGTATAGAAAACGGGTACGGCGACAGCTCGTTTTGCGTCTTTGGTTTTTCTCTATGGAGATGTACCCCGCCACTAAGAATCTTTCGTTGCCGCATAGTTGAACAGGGCACGTCCTACTGAATAACAAGAACATGTAAAGCCTGAATAGAAGAGTGCCCCTGTTTTTTCGAAAACTCTCTCTCTGACTGGCCCGGCTTCATAGAAGAAACAAAGATGACTATCGTCCCGGCGAGCTACAATCTCAGATTGAGTGTATCTGAGATTCCGAGATATCGCAGAAATCCCTGAAACCGCACTTGTTTTAACGTGATTTCGGATTCTACATGAGGCAGTTGAAACGGGCGACTTCCTCTATCATGGCCAGGTAGTTTTCCGGAGATACGTAGTTGGGAATACTGTTACCCGACCCGCACATGTATCCACCCTTGTCCGCGGTTGCCTGGAGTACTGTTCGTACGCGAGAGGTTATTATCTCTTCGCTGCCGATTGACAATGTGTTGACGTCTATACCGCCCAGCACTCCCACTTCCGGCCCCCACTGCTTGTGAAACTCCTCAACGGGGAGGATACCATCCTCAAAGCTGTGCTTGGCGTCTATTCCAACCTCTCTTATAAGCGTCGGATATACGGCGCCGATTTTACCGCAACTGTGCAGAATAAACGGGCGGTCGTGTTTGTGAGCCAGTTCCACGAACTTTTTGTACCAGGGGAAAATCAAGCTGTTCAGCAGGTCCGGAGAAACAAGCATGCCGTTCTTGCTGCCCATATCGTCGCCGAGCCAGATGGCGCAAACGTGATCCATGCGGCAGTAGGTCTCGAAAACATCGTAGATGATCCGCCCCACGCGATCGACGACTTTTTGAACTAGTTCCGGTTGATCGTAAACGGCGAACATGAACTTTTCTAAACCTATCATGTCCATTGTGAACTCCAGTACACCACCGGAAAAACCAATTACTTTCATCCCTTCGGGAAGAACCTCGGCGGCTACGTCCAGTGGGGATAAATTTACCCGGCTCATGTCGGGCCAATCGGCTTTCTCAAAATCATCCAGATTCTGGATGGGGCCGTTGTGCTGATCCTGCCACTGGCGGGCGGAACTGCTCAATTCGGAATCGTCCTGACCTGTCACAGTTTGCGTAGGGAAAGGTATGATCGCGGACACCTTGACAACGTCATAGCCCAGGCGATGGAGCAGCTTTACGTTACGACGGGTTAACTCCCCCACGTCGGTCGTAGCCTTTTCACCCAAAAGCGAATTCACAACCTCCGGATGTACGGCTAGCTCGATAAGCGGTACCCGGTCAGTTTTTCTGCGATTGACCGCGTCAATAAAGCGGCGGTAATCCGGATCAGATTTCGGCAGTTTTTCGACTCGTTCGTGCATCGGCGATCACCCTTTTCGTTATCCCCCATGGATATATCGGGGAATCATAACCGCGGTCGTAACGCGATTCAATCGAGAAATGATCGGCAAGCCGCTACCCACGTAAAAAGTAACCAGGTATTGATCCATCCTCGAACTCGAACCCCTGCCTCGTCAAATGGTTACCGGGTCTGGGCAACTCATGCTGCATGCATCGGCGACTTGAAATTTAATCTTGCAATTCGCGATGCCAGGTGTTATAGTGCATTAGTTAGCTAGCGCACTGGCGCAAAAATAAGGAGGCTGCCTTGAGTGTAGATCCGAACAATTCCGTCCCGATATATCTGCAGATCGCCGACCATATTCGTAGCGCCATAGCGGCCGGTGTATATCGACCGGGCGAGATGCTCCCCTCCCAGCGAGTGCTGGCGTTGGAGTTGACGGTCAACCCGAATACCGTGCAACGGGCTTATGAAAAGCTGGAAAGAGAAGGACTTATCCACGCTCGCAAGGGGTTGGGAATGTTCGTGTCGGGTCGCGGAGCGGTGGCCGCCCAGCACCTTTCGGAAGATAGTATCCGGCGGAAATTCGCCGAAGGTATTCGCTCGGCGCAGCAGGCCGGTCTATCTATCAGAAAAACCCGCAGCGTGTTTGAGCAGGCACTTCGCGAGGTGAACCGGGAGGCGAAAAAGTCCAAATGACTTCAATCCCGGCCATTGAAATAAACTCGCTGACCAAGAGGTTCAAGAGCAACACGGCAGTAGACGACTTGAACCTGACGATCGAGCGAGGCACCGTTTACGGCTTCATTGGCCCGAATGGAGCTGGTAAAACCACTACGATCCGCCTGCTCATGAACCTGCTCAAACCCGACGCCGGGCAGATCCATATTCTGGGGATGGATAACGCGAGTAACTGCGTGCCTTTACGGCGGCGGATCGGGTTCGTTCCTGAATTTCACTATTTCCATCGCTGGATGCGGGTTAAAGAGGTCATCTGGTTCTGCCGCAGTTTGTATGCGACGTGGAACGATGCACTTTGCGATGAACTGCTCGAACTTTTTGAACTGAACCGCGACGGACGGATAAGGGATCTATCCAAAGGTATGCTGGCCAAACTCGCCCTGCTGCTTGCCGTTGCTCATGAGCCGGAGCTGCTCATCCTGGATGAACCGACATCCGGGCTCGATCCGCTGATACGAGAGGAGTTCCTCGACGCCCTGCTGCAGACTTTGTGCCGCGACGGACAGACCATCCTTTTTTCCAGCCATATCCTCAGTGATGTTCGCCGCCTGGCCGATCGTATTGGGATTATCTTTAATGGAAAACTGCTGGCAAATACCTCCGCAGACGACCTGGTTACCAGTTGTAAACGCGTTTCCGTTACGGTGAGTAACGATACGCCGCTCAATAAGTTGCCTTTCGGCACAGTTTATCACACGGTCAAGCATCGCCAATGGGTTTTCACTATATATGGATCCATAGAAAACGCGGTTGATGAGCTTCGCGGTATATACCCGGTGGAACACCTGGAAGTACACGACCTGGGCCTGGAGGATATTTTCAAGGATTTCATAAAAGGGGCCAAGGGATGACCATGTTCAAGGCACTGCTCTGGAAGGACTATCGGGTCAATCGCCTGCCCCTCCTTGCGGGTTTGTTTTTTTTCGTTACGCCGATTGCGGCGCTGGTCCTGATCAACCTGTGGGCGGAGCATCGCTACGGTGGACCGTATTACGCCTGGGCGACGGCTCTTACTATGGGCCCCTTTTTCGGTTTAACCTGTTCACTGATAACGCTGGCGATGCTAGGCGGAACCGCGTTTGCCTGCGAGCGAGCGGATAGATCGGCCGAGTTCCTGGCCCCCCTGCCTGTAAACCGCAAGCACGTTATTATCAGCAAAGCGGTAATCGCAGCGGGACCGGGGATTCTGATATGGGCATGTGGTCTTTTGCTCATCATGGTTGTTGCCCCGAGAACTATTGGAAACGATCCCGACCTGGGGGAATCTATAGTGGATGCCCGGCACCGTCTTTTGCCCATACTCGTCGCGCTATCCATATCCATGTTCGGTTCCGCCTGGCTCGGCTCATCTTTTCTGCCAAGCCACGCGATAGCCACCGGTTTATCCTTTGGATTTCCAATACTGGTCTTTGGAATTTTACGGGCTATTGAATTTGGTCTGGAAGAATACGAATTCACTATCCGCTGGCTGCCGACGGTGCTGGTGGTACTGGGTATAGCTGGCTTCCTGGGTGGTATAATAATATACGTCCGCCGCCTGAACGATTAACTGCCATGACGAACCAATTGCTTTTAATCCTGATCAATATCAATCTATCGGTGATGACCGTAGCCGATACAGACTTCAATCCCACCTACAAACCATTGGATATACCCTTAACTCCAAAAACAGCCAAACGTTGCTTTACATTAGCAAAAGAGATTGCAGATAAAGACAACGGGAAGCTGTGGAACCATCGCCTGGACGCCCCTATCCTTATCGTCGATTACCGCGCGCGCAAGATCGTGGCCAATCAAGGCGACAGTGAAGGCCGCCTAACGCCTGCCGGTAAGGCGTACACAGGTAAACTGCCTGCCACCGAAAACCTGGGCGCCACTGTTACCACGTGGAGCGGAACGCGTTGGGTGATGGTCCCCTGGCCTGCACCGAAAGATGATACGGAATTACGCCATATTCTCGCCCATGAAATGTTCCACTATATCGACCTGGCTCCCCAGGCTGTTTCCTGTAATCATCTCGATGAGCTAAATGCCCGCATGTTGATTTTCATGGAATGGCGCGCGTTGGCCGCTGCCCTGGATACCGAGTCAACCAATAGAAAGGAAGCTATCACCGACGCGTTGGTTTTCAGAAACAAACGATATAGCTTATATCCCAACGCGCGGATAGCCGAATGCGCGGCCGAAATGAACGAAGGGTTGGCCGAATACACCGGAGTCAGGCTTGCCGGTGGAAATCCGAACGAAATAGTAGACCTTGCCGGTAGAAACCTTACCTGGTCTTACGACTGGTCATCACTGGTGAACTCGTTCGCTTATGTCTCCGGGCCCTTGTACGGGTTGATTCTCGATAGACTTGAACCGGACTGGCGTGAGAGTCTTGCACCGGACTCTGATCTAGGCGCAATCCTGGCGAAGGCCGTTGACATTCAATTGCCATCTCCAATTGATGCGAGTAAAATCGCAGAAAAATACGGTTGGGATAAGTTGTATGCGAGGGAAAAGGGACTGGACCACCAGCGACAGGCGAGGTACCTGAGCTACACAGAGAAATTCATAGCTGGTCCGACTATTCGTATCCCCGTTTGCGAAGCGAACTTTCAGTTCGATCCCCGGGAAGTCCGCGTTTTTCCCGGCCACGGGCAGGTATATCGCCAAATGCGTATAACCGATGAATGGGGCATATTGGAAGTAAACCGTAACGGAGTCCTCGTATCCGAGGATTGGACATCCCTGACGATCTCCGCGCCAGCTGATATCGGCAAACAGAAACGGATTAGCGGCAACGGATGGATACTGCAATTATCACCGGGATGGAAAATCGTGTGGCTTAGTTCGGCGGAGAATTACAAAATCGAGCGAATCGAAGAGTAATTGCGAAAAATATAGGGGATTGTTTTTCCAAAAAGTGGCCTGGTTACAGCTATCATGCCTCGGTTTTCATCCGCCGGTAAAGGCGATTCGCTTCCTCCGCACAACGTTGCCCGGTCTTTCTACCGCCAACGTCTCGTCTGTTCATGGATAATATGTTTTTGCCATCACGGCCTGATATCGAAAAGGTGCCAGTTATCCAGTTCCACCTTATTCTACCGATCATTGACCAGGGAATATATCGCTTTCCAAACCTGGGATGATCCAGTTGAATACCGCTTCGATTCAGGAGAAGCGTGGCTTTTTCGTTATTTGTCCGTAAGATCGTACAGGCTGAGACGAATACCGATACTCCCAACAGGAAAAACAGCCACAGATCTTCCCTTCGGATTCCATATCTCGAACAGCGATAAACCATCACAACAGTAAAAAGCACGGATAAGGCGTATTGTTTCTGATTCCAGCGGTGAATTGTAAGGCGAATCAGAGTGGTATCCGGATCATAATTCAAACCGCATTCCGGACACGTATGTTCGCGAGGTAATCCTTGAAGATCATAGCCACATCCTGGACATTCAACCATGGAAATACTCCCGCAGACATCAAAAATGGTTTTACCATTTGATGCAATTGACTTATACAGAAATTGGCATTCTACAGAGAATATCACGCAAAAACCAACCAAAAAACTGGAACGATATTTGCATTTATGCTATCTTCGTAAACTGATGGGCGACTTGGCCCATCCACGTATCGATTGCAATAAACTGGAAATGCTTATTTGTTTTGCGAGCGTCATATGCACCCACTCAACATTCTCAACAGGAAAAACACCTGTCCAACTTCGATCATCCTATCAGCCATTCTTCTTTTTACGGGAAATACATATAGTGAGCCTTCTGGCAACCGACAGTTTGTCTCCAGGCATCGAGATTTACCTCGACATCAATACGCAGTTAAAACCACAGTCGACAACCTCTATCACGATAAAGCAGAACTCAAAGATCTGGCCCAAAGTGTCAAGTCGGACATCTCCGACACCCTGCAAAAATACAAAATCAGCGACCCGGCCGAGGAGGTCCAGCTTCGCGCGGTGCTGGTCAAAGCTGATATCATCCTGGGAGACGTAGACGATGCGTTGAAACAGATCTCCGAAATTGCAAAAATTCCAGCCCGGGATTCGAGTAAAACTCTTAGCGTTTTTCCCTTAAAAGAAATTCTGATTTCGCGCCGACATACAGGTGATGACAACGCCCTGTTTATCGAAATGCTAAAAAAAGAGTTGCAACAGACGCTAAACAACCAGGATTGGAATGCTACTGGACAGGCAATAGCACGGTTTGCCGGTTTCCTGGAAGTCGTTCACCGAATATACAGCACCGATTCGACTATTAAACACATCGACCATTCGTTAGAAGCTAATCTCAATCACATGCCTGCCACAGCGGCATACGCACTTCTTGATGCGCGGACCACCGAAGATCTTATCCTGCCATATAAAAGTATCATTGCTCAAACGTGCCGCCAGGCGATCAAAAAGAACGCCACTTCGCCCCGGAACATCTGGCCGGAACGTGCAGTACGTTTCAAAAAGGAGGACGGCTTGACGCCGGTTACCGTAGCTATCTGGGACGGTGGCGTCGATACTTCCGTATTCAAAGACCAGTTATGGATTAACCCCAACGAAGAAGTTGACGGTATTGATAATGACAACAATGGTTTTATAGATGATGTCAACGGTATCGCTCACGACCTTTACGGAGAAAAGATGTCCGAACTGCTCCCGGACTGCTATACAGAGGATATTCCCATACCAAAGCTAAAATCGATTCTTCAAGGCTACCTGGACTTATACGCTGGCGTCGAAACCGAAGAGGCGGAGAACCTGAGGCAGATTTCAAACAGCGTGGATCAAGCGACATTGGAGTCACTCTTCGGCTCGCTTTATGGACTCTCGGATTACTCGCACGGGACACATGTTGCAGGTATAGCCGCAGAGGGCAACCCGTTTATAAAGATGCTTGTTGTGAGATGCGATTACCACAGCGATCCGTTCTGTCCTTCTGCAGAAGTTGCTCGCGCACACGCAAAGGCTCAGGAGGAAACCCTTAACTATTGCAAAAAAGCCGGCGTACGCGTGATCAACATGAGTTGGAGTGAGAGTCTTCCGATTACCGAGTGGTATATAGAGCGCAGTTATGGAGGTAAAACCCCAGCCGAACGGCTCCGGAAGGCTGAAGAGTATTTCGATACCATCAATAAATCTCTGTATAAAATAATATCTGAATCACCGGACATTCTGTTTGTCACCTCTGCGGGTAATACCAACCAGAACGTTGATTTTGAAGAGTTGATTCCATCTATATACGATCTACCGAATCTGATTGCGGTGGGTTCGATAGATAAAGCAGGGAATCCGCCCACCAACAGCAGCTACGGCAAGCGGGTTCGCCTGCATGCAAACGGAGTGAATGTCGATAGCTTCATAGTTGGCGGCAGCCGCATGCGAATATCCGGTACTTCCATGGCCAGCCCCGGTGTAACCAACCTGGCAGCTAAAATGCTCGCTATCGACCCGTCTCTTACTCCGCAGGAAATAATTCAACTCATGGAGAAAAACGGCGATACCATTCCCGGGACAAAGGAAAATTTCTTGATTCACCCGCAACGAACCATACAAGCCCTGAAAGCGAAACGATAAACGAAAGGGAAAATCAAGCGATTGCGATTTTTACTATAATCCCAATATCCAACCAGGCATAAATACGAAAACGGAACAGG
This sequence comes from Phycisphaerae bacterium, assembly GCA_963667855.2. Lineage (GTDB taxonomy): Bacteria > Planctomycetota > Phycisphaerae > UBA1845 > UBA1845. Next base: position 356,201 of record CAXXKI010000004.1, on the reverse strand, counting down.
TCCGGCTTACCAATCGGTCTCGGCCAGTACGTATCCGGTGACCAATCAGGCCAAACACAAGATTGGATCCGTAAACGCATATCGCGTTTTAATTTGCCGAAGAAACTAATGCCACGGGTTTACTCGGCGTCCGCTTCGCTCTCGTGCCGCTGGGCGAGAAGCTGCTTTATTTCGTAAGCACGGTCCTCGGTCAGGGGGTATTTATGCAACAGAAAATAGCCTATCGCACAGAGTATCGCCGGTAAACCTATCTCCCAGAAACGCAACCAGAACAGCGTATCAGCGTTTTGCTGCACGAGTTTCTCGTCGAAACCGGTTGATTTCAGGAGGTACCCCGCCACCAGGTAAGCTGATGATACGGCGAATTTCATCCACCAACTGTAGACGGCCGAGTAACTTCCCTCCCGGCGAACGTTGTTGTCCAGCTCATCCTCGTCGCAGATGTCGGCGATCATCGACCCGACCATCGTATATAAAACCAGCATGCCGCAGGAAATACATATTGTCGGCAGGAGGGTAAGCCACGGATAAGTCGGGTTGTAACACACGATCTTCAACAGGCAACCCACGAGCATCAAAAGTACGAACAACTGCACGGTTCTAGCTTTTCCCAGGCGGGCACTTGCCCAGGTCATCGGGAAAACAGCAACCAGCGCGGCAATCGCCCAGGCGGTACCGTTTATACCCATTATGGTTGAAGCAGCGTCCTTGGCTCCGTCGAACAGGTAGTAAATCATTATGTAATTGGCAAAGCCGTTAACGAAGTTAAAGCCGACAGTTACACAGAAAACTATACCGATCAGCCGCAGATAAGTAGGATTGCTCATGGTCGCTTCTATACTGGGCCAGAACTTGATTTTTTCCTGTTTAACCACCTGTGCGGTCTTTTTCTCCTTGCAGACAAAACCGGCCACCAGAGTCGAGCCCAGAATGATAAAAGCCACTCCGATTCCGACCGTTTTCATACCCTCCACTTCGTTTTCGAATATATCAAGATTCGCCATCCAGTACATCCAGGGAGTTAGAATGGCAAAAACATTACCGATGAAACCACCGTAGGCGAATAGGCGCGTCCGCTCGTGATAGTCATCGGTCATTTCAAAACCAAGAGCGTTCAGCGGTACGGTAAATACGGTAATAGCAGTATAGAACAGAAGGCTCATGGCCAGGTAGTAACCAAAAATGCCCCACTCACTCAGGCCTTTCGGCACCGTCCAGATCAGAATGAAGGTAATGGCCACGGCGATTCCGCCAACAACCATGTAGGGCCGGCGCCGGCCCCACCGAGTTCGCGTATTGTCTGAAATATATCCAGCGATAGGATCGGACACCGCATCCCAGAAACGGGGAATCATCTGGGCGTACCCAAGCAGGATGGGACTAACCCCCAGGCCAATGTTGTAAACAAGGTTGGTCAATTGGGCGACCGAATTGACAAAAGCTACCGGCGTAGCCATTCCAAACCCAAAGGCCAGTTTCTGCGAAACGGGAATTCGGTCGGCGGCGGCGGTTTTATGGTGACTTGGACTGGCCATATTCGATCGCTCTATCTTTCCCGGACTGTATCGCCCGCTTGCTTTTCCCCTAAGTCTCCGCAGGGTACATCGCTACCCCCGCCGGTCAGTCGGCGGAATAGTATCTCTGGAATACACCGAAATCGGCCAGGTCGACGTCGTGGTCGTTATCGAAATCGGCGATGAAGAAATTCTCAACCTTGCATCCGTCCGGTAGAGCCGTCGGCGACGGACCGGTCAGGCAACCGGCCAGCAGCGAAAGATCGTACTCGTCCACTTCGCCGTCCCAGTTGAAATCGCCGTCCACAGCTGGCAGTGTCCAGCCAATCGCCTGCAACATGGGCTTGATCTCCGGATTGCTCATAAAGAGATGCCAGCAAAGCTGCGTACGGTAATTTTCAATCATAACAATGATAGGCCCCTGGTCGATAGCCAGGTAACTGTCAGACACCCAGCTTTCCTTGGGATTGAAGGCATCGTAAAATCCGTAAGGCCCCCAAAGGTCGCCGTTATAGTCGTAGTAGAAATGCCTTATGGTCGCCAGTGATTCTTCCGGCGTGTAGGGCATGGCGCTAAGCGCCGCGGTCGGCGTAATCGTTCCGTTATCGTCGGTCGGGCAATGCGCCTTGTACCAGACCGGCGGCGGAGAGTAACTGGCGGTCAGTCCCCAGGCCAACTCGCTGTATCCTGCGAAGCCGGCCGCGTTCTCCCGGCAGTGAGCCTGGTGAATCAGCGATATATTCCGGTTATTTTCGTAGTAGTTGCAGTAAGCATCGGACTTGTTCCGCGGGTCGAAACCGAGAAACGAGTAATGGGTAAAAAACAAAGGACCGCCCCAGGCCGGTCCCACCCACTGGGTATAACCGTGATAGGTATTTCCATTAGCGTAGTTACTGTTGCCCGCCCAGCCATTGTAATAACACGACGCCGGAATCGGATGAGTCGGCGAAGCGATAGCCAGCAGATAGGTGATCATGGTTTCGTCGAAACCGCGAACCCACATGTTCATATCCCAGTCGTAATTGGGCGACCAATGCCAGAAAAGTGTCTGGCCGCCGGGATAGCGGAGAAACCAGTCCCACTCGACTTCGTGCCACATTTCTGTAGCTCGCGAGCGAATATCCGCTTCCACGTCATCGTCGGGATCGTCGAAATACTGCCTTACGGTAAGCAGCCCCTGTACCACATACGCGGTTTCCACCAGGTCCGCGCCGTCGTCCTTCTCAGAAAACGGGAAGGTTTCTCCTGTCACTCCGCTGACAACATGTGCCCATGCTCCGTGATACCGCTCCGTTTTTTCATCAAGGAAGGTGAGAATCTTCTGCACTCGAAGCGCGGCCTGTTCCCTGGTAACAAAACCTCGCTCAACTCCCACGACGATAGCCATCAGGCCCATGCCCGTTCCACCGGGTACGCACCCATCACCACTGGTAAAGCTATCTCTGGCCAAACCGCTGACCGGATGAGCGAAATCCCAAAAGTACCGGAAAGTCTGTCGCTGAACCTTCGTCATCAGTTCCTCGTCGGTCATCGCGGCCAAAGCTGTAACCGGTTCGGATAATGCCGATTCCGTGCCGTATACAACGGAACTAACCTTGTAGTAATAGGTATGCCCGGCAACAACTCTCGTATCGCTGAAGGCGACTTCCTCGATAAGAGCCACATTGACTTTTCCAAACGGACCTTCAGCATCATCACTGCGATAGATATTGTACCCGTCAAGCCCCGGATCACTTACCGCGGTCCAGGTCAAATCAACCTGCTCGTCGCTACCAATGGCGGCTAATCCCGAAGGCGCATCGGTGGCCGTCCCGTGGCGCAAACGGAGATTATCCACGTACACCGTCCCGTTGGCGCCCGGCATGTTCTCGAAAACCAGGGCGTCGATACGATTCAATCCCGTCTGCTCATGACCTGATACATCAAAGGCAACCGTAACCCACATTCCCGGCGACACTGGTATTCCACTAGCACTCACCCATGCGTCAGGAGGGTTCCACTGCGAACTCCAGATACCAATCAAGCCGGGAACGGCCGAATACGTACCCACATAAATATCGGCAAGAAGTGTATCCTCGCCGCCCAGGTCGTAATACGCAGAAGCCCATTCGTGGGCGCATTCCACTTTTCCGTCTTCACCGATAAAGTTGAACTTCAGAACATACTCTCCCTGAGAAGCCGGAGGCGCTCCAAGAACTCCGCCCTGAACCATCGATACGGTTAGACCACTATCAGTCGATCCGGGCGACACGGTCAGTGCCGGCTCACCGGGCTCATAGCCGGTCAGCTGCGTTTCCGTCCAGGCGCTTACCGGGTCTGTGAGAAAAAGCAATGCCGCAGCGCACAACCCCAGAGTCATACATCTGCTTCTTGCGTTGCCAAACGTTCTTGTCATTTTCCACATCCCTTTTGACAGGAAACCTCTGCCGGTTTTCGGCAGTCATCTATTCCACCCAAGCGGATAACATTCGCATACCACTTGCCGCTGGACTTGATAGTGCGTTTTAGTGTTTCATAATCGCAGCGAACCAGACCAAACCGCCTGCTGTAGCCGAACGACCATTCAAAATTATCCAGAAGCGACCAGGCCATGTAGCCTTTAACCTTCACGCCGTCATTAATAGCCGCGTGAACCGCCGACAGATGATCGTGCAGGTATTCAATCCGGTTGGTATCAATAACTTCGCCGGAATCACTCACCTGGTCGTCGAAACAGGCGCCGTTTTCGGTAATGTAAAAGTCAATATCACCGTACCGGTTGCGCAACCAGGTAAGTACATCGTAAAAACCCTGGGGAACGATCGCCCAGTCCATCCCCGTCTGCGGCAAATCGGGCCGAGGCACTACCTCCGTCCCCATCCCCTGCGAATCCGGAACATCCCTGACCCATTCACTGGAATAGTAGTTTACCCCAAGAAAGTCGGCCGATCCCTTTATTAAAGCTGAGTCTTCAGCGAAAAACTCCGGAAGCAACGCCCCAAGCCTTTCGCGCATGCTCTCTGGATACTGGCCAGTAAAGAGCGGATCAGCAAACCAGCCACAGAAATGATCCATCGCCCGACTTACAGCCGCCTTATCCTCCGCTGAATCGGTAACCGGGTAGAAATACTGCGTATTCAGGGCGGCGCTGATTTGGCCGGTTGAGTTTTTCCCTGACCGGTAAGCTCCGACCGCGTGGCCGTGCGCCCTTAAAAGATTGTGGGCTACCTTGTAACCCATGGCCTTATCCATAACGCCGGGGGCATGTACGCCGGACACGTATCCATTAAAAGCAGTACACCAGGGCTCATTCAGCGTAAGCCAGAATTTGACGCGGTCACCCAGGCGATCGAACATCACCTTTGCATAATCAGCAAAAACCCCGGCGATATCATCGTTAGCCCATCCGCCGAGTTCCATCTGCAAAGCGGCCGGCAAGTCCCAGTGATAAAGCGTAACAAATGGTTCTATCCCCGCGAAACACAACTTATCAACCAGACGATCGTAAAACGCTAAGCCCTTTTCGTTAACCGTCCCCCGCCCCTGCGGCAGAACTCTGGCCCAGCTCACACTGAATCTATAGGCTTTCAGGTTCAGTTCACGCATTATCGCCAGGTCTTCATCGAGGCGGTTGTAGTGGTCGCAGGCGACATCACCGGTATCGCCCGCAAGCGTTTTGCCTGGAATATGCGAGAAAACATCCCAGATGCTCGGACCTTTTCCGTCTTGGTGAGCCGCCCCTTCGATTTGATAAGCGGCGGTAGCCGCCCCCCACATGAATGCCGCTGGAAACGCTTTCAAAACCTAATCAACCCTTAAAATAGTTATCAGCCTAACCTGAGCCGCCTTCTGGTCACCTCTTCGAGAATCGGCGTTTTAAACGTTTGAATACAGCGATATTGCGACTTAAGTCGCCGGACTCCCGAGGTTGCAGCAAGACATAATATATTGTAAATAAAAAAGTTAATGGCTCAACAATCAAAGCTTGGCAACATTCGATGCAGTTTCCCGTTTAGCTTGCCGATAACTACTGTAACAAAATATGAAAGCGCTTGCAATCACCTTCGGGACCTGCTATCATTCTAAATGAGGTATGATGGTTAAGTCGTAAACTTTGCGTCAGCTGAAACGACGCCATTACAGTTTCCCGGGCGGTGGTGCTGAAATGACAGGCTTCGGGGACTCCTGGAGTACAACTCAAAAGAATACACTCTTGCGATCAGCTCCAGTGGCAAGTTCAGCAAAAGGAACGGCAGGTTGCAGTCGAGACAACAGTATTACGAATACCGAAACGGAATTTAGGGTGGTGCCTCGGCTACTTACGTAACTAAGTTAAAGCCAACTGCAGAACAGGAGCTAAAAAGGGATATGCAGAACCAGGCTCTTACCAGGAAACAAAAGACTCGCCGGGCGTTTACTTTGGTCGAATTGCTCGTCGTGGTTTCGATCATCGCGCTTTTGATAGCCATTCTTCTTCCGTCGCTTAAACGAGCTCGCAATCAAGCCAAGGACGTGAAATGCCGTGCGAACATGCACCAGATCGGCATTTCGGTGAACTATTATTCGGCCGACAACCAGGATCGCCTGCCGTTGATAATAGGATCTGGAGGCGGATTCCCGTTCCGCCAATACCAACAACTGTTCCGCCTCATGCCCTATATAAAGGATTTTGAAATTTACCAATGCCCTCGCGCGAAATCCGTCGGGCGAACCGCCACCTATGGTCCCCACCCCTTGCCGGGAAAACCAGCAGGATCCACATCCAGTTACAACCAGGGCAGAGGACAAACCATCGATGGTATCAATTATGACATAAGTTACTACGCAACAATGAAAACGGATCCATTGTTCCGTGAAGCGTTTAATCAGCGTTTGTTCCCGAAAATCGACCCCTCCGGACCGACGATGCTTATTGAAGAGCTTTATACTGAATACTGGTTTAACGACTGGAGTGACGGAGCCTCGGGTATACCCGCAATCAGTGGAAACCTGGTCAATCGTATTCCCTATCCGGAAAACGCCGTGGTTATCGCCGACGCAATTGACTGGAACCCCAGACACAACGGAGGCAACCATTTTCTGTTCCTGGACACCCATGTAGAATGGGTAAAGAAAGAGAGCTATTTCGATCCCAAAGGCCCGAGTGCCGGCAATAACGGATACACCCCAACAGACACGGACGCCCACGGAAACCATCCTTACTGGGCCTGGGGGTTAGGCCAAAATGTTAAAGGTTACTGATTTTCACAATAACCTCGAATAATCCCGTGACAATGATGACTGTTCCTGACCAAACCGATTACTAAAAACCGGAAGGAAAGCAGCATGACAAGAAAAGAAACAATCACGACTTTAGCCGTAATTGGATTGGCCTGCGTATCGACCTGTTTCGGTGCCCAGAACGTCCTTTCCAACGGCAGCATGGAACTGGGTGACGGATCCGTTGTCACCTATGAAGACCAACCCGCACACTGGGCGCGTTACGGCAACACCATTGAGCGCAGTGGAAGCATGAATCTCGTCCCCGCCGAGGGAGGATTCGCACTCAAGGCTTTTTCCGGCACGAATGAAACCGGAGCCTACCAGGATGTAGCTGTCGTTTCCGGCGATATGGTCACTATCAGTGCCAACCTCTACACCATGTCAACCGATCAGATTTCCGGCGACGCACAAGCCGGCTTGAAACTCGAATTTCTCGACGACAACTACGGTGTAGTGAGTACGGAAACAACCTTCGTGCTCACAGAAGAATCCGCGGCCGACACCTGGATCCCCGCATCAATCGGTCCGATCGCGGTTCCCAGCGGAGCGACTATCGCCCGAATCGTGTGTGTCTGGCAGTGGTTTGAAAGCGCCGGCGGCGCAGGCTTCTGGGATGATGCCCAGTTAACCATTAACGGTGGAGCCAACCAACTGCTCAACGGCGATTTTGAACTTGCTCATACTATCGAAGCCAATCCCTTTGGTATTGCGGACTGGACCGGTTTCAACGATCAGGGTAAATCTCAAGACGAATCGTATCACGGTGCAACTTCAGTAAAAATGGGCATGACAGCCGACTACTCTGGAGTTTTCCAGGATTTTGGTATTCTCGAAGAAGGTGACCGGATACTGATCAAAGCGAAAGCGTATCAGCCCTCCACCGCCCCGCTTGCCAGTGGTGACCGAGTAGGCTTGAAACTCGAGTTTTCCACTACTGAGGCTTTACCGCCCGTCGAGAACCTTCCCTTTAACCAGACAGCAACCCCAGACGCATGGGAGCAGATCAATATCAGCACCACCGGACTGGAAGTACCGGAAGGTGTGTACGGCGCACGCATCGTAATGCTTTACATGGGCGACGGTGACACCACCGGTTCGATTCACTTCGATTCCGCTCATGCGGAGGTCGACAGTTTACCGGGCACCAACCTGCTGCTCAATCCGAGCTTTGAATACGGAGTAGGTGGAGATAACGGAATCGACGACTGGACCGAATTCAATACTCCCGGTCTTTCCTGGGCTCAAATGAGCGCTTTTGAAGTCACACCTCACGACGGTTACACGACGATGAAAGCTTCCGGTTCCACCTGGGCCGGTATCTGGCAGGAAATCGCCGTCACTCCAGGTGATGAGTTAAGTGTTTCCGCTTATCTTATGACCTCATCCTCTGACCAGTTTGTCAGTTCCACCGGTTTTGCTGGTGTAAAAGTTGAATGGATGGCTCCCCCGATCCCCGGTAACGTCGATATTGGTTCTTCCGCTGACGACAACACGGTCACCAGCAGCAGCGCCACTGACGAATGGATCGACCTGGAAATCGATTTCACCATGCCGGCCGGCACCAAGGCTTACGGCCGATTCGTCAATCTTGCCGCCCGTGGAAGCGGAGCGGACGGGGTTGTTTACATCGACGCCTGTGAGGCCGTTGTCATGAACCGCTTCGACGGCGCTGATGCAGACGGCGATAACGATGCCGACTTGGTTGACTTCTCCGAATTCCAGCGTTGCTACTCCGGTGACGGGATAAACCCGCTCAAGTGGAATTGCACGGTATTCGATTACGATGAAGATGATGACGTCGATCTTATCGATTGGGGTTACGCAGGACCAAGACTGACCGGTCCCGGCGCCGAATAAAACACAACATCTTAACTGTTCAAGCCCCGGTCAGGAGAAATTCCTGGCCGGGGCTTTTTTGTTGATTTACATGAACCGGAGTGGGCTTCCCAACTGATCGGGCGATAACATGGCTCGCAACATCTTATTTCTGGTTCATCCGACTAAAGCGTACTTTGTTTCGTGAATGGCGAGGATTTTCAGTTTGAAGAATTCCTTATCTCTAAATCCATAGGCCTGGCGTTTCATGGTCTTGATCTTATTGTTTGTTCCTTCGAGAGGACCGGTTGATATTGGATAATCATAATACGCTAATATACCAAACGCATGAAGGCGGAGTGTTTGGGCAAACTTTTTGAGCATCCTGACTCCGCTGGCCTCCGCTTGAAATATCCAATCCATCAGATGGGCCTGGGCAGCCTCGCCGTCTTCCTGTTCCCAGACTTCGCGTAGTTCCTCCCTCATGTAGTAGGCCGTGGACAGAGGTTGATTGAGGCGTAACGCCTTTTCAAGACGCTTTAGTCCACTGCTATCAGAGTTCAGGTTTTCGGGATTCATCAGCAGCAACCATCGCGTCCCCTTGAGCACATCCTTGTGCAACTGATCCTTGGCTTCACGGTACAGATCTCTTCGCAACTCCGACAATTTATCGTTGAACAGTTTCATCACGTGAAAGCGGTCGAAAACCAGTGCCGCGTTTGGCAGATTACTCGAGACCGCATCAATGTAGGCCGGAGACATGTCAGTGGCTACCGCTTTGACTTTCGCTCGGGATTTTCGCAATCGGTTCCAGAACGGTTTGAGAGCTTCTTTTCCCTTGCCATCGCCCACATACACCACCGCACCACGCTCCAGATCGAGTACTACGGTCAAGTAGCGGTGACCTTTGCCGATCGAGATTTCATCGATAGCTATTTGGCGTAAATGCTTGAGCTTTGGACGGACAAACCGCTTAAGCAGATCCTGTTTATGTATCTTCTTAATAACATCCCAACTAACCTGCAGATGTTCGGCCACATCCTTAATCGTCATATGACGCAAGAGATCCAACGCATATCGTTCAAACGACCGGGTGTAACTCCGGCGGCGATCGGCAAATCCAATCTCTACCTGCCGGATGACCTTGCAGTCTAAACACTCAACGCGAGGGATAGGAAGAACGATTTTCACTGCCTTGCCACCGATTGGTACCGATTTGAAACTCCGCTCAGTGTGGCCACGGGGGGCAACATCCCTTGAACCACAGGCTGAACACCGCAGAGTGTTTCGTGGCTGACTAAGCGAGAAAAAAACCTGGCCGTGCTTGTATTCTGTTCGTTCGTAAATATAGCCACGAACCCCGAATCCGTGATATAGTAAGCTGGTGGACATGATGGCGTCTCCTGTATCTGAAGTCTTTGATAACCTCAGATGAGAACATCATGTCCGCCTTTTTGCTAGTCCATGTACGCTTTAGTCGGATGAACCTAAAACCTAAAATACACTTAGTTTTCATCCGACGATGCTTCGGCGAGCAATAGCCGGATGACGCCTGGTTTGGCATGTTTAACACCCAGGCGGGCGTCCCGCTCGCCTGGGTGTTATCTGCTTTTACTGGTTTTCCTTATCCAGGATCCTGGCGACTATATCCGCAAACGGCTGGTTTCCCGGCTGATCCTGCTGGTTTCCGGCGAACGGTTTTCCGGAATCGCCGGCGGTAACTATTTCCGGGTCGATGGGTATTTCTCCCAGGAAGGGAACGTTCATTTCCTCGGCCAGCTTCTTTCCACCACCGGTTTTGAAAAGGTCCACCCTCTCGCCGCAGTGCGGACAGACGTAACCGCTCATGTTTTCCACAATTCCCAGAACGGGCAGGGACAAGGTCGAACAGAAAGATACGCAGCGGCGGACGTCGGCGATGGCCACCTCCTGCGGGGTGGTGACAATAGCGGCCGACGCGCCCGCGCCGATCAGTTGGGCTACGGACAAAGGCTCATCGCCGGTACCCGGCGGGGAATCGACCACCAGGTAATCGAGATCGCCCCAGGCTACATCCTTTAGGAACTGGCGGATAGCGCCGTACTTCATCGGCCCGCGCCAGATGATCGGCGTGTTCCGGTCGCCCATTAAAAAACCAATGGACATGACCACCAGGTTCTCACTCATACGAACGGGGATCATACCACTGCCGGTACCGCCGAGCTGCCGATCGTCCAGCCCGAGCATCTTGGGAATACTCGGACCATGAATATCTATATCGAGCAGGCCAACTTTTTTGCCGGCCTGGGCCAGAGAGACGGCCAGGTTGGCGGCCACCGTGCTCTTACCCACGCCACCTTTACCTGACAGAACCAGGATCTTGTGTTTTATCCGGCAAAGGCGACTTTCCAGCTCCCGCCGTATGGCGAACTCCTCATCGGATTCGTTCTGTTTTTTCTGTTTGGCCGCACAGGAGGTGCTGTCGCAACTATTGCATGATTCGGACATTTTCTTCTCGCTATCTCTTTTTTCCTGCAGATTATTATAAAAATCGTCGCACGCGGCGCGGAGAGTGTTGGCCGCAAGCAGAGCGCAGTGCTGTTCCTCCTCCGGTAAGCCGCCCAATCCATCCAGGACATCCTGTTGCTTTATACCGCATGCCTCTTGAACGGTTTTTCCGGTGGCCAGTTCCGTGGCCATGCTTCCGCAGGCCAGCGAACATCCGCAGCCGTCAGTGGTGAAGTGGACCTTTTCCACCTGCTTTCCGCCTACCACCAGCCAGAATTCCATCGTGTCACCGCAAGGTCCGGTAATCCGGGCGTGCCCGTCGAAAGAAGCAGGCTCGCCCACGTTTCGGGGATTCTTAGCGTGATCAATGGCAACAGCGGAGTATTTGAAACCAGACACTATTCTCTAATCCTTGTTTGTTCATGGCTCTATCCGAACCTGAGCAACGATTAATGGTAACGAAAACACCTGCCGGCCGCGGTTGCAAATGGTGACAGCCTCGCTTTTCGCGGCGGGCAGGACTCATACTAGTTATAGCCTTGTTTTTCGGTTACACAAGGTGATCGCAGTTATCTCTTTACCCCATATGGTGACCTGCTGAAGCGGTCTTATAGTATTCCGTCGGGGCGATGACCCGACCTACTTCATTCCGTATAGCAAGCTGCTTTAGCAACTGGCTTTACGCTCTCGGCGGCTATGACGTACCGGCCGCGGCCTCCGGTAACAGGTCGAGAATAGCGGCGGCCACTTCGTCGTTGAATCCGGAAAACGCGTGATCCGCAACGAAGATGATTGGCAAATAGCCAAAGCTGTTTGAAACACCTTCGCTGCCGTCATACTCGGCTTCCATGTCCCACATAAGCGTCCGTTCGCCGGCTTCGGTAGTCAGATGCTCTTCAATCACCAGTTCGGGATGATCCGACTCGATCGTATCGAACCAGGCCAACGCGTCCAGGCACATCGGCCCGAGGTTGTTGTGGAAAATCAACAACGTAACTTCCTGCGGTTCACCATTAGTATTTACACCGTTTGTGTTTATCCCGCTGGAGTTTATGTCTTCCAGCACGCAGACATTATCCACGCACTCCAGCCCCTGGTTGCACACGCCGCCGGCGAGGCACTCTCCACCCTGTTCACCGGCGGCCGGCGGGTTTGCGGGCGTATTGCAGCCGGGAAGAGCGGCGATAACCATTAAGGACAAAACACAAGTTAATACCGAAACACGAGAGCCATGCATCACCAATACCTCCCACCGACAGACAAACGAGTAACCCGCGTCTCACCTTCAGCGATGAATACCAGAATAATGCTAGGGCGCGGCACAGGGGTTATACATATCATCGACATCTTCCAGTTCGTCCAGCGGTACCGCAGGGGTGGGGGTGGTGTACTGCACCTCGCGATTATCGGGAACCATGCTGTAAGGCACATTCAGATTGGCACCGTATAGCGCTTTTACCCATTCATCAAAATCAGCCACCCAGTCGACATCGTCGCTGTCCAGCAGTTGCTCGTAAGGAGCCCACCAATCCTGCTTCATCCCACCGAGGTACGCGTGCGATACGACCATGACCCGCTTGGGATATTTTTCAAGGGTTTCAGTGAGAATATCGCCGAACTCGGCCGCCGTGGCCCCGCGAGCGTAAAGAGAGTAATCGCACAGACTTCCCCGCCCCATGTCGGCGAAGGTTACGTTGCTGACGGAGATGATTTTGCAGTTGTATTCATCAGGCTCGTAAATGACGGCCTCCACGTCGCTGGTACCACGGGCGAGGACATACTCGACGCCCAAGGCATCAGCCGCTTTCAAGGTGTTTTCGTCGTAAGCGAAATACTGACTGCTGAACACCCGCATTGGCTTTCCCGTAACACCCTCCAGCAGTTCCTTGGCTTCCTGCATTCCCGCAAGCTGGTCATCGTAGGACACGTCCCACAACACGCCTCCGGAATAGCCCCCCATGATCTCGTGCCCGTGGTCGGCCAGCCACTTGATGTCCTCTGGATATTTCTCAATTAAGGCAGCCTGGACATTAACCAGCGACTTGAGCCCGCGTTCTTCCAACTCGTAAGCCCAGTTCCTAAGCCCTTGTATGTCATCGTGAAACTCGATGAGCTGCATAAACGCCTGCGGCTTCTGCGTGGTAATGGCCTCAGGCTCGCTTGGCGAGCCATTCGAATCGGGACAGAACAGAGCACAGCAATTACACCCTCCCAGAAACGCAAGAAACGGTGTGAGTAGAACCAGTTTTTTCAACATTTTTCGACTCCTTACCAAGGATTACCTTTCAGGACCTGTGTTATGCAATAAACCGCACCGTTTGTCCACCGACAACGGCTACATAGGTTTTCTACCAGTCGACCAATTGATTGCGACAAACCAGCGCCCGCCCCACTTCGCAACCAATATCGCGGGCAATCACCGGGCATTTCACTTTCAGGAGGAAGAATATATTCCCCGCTTCACTGTTAAGGGTTTCGTAATTTCCCTGCCCCTTGGCGATAATCAAATCGCTCTGCCTGAACTTTTCCTTAAAACTCTCCGAGCAGGTTTCCAGAATCGTACCGGGTACGTCGCTGCCGTTATCAATTACCTTGATAACGGAGGTCAAACCTGCCCGCTCCGCGTCCTCTAAAGTGGCGTCGTTGATCACCGGACTGCCCCGGACAACCATGGTTGTTCGATCAATGGGCATTTCCTCAAGCAGCAGTCGGTCGAAAACGATCTCCCCCGCGTTGTCGGCCAGGTAAAGAATACTCTCCGACCGCTCGATCGCTTCACGCAAAACATCGATCTGGCCGTTATTGGATTTTACCTCACCGGGCGCCAGGGCGGATTCAACTGCCTGGTGAACCTCATCGTCTTCAATCCGGGTTTTGCACCCGAAGTCTATTATATTGCCGGCAATAGCCAGAAGAACAGCCGTCGCAAAGCGATCCTCCGCCGCATTTACACGCTGCTTCAGACTTGGGTATAACTCAAGGGCGAACGAATTCGAACTTGCTTTTACCTCGCTATATGGATCAGGGTTGCCACTGGCTTCGCGCAGCATTTGGTGAATTTTCTGCCCCATGGCAGGCGGAGAATGATCAAACGGCATTTTCTCTACCAGCCCAAGCGTATCGCGAACCACACGCTCATGCACCTCGACATCATCTGTAACCATTCGCGACGCATCCAGCGCCTGCCTCAGGAAACACGGTACGCATTCCAGGTAAGTCTGCATCTGTTGTTGTAATACTCCTGTAATTTAAATCTGTTAAACCAATATCACCAACTTAGTAATTGCTCAGAAACCGTCAACTCAACCCGCCCGCGCCAATCAGCAATTCAAGTCAGTTTTATGGCGTCGCTTGGGCAGACGTTCATGCATGCTCCGCACCCGCCGCATCTTTCCGCGTCAATGATCGCAGCCAGTTCACCCAATTCGATTGCATCGAACGGACACACATCCTGGCACGCACCGCACAGCGTGCAGGCCTCCTGATCGACAACCGCAATCTGCTTTTGCGTCCCTGACGAACCGGTTTCAGTATTCGCAGTCCCCAGTGGCCTGTCAACCCGCGATGCCTGCCGGCCTTGGCGCATACCCTGCCCCTGTCCTTGCCGACCTTGACCTCCCATACGGTTTTGCCCCCGGCCACCACCTCGTCCACGACCTCGACCGGCTCCCGCGGGCGGTCCCTTTCCATCACCTTGTGGCATTTTTATTCCCCGTCAGATAAGCATCCATAACGATAAAACCAACCAAACGAAACCGGCGCATAATGCCGCCCCGCCGGTTTCTGCAGTTGCGAAAACCACGGAGCGACATGCCGAATTTCAGCTTTCCGGCGTTTATCATTTATCCTTATTCACGTTTTTTTCAAGTTCCTCGATACGTTTACGGATTTCGTCAAGGGCTCCTTCAAGGTGCCCGGCCTGTGCCTGCAGAACCTGCATTTCATAATCGCCGGACATCGGCGGATTAGCCGGAGCCGCACTAAAACCACCCTGGCTCATGGGAGTTCCCATGTTGAAGCCGCCTCTGCGCCACCCGCGGCCTCTGCCCCGGCCACCGCCGCCCTGATTCCAGCCTCTACGATAACCCATTCCTTGCCCGGGAGCGGGATTCATGTAACCGGGCGCACTAAAACCTGCACAATACCCCATACCACGTCCGCTCATCGGTCCGACTCCCATCGGTCCAGTTCCATCTCCAGCCGGCATTTCAACCGCCTCCTTTCTCTTCCCTCTTCAATGAGGGATTTCATTAATTGAATATAATTCCAATCTTCTGTCGCTCTTAAAGCTGATCACTGTTTCCAGCCAGCTCCAGCAAACTGTGTTTTACCAATCAGCCAAGTCATCTAAAAACAGCAGCGAATTCAATCTAAATCGCCGCGCAAATCCGAACCTCGCCGGCCTCCGCCTCTTCCACCTCTAAACCGCCTGCGACGCCGGCAGCCGGGCATAAGGAACCTGTCGTCCGTAAGCTGGCCCTGGCAAAACGCCTGCAGCACCTCCCGCGTCGGACCACAATTATGGGCAACCACGCGCACGCCGGACGAAACCAGCATGTTCTCCAGAGGTGCGGAAATCGCGCCGCAGATAAGCACCTCGACACCAAGCTCCACCAGCCGTCTGGCGCGAGCAACCGGCTCAGTCTCCGGTAATTCAATCTCCTGGCTTTGAGCTTCCACATCCCCTTCGAGATCCACGAGCATAAGCCGCCGAGCAACGTCGAAGACCGGCGATACCCTTTCCGACCAAGTTGGAATAGCTACCTTCATGCTCAACAGACCAGCAAAAAGCTTGCCAGAAATGTCTCGTTACATAATAATTCCTTAACTCGTTTAATAACAGATAGTTGCGATTACACACAAGCTATCCCCATAACCGCCCGCCATTGCAATTTGCAACACCCATCCTGCAATAGCTATTGCAAATTGCAATACTCAGGAATCGTTTTCAGCTTCGGCTTCGGAGTTGTCCGGCACTTGCAACCCGAGTGATTTCAGCTTGCGAAACAGGGTGCTGGGATTGATGCCCAGCTCTTTAGCGGCCGACGTCCGATTGCCGTCATGGCGGCGAAGAGAGTCTTCGATGTGTATAGCCTCCAGGGCCTTTAAAGTGCGAGGCCTTGGACCGGCCGGGCCTGACATTGTTGATTCTTTGCGCAGCGATGCCGGCAGGTGAACCGGCTCTATCAGCCCACCGCGGCAAAGTACAAAGGCGTGTTCAACTATGTTCTCCAATTCTCGAACATTGCCCGGATAGTTGTGTTCCATAAGGAGAGACAGCGTCTCGTCAGAAACCCCAACCACCTCTTTATTCTGCAGGTGATTGAACTTGCTTATAAAACGCTCCAACAGCAGCGGAATATCCTCTCGCCGATCACGCAAAGCAGGCAACTTGAGCCGCACTACATTTATCCGGTAATAGAGATCCTCTCGAAATACCCCTTTCCGGACAAGTTTGCTCAAATCCTTGTTGGTGGCGGCCACCACGCGTACGTCAACCTCTATCGATTCGGTTGATCCCAATGGCTCGAACACCTTTTCCTGAAGCACGCGGAGGAGTCGAACCTGCATGGCCGGGGAGATATCACCGATCTCGTCCAGCAGAATTGTTCCGCCGTCGGCAACTGCGAATCGCCCGGGGCGATCGCTTCGAGCGTCGGTAAAGGCACCGGCCTTATGCCCGAACAACTCCGATTCCAACAGCGTATCGGGAAGCGCTCCGCAATTGATGGCCACGAAGCGTTTATCCTTTCGAGAAGAGAGGTTGTGAATAGCGCGGGCGAACAGTTCCTTACCCGTGCCGCTTCCACCTTCGATCAGCACTGTGCTGTTGCTTTGAGCAATCTGGGGCAGATGATCGAACAGTTCCCGCATAGCCGGACTGCGTCCCACAATGTCTTCAAAAGTGTAATTTCGCTCCAGCTCCCGGCGAAGCTCTTCAACCATGCTCAGATCACGAAACGTTTCCACTCCACCGATCGCTTTTCCGTCAGCATCCCGCAAAGTGGCGGCCGATATGCTGATCGGAATGCGTCTGCCCTCGGTATCGAGTATGTATATGGCCTTGTTAACAATCGGTTTACCTGTTTTTATTGATTCCCTTAAGGCGCATTCGCTCTCACAAATGCTCGCACGAAAAACGTCACAGCACTTCTGCCCCAGCGCATCCTGGCTCGAAACTCCGGTGATTTTTTCCGCCGCCCGGTTGAATGACGTTATCCGCCAATCCTGGTCGATAGTGAAAACACCATCGGCAATGGAATCGAGAATAACGTCTTTGGCTTGTTGCTCGGGCAACTTACTCATGGGATCAACTTCGCGGATCGCGTCAAACAAACCATCCAGACAATAAAAACTTGCCGCCCTGTTTCTACGTTCGGTCAGGTAGAAAGGTTTTCAATAACCGGTCCCAGGCAGCCGACGAATCATGTTTCAGCAATAACAACCATGATAATCGCCTTGCCGGTATAGTTAAACCCGCCCTATCGGTCTTTAAACAGTATTAATCTCATCCTTCTGACGTTAATCGGATATACAGAACGCATCAACTTTCACGCATATCATCCTTCATCGGGATAGCGACCAACCCGCGGACTTCGCTTGCTATACCAGCGGAAACAAGTCGCAACCCCCGAATGGTCAATATCACCCCGCGGAAAAGCTCTACACTGCGAGCCACCGTAATATTTCAGTAATACAAAATTTGTCAGTCGAACGCCCACAAAATAGTTCATTCAAAAAGAAGCCGGACGAATCTACTTCCGGTAATCCAGCATTGTTACGAGAATTCCGACAATACTGTTAAGGCTGAGAAGGCTTGGTTATGTGCAGGCAGAGAACCTTTACTGCTCCAACCCATTCAGGTTTAACACCTGGTATTTTTATCAGCCAGATAACACACCAGCACGTAACTGAAAACAATATCGGGTCTGCAGCGTTGGTGAGCTTGGGTACATTTTAACTGTGAACACAATTGTCGGCTAGCGGAAAACGTCCAGTGGGGACTATCCTTAAAAATACATTGCTCCGGAGATTTCTCACAGTACTCGCATTCTGCGCCGCGAGGCGAGTTCCGTTTTCGCCAATATCATTGCTGGCGATTTTTACTCTGATGATCTCCCCCCCGTTTGCTCTGCCTAAAACCCTCCCCCCACAACCAGGAAAATCAGGTAAGCAACACGTTCTTGTTCTCCATTCCTACCATCCAGGTATGTCATGGACCGACGATGTCGACGAAGAAATCAAGAAAGCTCTTAGCTCCAGAGAAAACCTGGAAATTCATACTGATTACCTGGATACCAAGCGTAGCGACTTTTCCCTCTATGAAAAGCAGATAGTAGATCTGCTTCGGGCAAAATACAGGAATCTACATCTCGATGTCATCATCGCCAGCGATAATGCCGCCCTGGATTTCCTGCAGGAGTATCAACGCAAGCTTTTTGGTGTAACTCCAGTTGTATTCTGTGGAATCAATAACTTCAGTCACAACCTGATTTCCGATCCTTCACGGATCACCGGGGTAGTCGAAAAAACCGACATCCGTAGAGCAATATCTTATCTAAAAAGCCTCTGCCCCGAAGTTAATCGGTGCATTATAATTGGAGACACAACAGCTACGTGTAAAACGGAACTCGCCGCCGCCCACGTGATACTGGAAACATCCTTTGAAGGCTTGGACATCACCTATTGGGAGAATCTGTACCTGTCGGAAATCAAAAAAAGGCTCGCCGAACTGGACAGAAAACGCGACGCGGTACTACTTACCCTGTTCAACCGCGATCCGGACGGCGAATATTACGGCTTCAAATATGCCGCCAGTCAATTAGCAGACGCCTCGCCTGTACCAATCTTCGGACTATGGGATATCTATATGGGTAGCGGAGTTGTCGGGGGATACATGACCAGTGCGGTCGACCAGGGAGCGACAGCAGGCGCGCTGGCATTAAAAATCCTTGAAGGAACACCGGTCGAGGATATACCGATTATCGACACAAGTCCCAATCGCTACACGTTGGACGTAACAGCGGCCAAACGGTTTCATATAGATAGTGATGCGGTTCCACCCAATACCATCCTTTATAACGCACCCATTAATATTTTCAGCCAATACCGGCGAGAGATCACCATATCCATCGTGCTGACAACGATGGCGGTGTTGGTAATTGCAACACTTATCTGGCGTTGGGGAGCCACCCGCCGAAGGATCAACGCGGAGCTACAGCGCAGCAACGAACGATTGGAAGAAAACCTGGCGTATACTCAAGCACTGCTGACCTCCTTGCCCACTCCTGTTTTCGTAAAGGATGTTCATGGACGCTACGTGGACTGCAACAGAGCTTTCACCGAGGATTTTGGTTTAACCAGGGAGGATATCGAAGGAAAAACCGTTCAAGAACTTTGGCCGGATAAGTACTCGCACGTATACAATAAAGCTGATACCGACCTGCTTAAAACGGGCACTCGCCAGGAGTATGAAGGGAAAATTCCCCATAGAGACGGAGAAGAACACGATGTTCTTTTCGTTAAAGATATACTGAGGGATACAAGCGGGAAAACAACCGGCATAATCGGTGCATATCTCGACATTACCGATCGCAAACGGGCTGAGGTAAAAGCAGCATGGGCCGAAACTGTGGCCACTCGGGAATCCAACAAGCTGCGATCCATGATAGACGGTATGGACGAAGGTGTAATAATGGTCGACGCCTCCGATATTATTGTCGAAGTCAATCCGTGGATACTCAATAAGCTGCACATGAAAAGGACCGACTTACTGGGTAAATCATTATGGCGTCATAAATTCGACCGGGAACTCAAATCATCGCTGGACAGTTTTAGAAACCTGCAGCAACACCATACACAGGTATTTGATAGGGATGTACAGGGTTCGAAGATTTCGCTCCGCGCCCAACCGGTATTCAATGATGATGTTTACCAGGGCGTAATTTTGAACCTCATCGATGTCACCGAGCTGATCAATGCCCGCGATGTGGCGGAACAGGCCAAGGCCTCTCTCCAGGAAGCAGTCGCCGAGTTGGAAGCGCAAACGGCACGGGCATCGAAGATGGCCGCCTACGCCGAAGCCGCCAACGCAGCTAAAAGCGATTTCCTGGCAAACATGAGCCATGAAATTCGCACGCCCATGACCGCTATCCTTGGTTTCTCCGAAAACCTGCTTGATCCGGAATTTTCCGACTCGGACAAACTGAACGCGGCACACACCATACACCGCAACGGAACTCACCTTCTGCAGATAATCAACGATATTCTCGATTACTCCAGGACCGAGTCGGGCCAACTGGATATACACCGCACCAGGTGCCAGCCCATTCAGATTATCGCCGAGGTCGTAGCTGTCATGCAGGTTACCGCTGAGGAAAAAGGACTACCACTGGACACGGAGTTCATCGGCCCGATTCCGCAAATGATGGTTACCGACATCAGCCGCCTTAAACAGATTCTTTTCAACCTTATCGGTAACGCCATAAAGTTCACCAACACCGGTGGAGTCAGAATGGTCGTAAGGCTGGTCACAGAGTCCAACAAACGCCTGTTGCAGTTCGATATCATCGATACCGGATTGGGAATGACCAAAGAGCAGGCGGAACGTGCATTCCAGCCTTTCACGCAGGCGGATACTTCCGCCACTCGCAGGTTCGGCGGAACGGGGCTGGGACTGGGCATTAGCAAACGACTGGCTCGGCTGCTTGGCGGTGACGTCATTATTGCGGAAACCACCTCCGGCGAAGGCACTATCGTAAGAGCGACGGTGTCGGCCGGTAACCTGCCGGGTACGGGACTGGTGGAGGATCCGGCCACCGCTCTGCTCGTCAGCGATAAGGAGCCCATTGCATTTTACACTGCGCAACACTGCCTGGAAGGCTGCCGTATCCTGCTGGCCGAAGATGGTGAGGACAATCAGCGACTTATTTCCTATCTCCTGAGAAAAGCGGGGGCAAAGATCAGCATTGCTGATAACGGCAAAAAGGCGGTGGAAAAGGCGTTAGCCGCTATAAATCAAAAGTCCACCGACGTGGCCGCTTCACCGTTTGATATTATCCTTATGGACATGCAAATGCCGGTAATGGATGGCTACGAAGCGACAGCTCTGCTTCGTCAGAAGGAATACAAGGGAACGATAATCGCCCTGACCGCGCATGCCATGCACGATGATCGTGAGAAATGCCTGACCGCGGGATGCAGCGACTATATCAGCAAACCGGTTGACCGCAGGCTGCTCATCGCCATGATTCGCAAACACCTCAAAACGAATCTGGGCGGCATCCATTATTCCAATGAGGCAATTGCCAAGGAGTACAACCTGCTTAAAGGATATCGCATCCTTCTCGTCGAGGACAACCACACTAACCAGGTTCTGGTAACCGGCATTCTCAAAAAAACCGGAGCCAGAATTACCGCTGTGGAAAACGGTAAGCAGGCGGTGGAAACCGCTCTTGCCGCTATCAACACTGATGCCCCGTTCGACGTGATCCTGATGGATATGCAAATGCCGGTGATGTGCGGGTACGAGGCCACCGCCCTGCTGAGGCAGAAGAACTACTCCGGACCTATTATAGCCCTGACCGCCCACGCTCTGGAGGGAGACCGAAAGAAATGCCTCGACGCCGGTTGTAGTGGTTTTCTAACAAAGCCGGTAAACGCCAAAGCCTTGATAAACACAATTCAAAACCACCTGCTGGCCAACATCACTACCTGAAAAGGGGGTCAGGCTTACTTAATGCAAATAAGTAGTCGCGGTAGGAATCCGGGTTTCCCCGGACCCCCCGCACAGATCCGTACGTGAGGAACTACCTCATACGGCTCCTACCTCGGGTGTTTGGCGTAAACGTGTAAAATAAGTACACGTCTCGCACGCGCAACAGATCGCTCGTCACGTCCGTCCGGCACTGAGTCCGGAACGTGGGCGACTATTACGAGTTTCCCTTGGTCAACCCCCTTCCCTCCACCTCCTCCGCCGGACGGTGTCTCCACCGCCTTTGTTCGGAGGCTTCATCGGTACTATGAGATTGTCCGACTTCCCATATGCGTACATGCCGGACGTGCGGCTTGCGCCTTCCCCGGCCGACCCATCGGCAAACGCCTACGGGTACATATGGGATCTCCCGGTTCTCGTGCATAGAGTTTCCACGCATGCTCAGGGTCTTCGACTCCGCGGGGTCGGTGGGCAGCTCGCGTTTAACGCTGCACATCGTGTGGCCTTCCCTTTCAGGCAACAAGGTCGGCACCCCGGAATGGTGATTTCGGAGCCCAATACCTGGCCTGCGTTTTCCCCTGTCCAACGCTTCAGCCGCGTCCTCGCGAACGCCGCCGCATGGCTCGGGGCCACAGTGAATCGCTAATCCTTCTGTGTAGGGCTCTTTCATCCCCAACTCCATGCCGGTTTATCCCGGCGCTTTCTGACTGTCCCTTATTCCATTATTCCCAATACTTCCGAGCGTAAATCAATGTCCCAAACGAGTTCGTACTTCATTCATGGCCAAAACTAGCTGCGTATCCACTTCAAGTTCAATATCACCTTAAACCGGTGGCTGTCCGCCATTCCGCCTTAAACTGGTGGCTATCACGCATTCCCCTATGACAACCGCGTCAATCGCGGCGGTCCACCACCATGTAGTTCACTATTTGGATATTCAATAATCCATCGTATCTTTGTATACGGACATTCGTATTCCGTCTCCCATTTGAGCTTGTCCGTCCGTACTACTTCCATGTGGGCGGTATACTCTATTGCCTTGGCTCCTTCTAAAACCGCGATCTCTCTACAATAGCATTTCATTGGGTCGTCCTCACTACAACATTAGGTAAGTCGGATATCCTGCAGTTCTTCATCATCCATTCTCGCGCTCCGCCTTGCGTTAACCCACCTTCAATATAACCTGGATTTGACATTCCGGTTGGCACCCTTAATTGCTGTCCAATAGGAGCATCGAACTCGATGATTTTATATGGACCTGGTTTTTAGGGACAGTCACGAATGGCACTGCCGTGGTATTCCCTGATCTATGCTCTCGTTAAGCGGGCGCGAAGCCATCGCGCACAACGGAAGTATTTTGAAACTTTTTTCTTTCCGCGTTTTTTCTTGATCCGCATTCGTCAAAATGCGATCATGTTTTTGGCCTTCCTTGGCCGATATTGTTTTTGGCCCTCCTTGGCTTGCTTGCCGATTAAGCCAAGGAGGGTTTATCATGTCCAAAATATACAAGCAAAATGCGGGACACAAGAACGAATTCGATATTATCGCCGATTCTTTTCTACACGGTGCGGGCTTGCCGTTCTCTGACGTTCTCGATGCTCGATCAATCAAGAAGGCTTTTGACGACGAAGATGCTCTATTCGCGGAAGATAAAGTGTTTTCCACGGAGATCACTCTTTGGGCTTTCCTTGCCCAGGTGTTGCGCGATGGCAAGGAGGCGGCCTGCACCTCCGCGGTCGACAACATCGCCGCGTATATGATGCAAACCGGATACAAGCCGCCCTCAGGCGATACCGGCGATTACTGTAGAGCTCGAGCAAAACTTAGTCTCCCCGCTTTGCGTCGTCTGGTGACTGAATCGGCCAAGCGGATGGAAGACAAATGCAATCGGAACTGGCTATGGAAAGGCCACCACGCGAAGCTCGTGGACGGATTCACCTTTACCATGCCCGATACTCCCGAAAACCAGGCGGTGTTTCCGCAAAATCCCTCACAGATACCCGGTGTTGGTTTACCAATTGCCCGGGCCTGTGCGGTGGTTTCGCTGGCCACTGCAAGCGTGTGCGATCTGGCTGTTGGTCCCTACGTGGGAAAGGCAACCAGCGAATTAGCCTTGTTGCGGGACATAATCGAAGTTTTCGATGAAGGTGATGTGGCCGTCTTCGACAGGTTTTTCTGCTCGTACATGATGCTGGGATTATTATCCCTTCGAGGAATAGATGTTTGTGCGAGAGTTCATCAGCGTCGAACTATTGATTTTCACCTGGGTACAAGCCTGGGCAAGGATGACCATTTGATTACTTGGCAGCGCCCCCAATGTCCAAAGTGGATGACCGATGAAGTTTATTCCCAGATACCGGAAACAATCACCTTGCGTGAACTGAGATTTGAGATACCACAATCAAGCAGGGTGGAATCCATAGTTGTGGTTACCACTCTTACCGACGCGGAATCGTATTCCAAAAACGACATCTCGGAGTTGTACGGCCACCGCTGGAATGTGGAGTTGGATATTCGCTTGATCAAACATCCGCTCAGTCTGGACCACCTTCGCTGTAAAACGCCGGAGATGATTTTAAGAGAGTTATGGGTAACACTTCTGGCATATAATCTTGTTCGACGGGTAATAGTCGTAGCCGCGATGAAACACGATAAGCAGCCGCGCCGCTTGAGTTTCACCGGTGCCTGTCAGAATATTCTGTCTTCATGGATACTCTGGTCAACTAAAACAATCACTAACCCGGAGGCAATGAGGAACGCGATGCTTGTACAGATAGCTTCGAACGAAGTGGGAAACCGGCCCGGCCGGATGGAACCGCGGGTATTGAAACGCCGACGACACAGGTATCCTCTAATGCAAAAACCAAGGGAAGTATTGAAAAGAGAATTAGAAAAACCATAACTGCCTGAAATATCAGAACTTGGCGACGGCAGTGCCATTCGGGACAGTCACCTATTTCTAATAACGTTTTACCGCCAAACGTAATCCCACGCGTCACTCAACTTCACAACCAACAGTAACCATACCTCCTGCTTTTATCAAGTGTCTTCCTGAATTGGGCAGAGTTCGGGAAACACCATACTTAATTCAATTCATTAGCGAGTTCCGCGATTCATTTGGGACAGTGGTCCTGCTGAATAACTCTAAGATTACAAGCAGTTTCTTTAGCTGATTTCCTTAAATCTCGATGAGTCGCAAATTCCAACACAAACGGTTCTGTTCGACTACAGTATAATACTCGACCAGATTTATCACTATTGGTAATCATAGCAATAACCCTATACCGAAAGACATCCCCGCCATTCGCTACTAAGGATGATTTATCGTACGGAAAACCTCGGTAACTATCAGGTATATCAGGATCATCCCTATACAGCCGGGCAAGAATGGCTTCATGAAAATCAAGTACTTCATTTCCCAACCCCCGTAAATCAAGAGAAATATTGCCTGGCGGAACATTGATGTACATTCTCTCGACATACCAATCCTTGACGGTGGTTTTGTTACCGATTTGGATGAATGTCAAAGACAATCGTCCACTACTCGCTCCAGTACGAGTCGGCACATCCATTCCAAACCGACCATCATTAATAGTTGGCTTACGTTGGTCCCTTATCTCCCACACCTCAGCAGATCCCAGTTTCAAACACTCGCCATCCTTCAGATGCCACCATGAACGAAGATCAACTAACTCATGAATGGAAATTCCGGTAGGCTCCTGACTTTCCGGCCACGATCCCAAACGCTCGAATACAAACGGTGAATACAACATAATCAGTCCTGACGGCACACTGGCAACGAGTTTAGCATTCTGCTCGTCGTATGAAAAAACAGCAGTTCCAGAGCCCTTTTCACCATGATAATAATCGACAATAATCGTATTCTTCACACATAAATCCGTACTTCCTTCTACGTCAATATATAGAGTAGATGTAGCGTTTTCTTTCTCTGCATTTGTGGAATCCTTCGCCCCAGCATGCCCAACAAGCACAAAGGCTAAAATAGTCGCTATCCCCAATGTTTTCGAAAATGGATTACCACTTTTAGCCAAGCGTTCGCGAATCCAACTATAACTTAACATAGTTATTCACCTTTTATTCGAGTTCCGAAGAGTTCTGGGAACATGAGTTCTGGGGACATCTATGAGCAAGCCGTTGTCAAGACGAAAACGGCCTTGCTCATAGATGTCCCTCGAACTCCCCGTAGATCTTGATCATACTGCCGATTTCCTTGAGGTGAGACGCACAAACCAATCGGTTGGAAAGCTCTCTGCTTCTGACAATAACGTAAATGGCAATCACCCCGACTATGGCTATCAAAACGATAATCGCCAATTGCAGCGATCGCTTTTTATCCGCCTTCGAGCACTCCATGGGCAAACCTCCTCGGTTCAATCACTAAATCACCATGGGCCTAAACCACCGGAACCTCAACTCGATTATAGCCCGTAAAAAGCTGATAAACAACTTCTGGAAATTCCACTCGTCTGCCCCTCTTGTCCTTTCAATAAATCGGAGTTTCAATACAATCCTTCCAAAGATCAAGCTTTCCCGGGACAGACAGCCGGCGAAACCACCTTTAGACTTGATAGTACAAAACGGGAATAAAGTATGTATGGTGAAAATCTTACTCCTCTACCTTCAGACCGGCCTAATACCGTCCGCCATTTCGGTACAATGCTCATTATCCTGAGCGCAGCCGTCGGCATCGTGATTTTCGTATACACCGCTGCGAACAACGAGATAAAGTTGGACATAAGAAAGCAGGCAGCCGAAGCTCAATCAAAACTTCGCAGGTCGTATTCCGCGGGGTCACTTGAAGAACTACTGAAACTAAACGAGGATGAGTTCGACATCGCCACCGCCGCCCTGCTCATCGAAAAGGAGTTCTATCCGGATCTGAATGTTGAGAAAACCCGCTCTGTATTGGACAACTATATTGATAACTACCTTCAATCCGCAAAGAAAAAGCCGACGGCAAGGGAAGTTCTTACGGGCTTGTGCCTCTGGGGCGAGAACCAGCGCCACGAAGAGGACACGAATGCACCAATAGGCTTAATATCTAATTTACTGCTCAATAATCGAGGTAACTGTCTCAGCCACAGTACATTACTTGTCGCTGCGGGGAGGAGGTTGGGGTTACCACTGGATTTTGTTTCCATCCCCATGCACGTTCTCGTAAGACATAGTGGTGAAAACAACCTATTTTACATGGAGGCCACTAATTCCAGTATTACACCTTTGGAAAACCTCTACTGCCACCCAGGCGAAAACATTCATCCGGGATCGTTTCGGATACTGAAACAACCCGCACAACAAGCGGCGATGCTTATTACTAACCGCAGCTCCGCCTGGCTACAGCTCAGAGAATATGAAAAAAGCCTGACAAATGCGACGCAGGCCATCAAGTTGGATCATGAAAACCCTGAAGCAGGGGAAATCCGTGCAAACGCATACTGCTTTATGGGCGATTATGAAAAAGCAGAGGCCGATTTCGCTCATGCTCTCGAGCTTAATCCATATAACGATTTCATATACCTGGATCGCTCTAACCTATGGGTGAAAACCAAGGAATATGCCAAGGCTATCGATGACATCTCTCACGCCTTAAGATTGGATGCGACGAATATCTATGCCTATATCAACCGCTCTGCAATATGGAACAATATGGGCGAATACGAAAAAGCTGTCACAGACGCGACAAGGGCGATTGAATTGAACTCCGAGGGAGATCCTGAGCTGTCCATTGCATATGGTAATAGAGGAACCGCTTACATGCATATGCAGAAGCTCAACCAGGCAATCAATGACTTTAATCAAGCCATTGAACTCGATTCGCAGAAAATAGAATTCGTCTTAAAACGCGCCGCGACCTGGTCCGAGCTGCAGGAATACGACAAGGCCATAACCGACTACACTGCCGCTATAGCCCTCGATGATACCGATTCAATAACCTACGTAGAACGTGCGAATGCCTGCGTTAATGCCGGAAAACCAGACAAGGGAATAGCCGATTACACTCGCGCTATCGAATTGGATCCCGATTATGTGCAAGCCTACGTAGGTAGGATTTCGGCATGGCTCGCGAGTAAAAAGTATGATAAGGCTTTGGATGGCATATCAAACTTAAGAAGAAAAAACTTGCTTTCCGAAGCCGAATTAAAACAAATGGAACTGCATTGGGAATCGAAATTAAGCCTTAGAACACTTGAAGAGAAAATATCTGAACTCGAAGGAAAAATATCGCAACTAGAAGACGAATTGCAGAACGCAAAAGAAAGCGAAATCGCACACGAATAGATGGCTTAATACCATAAACTCATGATTTGCATAAACTTCAATAAGAGGGTCAGGCTTACTTATCGCAGATAAGTAAGCCTGACCCTCTTATTGGTGAAAAAACTCGGCACTCCAGGCCGCATCAAGCAGACCTGGAGTGCCGAAAAGTCGCGGATAAGAAAATACCTTGTAATCCCAACGTAACACTACGTACATTGGAACTCCGCATTCAATATTTCCTAACGACGACGAATAAGCGCCAAACCGCCCATCGCCAGCAGAACGAGTGATGCCGGTTCCGGAACCAGAGCGGCTACCACTTCACCGGTCACCTCATTATTGATATAACCAGCTTCACCTGGAGAGCTGTAGAAACCACCGGAAACCGCATCCTGCATAGTGATCAGCCAATTGCGACCCAACAGGATTTCATCCGCATAGACATTTGTACCCAGTGCTTCATCGGCGGCTTCAAGAGCGAGAATCGCATACGCGGTGGTCTGGGTTCTTTTATCACTGTCTTCCGGGTCGACCACGTTGGAATGCCTGTTCCAGGATCCATCAAGATTCTGCTGGCTCACCATATAATCGGCCAGGTCGGTCAATGTGCTGATGCCGTCGATCCCCGAATGGTTTTCGCTGTCAATCGCGGCAAAAGTGGTAGTACCGCGAAGAGCAAGACCACGAAGACCACCAGCAATACCGAGCAAATCACTGTAAACAGTATCCGGTGTCCGGTCGTCCTGAGTATTCAAACCATCCAGGATTCCCTGCTCGAACAGGTCAGCCTGTCCCGCGTTTCCGTAATAGTCGGCCGTTACCGCTATTGAGGAAAATTCCCAAGGCCTGAGGTTTTGCCAGGTTCCGGTACGAGCGGATTGAACAGCACCAATCCAGCCGGCGGTGTCATAATCGCCACTGCTGTAGGTTCCGGCTGCCAGCGTATCAAAGAACTCCACCTTGGTCCTGTTGGCGTAAGTATTGTCACCCGTCGCCAGCGTAAGCTGCCAGTTAAAATACGGATCGGAAGTTGAGTACCGCACTTCGCCGTTGGGATAAGTAGTGTTGCTGATAAAATCGCTGGCGGCCTGCGCTGCAGCAATATAATTCGCCCCACCGGCGACGTTGTAATACCGTACTAATCCGATTGCCGTCGGTCCAGCAATGTTGCTGGCCGCCGTAGTACCGTTATCCCAGGTCCAACCACCATCCTGGGTGATATCGCCGGTGTTTTTAATCTGCTGATCAAGCAGATAATCGGCCCCGGCCTTTGCGGCCTGCATTGGGGTAACCGCAATTGCCCCGCTGACGCATAACATTAAAACGACTGCCGAAACTGCTGCGACATTCTTCATTGTTTTCACTCCATTCCCCTTGCCGGGCTTGAGTAACTACGTACCACTACCATCAGCGTTAACCGCAATGGAATAAACGCCAATACAAAAAAACAGTATCCGCCGCAAAACCAACAACAAAATCGCCACGTCAGTCTTTACGGCACAGCGCTCTATCTCAACTCGATCCGGAAGAGGATTACTCTTCAGAAGCCGTAAAAAAATGAGAGACCACCCCCAAATTAAGGGCGTCTCTCTATTCTCCTGCGTTTTTCCCGGTAACTTCTTGTGATGTACCGGCAGGATGTCCCCACACCCTGTTACTGGTTGCAGCCTAGCACACCAGATTGGAAAATGCAACCCAGTTTAACATATAGATTTAAAACAGGTAAATTAGGCATTAGCCAACCGGACAAATCACCTTATATCACCCGAACATTACTGATCGATCCAAGCCCGATAATACTATTCTGCAACGCTTAAAGTGGAGCGAACCACTTCTTTCTCTGCCAGGGCAGAATATCACGCCCCTAGGTTCCGATAACATACACGTATGGAGTTTTTACCCAACGTAGCAATAAGCCACGAGCCTGGTTCGCTTTGCCTGCTTACTGAAATAACCGGTTTTCGTAATCGATGACCATTAAGCAAAGCTAAGTTGGCAACCGTATTAACAAAAACGTACCTGCCGCTCATCGAGGGCATCCGGACTACGAAGCCCTTTAGGCAATAGTATGCGTGGGTCTTCAGGTGAGACGTAACAGGTCCGTTCCATCCAACGGTTTCCGCAAACACGTAATTCCTGTGATCAGATCAACTCAAACTCCGCTCTTTAAAACGGACCGATCCGATGCGCATGAAAATCCCCGGCACCCAACGCCTGAAAAGAGACGCTGAATGCCGGGGATTAATGAAGCTTATTTAACTTTTCCCAACCTTATATCATTCGCTGCATACTGCTATATTCAGTGATATTAACGACGACGAATCACCACCAGACCACCCAAGGCCAGTAACGCTAAAGTGGCGGGCTCGGGAACAACTTCCACAGAAGCGTTATCGAAGTTCAGCGAACCACCCGCGGGGTCAGTCCAATCGGTAATCGTCAGAACGATACGGCCTGTTACGGTGCCAGCCGGTGCAACGGTCGTTCCGCCAATGCCCACCCAGGTATCAGCCGGATCGGTCGCGGAGAGGAACTTGTCGAACTCAACCGTACCAACATTGGAGCCACCTCCATCGAAGAACTCAGCCTTAATCAGACCGTTCCAAGTGGCCAAATCAGCAGTCGCATTCATAACCTGAACGCCAAAGTTATATTCCTGACCTTCAGTAGCGGCGAAATCCTGCCACATACCACAGTCATCCCACCAGATGCTTACTGCTTTGGTGTCAATCACTTCACCGGCGTCATCGTGATGCCAACCGCTGCTTCCCCAGCCAAGCCAGCCTTCGGGGAAATACTCGTAATCGCCTTGAATCCACCCCAACCCGTGCGTACCACCGTTTTCAAAACCAGGATTCTGCAGAATGTTCACAGCCATTGCGGGAACGGCCAACCAGGCGACAACGGCTACACATGCGATTAAAACACTTGCCCTTGCCATACTTTCCTCCTTCGCGAGAGAGACAATCGTTTACCGGCTTCTTTTTAAATATTTGCCTGTAAGAAGCCGCGGAATTCACCGACTTACACATAGCTCACCCAAAGGTAAGCGGACTCGCTCTCTCTAAGATGTATTGTGACGGCTCTTGCAAGCGCTTTCAACCCCTTAGTTAAAACATTTTCAATAATCGCTACAACCGCTACAGCTTGCCACGTTTTCCAGAAATCCCCGTCCAGCTATCGCCATTGCCACCGATCATCAGAGGAATCTCAATCTTAAGCCTCTGCGATCCTGCCCCTTTATGAGTAGGTCATCTTCCATTGGGCATGCTTAGAGCATCCTTTTTACGCTCGAAGCAACCGACAAGGTTCCCAGATTCGTTACGGTGATCGTCCGGACAAAAGGTTTCTCCCGGCTCTGTTGATCAGCCGTTTAGAACCCGTTCGCTTCATATTGTTTTTCCATTATTGCCCTGCGGCGAGCGGAAGCTGAAACGTCCTGAAACATCAAACGGACCGCCGATCCAACCACCTGTCTCAGCGTAAATTAACGCTCCCCTGAAACGTTTCATAACTCCGTTCTCCGTCTTGTCTCCCACTAATTCACCCGCACTGCTTTTGTTTTCGAGTGATCAACGCCAATACCAAGATTCCGCCCCAGACTCGAGCACCCCGGTTTGACCTGCACAACCGTTTCCCATATTCTCCGCCCCGTCCAACCTTGTTTTAAGCACCCTTTGCTAAGGCAGGTTAGGAATACGGATAATTTCAAGAGAGCGATCAGTTGCAAAGAGATTGAACGCCATGCACTCGATGCAAGCCACGGAGTTTGCGGATTAGTATAATACCAATTGCGTAGTATCGCTGGGTGCGACAATCGATAAGCGTCAAAAGAAAGGATCACCAGAATGACCGGAACGGCCCTGAGAAAAACCGCAACCTTCACCGTCGCAGCCCTGGCCTATTGTGTTTTTTCGATTGCACCGGTTCAGGCCGAGTTGAAGACCGACTCCTCAATGATCGAATCAAGAGTGGAAAAACTGCTCGCTCAAATGACCATCGAGGAAAAACTCGGGCAATTGACTCAGCAATCCGGCGGTCACAGCCAGGGCTTCAACCCCGGCGATACCACTCCGGAACAGAAAGCACTCTTCGACCGGGTCCGCTCCGGCGAGATAGGCTCTTTTCTCAACACACACGGTGCTGTTTATATAAACGAAGTGCAGCGAATCGCCACCGAAGAATCGCGACTTGGGATTCCCGTCATATTCGGCAACGATGTTATCCATGGATACCGGACGACTTTCCCTATCCCCCTGGCGGAATCCGCCTCCTGGTCGCCGATAATGGCGGAGAAGTCCGCACGGGTTGCGGCAATCGAGGCATACGCGGCCGGCATCAACTGGACTTTCGCCCCCATGATTGACATCGCCCGCGACCCTCGCTGGGGCAGAATCGCCGAAGGAGCAGGCGAAGATCCCTACCTGGGGGCGAAATTTGCTGTCGCCCGGGTTAAAGGTTTCCAGGGCGGCAACCTGGCGGACGCTGGCACTATAGCCGCCTGTGCCAAACACTACGTCGCGTACGGAGCGGCCGAAGGCGGTAGAGACTATAACACCGTCGATATCTCCCTCAGAACCTTAAGGGAAATACACATGCCGCCATTCGAGGCCGCCGTGGAAGCGGGAGTGGCCACCCTCATGAGCGCTTTCAACGAAATCAACGGTATCCCCGCCAGTGCCAACAGGTTCACCCTTACCGATGTTCTGCGAGGCGAATGGGGCTTCAAGGGATTCGTGGTCAGCGACTGGACGTCGGTCAAGGAGTTGATCAGGCACGGTTACGCCGCTGATGAGGCCGACGCCGGGGAAAAAGCAATTTACGCCGGCGTGGACATGGAGATGGCCTCCACCTGCTACCGGGATCACCTGGCAAACGCCGTCAAGGAAGGCAGGATTTCCCAGGAGGTAATCGACGAGGCAGTCCGCCGCGTACTCCGCGTAAAGTTCCAGTTGGGATTATTCGATAATCCTTATCGCGACGTGAAAAAGGAAAAGGAGCTAGTCTTCTGTCAGGAGCACCGGAACATCGCCCGCGACGTCGCCCGCCACTCGATAGTCCTGCTGAAAAATGAGGGCAACCTTCTGCCCCTTAGTGACAAACTCTCCTCCCTTGCAATCGTGGGGCCGCTAGCGGACACCCCCCGGGACGCATTGGGAATGTGGTCACCTACCAGCAGAAACGAGGACGCGGTCACTATTTTAGCCGGGATCAAAAAACGCCTTTCCGAAAAGACCAAGGTCACGTACGTCAAAGGCTGCGAAGTCCAGGGCGGTTCCACTGATGGTTTCGCCGAAGCAGTTCAGGCCGCGAAAAACAGCGAGGTGACCGTGGTGGTTGTCGGCGAATCGGAGGGCATGAATGGAGAGGCCCGCTGCCGTTCCAGCCTGGATATTCCGGAAATTCAAAGGGAGCTGTTAAAGACCCTGCACGCTACCGGTAAACCGATCATCGTCCTGCTGATGACCGGCAGGCCTCTATCGATCAACTGGACCGCCGAAAACATTCCCGCGATTCTCAATGTCTGGCACCTGGGGACGGAGATGGGATTAGCCACGGCCGATGTACTTTTCGGCGATTTCAATCCGGGCGGAAAACTGCCGGCAACCTTCCCCCGCACGGTTGGACAAATCCCTATTCATTACAATCACAAGAATACCGGCAGACCTCCGGTCGAGGGCGATTTTTTCCGCTCCCGTTACCTCGATCTGCCCTCTTCTCCGCTGTACCCGTTCGGATTCGGTCTGAGTTACACGACTTTTGAATTCGGCAATCTCAAATTGTCGAGCGAAACGATCCGTCCGGCCGACACGCTGATCGTCACCGTAAACGTGAAGAACACAGGTAAACGAAAAGGTGATGAAGTTGCTCAGCTTTACATCCGCGATCTGGTTGCCTCGGTCACCAGGCCGGTAAGAGAGCTCAAAGGTTTCGAGCGAATAACTCTCGATCCGGGCGAAACGAAAACCGTCACCTTTAAACTGTCGCCGAAGGAATTGGGATTCTACAACCAGCAGATGAAGTTCGCGGTGGAGCCGGGCAAATTCAAGATCTGGGTGGGACCGAACTCCGTCGAAGGAGTGGAAGGTTCATTCGAGGTAACAGACAACCAGCACTAAGCGATACAGCAGGATGCGCGGCAAACGGGGATAGCGTCTGCGTTGCAGCCCGGAACACAAACCATAACCCTTTGGTTATTTCGGTGAGTATGTTAAACATACAGGTAAACCATGGTCCGCGAAGGTAATCCTCCTCGGGCCTGCGTTCCTGCCTGCAAACGTAAAATTAACGCTGAACGTTAACGAAATGTCCGTCGCAAATTAAAAACGCCAACTCTAAGCGACAGCCGACCGTAGCGACCACGTCTGGCGGAACAGCGATACGTCATCGCTAGTAAGCTGGTACTCGCCATTAACCGAATCGTTAAGCACGACTACATCGCACAGGCAGAAGAGCGAACACAAAGTCGTACCGTTCACTTCCAAAGTTTTGAACGGGTAGACCTTGTTCTGCTGCCGGGAGAACTCTCCACAGAAACTCTCCGCCGATTCCAGATTGGTGAATATGGGTAAATGGCGACGACCATCGCGTATGTAAACAAATGGCTCGATATAATCGAGCTCGCTTAATTCGCGTGTCACTCGCTCGATCTCAGCGTTAAGTGCCTCTTCAGTCAGATTCTCAGGATCCAGACCCTCGCAATCCATACCAGCAAAAAGCCAGATTTCGGAATTGCCCAACGCCTGTACAAACGCAGTCCTATCCAGCCCGTTGGCGAGTGTCGCCAACTCGGTCCTTTTCGGTTTACGAAAAAATCCGGAGAATCGATGGACGATAGTACCGAACAACCCTGCCATAATCCTGAACACCTCTACACCAGTATTGGCAATACGTACTTCCCCCGCAGCACCAGCGATCAAACTGACCGTCGCGTGCTTTACCTGCAATTATCCAATGTGCAGATTCCGCTCTCACCCGCGGCCACGATTTAAACCTGTACTTCTATAACCCTCCATACAAAAACCGGAGACAAAGTTCAAGGCTCTTGTTGGTTATTTTAGAAAATGCAAGCGTTGCCAGACAGTTATATTCAAACCTGGATAAGGTTCCATTTACATTCTTTAAAAACCGGCGAAAAATTTTCGAAAATATTAATGTAATCGGGGTTGCATTTTATAGACACAAGTGTTACGCACCGCCCTTGTCCAGCTTCACGTGTAAAATAACTATCGACAAAAACTCCAAATAAAAACGCGATCGCCACTCAACTTCCAGTCTCGAAAGTTACGGCTACAGGCTCCAGAATTCCTCCATCCTGGCTGCGGAAGGATGTGTACTGACCGTAGTTCAACCAGAACTTGTAGGACCAGTCGGGCTTGAGCTTTACCGGAATAGTTAAAACCTTACAGGCAATATCGTAAGAAAGCTCGCCGGCAATCTCGGGGAAATCCGGACCTCCCCCC
This sequence comes from Phycisphaerae bacterium, assembly GCA_963667855.2. Taxonomy (GTDB): domain Bacteria; phylum Planctomycetota; class Phycisphaerae; order UBA1845; family UBA1845. The sequence continues at coordinate 320,688 of CAXXKI010000004.1, read as the reverse complement.
ACCACCGCCCACGACTTGTCCATCATTGGTTTATCAAAAACCACAACGATCGCTTTTGTGTCAGGATCGACATCTTTCGCACCATTTGCCGGAGTCATGGAAACGACTATCGGCGCTTTGGCGGCCGTCAGTTTGGCCTGGGCTTCATACTTGACCGAGTACTCGTCGAAGAACTTCACGATGCGCGGCATGAACGCTTCGAAGTCGGCGTATTTCTCACGATTCTTTTCGTATTCGCCCAAAACTTCGGCCATCTCCCATATCCAGATGAACCCGCGACCGTGATCATTATCCGCCTGTTTCCGAGCCGCCTTCAGCCCGTCAGTTGATAGACAATGCCGCACAACGACGGAGCGAACAAACGATTCATTCATCAATCCCTCCCACGATCCATAATGCTGGCTGGTCATCTCCCGCCCGCAATACTTGAACATGCGAGAGGCCGGTGGTTCCAACTGCTTTGCATATTTCCGCACTAGAGGATTCGTATAGGAATGGCAGAACTCGTGAACAATCAATCCCGAAATGTAATCCTTGAAAAATGGAATTCCCTCATCGTCGAAGCTGTCCGCACCGATAACCGGAGATATTATTTCCGCGCCATCCGGAAACTCTACACTGGAACCATAGTTGGCCGGACCGTTGATCAGGTTCACCACGATTACGAATTCCGCCTTTGCCCGGGCACCGAAATAAGAGTCAAACCACTTAACGTAGTCGCGCCCGGCGACAAACTCTTTCATTCGCTTTTCGGTTTGTTTATACAAATCATCGTGCTTTGCGGCGAATTCGTTAAATTTACTTATCCTGGCGAAATCTTTAAGTTTCCCGACGAATTCGCGGGCCTCGACCGGACGCCACCGATCGTCCAACCTTGCCGGACGAGGATCGAGCGGAACGAGTTCGGCAAAACTCGTCGTATCTTTCAAGTGCTGAGCCAGGCTCATGGGAGCGTTATACGAAATACCCCGATCAGCGCGGAGTTGCCCGGCCATCTGCACTGCCGGGTGATTCTTAAACGGAGCGAAGTATTGGTCGACTTCCTTACCATATGGCGAATACGATTGCGGCTGACAATATTCGCTGGCCCCCGCCAGCCTGAACACGATACTCATCAATTCGGTTCGGTGATCAACGCGAACCTGCAAGTTGGTACCACCTGCAGCCAGTACAAGACTCGACATAACGGCCAACATCGTAGAGGTCATCATCGCAATCTCCAGGATTGTGAATTTTTGCCTTAGCCCAAAACGTGTGCCTCGCGGCACAATGCACACAATGTACCGGTAGCGCGTGTGAATTGCAGCGGTATACTCTCTCGCCCTACAAGTTCCGACAAGTCCCCCTGTGGAAGAAGCAGGTGACGGATAATAGTTTGCCCGAAGAATCCTACCAGTCGGCGGATTTTTCGAGCAGGTGTGAGTACATACCCCCGTTTTCGACCCCTTCAGGGCATTTCCATATCTTTTCGGTATTTTTTTGGTTTCGCACTTGACTCAGTCTGCTTTATGGGTTATGTTAGGTATAGAATAACATACCGGAAAGGGCTGGATATGTTTGCCGAACCCATTGAAATGAACCGCCCACCGGTACGTTTTTATCATATACGTGGTTATTTTCTTAAACGGATACCAACGAAAGGCGTTGCCGATGCATTGAAATGGACAACCGGCATATTCGTGCCACGAATCGTTTTTTGACTTGTTCTTTCTTAACCTGGCTATGTTTTCCGGCACTGCTCTTTGACAATTTAATAGAGAAGCCCCTCCCCGCAGTCTCAGGGTCTGTTGCTATGCAAACAGAGCAAACGTTCTGGCTGGTGTTTTTGTACGTTCGTCACCCCGTGTGCGTTCAGCTTCATCTCTGACCTCTGGACAGGCCGGGGATTATCCTGCATGTTACACAATTGGCGGAGCCTTTTTGGGCGACCTGCCTATCTTTGTGAGTGGTTTTGCGGTCGTTTTAGGGGGATTGTCTGATGCATTATCGATTTTCGGCTGGACTTTTTGTGCTGGTGTCGGCGGTGATTTCGGGTTGTGCGGCCACCTCTATTACCAATACTTCGGTATCCAGGACTTCGCTGGTCAGTTCCGACCTTTGTTACAAACCGGCTGGGGTTTCCACGCGGTGGGCAAGTTTCGAAAACCCGCTTGGCGGTAAAGGGCGCGGAGGCATGGAAAACAAAGGGGCTAAGGGACATGCTTTCGATATCCTTGAGCCGGGTGAAACCAAAACGCTTATGGATACCACAGGTTCCGGCGTAATTCACAGAATCTGGGTAACGATAAATCCGCGTAACGCGACGATGCTTCGATCGCTCAAGCTGGAGATGTTTTGGGACAATTCGGATAAGCCGGCGGTCTCCGTTCCTTTTGGCGACTTTTTCAACTTTCCGGCCGGTAGGATGACTCCTTTTGAAAGCTCCCTGTTCTGCTCCCCGGAAGGCAAATCGTTTGTTTGCACTATTCCCATGCCTTTCAAGGATGGTGCCCGGGTGACACTTACCAATGAATCAGATAAACCGCTGATGCACCTTTTTTACGATATTGATTATACCATTGGCGATAAGTTCACAGACGAAACCCTTTACTTCCACGCCTGCTGGAACCGCCAACGATGGACTACGCTGGAGAAGGATTTCGAGATTCTGCCAAAGGTGGTCGGTAGCGGCCGATTCCTGGGCTGTAATATCGCGGTAATGATCAAACCGGGCAACGGAGCATGGTGGGGAGAAGGCGAGGTCAAGGTTTATCTCGATGGCGACGGCGATTGGCCCACCCTGGTGGGAACGGGACTTGAAGATTACGTGAGTACGGGCTGGGGACTGAAGAGTTTCGCACAGTTATATCACGGCTGCCCTATCGCGGATGAGGTAAAAGGTATATACGGTTTTTACCGATACCACGTTCCGGACCCGGTTTATTTCGATAGGAACTGCCGGGTAACCATCCAGCAGATGGGTGGCGGTTCAAAAAAAGAAATTGTCAAGATGGTCCAGGACGGTGCAAATATCAAGCCCATAACCGTCGCCCGGTTAAAGCCACAAGAGTTCATCAAGCTGATGGAACTAAGCGAAGCCCCCGATGTCACGGCTGACGATTTCGCTGACGGTTGGATAAACTTTTACCGGGAAGATGACTACGCGGCCACTGCCCTTTTTTATCTGGATTCACCAATCAGTAACCTGCCGGAACTGGCTCCAGTGGAGAAGCGGCTTAAAGGTTTGGAGCAGGATTAGAAACCAGGCTTAATCAGTATTTACAAAACGCGAATAGGATAATCCCTAACGGACTCATTTATCAAGGACGGCGATATCTTTATAGACGATTTCGCCGTCCCAGGCCTCAAACATGTCGACCGAACCGCGGACCAGTTGCTCGTTACTTCTAAGGATAAGTTCAACAGACTCGATATCAGGATTTCCGTTTTCCCATTCAAAAAACCAATCGGTACCGGGTTGCAGCTTACGGCGGCAGAGGTTTCCGATATCAACTTCCTGATCACCAATGCGTACGATAACATCAAACGCAATGTTAATGGGCGGAGGCTGCAGCTTGACAATCCCTTTATAGCGATCGGACGAACCCGCCTTAAGCCGAAAATCATTAGGAGTAAAACACGATTCAAGTTCTGCAAGCAAGGAATCGTCTTTAACCATGGTTGCGTAGTTCGCCGGTTCTTCAGAAACAACTTCAAACTTTGCGGATAGTTCCACGTCTCGTTCGTTAACCAGGGTGCTGGTCTGCTTATCGCCGAACGGTCCGACATAAGCTGTGTGAGTAAAGGTAACGGTCAGTGTATGCGTACCAGCACTTGAACAAACAACAGATCCATTTGAACCACTCCCAGTTCCCAGGCCACTTAATGAGCCACTACCATGACCTGTCTCAACCACCACATCGTCGAGTAAGACGTCGCGGTCAGTTATATATACCCACCAGGGACTGGAGGGACACCGAGACCGTTCGCTCACGGAATAGGGAATTCTATCACCTGCGATTACCGGCGAACGAACCTTGAAATCAAGTTGCACCAACTGCTCGAAGAATTGATTCGCCTGTTCATCGGACATATGTTTTTTCAGATAAGCGTCACCGAGAAAAGCAACAGCATAGCTAGCGTTAGGCGTCGCTCCCGCAGAGGTATTGCTCCCCTGGATCGCAAGGCAGATATCGATAAGATCAGAATATTGCCCGGCGGATAACCTGTCACCATTGATACGGTATTCCAGTTCTCTAGCGGCTTTTCCCCAGTTAGTTGATGATTGGAAATCGGAAACGACCCAAGCAATTGGTTTAAGCCTGTACCAGTTAGCGTGAGCCAGAAAGGCGACCATCAGTAACAAAAGAGGTAACGAGAACAGCACCCCGGCAATAATCAAGCCAGCTCTTCTATGCCGCTGCCCGTGAACGATCGTTTTCTCGCTCAGCAAAATACCGCATTCCGGGCAACGATCACTTGTCAAATCAGTCAGGTTATAGTCGCACTTCCGACAGAAGGGAACGGAGCCACGGCGAGCGGGCCATAGACCACGCCGCAGCAGCATCAATGCTGTTATTCCGAAGACGATTACTGATAATAAAACAACAATTTTTCCCATATAGATGCTAGCCATATAAACACCTGCCCCTCCGGTCCGATCAAAAGAGGCTTATGTGGTACCGTATTGTATCGCGAAACTTGGTTTCATTCAAAGACTACAACTACAAATGATTTGGCATTCCGGCGAAGCTGTTGACTCGACCTGCAAATCTCCACATTCCGTCGGGTCTGTTGACCCGACCTACTGATCTACCCCTATCAGGTTTACACGCCTCCGCAGTTTTAACGGAGTTGTTGGCGCTCGTGCAGATCTAAATCGCCAATACTCTTAGTTGCTAACCGGCTCATACAGCGACGGGTCGCGGAGCGTTGGGCTGGTAGAATACAGCCCGGCAATGATGCTGGGGCGTAAACTTTGGTCCGAGATCACTCAGCGATTCGGACGAACCGACGAACAGGTACCCGCCGGGATTGAGCGCTGCCGCTATACGGTTGAACAGATCGGCCCGAGCTTCAGGGCTGAAGTAGATGGCCACGTTACGACAGAAGATGATATGGAAGTTACCAAGTCTTACAAAAGACTGGTGCAGATTGAGTTTTTCGAATTTAACCAATCCGCGCAGTTCGTCCTTCACCTTCCATCCACCTCTATCCATAGGGGTAAAGTATTTCTGCAGATGCCCCTGTCCCATTCCTCGCTGTATTTCATTAGCCCCATATTCGCCACGGGAAGCCTGGGCTAGAGCTGCGTCGGAGATATCAGTGGCCGTTATGGATATATCCCAGGAATAAATATCACCGAGAAGCTCCTGAAGAACCATGGCGATGCTGTAGGGTTCCTGCCCGGTACTGCAGGCAGCAGACCAGATACGCAATCTTTTTGGAAACGCGGTTTTGCTGATGGCATCGAGCATCTCGGGCAAAGCTTTGTGCTGCAGCGCCTCAAACGGTGAAGTATCCCGGAAAAACAGTGTTTCGTTCGTGGTTATTGCATCAATGATTTTATTTTGCAGCGAGGAAGAATTATCGTATCGTGCTTTATAATAGAGTTCCGAGAATGTTTCACACCCGGCTTGCTTGGCCACATCACTCAGGCGGCTTTTTATAAGGTATCCTTTTGTTTCGTCAAGGACAATACCACAAAGGTCGTCGACCAGCCGGGAAATAACCTTAATATCTTCAGCGGTTACCTGCATAATGCCACCCCCCTGTTCGCAAATCGGGTTATTTCCATAGCCAGATCTCCAAGCGGAGCAATAACATCGGCAAGTCCCTCTTCGATTGGTTTTCGCGGCATGCCATACACGACGCAACTTTCCTCATCCTGGCAGATAATATTCGCCCCTTTGTCCTTGTATAGCCGACACCCTTCAGCCCCGTCGCTGCCCATGCCGGTCATAATCACTCCGAGAACCCTGGATTTGTAGATGGGGGCAACAGATTGGAACAGGTAATCGACCGCGGGCCGACAACTGTTTACCGGCGGATCATCAGTTACACGGATTACCGTCTGGTCATTGCGGGATTCCACTTTCATTTGCCTCCCGCCGGGAGCAATGAGTATATCACCGGGCTTAACCGGCTGCCCATCAACCGCCTCGGAGACGTTCAATTTGCAGCGGCTATTCAGATCCCGTGCCAGGGATTCGGTGAACATCGGAGGCATATGCTGAACAATCAGAATGGGCACGGGAAAATCAGCAGGCAGATCAGGTAACACCTTGGTCAGCGCCTGCGGGCCACCGGTGGATATCCCAATCGTAACCACATCCACCCCTTTGCAGGTAATGGGAGCGACTTTCTTTCCTGGCGGAGCAGGTTTCCCCGCTTGCGGTTTCGGGACGGGTTTAGCCGGTTTTCTCTCCTTCCTTTCCCGCAGAATATCATGTATCTTTCGTCTTTCCCGGAAAGTGTTTATCCGCTCGGAAAGGTTTCGGTGCAAGATAGCAACGCTCTCATTCGGGTTTTCACCTTGTGGCTTGAGAACGAAGTCAAACGCGCCGAGCCGCAAAGCCTCGACTGTCGTGTCAGCTCCTTCAGCGGTAAAGGCACTGATCATGATTGCCGCCACGGATGTTTTTTTTTCCTGAAGCCGTCTTAGCACTCCAAGTCCATCAAGTTCGGGCATTTCGAGATCGAGGGTGATCATATCCGGATTGAAATACTCGATTTTTTCCAGAGCGATCACGCCGTTAGCGGCAGTACCAACCACTTCCACGCCATCGATTTTTTCCAATACATCTCGAACTATCATTCGATAGGTAACGGTATCATCAACAACCAGAATTCTGATGTCCCCATCCGCCATGTTATTATCCTGATCCCAATTGGACACTACCCGTATACATGAAACCATCCCATTCGCGTAAACCAACACCCTTGACCGGTGTTATGGACCGGCATTATTCAGAAACAATGGTTTCTCCCGAGAACACCTCTTCGACATTTAAAATAACCAGCAGTTCCTTCTCCAAGCGGCACACTCCTTTGAAGAAGCGTTCATCCACCCCCTTGACATTGGCGGGAGTAGCACTGATATTACTCCAGGTCGTATCAACAACGTCGGCCACTTTATCCGCAAGAAGTCCTATTTTTTCACCATCGACACTGAGAACAACGATTCGCGTATCGGTTCCGATCGTGGCCGGCTCCAGCCCGAGGATAATCCTGAGATCGACAACGGTAATCACCTCTCCGCGAAGATTGACTACCCCCCTCACACAGCGTTCCGCGTGGGGAACCTCAGTAATGAGGACCTGCTTGTTAATTTCCTGCACCTGAAGGATATCAACACCGATCAGGATGTCGTTAACGTAGAATGTGGTAAATTCAACCTCTCCGGTCAAATGGGCGATATTTTCGGTTTCAGCGACAGCAGTCATTACATATCCCTTCAACTTGTAACTTTAACGCCAGCCTTTATACCCGCACGTGATTTCGCTTCCTTAAGCCAGCGAGCAATTGAGGCAAGTAGTTTTTCCCTATCCAGCTTCACCTGATAATCATCGACGCCGGCCCGCATGCCCTTTTCAATATCGTCTTCGCCCGCCAGCGAAGTTACGGCAATAACCGGCAGATGAGCAAACATGGGCTCCCCCTTGATTTTCCGGGTCAACTCCAAACCATCCATATTGGGCATTTCTATATCGGTTATGACCAGGTCGAATTTTTTCTCCGGATCCTGGAGAATATTCCAGGCTTCAACACCATCTTCAGCGCCAAGCACTTCATATCCGCCGGCTTCTACGAACTTGATGGTTTGTTCACGGAAGAACGTGGAATCCTCCGCAAGAAGAATCAGAGGAAGTCGTCCTTCCTCATCCTCGACGGCTTCCGCCCTCTTGGCGAACCATTCCGGATGGGCTGTATCGGCAATTTCAAAGATATCGATGAGCCTGGTGGCTTTGTCTTCGACAATAAGCGATCCGGAAACACCGGGTTCGCGGAAGGTAACCGTGTCGATTTCCGAAGAAACATTCCGAATATCCACAAGTTGCGGAGCAACAAGCCCGATTTCCTTTCCAGCAATTGAGAAAACTACTACATATAGTTTATCACAATCAAGGATCTCCTTGGCCTTGATGCAATCACTGAGGTATATAAGCGAGAGGGATTCGCCGCGATACTGAAGAATGGCCTGACCTCCAACCGTGTCGATCTGTTCCTTTTTTATACGTTCGATCCTGGCAATAAGAGCCATGGGAACTGCGAACTGTTCCTGAGGATGATTGTTAAAGACAAGAACACTTTGCATCTCCTCGGCACTTCGGGTCGCTCCTTTTTCCAGGTCTTCGCCTTCGATATCGCTCGTAACCAGTTCAGAATGGGAAGCTATCCCAGCAATATCAAGAATCAAGGCAACGGTACCATCGCCGAGGATGGTAGCACCGGCAAGACATTCGCTTTCCTTCATATGCCGCCCAAGAGGCTTTACAACTATTTCCTCTGAATCATGGAGCGCGTCAACGATAAGTCCATAGCGTACCTGCCCGGCTTCGACTACAATAATATTCAGAGCGCCGGCTGCAGTATTCTCTCTTCTTTCCAGTTGACCGGATTCCGTAAAACTTTCGATCCTGGTCTCAGCGGTTCTGGCATCGGTAACGTTCTCTCTTTTATCTTCCTTTGCTTTGCCCTCCACAGCGTCATAGTACAGGGGTCTGGTACGCAACACGCTGCTTAATCTAACCAAGGGCAGCAAGGCTCCTCTCAATCGCAGCACCTCGGCGTGTTTGACTTTTTGGATTCTGGTTTTTGCCTCACTGGGCTTTATCCTAACCAGCTCGCTGATGTTTACCTGCGGTATGGCATACCGATTGCCCCCACAGAAAACGACGAGCGAGGGGATGATAGCCAGAGTCAATGGCAGCTTTACGATAATCGTTGTTCCTTTTCCAACTTCGGTATCGATTTCTACCGTTCCGCCAAGCCCCTCGATATTGGTTTTAACGACATCCATTCCGACGCCTCGCCCACTGACGTCAGTAACCACTTCGGCAGTGGAAAAACCAGGGTGGAAAATCAGTCCGACGGCGTCACGATCACTCATGGCCCGAGCCTGTTCGGGCGTAAACAGCCCCTTGTCCACCGCTTTCCGGCGAAGCTTCTCGGCATCGATACCGGCGCCATCATCGGTAATGGTAAGAAGAACCTTTCCTGCCTGGTGGAAAGCTCGAAGAATAATCGAACCGCATACCGGCTTACCTTTTTCCTGACGCACGTTGGGCATTTCCACTCCGTGATCCACGGAGTTTCGCACCAGGTGTGTCAGTGGATCCCCGATAGCCTCAACAATGGATTTGTCCAGTTCTACATCCTTGCCTTCCATGGTCAGGTTGCATTCTTTTCCCAGGTTTTTACTGAGGTCTCGAACCACTCTTGGGAATTTAGTAAACACAGACCCTATCGGCTGCATTCTAGTCTGCATTATAGCTTCCTGCAGTTCACTGGTTATCTGATCGATTCTGGCTCCAGCCGACTCCAAGCCTGCCCGATCCGCGGTATCCATAATCTGTACCAGTTGGTTTCTTCCAAGGACAAGCTCGCCGGCCAGGTTCATCAATGTATCCAGCAGTTGCACATTCACTCTGAGGCTGGCACTGGCGGATACGGCTCTCGCACCAGCTCCTGAAGTGTCTTCCGCAACCGGCTGAGGATGCCTCGTTTTTTCCGATATGCTTTGAGTCTTCGGCGCAGGCGCTGGTTCCGAAGTGTTTTTGGGCTGGCCCGCGGGTGCAGGTGCAGGCTTTACTCCAGTTGGTATAAGCGCCTCGGCCACGAACTCCGGCTGTCCGCTGGACCAGTTATACTGTTCGGGGGCGGCAATATGATAGACCTGCGCAGCAGGGATTTGCAATTGTTCGGCGAGTTTTTCCGCAGGTAATTCCGAAGCCACCAGATTCATCAGGCTCAGTTTTTCGGGTAAAGCGTCACTGAGTCCACCAATTCCGGCGGTACTGACATAGCTGTCAATCAGTTCGCCTGCGTCATATAAGTCTCTCAGGAAATCGAGTGGTGTTCGACCTTTATCATGTACATCACCGATGAGATCAGCATCAATAACATATATATGGCAGCCTCTTTTCTGCCGACTGACCAACTCCTGCTCACAAATAAGCATAAATACTAATCCACCGCCATCGGGAAGTTCGATATCGACATCCCTGTTCAGCGCTTCCTGGATATCCTCGCTCGCTTCACCGGAAATAGCCGCCCGAATGGCATCAATGTGCCCGCTGACATCGAATTCGTCAGAATTTTCGATATCGGCAATCATCGCACTCAAAGCATCCGCCCCCTTAAGCAGAGCTTCCACGACCATGGAAGTTGGAACCAATTCATTGCTTCTGATCAGGTTCAGGGCGTTTTCCATTTCATGTGCAAGAAGCCCAATGGATTTCAGCCCAAGAAACCCACTGGTTCCTTTCATGGAATGTATAGCACGAAAGATCTTGTTAACCAGATCCGTATCGATATCCTCGCCCCCCTCTTCCATAAGGAGGAAATCATTTTCGATCCCGGCAAGGCCTTCCGTAGCTTCCGTAATAAACGCAACAATTAATTCATCGTTTCCTGCCGACATAGCAGATCTCCCTAAGCCATACAAAACCGATACCGGTCATGTCTCACAAAGCCACTACAAGGTTTCCAGCACAGAGAAATGCTCATCGAGCCGCATCACGTGAAAGAGGCCTCTAAAGTCGGCGTTTTCGGTAACCACTGTAAGATTTCCTCCCTTGGCGGAGAGACTCTGGTGGCACATCACAAACACGGCCAACCCTTTCGAATCGAGCATATCGACGTTGCGCAAATCTATGGTTATATCCACATTTCCGTCTTCTACCAATTTTCCCAATTCTTCCCGGAACTGGTCAGCCGTGGCGGCGGTGATTTTACCTTCCGGCTTGACGAGGCAGGTATCGTTTACTTTCTCGGTTTGCATTTAATGGATTCCTTATTAAGCTGACAGCCAGCCAACACGATTAACGAGCGGCGGATTGTGAGGTAAAACATTTTTTAAGCACAAGTTCGTTTCCGACATCGTTATACTTCAACTCATCCGCGTATATTTCCATAAGAGCGATTCCTCTCCCTCCGTCGCTGAGTACCTCCACCTCGTGATCGCGATCCCTATCCTGCCATTCGAAACCGGGTCCCGAATCGCAGATACGCATCTCCACGCCTTCATCAGTTTTTGCCAGTTCAAACGAGACGTTCTTATTCGGATCCTTACCGCTACCGTGGGTGACAGCGTTAAGCAGGGACTCGCGCAGCAGTATGCGCACAGCGAACAAGTCAACAGGCCAATGTTTTTCCTTGAGGAAAGCAGCAAGCCTGTCGTCCGCCTTATCGATCAGTTCGAGAGTAGCCGACATCTGCAGATCGAATTTCTCGTCATTCTCAACTAGTTCAAACATGTCGGATATTCCATAGGATCAGAATTCCACACCCATAAAGACGACGTCGTCTTCCAATGTGCCACCGCACTCAACGATAAGATCGTCCACAACGCCGTTAACAAGGTTTTTGAGAGGTTGATTCCGTTTGGCGTCAACGGTTTCGCACAACCTCTGTCGGCCATGAATACGGCTTCCTGTTTTACCATTATCATCGGGATAGCCTTCAGTGAGACCGTCCGTAAACAGAAACAGCCGGTCGCCAAACTGCACGGGAAGCACAATATTTTCGCAAGTAACTGTATCGTGCATTCCCAGAATATCACCGGCGAGTTCGATGAACTCAATAGGTTTTTCTCTTCTGGCAATCATAGCCCAGGGATGTCCGGCATTGATCAGTTCCACTTCCATTAGAGACCGCGAAAACTTTGCGTAGCAGGCGCTGGCATATCTCCCGGGATCGAGGAATTTAAGCAAAGCCGAATTGAACATGAACATCGTTTCGTCAACGGAAAGCACTTCGGAGGTAAAGTTGGCCGTCAAGGCTTTGAGGGCTCCGGTCAGATAGGCGACACTCAAATCATGTCCGGAGATATCCGCCACAAGAAAACCGTACTGACCATCACCGAAATCCCTGATTTCGTAAAAATCACCACCGGCCTCATAGGCCGGTTCAAAACGCACGGCAGCGTTCAAACCATGCAGCGTATCGGGATCAACCAGCATACTCGCCTGCCCCGAGCGTACCTGGTGCAGCCGCTGCGACTGCCCTTTCATTTTCGCTTCGCGTATTTCCGCCTGGCGGCGCAATTCTTTTCTGGAATAGGCAAGTTCCAGGTGAGTATGAATCCGAGCCAGAAGTTCAGCGCGATAAGCCGGCTTGGTCACATAGTCAGTTCCTCCGACTTCAAACCCCTTTGCTTTTTCTCTGGCTTCAGACAAGCTGGTGAGAAAAATGATCGGCGTATCATCGAAGGATGAATCCGCTCTGATTTCCCGGCAGGCGTCAAAGCCGTTCATAACCGGCATCTGGCAATCGAGAAGTATGATATCAGGTCTCAGCTCTCTGGTGATAGCAACGGCTTCCTTTCCGTCGCCGGCAAGTAATACATCGTACCCATCCCGCTTGAGAATGAACTGCAGCATTTTCCGTACGGATATATCGTCATCAGCCACAAGAACGGTATCCGTACCTCGAGGCAGAGGAGACAGTTCCTGCACTTCCAACAGATCCATCGAAGTTGGCGTTTCCGCCATACTCATACTCCAGCTCCAATCATCCGCAACAAGCCGGCTTAAATCGAATATTCACAATCCGTAAAGCATCACTGCAGACCGTCTGTGTACCGTTTGTTTTCACCGACACTCCAGGCATCGCATGCAAAGCATCCGGTCGTAAAGGTGACACAAAACGGCGACAACACCTTCGATTGATTCTTCGGGATACGGCAAGGCTTGCATTAGAGAGTGCTTCAATATGGGAAAAACTCTTACGTTAGCACACGATTCCACAGGGAGGAAACGCCGCCCGTTGTTTTGTAATTGGCTTGAACAAAATCGGTTTCTGTCAACCATGGTATTACAGCAATCAAAATCCAGATCGGAGCGTTTACTCCCACAAACCCTGATCGGCCTGGTGCGACAAAACACAAATGAGTAACCAGCGTATCAAATCGCATCCGGAAGTTTCCGAATTAATAGTTGTGATAGAGCGCTATCCGAAGGACCGGCGACCTGCGCAGCCATCGGTACGCTCTACCGGCAAAGCAACAAGTGCGACGAGTGTACACGCACGTACAAAACAGGGCTGCGCAACGGGAGGTAACCATGAAGATTCTTGCAATCGACGATTCCATGACGGCTCGCCTGATCATCAAGCGAACCTTTGAAGGACACACGGTGCTGGAGGCGCCAGATGGAGCGGTGGGATTAACTGTTCTCGATGCACAGGCGCCCATAGACGTCGTTTTGCTCGACTGGAACATGCCGGTTATGAACGGTTATGAATGCCTGATGGAGATAAAGAAGAATCCTGCTTTTGCCAATGTCAAGGTGATTATGTGTACAACCGAGGCAGAGAAGGAACAGGTGGTAAAGGCAATCAAGGCGGGAGCCAACGGTTACGTACTGAAACCGGTGGACCCCCAAAAGCTGACCGCTGCGGTAAACAAAGCCTGCGGAGTCACAGCTTAACCGCTAAACGGCGGGAACGAAGACAGGGGTATTGTTGTTTTATGATTCCAAGTGGTTCCGGGAAAGTCGTTTTTCAACGGACCACCTATATAACAAAAAGGATCAACGATCATGACGGCTACCGCGGCACCATCACACGCATTTAAAGTGGAATACATGCAACCCTTCGTCTCAAGCCTGAAGGGCCTGTTCGAGGAACACATGGGAGACTCACTTACCTTTGGGAAAATGGTGGTTAACGAAACCGGTAAAGTTGACCTGGACATCTCCGGGGTAATCACTTTTTCTGGAACGGTTATAGGCCGAGCGGTAATCAGTTTTCCCATGGACGTAGCGGAATCTGTTTCCAAGGCATACTTGCAGATGGACCCACTTCCGGACAAAGCCTATATAGATGATTGCGTTGGAGAGTTGGCCAACGTGGTAGTGGGCAGAGCCAAATCCGCTCTTGATAAACACAATATAATCATTTCCCCTCCCACGGTTGTTCGAGGAGAAGATTTCGTAATCGCTCCCCAGCGAGGAGCGGCATGCATCGCCCTGCCCTGTAAGTGCAGTCACGGGGATCTGAGACTTGATATAAGTATCGTCACCGCAGGAGAAATGAGCCGCAAACTGTAACCGGTAACGACATTCAGCCCGACATGGATTTCCATGCTCCGACGACAAAACGTATTGGTGTAAATAGCGATAAGTTGAAATTGATTTTCAAATAACCACAACCTCGAGAAAAAGATGTCAAAAACGTCGTCACAATTGATTAGAACAATTCCCCTTGACGACAATGAAATCGAAACACTACTCGATCGTCTGGACACCGCGGAGGAAGGCTCTCGTGCTACACGAAGAAGCACCCAGCGTTACCCCTTACGTTTAAAAGGGTGTGTAGTTCATATCCAACAACCGGGAGACGCCAGTTCAAGCGCGTATTTGGTTCACACGCGAAACATAGGAAAAAACGGATTGGCTTTTCTGCATGGAGGATTCGTACATGCCGGTACAAAGATCGTAATCCAACTGGTCAGCACGCGGGGATCATGGATCGATGTGGAAGGCGAAGTTGTACATTGCCGTTACCTGGAAAGAAGAGTACATGAGATAGGTGCCAGGTTTTATAAATCCATTCAGCCCTCTGATTATACCAGCGCTGCAATACAGTATCACATATTGCTGGCCGAGGACGATGAATCAATCGCCAGGCTGGCAATGTTCCACCTGGACCAACTGAACGCAGACGTGGATCTGGCCGAAAACGGGCAAGTCATGTTAAACAAAGGTTCGAAGAGGCCTTACGATCTGATCCTGTGCGACATGGAAATGCCGGTGATGGATGGTTTCGAGGCAGTCAAATCGCTACGAGATCGAGGGTACACGGGAAAAATAGTGGCGGCCACAGCATTAACCAGCCCTGAGGATAAACAGAAATGCCTGGAGGCCGGCTGTGACGCATTTGTCGCCAAACCATATATGAGGGAGGATCTGGAAGATCTGATTAAAGGTATAAAAGAAGAACCGTTGATCAGCAGTTTCCAAACGAACGAAAGTATGGTTCCCTTGATAAAGGGTTTTATTGACAGCATTCCAGAGAAACTGCGAGAAATCGAAGAAGCGGTAATGAACAACGAGTTGGAGAAGCTGGCCAAAGCCGCCCGTTCGCTCAAGGCGGAAGGCAGTTCATTTGGTTTCGATCCTATAACCTCGGCAGCAACAGAATTGGAAAAAGTACTGCGAGATGCTAAAGAAGCATCCAGCTTAAGTGTTTACATAGGTAAAGTAACGAAGCTCTGCATGTTGGCCCGAGGATCGTGGCCAGCGGACGAGGATTACGACACCGACATCAATGATTCGGATTAAACTTATGGTCTCGCCCAGCTTCGTCCCCCTCAGGCCGCACACGTATAATCCCGGAAAAAGCGTTTCAGACGGTCGATAAAGCGGTAAAAATCACCAAGTGAACGATTTTTTGATAATACTTTTAACCATTTTTGAGCTAAATGGTCTGGAGGGCTGGACAACCAGGCATTCAATGTTTATGTTCTGGGACTCTCGTGCCGACAAGGGAGTAGCCGGATGTTGGTGAGAGACGAAAGTAAGTGGGGAGTGTACCCAAGTGGCCAAAGGGGACGGGCTGTAAACCCGTTGGCGTTCGCCTTCGATGGTTCGAATCCATCCGCTCCCATTTTTGACCCCGGCCTGACGTCGCCATGAAGATAATCGACAGCATCACAGGGCATCGGCCTTCGCTATCCTTCGAGTTTTTTCCTCCAAAGGATGACGTTGGCTTCTGGGATTTATATAAGACGATCCTCTCGTTAAAGCCCCTCAATCCCACATACGTATCTGTAAC
Source organism: Phycisphaerae bacterium (assembly GCA_963667855.2). Classification (GTDB taxonomy): domain Bacteria; phylum Planctomycetota; class Phycisphaerae; order UBA1845; family UBA1845. The sequence continues at coordinate 304,710 of CAXXKI010000004.1, read as the reverse complement.
TTACGGTGCAGGCGGATCAACCCGTCGGAAAACGGTGGATCTGGTAACCCGTATTCGTTCTGACGCAGAAATAGAACCGGTAGCCCATCTGACCTGTGTCGGCTCAGGGCGTCGGGAAATCGTAGAATTAGTGGACTCCCTGTTAGCGGGAGGTGTCCAGAATATACTGGCCTTGAGAGGAGATCCTCCGGCGGGAGGAGAAAAAATCGAAACGCCGGCAGACGGTTTCCTTCACGCTTCGGATCTAATATCGTTTTTGAAGGATCGATACGATCTATGCCTGGCCGGAGCTTGCCACCCCGAGACACATCCAGAAGCGAAGGATCCGGAAACGGATCTGATGTATCTGAAGCAAAAAGTGGACGCGGGTTGCGATTATCTGGTAAGTCAATTGTTTTTTGACAACGCGGACTTCTTCCGTTTTCGAGAGAGAGCGGAAAAGGCGGGAATCACGGTGCCGATCATTGTAGGCGTAATGCCTATACTGAGTGTGAAACAAATCAAGCGGTTTACTCAGATGTGCGGTTCTCGTTTGCCGGAAGGTTTATTGAAGAAAATCGAGGCGGTCGAAGACGATACGGAAGCGGTACGTCAAATAGGTACGATTCACGCATTAAAACAATGTGAGGAGTTGATAGAAAACGGAGTTGCGGGCCTCCATTTTTATACCATGAACCGATCCACAGCTACTCGAGCGATTTTTCAGCATCTCCAGGAATATGCCCCAAAGACAACGGCGGGTATGCCTCGCGAATAATCGGTCAACGCAAAACCTTATTCCCTTTATAGCAACCAAGCCATCCCATACGGTCCATTAGAGCAGAGACAACCTGCAGCATAACCAGCCCGGGCTATTCCATCCGGGCCATATATGCCGATACCCCCTTGGTATTGATCTCAAAACAAGGGTTCGCTTATAAGATTGATATAGCAGTACAGGGTTACGCGAAACTCGCAGGAGGAACATGATGAGCCTGGTTTCAACATTATTAATTACGTCAATCGCAGTTTCAGGTCAGATAGCAGATATAACAGCTCCCCCACTACCGGATTTTGAACATCCGGTAGACTACGTGAAATGGTACAATGATCAAATGCGTTTTGCCCAAAGCGACAACGCATTGGATTTATACGAGCCGTTTCTATACGGAAGTAATAATAAAACCGTAGCCAACCTGGCGCCTTCTCCGAACAGCGAACTATTCGAACAGCTTCAGCAAGTACTCGCGCATCCGCAACCATGGTATCCAGGAGAAAAAAACGAATTGGCGAAATGGGTTGCTGAATTGGAAGTAGAATTTTACAAGCCGTTCGTGGAAGCGATTCACAAGAAACATTATACCAATAAGTCGAATCCACAATTGAAGCTACTCTGCGAAGCCCCCACCGCGAACCTGGCAAACGGTAGAGCGGTCGGTCAAATGTTATTCGCCTGGGCATGGCGAGTAATAGACAACACTATAGAAATAAAAAATCTCCGGGCAGCTATCTGTGCCAACCTGGCTTTTGCCAACCACATAAGTTGCGAACCGGGTATAAACGAGCAATTTTTCGCCATTGGACACCGCTCATTCGTCTATGATCAGATCGAAAAAACCTTGCCCAGCCGCTATCATTACGTGAATTTCTGGAGCAAAACCCTGGATTATCTGGAGGAACTGGATGCGAAACCGATCCCCCAATACTACGCAAGATCCCTCTATTATTCAGAAGCGGCAGCATTGCAATTGCTACAACAGTTTTGCACAAACAAAGAACCGGGAAAGAAAGACAGGCTTTCCAAAATTATTAATACAAAACAGGTAGATGATTATTTCTCACAACAAAACCAGGGAGGGTCGCTCATCTCTTCGGGAGAAGTCAATAAACTCAAAAACGAGAATCCGGTTGATTTGGCGAAAGCAATACATAAATATTACAACTCCATGCGTAATATCCTTAAAGATCCCAATGCAGCCAATCTGAAGGAGAAATTCCAATCCATCGAAAAACAGACTTTAGATAGATATCCAGGATTAAGAGTTTTTATCACTCCAATCGATATGCCGGTAACTTCAGCGATCAGCCTGGAGGCCAAGCGACGAACAATGCATCTGTTTTTACATATGAATTTGCAATTCAAAAAAACGGACCATTGGCCCCAATCGCTCAAAAAGATGGATCAGGCAAGCATCAGACAGTACAGAACCGACCCCTTTACGGGAAAAGACCTCATAGTTAAGCCGATAGGTAACCAAGCCATGGTTTACTCTGTTGGAGCGAACGGCAAAGACGATGGCGGCAACAAACTTACGGATGTTGTTACCTGGACAATAGTTCCGCCCGAACCTGAACCAATGGCTCCACGTAAGAAAAAACCCACAACCCAGGATTCAACTGAATCGAGTACACCGCAGGATAAAGGGGAGTCACCAAAACCAATCAAAGAAGGTGAAAACAAAGCGGACAACGCGACACCACCGACAACGGAGGAATCGAAGGACAAGAATGAGCATTAATCGGATTGCTCAAAATCCGGCGCAATCGCCCCTACCGTTAACGATAGTTTAAAAAAGCCCGCGGACATAAAATAATCCGCGGGCTTTTCCATTATTTCAGACGGGTTATTTACTTTGCATAAACGGAAATCATTTCCTTGCATGTAACCGGTTTTACCTTACCGGCTTGTCCGGCCTGGCCAAAAGCAACCATTCTGTCGACGCACACCTGTTTCATGGCATCACGTGCGGGAGAGAGATACTTTCGAGGATCGAATTCACCCTTATTGGTAGCGAAGACTTTCCGGATGGCACCGGTAATAGCCAGACGGTTGTCGGTATCGACGTTGATCTTGCGAACACCGTTTTTGATACCACGTTGGATTTCTTCAACCGGCACACCGTAAGTCTCTTTCATCTCTCCACCGTACTCGTTGATAATGGCGAGCAGTTCCTGCGGAACGCTCGATGATCCGTGCATTACCAGGTGAGTATTGGGCAGGCGTTTATGTATTTCTTCAATAACGCTCATAACCAATACATCGCCGGTGGGCTTTTTGGTGAACTTGTAGGCACCATGGCTGGTACCGATAGCGACCGCCAGCGCGTCCACACCAGTTTTAGCGACGAAGTCTTCCGCCTGCTCCGGATCGGTAAGGTGTTCCATGGCCTCATCGCCAGTAAGACCAGCACCATGTCCGTCCTCAACACCGCCGAGGCAACCGAGTTCGCCTTCTACGGTAACACCCTTGGCGTGCGCGGCATCAACCACAGCCTTGGTAACTTTGACGTTGTATTCGTAGGTAGCGGGCGTTTTGCCGTCCGCATCGAGAGAGCCGTCCATCATGACCGAGGTGAAGTTCTGTTCGATAGCACTAAGGCAGGTTTCGACAGAGTTACCGTGGTCCTGATGCATGGCTATAGGGATATTCGGGTGCAACTCGGCAGCAGCAAGCATCAAATGACGAAGATAAGCGTCATTAGTGTATGAACGAGCGCCTCTGGAGGCTTGAACGATAACCGGCGAATCGGTTTCTTCAGCGGCGTCCATAATCGCCTGAATCTGTTCCATATTGTTTACGTTGAAGGCAGCCAAACCATAGTCATTCTCGGCCGCATGATCCAACAGACATCGCATTGATACGAGTGGCATAGCAGGAGCTCTCCTCTCAATAGTTACATGGGGCTTATACTGCCCTGATTGTTCAAATCGACACAGCTGGGCATTTTAGCGTTTTTTTTCGAGCTTGCACCGTAGCGAAAACGCTTTTTCAATCTTAATCGGGGCAAAAACGAACTGAACACACAATAAAGATCGGATCGGTAGGGTTATACAATCCTGTTCAAGTGAGAATATATTGAATAAAACGATCTGGCTGAATAAATTCAGGCAGCCAATACCCGCAAAATTAGACAACTGGAATTACAGTAAAGCTACGCCAAACTTTGTCACCTGGCAGCGTAATTCCTGTGTAGAAAGAGACATAGAGAAACAGTGGAAAGAAGGAATTCCAGCGTTTTAAGTGTTTTTTCTGGATGAAGGCAGATCAGTTTTTACTCTCATGGTTGCCTCTTTAATGGGGCTAGGGTACTCTACGCCGTTTATTGGCGAAAACTAGGTGGAGAGTCAACTCTCCGGAAGCTTGCAGGAGTAATACAGATGACCGACGAGGACGTTTCCGTCAACGAGCAGGAAGAAACCATCGAGCAAACCAACGAGGATATGACCGACGAGCAGGCCCTTCAGGCTAAGCTTAAAGAGTCTATCGAAGTGACAGTGGAAGACCTGGGATCACTTCGCAAAAGGCTGACGGTCAGCGTCCCGAAAGAGGCAATCGACGAACAGCTCGATAACCAGTACGACGAGCTTAGGAACGACGCTCAGGTTCCCGGTTTCCGTAAGGGCCGAGCTCCTCAAAAACTGCTCGAAAAGCGTTTTGGCAGCGAAGTAGGCGATCAGGTCACGGCTAATCTGGTGAGCAACAGCTACTTTGCCGCGATCGAGAAAGAGTCGATCGACCCGCTTGGTGACCCCTTGGTGCAGGTCAAGGTCAAGGAGAGTGACAAGAGAAACAAAGAGGAGGGTAAAGAGATCGAGAAGCTTCTGAATGTTGACGAAGCAATCAAGTACATCGATCTCCCTAAAGATGGACCGCTCTCCTACACTTGCGAACTTGAGGTACGACCTACATTCGAGCTTCCGAAACTGGAAAAAATCCCGGTCAAGAAACCGAAACTGGATATTACGGACGAGCACATTGATGAAGAAGTGAAGCGCATGCTGATGCTGCGCAGCAACTATCGCCCGGTAGAAGACGGCGCCGTGGAAGCGGACGACATTCTGGTCGGCAAGAGCAAGATGATCGTAGACGGCGATGTTCTCAAGTCCGAGGACGACGCCCAGTTGGCCGCCCGTGACCAGCGGTACGATGGCATGCTCCTGGAAGGATTCGGCGAAGCTACTGTCGGCAAAAAGGTCGGCGATACGGTCAGTATCGAGTTCACGGTAGCCGAAGACGACGATCATGTGGAAGCCAGAGGGAAAAAGGCGACCTTTGAGCTGGTGATTGACGACATTAAACGGCTGGAAACCCCCGAGCTGGACGACGAGTTCCTCTCGGCAATCGGCTTCGACAGCGAAAAAGAGTTCCGCGATTTCATCAAGGAACGGATGGAAGTCGAGATCGCCCAGCAAGTAAATCGAGTTCTGCATAGCCAGATCGAGCAGTACCTGTTGGATAACGTCGAACTGGAGCTTCCGGCCGGTGTATCGCAAAGGCAGACCGAAAGAATCGTCGCCCGACAGATGATGGATCTTTACAGCCGTGGCATAGCCGAATCAGAGATAACCAAGCAGACAGACGAATTGCGAACAAAAGCGGCAGAACAGGCGAAAGACGATCTTAAGAATTTCTTCGTAATGGAAAAAATCGCTGAAGAGCGCGAAATAGCCGTAAGTGAAGAAGAGTTGAACACTGCCATTTCAGATATTGCCCGACAGCGAAACAAGCGTTTTGACCGCGTAAGGGACGAGATTATCAGCACCAATCACCTGAACACGTTATATATCCGTTTACGTGACCAGAAGATCCTTGAGATGTTGCTTGCCGATGCCGACGTCACAGAAAAAGAAGTAGGCAAAAAGAAGGAAAGCAAAGAAAAAGAGCCTAAAGCCAAGAAAAAAACGGCGAAGAAGAAAACGACGAAAAAGGATAAGGGCGAAGAAGACAACGACTAGTCGGCTGCCGATCTCATCGGGTTCAGATTAAGCCCGGTTGATGGGTGGCCACCTCGATACGTAGCGATGACCAGTTTCTGATATGTGGAACTACTATCAGGAATTGGTTGTCGTGCATGACATGGAAAGTTTTATGCCGATGCCAAACCACATTCACATGCCGCTGCCGGTGTTAAACCAGTTTCCGGCCTACCAGCGGACCCGGGAGATGTCCATTGAGGATATGTTGCTGGAAAACCGCATTATTTTCATGGCAGGTCCGATCACCGAAGCTTCGGCGAGCGCGACGATCATGCGTCTGTTGTATCTGCAATCAATCAAGCGGGACCAGGACATCAACCTGTACATCAACTCTCCCGGTGGTCTGGTAGACCAGACCCTGGCTATCTATGACACGATGCAACTGGTGGGCTGCAAAATCGCCACGTATTGCATAGGGCAGGCGGCCAGCGGAGCAGCATTGGTTTTGATGGCGGGTACGCCGGGTAAGCGTTACATCCTCCCGAACGCGAAAGTCATGATGCATCAGCCTTATGGCGGTATTACGGGCCAGGCGGAGGACATTCGTATTCAGGCGGAAGAGGTTCTTCGGGACAAAGCCCGTTTGAACGAAATAATCGCGGCTCAAACGGGAAAAACGATTGAGCAGGTCACCGAGGAAACCGAGCGTGATCGGTATCTGAACGCCGAAGAAGCGTTGGAATACGGAGTGGTGGACGAGATACTCCGTCACGACAAAAGTGCAGACGGTTCCCAGAAGAAAAAGTGATTGAGCTTTATATAAAAGATTAGAAACAAAAGAACGGTGAAACGATTTTCATATTTCTTTCGCCGGACTCCAACGTGAGCGGACAAAAAACCATGCCGTCAATGAATACAAACATACCATTCGTAATAGAGACAACCGGTCGGGGTGAACGTGCATACGACATTTACTCTCGTCTTTTGAAAGACCGGATTGTTTTCCTTGGTGGAGGTGTCGATGACGAGGTAGCCAACCTGATCGTCGCCCAAATGCTCTTTTTATCCAATGAAGATCCGAAGGCAGACATTCACTTCTACATCAATTCACCGGGCGGAAGCGTATCGGCAGGCTTAGCGATTTTCGACACTATGCAATACCTTCGCTGCCCGGTTGCCACGTATTGCGTGGGAATGGCGGCCAGCATGGGTGCGGTACTTCTTCTGGGTGGCGAGAAAGGTAAGCGTTTCCTTCTGCCTAGTTCACGAGTGCTTCTGCACCAGCCGCTCCTTGGTGGAGTCATGCAGGGAAGTGCAACCGACCTGGCTATTGAAGCGGAAGAAATCGTCCGCCTGCGGAAAAAGCTTTATGAGCTGATCGTGGAGCGAACCGGCAAGGATATGGAAACGGTAGCCAAAGACTGCGATCGCAATAAATGGCTGGACGCTCAGGAAGCCCTCGAATACGGGCTGGCGGACACGATCCTGGAACGAATGCCGGACAAATAAACACTTGGCTCATGACCAGCTAACTGGTTTTGGGATAATTGGTAGAAATACCAAGCGACAGGTCAAAAAACACCGCAGATTGTAAAGATCCGCGGTGTTTTTTTGTGTACATGAGCATGTATACGGGAATCCGGCTTGCATTAATCGCGAGCAAACGCCATGCTTTCTTTCATGACTGACTTGGACTCAATTCGCCGAATCGCCGACCTGACAACTCTTTTGGAGGTGTCTCGTCAATTGGGAGCCAGCACCGAACTGCTTCCCCTGCTGGAACGAATAACAAATGCGGCGATTGGTGTTCTGGAATGTGAAAGAGCGACGGTATTTCTATATGACGCGCAATCACACGAGCTATGCAGCAAAGTCGCGACGGGCACTCAGGAAATACGGTTCAGCGCAGATCAAGGCATAGCCGGAGAATGCATTCGTAAAGGCAAGACGATCAACGTATCGAATGCCTACGAAGATCCGCGTTTTAATCGCGAGATAGACAAAACCACCGGCTTTACAACCCGCAACCTGCTCACCCTGCCGATGAAGGGGCACCAGGGCGAGTTGGTTGGCGTTCTCCAGGTATTAAATAAAAAAGACGGTCCGTTCACTGCACACGAAGAGGAACTAGCGGACACCTTGTGTTCGCTTGCGGGGGTCGCGGTGCAACGGCAAATGCTGCTTGACGATTACGCGGAGAAACAGAAACTGGAACGCGACCTTTCGCTGGCCAGGGAAATACAGCAATCACTCATTCCGGATGATGATCCTGTAGTAAATGGTTACGACATAGCCGGCTTTAACGAGCCGGCCGACGCCACCGGAGGCGACTGTTTTGATTATATTAAAACCGCAGACGGGAGGACCGGCCTGATAGTTGCTGACGCCACCGGTCATGGAATCGGGCCGGCATTGGTAATATCTCAATACCGGGCGATGGTCCGCACTCTATCCTCGACAGAGACGGACATAGCCAAAATCATATGTCATGTAAACGATTTACTGGACGAGGATATCCCCTGCGGCATGTTCGTAACAGCGTTCCTGGGCGTTCTTAATCCGCAAGCGGGAAGCATCGAATACGTAAGCGCAGGACACGGCCCGTTGTTATTATTCAAGAAGCATTCTGGTGAAGGAATTGAAATAGAAGCCAGCACGGTTCCGCTGGGCATTCTCAGCCCAATGGAATGCAGCCCGGCGTCACCGATATGCATGGCCCCTGGAGATGTCCTCTTATTGGTCACAGATGGTTTTTTCGAATGGGCTAATACTTCGGGAGAACAGTTCGGCACTACCAGGATTTTTGATATAGTCAGGGATAATCCCGATGCCACATCCAGAGAACTGATAGATTTAATCAGAGAAGGCCTCGACGGTTTCACCGAGGGAACACCGCAAGCGGATGACCTGACGGCGATAATAATTCGGCGGATCCAACCAGTGTAAATCACGTTCGACGACTTTGAATCATTGTCGTTTTTGATTCAGGAAAGATTCTGTAATTCGGCCAGGTTGTCCTGAATCCAACGGACTTTTCTACGTACCATTTGTAGAAATCCAAACCCGTCAAACGGTCCAAACGAGCCTGTTGCGGCTATGGGAAGAACAGATTCAGCGACCAGCGCCTCAATCATAAGATACGGAAGAGCTTTCATGGCCTGCTCGGAAATGGGCTGAAACTCTCTGTAGCCACTGAGAAATTCCCTCATTTTTCCAATATCCAGATGATCGGGCCACTTCTCCGGCTCGCTGCCCGCGGTCATGGAAAACTGCAGAGTTCCGTTAGCCACATCACACGCGGATTTACCGATTTTGGCACAATCGTAATCGATAACCGCGAGAACCTTCTGTCGTTTGAAGAGAAGGTTTCCCGGATGCCAATCGGAGTGAGTCATACAATCAGGCCAATCACCGTACCCCTGGCTATCGACCTGTTCTGTGGCGTCTGTATACGCTTCAAAGAGGAAATTGGTAAGCCCAAGAACCTCGGCATCTTTTCCGGCTGCACTTTCGTGCGAAGAAACGCCTGTAGGGACAGCATTTAACCCAGTTTGAACTGCTAAAGCGTCGTGATAGCCTGTTCCTGAATATCTCTGATCGCTATTGAAACCTTCCATAACCTGATGAAACCGAGCCAGAACCCTACCTGCGTCCCTGGTTTCTGCCGGTATACCTGAGTATGGATGCCCCGACACGTAATCGAAAAGCTCATACATGGCGTTTTCGAGACATACGATTGTTTCCTCAGAGTCTCTAGGTTTAATCAGCCTTGGAAGAGGGAAGCAGGCATCAGCCAAGTGATGTTGAATGGAATGGACGTAGTAGACACGATCGGGACCACCACGAGATCTCGCTCTTTTTTTGAGCAGAAACTTGCCTCGCTGGCAAACCAATCCAACTTTTGGGCTGCGTCGGGAACCACGATTAAACTCAGTAACTGATTCGATGATCCCTAAATCATAGTGACTGAGAACAATCGCCAGCTCTTCCGCGCTGAATCTATCTCTTTGCCTACCTTGCAAGAGTCCCCCATCGGTTGTTGGGACCAACAATTAATCATCTCGAAGCGTCAACTACACCTGATCGATAATAACGAGGGGCGACTTTAAGTCAACGAACCCCTGTTTTCAGGCATCTAAGGGAAGAAAGACGGTCTGCTATCGTTCCGGACCAGTTACTACACGAAACCTCAATCAACCTAAAAAGCTATTGGTTGGAATCGGATTGTGGCTGGACAGCAGGATTAATTTTCGCAGATTCAGCGGGCGCGATTTCGCCCAACAGTTGGCGAGCAGGTGCGTATCCAGGATTAGCCTGCAAAATACTTTTGAGCATCTCGACCGCATCAGTCTTGCGCCCAACCAGGTGATTCAACCTTGCCTGCTCGTATAAAAGCTCTGGAGAAGCACTTAAAGTCGGGTTTTTTAGGGCGCTATCGATAGTCTGAAGTATGCTGTGATATGTAATCAGATGTTCGAGATCGGCCTGATCCTGCCAGGCTTTGGATAGCAAAACAATGTTGTCCGCTCTTTCCGGATAAAGATTCAGAACAGCGGACAGACATTTAACAAGGAGCTCATAGTGTGTTTTCAGATCATTCAATAGGGTTAAGTCACCGGGTTTTTCCCTGGTTTTCATTTCGCTCAGACGCACAGCTTCCTGAGCTACTTGACTGGCCTCTTCTGTTTTATCAGGTGAAAGTAGTAGAGCTTCCGCCAGTGCCACCCTGTATTTGGGTTCGTTTTGCGAATCCAAGCGTACAGCTTCGCGTGCGCTTTCAATCGCATCTTCCGACCGATTAAGCTTAATATTAGCGTTAGCCAAACCCAGATGCGTATCCGCTTCACCAGGGGCTAACTGGACCGCAGTTGTGTACGAAGCCTTGGCGAATTTGGGATAAGAGAGAATATACAGATCCCCAAGAAGTTTGTGTGCATACCAGTCGCTTTTTCCAATCGGATCGTTGGCATACGCTTCTATTCTAGGTAGAGCATCACGAGGTCTACCGCCAACTATAGCCAATCTACCGAGCAGGTAGCCAGCGGTCACATTCAGAGGTTCCTGGGTCAACACACTGCTGGCGAGCTTGGTAGCCTCTTCATACCGCTCAGTTAAATCATCGCCGGAATACTCTCCGTCCTCGATAGCGGCGATTATGTTTTTGGCAGTAGCCAGACGCTCGTCAACCGACACGGTGGATTGATCAGCAGGCGTTCCGGTTTCCCCAGTCGAAGTTTGAGCAACCGCCCAATCGGCGGAAAGGAGGCATAATCCGGAAATGAACAAAACCAGTGCAAAGGAACAATGATTTCGTGTTGATGTCATATTTGAATCCTCCTTGACCAAAATCAAACCCACCAATCCTCAACAACGGTGACTTTGGGGGAGTTTAGTGCAAAAACCGGGATACATACAAGTGGAGTTCGGAACCGACCAGCGGCTAACCTTCAATGGAGAGCGATCCCCCTTCATCCGTGGCATCCGGCGAGAGCGTTTCGCCACCGGTTTCCTTACTTAACTTTTCAATCAGCATTTTCCAAGTTTGTCGTTCGATTTTAAGAATCTCGATGGCCTCATCAATTGCTTTTACATCGTGTAAGACACAGCCATCAACCAGTTTACGGTAACAGAACATGTACAGGGCGGACATCCGGCCACACAGTTCCGGGGAAATCTCGTGATTCAGTCCTCGATCCATCTCGAGGACGATTTTCTGGGCTCGAGTCAGTTTTTCAAAAGCGTCTTCGTAGTTTTTTGCCTCGATCGCCTCCCTACCCTGATTGGCAAAACGGATGGCGCCGTCGTAGAGCATCAATTGAAGCTGCTCCGGCGTCGCGGTCATAACCGCATTACGTAAATAGGCGTTGGTCGAATTGCCAGTCATAGCGTTGTTTGTATCGGATGAACACCTGTCTAATTTGACGTTAAAGGTGTTTTTCTGGGCATCGGCCTCTAATTATCTGCTTATCCGGCGGCCAGAGCAGCCAATTCAGTCAGAGCGTTCTGTTGGGACTGCAAGCCAGATATAACTGATTCCAAGTTGGCATACTGCAATTCAAGAGTAGCACGCTTGTATTCCAGTTGTTCGTCGAGGCTGGTAATCCGGTCATTGAGGTCATCGACCTGATTCCCAATGGTTTTGTTCCTTCTGGATAACAATCCGTTCTGATCATCGGTAAGTCCATCGAGAATCTCATCGAAAACAGCCGCCACTCCAACATCTTCGGCAGTGAACAGTTGCTCAACCGCCTGAGGATTTTCCGCGTACTTTTCACGGAAAGTCGTTTCGTCAAATGTAAGCTGGCCACCGTTACTGAAAGTAATACCGATTGAAGCCAGGGTCTGCGTACCGGCCTGGGCATGGTCGAAACGCTTAAGAATCATTCTGGAAAGGCGACTCTCAAGGGTAATAACCGTTGAATCTCCAAGCAACGGACCGCGTTCGGAGGTTTCCTCATCAAATGCGGTAAAATCGTCGATACGGCCAATCACATCGTTATAAGCGGAAACAAAAGACTCCAGATCGCCCACAACCTGCTCTATGTCCTGGCCAATGGTCAAAGATACCGGTTCATCTGAGACGCCCACCAGGTCGATGTCAACGCCGGGAACAACGCCAGTCAGTGAATTCGAGGAACTACTGGCAACGATCGGGCTGCTTCCGCCGACACCGCCAATAAGTACAACAGCGTCCTGTGCGGCAACGAGAGTGTTCATCCCCAGTCCGGTACTTCCGGCATCGAATAATAGTTCTCCGCGACTACCGGTAATTCCAGAAGTCAATGACAGCCTGTACGGAGACCCGGAAGCCCCGTCGTTAAGCACAGAAGCCTTAAGGTCAGGGGAAGCTTCCTCGATTTTTTGGGCAACATCCTGGAGCGTATCTCCCGCGTCGACGTTAATGCGTATTTCGTAGGAACCATCAATACTTGTTTTGCCAACAGCCGCTTCACCGGCAATACGCAGATCGGTAGCAGCCAATCCCGCGCCGACATCACTAACAGTAAGTGAGCCCTCTCCACCACTGGCATCATTAATAACTATTCCGTCGCCGGTTTCATTAATGGAAGCGGTAACGCCGTAGGAGCTACCGGCTTCGTTGATGGCATCGATCACGTCACCGACAGTTTTATCGCCTTCGTCTATCTCGACAGAGAATATTTCGGCGGTTGAAGTCTGGAATTGAATTTTCCCGGTACGGATACCTCTGCCGCCGTTCAGGTCTTCAAGTTGTGTAAGCTGGCTGACGTATTGAAGCTGCAGGTTGGAACCGGAGACGGATTTACCATCAGCAACTCCCTTGATCCCAAGATCCGCAGCCAGAGTTCCCGAGACATCGGAGATTACGAGACTTCCATCGCTTCCCCCGGTAGTATCGTTAATTTCAATCCCCGTTCCGACCGAGTTTACGGATGCGCTGACGCCATCAACAGTATTGTTGATGATACTGACCAGGTCCTGAACGGTCTGCGCACCGGTCAGGTCGACCTCCACCGGTCCGTTACCGTCCCGGGTTTTTATGGAAATTACCCCGGTCTCCAGCCCGGCGCCACCGTTGAGAGAACTGAGGAGTACCGTGTTCAAGCCAGCCATCAGATCCCGCGAAACGGCCTCGGGGTTCATGCCACCAAACACTCCTTCAATTCCCAAGTCGAAGGAAGCCAGCGAAGTGGAGGTGTCGCCGAGTGCCTCAATGGTAAGGGATTCGGGGCCACCACCGGAAAGATCCTGAATACGAATTCCGTTAGAAGTCAATGAGGCACGAACCAGCCCGTTGTTACCTTCGGCGTAATTAATCGCTCGAACAACATCACCGATAGTCGTAACCCTGTGGATCTTGTCACCAATGAACGAAGCATTTTCCGTTTGTTGAGCGATTCCCAAGTCGCTCGCGGCGTAGCCCTCAGCATCCTGGATTACCAGATCGTGTTCCATTCCTTCCGGCGGATCGCTGGAGTCGACAACAGACAGTGCCCCCCAGCCCCACTGATGGAAAGCGTATCGAGCTTGACCTCCCAGAGACTGTCCGTTTCCGTCGACGGCATCGGCAATAAGTGTTCGAACGTCGCCAATAGTGGTAGCGGCGGAAAGATCAACCGTCCCCGGACGCTCCCATCCGGTTGGTTATCTTGATTGTTCCCAGGCGAACACCATTTCCGTTATTAAGGACATCCAGGGGAGTTTGATCATCAATAGAGCCGATTAATGACACATCAAAAGAAGCTCCATTGGTGGAAATTCTAAAATCATCACCGTAGCTGTTTCTTACGAAATCCGTTACCGTCATTCAGCGTGGATAACAGGGTCGAATCATGAAGGTAAATGATGTCCTGACCTTCCAGGGTTCCCCCTGAAACTGAACCTCGAATACCAAGATCTTCAGCGGCAAACCCACCATTAACGTCCTTTACCGTCAGCTTGCCGGTTCCGCCGCTGAGATCCTCAAGTACGATGCGATTACCGGAAACGGAAGCGTGGACATTGATTTCTCCGGCGGTGTTTATCTGCTCCAGAACCTCCTGAACATCCAGGGCCGCGGTGAGATCTATTTCAGCGGAGTTTCCTTCTCCATCGGTAATACTGATCGTCCCCCGGCGTACACCCGCCCCACCATTGAGATCTCCCAACGCGGTTGGTTTAACAAGTTTACCGTTCCCCATTTCTATGGTTAACAGTCCCGAGCCGACAGGTGAAGAGTCGGCGTCAGGAAAACCCTTACTGATCAGCTGGTGCGATGTAACCAGCGATTTGACCGCGAGGTTGATTACTCCGGGAGAAGCATTTTCCGAGGCACTGGCGGTCAACACACCTTCATTGGAGCTGGTTGCTGAAAAGCGGTTAAAAAAACTGCTTTTTCCAAACCGGGAACTCGATGAAACAAGAGCGACAAGCCGGGCACTAAGGTCCAGAATGGCACTTTGTTGTGTCTGTAATTCGGTTATTCTGTTGGTGAGTAACGTCTTTGGTCTTTCCGCCGACGCCATTATCGAGTCTATCAACTCGGCGGTAGGAAGCCCGGAAGCCAACCCAACTCCACTGGTTATGCCGCTCATGATTCACCATCCAAACATACCTACGGTTCAGGCTCTCTAAGAAGCGCACTGTACCGTTATATCGGCAGCGACAGTTATTGGACTGGAGAAGTAGGCGTATTCTACCGGGGGCAAATCGTCAATCTGAGGACGACATGGCACTATAGCGCCCCCGCGTCTAAACACCGCTTTAAACCGCAATAATCGCATTCTGAGCGACCTAGCCAAGCAACCCAAGGACCGCCTGAGGCATGGAGTTCGCGATCTGCAGAGTGTTCTGAGTACTCTGGAAGAGAATTTGAGCCCTGGTCAGAGCGGAAACCTCTTCAGCCATGTCGGCGTCACGAATTACCGATTCAGATGCACTGACGTTTTCCAAGGCAATCTGCTGACTGCGAATGTTTGTTTCGATCTGGTTTTTCTGGAGGCTTCCCAGTCGTCCACGCGCAGTGGAAATCTGGTTTATAGCTTCAGCAATAATCTGCTGAGCGGCTACGAAATGTTTACCTTTTATTTCATTTGCGCCACCACTACGAACACTATCGAGGAAGCCGATTACGCTATTGCCCAATGCTCCAGATGAAGCCGAGTTTAGTCCAATACTCACCTGTGCCTGCGGAGCTACGCTTGGTCCAAGCTGGAAGGTTGAACCGCCTCCGGTCACATAAAAGGTGGTTTCGGAAGTAGTATCCTGAGCAAAAGCTGAGGTCAAGTAAAACTGGCCGTCGAGGCTTCCGGTACGGATATCCACTCGCAAACCGGATGAATCCGCTATTTGCCCGTTAACCAGTACGCCGGTATCGACGCCATCGTCCCGGATAGCAGCGGCACCAGAGGTATAGTTGGAATCCTGAAGGAAGGTTCCCGATAGAGTTTTAATCTGAACGAAAGCATCGCTTCCAAACGTGGTACTGTTGATGGATATGGAACTTGCGTTGTTGATTGTAGCCGATATTCCGGTGGAATCCTTAACGGAGTTGATACCATTTGCAATCGCGGAAATCGTGGTACCTGATGCAAAAGCCAATATCTCACCACCCAGAGTACCCGTCAGCTCGATGGAGGTAGCCCCGGTAGTGGAAGCGGTAGTAAGAGTTTGAACAGCGGTTTCAGCGGAATTAGTAACCTGTACAACAACTGCCCGGTTACTTCCTTCGGGAACCCGTGCGGAGAATACGTTCACCGAGGCCAGGTCGGTAGTATTAACGCTGGAGAGCGAATAGGCCAAACTACCATTAAGCAATTTTTTACTACCGAAGGATGTAGTATTAGCTATACGATCGATACTGGAGAGAATGGAGTCTATCTCCAACTGGTTAGCCTCTATTTCCTCATCAGAGAGGGCACCTTCGTTTGCGGTATTAACCAGCAGACCACGAAGGGCAAGAAGCAAGCGGGATGTTTCGTTGAGTGCTCCCTCGGCAGTGGAAATAACGTTGATAGCTCTTTGGGAGTTATCGATGGCCTGATCGATGGCACCTATTTCACTTCTGAGAATTTCGGATGCAATCAAACCGGCAGGATCATCGCTTCCGCGATTGATTTTCAAACCGGTAGCCAACCGTTCCAATCTGAGTTGCAGGTCACCGACGTTATTGCTCAGTCGGTTCTGCGCAATCATCGAGGGAATATTGGTATTAATCCGCGTCATAACATCCTCCGTGATGCAGGTAATCCAATTGGGATTACCAATACCCGAGCCACCTTGCTCGCGTCAATAATTCAACGACAGTTGCCGCAAACTTCTTTCCCTGACACCAATCCTGTAATACGGTTACTACCGATATGGTTCTCCAATCCGCCATATCTATCCGGACTTTCGTCCTGGTAACAGGTCGGCTTTAGCTAAAACCTTCCGGTATAGGAAGTTGTCGATTTATAGGACTAAATAAGAGACAAAAAAAACCGGTTCACTCACCACTGCCGTTGAACAGAAGCAGTTTTGAGTGAACCGGTCGAATTCGCGACAGAAAGTTCTATTGGAGCAGAGATAGAACCGTCTGCGGCTGAGCGTTTGCAATCTGTAAAGTAGACATTGAGGAATTGACCAGAATCTGTGCACGAGTCAGGGCACTGGTTTCCTCGGCAAAGTCAGTTTCGCGGATAGCGCTCTCTGCTGCCGCGGTGTTTTCCAAAGCCACAAGCAAGGAATTAACGGCTGTCTGCAGCGTATCTTTCTGGAATGCACCAATTCGTCCACGAAGAGTAGAAACCTGTTCCTGAGCTGAACGAATCACGCGTTGAGCCGTTGCGAAGTTACTGCTCTTCAAGTCGTTCGCAGCTCCACTGCCCAGGGTGTTCAGGAATCCATCCGCCCCTCCACCCAAGGAACCGGTAGAGACTGATTGGAGACCAATGGTTTCCATACCGACCATGTTCACTTGCGGGGCAATACTGAATTTAGCTCCACCTCCGGTGATGGCAAAGGACGTACTACTGCCCGCCGTGGATCCAAATGTAGAGGATAAATTCAACTCCAAAGATAGAGAATTGCTGCGTACTGTAGCGGTCAGTCCAGATACACTGGCGGTTCTTCCGTTGATTACGACGGTTCCGTCAAGACCGGTATCGGTTGACGAATGATCGTTGGTTGTATTGGTGCCGTTAACAGCCATTCGACCTGTTGCTCCAAGAACCTCAACGGAAACAACAGCGTCAGATCCGTAGTTTGTACTTGCGTAGAGGACGTGACCAACACCGGCGGTCGTACTGACAATTGCGGAAATACCGGTCAACTGTGTACTGGTATTGACTGCGGCAGCGATTTGGGCAGCGGTGGTTCCAGAAGCGAAACTTAAGACTTCTGATCCGTAATCACCACGAATTTCGATAGTGGTCGCAGCAGATAAGGCCCCTGCTGTTCCGCCACCAATCGAACTGACCACTGCATACTCTGAGCCGGTAACAACATCAACCGTAACGTTTCTGGCCGCACCTTCCGGGATTTTAGCCGTATCGATGCGGAATGAATCGATGTTTGTCGTACTCACACCACTGGTAACGAAATCAAAATTACCATCGAGCATTTTTTGCCCATTAAACGCAGTGGTATTGGAAATCCGGTCGATCGATGCGAGAATAGCGTCGATCTGAGCCTGATTCGCATCAACCTCGGCCGGACTCAATCCGGCTTCGTTTGCACTGCGGTCGAGGAGGTCCTCAAGTTCGAGCAAAAGGCGATTAACTTCCTGCAATCCGCCTTCGGCGACAGCAAGGAAATTGTCAGCGCGCCGAGCGTTTTCGACGGCCGCGTTGATAGCCACTTTATCTGAGCGCAGGGATTCAGATCCAATCAAACCGGCCGGGTCATCGGCACCAGTATTAATTCGCAAACCAGTACTAAGCCTGGTCAACGACTGGTTAAGAGAATGATTGTTTTGACCCACTACGCGTTGGGCTATAAGGGATTGAACATTAGTTACGATTCGGGTCATCTTTACTCGGGCCTCCAAACTTCCGCAACTGCCGCATCGGATTAACCTGGTTACTCAACTCAGGAAGCAATCATCCGATTACCGCTCTGCTTTCGACCTCACTCAATCACCAGGAGGTCAAGGGCTCGCAAATCAACTTATCGCTTGACACGACTCGAATGGCTCCAACCGAATCGAATCCACGCATGTCACGCAATGCAGGAATCGACATGCCGATAAACGCCCTTTAAGTGATTCGGACCTGTATTTACCGGCTCATTGATTCGGACCCTTTATAGGGACGCCGATTTCACAAGGTGCGTAACAAGGGGCAAATCCAGCCAAGCTGATGACAGGTTTTACCGGACACACTCATCGAAAGTCCTAAAACCAACGCCAGAAAATAAATTCATATTGAGACGTGTAACGTCCTGATTTTACAGCAAAAAACCAGACTTTTTTCATCAACACAAAAACATTACGCATAAAAAAAGACGCCGCGAAATAGTTTCGCGGCGTCTGATACATGGAATTATCGCAATCTATGCAACGGGGACATCACACCCCATAATCATTTACGTCGCCACAGTAAGTCGTTCCTTGATAGCTTCAGCGATTTTACTGTAAACAGAACTGGGGATAACATCTATTTTCAGAATGAGAGCCAGTTCTTCAACGTCAGCTTCAACATCCTTCAATATATCGACCAGTAAACCCGACTCAACGCCAACGAACGCCATGGCCTCGGTACACGGTTCGACGCAAGTATCTGCATCGGGAATTTCACTAATCAGCTTGGCCACTCTATCCGAAGCGTTGATTATCATCGCGATTCGTAGAGCATTGGAATCTGCAGATACGCTGTTGTCGTGACTGAATCTTACAGCATCACACATATCAGCGGGCAAAGCCCAATCCCCAAGGACTACTGATGCAACTTCGGTGTGGGTGGTTTCGACCGAAGCTATTTCCTCCTCAGGAGTAAACATAACCCCACCGGGTGCATAGCGATCGATAAAGGGGCCGTACTTTTCGGGCAATGCCTGAGCGAGTATGCCAATCCCGATATCCGCAAGGAGTCCACTGAGAAATACTTCATCACGTAACTTTGGGCACAACGAATCGGCAAGACGAGCCCCAATTACCGCCGAGGCCAGAGATCGTCGCCAGAAATAAGTCATGTCCAAAGTGCCATGTCCGCTTCCGCTCATCGCTTCAACGAGGTATCTCCCCAATACCAGAGACCGTGTGCGACGAGGTCCAAGCAAGGTGAGAGCCTGACGAAGGGAAGTAACCTTCCTTGAAACACCAAAAAGTGCCGAATTTGCCAGCCTAAGAATCTCACTAACGGTACCGGCATCAGCGGACAGAACTTTCACAACTTTCTCGTAATCGAAATTAGGATCCTGGATCACCTCAAGAAAACGGGTAACCACCTGGGGCATCGATGGAACAGCCGCCGATCTCTTAATGGCATCCAATACGTTGGGATTCATGTTCACTCTCCCTTGTCAGCGCGCAGCGTCCTTGTCAAATTTTTCAAAAACTACGTCTCTCGAATTTGTAATCGGAGTCTTTCAAAGAGGAATGAAGCTCTTCCATAAGTTTCACAAAGCTCGTACAGGTGACGTTACAGAGTGATCCCTGGAAGTCAGTCAAGTGAGATTAAACATGACCGCCGAAGTTAAATTATCTACCAATTGAATCCACGTTTGGTCGAGATACTTACGCTTGAAGATCAAGAGTTGGATGTTCGTCGTCATCACCGGAAAGGCGGTTTTCGTTTTCCTCTCCGCCAGTAGATGGTTCTTCATCGGAAAATGAACGCCCCTGGCTGCCGGTACCTTCGGCGTCGGCATAGATTTCGGTATCCCCGTCAGCGGTATCGACGCTGTCCACCGCGTCATCAGAAATCCGGGCTTGCTGAGCTGCCGCCCTGGCTTGAGCCACACCATCGGCATCCTTTGTACGAGATGCTTCCGGAGCGGCGAATCCAGCCTGTGCCGCTGAACTGGCGATATCCGGAGGTATCGAAGACATAACAATCCCTCACCGTCTGACCGAACTATCAACACCGTTATCACTATATAAAATTATAACATAATTCCGCCTGAAAACAGTGAAATCTGTGTAAAAACCGACAAAAACGCTTATTTTGACTACGTTCTGGCCAATTCCTTGTGCCGATTGTGCAGTTGCGATTTCAAGCGGGTTAAAATCGCGGAATGCATCTGACTAACCCTGCTCTCGGACAAATCGAGTGCGGCCCCGATTTCTCGCATGGTCATTTCTTCGTAATAATAGAGGATAAGTATCAGCCGTTCAGCTCTGGAAAGTCCTCTGGTAATAAGATCTTTAAGATCTCTTTTTTGTATTTCTGCGACCGGGTTTTTCCCACGTTTGTCTTCGAGAATATCGATTTCGCAAATATCTCTATTGGAATCAGTTTCAAAGTGCTTGCGTGAAAGAGAGACCTGAGCAACGGCGGTGGCATCACGGATCATTTTAGCCAATTCAGCGCGAGAGACATCAAGCCTCTCGGCCAATTCGGCTTCAGTAGGTAATCGGCCAAGTTCCGCTTCCAATACGCGATTAACCTGATCGAGCTTGTGGGCCCTGCTTCTGACCAGACGAGGCACCCAATCCATAGCTCGAAGTTCGTCAAGCATGGCCCCTCTAATACGAGGCGCGCAGTATGTCTCGAATTTCACGCCTCTGGAGAGATCAAAAGCCTCAATCGCATCGACAAGGCCAAAAACTCCAGCCGAAGTAAGATCGTTGACATCAACTTCGTCCGGCAGCTTAACTGCAATCCGATCCGCATTGTATTTAACCAGCGGCAGATATATTTCCATCAGCCGGTTGCGCAAAACTGGATTAGCGGTTTCTCTGAACTGCTCCCACAATTCCAGAGTTTCACTTTCTTTATTGCCAATTGCCGGCATAGCGATTCCTCCTTGAACGCCGCACCGCATTAGAAACACCAAGCCTTTTTGAACGAAACCAGGGATAACCTACCGCGGCTAGACCCTATTCGGCTTCAGACTGCTCGGTATCGCCGGTCGAAGGCCCCTGAGCCCCTTCCTTACTTTTCCCCTTTTCCGGCGGTAAAACTTCCTCACTCTTGCGCGTGATGTATTCGTTGACTACAGTCTGAGCTGCGGTACCGACTACCAGACCGATTACGCAAAACAGCACAAGTGCCCATAACGCCCGCGAAAGGACCGTAACCGGGGAATTCCCGGCAATCAATCCGGCCACCGTGGCGACACCGAACGCCAACAACCCCAATACAGCGCCGCTGAAGCGTGCGATCATCTGCAAGTCCCGTCTCGTAGAGATCAGCGATTATTAAGAGGATAAGGAAACGCTCAAAGGGAACTTATAAAGCGCAAAGGCGGAAAAACACCAATGAGGCTCCATCCTCAAAACACTCGTACCAGCAATGCACCAACCAGCATCCTTGCCGGTTGTAACTACCAGACTAACAATATACCAGTACTAAACAAACATTCCAGCGACACGCCCGACAATACCCAATGGACCCCGGCGAGATTTATCCCCACTGACCAACCTGGCCGCTATTGCCGAAGTACATGCGCTGGCTGAACTCCGCGGATACTGCACAACAAACGGTGTGCGCTGCCTTACGGATAATTCGACATGTGTATCATGCAACATGTAGCCTGCATCCGCAATGGTGTATTTTAGGAACTTTTCACAAACGTCGTGAATACGGCGGAAGACTTCCTTTGCTTCCGGTCTGCTTTCAACCATATTCACCACAAGCTTGACCTTGCCTGTATAGCCTTCTCTAACCAGAGTTTTGATCGTAGCGTACGCATCAGTCATTGCAGTAGGTTCTGGAGTAGTAACGACCAGAACAACATCTGCGAGACAGGCAAACGAGATAACTCCAGGAGCGATTCCGGCCGCACAATCCAGGAGAATAACATCTCCTCCCAATACTGGTAACTGCTCTAATAAGAAATCCCGATCATTGTTGCTCAGGTTATTCAACCCTTCGACACCTGAAGCACCGGCCACAAAATGAACGCCATTAGCTGTAGTTGAGGATATGTCCAGGATATCGCGCCTGCCGGATAATACATCTCCCAGACAGTACCGAGGCTGCACATCGAGCAATACATCCGCATTAGCAAGCCCCATATCCAGATCAACAAGAGTTACGGCAGCACCTCTGGCTTTCATACAAATACCAAGATTTACCGCCAAATTAGTTTTACCTACTCCCCCTTTTCCACTGGTGACCGCCAAAATCCGCGGCGAGGTTTGAGAACAGTCTTTTTTATTGTGTTGTTGCTGCACGTTAACCATTTCACGCAACATAGCGGCCTGATCCGTAACCGCCAGTTTCTTATCGAGAACAGATGAATCTTCCGTTTTGGTTGCGATCCTTATCACGGCAGCTTCATTCCTTCACATCGCGACTATAAACAATAGCCTGAGCTATCCGCTGGGCGGCACCAGTTTGGATGTCATGTGGCACATTCTGCCCGGTAGTCACGTAAGACAATTGAGCCTGGGCTTCCTGTAAGCAACGTAATAGCACACCAAAACCAACGGCCTCATCCAATTTAGTAAAGATAACCTTACGAGGTTCAATTATCGAGAATTTTTTTACTGTCTCGACAAGAACCGCGTCACTGCTGGTAGCTGACAGTACCAGGTGGGTTTCGTCAAGAGGCACCTGGGACAAGAAGCTATTAAGCTCTTTCAGTTTAACCGCATCGGCTGGACTGCGTCCAGCGGTATCGATAAAAACGACATCCCGGTCGGACAATACCGAAATGGCAGTCTTCATATCCTCGGGAGACATGACTACCTTAAGCGGCACCCCTATTATATTAGCGTAAGTTCGCAACTGGTCGATTGCGGCGACACGATATGTGTCTATCGTTATCAATCCCACCTTTTTGGATTGCCGCAAACTGAACTCTGCCGCTAGTTTCGCCACCGTAGTTGTCTTGCCTACGCCTGTAGGTCCAACCAATGCGATTATAGTCGGTCCCGCTTTTACGGGCAGATCGATTCCACCGGCGTCGGGTAATATCGTTTCTATACATGAGGCAAGCTTGTCGGCAACCAGCTTTTTGTCGCGTAATTCGTCCTCGGTGAGTTCAGCCTTAACCTGACGAACCAAGTTTTCTGCTAATTCGTGACTGACCTCGTTTTTCAATAAGTTGTGATAGGTTTCGAACAGCTCCTCCGGGACATGAGTTTGAAAAGCGATCCTTTCCATCCTGTCCCGCCTGGTTTGATCCACCAAATCGGTAACAATTTTTTTTAGGTTTTCGATATCCTGTCGCGGGAACTCGTTTTGCGTTCCATCTTCGATCCGAGTTGTTGGACGGACCGAATCGTTCCGGTTTAGATCACGAGGTATACCCGGTTCGCTTGTTGAACGAGTTTGAGGCGTGCTGCGATCCAAACGAGAAAGAGAATCGTCAGCCCCCTCCGCGGCGGTAATCTCGACGATTTTACGGCTCCCGAAACCAAGCAATCCTTTACGGGTAAAGCTACGAGTATGGAGAATAACCGCCCCTTCCCCCAGCCGCTGTTTTACCTTGGCGAGGGCAGACGCCATCGAATCAGCCTGTATGGTTTGCAGATTCTTCATTTAAAACCACCATCCCACGAGATTCCATCTCAACATCCCGTACGATCTCGTTATAAGAGAGAATCGCAACACTATCCATGGAAGCTTCAATCATGCGCCGCACCCAAACCCGGACCTGCGGCGAACAAAGTAGAACCGGGGTCGCTCCTCCGCATGAAGGTAACGCATCTTCGACTGCATTGCGAATAGCCTCAACAATAGTTCGCTGTACAGCCGGAGCCAGGGCGAGCATTGTTCGCCCTTCCGTTGTTTTGACATTACCGGCAATCATTTCCTCGAGCGCCGGATCGAAGGTAAGGCAATTGATTCTACCCTCGTCGTTTCGATGAAGCTGGCAAATAGTTCTAGCCAAAGCGTGTCTTACGTATTCGGTAAGGATTTCCGGTTCCTTTGTACGTGGAGCCCAATCACCCATCGCTTCGAGAATGGTCTCCAGGTCCCGGACGGGGATCCGCTCACGAAGCAGGTTCTGCAGAACAGACTGGATATCGCCGGGCTTAAGAATATTAGGTACAACCTCTTCAACCAATTTCGGAGAACGTTCGCGCAGATTATCGAGCAAGCGATTGACCTCCTGCCTGGTCATGAGTTCGTCGGCGTGGCGTTTTATTATTTCGGTAAGGTGAGTGGCCATCACACTGGTCGGAGGCACAACGGTATAATTGCGCATTTCAGCCTGTGGCCTGTCATCCTCTTTAATCCATAAAGCCGGTAAGCCAAAAGCAGGCTCCTTGGTTTCTATGCCGGCGACCTTATCGGTTACAGCACCGGAATCAATTGCCAGGAGATGCCCGGTGACCGCTTCGCCGCGGGCGATCTCGATCCCCTTGAGTTTAACCACATACTGATTTGGCTGAAGCTGAATATTGTCGCGAATTCTGATTGGCGGAACCACAATTCCCAGTTCCTGGGCAATCTGGCGTCGCATGTTGGTAATCCGGTCAAGCAAGTCTCCACCCTGCTTTTTATCAACAAGCTTGATCAAGCCGTACCCAACTTCCAACCCCATAGGATCGACGGCAAGGAAAGCTTCGGGGCGTTCCTTTTCGCTGGCTGCCCTGGTTTTCGCCCTGGCTTTAGCCTGTTCCGTCGCTGCGGTTTTCGCTCTTCCTTTACGCAACAGGAGCGCGATTGTCCCACAGGCCACACCGAGGGTTAAAAGCGGGATTTTCGGCAACGGGGTTAACATCAGGAAACCAAGAAACACGCCGGCCATCAACATGGCTATAGGCTGAGAAGCCACCTGTGTCATCAGTTCAGAGCCGAGGTTTTCCCTGGAAGCGCTGCGGGTTACGATCATCGCAGCGCTGATAGAGATAATGAACGCGGGTATTTGCGAAACAAGACCGTCACCGATGGTCAACTTGGTGAACATGGCCAGCGTATCGCCGATTCCCATATCCAACTCAACCATTCCGACATACAGTCCGCCAACGATATTGACCAGGGTAATAATCACGCCGGCAATGGCGTCACCGCGAACGAACTTACTGGCACCATCCATTGCCCCGTAGAAGTCGGACTCGCGGGTTATTTCCTCACGTCGCTGTTTGGCCTGTTGCTCGGTGATCGTACCGGCGTTGAGATCGGCATCAATCGCCATTTGTTT
Organism: Phycisphaerae bacterium; assembly: GCA_963667855.2. Taxonomy (GTDB): domain Bacteria; phylum Planctomycetota; class Phycisphaerae; order UBA1845; family UBA1845. The sequence goes on along the minus strand of CAXXKI010000004.1, from coordinate 279,339 downwards.
TCCCGGCATACCATCCAAGGTGAATCTTGCGGCCACTTCGGCAATACGCGTTGCACCTTTGGTGATCACAACAAACTGAATGATAATGATAATCGCGAAGATAATTGCGGCTACGACAAGCGAACCGGCAGCTACAAAACCGCCGAAGACCATAATCACTTTACCAGCGGCCAACTCACCTTTCGTTGCGGCATTGGTTAAAATCAACCTGGTTGTCGCAATGTTAAGAACCAGCCGGAACAGGGTGAGAGCCAGCAATAGAGATGGAAAGGAGGAAAAATCCAGTGGGGATTTAACGTACATCACCGTAACCAGAATAATCGCGGCCAGTGTGATGTTGGCTGCCAGTAGAAAATCCATTAAGGATGTGGGCAGAGGCGTCAGAATGACGAAAATCAAGGTCAGAGCGAATACCGGAAGCAACAATCCCCGCAGTTGATGTGTAGGGACAGACAAGCTGCCGATATTCAAATTGCCGGATCCGATTGAAACACCTTTAGCCATAACAAACCCACTTGCAGGTTAATAAACTTATCTTCTTCCATTCCGAAACAACCAAGTCACCAGGTAGGACTACCCTACCGGTATTGGTTGAGGCCGGAGGTTCTTACCACTTAATTCGTACACGTAAGCGAGGACTTCCGCAACAGCTTCGTAGAAACGTTCAGGAATGTCATGCCCCACTTCGACGGCATCATACATCATTCGCACAAGCTGTTTTCTTTCGACAATAGGCACGGCATTAGCGGCCGCGATTTGCCGAATTCTATAAGCCATAAGATCCGCCCCCTTGGCAACAACTCTTGGAGCGGCCATTGTCTCCGGATCGTATTTCAAAGCGATGGAATAATGCGTCGGGTTGGTCACCACAACATCAGCGGTAGGCACAGCCTGGCGAATGCGCTGGATGGCCAACTTCATCTGCACTTCCCGGCGTCGACGCTTGAGCATCGGGTCGCCTTCCATGCGTTTCATCTCTTCCCTTATTTCCTCCTTGCTCATCTTGAGTTCCTGCTCATGCCGGTACCTTTGGTATAGATAGTCGATCAGAGCGAGAAGGAGCATTACTATGGCAAGTCGGATTCCAACGCTAAAGATAATACCAGCGGCCATCACGTACAGATCCACGTGATCCATATCCATGGAATAAAGAACGCGATTAATTCCACCCGCCAATGTCCAGTAAGCTACCCCTACGAGCAAACCCATTTTACCGATATTGAGTACGGTGGTTACTGCGGTTCTCGGAGACAACATCCGCTTGAACCCTTTGAGGGGATTGATTTTCTCAAGCGAAGGAGTTAGAGGTTGCCAGGTGAAAAGAAAACCAACCTGCCCCAATAACACAGCTGAAGCTGCCAGAAAAACAACTACCAGCAGAGGAACAAGCGCCCACACCATCAAATCGGTCATAGCCCCGGCGGCAGGAACGAGATCACCAACTTTAACCGGGGAATCGGCAAAGAGAGCGTTACGCATTCCCGCCAATAGTTTTCGCCACATCTGCGGACCGGCAAGCTGAAGTACAACCAAACCGGCCAACAGAACGACAGCCGCGGTAAGGTCCTGGCTTTTGGCCACCTGACCCCGCTGACGTGCCTCCTGTCTCCTTTTGGGAGTCGGAGCTTCAGATTTTTCTCCGAATTCAGCAGCCATCGACTATCGCATTACTCCATAATAACCCAAACCCGTGTGCTTACCCCAGGCCAAATGTCAAACGAATTCTGTCAATTATATCTGTCATGGATTCCGTCATAAGCGACTCACTGGCTGCCAGGGTTATCCCGGCAGCTCCCAGCGCTACAACCGCGCGGATTACAAAACCCACAGATAGAATATTCAATTGCGGTATCGTCCGTGACAGAAACCCCAGAACCAAAGTAGTGATAAGCAGAGTAATCAAAACCGGTGCAGCCAACCGCAACCCTATGGCATAAGCACTTGTAAGCAATCCGGTAATCAGGTCCATTATCGAGACGTCAAACCGAAATGACATAACCGGAATTGTGGAAAACGTATCCAGTACGGTTCCAACCAGTTCGCGATGCCCACCGACAATTACGAAAACGGTTAAGGCGACAAGGATGAAAAGCTGCCCGAGCAAAGTCGTTTCCGAGTTCAGAACGGGATTGTAGGATTGCCCAAGAGCCAGCCCCGCCTGCTGCCCGATTATCATACCTGCGAGCTGAATTCCGGCAAAAAGCAGATTAAGTGACAAACCAATGGTAATACCAACGAGCAACTCACCGAACACCCCGAAGATCGCGCTTCCCATTGTCAGATCCCGCGGCAAACCGGGCGCAACCACGGGGAAGACAGTAAGGGCCATAACCATTGCCAGCGCTACTCGAACTCTTACAGGAACGGTCTGACTACCAAAAACCGGCGCAGCAATCATCAACCCGCATATTCTGAACAATACCAATGCAAACATTGGTAAAAACAGAGGAAGCCGAGTGGCCAGGTTAAAGATTTCGTCATCATGATACATCTATGCATCACCAGAGGTCGAAAGTAAACATATCCTGCGTAAACTGCAGCATTCGGTTGGAAATCCAGGGGATAAAGAAGACGGCAGCCAGAACCATCGCCGCAATCTTCGGCACGAATGTCAGGGTCTGCTCCTGCAACTGAGTAACCGCCTGGAATAATGAAATTATCAACCCCACAACGAGCCCGATCACAAGGATCGGCGCGGCAGTGGTCAACGCCATCATGAATGCGTTGCGACCCAGATCTAGTGCTTCGCCCAATTCCATCACCGCTGCAATCCTTGTTAAAAACCAATCCTAAACAAACCCGTTTAATAGAGTCTGTACTATCAGGTGCCACCCATCCGCCACGACAAACAGAAGCAACTTGAACGGCAGGGAGATAAGCACCGGAGGCAGCATCATCATCCCCATGGAGATCAGGATGGATGCGATAACCATATCAATTACGAGAAACGGCAGGTAAATTCTGAAACCGATCACAAAGGCCGTTTTGAGCTCACCGAGAATATACGCCGGAATCAAAACCGTCGTATTGATTTTATCCAAACTAAGAGTTTCGTCCTCCGGCACAGGATTACCTCTCCGGTATTCTTCAAAGAGATAGATATCCTCGAAGTTTTCTCCTGCTTCTATCTGGCGAAACATAAAATCGCGCATCGGCGCCAGCGCCCTTTCCAGGGCAACCCGCTGCGAAATTTCATTATTAAGGTAGGGATCAACCGCTTGTGTATACACCTTATCGAAAGTAGGCCCCATTACCAGCAGAGTAATAAATAGAGAAAGCCCTAACAAAACCTGGGTGGGCGGCAACTGGGGAGTGGCCATCGCCTGACGCAACAGTGCCAGAACAATCATTATCCTGGTGAAACTGGTCATCAGGATAAGTACTGATGGAACCAGAGTCAGGACGGTCAGAAGAACCAGAATCTGCAGGGTGGAACTGACACCTTTGGAGTCCGACGCGGCGGGAAGCACGCCCCGAACATCGGGAATCTGCATCGGGTTATCGATAACGGTAGAAGAACTCTGCGCAACGGCAGGAACGGTGGTTACAAAAACGGTAACCGCCGCCAGAACAAGGGCAAACCTGATTGTCGAGCCTCCATGCCCGCAAAACATGCGCTACTCCTTAGCGCTTGAGGAAAAACTTATATCAATATCAGTTCGACTGCAGATCTCTCAGCCTTCCCAGCAGGCTCTGCAATTGCCCCTTGGTCCTGTGCAGGGTGTCGTCGTCACTCTCTGCGGGAATAACGTCATCGTATTTTCCAAACTCCCGGGCGAGTGCTTTATCGAAACCACCATCGCCCGGCTCCGCCGTCGAAGAGGCTTTCCCCATCAATACCGCCATCTCCTCCGGATCGGTTATCTCGGTCAGAGTCCTGATGGAATCTCCTGTGACTCCAAGAAGAAGAATGCGTTTTCCCACATGCAATAAGACAGCTGATTGCTTGGCGGATATAGGTGTTCGGCCCAAAACCTGCATCATCTCCGCCCGCACGGGCCTTGCTGTTGGAACGTACTTTTTTATAGCGGAGGAAATTCCCAGAAGAAGAGCAACAATCCCCAGGAGCACAACATAAGGACTTCGATACCAGGCGATCGATTTAGTCAATGATTGCCCGGCTTTATTTTTACGAGGTATGGCTTTACTTTTTCCGGGTTCCTCGGAATCTACCGATTCGATTGTATCGGTGGTATCAGCAGGTTTATCCTGAACATTTGAATCGTGATCAGTTTGCGATGCGGCCTGTGCCCCCGTGGCAGAATCATCAGCAATGGAGGCCAGGTCGATGGCACAGTTGGTGCCGGTCGCAGGTTGAGCCTCTTTCTGATTTTCCAAACCAATCGCTTTGGAGGCAGGCGAACCGCCGTCACCTGCAAACGCAGCGACTCCGGTAATCATCCACAAACCGGTTATCACAATTATCAAGCGCATCGTAGTCGACTCCATTCGACATGCACCTCGTTTTTAATTATCGGTTAATCGCAAGAACTAACCAACAAGGCGGGCATCCGGCCCGCTGCTTACTATTTCGCAAACACGTACGCAGAAGTTATCGTTAAGCACAAGAACTTCTCCGCGCGCAACAAGCCTGTTATTAACGTAAACGTCGACCGGATCACCAGCCAGCCGGTCGAGTTCAACAACACTCCCTTCGGCCAACTGCAGAATATCCTCGACGAACATATTGGTTCGTCCCAATTCGATCTTCACATGCAGCTGAACATCATGCAAAAGGCTGACCGGTTGAGCCATTTCCTGAACGATTTCATCCTGATCGAACGAAGGAAGTTGAACCGCTTCAACTGGAAGATCTGCAGGCGATGGAGGCGCATTCTTAGCCGCCGCCTCCGCTGCGGCTTTTTCCTCAGCAATAGCGGCTGCCATTGCCGCTCCAAGCTCATCCAGCGGTTTTCCCTCAGAATCGAACTGTGGAAGATCAGCGGCAGCGTCAGCAGCTTCCGCCGCTACTTCACCGGCACTGGCCATCAAGGCGTCAATATCGTCCTGATTGAATTCGCTACTTCCGCCTCCGCCGATTTCATTACCCGCAGGTTCCGGAACGGGACCGGGCACGCCAAATGCGGCATCGATATCCGCCTGGCTGAATACACCGGTACTCTGATCGGTTTTTTCGCCACTACCGCCACCGGCCATCGCCGCATCAATATCAGCCTGAGTCAGTTCACCACTCTCACCACTTAATGCAGCGTCGATGTCGGCCTGTGAAAGCGCCCCGCCACTATCTTCCGCGGCAGGAGGCGCAGTTTCGCCGCTCATTGCTGCATCAATGTCAGCCTGAGTAAGTTCACCGCCATCGGCGGAGCCGGTTGAATCCTGGTTGCCGCTACCTTCATCATCAGGTTCGCCGCCACCGTTCATCAAAGCATCTATCTCGTTTTGATCCATAATCGAGACTCTGCAATGTTAATCCATGCGCAATCGGCAACAATCCGCGCCCCTGCGGTGTTGCCGTTGCACTTACTCTTATTATCGGTACTACGCCTGCGTCGCCCTGAATCAATCGTTGACTGGGGACTGAAAGAATTTCGGTATTAATAATTCAAGTATCAGTTCATCGTCCCCAAGTATCTTCTCCAACTCAAAACGGAACTGTCTTCTTATAGTATCCAATCCAGGTTCGTTAAGGTATTTTGTCTCCGCACTGCGGATAACAGTATTGAAACGGTCCAAAATGGTTGATTCCCGCGCCTCCAGTATTTTTTGAATTTCCTCGCTGGAGTCCTTTGGAACCCTGATAGTCACCACGAGTTTATAAATAAACAGCCGCCCTTCCCGTTTATTGAAAGAACTCAATTCCGGCAAAGTGAGTTCGATTTCTTCCTGAACGTTTTGAAGGGCCTTTTCTTCCTCGGTTATGGTTGCCTGAGCGGCTTCAGGCTGCTGATACATCATTTTGGTAAGCAGGAACAATCCCACTCCTTCCAGCAACATGAAACCTGCAACGCCGATAATAAGCAATTTTTTGCCTTTACCCGAGGGAGTACTCGGACTATCTGAAACAAATTCTTCACTGTCAGCCATCAGTTGACTCCTGTACTTCTCGCGAGAAGGGTTCGTATGTGTAATCTTCGATGGTTGCTTCAGTTACGACTACTTCCACACGTCGATTAACCGCACGATCCTGCTCTGTATATGCGTATTTTTTCAAAGGTGCCTCGGAACCCGCCGCAATCAGCCGAATACGGGCCGGCCTGATGCCGTTGGCAATCATGATATCACCGACTGCTCGGGCACGAGCGTAGGATAGATTCCAGTGATCTCCCCAATTGGAATCGGGTGGCAACGGCTCATTGGTGGTATGTCCGGTGATTTTTATAATCGTGTTATGCCCAACCGTTTTTGCAGAGACTAGAGCAATAAGCTGTGCGGCCTCATCCTTCAAAGCAGCACTGAACCTGTCGAAAGTGATTCTTCCACCTATTTCTACGTGTACGCCTTCACGTACATCGGTCACCCGGAAGACTTTTCCCTGAATTCCCGGATCGTCGGCATCACCTTTTTCAACCTTTCGTGGAATAACGATTTCCTGAAGTTTCTTTAAAAGAGCATTGGGTTCCATATGGATTTCCGGAATAGCCCTCATTTCCGCCGACTGGCCAAAAGCTTTTCGCAGAGATTCCATTACGACCTTGAACCGATCATCCTTTTTGATCTCACTCATGGAAACGATAATTACAAAAAAACAAAGGAGCAGGGACATCATATCGCCGAATGTAACCATCCATTCGGGAGCTCCCGCCGGTTCTTCCTGTTGTTTTTTCGCTTTAGCCATTAACGTTGCCCCTGTCAGGCCGCTTCTCTTTCACTCTCCCGCTGTCCCGCAGGAAGGAAAGTCTTTAATTTCTGCTCGACAACACGGGGATTATCACCGGACTGAATAGCCATTACTCCCCGTAGAATCACGTTTTTCAACAATAATTCCTCTGCGCTGCGTTTTGCCAGTTTTTCCCCCAGGGGTAGAGCCACCAGGTTGGCAAGCAATGCACCATACATCGTGGTCAACAACGCAACGGCCATACCTGCACCAATAGAGCTGGGATCTTCCATGGATGCCAACATCTTCACCAGACCGATCAGGGTACCGATCATCCCAAACGCCGGAGCAAAACGTCCGATATTATCGAATAATGCTTTCCCGTTAGCGTGACGGGTTTCGATCGCTTCCAGCTCGCTTTCCATGATGGCTTCAATCAATTCGGGGTCTGTCCCGTCCACCGCCATTTGAATACCGGAAACCAGGAATTCATCCTTGATGTCCCTGGTAGAGTTCTCCAAAGATAGAATGCCATCTCGGCGGGCAATTTCGGCGAAATTGACCAATTCCTTAATCAGCGCTTTCGGATCTCCCGACTTGGCGAACAGAGTATGCTTCAAGACGCCGGGCATCTTGAAAGTTTCCTTCAAAGGGAAACTGATAAGAGCCGCCGCAACCGAACCGCCTCCCACAATGGCTATTGAGGGATAGTCGAGAAATGTTTTCAGATCTGATCCGGACAACATAGCCCAGATAATGAGGCTCGATCCGGCAAACAGACCTATAATAGTGGCTACATCCATCGTAAAATCCCTAACTGTGCGTACAGACCCTCGTCCAACTGAAGCAGGTCTTCCCTAGGAATATCGACCAATAAAACAACATTTTTTAGCCCTACCCAAAACGGTTTCGCTTATTCAGGCCATATTCAAACCACCTGAAAGCTGCGGATTCGCCGCGCGTATTCAACCGCGCGGTCAACTACCTCCTCCACCGTTTGCGAGACCATCAGGTGGTCACCGCTCGTAAGGGTAACCAGCGTATCGGGGGTGGATTCGATAAGTTTGATCAACTCAGCATTGACAACCACCATTTTCCCGTTCAATCTGGTAAGTGTTATCACGATATATACCTCGTTAATACCCTTCTCAGGCTGTTTTAAAGCCGGTCATTACCTGGCCAGCATCAGCAACTCCTGCAACAGATCATCAGTACTGCGCACCACACGACTGGCCGCGGAAAAACCGGTTGACGCGGTAATAAGGTTCACGAATTCCCTGGACAAATCGACGTTACTCAATTCCAGGGAGGATGACTTGATAACTCCCGCCCCGGCAACACCGGCCGACCCCACCATAGGATCTCCTGAGTTCACTCCAACCTGATAATTGTTGTCTCCCAGGGCATTTAATCCCTCGGGGTTTCTAAAAGTGGTAACCGCCAATTGACCGTAATTTTTGGTCTGCCCGTTGCTGAAAGTACCAACTAGAATACCATCATTATCGATTTCGTAATCGATAAGCGTACCTCCCGGCGTTCCGTCCTGGGTGGCCATCACCAGCGAAGAGGTCCCGTCGCCGAAGTTCAAACCGGTAACCGTGGAAACATCCAGGTTCATACTGAACGGAGTTGTCGAACCAGCAGTGTTTTGATCAACGGTTATGTTTGTTCCCGTACTACCGACGAGTTTTCCGTCCTGATCGAATGACATAGTGCCGGTTCCCAACAGGGGGCTGGCATCGGAGTCATTGATGCTTTCCGCGTAGAACCTCCAGACGGTCCCGGAATCGTCTCTTGACTCCATGGTTGCTCGTAAACGAATCTCTACTTGATTTCCCAGTGAATCGAAAGCGATGAACCCGGTAGTAACTCCTTCACCGGTCGCCGGCGTACTTGTAAACGTAAACGGGAGTACTCCGGTTGTCTGATTGCGAATATCCGAAGCACCGATACTGATGGCATTGGGTTCACCAGCATTTGAAGTTATCACCAAAGCCCCCGTGGCATCCACCATAACGCCCGGAGTCTGGCCGGAGGCCGTAGCGATAGTCGTATCGATACCGGTGATGTCCTGCAGGTATGCCGCAAAATCGCCTACGGTGTTACCATCAGTCCCCACCACAAACTGCTGTTCCGGAATGTCCGCTCCGCCCTTTTGCACGTTGCGAATGGCTATTACATCACCGGCAGAAAAGAGACTCGCGCCGTCGGCATCAACCAGAGCAGTCAACTGAGTGGCCGCCGTTGCTGCGCCGGTAGCAGTATTCAGCGGAGAAGATGTAGTCACAGCCCCAACCGTGGAAACGGTAGCTGCCGCATCCAGATTGCCTTCCATCACCGCGGTGGTCGTGGCTTTGGCTTCACTTTCAACTCCCAAGGGAATCGACAGGCTACTCAAGGCACCAGTTGCGATATCCCCATTGGCGTCAGCTGCGTACCCCTGCACGAATGAACCGTCCGAGGAAACCAGTACGTTGTTCTGGTTCAACGTGAAAGAGCCGTCACGGGTATAAACCTGCTCCCCATCCGGAGTTTGCAGGGTGAAGAAACCGTCACCGTCAATTGCCACATCTGATTTGTATCCGGTACCCTCGATCGAACCCGGTTCAAAGTTGCGTTGCAGGGAGGATAATCGTGAACCGTACCCCACCTCCTTGGGGTTTGTCCCGCCGGAGTTGCCATCGGGTGCTGATCCCGGATCCATAGTACGATAGTACACGGTTTCAAAAAGAGCCCGTTGGCTCTTAAAAGCGGTAGTATTGACGTTGGCTACGTTGTCACCGATGGTGTCGATCGAATGCTGATTCGATTTAATACCTGTAAACCCTACCAGCATTGCGGATGTCAGCCCCATAATGTTACTCCTTGTTGCGTTTTTGCCAGCCAGATCCTTTGTAAACAATCAAAAGCTGGCTTTCTTTCTCAAGCCGGCCATCCTTGGCACTTTCACTGAGAACCACCTTATTCAGCGGCGCCTTCGCTGTTTTTACTCGTAGAATAGATGACATTGGCAAGCGGCAGGGATTCTCCCGTATCCAGTTCCAGTACCACATTACCGCCTTCATCCTTGTACAAACTGGTCACCTCACCCTCCACCGTTTTGGGATTCGCCGGATCAGTACGATCAAACCCTGAAACAAAACTGCCCACCAGGGCATTTCCGGCTCCTTCCGGCGTGAGGATGGAATCCACCTGGTCAATGGTAAGCCTGGTTCCGTCCTGCAGTTCGAGTAAAGCAGTACCGGAAGAATCAAACCGAACGGCGGAAACCAGACCGGCCGTTGATTCTGTACCATCCGCTGAATCACTCGAAGTAACGAATTTCCCGATTAGAGAACCAGCTGAGGCAAAACGCTGCTGCTCGGTAAGAGAAGTCAGTGACTCAGACAGGCTGGTGGATAATTCAATATCACGAATAGAGGATATCTGATTAAGCAAATCCTGGTTACTTGTCGGCTCAAGCGGATCCTGGTTTGTCAGTTCTGCAATAAGGAGCTTGAAAAAATCCTCACCGGAAAGCGCTGAAGCAGCGTTGCTCTTTGAACTTCCCACAGTACTTGCCTGTGCCGCGTTAATTGTTTGTGTATCCATGTCTACACCCTTGTAAAATGGAACCTGTTTACCCTGTTCCAACCGGTTAAACGCATCACCCACTCACATCGAGCAACACGTCATCTGCCATTCGTGCGAACGGTCTGCGAGATTCAACCTCGTCAGTTGATAGAAGACGTTGACTCATATCTCGTTCTTCATACTGCCCGTCTTCCGCTTCGTTCCCTGTGGCGTCGTTCGTGCCGGACTCCCTGCCGCCATCGGTTTTACCATCAGGATCGTCCGGCGTTTGGTCCATCACCTGGCCATCTTTGTGTACAACTTCAAACTTATCCACCTCAATACGATGTTCCTTCAAAGCGGCAAGCAGTTCGTCAGCTCGTTCCTGAAGTACCTGCCTCGCTTCCGGTTTGGCGGTTTCGATTCTGACACTTAACACATCGTTAACCATGCGCACGTCGACTTTAAGTTTTCCCATATTCGGAGGATCGAGACGTATGGTGGCCGACGAGGTTCTGGTTCCCCGGTTCAAGCGAACCTGGTTTATCAGACGATTGAACTCCGACCGGCGAATATTCTCCGATGTTGGTTTTCTGGTATTCTCAGAATCTGCCGCCGTAGAAGGTTTTCGTGAACCTGGTGCTTCGCTTCTGCTATTTTTGGAGGCCTCGGTTCCGGGCTGAATTTCGCCGGCCGAGGCTTTCATTTCGCCCCCGCTCCGGGCGGACAGGATCTGCCCGACAGTTTTCGCCGGCGTAACTCTGGAAGCTTCCGCCTGCCCTGATTGAATGGCCGCCTGCCGGGCCGCCCCCGCAGTACTCACCGAAATAACCCCTTTGTTTTCAGACTTGCCCTGGGATGGCGAATCACTCGATTCAGGTTTCACGCGAGTATCGGCCGGTGTTTCCGATTTCGTTGCAGTAACGGTTTCCTTTACCTGGTTGCTTACGGCTTCCTTTGTATTTTCGCCGTTTACCTTTGTATTGAGAGTTATTTTTTCCTCGGATTTTAACAGGCTTTTGTCACTCTCCAGGTTCGGCTGCTCCTGCTGTTTCTGGTTTTCTACTACGCTTCGTGCCGAGTCCTCCCTGCCTGCAAGCACACGTTCATGTCGAGAACTGACCACCCCGTTTTGCACAGAGGAAGGATCAGCACGCCGGGAAGCATAAGAATCGATTTCCGCCTGCCGGGAACTGGCGACCTGCTGATTAATTCTGGATCTTCGTGACGACAGTTGATCTTCGGAGCCACGCATATTCAACCCGCTGGCGTCGATCAAGGCATCGGAAAAACTCGCGATTTGCGCCGACCGGGCAATCATCATCAACGAATCGAATTCCCCTGACGGTGTCTTGGCTTTATACCTATCCGTACGATCGGCAACCTGCTTGTCTGTAGCCTGCACTGCCTGCATTATTCCATTCTCTCTCGCCCCTGAACTTTTTTACCGTTCAGAGCAATATCACTATTTTGTTCCCGTCATCTCATCAGAAGTTTGGGCATCGGAGGACAATTCTCTCAACCGTCTCTGGATAGCCAGCATTTTCGCCCAATTTCCGGGATCCTTTCTGGCTGCCTCAAAAATTCTCTTACCTTTTCGAGCTTCCATCGCCATCAGCATTCTCGCAGCATCGTCCATCGGTCGGGCCAGAAGACTGTCCATAGCCACTTTGGGTTTAAGCAACGAAACGATTTCAAGATCCTTCTTGAACGCCTGGTCCGCCAGTTGTTCCGCTTCCGCTTCTCTCTGCTCGGTTTCCACCACCCGCTGCTGTTCCACCTCTTCGCTTCGCCGGTTAACTTCCACCATCTGCCTGTTTGCCAGTTTCAGGCGATGATCAGCAACCAGGCTCAAACGTTCCAGATTTCTTCGTGCGATTTCCTCCTCCGTTGTTCCGGGGCGAGGAGCATCCACGGCAAGCAGCTTTTTCTCCTTAAGTCCCGCCTCCGCTTCCAGAGCCTCCTCGGCAGCTTCCGGTTGTTCACTGAAGATATCCGCCACCGTCCGCAGGTTTTCCGCTGTCAGTTTTCCGCTGGACATTAAATACCCCAAACCGGCCATTAGGATAACGGCATGCAGTAAAGCCAGTACGGCAGCTATTCGGTATAGCTTCTTCAAAGAATTCACCTGACTTACGCTCCCTCAGTTAGTACCGGCATTTTGTTCTGCAACGCCTGCCGCCTGTGCATCTGCAGGGAAAACTCTCCCTGTTCCGCCATTTCCAGGCGGTTTACTTCTTTATCGTGCCGTTCTTTCCTCCGCTCCTTCAGTTTCTCGATCGCCTTGCACGCCACCTGGGCCTTTATCATTTCCCCCCGTTCGCTCTTGAGCTTCTCCTCATGATCGCGGATTCGCCGTTCACACTCGTGTACATACTGATGCAAAAACACCATATGATGGCGATAAGCTCTTATAGTGGGCACGTCCAACCGGCCGCTTCTCTGCACATCCCTGGATTGCCCGACTCCAATCGAACACTGTTCTCTCGCGGCCTCGATATTGGCTCTTTCCTGGGCGATTGCCTGCAGCCTCTTTGCCACGACAATCTGTTTTTCCTCCAGCTTATGCCGTCTTAAACGCAGAACCGTTTCAAGTCTGAAGACGAATTTTCCAGGCATCGACAACCCCCTTACCCTTCGCCTTTACCCAACCGCGATCTAAGATTGCGGATTTTACCGGCCAGTTCCAGAAGGTCTTCGCTTCCCTGATCGAGAGTCGAAGACTCGTACATTCCCTGACGAAGGAAGTGATCGATTTCCGGCTTCATCTGCACCGCAACATCGTACTCAACGTTACTGCCTGCGGCGTAAGCGCCGATATTCACCAGATCCTCGATGTCATCCCAGACGGCCAGCACCCCTCGAATCTCCTGTGCAGCCTCCTTGTGTTCATCGTTTACGATATCCGGCATAACTCTGCTGATACTCTCAAGAGTGGATACGGCGGGGTAATGGCCACGGTTGGCCAGCTTTCGGGAAAGCCAAATGTGCCCGTCTAGCGTTCCCCTAACCGCGTCGGCGACCGGCTCGTTTATATCATCACCTTCAACAAGAACCGTATATAAACCGGTTATACTCCCCGCAGTGGTTCTTCCGGATCTCTCCAGAAGTTGCGGAAGAAGTGAAAATACACTAGGCGTATACCCCTTGGTTGCCGGAGGCTCTCCGGCGGCCAGACCTATCTGCCGCTGGGCCATCGCCAGACGGGTGATCGAATCCATCATCAGGAGAACATCCGCCCCCTGATCACGAAAATACTCAGCGATTGCCGTAGCCACGAAACAAGCCCTGACTCGTAACACCGGTGACTTATCCGAGGTACTGACGACAAGGATCGTCTTTTTCATCCCCTCTTCACCAAGATCCTTGCGGATAAAATCACCAACTTCTCTGCCGCGCTCGCCAACCAGGGCTACAACCGTCACGTCCGATGTCGTATTGCGGGCAATCATTCCCATCAATACACTTTTACCAACACCGGTTCCAGCGAAAACCCCCATCCTCTGGCCTTTGCCCACGGTAAGCATGGAATCCACCGCACGTATACCCGTACCGATGGGCTGATCTATCTCTGTACGTGAAAGCGGATCGGGAGAATCATTAACAACCGGATAATGCGATTCAACAGCAAACGGCCCCTTGTTATCGATCAGCCGCCCCATCCCGTCTACAACGCGTCCCACCATCTGCCTGCCAACCGGAACATACTGCAACGCCGCACTGCTCGTCACTTTGTCCCCTGACGCTATTCCCAACGGGTCCGACAGTGGCATGAGCAGGGTTTCCCCTTCTCGAAAACCCACAACCTGGGCCTCTATGGGCAGATGGTTTTCCGGCTCTACCACACACATCGACCCTACCGGAACGCGCAACCCCCTGGCCGACAGAGTCAATCCAGTAACTCCCGTAAGTCGTCCCGTAACCCGCATTGAGGGCATGCGATCAATCAGATTGAGTTGATGTTCAAAAAGACTCACTCGGCTTTCTCCTCATGGGCAGCTACCAGGGAAGCTATCTGCTCAATCTGCGCATCAAGCGTCACATCTATCTCTATATCATGGGTATGTACGCGGCACCCTCCCTGTGCTATCGTATCATCGACGATGATGGTCAGGTTTTCCGCGTCTTTGGCGTCTTCCATTAAAGTTTCCACAAATCGCTCGATCGCCAGATGATCCTTCTTATTCACCCGAATAACCAGATCCGTTTTTGATTCCACCTCTCGCAGCGCAGCTTTAAGGTTTTCCACCGCCGCACCGCAATTTACCGCACCAACCTGCCGCGTGACCTTCTCGGCCACTCTCATGGCGAATTGCAGAACATCGTTATTCGCCCTAATGAACAAATCTCTCTTCTGCTGCTCGTAGCCAGCCACAAGTTCGTGCAATGTGCGCACCAACTGCTCCTGCTCATTGCGAAATTCCTCTTTGGCAGCCTGAAAAGCCGCTTCATATCCGGCTTTCGTTCCGGCCTCATATCCCCTCTTGAAACCAGCTTCGTAACCTTTATCTGAAGCCTCTTTGCGAATTGTCTCCGCTTCCACGTAGGTGTCGTGAAGCAATTCCCGAGATTGCTGTCTGGAAGCTTCCAGAACAAGTCGGGCTTCTCCCAAATGGTCGGAAACGCTAACGGTTTCCAGCCTTTTGAAAAGTCTTGGATCCTGTTCACCTGTTTTGATGACCGTAGCCATCATCACCTCCCTGCGATCACAAAACCGGTATTCGTTTCAGCTACCGGTTAACGTCAAATCCCTGACGGTCAGACAATAAGGTCGCCTTCACCACCTCGACCGGAAATAATGATCTCTCCGGCATCCTCCAGACGCCGGGCGACATCGACAATCTTCTGCTGAGCGACTTCAACATCCTTCAAACGCACTGGTCCCATGTAATCCATGTCCTCCTGGATCAAAGTCGCAGCCCGCTCCGACATATTGCTGAAGATCTTGTTCTTCAATTCATCACTGGCTGTCTTGAGCGCCAGCGACAGCTCATCGTTGTCGACCTCCTTCAGGATTGCTTGTATACCCTTATCGTTCACAAGCAGAATATCCTCGAAGACGAACATTAACCGACGAATCTGTTCGACTAGATCCGGATCTTCAGCTTCCATGGCCTCCATGATCGCCTTCTCCGTGGAGCGATCCGCCAGGTTGAGAATCTCGGCCACCGATTCCACACCGCCGACCTTCATCAACCTCTGAGATACAACACCGGATAACCGTAGTTCAAGCCCCTTTTCCACTTCCTTGATCACCTCCGGATTGGTCTGTTCCATGTTGGCAACCCGGGCGACCACCTCGAGTTGCTTTGCTGATGACAAACCCACAAGTATCTCTGAAGCTTTTGACGGCGGCACGTGAGCAAGTACAAGAGCAATGGTCTGCGGATGCTCATCCTGGATAAAGGTCAGAAGGTTCTCGCTTTCAGCTTTCGCCAGAAACGCGAACGGCTGCTGGAAAACCTGGTGCTCTATCAGAGAAATAATCTTCTTGGCTTCCTCAGGGCTCATCGCCTTTTCTAGCAATGATTTGGCATACCCCATACCGCCGACTTCAGCATACTGCCGGGCCAGTGCCAGGTGATAAAACTCATCAATAACTTTTCCTCTGGTGGCCTGATCGACGGTATCCATCTGCGCGATTTCACGCATGATCTCCTCGACCATATCCTGGTCGAGCATCTTGATCACTTTGGTCGCGGCATCCGGTTTTAACACCAGGAAAAGGACCGCCACCTTGGAAAGACCACTCAGGCGTTTTTCATCACTTGGAGCTGAAGTTTGCGTAGCCACTTTGTAGTACCTGCCTTCTAGTCATCCGATTCCGCCCAATGGCGTATCATGTCCGCGGCAACAGCCGGATCCGCTTCCACCATTTCTGAAACCTGCTCACCTAATTGTGTAAACCTTAATGTATCCTCATCGATCTCCTGCCCCATCAGCAAGCCCTCCGTCGTCGCTGCCTTTCCTACCGGACCACCGGCAACCTGCAGGGCCTCTTCTGATTCCTCCATCTCACCTTCAACACGCTCGGGAGGTAATATGGCCTTGACCACTTCCGTCGATTTTCGGACCATCCTGGTCATCACCATGAAACTGATAATCGCCAACAGCATCAGTCCGCCCTGTAAACCGTAGGTGCGAAGATAACCCATGGCACCGGCATCAGGAGCAACGCCGGCAATCGCACCCTCGCCGCCCGGGAAGGTATTGAGTTCCTGACCGCCGGGAACGAAATCGTAGAATACCTGCACATCCACGTTCTCGTCCGAATCAGCCATGAGAATACTTTTTCCTATTGATCGAACCCTGGCTATCTCGGCCTCTCGGATCTGCGTAAAATCAGCGTCCTCGTCAATCTTGCCCAGTTCCTTATCCGCCCCAAACCGCGCCTGATATATACCTACAATAAAACTGCGCGGGATTCCAATAGAAGCGGTGGAACGGACTATCGCAAAAGGAGCAGTCTCCGTGTTAGTAACTTCAGTGGGTTTCTGGTCGAAAAACTCAGTTCGAGTTTCTTCCATCTCACTTGAAGTACCGGCCGTATTACTGGTTAATCCCACTCCAACATTGGGGTTTACTCCTGTCGATCCGGGAGTATTCGCCGTGGAATTCGAGGTCGACGAAGTCTCCTCCGCCTTGACTTCAGGCTTTGCCCAGCTCTGTTTCTGTGTCTTGGTCTTGCTCGCGTCCAACTCTACAGACACAGTGACGATAGCTCCCGGAATCGACTGCAATGCCGCCATCAACTTGTCAGTAAGGTGCTTTTCGTTTTTCTTACGGTGATCCAGGATCTCCACTCCCAGTACATCTTCCGGATCGGGAATGGTAAACGCCCGCATTGTACGGGCATCCACTAACGTCACATCATGAGCATTCAAGCCCGGTACCGCACCGGCAACGAAACGACACAAACCATCAACCATGGGCCTGGTAATGGTTTTTCCTTGTGCCATCTTTACATAAATCGAGGCGGTGGGTCTGACATTCACTCCCGAGCCCACGACCCGGCGTTTCTTTTCCTGAGTAATAACCCGCGCGGATTCAACATCGTCAGATGTGGAAATTATTCGAGCCAGTTCTGTACCAAGAGCAACCTGCCTTCTCCACTTGTTTTCATCGCTGGGACGGAACGGATTCTCATCCGCCATCAACTCCGCAAAACCAACGCTGGTGTCCTGCGGCAAAGCACCCGCCTTGTTCAATGTGAGCAGAGCTTTATCGCGGTCAGCCGGCTTCACATAAACCCGCCGCCCAACCTGCTTGGCCATTATGCCCGACACCTTGAGCTCCTCCAGTGACTTGTCTATCTCTTCCAGAGACATGTCCTGGGCCAATACCGGCGTTAACTCGGGTGCCGTAGAGGATTGAACCAGCCAGATGAATGAACCGGCCACTATCGCGGCACAAAGAGCTATCGCAATCTTCTGCGACTTACTCAATACGTCCAGCTGCTGACTGATCTGCTCGATTAACTGCCTGATGGATTCCATCTTCTACCATCCATGAAAACGCCCATTATGTCATCCATGACCGGGCGGATTATTACACTCTTATCTGCTGAATATCCTGATACGCTTCGACCAGCTTGTTTCTGATCTCCATCAGCAGATCAAACGCAACGCCCGCTTTATTCACTGCCGCGAACACGCTGGCTACATCGTCGGTCTTGCCGGTGTAAAGCGCTTCGACACTCTTATCTGCTTCGCCCTGCAGACGGTTAACCTCGTCCAGGCTGTTCATCAACACGTCGATGAACTTCTTTCCTTCCACGCCCTGGACACCACCCGCCGGCGAAATCGGCGAAGAGATCGGACTGACCGCATTACTGGAAATCGGGTCTACCATAAGTCACCTCAAATACGCCTGCCACCAACTAAGCTAAAACCCTGAGACTTCCCGTTGCCATGGATTTCGTAATTTCCATAACAGTAACGTTAGCCTCATATATCCTCGATGCCATCATCGCGTTGATCATTTCCGTGCTGTAATCAACGTTGGGCATGCGAACGTAACCTTTATTCTCACCCTCTTTTATTGCATCCGGGTGGGACGGGTTATACACCAGGCGAAACGGATCCTTGCTCTCCACTATTTCCGTTATATGCACACCGGGAGCATTCTTTCCCCCTGCCGGGTTACCAGCAGAAAAAAGAGGTATCCGGCGGCTATACGGATTTGGATTACCATCCGCGTCGCGCGTCGAATACATGTTGGCAATATTACCGGCTATGGTGTCCAGGTTGGTTCGCTGGGCGACCAGGGCCGACGTGCTTATATCCATCGTGGAAAACATGCTAATCTTCCTTTAATACCTGACCTAGAATCTTCCGCGTATCGCTTTCCGCAGACTTTCAAACTTGCCGGTTAACAACGTGGTTGTCATTTCATGCCACATCGCGTTGGATGCCAGATCAGACATCTCCTTTTCAATGGACATATTCGTCCCATCGTGGAAAACAAGGTTGCTTCCCGGCTTGGTCACGGGCTCGGTAATCAACCTTCCATTTTCATCACTGCGAACCTGCTTCCCCCCGTCAATTTCAAACGGCTTTCTCGGATCGTTGCCCCGCCGCTCGACCGCTTTTCCCAGTGCCTGCTGGAATACTTTCTGATCAAGATGCTTGGCTTTGTAATCAGGAGTGGACATGTTGGCCACATTCTCCGCGATCACCTTGTGCCGTGCCCGTAGAAACGACCAGGTCGATTCCAATACGGGCATCGTGCCTCGGTTTATTAATCCACTAAAGAATCCAGCCATTTTGATCCACCAAAACCTTGTTTATATTCCAGTTCGCTACGGACGAACTGCTGATCTTCCAATACTCCCGGCACATCCCGTTCCCAACCGCAAAGTTCACTGCTTTCCCCACTGCAACCACCGCCACCGGTACTTACGTACCGGCAGAAATTGCGCGATCGGCAATTTCTGCCGGCCGCAACTTACGACGCAGCCATCAACTCTCTCTTTCCCTCCAAGGCTGCCGCCTCTTCTCTCCATTGCTTCAATTTCATGCCCAGCGTGCGCACTCCCATGCCCAGCGCCCTGGCCGATTTCTCACGATGCCCGTTAAACTGAGCCAACGTCCGCTCGATCAACTGCCTTTCCATATCCTCCAGCATTCTGCCTGGCCGCAGTTTTCCGGTTAAACCAACATTGGAACTTTTCTCTGATTGCATCCAGCCTTCGATCAGTTCCACACCTATACGCTTGCCCGTCGCCAGGGCGGCCGCTCGCTGACACAGGTTCTCCAGCTCTCTTACATTCCCCGGCCAACTGTAATCCTGCATCAACCTCAATGCTTCATTGCTGAATTCCGGCACATCGCGCCTATCAGACTGTGACGTTAGACGCATAAAATAAGCGGCCAGTTGCGGTATATCCTCGCGGCGCTGACGTAGCGGCGGAGTCTTTAACGGCAATACGTTTAATCGATAATACAGATCCTCGCGAAAGTGCTTTTTGGCAACCCACTCTTCCAGATTCCTGTTGGTTGTCGCAATAATCCTCACATCCGCGCGACGCGTTGTACTGCTGCCGACACGTTCAAATTCTCCCTCCTGCAGGAGACGAAGAAGTTTCGCCTGCAGGGGAAGAGCCATTTCGGAAATCTCGTCCAGAAGAAGCGTACCACCGTCGGCGAGTTCAAATCGTCCCTTACGCATGCGATCCGCACCGGTAAACGCACCGCGTTCGTGACCGAAAAGCTCACTCTCCAGCAGGTTCTCTGACAAAGCGGCACAGTTCAAACAGAGCATCGGCTTGTCCGCCCGCGGGGAGGATTCGTGAATTCCCCATGCAACCAGTTCCTTTCCCGTGCCTGATTCACCACTGATCAATACAGTTGCGGAACTGCGGCCGACCTGATTGATCTTAACCCGCAGATCAACCATCGTATCGCTGTAGCCAATCATCTCCCGCCGAGGCTTGAGCTCTTTAACCGAGGCACGCAGCGCCTCGTTCTCTTTGACCAGGTGACTGTGCTGCAGAGCTCGCTCCACCTGGGCGACTATCACGTCCGCGTCGAACGGCTTTTGAATATAATCGTACGCTCCCAGCTTCATGCCCTCTACCGCGGTAGATACCGACGCGTAAGCCGTCATGACGATTACCGGTGTATCGCAACCGGCTGCACGAATTTTCCTAAGCAGAGTAATTCCGTCCATCTTAGGCATTTTCAAATCTGACAGTACAAGATCGAATCGCCCGGTGACTATCTCCTGCAGCGCCTCCGTGGGGAACTCGAAGGTCTCTACCCGATGATCTTCACGGGTCAGAGTCTCCGATACGGAGTCACGCAACAAAGCCTTATCATCTACTACGCATATTCGTGCCATGGAACTACCTCTTTATCTGCTGCCAGTCTCTAACTGTCCTGCTTTATATATAGTGGCAATGTCAATATCAGTTCGGCTCCTCCGCCTGCCGCATTTCCAGCACGGACGCAACCATCGTTCGACTCCGCGATGCTGTGAACAATCGCCAGACCAAGACCGGTACCGGAATCCTTGGTAGTGAAAAACGGGTTGAATATCTTGTTGGTTAATCCTTCAGGAATTCCCGGACCGTTGTCTGAAATTCTGATTTCACAAATATCCTCATCCTCGATAACCGCAGTGGACACGCGAACCTCACCGCCTTCTCCCGCAGCGTCGATCGCGTTGAAAATCAGGTTCAGCACCGCTCTCTGCAGCTGCCCCTGGTCCACATACAGCATTAATCCACTCGCCACTTCGCTGGTATCTATGCTTGTCCCGTTGGCGCTGCACGCGGGGGCGGCGTATCCCAGGCAATGTTGTATTATCTCGTTGACATCGACCGCACCCATCTGCGGATTGTTCTGCCCGGCAAAATCCAATACGTCCGAAACGATTCCGTCCAGCGTCCGCACTCCGTTGGAGATCTTTTCCGCCAGCGTTCTACCTTCCTCATTAGCTGCCAGATCCTTTTGCAGCAGCGAAGCGTATAGTTGAATTCCCGCCAATGGATTCCTGATCTCGTGAGCAACACCCGCGGCCATCTCACCCAACGCGGCCAACCGCTCGCGACGAGCCAACTCGCGATTCTTCTCCTCAACCTGCTCGCGCAGACGCCGCACCTCACCAACCAGCTTATCATGCGACTGCTTCAGACGCTCTGTCACCTGGTTATAGGCATCGATGATACCGCCCAGCTCCCGCTCACGATCCGTTAATGGTAATGCAATATTCATGATTCCTCATGCAACCTGGTAAAACCCTGTCCCGATTCCGAACTGCTCCGATACGCTGACATCGCCTTCCTGTTGAAATTCGTGGTTCCAATCTGCGAGCCAACGCGCTGCTTGCGAATCTTCAACATCTGGGCATCCTGCTCATCGCTGGCCAGCAGGCTTTTCAGCCGGTTATTCGCCTTTGAAATCAGGTCGTCAGCCAGCTTTCGCTCACCCTCGCCCAGTTCCTGGCGAACCTCAGTCCAGTGTTCGCGAAACGGGGCCATGTCTTTTCCCAACTGGGTCAATTCCTGAGTCAACTTCTGCCGCTGAGAAAGAATCTTTAAAAGCGGTTGAGTATCTTCATTAGCGATTAATCCCCTCTGCTTGTCCGCCAGGTTCTGCAACTGGTCATACAATCGCACCTGCCTGCCCAGTAATCCAAGCATCTCCTGCATTCTTTCCGCACTCGGTTTATTTGAACCTGTCATTGGTTTAATCCCGTATCAATACGTCTTGGTTCACCACTTACCAGAATTTCAGCTACCCAATCAAAATAACTTCGCCAGCCCTCGCGGGACTCCAATCGTCCCTCGCCCTGGAATTTGTCTTCAGCAATTGTTTCAACCAGATACTGCGCCCGCCTCAAAGCGGCCTCCGCCTCTTCCTCTCGGCCCAGGAAAATGTAGCAATTTATAACCTGGACATATGCCCCCAGAGCAACCGGCGAATCCTTGTAAATCCAGGCTGCCCGTTCGTATAAAACCAGAGCATCCTCATAACGCCCCAACTCAAACAGGCAGGCTCCCTCATACAGTCTGGAATCCTGCAGGTACAATCTATCCAGTTTCCCCAGAGTCAATTCATCCTGCTGCTCGAGGTATT
Source organism: Phycisphaerae bacterium (assembly GCA_963667855.2). Classification (GTDB taxonomy): domain Bacteria; phylum Planctomycetota; class Phycisphaerae; order UBA1845; family UBA1845. Next base: position 256,929 of record CAXXKI010000004.1, on the reverse strand, counting down.
TCGTCAGTTCCCCGAAAATCGAAATAGCTGTAACCAGCCGACTCTTGAATTCCGCTTCCAGTCGCTTGCTTTCTCCAACATACTCCGGCTGCAGCATCTCTTCCTTAATCGCCTTTGCGCTTTTCATGTATGCGCCGGCAAGAAGGAATTTAGCCTTGGGATAACGAGGATCCGTCACGTATTTCTGTAACACCTCATCGAGAACGGGTATCGCTTTTTCATATTCTCCCTGCCTGGTATACAGATCACCCAACAAGAACATGGCATCACGATATTCCGGCGCCTCCGGAGTAAAGATTTCCGAATCCTTAGTAATACTGGTAAGAGCGGCTTCCGCCTCCTTCTCCCCTTCCTCTCCTATAGCCATGAAGCACTCGGCCAGAGGTATGAGAGACGCGCTGGCATGCGGTGACCGGGGGAATGAGCTGATGTTTTGCTGGAACGCTTCTATCGCCTCGCCATACCGCCCTTCCGCCTGTAAAGAACGCCCCAACCGTAGAAGTACGCGAGGAATAATCTCCGCGTCACTTCGATCTCTGACAAACGCTTTTAAGACATCTATTGCCCGTTCGTGGTTTCCGCCTTCATCAAACAACCCTGCGGCCGACCACATTGCATCCGCCGAGCGCCGTTCGTTCAACGTGTTCATCCACGCGGCTTTGACATAGTTCTCACCCGCCTGGTCGAATAAAACCCTGGCTTCTGTCGGAATTTGCGTTAACTCGCCAACACTTTCCGTTTTAGCGGTTTCCACTATTTCACGGGCTACCATCGCCTGCAAGTCACTTTGGCGGATTATAAACTTGGTATACGTCTCCAGATCCTTTGCTTCGATTAAGGAAACCGCCAGTTTCATGAATTCCAAGGCAAACCGCAATTTACCGGAACGCCGACAGGTTTCGGAAACTACCGCCAGCGAGGTTCGTACCACTTCGGGATTTACCAGGTGATCTCCGGATATCCTGTCCAGGTCCTCTATTGCATCCTCGTAGGATTTCAAGGAATCCTCGTAACGCTGTAATTCCGCCAGAGCTTCCGCCAGGCTGACTCGCGAAGCGGTCACGTAACTCGGATTCGCCCTGGAGGAAATGACATCTCGAAACAGGGCAACCGCCTCCTCAGGCCTCTGTGCCTGCCCGTCACTCATCACCACCTTGCCCAGCAACCAGCCCGCTTTGGGAAATACTGAATCACTCACCGTTGTACGATTAAGAAGATCACGTAATTGCCGTTCCGCTTCATCGTATTGCCCACCACCCCATAAAGTCAGGGAAATAAGGAAGGAATACTCCGGCTCGAGATCGGTTTCCGCGAACTTCCCTTTATACGTATCCAGCAATCGACGAGCATCTTCCCAACCCTTCGATTTTGACAGCGAGTCCACCCGCCGCGACAGCGCCCAGATCAGATCATCCAGCGAATCCTGAGCATCGGCAATAAACTCCTCCAGCAGCTTGTCTATCTCCGTAGCGGAAACACGCAAAGGGTATTCACTCAGTTCGATCACTCGCCTGCGATCAGCCAGGGCAGGCGGAGGTGCTATTTCGGCGGCCATCCCGTAACTTTTGCAGGCCAGTTCGAATTGCTTTAACCCTTCATAGCACTTCGCCAGCCGACGATAGTCATCGGCCGAAAGCACTGCCCCCAGGTCAATGGAAACCAGGTATTCCTTGACAACCTTCCCGAATACCTCGTCACTCTCATCCGCTATTCTTTCCGCCGCCCCAAAAGCCGCCCATGCTTTGTGCTTGTGCAATTCCCCACGCGTGGCTTTGGGAAGATCCTCCCAGGAGAGAATCCTTTCGGCCAGTTTGTCGGCCGCTACGTACATCCCCGCTTCGTTATAGGCAGCGATATGTTCCAGATGGGTTTCAACCCCAACCTTGCGGTCGGGAGATTGAATATTCAGTGCCACTGCGGTCAGCACGCCCGTAGCTATAATGAATACGGGTATCTGCCATTTACCGGCCAGCCGCTCACCGACACTGATTTCTTGGATCTGACTATCGCTCATCCTGAGCCTCACAAAACAGTTCAGACCTCCTTGTCTGAACAACTCCGGATAACCTTTCCGGAGCGTACAGGTCTGTCGGCAAAAATTGCCGATCAGCTTTACGACAATCGCCGTTTTCCCCTCCCCACACTCCCTTGCATTAAAGTCCTAACGGCAAATATCGATTCTCAGCCCAACCAATGCCGCATCCCAATGCTGCAACCAGCCTCTTTCCGAGCGAAAAATAACTCGAGCAAAACGCGCAACTTTTGCTCCGCTCAATTCCGGAACAGAAATATTATCGGACGCTAACAAGCTGAGGCTAAGAAACAGATCGCTTCCAGCTTACCGAATCGTTTAACAATCGCTGAATGAAAACTGCTTCAAGAGATGAATGCGACCTGGAAAACCACAATGCCGTGCGGCTTGAAAACTCATACCACAAAGGTTGGTTTACCGTATACTGCAGAAGGCAAACCTGCCATCAGGATGAACTCGGCAATTAAAATACCAACCTATTCAAGATCGCCTGGCTCCAATATCGCTCCCAACCGGCTAAGCCCGCTACTTCTTCGGAAGAACCAGAACCTGGCCGGGACGAAGTCGCTGAGGATCACCGCCAACCAAAGACTTGTTCAACTCTAGAATCTCTTTCCACCGGTTAGCCGACCCCAACTGCTGTTCGGCTATACGATAAAAACTGTCACCCGCCTTTACCGTATAAGTGCTTTTCCCCGCCCCCTTCTCCTCAGGGCTGGTTTGCTTTTCCGCCTTGGAATTCAGGATTTCACGGCGAGTCTTATCCGGTAAACCAGGAATGCTGATAACCATCCCCACCCGCAATTGATTCTCGTTTGAAATCTGAGGATTAGCCCGCAACAGAAAATCCGTAAATCGCTGACTACCGTAATAGACCTCCGCGAGAATCGCCAGGGAATCGCCGGTCTGCACCGTATACCGCTCCACCGAGTCAGCGTTCCTGCCAGTATTCTTAACCAATGCCGGTTCAGGTTTTTTCTTTACTTTGTCTTCTTTACGGGATTCGGGTTTCGCTACCGTGTCAGTGGGCACCGGTAAAGTCACCTCGGAAGCAGTAGGTTCCTGCTCTTCGATACCAGCGTTTTTTTCAGTGTCTGCTGCTTGCGGCTCCAGCTGAGAATCCAGGGAACTCTCCTCCGACTCCAGTTCGCCCGGCAAATCGGTATCATCTTCACGGTCAGCCAGCAAAAACTCCCGCTCCTTATCGGTCAAACCTACGCGGATTTCACCGCCAGCCTCGGATACTTCCTTTTCTTGCCCACCCGCTTCGTTCAAAATTCCGGGCGCCTTCTCGCTTTCCGTTCCGGAAGCCAAAAACGCGTTTTCTTCGTTTAACCGGCCAGTAGCCTCGTCAGGTTTCTTGGGAGAGGAGATAGGGGCAGGCGTCTTTGTAAGCTCAACCTCGGTAAACCCCGTTTCGCCATCAAGTCCGTTTTCCTCTGAATCGCCGACACTACTCACACGATTATCCAGAGGAATAGCTCCGCCGGTTTCGTCGTCCCTAGAATAATACCACCCCGCGAGTACCACGATCACCAACGAGAACACCATCCCGGCTTTCACATCCTTGCGCATGGTTTTCATCCTTTTTGCTTTTAACTGCCCACCGCACAGGCCTCCGAAACGACCGCCCGCTGGGCAAAGGAAATGAACCCGCCGGCGCCAACGACGGCTCTGTCACTTCACTTCTTTCCCCTTGAATACTATTGCCCCCACCCGGCATGGTCAAGAATCGTTTCGCCTTAAATAACCGTTATATTTCGTTCACACACATACAACAAACCTCTATTCATAAAAAGAGAACGGTGCGCCCTTTACAGACGCACCGTTCTCTTAAAAAACTTCAGATGTTAGAACGAAATCACTACGCTCTCGACGGTGACTCGTCAAGTTTACGCTCGATTACACTGCAGGCTACTACTAATACGAACATCAAAGCGGCCACTACCACCGTAAAAGTCAGATTGCCCACCACCGTAGCGGAAATACTGACGGCCAGTACAGCTACCAGAATGTAGATAATCATGTGCAACAGCTTACGGTTCTGCAGCAATGGAGCCGCAATTCCGATTGAACTGTACGTTCCGACAACCACACCACCGAGCAAGGCAAAGCTGAAGCCATGGACTCCCGGTCCGCCGAAGAAGTACAGGAACATAACTACCATGAACGTGGTCAATGAAGTCAGCAACGTTCGAGACAAGGTCATGTTGATACTGTTATTCACAATGTTAGTGGACAACTGACTCAACTTGCCCCGGTTTTCTCGAATACGGTCAAACACAACTATCGTATCGTTCAAACTGTAACCGACAACCGTCAGCAACGCCGCAATCGTGGCCAGGTCAATTCGAAAATCACCTATTCCGAAGTAGTCGGCCGCGGTAATCAAGCCAAGGACAATCGAAACGTCGTGAACCAGCGCGACAATAGCCGCAAGACCGTACTGCATCGTACCGAATCGAATCCACACGTAAGCCACGATCGCACTCAATGCCAACACCATCGCGATCAACGCCTGCTGCTGCGTCTTGGAAGCAATCTGCGGAGCAAACTGAATGACCTTTCTCATCGATTTTTCTGCGGAAAGAGCCTCGGTCGCCTGCTCCAGTTCCGGCTCCGCCAGTTTCAAACGCCACTGTGCCGGATCATCATCGTAAATGTAACTCTCGTCGGAAACCAGCAGGGCAAACTTCGAATAATACAACTCGCCCTCTTCTGCACCTTCAACCTCAACTTGGTTCATCGGCACAACCTGAGTCTCTCGCGACTCGTATTGCTCAAACTGCGGCTGAAGACGCATTTCCTTGAAACGACGCTTGATTTCTTCCTCCGTCTGCGGCGGTTGAAGATCGTCGAACACCAATACTACTCCACCCTTGAACTCGCGAACATTCAATGGTGAATGATCACCAATGACATCACCCAGCAGGTTATCCTTTTCCGAAATCGGGTACATGCCATCCGGAGCTCGAACTTCGTCAGTCATCAGGGTAAATCCAATCGGCCGTTCGATCTTCAGCTTGTCCCCCATGATCCCAAGAATAGCGGTTCGCACTAACTGCTTATTCGGTTCAACCGTCACAATCTCGAAAGCCCGCTCTTCATCGGTCTTTGCGTTAAGATCAAAAACAGTCTGAACTCGCGCGCCTTTCAAACGCTCGACGGATTCCTTAACATAAACCGCCGCGCTTTCCACGCCCTTCTTGAAATCATCCAGAGTCAAATATTCATCGGCGACACTACCGGCGTTTTCCCCATCCCCAACCTTTACCTCGCGGGATTTGGTCACGAAGAAAGCATTTGATCCCTCGCTGGTGAAACCGCCCAGTGCCAGCGAACTTTCAAATGTTGTTCGCAACAGGACATCGATTTCCGCCGGATCGAGCTTGTCTGAACTGACTACAAACTCACCGGGAATATTGTTGGGAGAAACACTTACCTTGGCTTCACTAAGATCTGCGGCAGCCTGGCTCAACCAGTCCACCACATTGGCCCCTTCGCCTGAACCATGCAGCACGTCGCGGACCTCGGCGGAATTCATCTCCACACCGTCAGCCAGTTCGATCTGCACACTCGTTCCACCAAGGAACTCGATGTCGAAAATCTTTTCTTTATCCGTACCACAGATGTAAACGAAGAATCCCAAGCCGCAAACAACCGCAATCGTGGATATCGGCCAGAACATACGGCGAAGACCAAACCAGTCGACATTCGGGCGACGAATCAGATGAAGCATCGTCAGAGACTTGACCCAGCCCGCGTCAATCAAGGTATCCATGATAACCCGCGTCACGAACAACGCGGTGAACATACTTGTGACAAGACCGAATCCCAGGGTTAACGCGAATCCCTTGACCTCTTCACTTCCCACGTAACCGAGAATCACACACGTGATCAACGTGGTCAGGTTTGCGTCAACAATCGTCGATAACGCTTTTTCGTAACCGATCTTCACCGACTTCCGCAGTGCCACGCCGCGTTCACGCTCTTCCCGAATACGCTCGAAAATCAGAACGTTCGCATCAACTGCCATACCAACGGTCAAAATCAAACCGGCGATTCCCTGCAAGGTAAACGTCGCTTCCAGACCGGCCATGATCGCCAGGACGAACAGCAGGTTCAGTACCAACGCCACGTTGGCTAAAAATCCGGCAAACAGGTAGTAAACCAGCATGAACACGCCTACCGCGATCAAGCCGTAGAGTGCCGCGTTCATACCCATGGTTCGATTCTGCTCACCAAGCTGCGGTCCGGTGTTCTTCTCCTGCAGCGGGGTTTCCTTCAAACGAGCCGGAAGTGAACCAGCCTCTAACCGCTTGACGATATCCTGTACTCGTTCCAGGGTGAAATCACCAGTGATCTGCCCCCTGTCAGAAATCTCTGACTGAATCGTCGCGTGTGACGTGGCTACACCGTCAAGGAAAATCGCCAACTGTCGATGAAGGTTTAAACGGGTGACCTTCGCAAACTGAGCCCCACCTCGCGGATCAAGACGGAAATCCACACTCGGACGACCCGTGCGATAATCGTTTGAAATCATCGCACCCTTCAAAGCCCATCTTGGACTCTGCTGGGTAAGACCGAACTTCTCATCACCTTCGTCTACGTGGGTCAAAACATAATATTTGCCCGCGTACTTTGACACGACCACCGAACCGCGACCCGATTCAATCATCTGCTCGGCCTCTTCCACTGTACCGCCCCGGGCACTCTGCAGAAGAAAACTCACCACATTCTCAATCGGGTACCACTCATAAAGGTCACCGCCCTTGGCACGCGGACCACGTTTATTCAATTGATCGACGTACTTCGCAATCGGCTGACGCAATGAGGGTTCCTTGTCGTGCTTGAGCATCGTCGGTTCGCCCGGATCACGTTCGGCCAACACTCGGAATTCCAGAACTCCGGCACCACGCAGCAGACGTTTCAAGTCCTCCGGATCTTCCAACGACCCCCTCTTGTTAAACCAAACCTTGTGAGCAGCGGCAGTGTTTTCGATCTCATCAACATACGACGGATACTCACCTTCCAGACGCTCGATTTCTTTAGCCCGCTCGTTGCCCTTCAACGCCAATGCGTCAGTCAATCGGCCTATAGCCAGATTGCTGGCCATTACTTTGTCAAACGCGTCTTCATACGCTACTTGGGCGTTGACCTCTGCTTCGAAATTGTCTCCACCACGCAGGGAACGGTATTTATCCCAAGCAGCAGCTACTGCCGAAAGCTTTTCCTCCCGGCCTTCAACATCGCGAACAAGTGCAGCCAAAGCACCTTCACGTCCCGAACCTGTCTGATTCAACGCACTCTCGAGTTCGACACGGGATATGTTCTTGGCTTTTACACTATCACGAGCTTTCTCATACACATCTCTCCGCTCGCCGGCACCCTTGGGAGGCCTGGGCATCTGGATTTCCAACTGATTATTACCAATCGGACGCCAGATCAGGTTGAACTGCGAGTTCGGATCGACACGCGTCTTGAGTATGTCCATCACCCGATTAGCAAGATCCGATTTCTCCCTGCTCTTCAAGCCACTTGCATCTATCTCGTAAATAAGTGATGTACCACCGGCAAGATCTATACCTGGTTTAAGCTTATCCCCCGGAGGGTATAACGCGAGACACGCGAGCCCCGTCAAAACGACGATTAACCCCCATTTCCAGAAACGACTGTCACTATTCATTTGTTTTCTCCGCCAAAAATTCGCTTTATTTGAGTATATAAATACCTAATTCAATGATTACCTGTTTCGCATGGACAAGTTTTGCAACCCACACCTCGCTCTGCGCCATTACCGCCTCAAATACACGGCAACAACACTTACGAACTCAGGCTTCTTACCAATCCAACAACAAAAACAGAAATCAACAGCATTTGGTTTGTAGCTAAAAAGCTTAAACGACTGATGGGGGTCCGTGTGGACGATTGGGCACTCCGACCCGGACCAGAGGATGAAGAATCATCGGCGTTTCCGACCGACGATCTACTACGAAAGGTATCGAATTACTTCCCGAATAACCCGTCAACGACGCAAGGAAGTGAATACGAACTACATAATGATGGTCACGAAACGGCTTTACCACCTGCTCCCACAACAGAACCGGCGGTACACCTAAATCGATTTTGGATTCTTCGTCTGAAGAACTACCGTCCTCCCGATTTCCGGCATCGTAATCAACAACCTTCCCTACCCCGGCTAAAACCGAAGAACTACTCTTCTCACCGGCCAACAGTGTACCACTGCCAACACACACCACTACCAGCAGGAAACTGACGAGTAGGAAACTGACACTCTGTTGTAACGATGCCCATCGCATAAGTTGGCAGATTATATCGACATCCCTATCACACACCAAGTCCATGCCCTGGAGTAAAACTTCAGGACAATAAAATAGGCAACAAAGTCACAATAGATGGAATATCGGACTTGTGACGATTTTTCTCCCTGATCCGGTTAATACCCCTTGTGAATTCTTTAAATAGAAACTACATATTTCACCGAACTTACGCGTTTTTATGACGTATTTTCTAATAATATTGTGCATCATAGGTTTTTGGAAATAAATAGGTTACATAATTTAGTCAAAGCAGCTTACTAAATTCTTTCGTTGAAAAAGAATTCTGTGGCAGATCAATCCAGCCGAGAGTATAATCCAGCCGGTTTGTAAACCATTTGTTGCTATAAAATCTTATTAAGAGGTCAATTGTGGAACAAGGCCAGGTAAAACAACGTATAGACGATCTGCAGTTCTATTTGTATCAGCGAGCGCTACATCCGGAACTTTTCAAGATCAACCAAGCAAAACGTATCGAACAACGACGCTACACAGCCGAAATCTGGATCGTCGGACTTTCCCATGTCGTTACACTGCAGCATGGTAAACAGTGCGTCACTGAACTTATCACCGACGAAAACGATGTCCTGCCCAAAATGGGGATGGCCACATCTTTCCCTTTCCGCGGCGAAAGAGATCACGCGCAATCGTTTGGCGATGAAATGCGGTATATCCTCTCATGCCAGGTCGAGAGAATGACACCAAACCTGTTCCCCTCGTCACACCGCGATCTTATGAAGTACGCCCAGAAAAGAGGGCTGTTCGTCGTGTTTGATGAGTGGGGTACCGACGGGATCGCTCCCTTTACCTTCATTGACTACGAAGCCAGAGAGCATGAATTCCACGTACACGCTTTTCATGCTTTCCCTGATTCGACTACGCTTCTTAAAACGCAGTCGATCTTTGAAGTGGGACCGTCAAGAACGCCAGATTACTTCTAATCGCTAACGAATATTTCGACATACCCAGCGTCACTCGTATTTGAGTGACGCTTTTTTTATACCAACACCCCTTCCAGCTCCAGCATTGCCTTTTTCTGCGACAACCCGCCGAATGACGAAAATCCGCCCAGACCGCCTGTTGATACAACTCGATGACACGGAACCACCAATGGAAAACGATTGCGCGACATCACTGTCCCCACCGCTCGCGCAGAACCGGGAAACCCGGCCCGACAAGCCAATTCTCCATACGTAATCGTTTTACCGTAAGGAATCCGCCGACATGCCTCAATCGTCGCCTGCTGAAACTCTGTTAAGCCATCCAGCGACAGTTGGATATGAAAAGCACTCTTCCCCCCTGAAAAGTAATCTCGCACCGCTTCCTGCAATCCCCGTAACGCTCCGTCATCACGAACAGCTTCTGGAAACGCGCGTTCAACCAGCCCAACACTATCCTTTTCACCAGGGCAGGGAAGAAACGTACCCAACAACTCCTGACGAGCCGCCACTATCGCAAATGGCCCCCAACTAGTTTTCACCAAGGCATAGCGCTGCATAAGGCACTATTATGCCTACGTACCTCGCCCTGCCAAGTGCGGTCGCTTTTGATGAGTTTCGCTTCGCTGGAAATCGGAAACCACCCGGGCAATGTCGGCCAGTTGATTCCTCCCCGCAAGCGTCGTCTCCAAACCCACGAATTGAACTCCAACAGACACGGTACCATCATCTTCCATCTGCACGTGCCGGAATACAGAGTCAATCACTATGGTCTCGCCTCGAGGCTTTGGCGTAAACGCACATCCAATGGATTCACCTTCGGCGAACATCCCCACGTCGATACCGGAAACCGTTATACGCATTCCACCGGCCGACAGATCCTTCAGGACGCCGGTCATGATCCCCGGACCACTCTCTTCTACCTGCGCGCGGGCAGCTACTCCACCGATCCAGAAGCGAACGTGTACCCGTCGTCCGACTGGAGCCGCTCGCTGATAAACTCGCCGCTGCATTTCCTGCACAGCGTCAGGCCATTCCATCACTATCTGTCCACCGTCAGATTCGTCAACCTCGATGACCTTTGTGGAAAACATGCATTTCTTGTGCCCGCGGCGAAAGGTCACTCCCACCTGATCGCCACACGCGAACTCCGGGGCGGCTTCCCCCTGGCACATATGCGGAAATGCCAACCGCAAACGACCGACACACGTATCGCCCGAAATCAAATGTGATTTGCACACCTGCCACCCGACATCATTCCTTCGGGAAATCACACAAGGCATCTCCTTTTCTATCGCAGCAAGGACTATCTCATTCTTTTTAGCTTCTTCTATTCGTAACAGTTTTTCCATTGGTACAATCCTTATTTCCTCGCAGCGTCACACGTTCATCTGAAGCGCAGACGACAAATCGGCCCGTTCATTACTGCTCATACTCGACAACTCAAACTGCATGCCCAGGATTATCGTTCCCGGTGTCCCTCCAGGAGTCTTGGCTTTTATCTTGGCATTGCAGGTAATTGCCTTTTCGCAATCCTGCATCTTGAATTTCAACCCGACAACTTCATCCACGGCGTAATAATCCGCAGCAGTCTTTTCCACGCGACATGCCAGCCCGTCCTCACTGACGTTGAGCATCGCCCCGTCGAACTTCGTTCTTTCAAAATCACCCGCGGCGGATATCCCTATTGTCGTACTGTCCGCGACCTTCGCCCTGATAAACTTTCGTCTTTGCCAGGTTTGCAGCACTGTCGGCCTGTTCAATTGAACCAGGAAGCCTTCCGGCTGCTCCTTAATATTTAAAATATCCGCTCCGAAAAAATACTCCTGCCCATCCATCCGAAGAACCGCATCAAAATGGGCTCCCTGAACGGATGATTTGTCTACCCCTTCTTCAATCTGCACAGACAAGGTCGCCCGGGTTCCCTCGACAATACACCCCATCATGCTCGATAGCTCCCGATCACCTATTGGGCGAAACACTACCATTGCCTTTCTACGAACAGCCTGTTCCACTATTCTCGCAGAAGGCCCTTCGGCAATCTCGATCACCACACTGGTTATGCCCCGCTTGATTATGCCCATCGCGTTCATCGTTTTCGCCTCAACTTCCTTCTCTGCTCCGCTACAACAAATACGGCGATTTCCTCCAGAGCCCCTTGATTATCCGTAAAAGGCATTTCCAGAAATCTCAATCCAACCAGAGTGTTATCCCTACTGAGTATTTCACGAGCGTGTCGAATTTCCGTTCGCATGACGAACTGCCTTGGCGAATCCGGCAAACGAAAACTTACGTAAAGTACACGTCCCAGCTTTAAGAGCCTCTGCCACTTACCATCCAGCAATACCCCGACACCGCGTTTTGACAGATTGTGAACTATCCCAATACCATGTTCGGCGTCCACCGGAGATGAGCATTCCACATCATCGCTTTCCAGCGATACCTCGCAACTGATGCCTCGCGACACCGCCGGTACACGGTAGTCACTACGACGCTGCCGATTGGCTATTTCCCGGGGCAAAGCAATGCTCATACCCACTACCCGCTGACGGTCGTTAAGGCGAATGAGCTTTGTCGTCTTTAACACCTGGCTTTCAAAAGCCCAATGTGAATCATCCTGCTGGAAATAAACCGTAATCACTTGACCTGCAGCCAACTCGACACTGCCCCCGATTCTTTGCGGCTTGTCGACACTTATAGTGTTATCTTCAAGCAACAAAAAACGAACCCGGGCACTGTTCTCTTCACCACTGGCCCCACCATAATGAATTTCCGCGGATAGGTTGCGCGCACATAGATCCTCCAATGTATTGCGAACCCTGGAAACGTCTACAATGTCACTTACCGGCATATCTTTGTGCACCTTATCCATCCTGGCGCAGAGAGCGCCTACGCTTATAAGTCGGTTTACATGAGATGCCACTTAACGGAAGAACCTGAGAGGTGTTTAGCAAACGACCGATAACGATACCCGGTCGCTCGCCATACTTGGGAATTTACTGCAAAAAGGAAAAATCAGATTAGTCGCTATTCGCCCAGCTCATCTTCCAACTCCTTTTCTTGCTGGCGATACTGGCTCACCGACGTGAAAAGGGCCCCCGGAAGAGACCAGATAAGCTGCAACACGCGTACCCATATCGCCAGGCACAAAAGCTGTGGCAACGTCCCATATTCGCCGAGGAAAAACTGCTTGTACGCGATTTCCATCGTACCTATACCCATCAGCGATATAGGAATCGCAGCTACCATATGACCACAGCCTATATACGCGAAATAATCCCACGCCTTGTCACCGGAAAAATCCATATGCAACGCCCGGGCACACAAAACACCAGCACCGACCACCATGAACTGTAAAACCACCGCCAGGAACAGGCACAGCAACAGCATGGGACGATGACGAATTAACCGCTCAGTAGCCCCGTGGATACGCTTGAGATATTCGATTCCCGGTAAACGGGCAAACATCTTCTGCAAAACCAGTTCGCTCAACTTCGGAGCCGTTATCATCCACGCACCAAGCAGAAATATGCCCAGCATCACCAGTGCAAACACCCCCAGCTTCCTCAGCATTGGATCAGCCGAACCGGTAAAACTCATTAGGCCGGCCACTACCAACAGGCCCGATAAACCGACAACCCGATCAAAAAGAATCGTTGTCACCGCCTCAGTCTTACGCTCGGTATGCAGAGTCGTGCAATAGGCCTTGAACACGTCACCTGCAGTCGACCCTATCAGAAATACGAAATTGAGAAAATTACCACCCATGGTTATCTTCACACTTTCCCAATACGTAAGCTCGATCTCCTGCGCCCGTAACATGAGTTGGAATCGAAGGGACTGGATCAGAGGAACCGGAGCAAAAAGCGCAATAGCCAGAAACAAGTACACGGGATTACTCGACTTAAACGCCGTTCCCAATCCCCGCTCTATTCGCTCGCTGCCTTCACTGTCAACCGCTACGTTTTCTCGTGGAACAACCTGCTCTTCCCCGTCCTGCGTCAGAATCGTAACCGTGGCATCATCTTCACCTGCCAATCGACAAACCCGCTCACCGTTACTGCTATCCGCCTTTAACGTAACCTTGTCGTGAATACTCAAGCCCTGAACTGCCAGGGCAACAAATACCACGCAAATGATTATTCGCAAGACGGTAAAGATGTGCTTTTTCTGTCGCTTGGTCATTTTAAGCTGGTCATTCTATCGTTAACTCGCAGCCTGCTACCGACTTACCACTCACCAACAAGGAAATAGTCGACTTGTACTCTAAAGGCAAGCGTCTTATGGAAGAGTCACCATCTATTACGTTACTTCGGATACGATTTCCAGGCTCGAATGCCGACCCTGAAGCTGCTCGAACTGGGTCCGATCCATGGTAATCTTCATCTCCACCCAGTTCCCCTCGTAACGCTGCTCATCGACATCCGCCAGGCGGTTCAACAGGGTTATCAGTTTCCCGTCCCCGGCCGAAAAACGTACCATCGCACGCATCACCCGCGGACGCATGGCTTCGATCACAAAATCGAACACCTGGTCCAAGCCGCGACCCGTCTTGGCAGAAATCCTTAACGATGGATCGTATTTCTGCGACAATACTTCCAGCAGACCCAGGTCTTCCGCAATATCTATCTTGTTCAAAAGAGTGAGAACCGGTTTATCCGCACACCCCAGTTCGGCCAGTACCCCTTTAACTACCTCCGCCTGCCGCAGAGCGTCTCGAACCGACGAATCAACGACATGAAACAGAAGATCCGCATGAATCGCCTCTTCCAGCGTGGCCTTGAACGATGCCACCAGTCTATGCGGCAAATTCCTGACGAACCCCACCGTATCGCTGAGTAGCACGTGCTGCCCGCCTCCGAGATTCCAACGAGCCGTTTTCGTGTCCAGCGTGGCAAAAAGCTTATCCTCCGCCTCCTGCCCCACATCCGTCAACACGTTCATCAGGGCGCTTTTACCCGCATTGGTATAACCAACAAGAGAGATCGTGAACTGATCAGATCGGGATCTCACCTCCCGGTTCTTCCGCTCGTCGATTTTCCTGATCTCCCGCCTCAATTGAGCCAGGCGATCACGAACAATCCTTCGGTCAATCTCTATCTGCCGCTCACCAGGACCTCGCGTACCAATACCACCGACCGCACCGGCGGCACTGCCTCCGCCTGCTCCCGCAATCCGCTCCAGGTGCGTCCACATGCCCCGGATACGAGGCGCCGTATACTCCAACTGAGCTATCTCCACCTGCAGACGCGCCTCGTACGTTTGCGCACGCGAAGCAAAGATATCCAGTATCAACTCGCTGCGGTCGATCACCCGCCGCTCAACTGTTTTTTCCAGATTCCGAATCTGCCCCGGCGTCAGCTCGTCATCGAATATGATCAAGTTCGCCTCTGACGCCTCCGCCCGTTCCAGCAGTTCCTGGACCTTCCCCTTACCCAGGTGCGTCTTGGGGTGAACCGTCATCCGCTTCTGGATCATTCCGTCAACGTATACCGCTCCCGCCGCCTCCGCCAGGGCTTTCAACTCCCCCAGCGGATTCTGTGTATTCGTCGCCGCCGCGTTTTCAGGTGTGATTAACTTTACAAGAATGGCGCGTTCCTGCTCGACCGAACCCGTGTCTGTCTGTTTCAAGCCGTCCAATACGGTCGTTCGCCTCCGCACTTCAACTCATCGCGAAAAACTGCCTCACGTCTTCGCGAAAAACACTTCAACTACGCTTCAAACGGTTCTTCGACCGCGCAGGTACTGCCATTACTGGCCCGCTACTTCGCTGTTACTTTCGTAATTGGAAATCTTATCGTTGCGCCGAGCGTGACGCCCGCCCTCGAAATCCGTCCGCAACCACAAATCCACAATCGAACGTAACAGATGCTCGCCCACAAGATCCGCCGGGAGACACAGCACATTAGCGTCATTATGCTTACGCGATAACTGGGCGGTCAACTCGTCGTGACAAAGAGCCGCACGCACCCCCTTTACCTTGTTCGCGACAATCGACATGCCCAAACCCGAACCACAAATCAGGATCGCCCGATCAGCCTTTCCCACCGGTACCGCTTCCGCCGCAGGAAGTCCGTAATCCGGATAATCGCAACTACCTTGCCCGTCACATCCGTAATCCACCACCTCGTGCCCGCTGTCTATCAAGGTCGCCTTGATTCGTTCCTTGGCACCAAAACCACGGTGATCGCTGGACATGGCAATTTTCATATCTGTACCTCCGACATCCTTCTCTTCAGTGCGATAAATATCTTCGCCGCACAATCTTTGTATACTTCAACTGATCCACCAAATGGATCACATATCTCTTCATCGCCACCGAGCAACTCCACCCGGTCCACCGCTCCCGAATCCAACGATAACACCGCGTCGATATGTGCCCGAGTCATACAGTAAACGTGGTCCGCCCGCCGGATCAGCTCCTCATCCAGGCTACTCGCTACGTGCCTGGACAAATCTATCGAACGCTCCGACATGGCCGCTGCCGCGCCATCCGATGCCGAACTCCCACCCATACAGCACGAACCGGCCGAGTACACATTCACGTCCTTGTCACCCAGCTCAGAATCACTACAGCCAAGCCGTTCCGCCAGCAGGCGTTTGCACATCGCTGCCGCCATCGGACTTCTACACGTATTACCGCTACACACGAATAATATGTTCAACGATCGGTACCGTTTCAGCATTCTACCGTCGATGACCCCCTCACGAAGTACATCGTATCCGGACTCTGTTAGTTTCACAACGGT
Organism: Phycisphaerae bacterium; assembly: GCA_963667855.2. Lineage (GTDB taxonomy): Bacteria > Planctomycetota > Phycisphaerae > UBA1845 > UBA1845. Next base: position 240,872 of record CAXXKI010000004.1, on the reverse strand, counting down.
TGACGAGGTGGCATATCTTGCAGTGCCACCATCTAAAATCAAGTCCAGCTTATCGCCTAACTCAGAAAAAACTTCCGCCGCCGTATGCGGAGGGGCCTCGCCCGCTCTATTACCACTGGCCGCCACCACCGGAACGCCGGCTTCCACCAGCAGATCTGAAGCGATCCTGTCGTCCGGACAACGAACCCCGATAGTCCCCTCGTGGTAAAGGTTCCGAACACACTGCTCCCCGAATTCCTGCACCACAGGCTCTTCCGCCGGATCAGTAACGTCAAAAATAAGCGTGATAGGGCCAGGCCACGCCTTGCGTACGAATCTCTTACCCATCCCCGACAGGTTCGAAGCGTACTTCAAAACGTCACCAGCGTCGCCAATATGCAAAGTAAACGGCTTGGTCTCAACCCGTCCTTTCACTTCCCGCAAAGCCGCCAGCGCTTCATCGCTATCCGCTCGAGCACCAACGCCATAAACTGTTTCCGTAGGAAATCCGACCAGTCCCCCGTCCCGAATGAGCTTCGCCGCTCTCCGCACAGTCTCCCGGTAATCAACGTCCCCATCCAACTTGACAACTTCCGCCGGCATAAAGAGCCTCCGGCAAGAGTATCAACCCCGCTCAATTTCATGTCAAGCAATCCGCCCTGCTCACCACCAGGAACAACAAGATTACAAAACTCAGCACTTTCTCTGCGAGCCCCAATAACACACAGCCGAACATCTCCGCCTTATCCATCGCCCTGCAATGAATACCGTGCCCCAAATATCAAACTTGGAAACCAATTTTCCTTCTCGACGCCCTTCCCGTTACTCAAGCCCTTTACATACGATCGCCCAGTAGACAACAAATCGATTTGTTGCGAGATTTACACAATATCCCTCATTGGGTAATATACCAAGTGCAGTTTTATCCAGGATCCTTTGCAAAACCAAGTTAAACGTGAGCCTGAAGTTATTTTGAATAAACCAAATTGCCATTCATCCAATACAACCATCTACCTTCTCCAGGTGGACCTGCCCCAAACAAGTTCTTTACGGGAAGCAGCGTCCCTGGCCGGTTGCGTCATTGCAGTCATTCTTTCCTGGATACTCTTTTACATCCTGTTTCTTTCAGTCCTTTCCCCTTCAGGGCGCTCGGGTTACGTTTGCGCCATAATTTCAGGTTTCGTTGGTCCGATCCTGGTCGTGGCGATTTCACACTACAAGCAACATGGGAAACGCTTAATACGCGATTGGAGAATATACGCGCGTTCCAACGGCAACACTACTGAAATCGAGAATGAATCATTCTTACCGGATAACGTCGTCAACCTCGTATTGAATACCAGGCCGTCAATATCCCCAATTATCAGCCCCGGTCTCGGTATTCCGACCACCACATACTTTTCCCAATGCCCGCCGAATACAATTGTGATTGTTAATCCCGGAGAATTAACCATCGAAGAGCCGGAGTCTCTGGACCAGTCACCTTACACTTTCGAACCTGTCGCATCGGGAAAGCCCGGCTTCAAACACGACCTCCTGGTATGGCCAGAAAAAGCACACAAAAACCATGACTCAGCACAGGATATTCAACACGCGCACGAACCTGCAGACAACGTTTTTAAAGAGCTGCATGCTTTTCTCCGCAAATGGCAGGGCCTGGGTATTATACTTATTATGACAGCAGCTATGATACGAAATGGTTCAATAACCTGGGCAACAGCAGGCTGGTTGACTAATGCCGGGTTTTGCGTCCTTTTATGCTGGATCGGTTCTCGAATATACGACCTGCTCCAGGGAAAAGACTTATGGCTGGTCCCTCGCGGCGTAGTCGCCAGAACCTGGCGACCCTGGCGATCTCACCCTTTAATACAAGCCGCTTTCATCGACGAATCTCCACTGATTCTCGACTGCGATAGAAATATCGGGTACACCCTCACCAATGGCAAAATAATAACCATAGCCAACATAGATCATCTGCTCACCGCCTGGTTAAACAAGGGACGAAAACCAACAATGCAGGAAATCAATTCCTTATTCAACAACGAAAACGCAGAAACAAGAAAAAAGGGACATCACTGATTTTCGAGAAAGTTCACCACAGCCATTATTCACACTCTCCACACTCTCAAAACATCGAGGGTGCCATGGCCCACGCTTGCGTAGCCATGTAAAATACCCACACAAAAAAACGACTTCACAAACCTCCACTCTAATAATAAACTCATGTCATCAGCACACGGATCGCATATTGGAAGGATAAAGATGGTCCCCCTGCAATTCGTCGCGAGCATTGTTTTAACCCTGTTTGGCCTGTGTCTTACGATTGCCAATTGGTGTATTTTCTGGACAATCCATATCCAACATAAAGATTCCGCATCCTGGCTGCCGTTATTCGGCGGATTAGCGATGTGTGCCGGTTTCCTTCTCTGGCCAGACAACCCCCATCGTGGACTATGCTGGCTGGCATTTATTGTAGATTGGGGATCTGCCCCAGGAATAGGTCATTCCGTATATTTCCACTTGCGAAGAATAATGATAAGGAAACAGGATTGATTATCGTAAAAACAGCACTTGCGTAAACAGACGCACACAGCAATACGGCAGATTACAACATACGCGAATCCTAGAAACACAGCATAAGAAATGAAGTGCAACAACTACCAGGGAATTACCGGATTATAAAACCCCTAACACATCGGAGGTGGACAACTGCTGCCAGACTTATCGTCTGCAAACTCCAGCAGCCATCGCCCAAACGAACTCTCCGGACCTGGAACGCAATGACGATATGACTCGTCCTGTACCACCGAGCTACCCAACTCGTCAGTATCTGCCGACATACTCCACGGCGCGGCGTACGTCACATCATCACAGATAACAGCTACCGAATTCTCCATAACAGACCTCCTCAGCAACTGCAAACCACTACTAACCCTTCCATGCACAGGACTATCCATCGTTGCAGTATCTACCAATACAACGATTCCGCCTCGGGGGTATCTCCCCCGTTTTAACTGTCCTGCGCAAACTGTTAACCTATATTAACAAATTAAAGCGCCAGTCAAACGAATAATTGTTAAAAAATCGTTATTTACCGTTTTACTGGTTACCGAAAACGGTCGTTTGGCCCGTTCTACAAGTGAAATTCCCCTGCCGCCGCACCCGGAAGGAGCTTCCCGGCCACCGATCAAGAACGGTGCGGTAAATACGTATGCTTCGTCCAGCAGATCATCGTCCGCCAGCGACCCGATCAACTCCCCACCGCCTTCGACTAACAGGTTCGTTAATCCCCGATCCGCCAGTTTCCTGAGTGCATCGGGCAAACTCACCCGCCCCCCGGATTCCCGGCAGACAATAATCTCAACACCCCGTTTTTCCAGCGAAACAGCACGTTTTTGACCGGCTTCCAACCCCCGACGCGTCGTAAGAACAACAACCGGAACCTCCCCGGCCGTCGCCACCAGCTTCGAACGCAAGGGAATCCTCAATTGGCTATCCACAACCAGCCGACACGCCACCCTTTTCAAGCTGACATCGCGAGCCGTCAATTGTGGATCGTCCTTGATCGCCGTCTGCAAACCGACCATCACCCCGTCAACCCGAGCACGCAACTTGTGCACTATCCGCCGCGATGCAGGCCCCGAAATCCACTGCGAATCACCGCTCCGCGTTGCGATTTTTCCATCCAGACTTTGAGCCCACTTGGCTATTACATAAGGGCGCTTTTTCAATACCCGCGTCAGAAAAGGACCGTTCAGTTCCGCCGCATCTTCCGCCAGCAGACCTGACTCAACCTCGATCCCCGCCTTACGCAGTATCTCGAATCCTCGACCAGACACTTGCGGAAACGGATCCTCATGAGCGCCTACCACCCGGGCGACACCGGCCTCCACCAGCGCCTGAGCACAAGGCGGTGTTTTCCCGAAATGGCTGCAAGGCTCCAGCGTAACATAAGCGGTAGCACCGGCCGCTTTACCGCCGGCATCTCTGAGTGCGTTCACCTCCGCATGAGGTCCGCCGTATTTCTTATGATACCCCTGCCCTACAACTTTCCCGCCCTTGACCAACACGCAGCCGACCATCGGGTTAGGCTCCACCTTGCCCTGGCCACGAGCAGCCAGAAACAAAGCCCGCCGCATATTGTCAATATCTGATTGAGAGAATGTATGGGACACTTGTTTTCGCAATCCCTGGCCAGAAGCCTATTCTGTCGCCCCATCCGCTTCAGCAGCAGCCTCCTGCTCCTTCATTTGCCGGGCAACTGAAATATAAGACAACATCAAGAGCGCAACTCCCACCACCAGCAGAACATCGGCCACGTTAAAAATCCAAGGCCAGACGTCACGCTCACCTACCTTGGTGGTGAACTTCAGAAAATCTCGTACAACCCCGATCCGGACAACTTCGCCGTCGATCATGTCGCGCGAAAGCACCACCGGATCTTCCGGAGAAATCCAGGGACGCACAGTAATGACATCACCCTCTGAATCACCTTCCAACTCGCCAATAACCGACCAGGCGGGCCTGCCATCCGTCGCCTTCACTTCCACCATGTCGTATTGAGTAAACGCCCTGTCATACAGGTTCCCCAGCGCGCCCGCCAGAATCATCCCCAACGCAAGGTGAATAGCCCGATGTTTGCGACTCGTACCCGCAAACAGGTATAACACGAACCCTAAAGCAATAATGGAAGCGACTATGAACAGAACCGCCATGCCCGCCCCCATGCCAAACAGGGCGCCGGGATTAAGCGACAATTGCAAATCGAGAAAACCGGGAACAATCGTCCTGGTCTCCCCGACTCCTAATGAAGTAAAAGCCCAATGCTTGCTCCATAAATCAGCAGCAAGACCGACCACCGCACAAAACCACAACCGTACGTGAGACCAGCCGTCACCAACCGCACTCTCGGCGCACGCGGACTTCGTTACTTTTTCAGTTGCTGGTGTTTGGGATACTTCTGTCATTTACCGGACCGGATCAACGCCTTAATTCCTGCTCACGTGCATATTCGATGCAATATTTCGCCCAGGGCTTCGCCCGCAAACGAGCTATGCTGATCGGACGATGAGTCGCCACACATACTCCATAAGTACGGCTATCGATTCGATCCAGCGCTTCATCTATTTCACGCACCAGGTGCTGCTCGTTGGCTATCAACCCCAGCGTGAAATCCTGCTCCCAGTTGTCCGAACCAATGTCGGCCATGTGAATCGGCATGCTCGACAGATCACCAGTCGACTCCTGACGCGACAACCCCAGGGCATCCTTGGTCAAGGTGCGAACATCGCCCTGCAACTCCCGCCGCTTACCAAGCAGCATCTCCCGGAACATAGCCAACTGTTCATCGTTCAACCGAGTCTTGGGCATCGGCTTATCTTCCATCGTTTCCGTTTCACCGGAAGCGGCCGCCATTGCTGCCTCACGAAGGGAAAGCTTTTTCTTGGCGGCCGGAGGCTTTAAAGCACTCGCCTTTGCCGGAGCTACGGCACCTTTAGAGGCTGCCACCTTCTTGGCCACTTTTTTCGCTACAGTCTTAGGCTTGGCAACCTTCTTTACGGTCTTCTTGACCACCTTCTTCGCTGCTTTAGGGACCGCGGCTTTCTTCTTCACCGCCACCTTCTTCTTGACAGCCTTCTTCGTCCCGGCACTCTTGGTCTTTACCGCAGGTTTCTTCGGTGCCTTGGCTTTACTTGTATCTGTTTTCTTCTTCGCCACAGCTCTTCTCCAGAGCGACGGGGATAATTAACGTAACTTCTTGCAAACAAAGGACTCACATCAACTTAAACCTGCAGAGTATAGATTTCAAATCGTCCAATGTCAAGCAAACGCCCCATTCCAAACACCAACTATTGCAAGTTTCTCAGGTACACTTCTACTACCACTTCATCGTCGTAAGTACCCGGAAGCTGGAACACCAAACGATCCTTTCCATCCCGGGATACCTGGCGGCAAATCGCATAGTTAATATAAACCCAAGCCTCACGTCCCGCTGCTTCCGGAACACAGAATACCGGGCTTACAACCTTCCTGCTTCGACCGTCCAGTTTGAATTGAACACGATTGGAGTCGGTACCCAACATGAACATTCCCTCCCGTTCATTGAAACCGTCTCCATCCCAGTCCCCCTCCGACTCCCGCTCGAATTCACCGACCATGAACGATATCCGCGGCCTGTGACAGTACGCTATCGCGATATCTTCCCGGGTTTTCCGCTCGCAATTGTTCACGGGCCAGAAATTCAGCAGGCAATGCCAACGATGAATCGGATAATCAACCTCGCCCCCGTAAGCGACAAGATATGATTCACCAAAATCCCCGCTGGATCCCCCGCCAAGATGTATCAAACTTAAATCGGGACCCGTCCGGCTATCATGCAACACGAACAATAAACCCGCTCCCTTGGATACAGGTGCCAGCCAGCCATAACACAAATGCTGCAGGATAGGCCGCTCACCTGCCTCGCCGGATTCATGCACACCCGTCTCTATGCCTTCAGTCGTCGCCGCCCCAACGGCAAGCCCGATCCGCTCCGCCTTGTAGAGCGGCAATTCAGTAGCACATTCAACCGAAACAAACACGTTACCCGATGGATATATCGTATAGGCCAGCCTCTGGTACGCACCCTCCGGATAGCGATCAGCACCAGTTTCGCCTATTCCCAACTGGCACTCCACAACAACGCGAACATCTGTCGCCTCTATGAGTGTCTGCCTGGAAACAGCCACCTGCTCTCCGGGCGGCTTGGCTTGCGTCAACAACAGAGGTAATTCCCCATCGGCAACGTATTTATCTGAAACCACTATAGGTGAAGGGCCGATCACTCCACGTCCCGCCAGGTTATTCAGCCTCACCGGGTCACTGCTCAAATCATACCAGCTCACCAGCTGCCCGTTGGAAAACCCAATTTCAAACCTGCGAGCCGCCCCGACGTAAATGCTCCGCCCCTCTTCCACTACATACAGAGTGCCGTCAGTTCCTTCCCTGCTGCCGAAAAGCTCTTTTCGGTTATCCACCAGAAGTGCATCATCCAGCACCACCTCCACAGGCCAGTCAACCGCCCCCTGACCAGGATCAGCACTCAACGAACAACGTATCTGCCGCACGTCGTCCATCGCCACCACGTCCCGGATCTCCCCAAGATCAAAACGTAGAAGATTCCAACCTCGACGCAACGGGGCATAAGAATACGCCTCCGCCACAAACTCCCCTCTACCAGACACCACACCAAGCTTGAGGATATACACCGGCGCGTCGTCGAGAACCTCCGCGCCAGCGTCCAGCGATTCTTCGCCGTCTCCACCGCCTTTCGGTATAAAGACATTCATCAATAGCAGGTTGTAAGGCCGCCAATCCCGCTTCAGCAACCACCTTTTGGCGTTATCGTTATCCGCTATTAACTCGCTGGCAAAATTCCGAAAAACAGCCTTTAAACACCCTTCACCAGTCTCTTTCACACCTCCAACCGTTTCCTGAATGGTATCACCCGGCTCCGCTGACAGCATCTTGAACAGCTCTCCGTGCGATGGAGACTCAAAATCAGCGATTACCGCAAACCGCCCCTCGACCAGATCCGGATAATAAACCCGCAATCTGTCCGACTGAGTCAGGTAGCTCGCCTGCCCCCCATCCAGCTCCAATTCTTGTCGATTCTCCTCGCAGCCAGCAACGAGACCACATACAAAGACCGCCCAAAAGAGCGGGGAACCGCCCCAATTACCAGAAAACGCTGTTTTTAAAGGGGATGCAAAAATCAAGATCAGTCTCCCAGGCTGCTGAATCGAGGTTAAGAGACTGCGGAGAAACAAAAAATGCCCGGGACTGGAATCGAACCAGCACGCCCTTGCGGGCACATGGCCCTCAACCATGCGCGTCTGCCAATTCCGCCACCCGGGCTAAAAAAACCGGCTTGCAGCACGTTTTTCTATCGTACCGCGAAACCGAGAGCGAGCATGTTAAAACCCCCTCTCAATAGTGTCAACCGGCCCATCATTCAAAAATGAACTCGAAATAGACTGGACCAACACTTTCCAACCGATCGATGTATAATGGCACGTTCCGTCGAATGGAGAATATGACGCAAGTACTGACAAACAATAAATATAAGCGAGTGGATAACATGCCCATCAAACAAACACAACCGAGCGGTCCGGCCGAAGAAACCTGGAGAGTGTTCCGCATTATGTCCGAGTTCGTCGAAGGTTTCGAAATGCTCGGAACCATCGGACCGGCCATCAGTGTCTTTGGCTCCGCACGAACTCCTGCTGAAGACCCCTATTACAAACTGGCCGAAAAGCTGGGCGAAGAACTGGTTAAAAGAGATTTCGCCGTAATTACCGGCGGTGGCCCGGGCATTATGGAAGCAGCCAACAAGGGAGCGTTCGAGGCTGGCGGCGAAAGCATCGGCCTGAACATATATCTCCCCCAGGAACAAGCGGCTAACCCCTACCAGACTATCTCCGTCGATTTCCGCTATTTCTTCTGCCGAAAACTAATGTTCATGAAATACGCCAAGGGGCTGGTTTGCTTCCCCGGCGGCTTCGGAACCATGGACGAATTCTTCGAGTCCATGACCTTGATCCAAACCGGAAAATCAGAGCCGTTCCCCGTAATGCTGGTCGGTGCTGATTTCTGGAACCCGCTCATCGATTGGATTCGCGATTGCCAGCTTGAAAAATACCAGTACATAGGAAAAGAGGATCTCAACCTCTTCACTATCACCGACGACGTGGTAGGTGTGGCAAACGACCTCCATAAATACTGGATGAAACTCCAGGAAGAAACCCAACAGGCCGAAGAGGCCATCCCCGAAGCCAGCACACTTTCCCGAACCGCATACTGGCAAAGACCGCTGGCTGATGGAACTCTCGAAGGTAAACCACCAACCGGTACTCCGGGACCACGACGCCCCGTTGATGACTTCGAGTAAATACAACAGAAACCGGGACAGGTTCGGTTATTCGCTTCAATTGAACATAACGCTTGTATTACAGAAGCTTTTTCAATAAAGGTAGATAACCGGCACCTGTCTTGGTTTTAACCTCAACTACATAGAAACTCACCAGTGGACCGGGTGATCATGCCCGGTCCACCAGTGTTCCCCCCTTCCGCCAGCCCGCTCCATTAATCAGTTTCGGCTCTCCCTTGGAGGAGCGGGTATAGGGTTCGAGCACCAACTGATCTGAAGTAACTGCGTCCGAAACTTCGGCACGCCCGGACCGATACGGAATCCTCCTCCCTGTCTCAAACACTACCGCCAACTATCTGATTTAAGTCCGAACTCCCCCAAAAACGCACTTTGCCCCTGTAACAGACGTCCCCCTGCCTCTCCCTCCCCAGGCCATTACTGGCAAAGGTGCTTTTATGGATAGCTCTCTATGGATACGTAGGAATGTTTTAAACGAAGTTTGACACGCAAGCCGAATTTTTAATTCTCAAATACAGAGGGAACGGTTAACGACTGACTGGACCAGCGAACCGCCACCGGGGAACGGACATCTTGTCCGCCTGGCCGTTCATAAACATATACCTGCCTACAACGCGAATAAACTTGATCAATCATCTCTCAAGCCTCTGGCAGAATGTGTGACCGCCGCCCGCAATACTGACGGGACCGGCGAAGGCGGATTACGAACCTTCGCACATAATTTCTGACCGCCAGGCAGGCCAAATCATCAACGCTCCCCGAAGAATCCTATTTGAGATTTCAAATTTCAGATCTCTAATGTCGAAACATCTACAAGATCGAAAACGGTATTTGAGAAAACCTCAGACATAAACGGATTTCCATCCGACCTGTTCGCTGGCCATACATGGAATTCACCACCAGCGACTTATTCGCTAAACACCGCTTAAAACCTGAGAGAATTCCGCGAAATCTCCCAAATCCACATCACCATCGCCGTCCAGATCCGCACACTGGCATTCGCTGCCGACAGTAGCGGCCGGACCGTCGATACACGCGGCGAAGTATTCGTAGTCATCAAGATCAACGTCCCCATCGCCGTCGCAATTGCCCGGCAGGAACAGCGTATACACGTAATTCGTAAACGGCACCGCCGCGTGATCAGTCGTCGCGTCGCGAGTGTGCTCAGTTAATTCAACCTCCAGCCAGGTTTCATTCGGCAGTTCACCGCCGGTCTGCTCCAGCGTTAGCGTCAAACCGTTCGACGAAATCGAATAATCGAAATACCCGGTGTAATAATCGTTACTCTGCGTTGCTTCGTCAGTAATCGTTACTGGAGGACCATCGACAACGACGATCGGACGATGAAACGTAAACGATATCTCCGCGTCGGTCACACTTGGCAATACCCCTCGATACTCCGGACCGGTTTCCTCCACAGTCGGAGTCGGCACGTTGAACACCAGCGAAAACGGCGGCGTCGGCTGGTATAATCCAAGATCGTCTACCAGCCTGTAGGTCACGTAAAAAGGGTAGTCAGGAGCCGGACTGCCCGCTACATACGCACAGTACTTCATATGCACATGATGTTCACCCCAATTACTGAGATTGTATCGTTCACCAATTGTATCCAGCCAGGTGCCATCATTGGTTTGTATCCTGAAGTCGGCAGACAAGTCCAGAACCTCAAACCAGATCTCGTAATCAACCCCGGGCGCTCCAGCGAGCTGGTTTTCAACCGGGAAGCCATAAGCAGGATCAGTCGTATCGGAAAAACCCGGTTCACCAACCGACCATCTCCGGTAAATCGCGCTCCAGGACAGCGGGTAATACCCTTCCGCCGGTACGCCATGTTGGTATACCCTGCTCTTATCCAGAACCAGCTGCCCGTCTTCCTGCTGCAGGAAGTAATGGTCCAGCGGGCACTCCGCCCGCAAATCCGCCACCAGTGCACTGCTTGCGACAAACGCTAATATTATTATCTTTTGCCAAAATACCATTTATTTGCTCCTGTTTAAGTCATAACCCATCGCCTGCGCCCATCGCAATGATCACGGAAGCAGTTCCGGAGGCCAGCCGGGGGCATGCTTCGGCCACCAGCGGTTAACCTTGGGGAATTCCCAGGTCTTTTGCCACCCCATCGGCTCGACATGGCTGTCAGCAAACAGGTAATTAGATTTATTCAGATGCCGATACCATGCCACAGATTGCTTGGGATCCTCCAATCCCTCCCACGAATCAGAGTGAATATGGTCGGCGTAATCGTACGAATCACCTGAGCGTATTTCCCCCAGGTAAATTACCGCCGCGGGAGCCTTGATCTGATTCAGCCGGCTCACAGCCAATTCGCTCTGCAAAGGCCCCAGGCACGAGTTAATCGCGTAACTTGACCATCGGTACCTGGTCCAGGTTTCCCGCTCTGGTGGTTTAGCCCAATCCAGAAAAGGCTTTCTGGTCTTGTCATTCTGGCAACGCGCGATCAATGGCTGCCCCGAATGCTTCTGCAGAATGCTCAGCCAGTAATAGTCCTCCGGATTCTCGATATCCATCTCAGCCAGGGGACACGATGACGACGGTATATGTTCAAGGTTCTCCATCGCATACGAAAGCATCGCCACGCCCATCTGGCGCATGTTGTTCATACACATAACCTGCTTCCCCTGCTCCCGAGCGTTGCGCAAGGAGGGTAACAGGATGGAAATCAACAATGCAATAATGGAGATAACCACCAACAACTCAACCAGCGTAAAACCGCGCCGAACGGCGCAGGGATTCGGCGAATCCCCGCGCCGCTCAGACGCTACCGGCTTCTTTCTCCACCGCCTGTTTCTAGCGGAGTAATAAGACACCGACATTCTCCTTTATTTATGCGTGCCGTCTGGTCACAGCCAATACACCGGCAAACGCCAGCAAACACAAAGTTCCCGGCTCCGGAACAGCAAATCGGAAAGTAAATGGATCGGACGAAGTGTACAGACCACCGTCGTCAAATGCGGTAAATGTCACGGTTATTTCATCGTTTGCCTGGGAATCGTCCAGCCAGAAATGAAATCCCATGTGAGAGTGAATTCCCCATGCATTCTGATCCGCCAGCCACATCTTCTCGCCGTAATCGGAGAACTTGTATGTATCGCCGTCATCATCGAAAACAACCGAATCATCCGGACGAAGCATGAAGAAATCGGTGGAATCAGTCAGCGACGTATCCTCCCTGCGAATACCAATATCCCAACCAGGCTCGGTCGCCTGGTCCGTACTCTCAAGGTTCCACACGCCCTGAGGACCGTGAGCCGAATGCCAGCCATCAAGATGCTGCACGCCGTTTTCGTCACCATAGCCGTCCAGACCGTACATGAATCGACACGTATAAAGCGTCTTGTTCGCCTCGCCGGGCTTGCTGATCGAATTTCCTCCGGCGTCCGTCTCCTGCACTAACTGCAGAAACGGAGTATCAGCGGAGTCACCCCAACCGGGCCAACCCGGGGTCGGCGCTGTGGCGTGAACCGGCGGAATCGAGAAAAACCACAGCTTGTTGTTGTCCGTCGAATCAGAATCAGTGGCCGCCGCCGGATTGCCCGGATCACTCCAATCCGGACGCCATGTGGGATTTACACCTATGTGCGTGTGCGCCAGCGGGCAATCGGCCATTACCGATGATATGGCTGCTGTCAATACGAATATAGTACTAAGAGTGAAAACACTTATTGTGGTTTTCATGCGTTAAATCCTCCTGTTTTTCGTGAGAGATTTTTGGTTTGCGATACTCCCGACAAGCCCTGCGGCAAACGTTGTTTCCTCACAATCAACCTTTTCCCCTTTAATACACCGGGATTCAAAGCTGACTGCAGAAACAGGAATAACCACAAATGCGCAATCAAACGCAAAGGCAGGCACCGACCGGACAAATGTACCGCTACGTACCGGAATTTAGGTAAATATGTATTGATAAACTCTATGCGTAACGCGTGAAAACTTCAGGTGGCGGGCGGGGTAAAACACTTGAGGGCACAACCGTCTCGGGACACCTTTCCGAACGAGCGCCTGCCTCGAAACAGACTAAGTTTCCCCAATGCGGTATTTCCTCAGGCAGATCCAAAACGTACTTCGATATCGCCGCCAGTTGCTGGCAAATCGAACACGTGTCAGATTGATGATCGTGCCCCGCGTGAGCGCAGTGAACAGCGCGCAGTATTCCGGTCCCAGGCCCCAACAGCAGACCAAAGATCACCGCCGCGGACGCCAATCCCCGGCACCTCTGCCCCAGCAAGCCCAAAAGCGAAAACCTGCTCTTCAACTCACTCAAGCTGTCACAGTTCGTCCACCGCATGCCTATATCATATGCAAATGCATTCGCAATTGCAACAGGCCGCGGGTGGAATAATCCGCTCAAATATGGTAGTCATGCCCCCTTTGGTTTAGGATCGTCAAGATGCAACGTTATACAAAACAAAGAATTGCGATCGAATCAGCTCTCAGGAACAGCGGCAGACCCCTGAGCCCGGCCGAAATCCTCCAAGAAGCAAAAGCCGACGTTCCATCCATTAACTTGGCCACTATCTACCGAACTATCAAGCGCCTTTGTGAAACCGGCGAGGTGGTCACCATAAAAATTCTGGAGGAAGGCCCCCGCTACAGCCTGCGCCACGAAGAGCATCACCATCACCACCATTTCCGCTGCAACGAGTGCGGCGGAGTGTTTTGCATGGAAGGCTGCGTCGAGGGGCTGGCAAAGCTCCTGCCAGAAGGGTTTCAAATGACCGGACACGACATTTTCCTCTATGGCCTATGTGCCAACTGCAGCCAGCCCTCCAGCGATCCCCAAAATCACTAACCAGTTCATAGCCCCCTGGGGAGTGGGCATCCTGCCCGCCTTGCCTTTCAAGATATCAAGATAACCGGAACCGCCGAGCACTTCTCCTTCCTACTTTCTATTCTCAACCCTCTCGCCAAAACCGCAGAACATTCTGTCCACTTGCAGGGAAACCCCTAAATACACTCCGCCTTTAGTCCGCCGGAGGCGGAACATAAGGTAGCCGCTGGTGGAGCCGGCCGCAGGCGGGCGCAACCGGCGGCCCAAGAGAGCCCCACTAACAAAAAGCCCGTCCGCCAAAGGCAGGCGGCCGACATAAGCCCCCCGGTACAGTCGCTTTACAAATATAAGCGAAATAGTGTTTTTACGTAAGAATATCTGCCCCCTCGAACGGAACGCCCAAACCTGGAACATCCCCCTGTTGATTTAAACGTCATACTTTTTTTCACATTGCCCAGAAAACACCAACACGCCCGATCAGTAAATCCCATAATACCCAATACGTCGCTTACCCAGCCCGCTTTCGCCAATGCAAAAACAACCGCAGCATCGACACCACGCACATCCCCTTCCAAACCAGCAACCACCAGGGCCGCCACCACGCCCCGGTAGAAACCTCAACAACATCGGAAAGACCAAACGCAATAAACGTAACAAAAGCCACTAACGAAATCTTATTTGAACGATCCTTGCCGATGAAGAAGTGAACAGCAAACGCAATCCCAATCGCAACCCACAACCCGGCTTCCACATAATTACCGACCTTAAACACTAGCCGTTTCCCCTTTATCATAAAAAGGCGACAGATTTGCTCTATAGAAAACCTATACCCAAACGAATATTAAAACCTGCCTCAAACGACGTGCCACTGCTCTGTGAGCAGTGGTCACACGTTTATCCATTTCGGTATCGAACATTTTCGTATTAATCGCCGACGAATAGCTTTTTCCAAAAGCATTATCACATACTAATAGCTCGGTCTGGTCGGTTTGTCACCCTAACGAATTTCAAAACCTACCTCAAACGACGTGCCACTGCTCTGTGAGCAGTGGTCACACGTTTATCCATTTCGGTATCGAACATTTTCGTATTAATCGCCGACGAACAGCTTTTTCCAAAAGCATTATCACATACTAATAGCTCGGTCCGTTCGGTTTGTCTCCCTAACGAATATTAAAACCTACCTCAAACGACGTGCCACTGCTCTGTGAGCAGTGGTCAAACGTTTACCCATTTCGGTATCGAGTATTTTCGTATTAATCGCCGACGAATAGCTTTTTCCAAAAGCATTATCACATACTAATAGCTCGGTCTGGTCGGTTTGTCACCCTAACGAATTTCAAAACCTACCTCAAACGACGTGCCACTGCTCTGTGAGCAGTGGTCACACGTTTATCCATTTCGGTATCGAACATTTTCGTATTAATCGCCGACGAACAGCTTTTTCCAAAAGCATTATCACATACTAATAGCTCGGTCCGGTCGGTTTGTCACCCTAACGATATACTGTTTTATTCATAACCACTGCTCATAGAGCAGTGGCACATTGCTTCGATATAATTCCCGGTTTTGTACTAATTCCAGTCTCCCTTCCCAAAACGTTGCTAGCCTTTGATAACCCCCAGCGGACGAAGTTTTGCCACCTTCTTGCTGATACCCGCATTGTGCAAAACCTCAACCACCTCGCTCACATCCTTGTACGCCTCAGGCTGCTCCTCATCCAGGCTCTTCGTACTTTGCGCCCTGGCGTAAACCCCACGAGCCTCCAGTTCCTTACGGATCGAACGCCCCTTCGCCGCCCTAATCGCCGCACTCCGGGACATTTTCCTCCCCGCACCGTGGCAACTGCTCCCAAAGGTGTTTTCCATCGCTCCCTGCTGACCAACCAGAACGTAACTGCAAGTCCCCATATCCCCCGGAACAAGCACCGGTTGACCGATTGGTTTATACCTGCCGGGCAATTCCGGATGCCCCGGAGCAAACGCCCGGGTCGCCCCCTTGCGATGAACACAAAGCCGCTTGGTTTTCCCCTCCACCGCGTGATCCTCCATCTTGGCGATATTATGAGCAACGTCATACACCAGGTGCATTCCCATACGTTCCGCAGGCCTGTCGAACAAATCAGCGAACACCTCGCGGGTCAGGTGCATCATGATCTGCCGATTACACCAGGCGTAATTGGCGGCCGCCGCCATCGCTCCCAGGTACTTCTGCCCTTCCGGAGAATCCACCGGCGCACACACCAACTGCTTATCCGGCAGCTCGATCCCGTACTTCTTCGGCACGTTTCGCAAGTCGCGGATACTGTCCTCGCATACCTGGTATCCCAACCCCCGCGATCCGGAATGAATCATCACCGTAACCTGCCCCTTGGCTAATCCCATAACCGAAGCGGCCTGCTCGTCGAAAATCTCCTCCACAAGCTGAACTTCCAGAAAATGATTTCCACTGCCCAGCGTCCCGCACTGCGGCTCACCGCGGGACATCGCCCGTTGCGAAAGGCTCTCCGGCTTCGCTCCCGCCAGGCAACCATATGCTTCGGTCATTTCTGCATCAGAGTTCCACCCCAAACCGCGGTCGATAACGTATTTTACACCTTCCGTCATCAGCCGGATCATCTCCGAACCCTTGAACTTTATCCTCCCGCCCTTGCCTACCCCGCAGGGAACACTCTTATACAGGTTGTCGATGAGTTTCGGTAATCGTGTTTTAACATCATTCAATTCCAGGTCCGTCCGCAGTAGACGCACGCCACAATTGATGTCATAACCCACGCCCCCCGGACTGATCACTCCGCCCGCTTCCGGGTCGGTGGCGGCCACCCCGCCTATGCAGAAACCATAACCCCAGTGAATATCCGGCATCGCCAGGGATTTCCCCACGATCCCCGGAAGAAACGAAACATTCGCCACCTGCTCCGAGGCCTTGTCCTGCCGGATCAACTCCATCAGCGACTCGCTGGCGAATATCAACCCGTCAACTTTCATCCCATCCTTGTACGACTTGGGAATTGACCATTGACAGGGACCAACCTGCTCCATGTATACCGATTCAGGTTTTTCGTGATTGCTGCTCATACTTCACCTGCAAATTCAAAACTCAAATATCCACAATATAGACGGCCTGGTAACCACCTTCTATCGGTTCGATCGAAAGATAGTGATAAGTAATCGCCTTTATCTCCCTGTCGAAAACACTCCGCTCCTTGTCGATCCGGGCAAATCGAACCGTTACCGATAACCGCTCATCGTCAAACACGCAGCGCTCAAAACCGATAACCATCCGCCCCGAATCGATAAAAACATAATGCAACTCGGCCAGCAGATCACGCAGCATCACTTCCGGGGCATCGCCGCTGAACTCAAAAGAAACCACCTCCGGAGGCCCATGAGCATCTACCGTAAATTCCCCCATAACACTATACAAACCGTCAACCGCCGGTGGAATAAGCTCGGGCATGCTCCCCGCATTAACCCGTACCCCTATGTCGGCCGTATGGTCAAATAATTCGTATCCCGGTTTCATCACTATCGTTGTACTCGCGCACCGGCCAACTGGCAAATCCCCGATCAAAAGCGAATACCCCCACCCCACCGCGTGGCCAGAAGTTCGCATCAGTCCAAAGAGACGCCCCAACACCACTTCAACCCCATTCCTCAAACTCCACCCATCGCTCGTATAGCGGCAATAACGAAAAATGGCTTCGTTTCGTAATTCCACTCTTTCACCCTCAACTGACGATTGACTACCCGAATTCCAGTTCCCAACCCAATGAATCGCCGCCAGAATTCTCCCCAGCCAAACGCCTACCCGCCGATTACTCACACCCCAACCGCTCCCGACAAAATCCCTCGCCTCCCTTTCCCTCACCGCCTGATGGCATACAATCTTCCTCCCCACCGCCCGGTTCTTCACCACCAGATCTCTAACCGCTCCCCAGCACCACATAACACACCTCCGTACCAGCAAAAAATATCCCAACCAACCCAACAACCGCACCGCAAACGATGAATAACTCTGTCCCGTCAACCACATGCTTCAACTCAACCGCGTACTTCACACAACCTTCCACCCCTATAACGTAGACACCGACCACCCAAATAAAATTCAAAACAAACCAGCCCATCAACGACTAACAAAAACCCCCTCCACAGAGCAAAAAAGCCCTTTCACCGATCATCCCCCGGCAAACAATGACCACCAACTGGGGGGGCGGACATCTTGTCCGCCTGGCCGTTCGCAAACAAACACCAACCAACAATTCCAATACAAGCAATCAGCAATCACCCAAGTTACAATCCGTAACCTGAAAACAGATACAACCGGCGGATAATGCAAACAAACCTCACCAATCAAACCCAATCCGCTGGAAGCGGAACATAAGGTAGCCGCCGGTGGAGACGGCGAAGCCGGCGCAACCGGCGGACCAAACGAGCCCTCTCCACTCAAAGCCCCCCAGTTTTTGCCCTGCCCATAGGCAGGGCAAAAACTGGGGGCCGACATAAACTTTTGAATATATATCAACCAGCCCAACAAGAGACGATCTTTCCAAAACAATCATCCATCAATTCACAAAAACATACACACCGTAAACTCCAATATCTTCCGCCCCATCCTCCCGCAGTAAAAATAAAAAACCTCCCGGAGACTCCAACAGAATCACCGGGAGGCAACCAGCAAAAACCTCTCACTCACACCCAGAACCATCAAGGACACAGAAACCATTAGCACAGGAATCAACAGTACAATCCCGCCCATCGTTGCAGTCAGAATCTTGAGAACAAGCCAAGGGTATCTCGCATCCCAGACAGGAACATGGGGAAACACCATCAGCATTATCGATTATATCGTAGAACATATGAGCCTCGCGTTCCGCCTCACTATTTCCCGAAACGATATTGTTTTTAAGCCAATCCCGTATTTCCGCATACTCGTCAGAACAATCCCCGGCAGGCTCCGCTTCGCAACATCCGTGACCTACGAAATCAGATCCACTGGATTCAAAATGCGCCACAAAGATTTCTATTCCACTATTCGTTGGGCCACCCACTTGACTTTCAGCAGCTTGACGAGCTGATTCGCATTGGCATCGCTGGCAGCTAACATATCCAGGATTAGTTATCCACCCATCGGTCATTATTATTAGTATCTTTCTTCGTGTAGGATCAGAATATTCATTAAAATGTTGTTTAGCGCGAAAAAGACCTGTAAATAAATTGGTGCCGTTAGGTGAAACAGGTGGTACTATACCACCCACCGTTAATGGACATAAAACACGTTCGAGTATATCGTATTCGTCAGTTAAAGACTGCCCCATTAAGTATCCAACCGATGTGCTTCCTATACTTGTTCCGTTTTCAGAAAAACGCCCAACAGCAACACGAATCTCGGCTCCCGTGTTTTCATAGTAATCAACAGCATTTTTCACCCACGCCCTCATTTTTACCCAATCCCCACTCTCCCCATTTGTAGAAATACTCCCCGACGCATCCAGCATAAAAACAATATCCGTCCCGCAATAAAGAATCGGTTCATTCAAAACACCATCCAACGGATCGCAACTATCCGCCGTACACGGATCGCCATCATCAATCGGTACAGGCGTATGCGTAACTTCTCCGGTAGAATCATCACACACATCGGTAGTACAAACATTATTATCATCGATTTCCGCAACCCACTCATCAGCCGAATCGCAGCACCACTTCGGCGGACAGTCTACGCTCACATCATCGATAACCGCAAAACTATTGACCCCATTATCCGCGCAAGCCAACCCTATTTCGATGGTCACATTGGTATTTACCGTAATAGCCCCCGTCTGCATTCTCACCCAATAGGATTTATCATTATCCGGGCCGATTATCGCCACCGACGACGTATCAAACTGCTGAACCCCGTCTGAGTCGGTGTAAAATGCGGTATTGGCATACCAGCCGTCAAACGCAGCCATCGGCGAACCGTTATCGTTGTTCGTAAGAAACACCATCAGCGAGTCAGGCGGAACCAGACCGTTTCGCTCGCTCTTTCCATGAACAAAACGGTAGCGAAAACTAACCGTCTTACTGCCGGCCGGTAAAACAAACGATTGGGATATGTAACTCAACCCGCCGTGCTCCGGCTCGCTGAGAACAACCACCCCCTCCTCCGTACGCGTAACCGCCCCAACCGTATTCCACTCCGCTCCGAGAGCGATCTCGAAATCGCCGTTAACCACCCCGCCCCGCGCCGGCGAGACAAACAAAACCAAACTGGGAATAACCAATACCACCAGACATGCCACCGCACCTCTTGCCATTTCACACCTCCGATTTGCCCAACCCATCCTTTGCGGATGACACATGATCAAAAGATTTGCATTTCAATCGGCTCACATTCGTCAGGCCCGCTAAACCGCCCGAACGTAAAACCGTCCACTCAGAACTGATCGCGATTCAACAACCATCTTGCCCTGGTACCCTTCGACTAACCGGATTTGGGTTACCACAAAGGCACCAAGACACAAAGAAAAGAAACTCCAATCAGCTATCGTATCGAATACCGTCACGGTTTAAAGTCATTTCTTAATATCCGGAACACTTCCACACGCATCACCGAACCGGGCCTTCAGGCAACGAATCCCAGGGAAACGTCGGGCCTAAAATGCCCTTCTCCGACAAAACCCGGGCCGCTTCTACGGCCAATCCCACACTGGCCGTCTCCTTCAACTCCACCCCTACCGGAAAACAACAGACACACATCTCAATCTCACCGGAAGAAATGTCTTCCGGCAGTAAATTGTGGAAACTTTCTCCGTCAAAGGTAGCGTAAACAATAACTCTACCCTGCTTCCCACCTCCTATCCCCATGTGAGCCTCTTCACCTAGACTCAAAGTCACCGAAGGTCTGCACGAACCGTCCATGGAGCGAATAGCCTCTTCGATCTGCTCCCATTCTGGATCTGAAGTCGTGATTGTTTTTTCGCCACTATCACCTGATAGATTATAAGCAAGTTCCTTTATCCACATTGTCGGCCTCTACCTGCCAGGGAAGAATACACCCGAATTCCCCGGCCAACCGCTCAAAATACGGGCAGACCTCTCTTACGACCGTGTCCACCGCGTCGGCCACCGGAATACCAGCGACGAGCAACCCGATGAGACACACCTGCTCTCATGGGTGTTTCCGCAACCAAAGCGCCATCCGACAAATATTCTCTTTTCACGTCGTCCACTGACAAACTGCTCAATCAGGCCCTAATATGATCGTTCGGATGGACCTCGCCTGATATGCAACCATAACCTGGCCCGACCCAGGTTACTCTCCACCCACTCATTGTACTGTTCTCGACCCGCCCTGAAAATGTTTTTCTGCTATTGCGCCAGAGTTTTTTTATCTCTAGCTTAACGATCCAACGCCTAGATTACCCCGTTTAAACCAATACCGCCAAAATCGGAAGGAAAAACCATAATCGGGACGGGTTTCCAGCCCAGCACAGCATCCCCAGACGCCAGCCCTTTGCGCCTTCGTGGTAAAAACAAGAAAACCACAGAGACACAAAGGCACAAAGAAAAACAAAAAACAGTAATCTCAATTCGATATTCTATATTACCCCTATCCCATGAAAGATGACGGGCATGCATGTTCTTTTCGACACGCTCGCAAGCTGAAGTCGCACAGCGATTATTCGCAAACCTAAAACAAACAGGTAACTTAAAAACTCCCACTGTTTAAACTTGATTCATCAATGATTTCAAGCAGCCCAGGGTAATGCTCAGACGCCAGTCCTTTGTGTCTTCGTGCCTTTGTGGTAAAAACAAGAAAACCACAGAGACACAAAGAATACACATCAAAAGTCCCTGCAAATAATTTCCCCAATATAAAACCACCGGCACGATCCCGAAATCGGAAACGTGCCGGAGTGTGCACTTGCAGCTTCGTTATGTAATACCGTTATGAAAACAACCGGTTTCAGTCTTCGTACCAATCCTGCGGATTTGTTGAACTCTGGTTTTTGGTTATGCTTTCCGCCTTGTTTACCAGGTCTATGAACTCATTGCGATATTCATCAGTCCAGTCCATACAGGTAGCTACCAGATCCAGCACCGAGGCAAACGTCGCGTCACCTTTATACCTGGAATCTTTCAAGATCATTCCAAAAGAGGCAACGGCCGAAGCGAAACGAAAATCGCTGGAAACCTCCGCTAATGTCTTTCCAGTATCCGTCACCGGGCGAGTGATAAGCTTGCTCTTCTGCCCGTCCGGCTCTTTATAGCGGAGCTTTACGGTCATCATCTCATCACTGACTACAACCGGCTGCGGAGTAGCCTCAGGAGTCGGGCTCGGCTGATACTTGAGCGGATCGACCGGCGGCGGACCCATCTCCACGCCTGCGGGAACTATCTCGTAGAGCGCCGTAACCGTATGCCCCGCACCGATCTCGCCCGCATCTTTCGTATCGTCGTTGAAATCGCGGTCGGCCAGCACCCGGTTCTCGTAGCCTATCAGCCTGTATCCGTTAACCTTGGCCGGGTTGAACTCGATTTGGATTTTCACGTCCTTGGCGATAGTCATCAAGGTTGAGCCCATCTCCTCCACCAGCACTTTGCGGGCTTCGGCCTGCGTGTCTATATAGGCGTAGTTACCATTTCCCTTGTCGGCCAGCTTCTCCAGCGTGGAATCCTTGTAGTTGCCCATACCAAACCCGAGCACGGAGAGGAATACGCCGGTCCTTGCTTTTTCCTCAATCAGGCTTACCAGATCGTCCCGGTTGGTTACGCCAACGTTGAAATCACCATCCGTAGCTAACACCACACGGTTAATTCCACCCTCTATAAAGTTTTCGACAGCCACCCTGTAGGCCAGCTCGATACCGGCCCCTCCGTTGGTCGACCCGCCCGACTGCAGCTTATCCAGAGCCATGCCGATAGTCTTCTGGTTGTTACAGGTGGTTGATGGCAAAACCAACCCGGAAGCTCCGGCGTAAACCACGATAGCCACCCGGTCGTTCTCGTCCAACTGCTTCAAAAGCATCTGCATCCCCTGCTTGAGCAGCGGCAGTTTGTTGGCCGGACTCATCGAACCGGAAACATCGACCAGGAACACCAGGTTGGAAGCGGGCCTCTCGCTCCGTGGCACTTCGTAACCCTTGAGACCCACCCGGGCCAGCCGATGCTCACTATTCCACGGACAGTTGGCTATTTCCACATTAACCGAGAATGGATCGTCACCTTCAGGCTGCGGATAATCATAATCAAAATAGTTAATAAGCTCCTCAATCCGAATCGAATCCCGAGGCGGAAGCGTCCCCTCGTTCAAGAACCGCCGCATGTTGGAGTAAGAAGCGGTATCAACATCAATTGAAAAAGTGGACAGCGGGTTTTCCGAAACCGGCAAGAACGGATTCTCGACTATCCTATCGTATGATTCGTTCTCAACGGGTACTTTCTGTATGGACTCGTAAATCTCGCGGAGTCCATTCTGAGCCTTTTCTACTTCGTTTTCGTCAAGTTTGTAGCAACGCGCAACAACATCCGAAGGTTGATTCATGAAAAAATCAACATTTAGGGCAGAAACCTCATCGGAAGTCATTGAGTTCTTAAAAACGGCACCAATAGTCGATCTGAGAGCGACTATTGAGGCACTATCCAACGAACCACGTCGACATCTTTTACTGTAGTACTCATCCAAAGCCTCAGCTATTTCCCCGCCAGTGGCGTAGTTTGTTTCAAGTACAGATATAACTTGCCTCACCGCAGCGATCTCATCCGGATTCCCCGTTATAAGTACTGCTCTGTTATTGCTGCCACAACCAATCAAAGCTCGCTCTGGCAACTGGCTATTATTCGGCTGAACTGCCGGCAACCCCTCTTGCCTATCACTAGCGTTTCGAGCCATTAAAAGAGGAGTGTTTTTCGCAGTAGGCCTAGGCTTACAAGTAGCTTTCGGTGCAGGCTTGCACCTTGCCGGTTCCGATTGAACTTGAAACGAATACTCTCGTGTCACAAATGGTTTGAGATAGCTCTCGGAATCGATCTCTATTTCGGGAGAACTCTCCTTGGAACCTTCCACGATTTCCAGCCAGTTATCCGGGTACACCATAAGGTTATGCCATGGGATTCTCTCTTCATCTCTGTCCGCAAGATTTGAAGCAAGCTCGGTGTATTCCTTAACCCGTTCCCTTCTCTCGTCCGCCATATTTTTTATGTCTGCAAGATCATCGTACAGCCATTTGGCTCGTTCGTTGTTCGGATTGATAGCCAAAACCTGATCGAGTTTTTCTATAGCCTCGTCAAAATCACTACTCTTCCTTGCCTCCTGAGCTTGAGCCATCAACAAACCCTCTCGCTCACTCTTTTCCTGCTGGGTCAAGGCCTGGTGAAGTTTTGGAGATGGAGTGGACTTCGCATTTGTTATAATTGGTTCAAAAGCCACTATCGTAGATGGGTGATAAGTCTTAGCAGAGGGAGTCAATATCGCCCAAGCAGTGAAAGCAAACACTATTAACGCAGCCACCCGCAATAAAATACGTCCGACGCGTACGGTTCTCTTCGATAGTCGCGTCTGACCTTGAACTTTTTCGTTTACACTCTGTTCTATAACTTCCCGATGCTCTTGCGTTAACCCAACCACCGGTTCATTCTGCAACTCTTCGCTGAGCATCTGCCCGATTCGCTGGATCTCTTCCACCGCTTCTCGAGCTTCCGGAGATTCGGCCAGCATCGCCTCCACCTCGGCTTTTTCCGCTTCTTCCAGTTCGCCCAGGGCGTAGGCGGTCAGCTTTGAATCGTTAGGATCAAATTTCATGACTCACCTCCTTTACCGGTTGAATCGTTCGATGAATCGCCGGACACGCCACCGCTTAGTTTTTCCCTAATGGTCTTTATCGCGGTGTGGATCAGGTAGCCTACGTTGGTTACGCTCAACTCAGTAACCCCGGCTATCTCCCGATAGCTCAAGCCGTCCTGGAAACGGAGGCGGATCACCTCCTGCTGGTTTTCCGACAGGCAGGCGAGCATGCCCATTACCTGCCCCGCGGTCTCGCTCAGCTCCAAGCCGGCTGTCGGCGATGCGCCGACGGCCACCTGCGACTGGGCGTGCTCCATGCTTAGTGGTTTCATACGTTTATCCTTCCTCAGAACATCCAACGCCTGATTCCGACAAACCGTATAAAGCCACTGCACCATCTTTGATTCATCTTCCGGTGAGCCGTTGGAGACGTACTTTAAAAACGTCTCCTGCACCACGTCCCGAGCGGTATCAACGTCCCCGACAATTCGCGCAGCATACCGGGTCAGCGGCCCCTCGTATTGATCAAGGACCGAAAGTATCTGCGCCCGCTTGCCTGGATTCGCCATATCGCTCATAGATAACTCACGACTTTATACGTTCATCCACCCCATATGACGCACCAAGTCGAATTTTCTTAGAAACCGAGATTTATTTTCGGGGGCCGGAAATCGCCTTTCTCCGGGGGGTGGGCGTCTCGCCCGCCTTGTCTTTAGCATTCCGTCGGGGCGATGATCCGACCTACAGGGTTCCCCATATATCACGGCAATCCAATCGTATCACGTCCCGCTATCCCCCCAAAACCGGCTCCAATCGCCGTCGAGCAGAAATTTCCAAACTACTGGAAATATACACAATCTCCCTCCGAATACCCCGGTAAGGAGGAAGGAAAATGCCGCTAAGGACATTTGCAATCGCGTTTATCGTTACAACGACCGCCATTAATACAGCACAGGCCGATGATTGGATAATCGGAGCGACAGATCCCCATGAGCTGGTCATTCTGACCACTGACCGCGAGGTCGACGGCGGCGTTACCATCATCAACTCCGGACGGCTCGAGATTCAAAACGCCGAACTTTCCCTCCACGGCGACATCACCCTCACCCAGAACGCAAGTCTCCTGGTAAATGGCGGGATAATCCGCTTCGACCAGACCTACTCCTACCAGCGGCGGATGCTGGCCATCGACGATTCCAACATCCGCTTTGAGAATGCCAGGATCGATACCGGCGGTCCGTACGCCTGTTCGGTGGCTATGCTGGGAAATTCGTCGGCCGACTTCGACAATGTGAGTATTATCAATAACGGTGGAGCCACCTGGACCTTCTGGGACGCCGCGTCCCTGGAGATGAACAACTGCAACCGGGGCGACGAATTCGTTTTCATGGGCAATGGAGATATATCAATCGCCAATACCGACTGGGTCATGTTCTGGTTTACGCTGCCGAATGGAAGCGTGGTGGATACCGCCCTGCCCGATCCCGGAACAGTAGCATCCTGGTCGGTTGGCCCGGATTCGGCCTGGGCAAGCGGTATTCCCTACAGGGCAACGATTACAAATTGCACCAACGTCCATTGGGGATTGATGGCCACAAGTGGAAGCACCGCAACTATCCGAAATTCGGACATCTACGCTATCGGAACACTGTTCGAGCGGGACAACACCGTTGAAATAACCGGAATTGCCAATAACCAGCACATAACGGACAGCTCGTATAACTGGGGAGATGTAACCTTTCACCTGCTCGACACATCGGTAAAAGCCTGGAATTTCTACGCCTTCGGCGCAACGAAGCTGACACTTAAAAGCTGCGTGTTCGGGGAGATGCTGGCCAATGGAACCGCGCATGTCATCGTGGACAGATCGCTTTGCGACGGATCCGGCGGATACTGTGCGGCCGAAGACAACAGTACGGTTATTTTCAACCAGTCAACCAACCTATCCCAGACCGTTTGCCGGGACAACGCCGCAATGTGGGTGTCGGAAAGTGCATTGCTCGGGCCTGACATTCACGTATCGGGATCTTCAACCATGGCTCTGGTCAATACGGAATACCGCAGCGACCCGGTAGTGCATGACAGTGCTCTCGCACTTGAGGCGTCGATTGAGCCGGTTGAGATTTCACGAGGAGCGGAGCTCGCACTCAGGGGAAGTGCCAGGATACTCACCGCCCCCAATACAACCTTGCCCGGCAGCTACAGTGTTTATTATGGTCAAGGCTATAATCCCGATCAGTGGTTTTCTCTTATCTCTCAGGCATCGGCCGGCGTTCAGGACGATACTCTGGCGACCTGGAACACGTGCGACGTTCCTTCCGGCGTTTACGCTCTAAGCGTAAATCTCCACCTTGGCGCAAGTACGCCGGTGTCGGCCACCGCTATCGCTAACATCCTTCCAGGTACTTCTACACTGTCCGACACCGACTGCGATGGGCAGGTCGATCTAGCAGACTGGACTCTCCTTAACGATTGTTTAAGTGGTCCAGCCGATGAATGCCTATCGCTGGAGTGTCAATCTCGCGACATTGAACAAGACGGGAAAATAGATTTGGCCGACTTCGCTCGATTTCAACAAGATTTCGCAACCGGTGGATAATCGTTTATCAATCGATACACGCGAGCCTGTTTGTTTTAATGCGAGCCGTAACCGACCGGCCACCTCACACCGCTGTTTAAACAACGTCTAGAATCCTGGGGCAAGATCAAATAGATTTTGCGTTAACGATCGTTTTCTTCTTGCCGTCTGCCTATGCAGGCCGCAAAATCCCTTCTTCAGGGCATCATTATCGAAAACGGAGAATCTCATGGCCAAGACAACCTCCACCGCTGCGGACAGGAGCAAAATGGAATTGGCTGTCGCTCACGCTGAGCGATGCTGGGAAGCGGAGAGCGACAACGCCGCCCGGCTGACAGGTCGTAACAAGTTCCAGCTCGGGTTTTTGATAGTCCTGCTGGGCTACTCGGCTTATACCCTGCTGACAATCGCCATGCAATGGCAGCTTCTGCCCGGGGAATCGCATTGGAAAGACCGTTTCACCTGTTTCCTGTTTTCCCTGGCACTGCTCTGTTTCCTGGCGGCAATCTGGCGGGCGCTTTTCAATGTCGATCTGCCCAATACCTGGAAAACTCGCAGAAACAAGCTGACCAACATATTCGAAAACCTGATGATGGCTGCGGCCGACCGCAAGCACAAATGGATTCCGTTCGACCCGGCGGCTGAAGCCGGCGAAGACCCGGCCGACAATTGGACGTTTTCGCGAGTGAGCTGCTGCAACTTAACCCCGAAGAGTTTATAACCAAACGGGTAGCGGAAACGAAGATGAACGTAATGATTTACGAAAGCCTGCAGACGGCGACGGCCAGGCTGGCCGCAACCAACGCAGCCACCAATTCCCGCCTGATGGTTTCAACATCATGGACTTTTTTCGGAGTAATACTGGCAGTCCTGAGCCTGGTTCTCCATTCGTTGTTTTAGAAGTAGCAGAGGATATGTGAAAGGGCCGCAGTATGGGGGCAAATCATTCCCACTTTGCCGGCATGCCTCGACTACACCACTTTTCATAAGAGACTACTATATTATAATGATCGAGTACGAATATCGCCCCGGCAAGGGAATAATGCTAAAACAACCGCAATGCTTGAGATTCTCCGCGTCCGTACGTTCCCGAGACAGAAAGCTACGAAAGCCAAAGCAAACGCTTATCGCGCAAAGCCCCCACGTATATCTGATATCAAACCCGATATGGTTATTCTCTATTTGCCCTATACGTGGAACGAGAATCAATGCTATCAACAAGTACGCGCCCGCGATTGTAGTTAGATTGCCAATTGCCAGGACCAACGGTAATTTCCGAACCATTCGAGCTATACAGGTCCCTCCGCCGGACTGGCACTCTTGCTCTCCATCTATTGCTTTTTTCAACGACCATTCCTCCGGTTGTGAAGAAACAAGATTATGCAGACACATCAATCAGCAAATCCGATTAGATAAAAAACGTACGGTTCGCTCACCACTGCAATACGAAAGAAAGCGATTGTATTTTACCAGCTTGGCTTAACAACAACCACAACGAAAATACTACTTACACTGAATGAATCACGCATTGCTCAGCACATTCCGTCGGGCCGATGCCCCGACCCGTGAGCGACCTTTCCTGCGGTCACCAGAAGAATTTACGAGGTTTGAGTTCATTCGACACTATCTTGCTGGCTTCTTTTATGGCTCGTTTACATCGCCAGTGAGAATCCTCGCCGCAACTATCTCGCAGTTCCTGGACAACTTTTACCAGCATATCGTTCCCAATGCGATACGCTGCGGCCAACAGAAGCATCAAGGCTTCC
The DNA here is from genome assembly GCA_963667855.2 of Phycisphaerae bacterium. GTDB lineage: Bacteria > Planctomycetota > Phycisphaerae > UBA1845 > UBA1845. The sequence goes on along the minus strand of CAXXKI010000004.1, from coordinate 212,067 downwards.
GCCCTGGAAGACAGCTGCGGTATTTCCCTGGAATACTCCAAGGCCGTCTCCAATGCATCCCGAGCTTCCGTTAGATATCCTCGTTCTGCCAGGGCAGCTATTTCCCATGCTCTTACCCCTGTTTTCTGATATTTATCCTTACAGGCATTCGCCGCGCTCGCAGCGTGCGAAACCGCATCCAGGGGACTGCCATCAGTAAAACGAGCGATCCACGAATACGCTTGCGCGCGATACCAAGGATCGTAAATTTCGCGAGCTACTTCAAGGGCTTCGCGAGGATCGCTTCTGGCAAGATTATTCACCAGGTCTCTTTTGGCGGAAGAACTCATGTTTATCGAACCTCTATACTATTATTCCACAAAAGCATGCCAATGGTTTTATCAAGAGACTTTCGAGTTCTAAAACTTTTAACATTCCGTCGGGTCGATGACCCGACCTACTGGTTTTCGTGCTTGAATGGCACGCTTGCCAAAACTTACGCTATTTAACTTCGCCGGCCAGATCGGGATAGGGTAATTCCAGTTCGCCGTTTATAAACATTTGAATTGCTTGCGGATACGCCAGGGTTTCCTGTTCGTACACTTTTGCAGCCAGGGTTTCGGTTGTATCTCCTGGAGAGATCTCAACCTCTCTTTGCAGGATCGTCGGGCCGTGATCATAAAGGTTGTCGGCGAAGTGCACGGTACACCCGCTGGTTGTCTCCCCCGCTTCAAGAACCGCAGCGTGAACCCGGTTACCGAAGAAACCCTTGCCACCGTACTTGGGCAGCAGAGCCGGGTGGATATTTACCACCCTGCCGGCGAAATCCTGATTGATATGCCAGAAACAGAGGAAGCCAGCCAAACAGACCAGTTCCACGCCGGCATCGGCTAGAAGCTCGGCGATGCGATTATGGAAAACGTCATCCGGGGTATCACGGCGGGATACGACTTCCACGTGCAAACCAACTGCCCGGCAACGTTCGATAGCTTTGCAGTCCCGGCGGGAGGCAATCACGATCGCAATGCGCGCGTCGAGTCGGCCGGCTTGGATCTCTTTATGAATATTGAGGACGGTACGACCACCGCCGGAAACCATCATGCCCAGGGCCAAAGGTTGTTTCGCACTCATGGTCAATCCATACCCCCCGGCCGTCATTATGTCAACGGCACTGCCGACAACCGGAATCCTCGATACAATAGCTTCAAACTCTCAATCAGAGTTTTACATAGGAGCTTCAACGGGCGGATACTGCTCCGCTTCCGGCGGTTCTTCCTGCCCGGTTCCCTGTTCGTCCGGGTCTTTGTCCTTGAAGATATCTATCTTGCGCCAGGCTTCGCTCCGCCAGCGAATCCAGAGGATGAAGCCCAAAAATATCAACAGGCAAGTGGCCGCTATCCACGGACCTACCGCACCATATTCGGGCCAATAGGTGATGGCCAGCCAGCCGCCACCGACGACAAATACCCAGTGGCTCGCGCCCACCATTATCGATGGTATAAAGGTATCGCCGGCACCGCGAAGGGCCGAGTTGTACAAAATCCCTACTCCGTCAAAGACCTGGAATATCACCGCGCAGATCATGATCGAAGCGCCTATGCGGATTACCTCGGGATCGTCATTCCACCATGCCACCAGTTCCTTTCGAAAAACCAGATAGAACAAAGAAAGCGAGGTCAGGTACGAGACCAGAATAGCAAGCGATATCTGGGTAACCCGTTCCGCACGGTCGGGATCGCGAGCGCCGATGGATTTTCCCACCAGCGAGGACAAAGCAATTCCCAACCCGAATGCGGGCATAAACGCTATTCGCAGATACTGCCAGACGACGTTAGTGGCCACCAGGTCATTGGTGGGAAAAGTCTTACCGATGAATACGCTGATAAAAATCGCCCACACGAATACATCGCTGAAGGCCTGGATTCCCTGAGGACAACCAACGCGAATGATCTCCTTGATCTTCTTCCAGTCGAACGACCAACTGTTACGCGAGCGGTACTCTTCATCGAATTTATGGGAGACGAACACTGCCCACAATCTTATCAGGCGGTAGCAAACGCCAATAAGCGTACCCCAGGCCGCTCCGGCGATTCCCAATGCCGGTATAGGACCAAAACCAAAGATAAGGGCCAAACTGAAAACAACATTAACGCCGTTCGCCTCCAGCGCCGACCACATACTCACTTTGGGGCGATGGATACCGTTGAAGAAAGAGGCAAGGGCCTCGGCCGCTATGGTTGGTCCCACGGTCAAAAGAGAGATTCGACCGTAAGTGAGGGCCAGTTCGCGGATCTCCGGGTTTTCACTAACCATGGAAAACACTCGCGGCAGTTCCGGGTACAAAGCCAGTCCGAACAACCCGTAAGCCAGACCAAGGTAAACCCCATGCCACGCGTAAGCGCTGGTTTCGGCCAGCTTTCCCCGTCCCAACGACTGAGAAACAAAAGTGTTGACGATGGTCACGGTGACAAAGCAGAGAACGATGAAAGTCCACATAATGATCTGGGCGGGCATGATCGCCGCCTGGGCTTCATGTCCCAGGTAACTGATCATCTTGAAGTCGGCCAGATCCATGACCATGCGCGAACAGATAGTGATCACGATGGGGACGGTCATGCGAATAACGCTGCGCAGTTCCTCTCGCTTCTGCTCTTTACTGCTTATCTTGTCTAAGGAACCCAATGGTTCCTGGATATCCTGCAATGCGCTCACGGAATCTCTCCGTTTTTGGTACCGCGTACTCTGAAGTCTGGTTTTATAACGAACGGACTACACCCGGGAACGGGTGACAGAGTAGAACAAGATGGATCAGCATTTTGTGATCATGAGGCTGACTATATTACGCAACAAATCGGGGTGTTCAAGGCGCCGGTTGACTATAATTCCAGTGAGGCTAAGCTCCCCAGTAGTAGGAACAGCCCTTATTATTAGAAAAATCGAGGAATCCTCTCATGCAAGAAATTCTTAAACAGCTCGGTATCGAAGATATCAACGCCGGTGGCTTCTGCGGCGAATGGCTCGGCAGCGGCGACACGCTTGATTCGACCTCCCCAATCGATGGGAAACGAATCGCCGGAGTAAAGCAGGTCACAGTCGGAGAATACGAAAAAGTAGCCTCCAAAGCCCATGAAGCGTTTCTGGAGTGGCGAAAGGTCCCGGGTCCGATTCGCGGCCAACTGGTTCGCGATCTGGGTAACGCCCTGCGGGAGAAGAAGGCGGCACTCGGAGCCTTGGTCACCATGGAGATGGGTAAGATCCGGGCCGAGGGTGAAGGTGAAGTTCAGGAGATGGTGGACATTTGCGACTTCGCCATCGGTTTGAGCCGACAGATGTATGGTCTGACCATGCCTTCAGAGCGGCCCGGGCACCGGATGTGTGAGCAGTGGCATCCCCTGGGAGTAATCGGGGTTATTTCCGCATTCAACTTCCCGGTAGCGGTTTGGGCGTGGAATTCGGCGATAGCGGCCGTCTGCGGTGATGCTACGCTGTGGAAACCTTCTTCCAAAACCCCGCTGACCGGTATCGCGTGTACCAAGATAGCGGCCGACGTCTGTAAGAAGCACGGCGTCAACCCTGCGATTTTCAGCATGGTAATCGGCAAGGGATCGACAATCGGCGAGGCCCTTCTTAACGATAAGCGAATTCCGCTGGTGTCGGCCACTGGAAGCTGCCGGATGGGATACCGCGTGGGAGAGGTTGTCCATAAGCGTCTGGGCCGAACCATTCTGGAGCTTGGCGGCAACAACGCCATCATCGCCACCGAGCATGCCAATATGGATATGCTGGTACCGGCGATTCTGTTCGGTGCGGTTGGAACCGCTGGACAGCGCTGCACAAGTACGCGACGAATCATTGCTCACGAATCGATCAAAGATGAATTGGTCAAGCGCCTGCTGAAGGCCTATGCCCAGGTACGAATCGGTAATCCTCTCGATTCTGATACGCTGATGGGACCGATGATTGATACGGGCGCGGTCGACGACATGATGAACGCCATTGCCGAAGTGAAGAAGGCAGGCGGTGAAGTCCTATGTGGCGGCGAAAAACTGACCGGCGACAAGTATGCCAGCGGCTGCTACGTCACTCCGGCGATCGCAACGGCGAAGAACGAATACCAGATTGTTCAGGACGAAACCTTCGCCCCACTGCTTTACATCCTCACGTATAAGACGCTGGACGAAGCAATTGCCATGCATAACGACGTTCCACAGGGCCTCAGTTCGGCGATCTTCACCGACAATGTTCAGGAGGCGGAAACCTTCCTGTCGGCCGTCGGCAGCGATTGCGGTATTGCCAATGTCAATATCGGCACCAGCGGTGCTGAGATCGGCGGCGCGTTCGGCGGTGAGAAGGAAACCGGCGGTGGCCGAGAGTCTGGCAGCGACGCCTGGAAAGCTTACATGCGCAGGCAAACTAACACTGTCAATTACAGCAAGGAACTGCCGCTGGCGCAGGGAATCAAGTTCGGTTAAGATATAAAGATTCCAGAAAGCAACCGTATATAATAAACAAGCCGAAAGCTGATTCACCAGCTTTCGGCTTTTTTAAAACGATCCTTGTCCCCCCTCCGCCTGCGAGTCAGGCTTTGCCATTGGCGGTTTAGTCCGATAAAGCCTGCCGGAAGTAATAATACGCCGTACAAACCAATCACTCATGCATGCAAAGTCCGCTATAGCCGATAATAACAGGTAGTAGGGAACATTAGCGCATAAGTCTATTGATAACAAACGGCTACAAAACTACCAGGAAGGGTAAATTCCTGCTGAGACACTACCATGACAGATACAACGACGGCACAACAAAGCCAAACCGTTATTACGAAGGAATCGTTAACCGAGACACTGTCCAGGCGACAGATTCGGGAGCGTGATTACTATGAGGCTTTTTCACGACTGACCGAGCCTGAAAGGATAACCTTCGATCCGGTGGAAGGAAAAGAACGCCGTCCCTGGAATTCGTGCTGGCTGTTATACGAACTGATTCAGAAGCTGTATCATACTCCAGGTCAGAAGCTCCTGGATTTCGGCTGCGGCACGGGGATCCAGGCAATTCGCTACGCATACATCGGCTACGAAGTGGATGGTTTCGACTGCTGCGACAACAACATAGCCATTGCCGGCAGACTGGCAAAACGCTACGGTTACGGCAAAACCACAAACTTCTCCGTACAGGTCGCCGAAAAGCTGACTTATCCGGACAACACCTATGACGTTGTAGCAGGTACAGGAATTCTCCATCATGTGGAGATTGAAGCCGCGATAAGAGAGACCATGCGGGTTTTAAAGCCCGGCGGCACAGCGTTTTTCTGGGAACCTCTGGACGTTCCGGCTTTTGACCGTATCCGGAATTCTCGTTTCGGCAAAATGCTGGTCCCCAACGACTCGTCACTGGATAAGAACATTACCCAGGATGAGCGCAAGCTTAACGCCCAGGATATCGCTACGATCAAAGAGGTATGCAACGACGTAAAGCTTCGTCGTTTCGTGATGCTATCACGATTCAACCGCTTCCTGGCCGGCCCGCGATTGTTACGTGCGTCCACCCTGGAAAAAGCCGATCAGTTTCTATTTAAGGTTTTCCCATTTCTGGAAAGATTCGGCGGCGTAGGTATCTTCGTATTGCACAAATAGGATACGGACAGTACGGCCCCCGAAATGATGCGGGTATTTTCTCGAGGATGCGAATCAACCGCCGGCAGCAGATGCCGCCACTGGTTTAGATCTACCAAGGAGTCGTAAAGGTCTGGCGGCCAGCGTCGTGCCCAGGCTGACGACCCGATTGAACATGCCTCTTGGTTCACGAAGGAACCTGCAGGCAACAGCGTAGACAAAACGGCACGGGTTGCGGCGGGCCATACGTAGATAGAATTTCCCCTGAGCAGTACGAACCATATCACCGAGTTCTTCCGCCGTCCATTCAGAAGTGCTGATAACCGGTTGGCCTATCCGCAAGGTATCAGGATTCACGGGCAAGGGAATAAGTTTCTTCTCCACACACTCATTATACAGTTTGGTACCAGGATAGGGAGTGGCGGTGAAGAAATGCACTGCGTCGGCTCCCATGTTCATGGCGTAATCGAAAGTCTGCTGGATTTCATCCACAGTTTCACCAGGGAAGCCAACGACAAACATGGCGGAGAGGTTCATTCCCGTCTTTTTGCAGGCTTTTACAATCGCCGGAACCTTAACGAGATCGATTGGTTTTCCAATAATCTCTTTGAGTACTCGTGGGCTACCCGATTCCACGGCAATCGTGACATGATAACAGCCAGCCCGATGCATCAATTCAATAATCTGCTCATCCAAAGCCCAGAGAGCCACTCCATTAGGAGTCGTCCAAAGCAAATCGAGTTTCCGTTCAATCATACCTTCACAGATTTCGATCATCCGTTTCTTGTTGAGGGTGATATTGTCATCCTCAAACTGGATTTCCCTAACCCCGTAATCTTTAACGAGAACTTCCAGTTCATCCAGAACCCGTTTACTGCTATGACTTCGAAACTTACGTCCCCAAACGGTATGAATACTGCAAAATGAGCATCGGGCAGGACATCCGCGAGAGGTTATAAGGTTCGTACACGGATTTCTCCGGACGATACCACCATGGGGAGCCTTGTGTTTGAAGTATAGATGCATAGGCAGAAGATGCCGTGCGGGCAAGGGCAAATCATCCAAATCGTGTACCACGTCGGGAGTTGTTGCGTGCAGCTTATCCTTATGCACGCGCCAGCATAATCCTGGAATAGCAGGGGTTACATCCTGCTCAAGGTCCTTGGCCAGGCGAGCCATCGCCAGTTCGCCTTCTCCAATACACACGGCGTCGACTTCGGCGATGGAGAGAACTTCCTGCGGAACGGCAGAAGGATGAGCCCCTCCCATCACGGTGATCAGATCCAGGCCGGTTGATTTAGCCAGCCGGCACACATCGTATGCGGATTTAGCCTGAGCGGTAAAAAGACAGGATACGCCTACAATGCGTGGTACAAAATCCAGAATTCGCTGCTGCAACTCCGCCCCCTGCACACCGCACCTGCGCCTGCCGTCAGCTTGAAGCTGAAGGTTATCAAAACCTTCGGCGACGCAATCGATAATCTGAACCTCATGACCATCTCGCTCAAGTACAGCAGCGATATAGGCAAGTCCAAGCGGGGGCATAGCCTGCCGTTCATCATCAGGAAACAAATCGTACGGAGGCTGGATCAGAAGTATCTTCACTATAACGTCGCCGTTGGGCTGGTGAGGAGGCGGCCTTACAAGGTGCCCGGACCCCAGCTGGAAACAAAACCTATACAACAGGTATTATCGGTCCGGAAAACGGAGCGAATGCAGAATTAATCGCGAAAAGCAGCCGCAGCGTACTAATAACGCCGATTGCGAAGATAACCGAACCTACCTGCCCACCTCTATCGGTTTCTCTGATGGTATCCCCGGGGCAGAGACATCCACCTGGATAGTACCCGGTTCGATTCCCATTCCCACGAGGCTATTGCCTGCACGGGCTTGATCACCGGTAATGCTGAAATCAAGTTGGGTCATCTGCACGCCGAGTAAAGATGATTTTTGACTATCAGGCCCGCAGACGACAGGACTGGCCAACCCGTCTATCCTTGCCTTTCCACAATCGGTCTGCAGGTTCTGCCTTAGAAAATGGTTACCGATCGGGTTGTAGTTTCCAAGTAAGGCCTGATCCCAGAAAGTAATACATCTATCCAGACCGGAGAACTTGAACTCGTTTGAATTCCACACGGTAAAGAACGCCTTGGTCGTAACCGGTCCTTCGGTTTCCTGCCGCAGGTCTATATTCACAGGTAAAAGCGTAAGGTCGGTATCGGCCAATACGGGTTGATTGGGTTTTGACATAGCATCACTACCCACGCCGAAGAAATTCATAAGCAACACCCCGGGCGTCATGTCGTATTGAAACGCATCCAGCTCGAGTGATCCGGGGATCGGTTCTGCATAGCAGCAAACTCCGTTTGAATCCCAGTCGAGGCAATCCAGTGGTTCCTCTCCCGTCTCCACGCACCTGGCGTCGAAAGCATAGGGCAGGTATTCCCAAGCGGATCCATTGGCGTAATTTATAATGATCGTTTTACCTGAGAGATGATTCCACCTTATCTCATTCCCAACTGCGTCAACAGCCCAGACCAGGAGATAGCCGCGTATTACTCTTTCACCTGAGAGATAGTCATCGGGATCCGGACGTCCAGGCGGCGGACCAGGGTCGAGCATGGGCATAGGAGATAAACCGAACGGCTGCCCATCGAAGACCGACCAGTAAATCGGCTGATTCGCAGTCAACTCGAACAGGTTATCGACCCAGTCCCAGCCGAGATGGCTCCGTTCCAGAATCAACGGCTGTTCAAACAGCGGCGGATCGCCCTGAACCATATAAGTCTTCACGAAAACTTTTTTGTTATAATCGTTGTCCAGATGGATGAAAGTGTCCTGAATGAGCTGGCCATCGGCATTCCAACGAATCTCCAGCTTAGGAAATACAAGGATGCTGCCCTTACTCGCAGTCGAGGTTACCGGTTCACGATCAACTTTTATTTCGGCGGAACAACTGCGGCTGATTCCGAAATCGGTCGTGGCAGTCCAAGTAACCCCGGTTGTACTATCATACGGGAAACCGCAACCGAAGCCGTTGGATGCCGAATCGTTATCAACGGTGAACCCTGCCGACCCCTGCATAACCACACTCACGTCGTCCAGCCAGTCCTGCACGTCGGTCCCACACAACTTGTCGCCGCGCTCAACAGTAATCGACGGCGGACAGGTTATTTGCGGAGGGAAATAATTCCCGAAATCGACGTTCACTGTTTCTCCTCTTTCCACATTCACTGCTCGACAGGAGCGATCCAAGCCGGCGGGATCCAAAGCAGCAAGCGCCCCCGGTTCACTGTTCAGCCAGCCGGATGTGGAAGTTTCGCACAAGGTATAAGAACCCGGGAACAGGTCATTGAAAGCGGCAATACCTGAAGTGTCGGTATTTCCAGTGTCGATCAGGTTTCCAGAGCTATCGTATAGAGAAAACTCCCAATCAGCCATGTCCGGTTCAAAAATATCCACATCCTGCTGACCGTTGCTGTTCAGATCTTCATACTTGTGAACGCGAACGTGACCATAAAGGTGGTAGTTTCCAAAATACACTGCCACTGGAGATTCATCGGGAGCGTACTCTCTTGTAAAACACGGAGTATAAGGGTTAATGTTATCGCCTGATTGCGAATTAGCCCAATCCGGCTCAAGATCCTCACAGATCGTGTATTGCCCGGCAAAGAGCATATCGAAAGTCGCCAGCCCGTTACTGTCGGTTACTGCCTGCTGCGTTGAAAAACCATTTGAAGCGGAAAGGGTTATCGTCCAGCCAGGGAGATAAGGCTCGCCCGCATCGTGCGAGGAGTTAGTGTTTATATCCTCGTATTTATAGACATTTATCACGATGTCCGGTCCGGGACAGGCATCACAGGGTACACCATTTCCCATCCAGGTTCCGTTACTGCTGACGCATTGAGCTTCGTAGGTTATCTCGCAGTAGTTTTCGGGATCGTTAAAACAGCAGGCCCCGGGCGGAGGACATTCAGAACACGGTCGACCGTGACCACCCCAATCACCGCCTGCCGCCTGACATTGCGGAGGATAGGTCATTTCACAAGTACCATCATCGAAACAACAGGCACCCGCCGGTGGGCAGGCTTCGCACGGTCGACCGTGACCACCCCAATCACCGCCTGCCGCCTGACATTGCGGAGGATAGGTCATTTCACAAGTACCGTCATCGAAGCAACAGGCTCCAGCCGGTGGACAGGCTTCGCAAGGTCGACCGTGACCACCCCAATCACCGCCTGCCGCCTGGCATTGCGGAGGATAGGTCATTTCACAAGTGCCGTCGTCAAAGCAACAGGCACCCGCCGGCGGGCAGGCTTCGCACGGTCGGCCGTATCCGCCCCATCCTCCACCGCCGGCAATGCACTCGGCTTCGTAAGTCATCTCGCAGGTGCCGTCCTCGAAGCAGCAGGCGCCGGTATCTTTTTCGTTAGTGAAAACGCAGGTAACCGTTTCTCCCTGATCAAGGTTAACCGTGGCGGTCCGCGAGGCAAGGTCAGGAGAGGATTGTACACCGTTTGTGTCGCTATCGTAACAGGCTATCCCGCTCAGGCTATACCCAAGCCCCAAAGGGTCTTCTTCTGTAATCGCATAAGCCCCAGGAGGAACATCGGTGAATATACGTGAATCCCCGTCGGCAAGATCGAAATGGACAGGTTCATCGGATATAATAGTATCAAACCAGAATCCATCTCCACCGGCCGGCAAAGTTAATTTTTCGATAATAATAGTACCCGTTGAAGGACCATCAATAAAAACGAGGTAATCCTCGACCTCGCCATCCAAGGCCACACCTGTCGGCTTGAGACCTCCGTAACTGCTTATGCGAAAACGGGCATAGGTATTTCCAGGATCAGCATCCGGCGGTACCAGGACGGGGACATCAACCTCAAGGCCACAGATACTGGGTGGAAACAAGTAAGACCCATCTTCGAAAAGATATTCCTCCGGATGATCAAACGTGCCGTTGGAGTTAAAGTCAATCCATCCATCAAGGTATCCCCCTAGTACTCCGCATTTAACCGTAATATAGGCAGCAGATCCGGGAGTCAGCGGTACGGGGAACGTTACTCCATCCTCGTCGTCAATGTGCGGAACCGGACCTGCACTGTGGTTATCGTCACCGTCGGCCAATGGGCTCGGTCTACCATCCCGCTCTATGTCCAGAGCGTTTCCCAGGTACCACAAAGACGCAAAGTGGCTCGGTCCATTTGTATTCAGATGTGGATTTCTCAATGTTTTATAGCTTTCCGGAGCATCGCCGTAATCCCGCCAGGTAAACGTAAAGGTGACAATGACCGTTTCGCCGCCTTCCAGGTTTACGTCAATACTACGATTGGCTAAATCAATAGTCGCCTCCGCCGGGGTTCCATCCGTATACTGGCAGTTTATCTGGGCAAGCGAATAATCGGAATCGAGTCCCAAGACCTGGTTGATGGAGTGCAAACCTTGTGAGAGGTTATCCAGGGTGAAGGTTTGCCCGTCAGAAACCTGTAAATCTCCACGCGGACCGTTAAGTTCGAATTCTCCGCCACCGGGAGGGTCGGTAACAAGCGACAGGATTATTGTATTATCGCATACATCACCGATTCCATCCTGATCAGAATCATCCTGGTCGGAGTTGGGAATCGTGGGACAGTTGTCAGCATAGTCTTCAATACCATCCCTATCGCTATCGAGACGAGTTGTTTCCAAAAGCCGGGATGGCTGCGCTTCCGGAACAGGAGCAACCTCCAGTGCGGTCTCCTCCAAACCATTTCCGGTATTTGGATTCTGGATAACGGCCGGCGTCTCATCATCATAAGATTGGAAAGCAAACAGTCTCTGAGGCGAGGCGGCCAACAACCCGTACATAAAAGCAATGGAAAAACATGCTACCAGACGCGTTTGGAGTGGCAGGTGCCTGTTCATAGTTTTTCTCCGTATTTGATTCCAGCAGGCAATGCAGGTTTATGGTTATCCCGTCAGCATTCAAGAGCACTTGGCAAGCACTGGGGACGGGTTTGGAAACCACGGAGAACCGTAACGGCACGCAATCCGATTGCCGGGAATATTGGCAAGTAGTGTTAATCCATTTCAACCAGCCTGCGACGACACCCGGCATTGCACAATCGAGCAATTGGTTTCGGCCCTTGTTCGTCAGCAGGTTATCCGAGTAGATATACATTTGCAATATATTTTCCTAACACAATATCCTGCATTGACGGCCACCCCATTCTTACAAAAACAAGTGCGTCCTACATACCAAGGCGAGCAAGCAATTGGCAACAGCGGGAAAGTACAGTCATATAAAACTGTTTTTGACGTGAGCATTCATTCAGCAGGGGCAATCCCCCTACTGGAAACTACGTATGGAAAACGGTAGCAGGTAACACTTCCAGAAACGGTTTGTCAGACGAATTCCTGAACAACGAGCTTCCCAGCCTGACGCAACTTCTCGCTGAGCATGTCAACGATCTGTCTCCTAGGGTGAATGCCCTGCTGGCGAAAACTTATATCACTGCAAGCGGGGTTTTCTGCCAGACCAACCTTGAAATTAACACGATCTGCAATGTGCAGGAAGTCAACAAGCTCGGTAACGGCCGACCGTTCCTCTTTCTTGTCTCTAGGCACATCGAATATGTTGTAAACCTGATTCAAGGTAACGGTTCCCTCGCAAACCAGATCGAATCCAGGGATTTCGTATCTGGGCGGAGCAATAAGGCTTTGATCATCCTGCTTGATAGACAATTTTGAATTGGTACAGCGGGCAACCATCTTGGCCGTACTGGCACCACAGATAATTTTTAATCCTTGAGAAGCGAGAAATTCCTTAACAACGGCCTCATCCCTTTCGGGCGAGCTGCAGGGTCCGGTCAGGATGTCCAGTACGAGGCCCGTGGTACACAAACCAAAGATAATGGAGGAGTCATCCCCTGGAGTACTTGCCCAATAGGAACGAGCCTGATCGTTGATAATGATCGGCAGTTTGGTGCGTGGTGAACCGGCTTTCAACTGTTCGTTAACAAACTGGCAGACACCGTCCGATCCCCATCCGGCCCCCATCTGCAATCCCAGGCCGGCCTGACTGACTCCGTCGGAGAAAATCAGAAGCCCTTCCCCCACTCGGAGAAAACAGGTGGATTGCCCGATCTCCGCCTGTTCGATTATGTCGATTTTACGTTCAAGGACGCTGGCACGATTGTTTCCAACAAGGATTGCGGGAGGCGCGTCGTAAGAGAAAACGGTAGCCTGTCCGTTATTGAGTACGCGGGCGATAGTAAAGGCAACATAGGTAGGACTTTTTCCCCGCAACTGATTCATGGAGCGGGCAACCTTGCTGAAGGTTTCGCGCAGAGAGAAACCGTGTTGCATCAGTTCTCGCATACGGGTAATACACATTCTAGCGGCGATATTCGCCCGAATGCCGGAACCCATTCCGTCGCAGCAGATCATGGTCGTATGCCGGCTCGTACGTTCTATGGCGATTTCATCGCCGCAGACATCCTTGCCGCGTTTTTTCCGCTGGTCGGAGCTTACGTGGACGTATAGATATCCTTCAGCCAGTTTCGATCCTCCTTAGTCAATCCGGTGGATTCCTCGCGAGCGAGAGCCATAAGTTTTTCGACCAGGTCTTCGCCCTTGGCGGCCGACTGCCCCAGCAGTTCAGCTATCTGCTGGGCCATCTTCGTCTGATGCTCAAGCAGTTCGCCCGCCTGCATAATGGTAAGCTGGCGGAGTTTAGAAAGTTTCTGCTGATTGGCCTGAGTATTGGTAATATCAACGAAGATACCAACATACTGGTTTTCCTCAGGTAAGGCGTAGGCTATCTGGTGGCAGATGAGATTGTAATTCTTATGATCGACAAACTCGGTAACCGGGCTTGTGTCATCCCGATCAATGAGTTTTTCGAAGAATTCCGGATCCATGAGTACGGAAACCAGTTTTCCGCAGGTAGCCTCAGAGCACTTGAACATTTTCCGGAAAGCGGGATTCATGTTCAAAATACGCAGTTTCTTATCGAGAATCACTATACCATTCGGTGAAGTATCAATGATGCGGTCAGTCCGCTGTTCGGCCAATCTTCTCATGTAGGGCAGGCAGGTTTCCGGTTCGGCCATCCCCTGCAGAACCGCAACCGCCTGAGCGTAACATGATGGGTATCCACAAGCTCCGCAATTAAGCTGGTTTTCCTTTTCGGCCTTTCCGGTTCTTTCGAGTACCTTTTTTATCTCGTCTTCGGTAATCCTGGTTTCGGCCGCAGTGTGCTGCACGGCGTAGCTGATAGACGTATCGGGTGGGACATCGCTTTCGTCAACCTCAGCCATCGGCTTGTCGGCATACTCAATAACCCCATGCCGCCGCTCGTAGAGATTATCCTTATTGGCAATAGCGGGACCGTTGATACACCCCTGCGGGCAGAACAGAGGCTCGATTACCAGGTTCTGCCCACCGGACTCGATACGTTGCAGCGACTGGTCCAGCTCTTCATAACCGCTGATGCAGACGGTGTTTTCGTCGAGGACATCGGTGGCCATATCGGCCGTACGGAGGCATCCACCGGTCAAGGGGAAATAGCGAGCGGCTCCAGCGGGTACTTCATCAAACGGGCTTTCCTCACATCCTTCGAGAGAAACGTTCTCCAGTTCCATCCACGCCCGCAATTCGGCGAAAGTCAAGACACAATCAATAGCCCCAGCCACCTGAGGCCATTGCGCCTCATCCTTTTTGGCAACGCACGGTCCGATGAAGATAACCTTCGTTTTCTTTCCAAGTTTCTTTTTGATCCTCCTGCCATGAGCAATCATGGGAGAGACAATCGGAGTAAGTGCGTCGACACAGTCGTGCCGGTACTTTTCTATATAACTGACCACTGCGGGGCAGGCAGTGCAGATATGTGATTTTTCCGGATGATCCTTTACGTACTGCTCGGTTGCCTTGGCCGTATAGTAGGCCCCTATCGCGGTTTCAGCTACGTAAGTGAACCCCATCATGCGCAGAACAGAAGGGATACGTTTCTGCTGCCAGGAAGTAAAGACCGCAGAGAAAGAAGGAGCGATGCTGGCCGCCACCGGATCACCGGACGCAACCAGTTGACGAGCCAGCTCCAGGTCATTGCGATAGGTTTTGGCTCCCTGTGGGCATTCCCTAATACAGGTTCCACAGTTTATACAGCGATCGGGTTCAACGTAAGCCTGGCCGTTTTCCATGCGGATGGCCTTTACCGGGCACACTCTTACACAGCGGCAACAATCCCTGCAGCGAGCCTCATTAGTGTATACAACCTGATCCTTGGATTGCTTCCCGGGCATCACGATACCTCAGAATCGCCTGGTAACCGATGAGACAGTGGCGGGCGAGATCCGGGCCTCGCCCGCCACCGTTTAAATACTAACTGCCGCAGACGGCTAATTGCGCATCGAGTTCAGTCACCGCCATATCGAATGTGCATTTTCCCAGTATCTTGTCGCCGATCTGCACGTTAGGCGCACCTTCACACTTTTCAAAGCAGAAAGTCACCTGAACGTCAACGCGGTCGGACAAGCCTGTGGTTTCCACATGGGTGGTAAGCCTATTCAGAAGCTCCTGCGCCCCCTTGACGAAGCAACTGGTACCGACGCAGACCTTCACTTCAAGCCTCGGTCCGGTCTCCGTACCAACCGGCTCAATAAGGGAAATTTCCTTTTCGTCTATCCGCCGGCGATGCTGGTAATGGGTATGGAGCAGACGATGCGCCTTTTCTCCACCCACTTCACCGAGGTTGTTTTCGTAGCATTGAGCAACCAGATGATTATCCTGAGCCTTGTGCAACTGCAACTGGCGGTCGATTTCGTAGATTCCCTTCATCCGTTTGCGCTTAACGGCGAAGTTCTTGGCTACCGGCTGTCCGGCGCCACCGATGCAGCCTCCGGGACAAGCCATCACCTCAACAAGATCGTAAGGGCTTTCACCGGCGACGGCCTGGTCGGCCACCTTGGCTGCATTTGCCAGCCCCTGCACAATCGCCACTTTCAATTCGGCTTCACCGAACTTGATGGTAGCTTCCCGCAACCCGTCTTCTCCGCGAACATCCGGGAATTCCACGTTATCGAGTTTGGCCCCGGTAAGTTTTTCCGCGGCATAGCGGAGAACGGCCTCAGTAACGCCACCGGAAGCGCCGAAGATCACGCCGGCACCGGTTTTGAATCCCAGAGGCATGTCCAGACTGGCGGGCTCGAGACTATCGAACTGCAGCCCCATCTCCTCGATCATCCGGGCGAGTTCCTGGGTGGTGAGAACATAATCAACGTCAGCTATGCCATCGTGGGTAAATTCGTCCCGCCGGGCTTCAAACTTCTTGGCCGTACAGGGCATGATCGAAACGATAACCAGATCCTTGTTCTGAACACTAAGTTTTTCGGGAAGGATATCCCTGGCCATCGCCCCGAACATCTGTTGCGGACTCTTGCAACTGGAGAGATTGCTGAGCAGACTGGGATAATACTGTTCGGCGTATTTGACCCACGCAGGGCAGCAACTGGTGAACTGGGGCAGATTTTCGCCCTTTTTCTTGCGTTCGATGAATTCGCTGGCCTCCTCGATCACGGTCAAGTCGGCAGCAAAGCTGGTATCGAAAACCTTGTCGAACCCGAGCGCCTTCAAAGCGGCCACCATCTGTCCAGTAGTCGCCTGACCTGGCGGTAAACCAAATCTTTCACCAAGCGCGACTCTGACGGCCGGGGCAATCTGAGCGACAACGGTTTTGTCGGGATTATTGATTTCCACCCAGACATCCTCGACCTCGCTCTTGGGAGTAATCGCTCCGGTGGGACACACGGCCGCACATTGCCCGCAGTAAATGCATTCCACGCCGTCAAGGTTCTTATCGAAAGCGGCTTGTACGGATACTCCAGCGCCGCGGTGGGCAAAATCGATCACTCCGATGCCCTGGATCTCATCACACGCCCGGACACAGTCGCCGCAAAGCACGCACTTATTGGGATTTCTCACCAGACTGGGAGACGAAGTGTCAAGATCATAAACCTTATCCGTACACTTGAACCGCACCTGGTCCACGCCCAGCCGGTAGGAGAGATCCTGCAATTGGCAACTACCGTTTTTCGGGCAGGTGGTACAATCCTTGTCGTGGTTGGCCAGCAGCAGTTCCAGGTTAATCCGGCGAATTTCCCGGATCTCTTCGGTGTGAGTAAGAACCACCATTCCATCCCGCGGCTTTACCGAACACGAAGCAACCAGCCCCTGCCCTTCGACCTCAACCAGGCATAGTCTGCAGGCTCCGTAAACACTGAGTTCAGAGTGATAGCAGAAAGTCGGTATATCGATATTGGCCGACCGAATCACTTCCAGGAGATTGGGTTCATCGGTGAATGCCACCTGGCGGCCATTTAAAGTCAGTGTATTTTTCGCAGTCATTTTTAGATTCCTACAACAGCGTTAAACTTACATGCCTTGACACATTCACCACAGCGGATGCACTTATCCGGATCGATAACATGCGGTTCCTTTTTCTCGCCGGAGATGGCACCGACCGGACATTTGCGTTTACACAAGGTGCATCCCCGGCATTTCTCGGCGATGATTTCAGGCATAGCCAGGGCTTTACACTGTCCTGTCGGGCAGCGTTTCTGATTGACGTGGGCGTCGTATTCCTCGCGGAAAAGTCGAAGTGTGGAGAGAACGGGGCTCGGAGCTGTTTTGCCCAATCCACACAGCGAGGCTTTCTGAACGACACGCGAGAGTTTTTCCATATTGGCTATGGTTTCCTGAGTAGCCCGCCCTTCGGTTATGTCATCGAGCATGGCCAACAACTGCTTGGTTCCCTCTCTGCAAGGCAGGCATTTACCGCACGACTCGTTTTGGGTGAACTGCATAAAGAACTTGGCCACCTGCACCATGCAGGTCTGGTTATTCATTACTACCAGACCACCCGAACCAACCATCGCCCCCACGCCACGCAGGGAATCGAAATCGAGCGGCAGATCGAGCATGTCCTCGGTCAGGCAACCGCCGGATGGACCGCCGATCTGCACAGCCTTGAAGCCATCGCGGGAGATATTCCCTTGCGAATCGGTAACTCCCCCACCGATATTAAAGACGATTTCCCTTAAGGTTGTTCCAAAAGGCACTTCAATGAGCCCGGTATTGGCGACGTGACCTGTAAGGGCGAAAGTCTTAGTTCCCGGCGAGTTCTCAGTGCCGACGGAGCGGTACGTGGCTGCTCCCCGGTTTATAATGTTGGGCACACTGGCCAGGGTTTCCACGTTGTTAATGACAGTTGGTTTACCCCAAAGTCCCGATTCCGCGGGGAAAGGTGGCTTGGGCATGGGCATGCCCCTTTTCCCTTCGATCGAGGCGATCAAAGCGGTTTCCTCCCCACACACGAACGCACCGGCCCCCTCCATAACGTGAATGTCGAGGGACATTTCCGTACCGAAGAGGTTCTTTCCGATAACTTCCAGCTCCTGAGCGTCTTTTATGGCTCGCTGCAGTCTATTGACCGCCAGAGGATACTCCAGTCGTACGTAAATGTAGGCTTCGTCGGCGCCTACGGCACGGGCGGCGATCATTATCCCCTCAAGAAGCCCATGGGGATTTCCCTCCATAACACTGCGGTCCATAAAGGCTCCGGGGTCTCCCTCGTCGCCGTTACAGATCACGAACTTCTTCGGTCCCGGTTGCTTCAGGGTCAATCGCCATTTCAAGCCGGTGGAGAACCCACCGCCCCCCCGGCCTCTCAGACCGGAATGTTCGATTTCCTCGCACACCTGCTCCGGAGTCATTTCCGTATACGCTTTGCGGGCGGCGGCGTAACCACCGCCGGCGATGTATTCGTTGATATCTTCCGGGTCAATAGAGCCGCAGGCCTTGAGAACGTCCCGCCCCTGTTTCTTGTAGAAAGGGATATCGTCGCGTCCCCGACAGCGACTGCCGTCAGCGGGGTTTTTGTAGGTCAACCGCTCAATGGTCTCGCCGTTTTCAAGCGTTTTCTCAACAATTTCGGTCACATCGTCCTCGCGAACCTTGCAGTAGAGAATACCGTCCGGCTCAACGGAGACCAATGGTCCCATTTGGCAAAAACCCTGACAGCCGCTTTTGGATATGTGCACAGCTTCGCCGGCGAGGTGTGCCAGTTCACCGTTAACCTCTGTTACCACGTTCAAGCCGGCTTGCTTGATCTGTTTCACCAGTTCAGCGATTACTTTCAGCGAACCGTTGGCAACACAACCTGTTCCCGCACAGATAACCACTCTGCGATTAATCTTCCGGGAAGCGTTTTTATACTTCTTTGATATATCGTTAAGATCGAGAATCGAGCTGATCATTATGACGCCTCCCCGCTTTTCTCCGCGGCCACGATATCGTCGATGAGTTTTTCCACCATTTCCGGAGTAACCTGCCCATGCACGTCCTCGTTAATAACCATAACAGGAGCAAGCCCGCAGGCTCCAAGGCAACTGACGGTTTCCACGGTGAATAACATATCGTCGGTAGTCTGTTTCTTGCTGCTTAAAGACAGCTTCTTGTAAAGAGCCTCGATAATATCGCCAGATCCCTTAACGTGGCAGGCAGTACCATCGCAAACCCTTACAACGTGTTTTCCCTTGGGTTTCAGAGTGAAGTGGGCGTAAAAAGTGGCCACACCATACACCTTGGCAGGCGGCAGGTTGAGCGAAGTCGCCACGTAGGTCAGCACCTTTTCCGGTAAATACCGATACTCATCCTGAACCTGCTGTAAAATCGGGATTAACTTTGCCGGATTACGATCATGCTTATCCAGAATCTCACACACCTTCTGAAATTGCCGAACCTTGGGCGAAAGTTCATTTACGGTGTTCGACATCAACTCGACTCCTTGATATAAGGCGACACAACTACGCAGAGACGGCGCTCGGGCGCACAGCCCCGGCCCATCTTCGTTACTTCGGTATAAACACACCTGCAGTTCAAGTGTTCGCGAACGTTCGGCGTCCGCTCAGAGTGTTCCTGTTCCAGTTTTCCAACTTACCTGCAGCTTACCTGGTGAAACAGCAAAGAGTGTCTTGTTCGAAAAGAATCTTAAGGTTTGCCTTAATTCCATCTCATTCGGGAAGGAGAATGTATTTCAGTCAAGAGGTTTTGTCAAACAACCGCGTTCTGTCCGCGTCATGCGATCTTCACCGTTTTTTAATAATATAAAACGGCAACGAAGTGAAGAAAATACCCCAGCCCCAATCCCTGGAACACCTGTAAAACAACGGTAAAATAGCTCCAGGCGGGTGAGTTTTACTGTTCGAACTCAATCGGTTTCAGAGAAACAAGCCAGCTTGAAATCAAGCCATTAATCAGAGTTGCTCTTGGTTTTACCACCAAGTCTTTTGATCGTGTTTTCCAATAGACGCCTTGCCGGCGGAACTTCCTGAAGCGATTCAGCGTGAATAAGCTCCGGCAGATCCCGTTTTTCCGCCAGAACATCCAGAGCTACCGCGGCATGAGGTCTCACTGAATCGGCCGTGTCGTTTTGAACAACCTTCAGAAGCAGATCGAAAAACCTCGAGCGTTGTGTTGAATCGGGACGTATACACGCCGCAACCGCCATACATGCCCGGCTGCGAACCATTTCGTCAGTATCCGCCAGAAGCCCGGCGAGAAGATCCGGATCGACATCAGCTTGACCGCGTTCGGCCAGTCCGTAAACCGCCCATGCCCGTACGCGGGGCTCGCGGTCTGCGCAGCAGGCAACAACCCGTTGCAGGTCGGCAGGCTGTTTCCCGAACGCAGTGCAAAAAACCGCTATCGCCCTGAGGTTGGCGTCTTCGGAACCGGCAAGCCGATGAATCGTATCTCTATTGGTTTTAATTAATTTCGCAAACGTCGCCCTCAATGGCTGCAAAGGTTCGGTCTGACCACCAAAGGAAGCGAGTTGCCACCGGGTTACGAGGCTGGTCAAAGCGGAAACCAGTCGATCCTCCGTCATCTGGCCGAGATTCTGCGAGTCGAACTCTGCCCGATCAAGCAGGTCTTTCGCCACCGGCATCCAGAGCGAATCCTTGTTTTCGGCAATGAACTTCCGCAGCGAGTTAACCGTATCAGCACCGGCCAAACCGGCAGTCTCTCCAGCCAGTTTACCAAGCGTGTTCAATTCCCCGGCGATAGTGGGCATTTGCCCCCGGGGCAGATGCTCGCTGTTTTCCAACTTGAGTACGACGTGCATTTCCAGATCGCGCAGGCGTTCATAGAGTCCGTAACTGAGTTGAATATCAGCCGAAGCGGATTCAAGGAGTCGCTTTGCCACTCGCCATCGCCAGGTACCTTCAGCCGTTTTAAGTTTGCCCGCCTGCTGCAACGGACCGGCCAATTGCCCGGAAAACGAGAATTCCCCTACCGCAACCTTCTCGCTTCGCTTGCCGATAATTTCGCTAAACGTGTGCGTCCATGCCCCATCAAGTTCGGGTCTTTCAGCCTGCGTTTGCCAGGTTTGACCAACTTCAATCATTTCTTCGGGCCAGCGAACGAAGTCGAGAGCGACAAGCAGCCCTCCGCGTTGAACGGCCGAACCACCCACGACCGAGGCGTCCGCGTATGCAGAGCTGATAATGGAAGTTCGTAATTGGGCGACTTTCGGAGGCAACCCAAGCATTTTCGGGTGCGGCAAGTCATCAATGGGAACACCGTCGCGAACCAGACCGGTAATCCGCGATTCCCCCAGTTCCATCATCCACACTCGGCGGGCTTGCCCTTTCTCCGGGGACTCGAGAACCAGCAGGGTAAGTTTGCCATCCTGTTCGTAGGTGAGTTTTTCCGTATACCGCAGAAGCGGAGAGGTTCTGACAGAAGTTATCCGTATCGTATATGTGGCAAGAGATCCGGGAGTAAGATCGTTGCGCAACAACACTTTCCCGCTGACAGCATTGGCCGGACAAACCGGAAGCAGGGCAAACAAACCGGCGCAGACTGCACTTACACGCATCCAGATAGCAATGCGTGCCGGGTAGCCACCACACCTGAACATCTGCTTATTCCTTTTCGTCGTCGCTGGGAGGAACGAAAGGTATAGCCCGGGGAGATCGCAGAGGCATTCTACGAAGCCAGAGAATCAAGAGCAGGCCGAACAGGAAAATCCCCACACTGAATGCCTGGGAGATAGTCAAGCCAACCGAATCGTGAGGATTATCGACTCGAACATATTCCAGGATTATCCTGGTTACGGGATAAATCAAGCACAACGCAGCAAAAACCACCCCGTGCCGCCTACGGCGATAAAGCAACTCGAGCAACACCCAGCTTAGAAGAAAGGCGTTGATAATTCCGTAAACCTGTGCCGGATGAACCAGTTTCGACCGGTATTTCTGCGCAAGCTCACTAAGTTCGGTGGCGGTAATCGTCCGCGAAGGATCTTCTCGCGACGGATACTGCATGGCAAGATACAAGGGGAGATAATCCCTCCTCTTGGATTCCGCCATCTCAGTAGCAATCTTCAACCGCTTTTTCAGCGACTCGATCCGCTCGGGATCGGCACCAACAGCTTCCAGATCACTGATACTCTGCTCCAGATTTCGAAGGCGGACAATTGGACCTTCCCGCCGTTCGAGCGGAGCATCGATCGTACTCTGAGCAATAGGGAAAGAAACAACATTGTTGGGAACACTGACAATCAACTCGGCAGGTAGCGTTAACTGCCGGTTTTCCCACTGGCGAACATGAGCAGCCGACCCATGCGGAAAACTAATTCCCCACGGCACAACTTCATGACCGTGCGGATCAACGCAAAGCCCACCCCAGCAGCAACCGTTAAGCAGGCACCCCATCCGCCCGAAGGCCAAACCCCAGGCAGCGGCCGGCGCCAGAATGTCGAGGTACATACGAATGGAGACTTTGGCAATGGCCATGTATACTACAGCACCGACAATCGCTCCAATCAAACCACCGTAATACTCCAGACCGCCACTGGTACAATTAAGAGCGGCCATCAGCGGATTGGGTTGATGAGCGAAACTGGACTCCCAGTAATGAGCCACGTAGAAGATACGTGCGCCGATGACACCGCATATCAGGCAGATGAAACCGATATTAAGAATGACATCAGGGTCGGCCTTCAGCCGCTCCGCCCGCTTCATGGAAAGCCACACGCCGGTAAGAAACCCGAGAGTGAGCATAGCCCCGTAACTTTTAACCGGCCAATCAATAAACGGAATAGTGAACAGCTCTGGATGCATGAATGCCCGCCGAATCAGATCTACCTAGATTAACCCTCTGCCTATATAAGACAGACAAACCGCCCTCTCATCCATCCGCGTCTGACGGTTTCAAGTGCAGTTACTCTTATGGTACTGGTAGTATCAGCTGACGTCCACACCAAGGTTATCGATAAGGCGAGTCTGGCCGAATCTGGCGGCTACGGCTATGCGAGCGGGCCGATCCACATGTTCCAGATCTGCCAGGCTTTCGGCATCGACGATAGACACGTATTCGATCGAATCCGCACCACCTTCACTGATTTGCCGGCTTATTTGCCTGATCAGCGATTCCGTTTCAGTATCCCCCTGCCGAATCCTGTCAGCGGCCGACTTCAAAGATTCCTGAATGACCGGCGCTTGTCGGCGTTGGGTAGTCGAGAGGTACGAATTGCGACTGGACAAAGCCAGCCCATCGGGTTCGCGGACTATTTCACATCCGACTATCTCAACCGGCATGGAAAGATCACTGACCATACGTTTGATAATGACGAGTTGCTGATAATCCTTTTCGCCGAAGTACGCCCGGTTTGGCCTGACGATGTTGAACAGTTTGCAGACAACCGTGCATACGCCATCAAAATGCCCGGGACGACTTTTACCGCACAGCGGTTCGGAAATCTCGGCAACGTGGATATTCGTCAGCACTGCCCGGCTATACATCTCCGCCACTTCGGGAATGAAAACGTAATCGACTCCGCGCTTTTCACATTCATCCAGATCCGCCTGGCGGGTTCTGGGATATTTTTCCAGATCCTCGCCAGGACCGAATTGCAGGGGATTGACGAATATACTGACGACCACGATATCGCACTGAGTTCGAGCTTTATCGATCAGCGAGCCATGCCCGGCGTGGAGAGCACCCATGGTAGGCACAAACCCAATAGTCTTCTCTTCCCGCCTGGCGGCAGCCAGCGCCCGATCAAGATCATTTATCTTCTCTACGACTTTCATGATCGTATTCGTCACCAAACTCCGTCGTCGTGTTTTTTCCAAATAGCGTCAGCGAATGACAACCGGCAAACTCAGGTTTCCACAACGGTCAACCGATTGAACCGCGATTGTATCGATTTCCTTGCCGGCTGTCTCCTGAATAGGCACTTCCAGCCTGGCATGGGAGGCGGAGATTATTTTCTGTTTCCATTTATCTCCATAGCGAAGATGAACCATCCACAGGTTAGCCTTTTCTCCAAACCCAGGCTTGAACTTCAAGTCCAACATTCCCTCTTTTCTGCTATCATTCACAACGACTTTCGGAGCGGGCGGAGCCTGATTATCCAGCCAGGGAGTGGCCGGTACCAGGGCCGGTTTTTCGTACAGTTTCGCTATCAGTTCGTTGATTCCAGCAGTGTTTTTGACAAGATACTTCATGCTGAAAAACACATTACCGCCGGCTCCCGGCTGCTTTCTAGTAAGTTTGATCTGATTGGCAATTTCCTGAATAGGCCAACTCTTCTTTCCGGTGATACGTCCCAGGTAATTCCCCGGCCAGACATGCCGATTCTTTTTATTCTGCTCGGTCCACCATTTCAACAGAACCGGATAACTCTGAGCAGGTGGATCTATCCTCCAGTACAACTGAGGCGTCAGGTAATCGACCCAGCCCTCTTCAAACCACAGCTTGGCGTCGGCGTACAGCTCCTCATAAGCATCGAAACCCTTGATCTGTTCAGGGTGCCCCGGACGCCAGATGCCGAAGGGACTGATCCCCACCTTTACATATGGTTTTACCTTACGAGCGGTCTCGTAGAAGTTTTTCATGAAGCGGTTGATGTTATCCCGTCTCCAGTCGTCACGAGAAAGCTTACCGCCGGAGGCCTGGTATTTTTCCCAGTTACTATCATCGGGGAACTCGACTTTTTGGCCTTTTTTATCCGTAATTGGATAAGGGTAGAAATAGTCATCCACGTGAACGCCATCGATGTCGTATCTTTCAAGAACATCCTTAAACACGGCAAACGAGTGAGCGGCCGCTGCCGGTTCACTCGGGTCCAACCACGGGTACTTTCCATAGTCGCGAACCCAATCCGGATGCTTCTGCGAGACGTGGTCAGGGGCATCGTTCTTTGCCGCAGGGTGTCCGGCACGGAACGGATTAAACCATGCGTGCAATTCCAAACCCCGAGCGTGAGCCTCTTTAACCGCGAATTCCAGTGGATCGTAGAAAGGATCCGGCGCCTGCCCCTGCTTGCCGGTCAGGTAGGCAGACCAGGGCTCCAGTTTGGATTCATACAGGGCGTCTGTCGCGCAACGAACCTGGAACACAATAGCGTTTAAATTGAGTTCCTCCGCACGATCTAAAATAGCGATCATCTCCGCCTTTTGATCTTCGACCGACAGCCCCGGCTTGGAAGGCCAGTCGATATTGGCAACAGTTGCTACCCAGGCAGCGCGGAATTCACGAGATACCTCCGGCAACTTCATTTCAGTATCTATTACACCCTTTGGTGAAGTGAACAACCGAGAAGTCTGCTCATTGGCACACCCCGCAACCAATAACCCTAAAACCAATACAACCAGTTTCTTTTGCATTTTCAGGTTTCCTTTACCCCCGAAAGGTTTGAACAATCAAACTCAGAAGTGTCGATCCATACCCCATACAGCCAGGTTCCATTCAATAACCTGCAAACCTGCCCCCGATTGCCTGTCGGCAATATTCCCCATTAAGCCCCACGTCGGAGCTGACGGAATCTTATCAGAAAACGGCCTGGTTTCACATCCGCAGCGGCGAAAGAATGGAAATATGATCGCGGAGACGTATCCTTGTCGCGACGCACTCAATAGATAGCACGGAAACCGCCCGACTGATTGACAGGTCCGAAAATCATCCCTACCTTCCGCATTCACTGGCGCTAAACGACTTCTAAGCTAACCTTTTTCTCACCATGGTGTCTAATCTGGTGAATAATATGCCAAACCCAAACAATAAGAGCGATCATAGTGAGGAAGAAGCTCAGTGGGTGTGGCAGGCCCGTGGTGGGGATCAGGAGGCGTTTGACCTCCTTGTTGAGCGGTATCAGAGACGAGCGGTAGCGGTGTCTTACCGTCTTCTGGGCAATATTCACGACGCCTCGGATGTCTCTCAAGACGCTTTTCTAAGGGCGTACCGAAAGCTGGGTAAGCTGGAAGATCCCCGCCGTTTCGGCCCGTGGCTTATGCGAATTGTGACCAACCTGTCACTGAATTACCGGCGAGCCCGGAGCCGACACAACGCGATGTCCACCGAAGATCTGGTGGAAAACGGAGAGATCCGAACACCGTCGGGCGCATCACAGAGTGGGTTGAACAGGCCGGAGGCGGCCTCTAATGAACAGGAAACAAAGCAATTAATAAATCAGGCCATCGAATCTCTACCCGAGAAACAGAGATTGGCCCTGACGTTGTTTTCCATAGACGGCCTACCTCAAAAGGAGGTGGCAGAGATCATGGGTTGCACCGTACAACTGGTAAAATGGAACGTTTTTCAAGCCCGCAAAGCGTTGAAAGAGAAGCTCGCGGACCTGGTAAATTGAAGATACTGCTGAGACCATAGCTATGAACTTCGATTCTGACCAACAATTCGATCCTGCTGACGAGAAGCTGATGCGACTGAGCGAGTATCTGGATGGTACTCTCGATCCTCAGGCAGCAGCAGAGCTGGAGCGGGAGTTAGCTGCCGACGAATCACTCGCCGCGGAACTGGAAGAATTGAAAGCAGTCGATCAACTGGTACGCGATCACGGTAAACAGGTACCGGAACTGGATTGGGAACGGTTTACCTGGCAGGCTCGGCTGAAGCGGGAAGCGGAACCGGGCGGCCAGGTCAGCAGGATAGCCCTGCGTCACTGGCGACCGCTGGCGGCGGCGGCGAGCATAGCGATCCTGATAACGTCCGGGATCTTTTTCTCCGCGGCCAACAATGGTGCGGGAAAAATCACCGGTACGCCTCTGGCATTGGTAACTCTGCAACGACCTGCGATGGAGCTATCAACCCAATCGGCTCCTTCGCTGGCGATCGTGGAGGTATCGACAGATGTACCCGCTAATCTACAAGCTACGGTGAAACCTCCGCCGGTTGGTAAAACGATTATTGTTTCGGTTGGCGTCGGAGACGTCTCCATCGCTAACGGATACGAAGATGAAGATATAGAAGCGATTTTTTAACCGTATGAATCCACGTTGCACTGACAATCGATTGCCGGTCGGTACAACACCGTCATAAGGACGAATATTGAGGTTTAATCAGATGTCAACCATCACCTGCATCCTGCTGACCGTTTCACTGGCTCTCGCGCAGCCTGCAAACAAGGATATGCGCATAATCGTGGAACAGGCTTTGGATCAACCAACAAAACTTACCATCGAAAACGCTCCACTATACGAAGCGTTGCAGACAATTTCCCAAACCACCGGCATGGGGCTGAGCATGAGTCCGGAGGCCATCAACTGCCTGCCATACGGAGACAAGACCAAAGTCAGTTTAAAACTGGAAAACATACGACTGCGAGAGGGAATCCAGGCGATCTGCAACCAGTTGGGAATGGCCTGGCACCCCACCGACCGGGGAGTTTTCATAGTCCCCACCGCGGCGATGGAGCGTCTGGGTCGACCGGCCAGTTGGGAGGAACTGCGTACGCTTTCAACACTGATGACAACGAAATGGAACAAGGACAATTCGCCGCTCAAAAACCTGGTACGATTCAACAACAGGGAAGGCGAAAATCACAATTGGGAAGAATTGGACAAAATCATCGAAGGTGGTGAAAACGATTCGCTCGCAGAGGTTCTGTCCCGGGCAACGGGGACTATAGGCTGCACCTGGTTCCCATGGGGTGAAAACGTAATAGTGATTCCTCAGGAGCGACAAACCGCCCGCAGACTGGAACGAATCGCCTCGCTCCGGTTCACCAACAATTCTTTCGCCGAAGTCCTTCGGGGATTATCCCGCCAGGCCGGCGTGGATATAAAAATAGACCCCGCCGCAGCCGCCCAGTTGCCCCCCAGAGTTAAACAGAATTTCTCACTGCTGGCTGAAGGTGTTACAATCGAAGAAGCCTTGCAGCAGATTTCCATTGCAACGGGGCTGGCTTATGAAGTGACGGCCGACGCTATTTTTCTCTCAGCACCTGTCAAAGACGAAAGTCCTGAAACCATACAGACTGACAGGGCTACGCAAAAACGTGATCGCATCGTAGGAAAAGTCGTCATTCCCAGCGAGGATGGCAAATACCAATACGAGTGGATGATCCGCGAATCCGACCTTTCCGAGGAAGAAAACCACCTGCGACAACAACTGGTGGAAGAAGCGGTCAAGGCAATGAAAGCGGATCTGATCGAATCGGAACAACAATCACAGGATTAACGTCTGAAGAACCATAACCATTCCGGAATCACGAGCGAAGCGGGGTACTTCAATACTCCCCGCTTCGCTTTTTTAATACTGAATGTGGTCTTTTAACCGCCAAGGGCAGTTATACTTGTGGTCAGACAGAACAGCTCTTACCATATTCATCCGCACCAGTTTTATCTGACAAACTTGGCAGCTTTAAAAACTGAATCGGAGCCAACCATGAAAGTAGTCGCCATAAACGGAAGTCCAAGAAAGAACGGTAACACCTCCATCCTGATCAACATGGTACTTGAGGAATTAACCAAAGAGGGAATCGAGGCGGAAACTATTCAACTTGGAGGAGAAAAGGTCAGAGGCTGCACGGCGTGCATGCAATGCGTTAAGGGAAAAAACAAGAGATGCGTAATAGAAGAGGACATTATCAACGAGTGCATCGCCAAGATGTCTGAAGCCGACGGCATCATCCTGGGTTCTCCCACCTACTTCGTAAACGTCACAACTGAAATGAAGGCCCTCATAGACCGGGCAGGTTTCGTTGCCCGGGCAAACGGAGATATGTTTCAGCGAAAGGCTGGAGCGGCGGTCGTGGCGGTTCGCAGAGCGGGCAGTGTCCACGTGTTCGACGCACTAAATCATTTTTTCCTTATCGGGCAAATGATTGTCCCGGGCTCGCGTTACTGGAACATGGGAATAGGACTGGATAAAGGTGATGTGGAAAAAGACGAAGAGGGTATCCACATTATGCAGGCATTAGGCAAAAACATGGCCTGGCTGCTTAAATGTATAAACAGCTAATAGCCCTCCGGCACCATACTTGAGGCGTTTCACTACTCCAGGTTCCTGCCACCTATCGCCGCCAGGATCGCCAACCGATTATCCAGCCAATCCCGTTGCCGCGAGGTGTGCGAAGGAAGTTCGAGAGTAACAGTCGGGATATCCTGCTCGACGCCCGCCCAGGTTCCGAAACTTCCCGGCGTAGAATAACCAATATCGGCAATAGCCGGATAACCATTAAACCTGGCCAGCAAACGGGCCAACTTTCCCGCTCGACCATTGTAATTGTTGCACTGCCTTTTTTTTGTGATGGAATGAAGCGAGATAATGAAATCGGGCTTTATTTTCAAGATGGTTTCGACCAGCGTTCTGGTCTCCGGCTCGCTGACCGCGAATGGTCCACCGTAATACCGGCTGCGCTTTCGACCCGCCTCCCAGTCGGCAGTTGGGAAGTTTCGATTAAGATCAACCCGGTTGGCATTGGTTCTCCGGTAATCATGATATCCGTCGGGATTCACCTGTTCGATTATAAACACGTCGTGCTCAGGTCGCTCACCGGCGGAAACAGCCAACTCCAGCAGTTCAATCAACTGGCAGGCAACATACGTGGTTTTTGGTTCATCGCCATGAGTAGCAGCCAGTATAAGAGTTTTAACCGGAGATTTTTCGAAGCCGGAAAAACGATGCATCCTGATCGCCCGCTTCTCTACGCTTTTACCAATAATGGAAACGGATTTCTTACTGCCCATATCAGATCATTCTCTGGAACCAGGTACTGATTCAAAAATAAAAAATGCCGACATCATCAAATGTCGGCACTTTTAGTTACACTTTCAGGAATATAACGTCAACTGACGTTATATTGTTTTGGCTGCAGCCTGCGACGTACGTTTGGCTCGAGCAGCAGTTGAACGTTTTCCGGTCGTGCTTCGCTCTCGGTGTACACGAGGTGTTTCCGTTTGCTCCGCGACAGTTTTGGCTTTTTCGGAAACGCTGCCGGCACTGGTGAAGAAGCTGCCTAAACCGCGAACGCGTTCGTAGCGCTTGCGCAGAACAGTGTCGATCTTGAAGCGTTTCAGTTCCCGCAGTGAATCGACAATGTACTTTTCGAGCGCCGCACCGGCCGCCCCTGGATCACGATGAGCACCACCGAGAGGCTCTTTAATAACCGTATCCACGATTCCCAGCTTGGTGAGATCCTTGGAGGTCAGCTTGAGCGACTCGGCCGCCCGTTTACGCTGCTCCCCGGTTCGCCAGAGAATGGCCGCACACCCTTCAGGAGAGATAACCGAATAGAACGAATGCTCAAACATTGCCACTCGATCACCAACTCCGATCCCTAGAGCGCCACCGCTACCGCCTTCGCCAACCACGACACAGACCACCGGAGTTTTTAGCCGGGACATCTCCATCAGGTTAACCGCAATCGCGGAGCTTATGCCGCGTTCCTCCGAACCGATCCCCGGAAACGCGCCTTGGGTATCGATCATGCAGACTACCGGTAAGCCGAATTTCTCGGCCAGCTTCATCGCTCGAAGAGCTTTGCGGTAACCTTCCGGATGGGCACAACCGAAGTTGCATTTGATCCGTTCGGCAGTGTCGGCCCCTTTATTATGGCCGATGACCATTACCTTGTGGGGTCCAATACGCCCGAACCCGGTAATGATAGCCTGGTCATCGCCGTAAAGCCGGTCCCCATGGATTTCGCAGAAGTCCCGAACGAACTGATTAATATACGCAGGTACCAAAGGCCGCTGCGGATGACGAGCAACAAGCACCGTCTCCCATGCAGTCAAATGGGAATAAAGGCGTTTGGTCATCTGGTGCAGACGCTCTCGAAGATCCTTTATATCGCCGGAGAAATCTCGCTCGTCATCTTTACCACGAGCCTCCAACTCTTCGATCTCCATATGGATTCTGAAGAGTGGCTTTTCAAAATCAAGATAACCTGTTCCGCTCATCTTTGCAGCAGAAGGTTCAGCATTGTTTGCCATAACTAAATATACCTCTCACATCACGTTGGAATTCGATCGCATTTTTGCCACCGCGCCACGAATGAGAACACAGCGTAAAAGCATATCCCCCCGGCTTCATTCCACAAGCTTATACTTTGCAGTGGGAAGCTAATTGCACTGAAAAAACAAGGACACCCCCCTAGGCCCCGATATAACCTATTGTCAAATAAATAGTTACAGCAAAGAATCCCAGCTGCACATTCTTCGTTCAATCTTGTAAAATACGTCCAATAACCGGAAATTTTTGCCCAAAATCGCAACAAATATACAGTCCCAATACATTTTGAAGGGCTCCATGCACTCTGATCAAGCAGGACGATACGTTGTCTTCCGGCTTTGCGGTTCCACTACCAAACTGAGTGTGTATGGGTTAACACTAACCACAAATACTGGGAAAGAATGGGCAAAGTCTGAATGGAAGGCGAACACGATACTGAATGCCCCTATTCACCGAGCAGTTCCACATAGAACTGTTGCTCATGCACCCAATAAGGCGTTTACCGCACCCGATGCAAGAACAAGCCCGGTGCAAGTTTATCGAAAGTCGGATTTTCCTACGCGATCTGATACAGCTATTATGGTGACTATGAAGTTCACAAAAATGCATGGTTATGGAAACGCGTATATTTACGTTGACTGCACCAGGGAAACGATCGGTGATCCTCAGCAGATAGCCCGTCTGATATCCGATCCGGATACGGGTCTGGGTTCGGATGGACTGATGCTCATATATCCATCCGACACCGCCCGCGCCCGAGTGGAGATGTACAACGCCGATGGATCGCGTATGAAAATGTGCGGCAACGGGATACGCTGTGCAGGCCGGTTCGTAATCGACCAGGGCCTGTACGCAGGCAAGGTTCTACATGAACCCTCGTCACCGGAAGAACTTTCAGCCAGAATACAGTCCGATAGCAACTCAGTGAGCAATAATGGTTTTTCCAGGCTGCTTGCACGAACGGTCGGCGTGCTTGGCAAAAGCGGCTGCGAAACAATCGAGATTCGCGAGCTGGATCTGGAAACCGACGCGGGTATTCGGAGACTCCAGGCATTTATCAGCGATGGACAAATTCAATTGCTGACTGTGGACGTCAGTCCCGTAACGCTGGATCTGTCAGACATGGATTGTACGCTGGAAGGTAAAACCGCTATTGACCGGCAAGTACGCGTCGACGGCAGAGACTACGAGATAACCTGTATCTCCACAGGCAACCTGCATGGCGTGGTATTTGTCGACGATATTGCGGACGTCAACCTCAACCTGGAAGGTCCGGCACTGGAATGCGCAGAATTCTATCCTGACCGGGCGAACATTCATTTTGTTCAGGTATTAACCAGCGATCATCTGCGAATGTGCATATGGGAACGGGGCAGCGGTGCCACCAGAGCCTGCGGGACAGGAGCCTGTGCCGCGGTGATTGCGGCACATGTCACCGGTCGAGCAGGAAAACAGTGTATCGTAGATCAACCTGGCGGACGACTTTATGTCGACATTCTTGGCGACTCGGTCTACCTGACCGGCGAAGCGCGGGTTGTGTGTACCGGAACATGGCGGGAAACAGAATCTATATAATTCTCCGGATTGACATTATTCGGCTTTTCAGGAGTAGTCATGAATCGTTTCAGAATCATTCAGTTTCTTTTGATTGCAATATTCCCGATTCAGGTATTCGCTAATTCGTTCGTAAACGACCTGGAGAAGAAAACCGATTCGCTCTTTAAGCTTTACGATAAGCCAGACGTTCCCGGTGCGTGCGTAGCTGTTATAAAAAACGGTGAAATCGTATTTTCCAAAGCATACGGCCTGGCAGAACTGAAGGGAAAAACTCCGGTAACTGATCGAACCAACTTCCGCCTGGCATCGGTCACCAAGCAGTTCACGGCCATGTGCATCGTCATGCTCAAGGAACAAGGGAAACTGAATTACGACGATCCAATCACCAACTTCTTCTCCGATTTCCCGGAAATCGGCAAAAAGATAACCGTACGCCATCTGCTCTGGCACACTTCAGGCCTGATAGACTACGAGAATCTGGTTCCGGAAGGGCAAACAACACAACTGAAAGATCGAGACGTTCTGGAACTCTTGAAAAAACAACATGATACTTACTTCACACCGGGAACGGATTATCGTTACAGCAACACCGGTTACGCCCTGCTGGCTTTGATAATCGAAAAGGTATCCGGTAAACGGTATGCGGATTTTCTGGATGAGCACATTTTCAAACCGGCGGGCATGAACAGCTCGATCGCTTATGAAAAAGGAGTCTCCGTAGTAGACAATCGAGCTATGGGCTACAAGGAAACAGGCGGCATATTCGCAGACCGCGACCAGAGCCTGACCAGTGCGGTTCTCGGTGACGGAGGTATATACTGCAATATTAAGGATTATGCCGCCTGGGATAAGGCGTTGCGGTTCAACACACTGGTCGATTCCAAAACGCAAAAAGAGATACATACACCTGGTAAGCTGGCAAATGGCAAATCCACCATTTACGGATTCGGCTGGCGAGTGGAAAGAAAGCACAATTGTCTCGTCGCCCACCACAACGGTGGAACAAGCGGATTCAACACGGCCGTCCGCCGCATGCTCGATAAACCATACACGATAATCGTGCTTACCAATAGAGCAGGCGGTCCGGCAAGAGAAAACGCCGACAAACTTCTGGAGTGGCTACTCGCCAGAAGCGACATTTAAGAATCAACCTTAAACGATACAGGTTATCAACGTCAGGCGGTTTCTTCCGCAACAGGCCAGACCAGATTCCGAGCGAACACCATTGCCCGCCGGGCATCGTTTTGCATCACGTAAAGGCACGGAACAACCACCAGGGTAAGCACTGTCGCGAATGCCAGACCAAAGGCAATTGATACGCCCATAGGAATAAGGAATTTGGCCTGGAATGAGGTTTCTGCCAATAGCGGCGCCAA
This sequence comes from Phycisphaerae bacterium, assembly GCA_963667855.2. GTDB lineage: Bacteria > Planctomycetota > Phycisphaerae > UBA1845 > UBA1845. The sequence continues at coordinate 178,241 of CAXXKI010000004.1, read as the reverse complement.
TCCCAGAATCGTGGTAATCGAGGTGAGAACAATCGCCCTGAAACGGGCAACTCCAGCCTGAACCACCGCGTCGGTCAGCTCTACTCCTTCAGCCGCCCGCCGGTTGATGAAATCGACAAGGATCAGAGAGTCGTTAACCACAATACCGGTTAAAGCAACCAGGCCGATCATGGACAGTATAGTCAGCGGATACCCCATGAAATAATGGCCAAGAACCGCGCCAATCAATCCGAAAGGAATAGCCGCCATAACGATAAGCGGCTGGATATAACTCTTGAACAATCCGGCCAGTATTGTGTAAACCAAAATCAGGGCGATAACCTCATCACGCTTGAGAGAAGAGAAGCTCTTTGCGCTCTCTTCCACATCGCCGCCAAGATTATACGTCGTACCAGGGCAATCTCCGCACCATTGATTCAACCGCGGCGTAAGCTCGGTAAGAATCTGATCGGCATTGGCTGTTTTCTGATCGACATCCGCGGAAACCGTCACGCACCGTTTCTGGTTTTTCCTGGTAATAGTGGCATACCCCATACCTTCTATAACCCGGGCGACTTCGGATATGGGCACAAGCGTGCCATCGGCGGCTGCAACGCGCATGGCACACAAATCGCTTATCCGCTGCCGGAAGGATTCCGGGTAACGTACCATTATTTTCACGTCTTCCCGGTCGCGTTGTATTTTCCTGGCTTCCAGGCCGTAAAATGCGGCTCGAACCTGCAAAGCCAGGCTCTGGGTGGTTAAACCAAGAGCCCTGCCGGAATCGAGTAGTTCGATCTGCACCTCCTTCTGCCCGACATCGAAATCGTCCTCGATGTCGTAAACCCCCGTATACTCCCGGAGAGCATCCTTGATTTTTCCCGTAACGGAAACCAGGTCTTCCAGGTTTTCGCCCGACACCTCGACCTGGATGGGGGCTCCTCCCGGTCCGCCGTGAACGGGCTGAATAGTAAGCGAGTTTATTCCCGTAAGACCGGCGGTCTTCTGTCTCATCTCAAGTACGATCTCTTCGGCAGCGCGATCGCGATCCTCACTGGCGGCCAACTCTATTATCATTTGCCCGCGGTGCGACTGCATCTGCCCCATGGCGCTGCCCGATCCCCCGATATTTACCTGTAAGCCGACCAGAGTAAACCGGGTATTCATCTCCGGAACATCCTCGGTCACCTGCTCGATAAAACGCATCACCTGATCGGTTTTATCCAATGGGCTCCCCATGGGCAGTTCAACCGACGTCACCAGCGTTTCCGCATCCATTTTCTGGATAAATACCACATCAACCAATCCGCCTTGAATCAAACCGACCGACGCAATGAGGCAGGCTAAGGCGATTCCTATAGTAACGTAACGGTAGCTTATCGCCGCCCTCAGCAATCGCGCGTACCATACGCGAAGGTAATCTTCCAGGATGCTTCGCTGGCGATCACGCAGACGTTCACGGGTTTTCCGCCACCATCCTTTTGTTTTTTCACCGCGAGATTTTTGTCTCCTGGCCGCCTTGGCAAAAGACTCAGCCAGATGCGAAGGCAGTATGGACAAAGCTTCAAACAGGGAGATCGACAGCGACAAAATGACGATCACCGGCAAGACCCCCATGAAGTCCCCCATCACCCCGCTGATAAAGAGCAGCGGAGCAAAAGCGACAATCGTGGTAACAATGGCGCAGGTAACCGGCGTGGTCACCTCCTCCGCTCCGGTGATTGCCGCCAGTTCCGGGTCTTCACCGTTTTCTATCTTGGTACAGGTGTGCTCGCCGACAATAATCGCGTCGTCAACCAGCATTCCCAGGACAACGATAAGTCCGAACGCGGAAATGAGATTAAGGGTGACCCCAGCAGCTTTCATGGCCACCATGGTTCCGAGAATCGCCAGGAGCAATCCCATCATCACCCAGAAGGCAACCCTCCAGTTTACGAAGAAAAGCAGGGATAGGAATACGAAAATCAATCCCCAGATTCCGTTACGCTTCAACAAGTCCAGGCGGCCCTCAATATAGCGAGCGAGATTGGTATGGGTTTTCAGCGTACCGTATCTCGGGTAAGGATCAGCCGCGGCCTCCTTATAGATCCGGAGCAATTCCTTGTCACGACCGAGAACCTTTTCCATAAAACCGCACTCGAACGGATCACCGTTCTTACCGGCGACCAGAGCACGCACCTTGCGGGAAATATCAATAGCATCCTGGCTGGCGGTTTTGGATACCGTAACGCTCACGCCCGGTTTTCCGTCTATCCTGGAGAGGATATCCACGTCCTGGAACCCGTCGACGACAGTAGCCACATCACGAAGGCGCACTATTTTCCCCGTCGAATCCGCCCGGACAATCAGATCTTCCAGTTCCTCGCCCCGGTCCTTTTCTCCCAGCGTTCGCACGGAGACATTGGCCCCGGACGTTTTGACCTGACCTCCGGGAAGATCCATATTTCCCCGGTTAATCGCATCCGCCAGCTCGATAAAGGAAATTCCATAACGCAGCAACTGGTCCGGGCGAACCTCTACGCTGATTTCATCCAACCGGGTCCCGGAAAGCTCGACCTTGGTTATTCCCGGAAGAGCAAGAATGTCATCGCGCAGCTTCTTACCCACGTACTTGAGCTGTTCATCGGTCATATCCCCGAACCAGGACGCCGAAATCACCGGCAACGTAGGCTCGAAGCGGCTGACCGTGGTTTCCTCAGCTTCTTCCGGAAAATCATCACGGGGAATCGCGTCGATGGCGTTTTTTATATCGTTTACAACGCGATCGAGATCTTCCACCTCGTTGTAGAGGACGGCCATTATCGTGCTCATCCCCTCGGTTATGGTGGTATTGATTTTCTCAATACCCTCGATGTCCTTGATCTGTTCCTCGATCTTAAGACTGATCCCCTTTTCCACCTCAACCGGCGTTGCTCCCGGGTAAGGAGTAACAATCATCACCTGGTTGGGCCGGGACTCGGGAAACATCTCTCGAACCAGCGAGAACGCGGCATATGTTCCGCCGATGATAATGGCGAACATCATCAGGTTCACCAATATCGGATTGCGCACACTGAAACGAGGTAGAGATATCACCTGGCTCCCTCCCCGTTGGAGGTCAGGTTGCCGGAACCTTTGTCTTCAAGTTCTGCCGGAGATTTGATCTGTTCGTCTATTTTATCCTCATGGTAACGAACCTTGGCTTCTTCGTAGAGGAGTTCGAGATTGGTAGTTATTACATGATCGCCGGGCTTAATCTCTCCCGAAAGTACAGCGTTATCTTTGAGATACCGGTCAACCTCAACTTGCCTTTTATGCACTATTCGCCCGTTAGCGAGGTAGACGTACCCTCCGACAACGGCCGTGCGCGGTACAACCAGGGCGTTTTCTATCATTGGCCCTTCCACTTCTGCCTTGACGAAGTAGCCGGGAACGAGAGGAACCTCTTGTTTTCGATTGTCTATCTCGACATATACCTCAACCGTCCTGCTCCACTCGCTGGCGACCGGCGACATACGCGATATGATCCCTTCCCATCGCTGGTCGGGGAAACTCTCCACGTAAGCCGTAACCTTGGCGCCGATACTCAAACGTGCATGGGCAGACACTGGTATTTCGAGCGGCAATTCGATGATATCCAGATTGGTTATCTGCAATATCGCACTGCCGATTCTCACTCTATCACCCGGATCGACATCCAGAGCAGATATCTGTCCGGCAAAGGGCGCTTTAATATTGCACCGATCAATGTTGAGTTTAGCCCGCTCCGCCCGGGCCATCGCCGCGGTTTTCTCCGCCTTGATCCTCAAAAAAGCGGGTTCCAACAGCGCTATCTGATTATCGAGCTGCTGTTTCGCTCGAAGAGCGGCCTGGTATTTCAAACGGGCGAGGTTGTGCTCCGTGGAAGAGGCTCGATCCTCAGACCGCAGCCGATCTATCCGGTCGAATTCATCTTTGTTAACAATCAAATCAGCATCAGCAATCTCCAAGAGAGCGGCAAGGTTATGCTGCTCCACCCTCAACCGGGCCACCTCGGCATCCTGCGCTTCGAGCATGCTTTCGGCCTCCAGCAGATCCTGCTGATACTGCCGATCATCCAGACGCACGAGGAGTTGTCCCTTTTTGACGACCACACCGGTTTTCAAGTCGTTTACCAACTCGATAACCGCCGCGTTCACCTCGGCTGCCAAAGTAGCCTGCCGATCTGCCCGGGCGGTTCCATAACCGTCCAGAACCTCTCGAACATTCTCCGGCTTCAGCACCACGTAACTCACCAGAGGAGCGTTGCTCTTGACTTCATGCCTTTCCGGCTGAGGTTTGTTTTTGATCAAGTAATCGCAAAAAACCGCGGCGATACCCAGGACAACGACTATAAGCACAACGGAGATAATGGTCTTACGAAGCATGTTTACTATTAATACCCTTTTGGAATAACAAGGAAGAGAAAGAACGGGATCGACCCGCGTTCCCATATTATAGAGCTTAATTCACCCACCGTTAATCGGTTCCAACCGCGACACGCCTGATTATCTACAAGACCAGGTATCCGGCAAACTTGAATCGGCAAACGATGAGCCTTACATTGCCTGCACGCGTAACAGGAGGAATACTAATGGCGAAAAAATACATCGCAGACATGGTTGCCGGAGAGCAGCTGGAATCACACGTTTTTCTGATCAATTCCAAGGATCTGAGAACAACGACCAACGGCAGCTTGTACATTCATACAGTATTGGCAGACAGAACAGGCCAAATACCCGCCCGCATGTGGCAGGCGTCGGAAATGCTTTATAACGCCCTTCCCGAAGGCGGATTCGTCGAACTCAAGGGGCGAACCGAAAGCTACAAGGGTAACATGCAGTTCATCATCGATGCGATCCGTCCTATCGATCAGAACAAGGTCGATCTGGCCGACTTCCTTGCCGCGACTGACAAGAACATTGACGAAATGTGGGAGCGAATTCTCGAGATCCTCCGCGGCATTAAGGACAAGAATATTCAATTATTGATTAAGCAGTTTGTCACGGATGAAGAGCTGGTAACCGCTTTTAAGCGTTCCCCGGCCGCCGCGACCATGCACCACGCGTACATAGGCGGATTGTGCGAGCACACTCTAAACGTAATGGAGATCGCCAACCTGGTTATTCCGCGCTACCCGGAAGTCAGTCTTGACCTGGTGTTGGCCGGAATATTCCTTCACGATCTGGGCAAAACCGTGGAACTCAATTGCGACACCGCATTCAGTTACAGTGACCAGGGGCAGTTGATCGGGCATATAAATATGGTGGTCTGCTGGATCGACAGGAAATGCGACCTGATAGCCCAGGAGACGGGTGAACCGTTCCCGGAGAAGATCAAGTGGTCGCTGCAACACGCGGTGCTTGCCCATCATGGGCAGTACGAATTCGGCAGTCCGAAACTGCCGGCCACCCCGGAAGCGGTTGCCATCCACCACATGGATAACCTGGACGCCAAACTGAATACGTACCTCAAGGCAATCAATACTGATCGCGATGCGAAAAGCTCCTGGACTAACTATAATCACTTGTTAGGAACCAAGGTTTACAAGGACGACGTTTTAGGTATCAGGCCGGAAGATAACGGATAGATCCGGACCTGCCTGCCTTGGCAGTTATTTAACTGAAGATTCACTGGGAATCCGCTGGAGAAAGTGCGTATGGATTTCACGCAGATCACAGAACCGCAAAAGAAATTAATGCTCGATACAATCGGGGTAAAGGATATCGAAGAGCTGTTTTCTCCCATCCCCAAAGAGCAGCGGTTAAAGGGAGAATTGAATATTCCCAACAGTTGCAGCGAGTTTGAGGTACTCAGCGATCTTGAATCGCTGGCAGGCAAAAATCGAGATACGGGTAAACTGACCTGCTTTCTCGGTTGCGGTGCGTATGACCACTTTATCCCCACCGTAGTGGACGCATTAGCATCCAGGGGTGAATTCGTTACGGCCTACACCCCTTACCAGGCGGAGGCATCCCAGGGAACTCTGCAGGCGTTTTACGAATTCCAGACCATGATCTGCCAGATCACCGGTTCGGATATAGCCAATGCCTCACTATACGAGAGCGCCACGGCCGTGGCCGAAGCGGTTCTCATGGCCAGAAGTTCCACCGGCAGAACCAAGGTGCTTATTTCTTCCGCCTGCTTTCCCGACGCGGTGGAGACCCTTGCCACCTATACCGAGGATCAGGATATTGAAGTAGTCAAAGTCCCGGCAGCCAATGGTCGAACCGACAAGGAAAAGCTGAGAACGGCTATCGACGACAAGACGGCCGCTGTTGTTATTCAGTTCCCCAACTTCTTCGGCGTCCTGGAGGATCTGGAGGAGATAATCAGCATAACTCACCAGGCCGGGGCACTGGCCATCGTTTCCTTCGACCCGATCGCCTCGGGCGTATTCAAGAGGCCCGGCGACCTCGGCGCCGACGTCGTGGTCGGCGAAGGACAGGCATTGGGTATTCCATTGCAGTATGGCGCCCCTTACCTGGGTTTCATGTCCGCCAAAGAGCAGTTCATGCGCAAGCTGCCCGGCAGGATAGTCGGGGCGGCCGAAGATAAGGACGGATGCCGGGGATTCTGCCTGGTCCTGCAGACCCGCGAACAGCATATTAAAAGGGAACGGGCGACCAGCAACGTATGCACGAACCAGGGGCTGATGGCCATGCGGGCTTCCATCTACATGGCCAGCGTGGGCAAACAGGGGTTGGCGAAAATCGCGTCCCTATGTCTGGACAAGGCCCATTACGCCGCGACCGAAATATGCAAACTTGACGGCTACTCTTTGAAATTCGACGCGCCGTTCTTTAAGGAGTTCGTGATCAAGACCGACCGTAATGTCGAAAAAGTCCTATCCCACTGTCGCAGCCAGGGGATATCCGCCGGTGTCGCCATGGGTAAGTGGTTCAAGGATATGAACGACTGTTTCGCCGTGGCGGTAACCGAAAAACGAACTCGCCAGGAAATAGATCAACTGGTGCAGGCATTGAAACAAGCGTAATCGAATCGATTTCATCGCTTTACGTGGATTATGTAAATACCGAATGCGGGAATATTTAAATGGCTATAGATCCCTCTACCAAAGAATCCCAGGCATTGCCTCTCATATTTGAACTCGGAGCACCGGGGACATGCGGCGCGTCGCTACCGGATTGCGATGTCCCGGAGACCGACCGGAAATCCGCACTGCCTGAAAACCTGCTGGCTAAAGATACTCCCCCACTTCCTGAAGTGGGCGAACTGGACCTTGTCCGGCATTACACCAGGTTGTCGCACCGGCTCTTCAGCGTTGACGAGCATTTTTACCCGCTGGGCAGTTGCACGATGAAGTATAACCCGCGGATAAACGAACGGGCGGCGGCCATGCCCGGCTTTATGAACCTGCACCCCCACCAGGACGACGCAGACGTTCAGGGGATGCTCGAACTGCTCTACCGCACTCAGACCATGCTCGCGGAAGTCTCCGGATTGGCCGACGTAACTCTGCAGCCGGCCGCCGGCGCCCACGGCGAGATGACCGGATTGATGATGATTAACGCCTATCACAAGGATAGGGGTCAAAAGCGAAACGTGGTTCTCGCTCCCGACAGCGCCCACGGAACCAACCCGGCCAGTTGCACGATCTGCTCTATGAAGAGCACCAAGGTCAAATCGCGACCGGATGGGCGGGTGGATCTGGAGGACTTGAAGTCCAAAGTAGATGAGAACACCGCCGCATTGATGATTACCAACCCCAACACCTGCGGTGTGTTTGATAACCAGATAGTTGAAATAGCCAATATACTTCACGACGCCGGCGCCCTGCTCTATTACGACGGGGCTAACATGAACGCCACCATGGGGATAATCCGCCCCGGCGATGTCGGCGTTGACGTAATGCACTTCAACACGCATAAGACGCTCTCCACCCCGCACGGTGGAGGTGGACCCGGTGCCGGTCCGGTGGGCGTGTGCGAGAAGCTCCGCCCGTACCTGCCCCGGCCCCACGTGGTCAAAAAAAATGACGGCACGTACGCCTGGAATTACGACATTCCCAAGAGTATCGGCAAGGTGAGATCATTCTACGGCCAGGTGGGGATTCTCGTCCGGGCCTACACTTACCTGAAATCATTGGGCAAGGACGGATTAAAAAAGGTGTCGGAGCTGGCGGTTCTCAACGCCAACTATATCGCGGCGAAGATCAAGCATCGCTACCCCATGCCCTTCCCCGGCCCTTACGCTCACGAATTCATCACCGTACCAAATTTCGACAAGTTGGGTATTACCGAACGTGACTTCGCCAAGCGTCTGATCGACCACGGCATTCACCCGCCGACCATGAGTTGGCCCGTCATGCATTGTTTAATGATCGAACCGACGGAAACGGAATCGCTGCGTGCCCTGGACCGCTTCTGCGAGGTGATGTTGAAGATGGCCGACGAAGCGGAATCGGAACCGGACCTGCTCCGCAACGCGCCGCACAACACGGTGGTAGGCAGACTGGACGACGTGGCCGCCAACCGTAAACCGAACGTCAGGTGGCAGCCGGAAGTAACTGATAACCGAATGCCAACAAGGCAGGCGGGCGAAACCCCGGTCTATGCATAAAACATAATTGTAATCAACAAGGTAAAAATTAAACACGCCGGTATGCAAACCTGCATACCGGCGTGTTGCGTTAACTCTAAAACTTGAGGCGTATTCTACCGATCCATATGCGATATAAAGTCCGCATAGTCAACAAGATCAAGAGTACCGTCCTTGTTGGAATCGAACGCACATCTACATGCGTCGGTCATCGGAGTATCACTGAAACAATCCTGGAAATATGCGAAATCCATTAAATCGGTATCGCCATCACCGTCATAGTCAGCAGAATTCATATACGGATAATCGTAAACACAAACGAAATCGGCCCAGTCGTCGGTATCAATTATACCATCCAGATCGAAGTCGAAAGCACATTTACACTTATCACTCTGCGGTGATGCAGCCATACACGCTGAACACGCACTGGAGTCATTGAGATCAACATCTCCATCGCCATCATAATCGCCAACCGCAATACCGGGATACGCCGCATTGCAATAGCAGTGTCGATCACAAATGGTGCCTGCACCACCGTATGACGAACCGGCCATTGTGGAACACTCCAACTCGGTAATTACTTCACACAATTCACCGTTAGTGCCGGTGCAGCATGCGCCTTCATCACAGATACCGGCTGAACAGAGCTGACCGGGATTACCGAAAATACCTCCGACTGCAATACAATCCGCCTCGGTCCCCTCCGAGCAGGTTCCCGATTCGCAACATGCGCCGCGGATTTCGCAGACATTGGGACTGCAGTTACCACCGTCAGTAAATATCGCAGTGGTAGAAACTTCGCACGCACCGCGATAGACCTCTTCACAAGATCCGTCCATTTCGCAGCATGAACCCATATCACACGACTCGTCAATTGTGCAAACGGTTCCCACTCCAAGGAAAGTTCCATTCTTAACAGGAGGTACGTCATCTTCACATTCGAACCTGTAAGTAACATTTTCACACAAGTTATAAGATCCCACTGTGTAGCAACATGCTCCCGCATCACATGCACCACTATCGCACATGACACCAATGGGCGCCGGTGCACCACCAGCACTGGTACACTGGTCGGTCAACATATCAGTACATGCGGATAAAACACAACAGGCAGACCATTCACAAGTATCGGCTTCGCACAAAGTGGCGTCACCCCGGTAAACACCATTGGAATTCGCGCACCCGTTTGAGGTTAGAATAGCGCAGGAACGATCCTCCAGGCAACACGCCCCTCTAGGTTCGCATGTCGCAAGGCCGCACGACGTTATGGACTCGTCGAAAATAGCATACTCAATCTGAGCACATTCAAGTTTTGTGGTTTCAGAACATGTGCCATCCAACTCGCAACAAGTGCCAGGTTTACATGAATTGTGATCTTCGCAATGCAGCCCGGCCTGGAAATAACCAGCAACAGAAGCGCAGTCACTCTCAAGCATATCGTAACAGGCGCTACTACTGCTACTGATACTGACACAGCACGCTCCGTAGGTGTCGCAAACACGTCCAACGCAATCAGTACCATCGCCGTGATATACACCGCCGACAGCAGCACATCCTGCTGGAGTTTCGATAGTGCAGGAACCGTCGTAGTTGCAGCATGCTCCGAGAGGAATGCAGTCGGCCGGGCAGGTTGTTCCGACACCGCTGAACCGACCATCAACTCCGTACGGATCCTCACATAACGCCTTTACCGTCTCTATACAGGCATTTGTGCCCATATCGGAATAACAACATGCACCAAAATCACAGGCGTCTGGAGAACACGTTGTTTCATTGCCGAGGTATTCGCCGTAAACGGCTTCACACTGGGCTTTTGTCAAGGTGTCGTCGCACCCTGTAGCCAAGCAGCAGGCTCCAATTTCCTGGCATTCATCCCGGCACAAAGTCCCAGGACCACGATACTCGCCCGAGTAGAGACCGTTGGTATCAACACAAATCATAGGACGAACCTGGGCACATTCGGTCGTACCGGCATCGTCATAACAACAGGCGCCAACGGCACAGATGAAGTCGGAACAAGTAATTCCCAATCCCTGGAACTCGCCTGACTGATTAGCACACTCAGTAGCGTCGGCGGTTTTAACACAAGCGCCGGAATCGAGACAACACGCTCCGGATTGATCAGCAGGACAGGAATTCGTACTGAGGAAAACATCGCAAGCCTGCCAGCCGTTAGTACCGGCGGGCGTAAATACACCGCCCTGATCAGAACAGGCTAACGGGACCGTTATTTCGCACTCACCGTTAATACAACAAGCCCCCAACTCGCCATCACAGGAATCGTGTATACACGGTTGTCCTTTTATCCAACTGTTACCGGTCAGCATATCAGAAGGACATGGACCGTCTGTTGTGATCATGCACAACGGGCAATCGTCTTCGGTCGTGTCCTCACAATCGCTGTCGTCACAACACGCTCCCATTGGCAGACACTCACCGGTGGATGATCCACAGGAAACGTGGTAACCCTTCCAACTACCAGGCGTATCAAGATTGGGATCGTTTTCGCAATCGAACTCGTTCCCACTTTCGTCACAACTTCCATCATACCGGCAACAGGCTCCATGGTCGGGATTGCAGGGAGCCGGATCCGCATCACACTGAACACCATCGCCCTTATATATACCATTGGAGTCGGCGCAGGCTTGTTCGGTAACAACATCACAAATACCATTACCATAGCAGCAGGCACCAATCGGTTCACATTCGGACATTTCGCAGATCGAATAAGTACCTAAAAAAGTCCCGTCATATGTATCCAGACAGGTATCTTCGGTTACATCATTCAAGCATTCTCCGGTAGTCAGACAGCACGCTCCTCCGGGAGCTTTGAAGCAAAGATCCATGGAAATCGTTCGCTGAGGATAAATGGAAGATATACTGTATGGATCGGGTACAGGTATTGGGTTTTGTCCAAGATCAAGCCACAACCCCTCAAGCTCCCCCACTCCCCAGGGAACGGGATAATTGACCGTAGGACTATTCCGGCCGTAATAAATCCCGGACTCGTTCCAACCGACGGCAACGGCAAACTTGGTGGGAATAGGATTTCCCAACAAGTCCTCCCGCGGCGTAATCGAAATCGGCGGAGAGATTTCGCCCGTACTGTACCACTGGCCTGAGGTGGCCGAAGTCGAAGCAAAGTCAACTTCCGCCATACTCCAGATCAGGTCATAGTCGTTCTCTTCCGTTCCCACCTGTTGACGGTAAACGGCAAACGTAATCGTTTTGGTACCGGCAAACTGAAGCTCGACCCTGATCTCATTGAGAACCGACGCGATTTCTGTGGTAAACACGTTACCGTGAAATAGGGTCGTTCTCGATGTGGGTATATCCTGGAACCCTCCCATCGGGAAGCAATTAGAAGCTCGCAATCCGCCATTAGCGAAATCCGCCACCCGCGGTTCCGGTGCCTCTCCTTCGTAAATGGCAAAAATATCATCCTTGCCCACCGGATCCACGTTCGTGTACACGGAACGGGCTGGTTGAATTTCACCAGTTGCCGTCTTTAAGTTGACTGACGCCGCCGTAGCTCCGCCAACCGCGGCAAGCGCATAAAAACCGCCTAGCGAAAAAAACAATAATGCCACGACAACCGCCAATCGTCCTGTTGTGCTCTCATTACACGACAAGCGCATGATATCTCCAATCGATCCCGGACCAGTTTGAACACAGAGCTGAGGCTTCTTCCCACCGATTCTGCTTAGACGAACAGGGTATACCAAAGGTCACACCCGACTGCCTCAACACCAAAGCTATTTTCACGTTACCCATATTAACAAAAACGATTACTTCAAGCCAACTACACAAAAAGAGACCTGCTCAAATAATCGGTTAAACAGAGCGGGGAAATGGGCTAATCTTCAGATGGGTTTATCCGCTTGAAACCTATTAGGACCAAACCTGATTATCGGACCTTTTTTTCGAATAAACCAGCATCAATCCGCAAATCAGCATACTCTTTCCCCTAAGAGCAAGCCATTATTTCAGTTCATTTATTCGGATCGGAAATCACTGTACGTATCCAGGTGTAACTCCCCTATCCGCTCAGGCTGATCGGCCCCAAAAAACATCGGTAGACGGTTAACCGTACTCTGGAAACGAATAGCCCGCTTATCCACCCGCTTCATGCTCGCTTTTATTTCATCATTCTCGGCTTCAGGGTCAGTAAGGTACTGCCCGCGAATAGTCCCATATATGGTGAACACGTGGGATTTGGTAGTCGCCCATTCGCCCATGGTCACCATCCGGGCAATAGCGGCCTCATATCTTGCCCGGCGAGCATTCTGTAAACCGTCTACATTAGCTTCCAACGAGTTTCCATCCCATGAAACAGTATCATTCGGAGCCACGACACTAAGAGCTCCCATATCAATTCGTGCGGTGTAATCACTAGCAGCAAGTCGAACGTTGAAAAGCTCGCCAACCGTAAGGTAACCGAATCCTTTACGGAACTCTCCGCCGTCTTCCGCTGGATCGCGATCGGTATAGAAATCGCCAAAAGCGGTAATATAATAATCATGCCAGGGAGTCAGTGCTTCCCTGTACCCCACAATTGCCTGGGCCAAACCAGCAGGAATTGGTTCCGAGATACTGTACGGCCTGGGATCTCCAAACGCGCCGGAAAGCTCATTTTGAAAAACGGCGGGGAACCTGCTTATCGGCAACTGGGGTAAACCGGCAATAGTTCGCCACGACGCGGCATTTAGATTAATTCGCCCCGCAACTCTGAGCCCCTGCTGATCGACAGTCGGATATTCCGCCCATTTTTTCAGTTCGTTTTCATTATAATCCGAGCAATCTGGGTCGGCTGGATCACCACAATCCATCAACGGCGGATCGCCCAGCGGAAGAGCCGTAAAGTAATCAAAAACCAACTGTCCCCAGGGCAGAGCATCCAGACCTTGAACTAATCCGCGAATAGTCTTGTCGCCGGCTTTGTGGTAATACGGATCTTCGGCAGGATCCTGTTTGGGGTATTTGTCGAATACTGGAAGTCGACCATTATCGATCTGGTCAAAATCATCCTTAATATTTCTCGGAAGGAGGTCGCTGCTAATCCTGTTAAACGGTGAGGTTTTCGAATCATCAGTACTTTCGTCATAAATGTGGGCCATGCGGCTCATCAGCAATAAAGATCCCGTAGTAGGAAATGCTTTGCGAGCGGAACCAACATTGGCAGCTTCCATATGTACCGGATATATCGTGCCGTCTTTATACTCGTTTTTCTCATTCAGCTTATACGAATTGCCGCCAACGAATTCCTTCGCCTGGGGAACAACGAACCGCCAGTTACCAGTTAGAACAGCACCACCAACCGAAGCCACAATTGCCGCAGAATCATCCCTTTGCCAGGAAAGCGTCTTTTCGTCCCCCGCGACAGCTGTTGGCGATGGCACATCGAGATTAGGAACAAAACTGTCAACTACAACTTCTTTACCATCTACTTTACGAACCAGCTCAATAATGGAATCCTCATCCAGCGCCCAGTCGCCACCGATTCTATCGAATCCCGCATCCATTTTATTGAAAGAATATAAAACAACGTAACCGCCTGGCTCTATATCATCAACCTCCTTAAGCTCGGCATCGAGGCGAACCAACTCGCTGCCACTTGCCGGCTTAATACTCAATTCCTGTTGAGAATTCCTTATTATGTAATCATCAAGTGACAGTGGCTCAGAGTATGGGTTGTACAATTCAATAGCGAACGTCGACTTGTTTTCCAAAAACAGGTCAACTTCACCGCCCCCATTGGGAGTAGAAACATCAGGAGGAGTAAAATGGATTACAACTTCCGTTATGAATGGTTGCCGCTCAAACCCATAAGCAGTCAAATCCGTATACTTCTTCTCCTGCAATTTTCCTTTTTTATTTACTGAGACGCCGAAAACCGGCACTGCGGTTAACTTCGAATCGGTATCAATATAATCGATAAAATTCGCGGTCAGCATGGCCGCCTGAACAGCTATGCCGATCGAATCCTCTTCGCTGGGATCGGACACGCCATCTTCGATTACCCCATTGTTATTGAAATCCTTGCGGTTTCGCAGCATAAGCAGGAACTCTTCCTGAATGGTGCGAATAACCCGCTCGCGATTTACCGGCTCCAAGGTTGAAAGGTAATCAAACGGATTGTCGAAAGCGACTTCACCGGCGGGAACTTCCTTCGCGTCCATATTGAGAATCATCTGGTCGAGATAGGGTAAAGACAACTTAAGCCGGCCTAAACGAGGGTCATCCGTTCCATCCAGAAAATCCGGATAATTGTCCAACGCCAAAGGAGTGGACGAACCGAGTAAACCATAATAGGAAAAAGCCTGCAGTTCACCTTCATAACTCAGAGCACGAAACCTCCTGTATTGCTCAGTATCATTAGTGGAAGGCAACTGCTCGTACAAAAGATCCGCATCGCGATTATTAATCTCGTCGATCCAATCGACACCGTTTCGACTGCCACCGCGAATCAGCAGATCGTCGTAACTCACCGTGGTCAGGTTATGAACCGCGTCGTAGTAATGCTCACCCGAAACTGCCGTATCCGGGTTCATCATATCCCGCCATGCGTCCATATCGTCGGAGTTTTCGTAGTCAAAAGCCCACCATGCGCGATCCTTGGGAGAAATCAATTCATCGGTATCCGGATTACTATCTTCACCGACGTAACTGGGCAGAAGCAACTCATCCGCGAATTGATCCACCATTCTCGTTTTTGGCAGGTTGCGAGGAACCATCAACCCACGATGCCGCAGAACCCATTCGTTAGCCTCCGGCAGGTAGAATTTTTCCCCATCCTCATTGGCGGTCTTATAATCGTCACATTCGCCTTGGTCGAGGAGCAGCGCTTGGCAGCAGATATCATCGTGAGAATTGTTCAGGTTGGCCATCGCCGTGTGCGGGACAACCTTCAAGGTAACCCACAGAGCATCCGGATCAACTCCTTCGGTCAGTTCCAGGTCCGGATCGCGTAATCGATCCGCCAGCGCCCGCCGCACATCCGCCGGAATGGAACCTACCGGCAGGGTAAACTGGTAACCGTCAACAACTCCGTCGCCATCCGCGTCACCCTGGAAAACCGGATCCAAAGTCTGGCTGTCAGAATCACCGTCAATATCAAATTTTCTCAATTGATCAGCAACCTGAACCGCCGACCAGTCAGCGGACATCACATCGTTTATACTCAAATCCACCAATTCAGGTCTGATTGCAGGTTTATCAACCAGGGCAAAAGGGAAAACCGAATGCAGCTTGTACTGAATGGTTCCGTCTTTATTGAAGATTGGCTCAGGTACGTCCAGCCAACTGGCTACACCAGGAACCTCCCCGCCATTTGCCGGAAGAACCAGACCGCTGGAAGCGACAACCTCGCCCCCCTCGGCGTTGTACGGATTACCATCAGGACCGATGAATGATTTAGCGATAACCTCGGTACAGAGCTTTTCAACTGCCGCAACGGCCTGTTGATTCTCCCGATCCACCGCGCGGGAATCGAGTGTCTTGGTTGAGAAAGTGACCTTGGTGAGTAGAGCCGCACCGGAGACAAAAAGCATTCCCAGGACGGCCACAACCAGAATCAACACAACGCCGCGGCGATTGAAACCGTTACCGGCAGAAGGTTTTGCCGCTAACAAGCCAAACACTGGGAACCTCTTTGATTCCATTGCCAGGTTGTCTCGCTTTCTCGCTTGCATAGTCAGCCCCAACATTCCTGGCAGCCAAACAGGCCTGCCAGCATAAATAAACACCATTTTCCACCGAGTTTATTATCACAGATCCTAACTGTCTTGTCTCCTGTCTAACCTCCGTTTTCCGAGGTTTTTAGGCAGATTATTATAAGACTTATGTCACTGTAAGCAGATTGGACTTCGAAAGTTACGAAAGATCAGCGGCCCGCCGGATATCAGCTGGAAACACCGCTTGTGCAAGCCCGAAAACAGCCTCTTTCGAACCGGCGAACGGGTATAAAACCGTATCAACAACAGAACTGTGAAAAGAACGGGAAGATGTTCGCAACCGCTCGACGTTATCCCTCGCCCACGGGGATGACCATCACATGGCGAATAGGACGCTCGAGACGGCCAGCCGGGTCAAAAACATCGATGGTAACCCGCAAAGCCTTTGGAAACAGCGGATCAGGTACCTGGGGCCACTCCTTTCTCACCACATCCCGGCCAAACGTATCGTCCTTATGCCAGGGGAAGGGCTCAGTAGCGTAAAAGGCGTGAGTCGAAGCGATCGTGCTTATGGTCTTGCTCTGCGGGAAAGCGAATCTTGTGGGCTTTATATCCTCACGTTTTGCACGATCATGATTCGGGCTGTCGTTATCCAGGGAATCGAAATTACCAACGGCACCGAGATTCTGAGGCAGAGTAATAAGTTTCTTTAAAATGGCGTCCCGGCGGGCTCCAACATCGTCCAGGCAAGCGGTATCGGAACCACAATCGTCCAGATCCTCCTCAAAGGCGTCCTGCAAATCGATAATGTTCTCCGCGAAATGACCGGGATCGATCCAGATAATCTCTCCATTCCCCGGCGTATCCAGTGAACAATGCGAGCATTCCGGCACATCACTGACATCCAGCGCCCATTCCACCTTAAAACTTGCACAGTTAGGGATGAAATAATGCCCCAGCCGCTTCTGCTGTGAAACCGGCGGCTTCGTGTCAAGCTTGGAACGCTTCATCCAATTCGCAACTGACCCGTCTATGGTTAAATCGATATCGCGACTCGGATCGGCCACAAAATCAACAACATCATCCTGGTAGCCGAATTCCCAAGTAGCTGGATCTCCTGACATACTCGGGTTGATCTTACTAATCAGAAAATCCCGCCGACCATCAACAACGTAATCGGTTGTTTTTAACCCGTTACTATTATTGGCAGGTTCGTCATCCTTCACTTTATCGAACGTCGATCTGGAATCATCGTCAAACAGATGTAACGCGGGGAAATAGGAACCGGAATCCAACTCCTGATCCAATATCAACACGCTCCGCCGCGCCATATGCCACCGGTCGGCGGCCGTCGGCATAACGGGAACCGTTGTTTTAGTAATAGGATCCAATTCATAAACCGCGTTGGAACCTGAACCGTTAGCTTTTAAATTATTCGGCGGCAGAACAGAATTATCAAAACTCTGCGGAGCTATTGCCCACAATCCCTTTTTATCCAATTCCCCTATTTCCGCATGGCCATAAACAACCTGCTGCAATTGCCCCTTGATCTCTGGGTTCTTGTAACTCCTGCCCGGCCTGGCGGTGAACAACATCAGAACATAAGCACTGGGTAACTGGGGAACGAGTACCGTCTTACCACTGACCTCTTTGGTAGTTTCCCGAATGGGATCACGTCTTGCGGATACATAGGCCGCCGGATCACCATCTCCGTCGCTTTCCATAGCATCGCGATTCCAGTAGGCGTTAATCGTATTACCCTGAATAACCAGCATGGATTTGTCTGGCTGTATGCAACCCAGGTCTTTTCTCAGTTGCTGCTCAAAAGCGTATACGGACTCGTTAACCTCGATCAGGGCGGTAGCTTCACCCGATGACTTCAGCGTGAGCGTAAAAATCGTACCGGCCATCCCCAGCAGAATACTGAGAATACCAACAGAGACAACCAGTTCGACAAGAGTGAAACCTCCGCGACGCAAGTTGCCCGAAGCTCCACTCTCACCGCGAAAAGCCACAGGAGAAACACTTTTATGTATAAAACGCTCGCTCATGGTTAACTCACGGTTTGATAGTCATCTGCCTGATATTGACCGTAACCAACGGAGACTTGCCGTCAAAATACGGAATTCCATCGTCACTCGTCTGGCCATCAACCGGCGGCGGGAAAACCCAGTAAATCCGCCGCTCCGGTTCGTCGGTCATTCTGCCGGAATTGTCCCCGCACTTATCATCGAATTCTGGATCGCTGAAAGGCAGCTCGCTGCAGCCTAAGTTTTCCCAGTCCCGCATCACATTCCAGCTATCATCCCTCAAATCGGTCCGATTAGCGGGAAACGGATCGGAGGCGGCATCATAAATATCGCGCCAGCCGTATTCCTTGTCCAGGGTGAGGATAATTTCGGGGTACTCTTTTTCCCTGCGCTGCTTTATCTGGAAAACCTGCCCCGTTCGTTCGTCGATCAAAGTGGTATCGGGCTGCAGAATGTCGTACAGAACCTCGTCCTTTGTGGTTATTTCCGAAGGCATACCGACAAAAGGATCGTTCATTTCCGGCACATGCAGAAGCTCAGCCTCTATCCTCCAGGGGACAGGCAGGCAGACATCGTACTCTTTCCCCCGAGCCAGGGGAGTGGCCAACTTCTCTTTGTCTTCCCAATTCGTGTTACCGCCGCTGAAACCAAGCTGTCTTGCAAAACGGGCATTCGCCGGCCTCTTCAGTAAAACGTGATATACCGTAAGCGTACGAGGCTTACTTAAGGCTTCACTCACCTGGGCTTTCCGCACTTCTGCAGAAGCATTGGGATCAACATTAGAACCCACCAGGCTGTTAAATCTGTAAAATACGGACCAGCAGAAGCGGCTCGCCTCGAACGAATCTTCCCATAACGAAGAAGCCACCGCATCATAATCCGAATCGTCAGGATCAGACGGCTGGGGCCTGGCCTCAATTGGGGGAATCATTCGAGAATTAGCGCTGACCACAGGATAAAACAGTTTCATTATGAGTTTTCGACTGATATCCGGGTCAGCTACGACTGTGGGTAATTCCTCATCCAGCCAGCCGTCTAACGACCAGGTATTATCCGCAACCGGATAATCTGATTCCCAGCTATTATTGATCCAGAATTTCTCCGTATCCTTATACTCGTCCGCCAGGTAATTCCCCAGGTTCAAATGATGAACCCTAGTGTCTGAGAGTGAGGAAGTGGAGAAATCGCCTACAGAAGCAAAGGTAACCCAGTCGCCGGGGAAAAAGGAGGATTTGGCTACATTACCAACCGAACTGACCCCGCTGAGGAATTTCAAGCTGACTTCCGCTGCGTCACTGCTGTTTGTAACCTTGGTTGCTTCAACCACATCCCGGGCCTTGTACCAGGCGATGGGAAACATGCTTGAGGTAACCAGCAATCCGATACCGAGAATCACAACCGCGATCATCAGTTCGGCCATGGAGAAAGCTTGCCGCCGCGATCGAAGCCGGGTACCCACGAGCCTGAAAGAGTACTGGTTACTCGCCAGGCAACCACGGCCAGTAACGGATACAGCACATCTGCTTAATCCGTTTTCGCTGCATATCGTTTGCCTGTGCTTACCGGTCATCTGCCTGGCTTCTTTCTATTGAACCTTGAATAACGTCTCCGGTATACCTGCTGATGTAAAAAGGCAGCCCTTCCGTGCGCAGGTGGGCTCTTACCTGCCCACCTTCTGACCAACCGCTTACTTCAGAATCGTCGTATGCCACCAGCCCCGCAACGCTGATAAAATTCGCGGCTTCGCTACCAGGGTCGTCATAGGAACCGAGAACCACCATGTCGTAGAGCTTGTCCTTCGAACCGCCGACGCTCTCGTTCGTTACTTTCTGGGCTTTTTCAATCATCAACCACTTGCTGACATCGTTTACCAGCAAAGCCGTACCATCACCTCGACCGTCGTCATTACTGTCGTGATCGTGGATCAATACGTCTCGACCCACAACCAACTGCCCCTGCGTGTCGAATATGATGGTAAAAAAGTTACGGTGGTATCGCGGTGTATCATCACTGGTTACGATACTCGGATTATCGAACTGGCGTTCACCAAGTTGATCAGGCCACGATTTCGGCCGGGTAAAACTATCAGCATTATCGGATTCCAGAGACCACAACGGCGTTACTCTATACGGTGTGGGCAGGCTATAGATTTTCCCTTCCATAACTCGAAAACGGTTAACTGCCGTTTTTTCCGTAATCACTGCGCCCGTACCACAATCGTTAGAATCGATACTTCCATCGCTCATGTCGGGGGGATCGGCCTCTATAAACACCACCCGCTGAACGCCGTCACGGTCGATGAAGAACAACAACCCCCGCTCCCCGCTCCGGATAGCCTGTGTCTGGGCGCTCTGCAGCAACCCTTTGACTAAATTGGTGGAAGCGGCCTGGTTACGTTCCGCCCACATGCTTGACGCTCCGGGAACAACCGCAGCCATAAGAATTCCGATAATGGCAATAACCGTTATCATTTCCACCAGCGTAAATGCATGCGGTTTTACTCGAATAGGATTATTCAATTGTGAAGTCCCGGCGTCTTTCATGGTTTCAGACCTCACTGGGTGCCTACTCATCTCTACTCATCATTCGCTTTTTGAAAGTGTCCGAGGAGTATATATTGTCCTGATTAAGAACATTATTGATCAATTCATCATAACCGTCAGGGCCCGCTTCTCCGATAGTATCGAAATAGTCGCCCACCAGCGTCGAATCGCCACTGGCCAAAGACTCCCGACTCAGCTGCTCCTCACCGTCGGGACCGTAAGAAACGAGCAGGTACTGCCCGTTATTGGCCGCAACAAAAGCGGCCGAAGCCTTGTCCCGGGTTTTACATGCAGTGAACACCCTTGTCGCATAATACTCTATGGGAACTCCCCAGGAGTCGACATAATAATCAAGCGAAATCGTATCCGTTTCCTTTGGGTCTCCAGTTGGATTGAATATGCAGCCAGTTCCTGGCACAAGATCGGTTTCGTCCCGACCGGATACCAGGAATCTGGAATCAATGCGGTCCAGAATAGCTGACGCTTTCGGTGACCGAAGCCGCATGGCCAGAACCAAAGCCCTCATATCGCCATGGCGAAGATCGTCGGGACCTGCCCCCGAAAGATGCCCGTCTGGCCCACGTTCATCTGTTAAATCTTCGGGGATGGTGGCTCCCTTCCGAGCCATCACCACCTGTAGTCCGCATATGGTCGCACCACCGGGCTCCGTGGAATTATCAAACACGTAAAGATTATCCGGAGGAAAAGTGCCGAAAACCTTACCCGCGTTCTGGACCCGTGCGTAACTCACGTCCTCCTGGTAGGCGACTATCGCCTGATCCAGAGTGGCCAGCAATGCCTCCGTATCCTTGATCTTGCCGCTGGTCATGACACTCGAACCGCCTCGAAACGCAATTCCGAACAAAAGAGCGAGAATCGAAATCACCACCAGGATTTCCACCAGGGAAAACCCCGTGGGCAATGGTTTAACCCCTACTGCATGAATGATGATTGCGGAAGGCGTACATTGGCACCACCTCTACTAGTTCCAGTTCGTAACGTCGTCCTTGGTCCCGTAAATCTTGTCAGCCCCGGCGGAAATCAGCAGATACTCCTGGGCACGCACCGGGCGAGCACGTAACACCTTGCCATTGTCGTCGTATTTCGAGGCTTTTTCGTCGATGATGAAGTTATCAAAAGTCCTATCTAATTCATTTCCACTGCTGTCGAATTTGCGACCGTAATTTTCTTTCCCGTCATACAGGGTAACAGCCAATTTATGCGTATCGTTTGTGCTCTTGCTTTTACGAATACCAAGTAATCCCGCGTTGCTGGTCTGCTCCGGCCCGTACTCTCCACCGGTAATCAGGGAGTTATGCCGCTGATCGTAAATACCAACGCCATCGTCATTAGTAGGATCGTAGACCATATTGTGAGCAGACCTGCGCGCCTTGTAATACAGAATCGGCATTCCGAAGTTATCCACGAAAACCCGCTGCTCCAGTTCGGCTGGAGTCAGATGATCTTCATCCTTATCTGCGCGGATGTCGTCTAATTTTATAGCACTTTCAGCCAATCCGGCACCACCGAATGGGCCATACCGCGGAGCGGGTACTGGCCGTGTTTCCTCCTTCATATCATACAGCAAGCCGGACTCCCAGCCGCCCAACGAATCAGCCCAGGTGGTTTTACCCGAATCGGGTTTAAAGCCGACGGTTCCTTCGCTGTCCGGTCCGACCAATGCGTAAACCAGCAGAGACGCCCCGGTAATTCGAACTTTGGGAGGGGTATTCACTGTATGCATAGGACTCACAATCGAACCCTTGGGAGCCCCGCCGCTGGCGCCCGTTGCATCGCTGACTGAAGGCGGCAGCCCACCACCAAGCGAAGACTCCGCACGGTAAGCCTCCAGGCCGGTGCTGATTGCCGATATAAGCCCTTGTGTCGCAGTCTTCTTGGCCGCTTCCTTCGCCCCGTTAAACGACGGCAACGCTATCGCGATCAGCAGACCGATGATCGAGATAACCACCAGCAGCTCCACCAGGGAAAACGCCTTATTCGTATGCTTGTTCATAGATCGAATCCTGTTGTATTCGTCAGTATGCCTGGGCGGAATTACCACCTTAAAACCAACATTCCCTTTGATCAGCTACGCCCGCAACACTGGTTTCATACCAATGCCGCGGGCTCGCTTCGCTCTTTTCACTTTTTATCAAACCTGATGCAATTCCAAAAACCAGGTTCGTGAACTCCATCAATAACCATCTTCTCTTAACCGCCCGACATCGACTGAATCAGCGATACCAGCGGAAGGAACAAGGCGATAACGATAAAACCAACGATGGCACCCAGGACGGCCACCATGATCGGCTCCAACAGCGAGATCAATGCACCAACCAGGGTTTCCACCTCGTCGTCGTAGTTGTCCGCAATCTTGATTAACATCTTGTCCAACTCACCCGTTTCCTCACCAACCGAAATCATGTTGACCACCAGACCGTCCACGACCTTCGTCGTACGCAACGGCTCGGCAAAGGTGTCACCCTCGCGAATAGAATCGTGAACCTTGGTCAACGCACGGGAAAGAACCTCGCTACCGGAAGTGTCCTTGGTAATGTTAATCGCTTCAAGAATCGGTACACCGGCACTGATCAGCGTACCCAGCGTTCGGGTAAATCTGGCAACCGACGACTTGATCGAGATATCACCGGCAATTGGGGCCTTCCTGACGACACTATCTATCGCAAAACGCCCGCCTTTTGACTGCTTCATCAACTTCATGAAGGCGAAAACAGCAAATGGGCCTATCAACACCACAGCCCATCCAGGCGGAGTCCCGTGCACAAACCAGTTACTCACCTCTATCAGTGCTACCGTAACCTTTGGTAGAGCGGTATCGAAATCCCGGAAAATCTCTTCAAACTTGGGCACAACCACGATCATAATCATGGTTACGATACCCACCGCAAAGGTGATAACCACCGAGGGGTAAATCATCGCACCCTTGATCTTGGCTTTGAGTTTCTGGGCTTTCTCCATAAACTCAGCCAGACGCAACAGAATGACGTCCAGAACACCACCTGTTTCACCGGCCGCCACCATGTTCACATACAAACGGTTGAAACACTTGGGATGCTTAGCCAGCGCTTCTGAGAGGGTGGAACCGCCTTCAACATCCTCCGAAACGGAAAACAGGGCGTTTTTTTAACGCTCCCGGTTTAGCCTGTTCGGCCAGGATGTTAAGGCTTCGCAGAATCGGAAGACCGGCGTCCTGAAGGGTTGAAAGCTGACGCGTAAAGGAGGTAATAAGTTTTACACTCGCACCACCAAAAGTGATGCCGCCGCCCTTCCTCTTGGCCGCTGCGCCACCTTTTTTCTTGCCGCCCTTCTCGCGAATACGGGTCGGAAAATAGCCAAGATTACGAATCTTCTCCAGCGCGTCTTCTGCACTTGAAGCTTCGATCTGGTCTTTGACCTCCTGACCGGTCTGGTTCATCGCTTCATATTGGTAGGTTGCCATATCAGTTTTTCCACTCAGGAGAAGGTACAAACCGCCAACCGACGTCGGTTAACGTCGATCGACACTTTTCACCGGTCTATTCCTCGAAAACGGTCTCTTTCACCACTTCTTCGATCGTTGTCAGACCGTCATAAATCGCCAGCAAGCCCGACTCACGCAACGTGCGCATCCCTCGTTTGGTCGCCTCTTGCCTCAAGAGCGACGAAGAGGCATGACGCATGATCAACTCGCGCAGGTGATCGTCCATAACCATGATTTCATAGAGCCCCAAACGCCCACGGTAACCGGTGCCGTTGCAGTAGTCGCAGCCGCGACCGTAATACAGCACACGATCTCCGACATCCTCGGGCGTCAGGCCCAACTCCAGCAACATCTCTTCAGAGGAGAGTAAATTCAGTCTTGCAGCTAGTGCAAATCCGCCTTACCAACCTCTGAGCAACGACTGCTTCAAGTGTCGCTGTAACCAGGAACGTTTCCAGTCCCAGGGTCCAGCAAACGAGCAATCGAGGACGGAGCATCGTTCGTGTGAAGGGTCGTGAATACCAAGTGTCCCGTCAACGCCGCCTGAACACTGATCTGGGCGGTTTCGAGGTCTCGAACCTCACCGACAAGGATTACGTCGGGGTCCTGGCGCAGGAAGCTTCGCAGAGCCCGGGCAAAGGTCATACCCACATCAGAACGGATCTGACACTGACACAAACCGTCGATATCGTACTCAACCGGGTCTTCAGCCGTCAGAATCTTGGTTTCCGCATCATTTAGTTCCGCCAAAGCAGCATACAGCGTAGTCGTCTTACCCGATCCGGTGGGACCGGTATTAACAACAATACCGGTTTGGCTTCTTGATCAACTGACGGAAGATCTGCAGATCGTCGTCCCGCATTCCGATTCTGTCCAGATCCAGAGATACGTTTGACCGGTCCAGAACACGAAGCACAACGCTCTCGCCAAACATCGTAGGCAAGATAGCGACACGGCAGGTCGATCGGGTTTCCGTGCATCTGCAAACTCGATACGACCGTCTTGAGGAAGCCGCCTTTCAGCGATATCCAGGCTAGCCATAACCTTTACACGAGAAGGCCAGCGCTGCCGCAATATGGTCGCGGCGGAGGAACCATTTCATAGAGAACGCCATCGATTCGATAGCGCATCTTGAACTCGTCTTCACAACGGTTCGAAGTGAATATCGGACGCCTTGTCCCGAATCGCCTGGAGCAGAACGAGGTTGAGCAGTTTCTTGACCGGGTTGGAGTCGGCCATCTCCTTCAATTCTTCAAGGTTCGATGCTTTCACCACGACCCTCGAATTTCGAAAGATCTGCGTCGCCGGAGATTTCGTCGATCAGCCCGGCCATCGATTCCCCGCCATCTTCGGGGTAATACCGAGTGATACAATCCTTCAGTTCGTTTTCATTGGCTATCGACGCCTTGATTTTCAAACCCAAAAGCGTCTGCATATCGTCAAACCGCGCGGAAGTTGTCCGGGCTGGCCATAGCTATCGACAGAATATTCTTTTCCGGATTGTAATCGAAAGGAACCACCTGATAGGTCGTTGCCATCTGCTGCGGAACCTGGGCGATGATCTCCTTGGGGATATCCATACCACCGATATCCACCATTTCCATGCCGACCTGGGCGGCAAGGGCGATGTTCAGGTCTTCTTCGGTGATATGTCCCAACTCGACGAGAATCGTACCCAGGGGACCTCGTCGCTGCTTCTGCACTTCCAGTGCTTCATGCACCTCCCGCGCGACGAATCTTTCCCATTTTTTATCAGGATTCTGCCGAGCTGGCGTCCCCGCAGTTGCTCGATTGACGGCATTTTCCGATCTGACATCGATTTAATACTCCATCGGTAAACCTTCGCGTCGCCCGACTTGTCCAGGCAACCGTCCACCGGTTGGTTTTACAAAATAGCAGCAAACGAGGTTCTCAACTGCTCCACGGTCTGCAAACCTTTCTCCTGGGAGAAAACTCAATCCCGCACAACGGGATCACACGAGGAAAAACGCCAACACTCCTATTCCTCTTCATCCATATCCGTCACAACACCTTCGGCCGTCGGCCACACGGAGAACCTCTTCGCGGCGTGGTTACTCCACCGAGTATCTTCAACTTACCGTCATCGCGAAGGCTCTTCATACCACTATTAAGAGCCGCCTGACGCAACTGGTTGGCCGGAGCGCGGTTAAAGGCCAGCTCCCGCAGCTCGGTGTTCATCTCCAGCATTTCAAAAAGACCTTTTCGGCCGTGATAACCGGTACCGTTACACCGGCTGCAACCCATCCCCTTGTAAAAAGTCGCACCAGTCAGCTCCTCTTCGGTAAACCCAAGAAGCTTCAACTTGAACTTGTCCGGAGAGGGGTCTTCCGCCTTGCACTCCTTGCAAATCACACGAATAAGGCGCTGGGCCATAATCGCCTGAATGGAGCTCGCAACCAGGAACGGCTTGATCCCCATATCGATCAGACGCGTAATAGCAGACGGCGCGTCGTTAGTGTGCAGCGTACTGAACACGAGGTGGCCCGTCAGTGCAGCCTGGATAGCCACATCCCCCACCTCCCGGTCTCGAATCTCACCCACGAGGATAATATTGGGAGCCTGACGCAACATGGCGCGAAGGATTCGGGTAAAGCTAAGACCGATTTCCTCACGAACCTGGCACTGGTTCATGCCGGTAAAGTTATATTCCACCGGATCCTCGGCGGTAATAATCTTCTTGTCAGAACGGTTCAACTCCTGCAAGGCTGAATAGAGGGTTGTGGTTTTTCCAGATCCCGTCGGACCGGTTACCAGGAAGATCCCGTTGGGACGGCGAATAATCCGTTGGAACATCTGGTAGTTTTCTTCCTCAAAACCCAACGCACTGATACCGACATTCGCCGACTCCGGTCGCAGAATACGCAATACAACGCTCTCGCCGTGATAAGTCGGACAGGAACTGACACGGAAGTCGATTCGGCTTCCGCTGAACTTCATCTTGATACGACCGTCAAGCGGTACCCTCTTTTCCGCAATATCCATTCCGGAGATAATCTTGAAACGGGTCATCACCGCGTTTTGAATATTCTTAGGAATGTCATCCCTGATCTCGCAAACACCGTCAATACGGTACCGAACCCGAACCCGGTCTTCCATGGGCTCAATGTGAATATCACTCGCCCGGTTACGTACCGCTTCACCAATAATATGGTTGACCAGACGAACGATCGGCGCGTCGCCGTCCTCGTCCTTTGCGTCGACCTGCCCCTTGGCTTCCTTCTCCAACTCGTCGGCCAAGTCCATACTGATACTTGCCTGGTCGATGCTCTGCATCGTTTTGGAGAGATCATCCGTCATCTTGTTCAGGATTTCATCAATGAAGTGTTTTACCTTGCTGGCCGGCGCGAGCACCGGAATGAGATCCTTGCTTAAAGTAAACTTCAATAGATCTATCGTATCCAGATCCAGCGGGTCGGTGATGATCACCTTCAGACGATCCCCCTCCATTTCGACCGGGAGGACCAGATGTTTGCGGATAATGTCGGGCGAAATGAGGTTCAACGACGCCTTGGAGATAGACGTCTTATCCATGTCGAAGTATTCCATCCCCAACTGGGTAGCCAGAGCTTTGACCACATCCTCTTCTGTGCAGAGCTCCAACTCGACAAGCGCTTCGCCAATCCGCTTGCCATTCTGCATACCGTATTCGAGCGCCTTGGCTAGAGCCGCCTCGTCTACTATTCCCCAGTTTATGAGGATCTCACCGAGTTTCTTTCGTTTGCGCGCCATAGACAGCTTTCATCCAAGCCAAACTTCACTCAACACTGGTCAAGTACGTTAGATATTCCGACAAAAAGTTCGCCGGTCCTCACCACCTGGTATCGAGCTTATCGTCTCCAGGCGACAATGTGTTGATTTTACCGGCGATTTCCACTCCTATCAAGCAAACCTCACTATTCCCCCTTCAACCATACACCTCGTTTTCCGTTATCGCCAAATCATCAACGAAAAATACTGTCGTCTCCTGCTCGACTTTGACGCTACTGGTTGAAAGCCGCATTGACAGTACGAAACTGCAATTTATAGTTATCGCATCGGAACATACCTCACTGGATACATTCCTCGATTATGGAGCAGTAGCAGATATGGCAAAATCAACTAAGTGGGTATACTTCTTCGGTAATGGCAAGGCGGAAGGCGACGGCAAGAACAAAGCCCTTCTCGGCGGCAAAGGTGCAGGTCTGGCGGAAATGACCCGCATCGGATTGCCTGTCCCCGGTGGTTTCACAATCACTACGGACGCCTGCGCTGCCTCCACTACTGGAAAGAAACACTGGCCAGCCGGTCTGGATGAACAAGTTAAAGCAAACCTTCGCAAGCTCGAAAAAGCCTGCGGCAAAAAACTCGGCGACAACAAAAATCCGCTGCTTGTCTCCGTACGAAGTGGTGCCGCCGTTTCAATGCCCGGCATGATGGAGACCATTCTCAACCTCGGTCTTAACGACGTTTCGGTTGAAGGTCTGGCCAACGCATCATCCAACAGACGATTCGCTCTCGACGCGTATCGCCGCCTGATCATGATGTACGGCGCAACCGCCATGCACATCGATCGCCAGTTGTTCGAAGGTGCTTTCGACAAAATAAAGGAAACCAAAACTCGCAAACGTCTGAAACTTGCGGCCAGCAAAAAGGTCCAGGATACAGAAGTTAACGAGGAAGAACTTGAGCAACTCATCGCCGAATTCAAGAAAATCTACAAAAAAGCCACTAAAAAAGATTTTCCCCAGGATCCATACGAGCAGCTCAAGGGTGCAATCAACGCAGTATTCGGAAGCTGGATGGCCGATACTGCCGTCACCTATCGCCGCGTGGAAAAAATCACCGGTCTCAACGGTACTGCGGTTAACGTCTGCCAGATGGTATTCGGAAACATGGGTGATGATAGCGGAACTGGTGTCTGCTTTACCCGCGACCCGAGTACCGGCGATAACGATTTCTACGGCGACCTGCTGATCGACGCCCAGGGCGAAGACGTGGTAGCCGGCGTTCGTACTCCGCTCAAACTGCACGAACTCAAGAAAATCATGCCCGAAGCTTACCAGCAGTTGGAAGCTGTCCGAACAATCCTCGAAATCCACTACAAGGATATGCAGGATCTGGAGTTCACCATCGAACGCAACAAACTCTACATGCTGCAGTGCCGTACCGGTAAGCGTGGTCCTATCGCTGCGTTCAAGATCGCAGTCGATCAGGCCACCAAGCCGCTTCTTTCCAAGGCTGAAATAAACAAGCTGGTCAAGAAGGGATTTCTGCCCAAGGCATACGCGACGAAAGCAGCCAAGCCGGTCATTACCAAAGAAGATGCCATCAAACGAATCACCGAAGGTGACATCGAGCGACTCTTCTACCCGGTCATCGATCCTTCGGTCAAGCCGGCCGAACTCAAGGCCGCACTGATGGGCGAAGGCATCAACGCCGTTCCTGGCGCTGCCGCTGGACAGATCATCTTTACCGCTGCTGAAGCTGAAAAAGCAGCCGAAGGTGGCAAGAAGGTCATCCTGGTTCGTAAGGAAACTTCACCGGAAGACGTCGGCGGTATGCACGCTGCCCAGGGTATCCTCACCGCGACTGGTGGAAAAACCTCTCACGCGGCCGTTGTTGCCCGCGGATGGGGTAAATGCTGCATCGTCGGTTGCGATGACCTTCGCATCGACTACACCAAGAAAACTCTCTCGCTCAACGGCAAGAAGCTCAAGCAAGGTGATTACATCACCCTCGATGGTTCGGCCGGTACCATTTACAACGGCCAACTGAAACTTGCCCCGCCGCGAGCTCCGAAAGAGTACGACACCCTGATGAGCTGGTGCGACAAGATTCGTCGCCTGAATGTCCGTACGAATGCTGATACTCCTGGCGATTCGGCCAAGGCTATCGAACTCGGTGCTGAAGGTATCGGCCTGTGCCGTACCGAGCACATGTTCTTCGAAACCGAAGCTCGCCGCCTGGCTATCCAGGAAATGATTGTCGCCGACGACGAGAAGACCCGCCGGGCCGCTCTCAAGAAGTTGCTCCCCTATCAGCGCGGCGACTTCGAAGGCATCTTCAAGGCCATGAACGGCAAGCCGGTCACCATCCGTCTGGTCGACCCGCCGCTGCATGAGTTCCTGCCGCACACTCCGGCAGACGTCAAGAAACTGGCCAAGTACGCCAAGGTTACTCCCAAGTTCGTCGAGGAGCGTGCCGAACAACTGCACGAATCCAACCCGATGCTTGGCCACCGCGGTTGCCGCTTAAGCATTACCTATCCGGAAATCCTGGAAATGCAGGTCCAGGCCATCATCGAAGCGGCCATCAACTGCTCCAAGAAGCGGATTAAGGTATTGCCCGAAATCATGATCCCCCTCGCCATTGACGGTAAGGAATTGGGAATCCTGATTGACCGCACCAAGGAGTTGGCTGACGAACTGATCAAGAAGGCAAAAGTCAAGCTCGACTACATGGTCGGAACGATGGTCGAAACTCCGCGTGCGGCTCTGACGGCCGACAAGATCGCCGAAGTGGCTGAGTTCTTCAGCTTCGGTACCAACGACCTCACCCAGATGACCATGGGCTTAAGCCGCGACGATGCCGGTAAATTCCTGCCCGAATACGTCGATCAGGACCGCAGTGGTATCTTCAAGAACGATCCGTTCCAGGTTCTGGATACCGAAGGTGTTGGCCAACTGGTCAAGATGGGTATCGAGAAAGGCCGCTCCACGCGTCCGAAACTCAAAGTCGGTATTTGCGGCGAGCACGGTGGCGAATTGGCTTCGGTCAAATTCTGCCACGCTGTGGGCATGAATTATGTTTCCTGCAGTCCGTTCCGCGTACCCGTCGCTCGATTGGCCGCCGCCCAGGTGGTCATCGAGGAAGCCTGCTGCACCGCCGCTCCCAAAAAGAGAGGCCGCTGCAAGAAGTAGTAGCAAAAGTAAGTAACGTGTGATTCACTTCACGCGGACAAAAACATACGGGAGCGTGTCGATTGGCACGCTCCCGTTTTTTTAGCCGGTACTCGACCGCAAACACTACGGAGAGCGGCGATATACAAAACCGCCGGAAGCAAAATAATCTCGAATTCGAGATCTCAAATCTGAAATTGAAACTAATACAAAAAACCCAAACACGACCTTTCTCCGCACCAACATATATGTATTAATATAGTTCACACGATGTTTTCGACGAATATAGCACTACGACAGTCTGCTCGACAAAATACAGCCACAAAAGAGTTGATAAAAGCCGTTCTGACTCATTAACATAATCAACTAGAAAACTTTTGATTCACCGCAAACTTTTTCAGACACCTAGACTATGGCTAAAAAGAAAGCAAAACGTAGAACTAAAACCCCGATCCGGGAAGGAGAACTATGGGCAGTCCCGATCCCTCGCATGGGTTATTGCCCATTAGTGGTTACTCGTGAACCTGGAGAGAATGCAGAAGTGGATTTCGCCTACGCATATCTACTGCCTGCCTTGTTCGATGAACTTCCGAAACCCGGTGATATTCCGCCCTTAAAAGAATGGACGTCAGCCTGGATGGGCTTAATTTCGACCCGCCCTCTACGGAACGAACGATGGAAACCGTGCGGATTGCTGTCGGAATTCAATCGAACGGATTGGCCTGTGCCTCCTACTAGACGTTCTGTCGTTGACGAAAGCGAACCGCGGAAGGAGTGGGGAAAAAAACCGTGGGGAGAAATGTGGTCAATTGAAACAACTGCCGACGAACCTACAATGACCTTAATCGCCAATAACCCAACCACACGTGATGAGGCACTGAGGTTTCCGATAGCCAATGTAGTTACAGCAGCCAGCGCCTTTGAAAAAACACTAGCACATCACTTCAAAGGAAGGAGGCCTGGCTTCTGGGACATGGATATTAACCTGAACAATATCACTCCAAAATCTTTGAAATCGTGGATAAATCATGGCAACAGTATTCGAAGAAAGCTGCTATCCAAATTACCAGACTGGCTCCCAGCCGGTAGAAAAACCGACCGGCAGCTCAAAGCGGGAGCCTGGATGGGATTACCACTATACGGTGGCGGATTCGGCGCAGCCCTACTCATAAGCAAGCTCGATAGTCACGAACGTTTCTTCTCTGATGCGGCAGTATACGGAATGCGACGCCGATGGGATACATGGCCTACATTAGAGGATGTAATAAACCTCACTCCCGACGATGGCGCTCTTTTAGTGCAAACCAGCATGATCTGCGTACGTGACGGCCGGTGGCGAGTTTTGGGATATATGGACAGTATTGATCCACGCGAATGGGTCCGCCCACTAATCTGGTCCATGAAACCAATTGACAACAAAAAAGGCTTAATAGAAGTTTCTACCAAAAAAGGTCGGATCACTATTCAAGTGGATCCAAACATTTTACGACTTGCGCCAGAAGCCGGAAAACTTGGCCAGTGTTCTTCCGGCTACACAACGGTAGAACTCGATATACCGCGTATTCTCGACAATACCAATCCAGACCTGAACGATACTTTTCCATATTACAAAGCTATAACTCCAGAAAAACTCGATGCTTGGAGAAAAATCAACACTGCTATTGAGCAAGCCCTGGAATCTAACATGAAATAGAATACTAACTTATCCCGACTCGAACGCAATCGACAAACACACAGGGAAGCGCTGGAGCGAAACTGCCCACCAAATGGCCGTGAAAGTATCAATAAAACCTTTAAACCTCGCTGACAGGTAAACCCATACCCACAAAACCAAGATCCCCAGATTGCCTGATCTGAGATTTGAAATTTCGAATTTGAGATGCTCTTGGATTCCGGATCTCAAATCTCAAATAAAACGCGACTTCCGGCGCATCAGATCAACAAACCGACTATCGTTCACCCTCGTTTGGGCTTGAAATTCCAAGCGGCCGGAGTAATCTCCAACCTGGTCGTCGGCCCGGTTACTTGGTCATATCACATCTTCTTCAAAAACCTGGAGGACTCATGAGATACAAACGTTTCGAAGATCTCCCCGTATGGAATGCAGCCATGGAACTCGCTCTTCGAGTTTACACCTTAACCAGGGACCGTTTCTTTTCCCAATCAGGAGACTTGCGCGACCAACTGCGTCGCGCGGCCCTGTCAGTTTCAAATAACATCGCCGAAGGTTTCGAACGCGGCTCGACAGCCGAGTTGCTCGCTTATCTTTATATAGCGCGAGGGTCGGCCGGAGAAGTTCGTTCGATGCTGCAGGACTTAAGAGCGAAGCAACCGACATCAGGTCACTCGCCGAAAACTGCGCGCGGCAGATTCGCGGTTGGGCTGACAACCTGCAAAACTGCAATATCAAAGGTCAACGTCATCTAACCGATGCCGTCCGCGAAAGATATCAGCGAGAACTCCGACGAAAAGAATTCGATCTAAACCTCGCCAGGCGATTACATCAGGCACATCCTAATATCTACCCCAACCCCGACTAGGAGGAACAAGAATTCACTTGAGACGTTCGTACTGATTGCTTTTCCCCTAACACATAAGGCCCAGACTTGAATCGACACTTAATTCACACTTTAGATCACAAAGTCCTAATAAATTTCAGATCTGAGATCTCAAATCTAGAGCCCCAGCCCGAGTCAGCTCCCATTAACTAGCTCACCGTCGAAAAACGCAAAGAGGAAGCTCAATCGCAGCCTCTCAACTGACCAATTTGGCTATTTAGGCAAACTTCGCACGATGATTTTCTTCTATTGATAACCGTTGCTTGTATGAGGTGGCGGCGATTGCTAGGATGAACGTGAGACTTGGCAGGGGAGAATTATTGATTGCGTTTACCTGGTTAACCGGCCGTATTCGTTTCCGGCAAGTGCCTTTTTCTCTATTTCTCAATTGCCGCTATGCAACTTTTTCCGGTTAGTCAGGAACAGGTACGCTTCCGCGTCAGCGGATATCATACCGAAGTGCTGATTCGCTTTAGCTCCTGGATAAACCGGAACTTATTGGCATTTTCCAAGGAGGAGCATCATGGGTGCGTCTTACAGCATCAGTCCGCAGGGTGAAAAGTTTCCATTACCAACCGAAGATCAATACGGGCCTGAATTCGAACGGCTCAGCAAGCTGGTAGAGGAAAACCGGGCGCAAGGTCGGGAGATCGTAGTAGTCGTTGGTGTCGGTTTTGTCGGAGCGGTAATGGCCGCGGTAGTAGCCGACAGCCGCGATAAGAAAACGGGAAAACACAATAAATTCGTAATCGGTATGCAGCGCCCCAGCGTTCGCAGCTACTGGAAAATAGAACTGCTCAACCGCGGTATCGCCCCGGTAGAAGCGGAGGATCCGGAAGTCGCCCCGCTGATAGAAAATTGTGTTAAGAACCACAAGACCCTCACCGCTACATTCACCCGCGACGTAATGAAGCTCGCCGACGTCGTGGTCGTTGACGTACAGTGCGATTATGTAAAGAAGGAGCTTGGCAATTTACGAACAGGCTCGGCCGACATGGCTGCCCTGGAAAAAAGCCTGGCAACCATCGGCGAAGTTATCCCGCCGAATTGCCTGGTTCTTATCGAAACCACCGTAGCTCCCGGTACGACCGAATACGTGGCCTACCCGATTTTACGCAAGGCGTTTGAAGACCGCGGTATAAAGAGTTCCCCGCTACTCGCCCATAGTTTTGAAAGGGTCATGCCCGGACGAGAGTACGTGGCCAGCATTCGCGACTTCTGGCGTGTTTGCGCCGGTGTCAACGAGGAGAGTCGCAACAGGGTGGTTAAATTCCTGTCAGATGTACTCAACGTAGAGAATTTTCCACTTACGGTCATGGATCGCCCGTTGGAGAGCGAAACCACGAAGATCGTGGAAAACAGCTATCGAGCAACGATCCTGGCCTATCTGCACGAATGGAGCCTGTTCGCGGAGCGTAACGGCGTTGACCTGATCAAGGTGGTTAACGCGATTCGTATGCGTCCCACACACAGCAACATGATCTTCCCGGGTCCCGGTATCGGCGGTTACTGCCTGCCCAAGGATGGTGGATTGGGAATGTGGGCATACAAACATCTGATGGGTTTCGAAGATGATTTATTCAAGATAACGGAATCGGCAATAAACATAAACGACACCCGCGCGTTGCACGTGGCCGAACTGGTCCGCGACGCTCTGCGTAACCTGGGAAAATACGTAGCCGCCTCCCGCTGCGCACTTCTCGGTGCCGCCTACCGCGAGGATGTCGGCGATACGCGATACAGCGGCAGTGAAATGCTGGTACGTAAACTGGCGGAAATGGGAGCCGAAATAGCCATCCACGATCCGTACGTCAAGAAATGGTGGGAACTGGAAAGCCAGGATACGTACCCCGCACCGGGCCAGAGCTGGTCGCGATTCTTCCGCAACCAGGAACAGTTAACCAAATCCAAAGTGGAAAACGATCTGGCCAAGGTACTGCCCGGAGCAGACGCGGTAGTGCTGGCCGTCCGCCACGAAGCGTACATGAAGCTCGATCCGGCGGAGGTTGTCAAACTGGTAGGCCGACCGGCCGCCATCATCGATTGCTTCGGCATCCTCGACGATGAAAAAATCGCAAGATACTTCGAGCTGGGCTGCGAAGTAAAAGGCCTGGGCAGAGGTCATATGAAGCGGATTAAGGACAAGGTTAAAGCCAAGAAGTAAAACGTAACGGATCCTTGAAAACAATCCTGATCAGAACGGGCAAAAAGGAAAGCCTTTTTGCCCGTTCCGGCCTTAATGGGAATAGCAGAAAAACGCCAGCCGCCATTATGTTTCCGGCATTTCAAAACGATAACCTATTTCCCGTATGGTTTTTATAAATCGAGGTTGGTGAGGATCGGCTTCTATCTTACCTCGCAATGTAGTTATGCAGCGATCAACACTACGCGTCGTTACGAACACACTATGCCCCCACACGGCGTTCAGAATCTGGTCTCGCGACAATGCCCGATCAGTCTTTTCCACCAGATACTGGAGTAGGCTGAGTTCCTTCGGCGTTAGCTGAACATGTTGGCCGTTACGGGTAAGTTCGTACGATACACCATCAAACTCGCAGTCACCGAATTTGTAAGAACGCTGTTTCACCCGACGATGTCGACGCAGAAAAGCATTAACCCTCGCCAGCAGTTCCTTTATCCCAAACGGTTTGGTGACGTAATCGTCAGCCCCCAGATTCAACCCCAGAATGATATCCGATTCCTGCCCCTTGGCCGTAAGCATAATAACGATAACGTCGAGTTGCCTTTCCCGAACCTGGCGGCAGATTTCGTAACCGTTTATTTTCGGAAGCATGATATCCAAAAGGATCAGATCGGCGTTGGAATTAAGGGCTGCGTCCAGGCCTTTCTCACCATCATCGGCAACCTCAACGCAATACCCCGCGTGCAGGAAGTTATCCTTGAGCGCCTCCAACAGCGTTGGATCATCCTCGACAATAAGCACTTTTTCACTGGGCATCACTGCTCGTCCTGGTGACTTACTTCACACATATCGGCAGTGTAACCGTAAACACACTTCCCTGCCCAACCTTACTTTCGACGTTAATCGAACCTTTGTGGGCGTCAACAATAAACCGAACAATGCTGAGTCCAAGTCCGGCCCCCCCCACAATTCGCGACAAAGTGGAATCGACCTGGGTAAACGGATCGAAGATCTTTTTCATCTTCCGCTTTGTCATACCAATTCCTTTATCCGACACGGCTATAATAACATTCCCATCCCCGGCGAACGCGCAGACAGTAATGGCTTTTTCATACCGAGAATATTTGACAGCGTTTTCCAGAAGATTGATAAAAAGCGTTACCAGAGCGTCTTTATCTCCAGCTATCATGGGAAGATCGTCATCGACTTCAAGCTCAACCGAACAGTCGTCGGATATAAACCTGTCAGCGGCCTGCAAGGCATCCGAAATCACATCTTGTACACGGACTTCGCTCATATCAAACGTGGACTTGCCTCTCTCCATGCGGGAGAAGCTTAGGAAATTATCAATCAATCTACTAAGCCGGGTGTTCTCCTTGGCAATGAGATAAAGATATTTACGGGCCTGCTCTGTCACCTGCATATCATCATCGAGCAGAGTATCTGTCAACACACGTATGGAAGTCAACGGAGTTTTCAGTTCATGAGAGACAGTTGCCACGAAATCGTTCTTCAACCGGGTAAGTTTCATTTGCCGCCGGACGTACCTGGCAGTGAGCAAACTTACCGCAAACATGGCCACGATAATCAGAATCGCCACAAAAGCATAGACGACTTTCTGCCTGCTGGCGGCCAGGGTTAACGCCGAATCATCGTCCACATAGAGAGCCAGAACCCAATCGGGGAACATATGGCCGACAGGTGTGGTCGTGACTGCTGTCGGTAAAGATCCTTTCCGCCCCGGATAACGGAGATCCACCTTTACGCCGGAAAGCGTGATATTGTCCGTGATACAATCATTCCACCGGGAAATAATACTATCGTGCGTAAGTAACGCGGTGTAAGAATAATCAGGCGAAGTCCATCTCCAGGTATTTTCCATATCGGGACTAACAAGTAATTTCCCGGTCGTGTTTTCTTCGATTTCGGCCTCAAGATATTTTCCGGCAAGCGCTTCCCCCGCCAAATTACCGATTTCACCGGCTTCCAAGAACAGCTTCTGCAACTCACCGGCAATGAACAAACGCTGAGCGATCGGGATTGCCGGTTCTGTATAGTCATTAAGCCTTTCCAGCAAACGCTCCGCGATGCGTCGAAAAACCCCTGAAGTCGCCGGCATTCCATCCCTGATCATTAATTTCAAAGCGTGCAATTGGGAATCGGGAACCACGAGCCTGCCATTACCGTCGACTGCATCCCGATACCGCGGTTTCGAAAGTTTTACGGTGAGAATCTCTATAGCTTCTTTCGTTTTTCCGGCCTTAACAAGGCATCGCGCCTGAGCCTGGAGAGCCTGAGCGTCCGTTTCGGATATTACATTACCCAGTTCACCGTACAATCTAGCAGCCCCAGCAGGATCATTCTCCTGATATTCCAGTTTTTGAGCTTCATTCCATTTATAGTTTTCCCCCAATACTGGCGATACCGGACGATAATAAGTGACAGGATAGAGCACCTCACCGTTTTGATCGCGGAAGACAATACTATCCACAACTCCCGCACTTACCAGCTTGGCAAAAGCCGAGGACGCCTCCGCCCGATTGCCTGCGGATTGAAGCGTCCTCAGCGCGTTATTCCAATCCTCCTGCAGCTTGTTTCGCAACGTAACCAGTTGATCTCGATAAGCGTTCTCCAGCTTCTGCTGAATAGCGAGCCGTTGATTACTCATCGCCTGGTTCATGAACCACAGCACACCGGCAGCAGGTACCGTAACCGCTACGAGGAGCAGAACGAAAACGGGCCAAAAACCGGGACGGTGATTAATACCTTGGATTACCACATTGATCACCGAAAACTGGTTGTCTGTAATATAAATCCATCATCCCGATCAACAGTATCCTTTTCCCTGTTTACTTCTTCCTGAAAAATCTCAGACAACGGGTTCGCTGGACTTCAATCAGGTCCTTCCTGCGATTCAGTTTATAGCTTTGGCGCTTCCAAGCATATCAGCAGGAATGGTGGTTGGATTACCATTTTTATCGCTGGTGGCAAAAAGAATCACATAACGCTGTGCTGAGCGGCCGTTGGCACCTCTAAAATTCTGGTAGCTCGGGCTGTTTATTCCAATCCAGTAAACTTTCCCCGGTTCCAATTTAACCGGTAAAGTACAGGTCGTCCGCCCTTTATCGTAAAACGGTTTACTAGTGGTTTTCGGATACGTATCCCCGCCGCCCGTCCAGGACCAACTACCGTCGACCATGGCTTGATCGAAAGTCACCGTTATTTCTTTCAGATCCGGAGAAACGTTATTGGCAAAAGCCTCCGGAACTGTGCTTTGAACCTTTGGTCTCTTGGGTTTGATTTTCGGGACCTTTGAATTGATCTGCTCCGCCTTAGCCAGAATATAATCGGGAATCACCGCAGGTTTTCCATCATCAGTTCTCGTACCAAAAACAAACAGGTACGGTTGAGCTGATTCTTTATTCTGTGACTTGAAGTTACGATAACTGGGGCTGTTTATGCCAATCACGTAGTGTGTTCCGGGTTTCAACTTCACCGGAAGAGTGCAGGTCATTCTCGTGTCGTCGTAGTAAGGTTTTTCGGTTATTTCCGGATACGTATCCCCCCCACCGGTCCATGACCAGCTATTATTCAGCATCGGCTGATCGAAAGTCACTGTAAGTTTATCCAGTTCAGAAGAAACCATATCGGAAGCAACTGCCGGCGTGGTACTCAGCACAATCGGAGGTCCCTGCGCAAAATCACTCAGCTTCGCCAGCTCACTTCTGGCATCTGAAAAAGCCTGGCGTTGGTTAGGGTAAATCTTAATTACTCTTTTAAAAGCTTCAATTGCTTCGGCTTGCTTCCCCTGCTTCAGGTAACATGTCCCCAGTCGGTATTGAGCCTTGGCGACGTATTGGCGTTTAGCATTATCATCGGCAATGATCCTGGAATATATCTCTATAGCTGCGTCAAGATCTCCGGCCGTATCCTCCGCGTAAATTCCTTTTTCTATAAGCACGGACGGCGATTCGGCTGTCGCACCATTCGCAAAGACTAAGATCGCACTGATGATCAATCCCGTAACAACTCTGGCTTTC
Source organism: Phycisphaerae bacterium (assembly GCA_963667855.2). GTDB lineage: Bacteria > Planctomycetota > Phycisphaerae > UBA1845 > UBA1845. Next base: position 138,336 of record CAXXKI010000004.1, on the reverse strand, counting down.
ATAGCTTTACACTCCTTTGTTTTAGAGTACGAAAAATCAACGAACAATTGTAGCGTAAAGATACCAGGTATGTGTTACCGGTTTGTTACCAGTAATATCGTTGTTTGTCCTTTTTTCCGCTTTTGTTTATTTACGAACCTGCTGAATTGCCTCTTAACTTTCTTCCCGCCCCATGTAGGCAGATACCCGACAATCCTCCAGGCGGCGTTCCAGCATTTTTAACACAAATCGGAGGCGTCTATTCGTGCTTGAGCTGACGGGTCATCAAGTCGTGGATTGCGGCTTTGGGCGGTTTCTCGCCGGAGAGGACTTCGGATACGGCTCTGGTTATGGGCATTTCCACCCGGTGCTTTTCGGCCAGTTTGAGGACGGCCCCGGTTGTGGGAATAGCTTCTATCACCGACTGGGTGGAGGCAATAACTTCATCTACGGGCATTCCCTTACCAATCTTCTCACCGGCCGACCTGCTCCGTCCCACCTGGGATACGCAGGTGGTTACCAGGTCCCCCACGCCGGCCAACCCTTTGAATGTGTCGGGGTTAGCCCCAAGAGCGGTTCCCAGACGGGTTATTTCAACCAGTCCGCGGGTAAGCAAGGCGGCCTTTGCGTTACAGCCCGCACCAATACCGTCGATGATACCGGCCGCCAGGGCGATCACGTTCTTGGTGGCGCCCGCTATCTCCACCCCGATCAGGTCCGTATTGGTATAAACCCTAAAGTAATCGGTATTGAAGGTTCGCTGAACGAGTTCGGAAAGTTCAAGATTCCGGCTGGAGGCGGCCACCGTGCAGGGCTGCCTGTCGGCAACCTCGGGAGCTATGCTCGGTCCGGACAAGGCCGCGATGGGGATATCGCCCAAAACATCTTCCAGGATTTCGGTCGAAACCATCAACGTGGCGATCTCGATCCCCTTGGTGATACTGACTACCGGCACACCTTTGGGATAAAACTCTATCAGTCGCTTCCACACCGGGCGGGTGAACTGACAGGGAACGGCCGACACGATCAATTGGGAATCATCAAACGCAACATCCGGCTCGCTGGATACGAAAATATTCTCCGGAAACGGATGACCGGGCAAAAAACGCTTGTTCTCGCCCACCTGCCGCATTTCCGCGGCCTGCTCGGGAAAGTTGGTCCACAGCCTGACGTCCACCCCGTTTTCGGCCATCAACAGGGCGCACACAGTCCCCATTGCCCCATCACCGATCACGGTCGCACGTTGTACTGTGGAAAACATAATTGGATTAGCTCGCGTCAACTCGACCCGACAGGACGATCAAACCTAAAAAGCCGAAGGAGTTACGCCTAACTGGTGATTAACCCAGTCAGAGATGACGAGCGAACCAACAGTCTGAATCAATTCAGTTACCGCCTGCTGGGTAGTCGGCGTACAACTAACCGCCTGAAAGAGCATCCCTGCCGCACAAAACGCCGCCAATTTCCGTTTCAAGTTCCGCATCAACCACCTCTGTTATTCGAGTACTCGTTTACTTCTTAAATCGTGACCGGACGAGCCGCCGTCCTGGTCACCGTAAGAGCATACGACTACTCCTCCTCGGCTGTTGTGTCAACTGGAACTGCTATGTCGACGTCTGAATCACTATTATCGGCCTCGTCAAGCAGTACAATGTCCTCAATAACGACAATGTGGATGGGATTCACATCACCCGTCTCCAGGAACTTGTCCCGAGCCCGAACGCCAACCAGGCGCCCGAGGTACCTGGAAATATCGATCTTGGAATCCTGAGGCAACTCCACGTAACAGAGAGTTCGCGGAACCTCCAAATCGGGATCGATCAGGCGATACCGACGCGGCCCAATTGGCGAGGAATAAACCATACTCTTTCGTAACTCACCTTTGGCGTCAAAACCACGGGTGATTTGCTTAGCTTCGGGCCTCATGTTGTTTCGGCCGGCCAACGCGTCCTTGCGTTCCTTGGTTACCTTGTTTGAAAGAGCCCGAACCTGGCGAATAGCTTCCACCCGCTCGATTACCTGCTTAAGCTGAATGATTCGCCTGCGAGCATATTTACTGGCGTACTCGTCGTCAGACTGCTCCACGATTTCCTGGAAGAGGGCCAAGGAGTCGGCGAAATCGCGATCCTCAATCGGTTTGGCCAGCTCCGCCTTCATTAACTCATCACCTTCGGCGATTTTCTCTTTGAACAAGGCGACGCGGGGCTTTTCAACGTCACTATCCGCTTCTGTTTCGGCCGGTTGTGGCTGCACTTGTGCCGGTTCAGCCTGCGCATCGGCCACTTGTGTATCATCCACCTCAAGATCGGGGTTCTCCGCTACCGGTTTATCAACAGCTTTTTTAACCGGCTCAACGGCCTGATCGGCTTGCTTGTCAGCCGGTTCAGATTTCGCCAAAGTTTTCTTCTCAGCCGGCTCGGCCGTATTTGCGACAGGCTTGCTTCCGCTTTTCTTGCGTTCCAGTTTCAACAGACTATCCGGAACACGGGCCACGTAATCATTGTGTATCCAAAGGCAGGCGTTGGACGGCGGTACGATTTTCAAAAAGCCACCGGGAACCTCACCAAGCACCTTCACTTCGGCGCCCTTATCGAGTTTGGCCTGCACCGCGTAGCGGTGCGGATCGAGATCGGAACCGGCTCGTACGCGAACGGCACTGCCATTAACAACACCATCGCCATTCTTGCCGACATCAACGTAGTCTTTGGAAACAAGACTATAACAGCCAGCTGGCGGCTCGATCGCATACCAGCCGTTTTCTTCCTGGACAACATTGATCCGATCGCCGGCGGCAAGCCTGACTACCGCATAGTAGTTGGTGCTCGGACCGCTGCGAACATGAACGACTTTGCCGGTAACCTCCCCCACGAACTTGTCGAAGGTCGGGGTGGCCGGTGCGTTCTGCCCAAAGGCAGCGACAGCAACTGAAGCAAAGATAATAACCGATTTCAAAATCGAGCTTGAACAGGACATGGGTTCAATCCTTTGATATACCGGCAAGGCGTTCCTTCTCGTAATTTCCACTATCTTTAACACTACCCTGCAAACTGCCCATTGTCAATCAAATGTCACCGTCAACACCGCAAAATAAGGGATATTTACTGTATCAATCAACTACACGGTGATACATTTTTCGACAAATTCCAAACTGATTTTCCAGCCATGATCAGTTGCAAATCAACTGGATAAAAACAGAAACACTCCCCTGACAAAACAATCTCTGCTATAATCTGCATCCGCAATGATAACGGCCACAAAACACAGTCTGAAACCACATACCCGCAACGCGAAAAACGGTTGCGACCCGGCGCGAGCGCTTGTGATTTTCTCGAAAGAGGAAGATGCGTTTGTGCTCGAAAGTGTTTGTAACACTAACGGTTACGGTCGTTACACCGTCATGGGTTTTCAACCTATTAACAGGCTCGACATCGATGTAGTGTCGGCCAGTGCAACCGGACCTGACGCGTTGGAGCAGTTAGCTCACTCAGTACAGAATCAACCTGTGATTTGTTGCAGCGATGTTGCATTCGCCGGCGGCTGGGTGGGGTACATACCATACGAAACTGGTACGCTATTAGAAGGGATACCACCGGCCGGTAAGGGCGAAAAAAATCCGCGGCTCCGTTTCGCACTCTATGATTCAGCTGCGATTTTCGATCATCAGAAACGAATTTGGCAACTGGTTGCAGTGGATCTGCCGGGGAGTATCTCTTCGTCTTCGGATCGTCTGGATAAGCTTGAGAAACTTTTAACCAATGGCGGACACGATCGAGGCGAATCCAACTTGATGGCGCCGACCTCGTTGCCACAGGCGAATCTGAGCCACGAGAAGTATCTGGATAATGTCCGACGAGCGATCAGGTACATCGCAGCAGGCGATATATACGAAGTCAACCTGACCCAGAGATTCACCACAAAGACAAATGCTGCTCCGCTGGATCTTTATTTGCGGCTGCGACAGGCAAACCCGGCGGCGTATGCGGCGTTGCTCAACTGGGGCGAGCAGGCGGTTTTAAGTTCGTCGCCGGAGCTGTTTCTGGATGTGAGCCCTGCCGGCGAGGTTGTTACCCGGCCTATCAAGGGAACCCGGCGGCGATCAGATTCTCGTACCGATGACAAGATCAACAGGATGAAACTGGCCGAAAGCGAAAAGGATCTGGCCGAGCTCAATATGATCGTCGACCTGTTGCGAAACGACCTGGGTAAGGTTTGCGAATTCGGCTCGGTGCAGGTGGTTGCGGCGCACGACGTGGAGGATCACCCCACGGTGCATCACCTGGTATCGACGATCAGGGGGCAATTGCGATCGGGCGTATCAGCGGTAGAACTTTTGCGAGCGAGCTTTCCAGGTGGATCGATCACCGGTTGTCCAAAAATCCGGGCAATGGAAATCATTCGGGAACTGGAACCGACTCCGCGTGACGTGTACTGTGGTTCGATCGGTTATATTGGTCTGGATGGGCGGATGTTGATGAACATCGCCATTCGAACCATGTTTTATGATGCCGGCGAATTACATATTTACGCCGGTGGCGCGATAACGGCCGACAGTAATCCGGAGGCGGAATACCAGGAGACGCTGGCCAAAGCGGAAGGGATGTTCCGATCGATAGGTCATTCCACCGATGGTTTTATTGGGTAAATCCAAGATCGTTCTTAGTAGCACCGGCTATTCCAGATGGAACAGCGACAACCAGAAAGAGAAACATAAATGGCGGACATTGTATATCTCAACGGCGAGTTTCTTCCGGCAGGCGAAGCACGGATAAGCATTTACGACGGCGCGTTCCTGCACGGCGCGGGGCTGTTTGAAACCATGCGGGCAGACTACGGGAAGGTCTTCCGTCTGGATTCGCATATTGAACGGATGCTGGCCTCTGCGGAGAAATTGGGATTACCCATCGAAAGGCCTGACCTCCCCCTGCCTGGGGATTTTGACGACTTGCTGAAAAAAAACGAACTCCAGACCGCGAGGCTGCGAATAACGGTATCCGTAGGGTCCATGTACGCGGCGACCGAAAGTGCAAATACGCCAAAACTCAACGTGTGCGTAACGGCCGTTAACCTGCCCCCCTACCCGGCGGAACTGTACTCCGACGGGATGAAGGTGATGATTTCTCCTTTTACACAATCGACAACCGATCCACTGGCCGGGCACAAGACTATCGATTACCTGCCGCGACTGCTGGCTCTGCGGCAGGCGACTAATTTCAAATGCGGAGAGGCTCTCTGGTTCACTCCGCAGAACTTTCTGGCCGAGGGGTGCATAAGCAGTGTATTCATCGTTAAAAACGGCGAGCTGGCTACGCCGCCGCTGAATACGCCCGTACTGCCCGGCGTATCCCGGGCGGTGGTAATAGAGATTGCGGAAAAGCAATCGATCAAATGCGAAGAGAAGAACCTGACCATTAACGACCTGCTGGACGCCGACGAAGTGCTGTTGACCGGTTCCAGTATGCAGGTTATGCCCGTGTGCGATGTGGAGAAAAAAGCAATCGGCACGGGTAAGCCGGGGCCGATGACGGCCAGACTTTTAAAGCTTTTCCGCGAAACCGTGGAACGGGAATGCAAAAACCAATAGCGAATTCAGTATCATCCTGAGCGAGGTTTGAATATGGGTACCGCGCGAAAAAACAATACAGGCAAAAGAATCACACTCGGTGAAGTGTGCGAGGCGTTTGGCGAGATCGCACCTTTAGAGTTGGCCCAATCCTGGGATAACGTCGGGTTGCTCGCGGGCGATACTTCGCAGTCAGTACGAAAAGTTCTTTTCTGCATCGATCTCACGCCGGTTGTGGCCGATGAGGCAATAGCCAAGAGCGTGGACGCGGTTATGGCTTATCACCCGCCCATTTTCAAGCCGGTATCCCGCTTGACCGCACAAAGCGGCGGTCCGGAAGCGGCTGTATTTCGCTGCATTGCCAAGGGGATTGCGATTTACAGTATGCACACCGCCCTGGACGCGGCCGAGGGCGGCACCTGTGACGTTATCGCGGGTTTCTGCGGAATTGCCGATACCCTGCCGCTGGAATATCTGGACACGGTCGGAGCAAGCGAGTGCAAGGTAGTTGTTTTCGTACCGGCGGAAAGCGTCGAGGCGGTGGCCAACACCATGTCAGCGGCCGGTGCGGGAGTTATTGGAGAATACACAAAATGCAGTTACCGCCTGGATGGTTACGGCACTTTTCTCGGTTCCGATGCGAGTAATCCCGCTGTCGGTAAGGCCGGTCAATATGAACGGGTAGAGGAAATCCGGCTGGAAATGGTTTGCCCGAAACAAAAGATTCCGCAGGTGTGCGATGCGCTGGCGGCCGCTCACCCTTACGAGGAGCCGGCGTACGATATTTACCCGTTAAGCAACCACCCTAAGCGTGGTTCCGGGCGATATGGAAAACTGTCAAAGCCAATGGAGCTTTCCGCCCTGGCCAAGAAATTGAAGAAACTGACAAAAGCCAACTGCGTGCAGATAGTGGGCGAGGCGGAGCGGAAAATCGAGCGGGCAGTGATCCTGGTGGGAGCGGCCGGCAGTATGCCGTTTAAGATTCCACTGACCGAATCGGATGTTATAGTAACCGGGGAAATACGCCATCACGACGCGCTGACGATCTTGCGCAAAGGGTGTTCGGCCATCGCCTTGAACCACTGGACCAGCGAAAGGCCGACGATGCAGGTGGTCGCGGACAGGCTCGCAAAGCGGCTTCCTGGGATAACCACAATGCTAAGCGAATCAGACTGCGAACCGTTCAGGATGGTGTAATATGAAGTTCGAGCCGGTCTATCTTGTTGATTTCGCGGACCGCATCCTTATTCATTGTCCGAATTGCGATCTTTGCGCTGTAAAGATCAATCCTGAAGAGAGTTTACAAAAGAGAATTGTTTGTAGACATTGCGGGCTGGTTACCAAGTACAAGGCAATGTATGCGGCGAATGAAAAACTCTGGCTTGAAACGAACTGCTGCGGAGAAAGACTCTGGGCATACAATGAAAAGCATCTTGATTTTCTGGAAAGTTTCGTAAGTGAAAAGATTCGCGAATGCTTGCCTGATCCCGAATGGGGAATAAGAAACTCGAGTCTGCAAAGCAGATTGCCTCAATGGATGCTCGCTGGCAAAAACCGCGAGAAGGTGCTTAACGGGTTGCAGAAGCTTCGGAAAATGCTCCCTGAAAAAAAGCCTTAACTGAAAACTGCAGAATTATCCCTCAAGCATGATTATGACAGGCTTTGGAAATAAACAACCGCATATATACGTTATTCGCAAATTCGCTGACAATCGATTGGCGGGTGGGCTTTTTGTATACGGCGTCTTCTCCCGCCGGTTGAACCCACCGAAGGCTACGCTTATATTCCGCCAGAAGCGGGTAACGCTGATAGCCCCGTTACTCGCTACTACGTAATCAAAGTACTCTTTAACCATATTATCCTTATTTTCCTTTGTAACTTGTCGGGTTGCTGGGTAAAAACAGTTTTATTGCCATCGCCGTTTCGTGTGAAAGGTGCTGATCGCGGCCTGCTTATGCGTGTTTTAATAGGATTGGTTCCTAACCGACGGAACCTGATAGATTATGAATAAGACTGCCACGCTTGCCGGCGAGATACTGACGGACCTTACCGCAGTGCTGGATGCGGGAGAGGAGTTGCGCAAGGAGGATCGTGGGATCAGCGTACGGCTGCGACTGCTGCTTAACATGACCGAATCTTTAAGCGATCAGGCTCGGCAGGCCCGGCTTACTATTCTGGAGGCTCTGGGTCGCACTGAGATCGGAGACCAGATTCGGCGCAGCGGCGGGTGTCATGCCGGGGTTGAAAGGGTTGTGGATTTCCCTGAGAATACTCAGGTTGAGCTGCTGGTCGACGGTTTGCGACAACTGGCCTGCATGGGTGACAATTCTACTTAGAACCGTTTAGTTGCAGGGCTGACGCTACGTTTTAACTTTATGTTTTTTCAACACTGGCCCGCAGGTACGGTTTATATCGGTTTTCCGGGTATCTGGTTTATACGTCTCAATCGATAATGCGGAGCGGTTTGGGTATTATCGATCTGAAATTTGAAATTTCGAATTAGATTCAGCCGGTCGTATCGAAATCCCGGCCTGCTTGTCGAATATACTTTTTTAAGAGAGATTACGATCACGAAAGATGTTTGCAGCGGTGGTCTGTTGAACTGACCTGCAAACCTGGTTGCATTTTACGAATTTCGAGTTTTCGTTCCTTCCACATCCCTCGCCCAAAAAACGCGAGGGGCGGGGCCCCCGCCTGTTCACTGCTTCCTGTTTATTTTTCGTTTTTTTACTTAATAGAAACGACTTCTGCCCACAACTGGCCCTATAATGGATCAAAACGCATGGTATTTCGAGCATCTAATGAGCGAGTTATCGGCGCTGCTGGTGGCTATTCGCTTACTAAAAGCTTGGTGGATACGACATCCACGCTACAACGGCGATTCGTCGTTATACATGTTCGGTAACTGCTCTGGAACACTTTGTTATATTAAACAAACGGCGGCATTTACAATACGCGAAATCAGCTAATGGAAATCGAGCTAAATTATGGAATTAACACATACCAGTAGAAACGACGTGATCGATAAGCAGGATACCGGTTTCGAGATCTCGGAAACTGGAACTCCGGAAGCAGTGGCCGGCTGTTTTGCTACCTTGATAATGGCCGAGCGGCGTTGATCGGTCACCGTATCGGTTCGAGACGGGTCAATCCTGGTATTGGACAACGACACCAACGAACCGATTCAGCGTAACACGGAAGAACTATTTCATCTTACCCGGCCCGATCTGCATGCTGATCCTTCGGTTTTTAACCAGGCAGAAGATATTGACCGATTCTTCAAGGCATTGCGAAAACGGACCGGTCCGCGGAAACTGGTCAAAGCCTATACGATGCCTGCGCCTTTTACAGTCAAAGGCCACCCTCGCTGTCAGGCGGTAGTCACCCGCATCGACGTAAGCGAAAACGAGTTGCGTCTGGAAACCGATTACGACGTAACCGGCTGGAGGTGGAAGTGGCATACATGTTGTTATCGAATACGGCTGGTTTTCAAGTGTCATTAGGATAAGCCTGCACGTTCGATAGCTTAATTTTCCCTTCCCAGCCCGTTTCCAGACCAATAAGGACGGTTTTACCGGCTTAGCGTTACAATCAACGGTGGCGTTTGTAATAGCTCCAGATCTACAAATCCGGATAATAGCAAGCATGACAGTTGTTGTTGCAAACGGCAATTGCGGTTTTCCAACCGGATTTTACCTGCGGATTTACCGCCTGCCGTTTAACTGAAAACGATGAGTCTCTTACAGTTCCTCCTCCGGAAGTGCTCCTACCATCGGGAGCCCGTCCCCTGCCCGGCGCTGCGGCAAAAGGTGGGGGACTTCCCGGTTTATGGGTAAACCAAGTTGAGTATTCGAAAGTGGAACGTGTTCGTAGCGGGACAGGTCCGGTTTTTCCGGGTTAGTTGGGCTGGCTAAGGTTGGATTCATTTTTTGGTTCTACGTTTGAACGTGAGTCTTAACGGACCAGTCCCGTTGGCTTTGACGGGTATTCGAAAGCTGGATGCGTTCGTAGCGGGACAGGTCCGGTTTTCCCGGGTTAGTTGAGCTGGCTAAGGTTGGATTCATTTTTTGGTTCTACGTTTGAACGTGACTCTTAACGGACCAGTCCCGTTGGCTTTGTCGGGTGTTCGAAAGCTGGATGCGTTCGTAGCGGGACAGGTCCGGTTTTTCCGGGTTAGTTGAGCTGGCTAAGGTTGGATTCATTTTTTGGTTCTACGTTTGAACGTGAGTCTTAACGGACCAGTCCCGTTGGCTTTGTCGGGTGTTCGAAAGCTGGATGCGTTCGTAGCGGGACAGGTCCGGTTTTTCCGGGTTAGTTGAGCTGGCTAAGGTTGGATTGATTTTTTGGCTTCTACGTTTGAACGTGAGTCTTAACGGACCAGTCCCGTTGGCTTTGTCGGGTGTTCGAAAGCGGAATGCGTTCGTAGCGGGACAGGTCCGGTTTTTCCGGGTTAGTTGAGCTGGCTAAGGTTGGATTAATTTTTTGGCTTCTATGTTTGAACGTGAGTCTTAACGGACCAGTCCCGTTGGCTTTGTCGGGTATTCGAAAGCTGGATGCGTTCGTAGCGGGACAGGTCCGGTTTTTCCGGGTTAGTTGGGCTGGCTAAGGTTGGATTCATTTTTTGGTTCTACGTTTGAACGTGACTCTTAACGGACCAGTCCCGTTGGCTTTGTCGGGTGTTCGAAAGCTGGTTGCGTTCGTAGCGGGACAGGTCCGGTTTTTCCGGGTTAGTTGAGCTGGCTAAGGTTGGATTCATTTTTTGGTTCTACGTTTGAACGTGACTCTTAACGGACCAGTCCCGTTGGCTTTGTCGGGTATTCGAAAGCTGGATGTGTTCGTAGCGGGACAGGTCCGGTTTTTCCGGGTTAGTTGAGCTGGCTAAGGTTGGATTCATTTTTTGGTTCTATGTTTGAACGTGAGTCTTAACGGACCAGTCCCGTTGGCTTTGTCAGGTCAATGACCCGACCTACGGATTTAATGCGTATTGGTAAAACAACTATGTTACTGAATCCACTCCTGCCAGAAACGCCACCAGGGGGCTTTCTCCCCTGCCGCCTGGGCTAAAATACGAGGGACGTCATCCGCTATGGGAATGAAGTGACTTAACACCGTATCGTAATCGCTGGACAGGTCGAGAATGCAATCCAGTTGAGGGTCGTAAGTTACGTAGCCCGTTTCCCGCTCGATCTTCTGCAGGTATTTCCAGACATCCTGAAACATCTCGCTTGCTTCGCGATGCTCATGATTGTAAGGGACGGCCACGGTTACGAAATCATCGTAAATCGCAATCTGGATCCCCTCGGGATCATGCGCTTCGTGCAATTCCACATGCCGGTAAGCAATGCGGGCCTCCTCCCGCGAGATTCTTCTGGAAGCTGCGATGGTATCGTAATCCATAGGGAAAACAACTAGATCGGAATCTTCAGAGGTCAGTGCCCTGGTAACGGCCTCCTTGCGTTCCTCCTTTTTCGCCACCAGGTGCTCGAGTTGGTATTCGCTCAGTTCGTCATCGAACAGGTCGCCGAGCACGTTGGCGGGATTAGCCCCCGGCGGCAGTTGAAAAAGATCGAGATCGTAACTCATTACATCACCTGCTCAGAACAATCATCGGTGTTGGCGAAAACCAGCTCCGAAGACTCACAACAACTCGTACCCCCGGGAATAACTGCACACCGGTTTCGCGGCAGTGCAGACAGCGCCAGCGGCTCCTCTCCTGAGTATTCGTCGACACTCCAAACGGGCGGGTTGAATAGGCAATCGCCGGGAAGAAAAGGCCACCCACACAATAACTATTTGTCAAACAAGCAGTTACATTCCAACTACCCCAACTTATATGGTTCATGTTCTTCATCCAGACTGCAGGGTGACAGAGTGGAATCCGAGCGTTATCCTTCGGGCATGAACACTTTGAATAACGCCAAAATAATGGATGGCCGGCCTCTGGCCCGCAGGTTACTCGAAAGAGCAAAAAACAAGGTGGAGAAAATCAAAGAGGCCACCACCGTCGTTCCTACACTGGCCACCGTCTTGGTCGGAGACGACCCGGCATCGGCAACCTACGTAAAGATGAAACGTAAACGGTGCGAAGACGCCGGGATGAAATCGGTCAGGGTGGAGCTGCCCCGGGACACGAGTACCGAAGAGCTCGTCGCGGAAATCACCAAGCTGGGATCGGACCCATCGGTGCATGGAATACTGCTGCAGCACCCGGTTCCACAGCCTATCGACAAGCGGGCGGCGTTTGAAGCGATTCCGGTTGAAAAAGACGTGGACGGAGTTACATCGGGTACGCTGGGACGGGTAATCCTGAAGATGCCGGCTTACGCATCCTGCACACCGGCAGGGATTATGAGTTTACTGGCCGAATACAACGTCGAGTTGGACGGTGCGCACGCGGTAGTCATAGGCCGCAGCCCCATTCTCGGCAGGCCTATGGCGTCCATGCTGATAAACGCTCACGCTACGGTGACCTTGTGCCATTCGCGAACCAGGTCGCTACCGAGCATTGTCCGCAACGCCGACGTTATAATCGCGGCGGTGGGAAAACCAAAATTCGTCAAAGGTGGGTGGATTAAAACCGGAGCGGTCATTATCGACGCCGGTTATAACGAGGGGAATGTCGGGGATGTCGATTTCGAGGGAGCGTTTGAGCCGGCCTCCCTGATCACGCCGGTACCCGGCGGCGTGGGACCGGTTACCATAGCCACGTTGATCGACCAGACGGCCGACGCAGCGGCCGCCCAACTTGGGGTGGATCTGGAGTAGCCTTTTATTTCTATATAAGGCTTGGGACTGTTTTTAAAGACAAGGCGGACAGGATGTCCGCCCCCCCTTTTATTTCTGGCGGCGGAGTTCTTCTGCGGTTTCCGCCTCCCTGGCTGCGGTGATCGCCCGGTCAGCAGCGGCCTGGGCATCCTGACACGCGGCATCGGCTCTCTGCCGGGCGCGCATGGCCTCATCGCGAAGGTTTTGCATCTGCAGTTGCAGTTGCCTCGCCTGCCGTCGCGACGCTTCGGCCTCCTCGCGCATGGCGAGTACTTCTCGACGTTCGGCCGCTATCTGCTCGCGGATGAATTCGATCTCATCGCGGTAGGCGTTGATATCCTCGAGCGTTTCCTGAGCTTCGTCCCACAAGGGAGTTATTTCATCCTCAAGGAAACGGGTCATGTTCTCGATAGCCGCTGCGACTTCGCCGGCCGGTACCCGTTTACTGGGCCTCCTGCTGCCGCGGCGGGTGCGCGGAGTATATTTGCCGCCACGCGGTCCAACTGGTCTCGCCATATCAGACCGGGTGGCTGTAATGCTCTCTCTCTCCACTGCTTGCTCCTCGTATCGGCTTTCCGCTATTACACTCTCTTGCTGACTTGTCATGTCTTCAGACGGTGCCTCGTAAACTTCAGGTTCAAAAACTTCCGCGGCGACCGATTCGGTCACCTCTTCGGCCACCTGCTCCGAAATATCTTCTACTGGCACCACCGCCTCTTCCGCGATTATTGCCGGAACTTCTTCTTTGAGCGGCTCAGTCACCGCTTCTTCAATAACTTCCGTAACCGGCTGTTCCTCGGGCACTTCCGCCACAGGCTCTTCAATTCCGGCAACTTCCTGAGAAGCTTCTTCAATTACGGTTTCCTCAACCATTTCGGGTTCGGGTATTTCCGCTTCAGACTGTTCCTGGGAAACGGCCATTTCCTCCTCCGCCGGTTGCCCCGGCGATTCCTGTATTTCCTCTAAATCCCCGGCCGCTTCAACCATCTCCTCTATCACGGAAGCCACTTCCTCTTCCGCCGAAGTATCTTCCGGTTCCTCCACATCTTCGGCTAACAGCTCCCCGACGGCTTCGGATTCTTCGATGATCTCTTCGGACGTGGTTTCGGCTATTGTTTCTTCCTGATTTTCACCTTTTTCCGGTTCCGTTTCTTGAGCGGCCTCAGCCATTGCGGCGGCAAGTTCATCGTCGATGGCTTCTGCCTCCATCTCCGTTTCTGCGGCGGTTTCTTCTGCAGCAGCCTCCTCGACAGGCTGATCAGCAGCCGGCAATTCAGCCTCAGCCATCACAGCTTCGATATCATCCGAGGAGACCTCTTCGGCGGCGTCTGCAACATCCGCTTTAGCCGCTTCCGGCTCTGCCTGCGAAGATTCAGCTTCAACCTTTTCAACTTCCTCAGGTTCAACAGCCCCTTCAGCTATGGCATTGGCCTCCTCCAGGGCGGCGTTGATGGCATCTTCATCGAGCGAGGTAGCTTCCACGGTGTCGTCACCAATTTCGGTCGCTTCCTCGGCATCGCGAATTGGTTTAGCCACCATAACCGATTGTTCTCCTTCACCGGTCACGAGATTGGTAAGGTTGTTCAATTCACCTTCCATTGACGACAGGGCATCCTCGACAGTTTCTTCCGATGCATTGCCTTCCGGTTGGGTACCTTCGTTGTTAATGTTGGCTTCGTCTTTGTCGGTCATGCTGGTCTCGCTTTCCGCTTCGTGGTCGGAAACCTCATCTGCATAAGCCGGAGCGAATTCCGCGCCCTCGGCATAAGTATCCGCCAATTCAGAACAGTTGGAGTCTAATCCGGATCGCAGGTAATCGACCACCGCTTTTCGGAAGCTCCTGGCTTCATCCGCAATGATCGTATAATCCAGTTCATTGACGATTTCCGGAAAAGACTTATCAATCTTCGCGATGGTCTCACTAACCACCGGGTTCAGGCTATCGGCCAGCCTGTGACACAATTGCAGTGCCTTGTCTGAATCAGGGAATTCCTGATTGTCTTCCAGAGCGGCAACCGTATCAGCACTGGCTCCGAAACTGCAAAGCCTCAGCAGTTCGAGTTCGTTTCGAAGTTTCAGCAGGTCCTGTGGATTTTCCGCTTCCTCCGAACGGACTTCGCCTTGTCGCACAATGGAATAGGTAAACGGGAAGCCATCTCCACCGCTTACTTCATCCGTACGGGGAATCTGCCAGGGCCGCCAATTCAATAGAAAGGCGAATGCCCGGCGAATTGCCCGTTTTATTCGCCCTATCAAGCCATCCATAGCACTTCACTGATCCTCGTTGTGGATCGGAAAACCACATTATAAACCTCTATTTATCTGTCGGTACGCGGAAACAGTCACTTCACTTGCTACGCGTCAACTATTGAGCGACATTATTGGCACACAATCGCAAACGGAGGTCCGATATTATTTCGATGCCGAATTGGATTATTGCATGAATATGATATGGGTGCAGCGTGCTGAAAAAGCGGTTATGATCGGACCTTGTGTTGTTTCATAACCAGCGAAGTCAGGGAGCGTGTTGAATATGGATATCAATACCGGGCGAATACTCGACGCGAATTTTAATCGAGCCCGCGAAGCCATGCGAGTAATGGAGGATTACAGCAGGTTCGCCTTGAATGATAAACGCCTGTGTGGCGCATTGAAAGACATGCGGCACAAGCTGGCCGAAATCCTGCGGCAATATGATATTACCGCAATCATGATCACCCGGGACACGCCCGGCGATGTTGGAACCACCATATCCACGGAAAGCGAATACAACCGCGCTACGACCGGCGAAGTTGTCATAGCCGCGGGGAAACGGCTCAGCGAGGCGCTTCGCGTACTTGAGGAATTCGGCAAAACCATAAATGAAAACCTGGCGAAGGGAATCGAGAGAATCAGGTACCAGGGTTATGATATTGAAAAAAGCATCATACACTTGATACAGGCGAACCAGCGGCTGGGCAAAGTCAAACTGTACGTTCTCATAACCGAAGCCATGTGCAAGAAGGACTGGCGGCAGGTTATATCCGAATCCGCCAGGGGAGGCGCCGATTGTTTCCAGCTCCGGGAAAAGGAAATGGAAGACGGCAAGCTGCTGGAGAGAGCAAGGGAGTTTGTGAGTATATGCAGGGAATGCTCCGCTGTTTCCATAATCAATGACAGAGCGGACATTGCACTAGCTTCCGGCGCGGACGGTATTCACGTCGGCCAGGATGACATCGATATCGCATCAGCCCGGAAGGTCGTGGGACCGCATAGAATAGTAGGGATAAGCACACATTCAATGCACCAGGCCTTGGATGCGGCTAAACTCAATCCGGATTATATAGCCGTGGGACCGATGTTCAGCACGCAACTGAAACCTGAATACGGAGTAGCCGGCCCCCAGTTATTGACCGAAGTAATCTCGCATGTTTCGCTGCCGGTAGTGGGAATCGGAGGTATCGATGAAGCCGGAGCCAGGGACGTCGCGGCGGCTGGCGGTAAATGCGTTGCCGTCTGTTCGGCAATTATCGGCAAAGACGATCCGGAACGAGCCGCAAGTGATATACGAAAGGCGTTTGCTCAGAAACAGGATCAGAAACGGGGACGCACCTAGTTTTTCGGGAATAACCAAGCAAAAAACCAGCTGCGTCCCCGTTTTACGGGCAAACGCCAAAACCGATTTGAGCCACGCTGGGGACACGCACCACACCATCGACCAGAAATTTATCCACTGACTCCTTCACTGCCTGCTCGACCCGCATTCTCTGGTCAGGCGAAAAGGACTCGAATTGCCTTTTGAGAGTAATTGATTTATCCATAATCATCTCCCAATACTCCTCAACGCTTTTGGCGAACGAGTACAGCTTCACCCGCTCAACAGATACGTCGGCAAACCCCGCTCCCGAAATCGCTGCGACCAGATCATCTTCTCCCGCCAGCCGGTGCGGGCCCGGTATCGCCGGATCGGGCGGCGGAACTTCCACGACGCTGCGAACGGCTCTTGCGATTATACCAAATGACGTATTATCCTCTGGGGCCGGCCAGGTCGCCATGGCTATCCGCCCCCCGCTTTTCATCAACCAGCGAAGTTTTGCCAGGCTTTTACCAATATCGGGAAAGAACATGGCGCAGAACCGGCCCACTACAACGTCAAACCTGCCGGGACCATCGGTCAGATCATCGGGAATCGCCACCTGGAACTCGATATTGTTCAAACCCAGCAACTCCGCGCGTACCTGAGCCACCTTTAACATTTCCGACGATGGGTCGATTCCAACAACCTGCCCCGAATCGGCCACTATAGCAGCCAGGTGTAAAGCCGTATCGCCTGTACCGCAACCGACATCCAGGGCCTGCATCCCCGGAGCGGCTTTTGTTCCGAACATCATCCGCTGGGTTACCGGCCAGCAATAGTTTTCCATCTGAGGCTCCCAGCGGCTCCAACCGCCGGCAACCGCGTTGTAACTCCTGCTGACCTTTTCGACCGTTTCCCGGTGTTTCAGATCAAGATCGTTATCACCCATCGCAACTCCCCTCGGACTATCCTCGCAATAAAAAAGGCCTTCGAGAAAACCATCCCGAAGACCTTTTGATTATTCCAATTCTTTCCCGCACGCCAACTGGAAAACGGTAGATCAAAAGTACCGATTAACGATTGTGCCAGCGCGACAAACGGCTCGGCCGCTCCCTCATGAGGATGAAGTCAAAGTCATCGACTATTGAGCGAGCATCCTGTATAGCGACCTGCTTCTGCGTGTGCATCCGGTCGGCCGGTGACTGTACAGAGTTGGTATCCTGAACCGCCAGAGCATGGAAAGTTTCATGCCAATACAAGATCTCCGATTTGCCCGTTCCACAACCAGCCGCCATTAAGCACGCCAAAGCAAAGGTACCAAAAACGATTTTTCTCATGGATGCAATCCTTCTTTGTCACTACGCTGTTGCCGGAGCGCTACAAGTAACTCCCCCACCAACTCTATCCCATCCGAAACACAAGGTAAACCTCTCCGGATGCACTAAGAATCTTAGAGGTCACCGCGAAGACTGTCAAACACCCATCTGCCTCACTGGAAACCGCTAACTTCCGCTCCTTCTTTCAACGATCCTGCCACCCATCTGCCGCAATCCATCGGTCCACTCCAGATAGGTATACGGCAGCTTATATCTGGTGCCGAGTTCGCTCAATAACTTCAAAGAATCCTCTGTAAGTGCTCCCTGCCATTCCTGAGCTGCAGAATCGCAGAAAAAAATCCGACATCCTGCAGGCCTGGCCGACCGGGCAGTACACTCCCCTTCTGCCTGGTAGGGACAAAACGACCGATCAGGAGGGACCAGCAGAGGATCGCCAGCCACGGCCAGAAAGTAAGCCATTTCCACCGAACTGACGAACAAATTATGCCCGAAATCCTCGAATTTGCAGCATAGACCGCGATTTCTGCATACCGCCCCATGCTCAGCTATCTGCCGATCGAGCTCCTTGTAGAGGATTTTTACGGCCGACACGAACTCACTGTCCTTGGCGCAACGGCGGATATCTGAAATCGGCAGGATCACATTCACTTGTTGGGCGCTTTCTGCTTTCGGAGGGCCTCGATCTGTTCAAAAGAGTGCAATTGCCCCCGGTTCATCCCCGGGCACTTCTGACCGACCTCGTTCCAGGCGTCCGGGCTACTGAGATTGCTGTCCCAGAAAGGCCAGGTTCGGCACTGATTCGGTTTCACGGGGTTGATCTTGCACTTCGTCAATCCCTCACTGCGATCCAGGAAGATACAATCACCATCGGCTCGCTCAGTAAGGCTAAACCTGAAGCCCACTCGCCGCAGATGCTCTTTATCCAGCCATTCATCGCTGCGCCCGAGAAACTTGGCGATGGCTTTTATTTCAGCCTTGGTGACCCATACGAATCCAGGCTCACCGCTGCAGCAGTTACCACTTTGTTGACATTCAAAGGCCAAACCGGCCTTGTACCATTTCATTGTGATCCTTTTCGGATGGTTCAACATACTCTCACGGCCACGAAAGCCGCCGAAAGTTAAGAATATACTCCCTGGAACCTTCCGCACAACCTGAACTTAGCACTGAGCAATTGCCGACCGACGTTCCAATTCTCAGGGGAGCGTTATTTTCCGAGTTTCCACCGTCGATTTGCCTAATACGGTCCGGACTACCGCCAGCCAGAGCGTGTTATCAGCATCGAACGCCGCTACTGCCGAACGGAAATCGGCATTAGTGCCGGCCAGAATCTTCCTTTCCATGCTCCAGTTCCCGCTCACCTCCATTCCGGCGAGATATACCGCGTATTTGTCACTGCCCCTGGCGGACCAGATATTGAACAAGCGGCCTTCATTGTCGGCAATCAGCCTCGGGGAGCAAATGAAATCCTCGTTCGATCCGAGCAGTATCGGAGTGACAAAGCCTTTCGAAGAATCGAAACATGTAACCGTTGACGAGTGTTCGCCGCCTGGCAAATGAGAATTGAACGCGAAATACGTCCGGTTCTTCAGGCAGTAGACCTCGGGCAGGAATGCCCAGTTAACATTTTCGCGAGCGGCTTTTATCGATTTCGCCCGCATCCCCACCAGTTGCGGCTTTGAAGGGACCATTCCCGCACGCAACTGCCGGGTAAAGATAGCCGATCCGAATGCAGGTTGATATTTCCAGGACTCCGCCCGTGGATGCGTATCCCAGGCCCAGGCAATCCACACGTTGCCGCTTCTGTCGGCCGCGATGGCCGGATCGGCGTGATCCTCGTATGAAGGTTCGTCCTGCGGGCTTACTTGAATCTCAGGCGACCATGCTTTCCCGTCATGATAGCGAGCAAATATCTCCCGATCGCGAGACCGGCGAGGCCCCCAGAGAATCCAGCGATAGTATGTAACCCAGAAATTCCCGGCAGTATCCATAACACACCTGGGGCGAGCCGCATCGTCATCGGTCTTAACTACCTGCTGTGCCGCCGACCAGGTTTCCCCGTCAAAGCGTTTCGTCCAAACATCGTATTTCCCTGACGAGTCTCGATCAGAACACCAGACCAGGCGAATTGCCTTTTCGCCATCCGGGCAGATGTGCGGGCTGTAATCATCGGCGGCAGATCGGGTAACCCGGCAAGGATCGCTCCACTTGCCTTTTTCCAATACCTGCCAATAGAGATTTCCAGAACCGTTCTGTTCGCGTGTAAATACAAGATGGATTCGCCCGTCGCCGGCGACAACCATGGTTGGCTGAGAATCGAAGGCGTCCTTTTTCGAGCGGACAATGCACTTATTACCTATACAATAGGTTCCCTTGGGTTTTACCGTCTTTACACCAGCCAGCTCATTATCCAGCGTTTTAATCGCTTCACTCCAATTGGAAATATCGGTAACTCCCAGCCAGCGACCGGCGATATTGCCCTGGGGATCGACAATGACCGTGGTAGGCCAGGAGCCGGCCTTGTACGCCCAGCCAACGCTGTAGGTCGGGTCGAGCAGATGTTCCGCCCCGCTGCGATAGTGTTTTTTATAATCTAGTACCTGAATTGCGTTTTCCCCGGGAAACACATGGAAAAAACTAACCGGCTTTTCCGCGTATTTTCGTTCCAGCTCTGCCAACTGCAGAGATTCACCCTGGCACCCGCCTCACCAGCTTGCTCCGAAGGTGATCCAGAGTACGGAACCACGGTAAGCTTTCAGGGATACCGGCTGGCCGTAAGTATCCATCAGGTTGAAATCGGGAGCGGGCTCCAGTTCCACTCCACGGGTAAAACCACTCACAAGAAACAATACAACCGCCATCATGCTGACAACAGATTTTTGCATAGTTCACTCCTTGATCACCCAAGGGGAAACCGAACCGATCCATGCACATGAATGTAGCAGCCTTTTACCGCCGGGGGAAGAGTTCTTTGAGCCGCAAACGGAAAACTGAGGCTATGCGGATCCGATATGGGTAAAAACAATACCGGCCGTCCATATGGACGGCCGGCTGCAATTGGTTGCGAGTGTCGTAAGAATTTAAGATCGCGGATGGGCCGCGTCGTATGTACTCTTCAATCTGGCTGACGTCAGATGAGTATAAATCTGCGTCGTGGAGATTGACTGGTGTCCCAGAAGCTCCTGAACACCTCTCAAGTCCGCCCCGTTGTTAAGCATGTGCGTTGCAAAACTGTGGCGGAGCGTATGCGGACTGATTGCGGGATCGAGCCCGGCTTCCGCCAGGTACTTGTCCAGCTTTCTACGCACACTTCGCGTACTCAGCCGCTTGCCGTGCTTGTTCACGAAGAGGGCTTCCTGGTCGAAAGTTGTCGACCTCGGATCGTTGTCCCTCATCTCCAGGTACTTGCGTACGGCACCTAGAGCAGTCGGTCCAACCGGGGCAGTGCGTTGTTTCTTGCCTTTACCCCGAACCCGAATGCACTGCGACGTATCATCAACGTCGATGCGATTCAAGTCCACCAGTTCGCTGACCCTCATTCCGGTGGAATAGAGTACTTCAAACATGGCCTTGTCCCGAGCACCCAGGATCGTAGTATCGTCCGGAGTGTTGAGTAACTTGTTGATCTGGTCGATCTCCAAGAACTTGGGCAGCCGTTTCTCCTGCTTGGGAGTACGGATGGAGGTAAGCGGATTGCTTTCCACGTATCCTCTCCGTAAGCAGAACTTGTAGAAGCTTCGCAAGGTAGCCAGCTTTCTCGCCGTCGTGGACTTGGAATAATCCTGCTTTCCAAGATGCACGAGGTAGCGCCGGATATCATCAGCTTCCAGCTGCAATAGCCTCTCTCTCAGGTCCGTATCGTCCGCGACCGCGGCCGTCACCCCCTGAGGGTGGACGAGCGATCCATCGGATGAAGGCACTCCCACACTGCCGGCTTGAGCAGTGTATTGCCCGCCACCATACATGGTGCCACCGCCTTCAGCGGTTTCCCCGACTAAGAATTCGCAGAACTGCGAAAGGTCAGCCGAGTAGCACTTCGCCGTATGTGGCGAGAAGTGTCTCTCAAACTTGAGATAATTAAGAAATTCGTCAATCAGCGGATTTACTCTCATGATCGCTCACACTTCGGCGAAAGACCACAACCAAACGTTCGAACAGGGTTAGTGCTCGTAATCGCTTGACGCCCTCAAACAACTAACTACTGGCGATCTGGTCGAGCTCCTTCTCAAGGCGACGCCCCATCTGGTAACTCAATACTGCAGCATCAAACCAGTCGAAGTCGGTAGAATGATCGGAAGCCAACGAGGCGAACCGATCAATCACGTGGGCCTCCTGCCCGGTGGGGTACCGAAATACAAATCGCTCGTCACCCTTTACCAACGACAACTGCCTGATTTGCTTTGCGGTCTCCATACCTATCTGCCTATAAGGAGTTTTCCACCTTCCGGCGGTTTACTCCGTTTTCCACTAACTCTCTTATCGTGGCATGACAGCAAAACCTTAGATAATGTTGCTGACTCGCCGTATATTTTTGCCAGCCGAAGGGACTTTCGTCGGCACTTCGATCCTCGGCAAACGCCTTCACCCTCATTACGGTTGGTTCGTGGGCGGCGTTGAATACTTCAACTGCTTGTGCAAGCGGTTCGATGCTGGTCTTTCCGGAGTCCCCTGCAATCGGTGTCGCGCTGCGCGAGACAAGAACCGGGTCGAGCTGGGCCATCTTCGAGCTCGAGTGTGAGCCGTACAGCTGAGCTGTGATTCCCACCACGGGCGGTTCATAAGGGTTATACTCCGTTACTGAAAAAACCAGTATTGCGTCGGCTCCCAGCGTTTCGGCGATTTCCAGTGCGTGGTCGGGAGATTCGACCTCGCCTCGCCCCTGCTGAGCCAGTACGGCCAGCACTCGACTGACGGGCAGAACATCGAAGCCATCCACGTGGCTGAGTTCGCTGGCCATCAGATCAGCGACCACTACCGGATCGAAATCCGGAGAACCGCTGAAATTAAGTGCCGGTGCCACGGCAACCCGCATACTTCCGAGCCACGGGTTTTTCAATCTCACCGTCGCGGCTCGCCTCGGTCCGCATCCCGCTGTCAGCAAGGAAAATCCCAACACGACCAGCAGAAACATTCCGAAACTTCTTGGCATCGCTCGGATCATCCTGATCCTCTTTTCCTCTTATTTCCCGCGGGTACCGTGCGATGCGGCGTTCATCCATGAACTTATCCGGGTACCCTTTTTCAAGTCGGCTGCTGGTTGTCGTTATCAAGCCAACGACCGATCATCATTCATTTCATCGTCAACTGCAGGAGGTCTCTTAAGTTCCGCAAACCTCTATTTAACACCGTTTTTAATAATTCTGTTTACCCGTCACTCTCGATGGCCGTAGCCCGGGGAATAGCATCGCCCGATGCGGTTACTCCCACAGGTTCAATCTTCGTTCCCACTGGCTGCAGCGACCAGATAGTCTCGTGTCCTTCACGTGTACTGGTGAAGTAAACCCGTCCATTCGGCGCCCACACCGGTCCAAAGTTGGAGGTGTGTCCGTCGGTTAAACGAAGCCGGTCACTGCCATTGAGATCCACGATCCAGATATCCGATTTCCCGGATATTTGTCCGGTAGACAGATCAGTTTCTGTTGAAGGAAGAACGGCGGCATAAGTAATCTTTTTACCGTCCCGGCTCCAACTCGGCGTAATCAGCGAAGCCTCGGCACTGGCCGCTATTTCCGTCGGATAGCGCGGTTCATCGCCGACCAGCTCCACAGTCCAGATACTGAACCAGCGGCTGCCGCGTTCCCGCGCTCTCTGGTAGACAATCAGGTCGTCCTTCGGTGACCATTCGGGGAAAAGACCATAACCGATGAACTGCTTTTTACCACCGGTTTTGGCATCGGCGATCCACAACTCCCATTGACCGCCTGGAGGCAGACTGCAATACACTAACTTGCTGCCGTCCGGAGACCAGCTGGGATGTACATCGTGAGCGGTGCTGGAGGTTATCTGCACAGCCCGTTGTCCATCAAGCCCCGTAATCCAGATATCCCAATTACCGGTGCGATTGCTGGCGAAAGCCACTCGCGAGTTGTCGTGGTTATAAATCGCCTGCACATCAGCCGCGGGATCCGAGGTCAACTGAGTGACGGCCACCCCGCCTACAGCCTTGTAGTAAATGTCCGGCTGGGCGTTGTGACGGGTAGAGGTAAAGAGCATCCACTTCCCGTCGTTACTGATATACGGATCGAAATCGGCACCCTCGTCGCAGAAGGTGTGCTGCAACAACGAGGTCGAAGTCCTGGTGAAATAGTTTATTTCGGGGTTATTTGGCAATTCCCCAAACAGACTGATCTGGTCATTCCGAGCTACAGCCAACGAGGGCCTGGGCTCCGGTGTCGGTTCCGGTTCCATCTCCAGCTCTTCCGGCAAGGGAGCAAGCTCGGCTTCCTGCATATCCTGCTGTGGAGGACCATAGAACATGGAGCATCCGGGAACAATCGCCAGTGTAACCAACAATACCGCGCACAATAAAGAACAGGTAAAAGCCAAGGGGTACTGTAACTCGTTTTTGTTCATATCCTGGCAAACCTCGTCAGGTCGGATTGAGTTCGAAACACAAACACTCCAGGCGAAAAGACAAACCTGATCGGCCGACGTACCGGACCAGCAGTCTTACGCACACAACAGGTTTAATCGGTTCAAAAACCGGCTCCGATCAGTTACAACCAATAAATCGGACGTCTCTGTCGCGTACCATCTGACAATCGAACCCACTGTCCGATAACTAAGTGTTTTATCGACATTTACCCACCACTTGCTTGATAAGAACCCAATCTTCAGCGGCAAACAAAAGATTTACACTGCCTGGTGAGTATTTCAGAATTGCTTTCTTCCGCAGGTGAAAGCACGAAAACCGCTGAGTGAACGCGACTCCAATTCGCCTGCACCTATTCAATAACAGCGGAAAGAAGCTCCGGCGTTAAGTCATTATGGTTAAATAGATTATTGCAGGATTATTCAAAGGAATAAATGCCGGGCGACGTGACCGCAGGCAACCGCAACCGCCAGTATCAGACTCAATCTTATCCAAAGCGGATACTTGTGGGGCCTGGCTGCTTGTTCGACAACTTTATATAGAAGTGGCGGGTCAGAAAGTGAAACTTCCGGAGTCTCGCGAGTCACCTTTGTGACAATCCGACTGGCTTGCAGCGGGGTAAGCTGCAAAGCCGCCGCATACTGAATCAATCGTTTTCTTCTCGATTTTCCCAGACGGCCATTGGCGGCTTCGGCGCGGACCATCTCTTCGAACAACTCCAGCGCTTCTGCCTGAGTAAATGTACTCTTTCCCAGAACCGGTGTCTCGGTTTTACGTCGATAATCGTCCGAATCTACAAGCTTCATCTGCCTCTTTCCCTGGATATACAGCTTCTCTATTCACATCTTATCCCCACTGATTCAGCAAAGGAAAGAGGCAGGAGGCAGGATATTGCATATTCCCCTATGAATACAGGAGAAACCTGTTTTTATAGGATGCTGGGAATAAAAATCAGGAAAAAACTATTGCGTTATCCACAACGGGGATAGATACATGGAACAGGCACCGAAAGTTACAATCCTCTTGCTGTTCAATGAGACATCCGACGAAATCAAAACCAACTTGCATGCCTTTGATCTGCAATCAGGCTCCACACGAAACTGACCGGTCGGTTTATGCTCAATACACGCCGTTTCCCGGAACCTTTCCGCCAGTATTCGTTGGCAAAGCGTCAATCCGACTGTATCCTTCCGGAAGGTTAAAGGATTTATTGGACTACAACTGATTACGCAGCCAAAGACGACTGGTTGGAATCAAAGTATTGAACAAGGCGTCACCCGATGGCCGAAACAATTCTGCTTATAACCGATGAACCTAGCGTGACGGAGAAAGTACGCAAAGCTTGCCAGAAGCTCGAAGCACACCTGAAACTCGCCACCACTCTCGAGCAGGCGGAACAGAAACTTTTCGAGCGATTACCCGATTTGATCCTTTGTGATTACCTCACCTTCAAAGAATTGAAGGAAAAACGTCCTCGGGCGTGCGTACTGCTTTATGCCCAACCAGGCGACAGCGACCAGGCCATCGAGGCCATCAAGCATGGCGCTATCGATTACCTGATCAGCCCCATCAATCTGGAATCGCTGGTTGAGCACATTCAATCCGCCCTGCGCATAAGTCGCGATATTCACGTACCGGCGGTTTACGAAGATCCCGCGGAAAACCGGGCGGTGCAAAGAATAGTAGGCCAGTCACCGGCCATGAAAGAGGTGTACAAGCTGATCGGACTCATCGCCCCGCGCGATGTAAACGTCCTCATTACCGGTGAAAGTGGAACGGGTAAGGAACTGGTCGCCAGGGCACTGCTCCACCACAGTCCCCGCAGGAACGGACCGTTTTTGGCGGTTAACTGCGCTGCAATCCCCGAAACACTGTTGGAAAGTGAATTGTTTGGCCACGAAAAGGGAGCCTTCACCGGAGCCAATCTGCGGCGCATAGGAAAATTCGAACAATGCCATGGCGGTACCCTGTTTCTGGACGAAATCGGAGATATTCCGCTTTCCACCCAAGCGAAGCTATTACGGGTTTTACAAGATAACAAAATCCAACGGCTCGGAGGAACATCGGTAATAGATTGCGACGTTCGTATTATCGCGGCCACCCACCAGTCCCTGGAGAGGCTTATTGAGGAACACCAGTTTCGCCAGGATCTTCTCTACCGCCTGAAAGTGACCAGTATAGAAGTCCCGCCTCTGCGGGATCGAGAGGTCGATGTCGTTCTCCTCGCCCATTACTTCGTAGAAAGAAACAAGCAGGATCTGGCATCTAGCATTCGTTCTTTTGCCCCGGAAACACTGCCGATCCTGTTGAGATACCGCTGGCCTGGAAACGTTCGCGAATTGGAGAACGCCGTCAAGGCGGCCATGGTAGTTGCCCGTGGCTCGGTTTTCCGTCCGGAGTTTCTTCCCGAACACATTATCCGGGGCGCGGAAAGCGCCGCGGCCCACGTCGATACGGTTACTTCACTGCAGACAGAGTCGACATCAACCTCGGTTAAATCGATCGCCGAAGCTCTCGCCGGTCAGCCAGACCTTGAAGGGAAGCTTTTCGAAACGGCCTCTGCAATGCTGGAAAGGGAATTAATAGTGGCGACCCTCTCCCGAACCAACGGCCAGCTAAGTCGGGCCGCCCGTTACCTGGGTATCAGCCGCACCACTCTGCGCAAAAAAATCGCCCAGTACGGCATTCGAGCTACCATCTCAGTGGAAGCCTCACTTGGCACCGACCCTGACCAACAATAATCCCACTCGACCATTTATTGGCCACTCAGAACATAATCTATCCACAAAACATAGGCTCTAAAACCAATAACTGTTTCACATAACCGCTTTGCTAACAAGATGTTACGATGCGTTTTTCGGGATCAATCGAATTGGCACGCTACGTGACACTACTCCACACATACCACCGCCATATGCCGGTGTAACTCACCGGCATCTGAACCATTAGTTCAGCGGCGAACGGCTACAAAGATGTTTCATAAACCAGACAGGTAGACAAACTGGCTACGAGTTTTAACCACAAACAGTCTATCGAAACAGAAGGAGTGATAGAGATGCCCCGCAGAAAAGACCGTCAAACGATACTCACCGAACTGGTTGCTGAAGAGTATTACATAAATACTCCGGAAAGATCCCAATCACGCGCGGTTGAGGCCCTTGAAGCAATGAAACGAATCAAGGAAGGGACCTACGGGATATGTGTGGATTGTGGTAAGAAAATCCCTGCCGCTCGATTACAGGCAAAACCCGAAGCAACCCGCTGCGTAAGTTGCCAGGAGCTGAAGGAGCGCAGGTTCGTAGCCTGATATTAAAACCCAATCGCCGCTCACAACGCGGCGCCATTAAAGGACGATTACGCAGAGAAAAGAATAACTCAAAAATCATGAATCCGTCTCCCTTAGCGCCCGCTGGCCTGCAGGTCGGCGGGCTTTATAAAAAAGACCAGATTCGTGATTTTCATTCAGGAGCCAGATATATGTTAATTTTAGATTACCCCATCAACCTGCAACTGAGTAAGCGGGAACCTGACGACTGGATTCCCAACGATATCCTGAGAAATAAGGTCAACGAAACCGAGTATCCGGCAGTCACCATGGAAACCTGGCTGCAGGATCTGATGCTCCCCTCGTTCAGAGGGTCAAGCGAAGGTTGCTATTAAGGATAAAAGCAGCGAATTAAAACGCCAGCCATCGGTCAGGGTCGATCCGCAGGCGAAAAAGGTAAAATGACGAAGCTGTAACCCGCTGGTATAATCCCCCACATGGAATTTCTGAAAATTATCGGTTTATGCATAACCGCAGCTATCGCCTACGGCATAGTACACGACCAGATCACCGCACGCGCGTGCGTTGAGTATTTCACTATTGGTCATCCGCGGATAATCGATTCAGAATCGCCGACTGTCCTGGCTCTGATGTGGGGTATCATCGCGACATGGTGGGCGGGAGCGATTATCGGCGTCCCCCTGGCAATTGCCGCACGAGTTGCCGGTAAAAACAAAATGACTGCCCGTACATTACTGCGCCCGATCTCTATCCTGATATTGAGTATGGGAGTTATCGCCTTTATCGCCGCACAGGTCGCACTTGTTCTGATAGATCGCGGTACGATTTATCCTTCAAGCACTCTCATGAAGTTTATACCAATCGAAAAACACGCCACATACATCGCTGTGGCCTGGGCTCATATGGCCTCATACCTTTCCGGTTTCATCGGTGGGATAGTCGTAATCGCCGTGGTTCTTTTTCGCCGGTTTCGCTCACCTGACGCCACTACCAATACCGCCTGACACTTTACTCACACTAATCAGACAATCTCCGCGACTGGTGGAAATTAAAACGAAACCCGTAACAGCAAGATGCCCAAAACACGAACTTGATCCCCCTTCATTGGCCGTTCAGGTATAAACCGCCCCTTTTTACGATAATTAGTAATGACTTGACGTATTATGGTTGCTTACCAAGTCTAAACTCCGGATAATAACCGGCAGGTCAGGGGCATATTTCGAATCCGCAACAACACACCGGAGCGAAGACTGTGCGCTAGCAAGTCTTTACCGTGAGATGTTGTTTAGGATTACTCACCAACACAGGAAGAGTTTAATCTAAATTTTCGAATTCTGGTAAAGCCAATGGGCAAATTATTGGCATTTTACTCTGAAAACGACTTAAGAGTATTCCTGCTGGAACAGGTAGAAAAGGAGATAAGCAATGGCGGATAACAACAAGACCCTGACCACGGCGGCGGGCATTCCCGTTCCCGACAACCAGACCTCCCTTACGGCCGGCGATAGAGGTCCGATTCTAATGCAGGATCATTACCTGCTGGAGAAACTCGCACATTTTAACAGGGAGCGCATCCCCGAACGCGTGGTACACGCCAAAGCGGCCGGTGCTCACGGAACGCTCACCATAACCCAGGACATTACCAAATACACAAAAGCCAAACTATTCTCCAAGGTCGGCAAGAAAACGCCGATGTTCGGTCGGTTCTCCACCGTCGCCGGGGAAAAGGGCTCGGCCGACACCGTGCGGGACATTCGCGGTTACGCCCTCAAGTTCTATACCGAAGAAGGCAACTGGGACATGGTTGGGAATAACACGCCCGTCTTCTTTATCCGCGATGCCATAAAATTCCCCGATTTTATCCATACCCAAAAACGGGATCCGCAGACAAACGCCAAGCGCGACTTCGCCCAGTGGGATTTCTGGTCCCAGGTACCCGAAGCGCTGCACCAGATTACCGTCCTCTTCTCTGATCGTGGTATTCCCAAGGGCATTCCCTACATGAACGGTTACGGCAGCCACACCTACAGCTTTATTAATGCTAAAAACGAACGATTCTGGGTCAAGTTCCACTTCAAAACCCAGCAGGGTATTGAGTGTATACAGCCAGAGGAAGCCGATCGACTTGCCGCAGAGTGCCCCGACCACCACACCGTCCAACTGTTCAAGGCAATCGAGAAAGGGGAATACCCTAAGTGGACTTTCTGCGTACAAATCATGCCCGAAACCGACGCGGAGAACTACCGCTGGAATCCGTTCGACCTGACCAAGGTGTGGCCGCATGCCGATTACCCCTTGATCGAAGTGGGCGTAATGGAGCTTAACCGCAACCCGGCAAACTACTTCGCCGAAGTGGAACAGTCGGCTTTTTCCCCGGCCAACGTCGTACCGGGAATCTCATTCTCCCCGTGTAAGATGCTCCAGGGCCGTATCTTCTCCTACGCCGACGCTCACCGCTATCGACTGGGAGTTAATTTCGAACGGTTGCCCATCAACTGCCCGCACGGAACCAAGGTACAAAACACCTACCAGCGAGACGGGGCCATGCGTTTCGATGATAACGGTGGCCCCGACCCGAACTACGAGCCCAACAGCATGGGCGGTCCGCAGGCGAATTCCGCTTTTGAAGAACCACCACTGAAAATATCCGGCGACGCTAGCCGTTACGAACAGAAACGGGGCGTGGATGATGACTACATCCAACCCGGCAACCTGTTCCGCCTGCTAGGCCCCGAACATCAGGCCAGACTATGCAAAAACATCGCCGGGAGCCTGGGCAAGGTCCCCAAAGATCTCCAGGAGAAAATGATAACCCACTTCACCAGGGCAGACCCCGCCTACGGCGAAGGAGTAGCCAAAGCAGTGGGCCTTTTAAGTACGACCGCGGTTTAAGCCTGATAAAAAACACAGAATAACGTGTCCGCTTGATCTTTGGATAATCCAAAGATCAACCGGACACCTGTTCCGATTCCGCAAAAACCCGTATATGGCGAGGTCTTACATATACGGAAGTTTCCGGCTTGAGATTCATTGTCCCGAATCTCTCTTGCGACAGTTCAGCCACCAACGCCTGCCCCGCCTTGGTCATAAGCTCGACGCGAACGAAAGGACCGGCCGAGTGTACCCGCAGAACCTTTGCCGGGATGGAAGCTAACCCGTTAGTCTTCGTATCAATCGTAACATCGTGCGGGCGGACAAACACCCTGGCCAAACTCCCTACCGCCTCACCGTTGGTCTCATAAGGCACGTCAATCGCTCCCAGGTGAACGCGATCGGGACCGATCCGCCCGTGGAACTGGTTCACGTCACCGAGAAAATGCAATACGAATTCCGACTGCGGCTGGTGGAAAACCTCATCGGGGGGTACCGGCCTGCTCGATCCGACCCTGGTTCATCACCACGATCTGATCCGCAACCTCGAGTGCCTCCTCCTGATCGTGCGTAACGAACACGCTGGTCACGCTTAATTCGTCATGCAGACGGCGCAGCCAGGTGCGCAGCTCCTTCCGTACCCGGGCGTCAAGCGCGCCGAACGGTTCATCCAGCAATAAGACCCTCGGCTCAACGGCCAGAGCACGGGCGAGCGCCACGCGTTGCCGCTGCCCGCCCGACAGCTGGCTGGGATATCTTGACGCGAGATTTTCCAATTGTACCAGCCCCAGCAAACGGTGAACTTTTTCGCGGATTTCCTCCCGAGACGGGCGAATCCGCCGTGGCCTGACCCGTAATCCAAACGCCACGTTCTCGAAAACCGTCATGTGCCGAAACAAGGCGTAATGTTGAAATACAAACCCCACGCCCCGGTCACCGACCCGCTGCCTGCCGACATCGCTTTTATCGAAAAACACCTGCCCGCTGCCTTCGTCCGCAGCTTCCAAACCCGCGATAATACGCAGCAATGTGGTTTTTCCAGATCCGGAAGGTCCGAGCAGGGCAACCAGCGTTCCACTCGGTACATCCAGGCTCACCTCTTGCAGTGCCTTGAACTTACCGAATGTTTTACTCACCTTGTTAACCGCTATACCCATCGATTATCCCTTCGCTGATGTCTGCATTTTCACTCACCCCGCCCTTCGATCCGGGCGACCACCGCT
Organism: Phycisphaerae bacterium; assembly: GCA_963667855.2. GTDB lineage: Bacteria > Planctomycetota > Phycisphaerae > UBA1845 > UBA1845. The sequence continues at coordinate 107,167 of CAXXKI010000004.1, read as the reverse complement.
TTCGCCGCCAGGGTGAGAATCGCCAGAGCCGCCAGCAGCGACGCAACCGCAAACGCCGCGACGAAGTTGTATTCGTTGTACAGGATTTCCACGTGCAGCGGCATTGTATTGGTTAAACCACGAATATGACCCGACACCACGGACACGGCCCCGAACTCCCCCATCGCCCGGGCGTTACAGAGGATCACCCCGTACAATAGCGCCCACTTGACATTCGGCAGCGTTACCCGCCGGAACGTCTGCCACCCGTTCGCCCCAAGCGACAGGGCGGCCTCCTCGTCTTCCGTACCCTGCTCCTGCATCAAGGGGATAAGCTCTCGGGCCACAAAAGGGAAAGTCACAAACACGGTGGCCAACACAATGCCCGGCACGGCGAATATCACCTTGATGTCATGCGCCGCCAGCCACGGCCCGAAAAGGCCCTGCAAACCGAACAGAAGCACATATATCAAACCGCTTATCACAGGCGAAACCGCGAAAGGCAGATCGATCAAGGTTATCAGCAGGCTCTTTCCCGTAAAGTCGAACTTGGCAATTGCCCAAGCCCCGATTACTCCGAACACCAGATTCAGCGGAACGGCAATTGCCGCCACCAGCAAGGTCAGCTTGATAGCGGCCAGCGCGTCTGAATCCTTAAAACTCTCCAGGTATACACCAACTCCCCGGGACAGGGCTTCGGTAAATACCGCAACCAGCGGGACAACCAGAAAGAGCAGGAGAAACCCCGCTGCGACCAGAATTAACAGCCACTTGCACCAGGCGATTCCTCCCCCGCGTGCAAAAGCAGCCTGGTTGCCGCGAGCATTGCCGGAAAACTCTTTTCGCCCCGCGTTCATCCGCTGCTCCTCCCCCGCCAGCGACTGTTCGCCCACCACTGCAATGTGTTTATCAAAAACAGTAATCCAAACGAAACCGTCAGCATCACCACGGCAATCGCCGTCGCCCCGGCATAGTCGTACTGCTCCAGCTTAGTTATTATGAGCAACGAGGTGATCTCGGTATATCCCGGCATGTTACCCGATATGAAAACCACCGAACCGTATTCTCCCAACGCCCGGGCGAAAGCCAGGGTAAACCCCGTAACCAGTGCGGGAAACACCGCAGGCAAAATTACCCGGCGAAACGTATCCCACCTGCTCGCCCCCAGGCTTGCGGCCGCTTCCTCCGTCTCCGCGTCCAGATCCTCGATCGCCGGTTGCATGGTCCGAACCACAAAAGGTAAGCCGATGAACGTCATGGCAATGATCACCCCCAGCGGGCTGAAAGCGGCTTTTATCCCGATAGCCTCCAGCCAGTGTCCGATCCAACCGTTACGCGCGTAAACGGCCGTAAGTGCTATTCCCGATACGGCGGTTGGCAGGGCAAACGGTAAATCCACCAACGCGTCGATCATCTTCCGACCCGGAAAACGATAGCGGACCAGAACCCAGGCCACGATAAACCCGAACACCGCGTTAACCAACGCAGCAACTAATGAACTGCCGAACGTTAACTTGTACGAAGCAATCACGCGGGAATCGGTCACTGTCTGCCAGAAATCCGACCAGCTCAAATCAGCGGTCTTGAAAAACAATATCCCCAACGGTAAAAGCACCACCAGGCTCAGATACATCAACGTATACCCAAGCGTGAGACCGAATCCCGGAATAATGCTCGGCCGCTTTTTAAATCCTGGTATCCACAATTCACTTTTTCCCCCTGGGTTACGGCCGGTAGATCAGGTCAAACAATCCCCCATCGCGGAAATGCCTGTGCTGCGCTTTTGACCAGCCACCACATGCTTCTTCCACCGTGAACAGCTTCACCTCCGGAAAACGTTTTAGATCTTTTTGATCGGCAAATTTCGGCTCGACGGGCCTGTAGTAGTGCTTTGCCGCCAGCCGCTGGCCCGTGGGACTGTAAAGATATTCCAGGTAAGCTTGAGCCACCTCGGTGGTACCATGTTTTTTGGCTACCTCATCCACCACAGTTACCGGCGGCTCGGCCAGGATACTTACCGAAGGAACCACTATCTCGAACTCCCCGCGTCCCAGGGCATCTATAGCCAGAAACGCTTCGTTCTCCCACGAAAGGAGAACATCGCCGATACCGCGTTTCACAAACGTGGTCGTTGACCCCCTGGCTCCCGAATCCAGTACCGGAACCTTCTTGTACATTTTCTTAAGAAAATCCTGCGCCTTTTCTTCCGCCTTTTTCACCTCTTCGGCATAGGCCGGATCGTTAAGCTTGTTCCAGTCTCCGAGTTCCGTCTGCAGAACATAACCCCAGGCGGCCAGATAATTCCACCTCGCCCCGCCGGACGTCTTGGGATTAGGAGTAATCACCTCGACACTCGGTTTAAGCAGATCCGGCCAATCATGAATCTTCTTGGGATTCCCCTTGCGGACCAGGAACACAATCGTAGAGGTATAAGGGCAGCTTCTCTTGGGTAAACGCGACTGCCAGTTCTCCGGAAGCAACTTCGCCTGACTCGATATGGCGTCGATATCATAAGCCAGGGCCAGGGTTACCACGTCTGCTTCCAGGCCGTTAATGACCGCCCGGGCCTGCTTGCCCGCTCCCCCGTGCGACTGGCGAACCACAACCCGATCACCGGTCTTTTCCTGCCAATACTCGATAAACGCTTTATTGAACTCGACGTAGAACTCCCGGGTGGGATCGTACGACACGTTCAGCAATTCCACGTCAGCCGCTACGGCAACGCCCGCGCACAGGATGGCCAGCCCAAACGAAACCACTATTATTCCCGAAAAACTTTTCATCAGCACTTCTTTGTGAAAGCCGGAGGCTAAATAACACCTCAAACCCGGCACTCATCCGATTTGCCGCCAATCCAATACCGCAGCTCTCAAACAACCATAGACACGTTGCATGCCAACGCCGTTATTGGCCCTGAAAACGATGTTTTCTTTACGTCCCGGGGCATAATCATCTTATTTCACGGCTTTTCTATTGCGTATGCTGGATACTACCCGTGCTATTTGATATAATTTCCGTGTTACATAAGGACCTGAACCATGCAACGATTTCACAGCCTACTTCTAAAAACGTGGCAAGCGGCCAGCTGCCACATCGACATCGCGGAATCCACGGCCAACATCTTCCCCCTGCTCACCGAGGAACTGCCCTTGCGGCAGATCATCGTCCGCCGCCTGGACCTGCAACATTCCAGACTACATACCGTCGCCAACCACACTGTCCGTAAAACCCCAACCAGGTTTCCGGCGACCACCAACCTCTCCCCCGAGCAACTTAATCTGCTGATCGAATGGGGCGCAGGCAAAAAAGTGGTCCGCCGCGATGACCACGAATACCGATCACTCTTACGCGCCATCGCCCCGCAAACAACAGCATCCGCCACCCTGGTCGGCCCGCTGTGGGGACCAACCCGTATTGAAGGAATTATCATACTGAAACTTTCGCCCGAGGCTCTTCGCGAACCACTCTACACCAGCCTGGCCGACACTCTTCTTGAGCCGTTTTCCGCTGCCCTGGAGATAGATCGCCGCCTTCACGAGATCGCCACCCTGCGGGAAAAGGCGGAAGCGGACAAACGAACCCTGCTGACCAAGCTCGGCAGAAAAGACCTTAACGCCCCCATAGTCGGCGCCGATAATGGCCTGCAACAGGTTATGGACAGGGTGGAAACGATATGCCGGTCAGACGTGGCCGTCCTCCTGCTTGGGGAAACCGGAACGGGAAAGGAAGTGGTCGCTCGGGCCATCCACGACCGCTCCTCCCGCCGGGAAGGTCCGTTCATCAGGGTAAACTGCGGAGCGATCCCCACCGAGCTTATCGACTCCCAGCTTTTCGGACACGAGCGAGGCAGCTTCACCGGTGCAGTTGAAACCCACCAGGGCTGGTTCGAACGGGCGGAGCACGGAACTCTTTTCCTGGACGAAATCGGCGAACTCCCCCTGGCCGCCCAGGTTCGGCTTCTCAGTGTATTGCAGGATGGATTCATCGAACGCGTCGGCGGCAAGCACCTCATCCACGTTGACGTCCGCATCGTCGCCGCCACCCATCGCGACGCCCCCAAAATGGTGCGCGAAGGACTCTTCCGTCAGGACCTCTGGTATCGCATTGCCGTTTTCCCTATACCAATACCACCGCTCCGCGAAAGGCCCGAGGACGTACCAGCTCTCGCCTGCCACTTTGCGGAAAAAGCCGCTACAAGATTCGGTTTACCCCTGGTCATGCCTTCCCCGGATGACCTTCGCACGCTAACCGCCTACGCCTGGCCCGGAAACGTAAGAGAGATGGCCGCAGTCATAGATCGCGCCGCCCTGCTGGGCAACGGGCATAAGCTCGAAATCGCCAAATCGCTGGGCGGCAACTTACTACCTGACACAAAGCTTGAAGTTCATCGCGAGCTACCACCGCCGTCACCTTCAGTAACACCTTTACCGGCAAATCAGCCGACACTCTCGCTCGATGACGTGATCAGGCAGCACATTGAAAACACCCTCCGGACTTGTCGTGGACGAATCGAAGGGCCTTTTGGAGCGGCCCGGCAGTTAGACCTGAACCCGCACACGCTTAGATCCAAAATGCGTAAACTCAGAATCGTCTGGAAATCGTTTCGCGACACCGAGTAGCCAAGCGCATACCGCTTCAACAGTCAGCGGGGTACTCCATTCGCCCACCGGCGCAACACACTGCACGACGATTAACCTGGTGCACTTCGGAAAAAACCGAAACGGGAGGCAAAGCCAACCCCCTTTTTGTTTCGGCATCACAAATTTCAAACTCGAAATCTCTCTTTGCCGTACCATCGGGAAACGCCAGAAACGCACAGCCGGTTAAAACGCAACAAAACGCCATCGATATAGCGAAAAAAACGCCAGGCGAAATTTCCGTTCACTTGCCAACTCAATGCACATAAATAATTTCCCCGCTTTCGCGTATACGCGTTACTCCAATAATTTGGACAGCCCATCATACCCCCAATCCAGTTAGCTGCACAAATGTTTCAGACAACAGGCAGACCTTTAAACCATCACAATACAGCTTGTCTGCAACCATCCACCTGACCCCCAAGGGCTAAGTCGATAACGCATGTTCCCGTTTCAAATCGCTGAAAAACGGTTTCCCTTGCCCTGGTATGCCAAAGCCGTAAAATCTGCATCCGAAACTGACCACAGCATGGTTTGATATAATTCAAGATATAGACGCCCCTGTTGCGATACAAAAATATAATGGAAGCCAAGAAAACCAACCTGACAGAGCCTATACTCATCATCCTGGCCGGAGGCTGCTGCTTCGTACCCTCCCTCTGGATCGCTTTTCCCGCTGCGGCTCTCCTGGTTCTCTACCTGCCCGGGCGGCAATGGGCACGATTAATCCCCGGTTTGATCGAGAACCTCGGCGTACATCTGTCGTCTGTCGTACTATCGATAACCGCGGTCCCCGTTATCCTCACCTGGACCTGGCGAATCTCTAACGACCGGCTCATCGTTTTATGCGTACTGCTGGCCATCTGCCTGGTTCCCTGGTTATTCCATCGAAAGAAGATCGACATACCGCTTCCTTTTAAGGAAACAGGGAAACGGCATCGGTGGGCAATGATAGCCATCACCGCATACATTGGTTTTTGCGTGTTCGCCTCCCATTACCTGCCACAAGCCGCCGGACGAACCGAAGTAACCGCCGCCCACGACTACATCAAACACCATGCAATACTTCTTTCTCTAGAGCGGCACCCACTACCACTGCATAACTACTTCTACGCGGCCGAGAAAGATACGCCTTACTATTACTATGAGTATCATTACTACCTGCCCACCGCCATCCGCAAGTTATGCGGCGATGCACCGAGTATTCCACTGGCCTTCGGATTCACTTCCGCAACACTGGCAATCGTGTTTCTCTGTATGGTACATGCCCTGGCTTACTCGTTCCTCAACAGCCGCACGGGAGCAATCATCGCCACTGCCTGCGCCAGCATAGTCGGCGGCTGGGACGCCATACCAATTGCAATCAAAATGCTATACGGAAGCGCACCGGTAGTCGTGCTCGACTCCTGGATACTCTCGCCCTGGAGAATACATAACTTAATCACCCAGTTTATGTGGTGTCCGCAACACGTATCAGCGGCCGTCACACTCATGCTTACCGCCTACCTGCTGCACAAGAAACCAGGCGGCAAGTGGTGGATAATAGCCGCCCCTATCTTTGGAGCCTCGATCTTCGGCGGCAGCGTTTACCAGGCGATGGTTTTCTTCCCCGCGGCCGCCATATACATAATCACCCGGCTGGTCCGCTCCCGGCACGACAGCAAGCTTTTGCGGCGAGAAATCGCGGCAATAGGCCTGATCGCCCTGGCAGGATTCGCACTGATGGCCGTTCAAGCCTGGCAGTATAACGCCATCAACGAACGCTACCCCGGCGGACTGACCACATCCTGGGACAGGATGCCCTGGGCGTTTTTCGGCAAAGCGCTCCAGCCGGGGGTGTTGGCCAACTACCTCGACGCATGGTGGATTATACTAATCGATTTTGGTGTTGGCACACTAGCCTGCTTCCTGGTGGCTAAGAGCTATTGGTCCAGACTTTTCAATGACGAAGGAATGCGGCTCCTGACCATAGCCGCCATCATCGGCCCCCTGGCCATGTTCACTATCCATAGCTCCATCAACCCAATAGATTACGGGCTGCGCGTAACTGTTATACCCGCCCAGATAATAGCGGCTATCACCGTGGGAGCGGCCTTATGCACCGCCAATGTCCGCAGCAGAATTCGCCGGTGGTCGAAACCTATCCTTATCACCGGTATGACTCTCGGCTTGCCTGTTGGGTTTTACGAACTACCCGCATCGGCTTTGCGATCGGTACTCAAGCCGCGATCAGCCGGGACAGATGTAAAGGCGATTAACTACATCAAGGAAAACACCCCGCTCGATGCGGTTGTCCAGGGCGATCCGGAAAAACGACTCACGCTTACCCAACTGACCGACCGGGCAACCGGAGTACTTGACCCGTTTAATGCCCATGTAACAGTATTCCAGCCCGTTTCCCGCTCAAGGATGATTCAGGCGTTTGAGGACGTTCAAAACGCTTTTCGCACGCATGACTCGCGGCAGGCGCACCAACTGCTCAGCAAATGGGGAGTAACTCACCTGCTCATTGGCGAAGTGGAACGTAAATCTTTCGCCGATTTATCGCAGTTCAATAACGACCAATTCTTCCATTTGCTGTACAATGATCCAGGTGCCTGTGTCTACCAACTGCGACCGCAGGCTCCTGATACAAAAACGGTGAACGAAACGGATATTAAGCAATGAAACCGAACATCCTGGCGTTATTGTTAGCTTGCGTTTTCACAACAATGGCAAATGGACAAACCCCGCAGGTAACCATCAACGGCGGCGCAGACGAAACGCACAAGCAATACGCCTGGACAGTCACCAACAACCATACAAAAAAAATCGTCTCCATTACATTTCCCCATTACGGAGCAAACCTGTTCTTTGCTCCCAAGGGCTGGAAAGTTGATTGCACTAACCTGGTCGAAGTTGGAGTAAGCGATCCCACAGGAACATGTACGGCCACGGCGGAATCTGATCGATACGGTATATCCCAATCACGCTCCGCGGAATTCTCCATGCGAGTACCGGACAAGCGCGCCAAGCGGGGAATCGGCAGAGTTACGGTCCGCTTCGACGACGGAACCGAGTTCATCATCCGTAAAGTGGAGCTCCCTATAGCGGAAAGTTCCTTGGACAAAAACCTGTCTCTGATAGGCTTAGGGGTAATGTTCGCCTTATATCTACTGTTCACCCTCTTGCGGCGAAAAAAACCTGCCGAAAACCAGAACGGTTGAAACGTTCTCGGTTTATCACGAGTTGCTTAATCTCAAGGTATATCCCAGGAAATCAATGTTCCCGGTTTTTTCAAGATTTACTCTTCTCAATCGCTTAATGCGAACCAATGCGCGAAAAAACGGCATGAATCCGGCTCCGCTCTAAAACCCCCAGCAACCAGCTCAACCATTCCCCCCTTTAAGAATCTGCCAATTTCGCAGAGATACGGAAATGTTCTTCATCAACCGACTTCGCGGTAATAACCACGAATCGATCCCCCCAATATACCCGGCCACTGCCCCAGAAGTTGCTGGCAGTATATCCCGACATGCCGGTTACCATCGACATTCTGCTTGACTCGAACCTGTTTGAATATCGCGCTACGTCAGTTCTGCCACACCATAAACAAAACGAATCGCTCGATTCATTATCCTCATCGGGTACCACTCGTGCGCAAACGGCTATCGTTTCCTCACCTTTTGAACGGCACATAAGCAACAAAGGCTCATTCACTCGCACTATTTTATGCACCTCAGAGGTTTCCCCATCCGCCCATTCATCAAAACCGACCAGCCCCGTAACCTCCGGCGTCAGTACCGGATTAACCAATTCCGGGTTGCCCGATTTTTCCGCCAATTCCTCAAAACGGACTTTGTAATCATCGTATTCATGTCGAGCCCTGGCCAGGATGGCCGCGTTACGCAACAGCGTTTCCGCCACTTCATTTTTGCCCTCATCCAGGTTATGCTGAATTACCGCAAGCTTCCCGGAAACCGTTGGTGGCATATCCCGGCTTATCAACGCCCAGAACCGCTCCCGCAATTCCGGATCACAATTCACAAAAAACGCGTGATATCGGAAGATCTGCGAACCGGTCAAGCCTGAATCCAGGAGCCTGGCGATCGCGTTGTTTCTATCCTGCTTTCTGAAAGACCTCTCGTATAAAATCCCTATCGGAGGCACATCGCTCTCATCGACCAATTGCCTGCCGGCGGATAGCGGTTTATTGTGCCGGCGCGCAACCAGCCGCTCATCACCTCGATGCATGTGCAATTTGATATTATCAGCATCACTTTGTTCATCAAAAGCGCCTTCCCAGCCGTCAGCAATCAATTGTTCATGCATTTCAGCCAGAACAACCGCCGTCTCCCGATCATCTGCCAGCCACCATACGCTACGATTGAAGTGGAAAAATCCCGCGGTGGAACTGACCAGCCGACAATCATCCCTTTCCGCAAAGGGCGTCTTTGGGGTTTCCTGATATTCACCGTAAAAGTCGCCGGGTAAATCGCTCAGCAGACCTTTCTCCGCATACAGTTTCTTAAACTGTTCGATTAATTTCTCGCCAATGTCCTCACCTATACGCCGAGCGGCGTATTCATACCTCCGCGAAAAAAGCTCGTAGCCAAGCGCTCGACTTTTATGACTGATCGCTGCCTGCCAATCCAAACCTGCAACCAGGGGTACATCAGAACTCGAATCCGTATAGTTGACCGCACTCGAAAAACTGTCACCGGCAAAAACGTCTACGTCGGCCGATACCGAACGATAAAACGGCAAACTGCACGAACTGACACCACCGGATACCAGCCTGATTACTACATCAGGAGTCCGACTGCCAATTTCGGGAATGGCGTTGATTGGGTAATACTCAATAGAGTCAATCAATCGGCAATTGCCAAGAGCGTCAGCCAGAACCTCGCAGATATTGCGCGTAAGTTGATGCCCATCGGCATTGAGGATGACAACATGCGAACATGACGGCGAAGCTTCAACCCCCGTAATCGCAAAACGGCTGATACCCGAGGAAAAAACTATGCTCTGCTCCGTTTTAACCGTCGTCACACTTATATTTGTATCCGCCTCCCGCTCAATCCCTTCGCCGGCCATAATCCCCGTCTGCGGGTTTCTTTTCAAGCAAAACGGTTTATCAGTTGAAAACACCCCGGGATTCAATTTCCAGAAGATCCCCGCGACCGCGAATGCAACCACCACCCCGGTCACCCAGCGAGCTACTCTGGGCTGTGGTTTCTTGACTATTCCGAATAGAAAGTAAGCCGCCGTCAACACAGGATTGAAAAACACAAAAGTAACCAGCCAGAACAGCTTGGTAATCCGATTGGTCCCCCAAAGGGGATAAAACTCCTTACGTCGCACACAATCGACAAACAAAACCACCCATATTAACAGGTAGGCGGTAATAAGCAGGGTTTGAAGCATAGTCGGCCCCTATCAACAAAGGAATCTCTCTACACCGGTATTCGATACCCAACAAAAAATATTCGCACCTTTCCAGAAAAAAATTATGCCGCCTTTCAGCAAGATTTTCCTCCCCAAACTCGGACATGAAAACAACACAGGGGATTTTGGGGGCCAGGCGTCTCGCCCGCCGGAAATAACATCGCCCCAAAAACAACAAGCAGTCATCATACAACAATCGCGTCAAATCGCCCCGGCATTCTCCCGCTCCATCAGGCCACGACAATCAAACAAACCCGTCACGCTTAATAACTCGGTTGTTCGGCAACGTGAACTGCCAGGACTGGATTGGTTGACCGCATTCGCGACAGCGATCCCGATCCAGCCATCTGACGTTGTAACCGCACCGGCGACATTCGTACGCCGATCTACGAGGTCCGAAAAAAAATACCCGGTTCAACCGAACCAATACCCCGGGAAGTAAACCAAGTATAAGCGAAATCGCCAAGACATATGGAAGTAGTGTCAATAACACCCTCGTCCGGGAAACACCCCACTGAACTGGCCGACCAGGTTGACTAAAACCCGTCGGGCCTGTTGAATAATAAAACCTTCGCATCATGGAATCGAACCGCGATTTGTAACGTACAAACCGGTATAATAAAAATCCACGTAACGCTGATCTTTTCAGCTGTTCCGGCAAAAATACGTTTTTAAGGCAGACAGAAGCCAGAGATAACAAAATGTCTAATTTCTCCAATTACTCACTGGAAACCCCTGAACAGATCGAAGTGGATTTCGAGTTGGCCGGCATCGGTTCCAGATTCTGCGCAATGATCATCGACATGCTCCTCATGTCACTGATCGGGTTAGTACTGATATTAACCCTGGCCATAACCGGACTGAGCGACGATTGGAACCTGTATGAAGATTCCTCCAACGGCTGGGTAAGTTGGGCTCAAGCGGCTGTACTCCTGCTGCTGATGGCGATTTTCTTCAGCTACCATCTGTTTTTTGAAATGATCTGGCGAGGCCAGACTCCCGGCAAGCACAGTCTGAAATTGCGGGTAATAAAGGATGATGGAACTCCCATAACGGCTATGGACTCGGTTATTCGCAACCTCGTCCGCTATGTGGATATTCTACCAGGCTTCTACGGCGTGGGCGGCGCAGTGGCATTCTTTAGCCCCATGGAAAGACGTCTCGGCGATCTTGCGGCCGGTACGATCGTAGTCAAAGAGGGAGAACTCGATTACCGCGCACAAACCGAGCGGGGTAAGCCGATGATACTGGAGGAACGTGATTGCGCAAACACCGACCTCACTCCGGATGAAAGACGCATTATCATGAACTTCCTTGACCGACGCGAACAGTTACTGCCCGAACCCAGGGCTGAACTGGCGGAGAAACTGGCTTTACCTTTACATAAAAAATACGGAGGAGCCTACCCTGATGCCGAACTGTATCTACAGGCACTAGTGGATGGCTGGCATAATGCGAATTGAACAGTTCATAGAAAACCGCCGAATACACTGGGACAGGCTCAGCGCAATCCTGGACGACATCCAGAAACGCGGGCCGCGACGGCTGGATAACGCAGATGTGAACGAGTTGATCCACCTCTATCGTGAAGTCAGTGCCGATCTGGCCAGGCTCCGAGCCCAGGATGCCTCCCCCGTACTCGTCAAGAAAATAAACCGTCTGGTTGCCAGAGCCCACGGGCAGATATATCGCGGTTCCGTGCGCCGCTCTTTTGGAATTATCCATTTCCTGCTCGTCGAGTATCCCCGGCTTTTCCGTCGGCATTGGAAATGCACACTGGCCAGTTTCCTATGCGCCCTTGCTTTCACCCTGATGGCATATCATACAGTACAGCACAGACCGGAACTGGTGGCCGACATACTCGGTGGAGCTGACACCGAATTACAAAGCGACCGAACCACTTCAGATATCAGAGACCGCTTCCGCCAAACCTCGTCGCCTATACTCTCAAGTATGGTAACCACCAATAATATCAGGGTGGCTCTGCTCGCCTTCGGACTGGGAGTTACCTTCGGCGTCGGAACAATCTACATACTCATTATCAACGGAACAATGCTCGGCGGTTTCGCCGGTGCCTATGCGGCAAGCGGAATTGGAAGTACATTCTGGATAACCGTTATGCCCCACGGCGCATTGGAACTCAGCGCGATCGTCATTGCGGGAGGTGCCGGGCTTTTAACCGGTTACAATATGTGGTGTCCGGGAATGCGAACTCGCCGCAGAGCCCTGCGCGAAGCTGCCAAGGAATCAGCACTGCTGGCCGTTGGCCTCATTCCCGCTTTCATTATCGCCGGAATCATTGAAGGCTTCATCACTCCCAGCGACGTTATTCCAGATGCGGCCAAAGTAACCCTGGGCGTTTCCGTTGCCGTCGCCTACTGGGCTTACCTGCTGATCGGCGGCCGGCAATACTCTCCTGCCGCCCAGACAGAACAGTAATCGGTTTAACCATCAGGCAATCAACACCGCATCACAACCGTAAGGATCGCTTGAGCGACAAATACCGATCGAGTAGCCGCGGAGTAAGATGGCGGGGATTCACGTCGAGGACATCAACTCCGAAAGCCCGCATCCGTTCCAGAGCCATCGTGCGCCGTGAAGCCATTTGCAGGGCAACAGTCTTCGTGTAACAATCCCCCACCGTCTCCGGCAGCGCTTCGCATAGCTGCTCAGTTTCCAGATTCCTCATGGTAACACAAACAGGAAGGTGTCGCCGGGCGAAATGGGCACTGTATGTGAGAAGCATCGACGACGCTTCCTTATCAATAACATCCGTGAGTATGATAATCAGCGACCGCTTTCTATGCCGCAAAGCCAGAAACTGGCAGGCAAGCTCATAATTGGATTCCCTAAGACGCGGCTCCAGCCGGTAAAGAGCCTCGTTCATCCGGGCAACCGCTCCTTTACCACGCACCGGCGGAACGTAGGTTTCTATCTGGTCACTGAACGCCAGCAGCCCAACGTGGTCCCCCTGTTTACTCGCAACGTGTGTAAGCAGCAGACATGCGTTTATCGCGTGGTCCAGGCGGGAAAGGTTGTCAACCTGAGTGGTCATCAACCGTCCGCAATCGAGTACCAGCAGTATATTCTGACTTCTGTCGGTTTCGCAGTTTCGAGTAATCAGGCGCCCTCGACGTGCCGTCGCCTTCCAGGCAATATCAACCGGATCGTCACCGGCGACATAATCGCGAAGACTTTCAAACATGGTCCCCTGCCCCTTGTGCCGGGAGGAAACCAGCCCTATCTCCGCCAGCCGATGCCGTTGCATGGCCACCTCATACCGCCCCACGTTCGCCACGTTTGGATATACCTTAAGCTCGCTCGTCTGCGGGAATTTCACCTGGCGAATGAGCAAGCCCAACAGGGTCTGGTATCGAACATGAATATCCCCAATGACATACAACCCGCGATGCGTAGGCCGAACATCGTATTCCAACCGAGCTCTGCTGTTACCCCGCAATCGCCCCCTGATAACTTTTTCAGCCGTCTCCAGATCCTCGGGCAGATCCTCGGTAATCTCGAACACCAGCTCGTGACGGCTGTTGTTATGCAAATCCCAACCGATACCGTTATTCGCCCCCAGCGAAAGCTGCCTGCGCTCCACGCGGGTAACTGTAAAATCGTTCGGCCGAATGGAGATAAACAGGTCCGCCAGAGCCAATACCAGCAAAACCACATCGTAGGCTATGGCAAACACAACCATGCCGGCCCCGTGAAATACAATCAACGGAAGCACCGGCAGAAGAAAAAGCAATATTGTTTTCCTGGTGGGAAGCAGCATGGTTACTCCCTGGGAACGGAGATCTGCTTGACTATCCGTTGCAGACACTCGTCCGGCGAAATACCCTCGATTTCCACTTCCGGAGTGAGCACCACCCTGTGCCGAAGAGCGGGAGCCACCATATCCCGCACATCATCCGGTGTCACGAACGACCTTTCACGCATTACAGCCGTTGCCTGGCTGGCATGTAACAGCATTACTGATGCCCGGGGACTTGCACCAAGCGTAAGTGACCGGTCTTCGCGAGTCGCCCGGATAATCCTGGTGATATACTCGAGAATCGCCGGCGCGACCTGTATTTGCCGTACCTCTCGCTGTAACTGCCTGATCTGATCGACACTCGTACATTGAGTTATACCAAACGTATCCAGAGAACCAGCGTCAAACCCGCCCTGGTAGCGGCGGAGTATTTCGGTTTCAGCCTGCTCGTTCGGGTAAGTTACTACCACCTTGAACATGAAGCGGTCCAACTGGGCTTCCGGCAATGGATACGTCCCCTCGTACTCTATCGGGTTCTGAGTGGCAAACGTAGTGAAAATAGGGCTCAGGGGACGAGTCGTACCATCCACCGAAACATGTTTCTCCTGCATGGCCTCCAACAAAGCCGATTGCGTTTTTGCCGGCGCGCGGTTGATTTCATCAGCAAGCAGTAAATCGCAGAAAAGCGGGCCCGGATGGAATTCAAACGAAGCTGTATCTCGCCGGAACACATTAACTCCGACAATATCCGCAGGCATCAGATCCGGCGTAAACTGCACTCTGCGGAATTCACCGGAAACCGCCAGGGATAATGCGCGAACCAGCAGCGTCTTCGCGGTTCCCGGCGGACCTTCGAGAAGAACGTGCCCCCCACAGAAAACCGCGCTTATGCACTGATCAACAACTTCCTCCTGCCCGACAATCACTTTTGACAACTCACTACGGAGGTTCGTTGCAGTTTGAATAGCCTTATCCAGATCCATGTTCCAGTTTCTCCAATATGTCATTCATCCGCCGTACCACAGACAGCAGCCTGCGAGCGGTTAATCGCGATTTTCCGCCACCAGGCCGCTCATCCGGTATCAGATCGCGAATATCAACTCCGTATTCAGTTTGCGCGTATTCCACAAGCGATTTGTCATCAGTATCGCTATTGAGACGCAGTGCCCGACAGAATCGCTTATGGTAATACTGCCATATCGTACGATGAGCGATCTCCGTCGCCCCGGCATCCTGCAGGAGTTTACCCGCTGACGCGGCAAACTCGCCATGCCGCCGCCGTTTCTGCAGTACAACGTCCAGGGGTTTACCGAATCGCAGGCCCTTGGCATACAGAATAAGAAAAAGCACCAACGCGAACTGCCCCACCGCCCAGCCCCAACGATCAGTCAATACCAGCTTGGCTATAGCAACCGGCGAGGCATCCCGCTCAACGAACCCCTGGTGATACTCATCGAATAAAACCGTACCCGCTAACTCGGAACCGGAAAGCTCCCGCATGAGGTTTGCCAGAAAAACGCTGTTATCCGCCTTGCCAATTGCGTAATTGGTAATAACAAAAGGCTCGGACAAGGCTATTATCCGTCCCCGACCAACAGGCATACGTATTCCAATAACTCCCGCCCTGTCAGACCAGAATGACTTCTCTTTATTATTTTCGTCGTCCTGATCTTTCCGCGATTTGGAAACAAAACGTTTTCCCTCGCCGGCCTGCAATCTGGTAATTCCCAATAGCAGAGGATCTTCCGGCTCGTATCTGGCAGATTCACCATGGTTCCTGACCTTCGCCGTCCGGCGAAACGATACCGGAGAAAACTTCTTCCACTCTTCCCAATCAGCTGTTTCACCAGAACATGAAACACATGCCTCTTTATCTGGAGGAACGATGACCAGCGTATTCCCTTCCTCTATCCAATCCTGCAGAATATAGGATTCACCTCTGGTTAATGGCACAACAGGATCGAGCACAACCAAACCCGTCGCGTTCTGCAGGTTGGCGTCACTGATCATCCGCTGCAATCGCCGGACCGGGACTCCTGTTTTTTCAAATACCCGGTACGTCGCTTTTGCCCCGCTTTTAACGTTATAAAAAGTGGAAGCCTGCTTTAAAAGCCCCCCGACCTTTTCCGGCGGCAGCATCGCAACTCCCCAGGCCGCCACCAAAGCCGTACCCATAAGGAGAATCACCAGCAGTAAGCGGTCAGCGCGATTCATTGCCAATAACCTCACTGCAGAACAGGTCCGCCTCCCCGGCCAACTCCCGGCACAAGGAGGATGTCGCCTCGTCGCCACCGTAAACCACCGCTTCAAACGATGTCGTCAGATGTCGAAATTCATTTCTCCTGGGAAAATCAAAGGGAAGTTCACGCAGGTAGTCGTAATTGGTTTTGGATCGGTCGAAAGCCAGTCGGCCCTGGCGATCCAACGCCAGTATGGCCGCCACGTAATAGTACTTTATCGCTTCAAGCCACTCACCGTTCTCCGCAAACTTTCTCGCGTTTTCATAAACCGACTCGAAGGTCAGATCCACAATACCCAGGACATGCGAACGGGAATCGCCACCCTGCCCGGAAGTACTCCGCCCTCTACCCCCGGCAGTTATACAGTAGAGCATGTAAACCGTGTGAACGATAATAGCTAATACGGTAAGAACCAGAAAAACCACAATAAACCAGAGAATTCCGCTCGGTAGACAGGCAAGACCTGAACTGACACTTTCGAACAGATCGTTAAACCAGCCGGAAAACGACTCCCACCACGACCTGGTCTCCGAATAAGTGAATTCCGGCTCGGATAGTATTTCCGCAACCGTATGCCTCACCTGCTGATGATACTCGTCCAGCTCGCTGTTGCCTTGCATAGCCGACCCTGTCGGCACCGGCACCGACAGGAGCAGGATTGTCAAAAAGCAATGAATCATACTTGGGCCGATTCGATTTCTCCGAATTCTCCCATACTGGCAGATAACATCTGCAAATCAAACGCCTCCTTACGAATACGGAGATCATAATAGAGTAACGTAATCGGTGCCAACTGAATGGGAATAAGGATTCCAGCGATAATATTGAGCAGAAAAACAGGCATACTCGTGTGAGGCCAGGGTACCATAAACACCACGTAGCTTACTCCCCACTGGATCACCGCTACCAGTAAACCGGCCACCAGGCTTATAAGGAACCCCTTCCCCAGATTGCCGCTCATCAACTCACGCGAACGCCCCAGCCCTTTCACACCACCGACCCCCTCCAGCATTACCACCACTGGAATCAACAGGAACCACAACGAAAAAATAACTCCCGGTACAACAAAAAGTATAAGCCCCAAACAGACTATGACGCTCCCCAGTATCTGGGTCCACAAGAGCTTTGGAAAACGTGGCGCGGCTTTCTTATAGCATTCCCAGGCTCCGATATCCTTGCCCAGGTAACCAGCCGATATGTTGTTAACCAGTGCCCCCTGGGTAATAGGCCAGACAATCACGAAAAACAGCAATGTCGGTATCATGTGAAACAGCATCTGCTCGAGATCCGGCACTTGCGGATCTGAAGTCTCATACTCGTAATCACTCGTCGCAACGTATACGTTGTTCTCCATAGCCTGCTGCTGTAACGCCATATTCCCGGGAAGGGCTACAAGCAAAATCGAATACGGTACATATGCAACCAGCGCAATCAAAGCAAACGACTTGAACCTCGACCGGTACAGACGAAGTGTCACATCGAGAATATCACCAATACCCATCGGACGAAATTCCAGGTTTTGCATATGCAGTCTCCAGTAAAGAGAAATTGTGTTTCACCAGTAAACCTGACTCTAGCGGAGAAAGAGGACACGTCAATCGCCAAAAACGCCAACTGATGGTTAGCACAATCAGTTTTCCGAAACTCCGCAATTTCACCAGATTATATACACGTCTGGCATAAACCTGTCGCGAAATATAACAACTCACGACCAATTTCTCCAGAGAACGCGGTATTGGAATACGATAAAGCCTGAATGGAATGAACAACTGGCAGTATGAAAAAGGAGAAACCATGTCAATCGCGATGAGGTGGTTGGAAACCGGATAAACCCATTGCGGCAAAAACCCGCTTTTGCTTCGCTGTCCTGGCCAGGAGAAATTCCACTACGCGTTTTACATCTTCCGGATCCGCTTCGGCAGAAGCCAGAAAAGGCCCTTCCGCGATAGTTTCCTCGCTTATTTCCTTCGTACGCACGAGAATACGGAAATTATCCTTGCCGAAACTCCTCAAGAGGAAACTGCCGCCGCTGTCCGGATATTCCTCGTAGTCGGCCGCATCTATCACGCCGACCTCCGTCCCCAGACCATAAACAACTTCAAACGCCGCCTCCGCAGACGAGATGTGATATTGATAGGAATTCGGAATAGGCAGAATTTCCTTTTTGATTTCCTCCGGTTTAACCCCCGAGGCCTCCAGCGCAGCAAGCGCGGCATCAAAAAGGACTCGATCACCACGTGGTCCGAAAGCGAATCGCCGCCCCCGAATATCCTCTATTGACCGAACATCGGAATCCGCCCGGGCGACTATCAAACCCTGCCTTTTACTTACTTTGGAAATAGCCAGAACTTTCCCGACCTGGCCGAATTCCTTTTTCAACTCTGTATAATCATCAGCCGAGAAAAAAGCGAAATCCAGTCGCCCGGACTGCAGATGTGCAGCCAACTGGAAAAGCTTCAAATCCTCGATCTGTACCGGTTTGTTCAATACCCGCTCCAACTCTATCCGAAGCGGATTCCATGGCGAACCCATTCCCTTTTGATCCCACGTGGTCGGATCAAACACACCGGCACTACGGTGAACTATCCCGATCCGTATCGGTTGCTGATAAGGTAGAAACGGAAGTTGCATATTAAAGGGATTCAACACAGTCGAAGAAAACCGAACCTCGCTGCAGCCGGAGAAACAAGCCACCGCAACGAGCAGCCCCAGAATTCCTAAAACTCGTATTGATTTATCTGGCATACTAAAAACTCCCAACACAAGCGGAACCAACCGGCTAAAATCAACCGGACCGCAACTAAAACAACCGCCGTTCGCGATTCTATCCCAGCATACACCGCTTTATACAAACGAAACAGGTGTCCTGCACCGCAAGTTGTTATCGGTCCTTTATGCTCTACGTCATCACCCTGGCAGGCAAAGCAAACCGGATTTTACTCAGCAAAAATATCAGCCTTGAACATACCTGGAGCAGGCCTGTCAATTTCCAGACGAGCAAAATAATCGTTGTATTGTTTCTCCAGATACTCCCGGGAGACTCCACCGGCCAAGTGCTGCCAGGGAAGTATTTCGTCCAAACCTCGCTCCCTATGAGCATACCAGCCAGGATCAATGCCGGTCTCCTCGAACGCCTGGTTCCAGCGATGGAAATCGAAACAGTCATCCCAGCCGTCAAAACGGGCACCAAGCCGCCAGGCGGCTTCAATCACCCGCCCCAGACGACGATCACCACGCGAAAAAACCCCCTCCAGAACCGATCGTTCAACGTTAGGCATTTTCAAACGAACGGCCGATCGCGTAGCTCTCGATAACTCACGAAGCCGAATCCGCGCCTCGTGGTAGTAGTGGGCAGTCGGCTGTGCCGCCCATTGGAAAGGTGTGTGCGGTTTCGGAACCAGCCAGCCAACAGATGCGTTAACCGCCGCGGGAGCACCGCCCAGCGGAATCCTTGCCCGCGACACCTCGCGGCTCAGATCTAGAATGCCGTCAATATCCGCGAGCGTCTCCCCGGGAAATCCAACCATGAAGTAAAGTTTCACGCTTTTCCACCCGGCCTGATAGGCTTGCCGAACACCTTCCAGCAGATCTCCATCGGTTACCCGCTTATGAATGGCAGAGCGCAGTTTGCTGCTGGAGGCCTCTACTGCCATCGTCAAGCCGCTTTTCCTCACCGCACTGGCCATGTGCGGTACGCATGAGAGCATCTTGTCCACCCGCAACGAAGGAAACGCAATACTGACCCGCCGATCCACAAACTGCTCGTTCATCCGCCTGGCCAACTCTTCAAGCTGTGGATAGTCGGAGGTCGAAAGCGACAACAGGCCAATCTCGTCACATCCGGTAGCTTTGTACCCCTGTTCGGCCAGCTCGATTATTTTGTCTATTGAACGGCGGGAAATCGGCCTTTTCGTAAAACCGGCATGGCAGAAACGGCAACTCTGCGGGCAGCCACGCATAACCTCAACGGCAAACCGATCATGAATAACCTTTACATGGGGTATGAGCGGACGAACCGGAAACGGCGCCTGATCAAGATCTAACGTCTTACACCGAATGATGTTAGAGGGAATATCGTCGTATTCCGAAGTAAACGATTTAATCGTCCCGTCATCGTTGTATTGGACCGAATATAGCCCCGGCGCGTAAATCCACGGAAAACGAGCAGCTAACAGGCGAATCATATCCCGCCGGGCAACTCCAGAAGCCTTGTACTCATCAACCGCTGACAATATCTGTGCAAATGACTCCTCCCCATCCCCCAGAACCACGAGATCGAGGAACTCGGCGAGCGGTTCAGGGTTATCGGCCTGTGGACCTCCGCCGATAACCAGCGGATGCGAGTTGTCTCTGTCGGCCGCTCGAAGAGGTATCCCAGCCAAATCCAGCAGATTCAGAACATTCGTAAACCCCATCTCATATTGCAGAGATACGGCAAAAATATCGGCCTCTGCCGCTAACTGCCTTGTATCCCAGGTGAAAAGGGGGATCTTTTTCGCCCGCATAACCTGTTCTGCGTCAATCCAGGGGCAGAAAACCCGTTCTGCGGTCACTCCAGGAGTGTGGTTGGCCAGCCAGTAGAGTATCTGACATCCGAGGTGACTCATCCCAATCGTGTAAGAGTCAGGAAAAGCCACTGCCACACGGATATTCGCTCTCTGCCAGTCTCCAGGTTGGGGTAACTGGTTAACCTCCCCACCTACATACTGTCCCGGCTGGGATACAAAGGGGAGTAAGTTGTTAGAGACCATGTCTCGCAAGTCGGGCATCGAGAGTTCCATTCCAAAGGATGTAAACGCTAAAAGCACTGCCAGCCCAGAGTATATGGCTGTTACGTTGAACAACCAACAGGCTCGAAGAAACAGACGAACAAATCCCCCCTTTCAGCCGATTTATCAGGCTTACCAACTGCATTATCAATTGTCACTTTATTAAGTTTTGGTTGCCTTTGGTTCTCAAAGCGGGTAGGCTACTAAGGACTTAGGGGCGTGTGTGTGTATGAATCAGGCAAGAGGCATGAGCCACTTTCGTAGAATCATCCAAACAAGGGCGCTCCGCGCTCGTGGTAAGGCTTTTACATTAGTGGAATTGTTGGTAGTCGTATTGATTATCACCCTGTTGGCAGGAATACTGCTTCCCTCAATCCGAAAATCTATACGCCAAGCTCGCTCTACTGTCTGCAAATCAAATCTGAAGGATCTCTATCGCTCCTTGGATATGTACCAAATTGAAAACAACGGTTGGTTACCTACGGGGAACCCCGACGATCCGTCTTACAGCAGCGAATTATGGCCAACACTGTTATTTCAAAACGATCCCGCTGGCAAAGGTGTCCTGATTTGTCCTGACGATCCCTGGGCAAACGTACTACGTAACAACATACAGGTTGCTCGTCCCGGTTCAGCAAGTACGACAAGCTACGGGATGAATGATTTTATCCTATCGAGCCCCAAAGGCTTCCTGGCGAACTTAGCACGGTTTTCCCCAAAACATCCCGGTAATACACTTCTGTTAGCTGACATGGGGCCGGATTACATGATCGGCTCTTCGGCGGGTAGTTGCCAAGCGTATGGTATACCCTCCAGAAACGGGGCCCGCCTGGGAATAGATGATGGCTATCGCCCGGGTCTTCCACCTTCTGAACGGCGAGACCCCTGGCTTTCCGGAAGGCATATGAAACGTATTAATGTTTTAACAATCACGGGTAACGTCAAAGAGGTAAACATAAAGCCGGTATTGCAAAGACCCGTGGATTCCTACTACCCGGCGTGTGCCGCGCAATACTGTACGATTTGCGTAGACCTGGAAGTCCCCCACTATTCCTTCGCTGAATCTCAGGCTTTCTGGTGGACTGGTCCTGCCCCCATACAACGCTAAAGTTCTTCTTTACACGTCATGGTAAGAGCCGCTCGGGATCAAGAACAGCTAAGAACCGCTCGAATCAGCCTCATTTGGGCAATAGGGGCCGGCACAGTAGCGATATCAATCTGGCTGTATATGAAAGATCCACCGCGGGAAATCCCCAAACAGAGAATGCTTTCCACATATCCCGTTTTGTGGGTATGCGAAAATAACCCTCAACACATGTTTGTTGCCAACGGCCGATTTGAACCACTTCCCTGCCGTGAATGTAACGGTCGCTGCTATATCCAATTGGAGTATGTATGCCCTGAACACGGCGAGTTCAAAGTATTCGTTCAGTTTCAGAGATTGGAAACCGAAGATCCCGCTTCGGATCATGTCAGAGAACAGATATCCAAGTATCGCTACAATGTAGACTCGCCATGGCAAACCTGCGAGAAAGGAACAATCCCTTGCCCCAAATCGGGCTGTTCGGCCAACACCAGGCAACCAACAACGTCCTGGATTCCTCGACGAGGTAACGGCACAAGCCCCAGTAACTCGCACCAAAAGTAAAGCCAGTTGTCAGTTAAATATACAAAAATACCCTCAGCCAATCACCGCTATCGGTTTCACCTGAGACGAATACATCATCCACATCCAAACCGCGTTTTTGATACGATTAAACGGGATAATCTCGAATTATCGCCCCATAACTATCCTTTACGACAAAACAAACCTTAATATACGAACTGAAGTTACCCTCCAATCAAACCGATTCTCCATTTAGTATGGTACGTAGGTAGACACGATTACGGGTCGGGTGGAATAGCCTGTACGCTTCAGGGAGGCGGTATTAATGGATGTTAGATTAATAAACCCCTTTATATCATCAGTAAAACGGGTATTCGAGACAATGGTCCATACCAAATTGACTGTTGGTAAACCATACCTCAAAGGAGACCGAGTTTGCAGCGCGGACGTATCGGGCATAATCGGGTTTTCGGGAGAAGCTGCCGGTTGCGTAGTCATAAGCTTCGCCAGTGAAGTGGCGTGCAAAGCGGCATCAAAGTTCGCCTGTACGGAAATAGACGCCAAGCATCCGGACTTCGCAGATGCTATCGGTGAATTAGCCAACATGGTCGCAGGTAACGCGAAAAAGGAATTCACCGATCTGAATATTCAGATTTCCCTACCCAGCGTGGTAATCGGTGAGCAGTTTGTAGTCAGTAACTCCAACACGACGCCGCGTATCATCATCCCCTGCAGCAGCGAACTGGGTGAGATAATAGTTGAAGTCGCGATGGAACTGGGCGATAAGAAACAGAACTCAAGTACGGCGACGGCGGCCGTCGCAGGAGTCACACCATGAGAGTAATGCTTGTTGACGACTCCAGGACGATTAGGAATATCCAAAAGAACGTCCTGTCGCAACTGGGGCACACGGATATCCTGGAGGCGGGAGATGGAATTGAAGCGCTGGGAGTGCTCGAAAAAGAATCGGGCAATCCCCCTAACCTGATTCTAATCGACTGGAATATGCCGAATATGGACGGGATAACCCTGGTCCGCAAAATACGCGAAACCGACAAGAGCACTCCATTGATCATGTGCACGACAGAAGCCCAGAAGGATCGAGTCATCGAAGCTATCAAGGCAGGAGTGAACAACTACGTGGTGAAGCCGTTCAACGTGGAATCTCTGGCGGAAAAAATCGACCAGACGATGTCCAAGGCTGGAGCAACCAGTTAAATCGTCCACCCATATTCGCCAACCATTTTAACAAAGCGGCACGGTATCAGGGGAACCTCCACCGTGCCGCTTTTTCTTTTTTCAACTCGAATCAGCATCTGGCTTACAGTATCTCCCACAGGAATAACCATCATCCCTTCCAAAGATAACTGATCAACAATCCTGGCAGGAATAGCCGGCGCACCGGCGGTGATCATTATCCGATCAAAGGGGGCCGCACTTTCAAGCCCCGCACTACCGTCACCGGCATGACAGAAAACATTATCGAAACCCAGGTTTGCCAGCCGAGTCCGGGCTTTGTCGGATAACACCTGATCACTTTCAATCGTATGTACGATACGAGCCAGGCAGGCAAGGACCGCTGCCTGATATCCGGTTCCCGTCCCCACCTCCAAAACCGTACAGTCTGACCGCAGTTTCAACTGTTCGGTCATATAAGCCACTATGTATGGCTGGGAAATTGTCTGACCCGGACCGATCGGAAGAGGGCAATCATCGTAAGCCCGCGATTTCAATTCGACGGGTACAAACAGTTCGCGGGGAACCAGTCGCATGGCTTTAAGAATGGAAGCATCCCTCACGCCGCGGGCAAGAATCTGAGAGGAGATCATTTCCTCTCTACGCCGGGCGGAATTATCCAATAACCCGTTTGAATCGAATTCGCCGGTCACCAAACTCTCCCGGACAGAAACCTTGACATATCCCCCCGCTATCTGTTGAGATAGTAGCGGTGAGCGGGACTGTCGTCACTATCGGTATAATTAATCTGCAATTGGAGGACTATAGATTAAATCGAACAGTACCAATTCCCAAAGACCGGTTATTAGCCTAACCACCGACTTCGGTACGCGTGACCACTATGTAGCCTGTATGAAAGGGGTGATTATGCAGATCGCCCCCGATGCAGTGATAGTAGACGTTACTCACGAAATCAAACGGCAGAATATCCTGCACGGAGCTTTCGTACTGCAGCAGACGATGCGCTGGTATCCACCGGGAAGTATCCACGTAATCGTGGTCGACCCGGGCGTTGGAACACCAAGACAGATTATAGCGGCAAAATACGACAACCAGTTCGTCGTGGCCCCGGACAACGGGCTGATCAGTTTCGTTCACCACAAAATGAGACTGGAGGCGATCCGCGTAGTTGAAAACCCAAAGTTCGCCCTGGCCAGCATCTCCAGCACCTTTCATGGCCGGGACATAATGGCACCGACCGCCGCTCACCTGGCCAACGGGGAGAACATTATCAATGTCGGTCCAAGCGCGGAGCGGGTCGAGGTACTGCAATTCGGCGATGCAGCGAAGATGACGCCACAGGGTGTAGCAGGCGGGATAATTCACATTGACGGATTCGGCAATATCATCACAACCATCTCCCATGCCGATGCCTTATCCTTCATGCGGGCAAAACCAACAGCGGAAGTATACATTGACAATACGCGCATAGGTCCTGTCCGAAACACGTACGGCGATGTACCTGAAGGAACCGCCATAGCCGTCCTGGGGAGCAGTGATTTACTGGAAATATCCATCAACGGCGGCAATGCCCGCGAACAATTCCAGCCGACGGCAAAAACGGTAATCGAAATCCGTTAAACCTGACCTCGCCGATTAAACCTCGACCTCAACCTGCCCCTCAGGTGAAGTCAGCCCGTGGCGTATTGTGTTTTCACTTATAGTCCGCGGCATACAATACTGCAGGAGATAATCAACCGCACCCAGGCGGGCACCGTCTCCGCTTAGCTTGCTCCCGCCGTAAGGCTGCACATCAACCTGAGAACCGGTTATCCGCCGATTGATATACAGGTTGCCAACCCGGAATTCCCAACGAGCTCGCTCAATATGTGCCGGGCTGCGCGAATATATACCACCGGTCAGGGCATACATGCTGTCATTGGCCAGAGCCAGAGCGTGTTCAAAATCATCTGCTTTAAGTACGCACAGCACCGGACCGAAAATCTCCTCCTGCGCCAGTGGAGACTTCGGATCGACATCCTGGAAAATCACCGGAGCGACGTACGATCCCTCGTTGGGTAAATCACCCTCTGCCGCTTCAAAAAGAACCCTGGCCGATTTACGCCCTGCGTCGACATAACCGGCGATTCTATCCTTCGACTGCTCGTCGATGACCGGACCTATTACAGTAGCCGGATCCACCGGATCGCCGATGAGCATAACCTTGGCCGCCTCGCCCAACTTCGTGCAGAACTTGTCATACACCTCCGCAAGCACAATCACGCGCGAGCAGGCAGTACATTTCTGGCCACTGAAACCGAAAGCGGAATCCAGTACACCAACCACGGCCTCATCCACATCGACATCATGATCCACAATGATTGCGTTCTTTGCACTGGAATCGATGATGGTTCTCTTCATATGGTATTGCCCGGGGCGTACACGAGCAGCGGCCTCGGCAACCGGTAAGGCGTTTTCCTGGCTACCGCAAAAAGCAACCAGGTGTACCGCGGGATGCTCCACAAGATGCCGCCCCACTTCGTTACCGCTACCCGGCAGGTAGTTCAGAACACCGGAGGGCAGCCGGGCAGCCTGGAAAACCTCCGTCAACCTGGCCGCAACAACCGGAGCGGCGGATGACGGCTTCAGGACTACCGTATTCCCGGAGCCAACCGCTGCGGAAACCATGCCGGCCACCAGGGCCAGTGGGAAATCCCAGGAGCCGATCAGCACACATACTCCGCACGGGTCATAGACAAGCACGTTGTCCTCGCCGGGAACATTCCTGCGTCGGGGCTTTTTAGCCAACTGCTCAACCAGTTCCGCGTGGTAGTTGCAGTAATCGACGGCCTCGGTAACCTCCGCATCCGCCTGGATCGGGTTTTTGCCGACCTCCAGTACCAGGTGCGCGGCAAGTTCGAATCTCCGTTCTTCGAGAATCTCAGCCACCCGGCGAAGTATCTCCGCCCGTTCAAACGGCGACCTGGCTGACCACTTCTGTAAAGCCGACGTGGCAGTAGCCACCGCCTTGTCCGCGTAAGCGGTGTCTCCCGCCGCCACCTTACCCACAACTTCCTGCGGATGAGCCGGATTGGCGGAAACAATATAACTGCCGGTATCTATCTTCTCGCCGCCGATGACCAGGGGATACAGAGCCCCGGCATTTCCGCGTAATTTTCCAATAGCCGCGACCATCTTCTCTCGATTAGCGGCTGATCCGAAACCCGTACTTACTGCATTCTGAAAACCCGACATGGGTATGATCCTCAAAAAGTATCCTGGTAATGTCGACGCGGCAGCGGAGCGCTGGGCAAACGTGATTCAGCGGGATTGGTCAAAAGCCGATCATAAGCGCTGCGGTCGCCGAATCCCTGTTTCAAGAATGAATCGTTAGAAGTATTTTCAAGTAAACGGCGTATCAGGTACGCCATCCCCTGCAACAAATCGCCGTATGGGCAGTAAATCCGCAAACACCGTCCCATTTTCACTATTGCGGTTTTTAATGGATCACCCATACCGGAAAGCATCTGCAACTCGTAGTCCCTGCGACTCAGCCCGAGAGTTTCCGCCGTGGCCATCACGTAAGAAAGCGACCTTACATTATGACTGGCAAATGCCGGCCTGATCCGATCATAGTTTCCCAGCATGATCCGGGCTATCTTCTCGTAGCAGACATCCGATTCCCATTTTTGGGTCCATACCGGAATACGCGTATGGTTGCGCACGGCGTAGGTGGTTTCCGTATCCCAGTACGCACCCTTCACCAGGCGAACCGCTATTTCCGTACCCCGCTTATCCACCCATTCGAGCAGATTGCGGATATCATCCTCGCCGTCGGCAAGGTAAGCCTGAACAACAATACCAATATCAGGCCAATTGCGATATTGCGGCTCGCTCAGCAACCGCTTGAACATATCGAAAGTCATATCCCGATAGCGATAGGCTTCCATGTCTATGTTTACGAAAACACCAAGCTCCCTGGCCCGGTCAAGAAGCGGGCACAGCCGACTCGTAACCGTCTTATAAACCCGCTCCGGATCAACGGGATTAAAGACAGGATCGAGAGCCGACAGCTTGATGGACACGTTGGCGGCAGGCATGGGCCCGTCGCGACCTTCATCTATCAGTGGATTGCGCTTCCAGGTTTTTGCCGCCTTGCCCAGCGAATCGATCAGCTCCATGTAGATGGCCGCGGCCTTGTCCGCCTGGGAATCACTGATAGTTGCTTCCCCAAGCACGTCCAGGGTAAACGCCATATCCTTTCCCCGCAGCCTTACCGCGTTTTGAATGGCCTCTTCGGTATTGGTACCTGTTATGAACGAGGTGGCCATCAAGAAGGACCCCCACCGGGTACACGCCCCCACCGTTCGGGCGAACAGTGAATTGGGATTATCAAACAAAGTTGCAAACTTCAATGGCAGCGGGAGATCAAGCTCGCCGTTATCCATGTACTGCTTGAGGTGCGAGGCAATATCCGCGCTGCTGTGCATGTGCGGCAGAGCCTCGGTAAACCGGAAAAGCTCCGTCTGCAGATTAGGATCGATGGAAAGGTATTCCAGCATCCGCTGCTCCCACCAGGCTCTCCGCCAGATTCCGGGCTCGGCCTTGTGAGCCAGCTCAAACATCTCACGCCCGATTTCCTTGCAGCGAATGTCGGTCTGTTTCAACTGCTTCTCGTTCAATTTAGAGCATCCTCAACCGCAACGATCTGCCGCGGATGCAGAAACACCAGGTGGCAGGCGTTGACCGGTCTTTTGAAAACCTCTGACACCGCAGAGCAGTAAAGCTGCATCTGCGTTTTGTAATCGGCGACCTTTTTATCCAGGTCACCCACCGCAACCCGATCAGTCTTGAAGTCGATAACCTCAAGACCTGCCTCCGAAACGAGTAGTCCATCAACAACACCACGAACCAGAACGAGATCGTTTTCACCAACCTGAACGGTCGAGTCCATAGTTGCCGCCGGTTGAGCGGCCATAAACATCCACTCCCGCTGATAAGCATCACCGTTGGCTATGATCCTCTCTCCCAACTCGGTGGAGAAGAACCATAACAGCGAATCCACATCGATCAGCGAGATATCCTCGGCGGACAATATACGGGCTTCAACCAATCGCGCAAGCTCCGCTTTTATATCACCCGCACTCGCAGTGCATTGCAGACACAAGAATTGTAGCGCCGTATGCACAACTTGCCCGCGACGAGCTCCGTCAGTTTCTTTCCCCACCGGCTGCCGCTGACCACCGGTTAGGTCTACGAGGATAGATACCTGCTCAAACTCTTCGCCGACATCATCGTAGGCCCGCTTCACCGCGCTGGCAGAGCAGGCCGCTCTAACCGACGCCGCACCCAGGTTCGGGTAGCAATAGTCCAGCCGGTTTATTATCTCGTCAGCGGCCGAAGTGTCTTCGCTCAGCGGTTCACCGGCCGGCAACTCACCCAGCTCGGCCACCACCTGCCGAAGCTCGTCGTCAGCAGCACCTTCAACCCCGGGCAACCGCCAATCTCCTATTTCCTCACCGTAATAAACCGAAACCTGAAACAAGGAATCTTTCCGACGCCTATCCAGGTGATCCCAGCTTACCTTCTTACTGTCCATAACCGCCAGGCTGCTCACCATCCAGTAAAGCGGCGAGCGAGCGGAAAGAACACTAAGCGAGTTCAAATTTCCGGAACCAACACTCGCTGTATCCCGCAGCTTTTCTACAACCCCCAGTTTCTCTGTCCCCACAAGGATCAGCTTCTGCTTGGGACGGGTGAGAGCGACGTACCAGATTCGCAACTCCTCTCCCATGGAGTCCTGATCGGCCAACCTGGCGCACCAGCGATGAAGAGCGGTCGGGTATTCGATCATCCGCTCCTTCTCCACCCGCTTCAGGCCTATCCCCGCGTTGCGATCGAGAAGGAACTTCCCCTTGGAGTCCGCCCGGTTGAACTGCCGCCCCATTTCGGCCGCGAAAACCACCGGGAACTCCAATCCCTTGGCTTTGTGGATGCTGATGATGCGTACGACGTTGTCAGCTTCGGAGACGGCCGACGGCGAACCGAGGTCCTTACCCTGCTCCTGAAGTGTCTCCATGAACTGGATAAACCGGCGCAATCCCTGACGGCGGAACTGCCCGAACTGCCGGGCACGTTCATGGATCGCCACCAGGTTCGCCCGGCGCTGGCTGCCGCCGGGCATCCCCCCCATGAAGGCGAGATAATCGGTCTCTTTGTAAATCTGCCATAACACGTCGGCCACCGGACGCAGCGAGATCTCCTTACGGTATTCCCTTATACGCCGGAGAAGATCTCCCAGCCTGTTTCGCAACTCGCTATCTGTCCCCTCAACCGCATAGCGCCGAACCGCTTCGTGGAAACGACAATCGCGATCGAAAACGCGAATCGCCACCAGGTCATCCTCGTCCAGCCTGCTGCCCAGGATCCCCGAACGCAAAACAGCAGCTAATGGAATATCCTGCTGCGTGTTATCAAGTACGGTAAGCAGGGAAAGAACATCCTGTACCTCCACCGCATTAAAGAAACCGCTGCCAGCATCAGCCCAGGTTGGGATTCCCATTGATGCCAGGGTATCCGCCAGCGGCCCCGCGGTATGCCTGGTACTCCTCAGCAGAATACAGATATCCTTGAATTGTAGAGCCCTCTGCCCGCCGCCATCTTCCACGGTCATACCGCTTTTCAGCAGTTCGGTTATGCGCCGGCCTATCAGGCAGGCTTCCCGCTCTATCGATTCCCACTGGGCCGGATCACTCACATCCACGAACTTGTCAGTCTCCCCGTTTTCCTCCTGCGACTCCTTGCCACCGTCGTTTGCCGTTTCCACTTCCCGATCGAGAATGTGCAGCTCTATGGGTTCGCCCCGGGGAACATCCGCATTCGGACATTTCAGCATCGCCTTTTCATCGTAGGCGATATTACCGCACCCCTTCTGCATCAGCAGGGTAAAGATACTGTTTGCCCCTTCCAGGATATTGGCAAAACTACGGTAATTATTCTGCAAATCGATGCATACCCCGTCCGTGTCTTCTCTGCGCAGAGTCTGTTCCCGATTCAAGAACATGTCCGGCTCCGCCAGGCGGAAGCGGTAGATACTCTGCTTCACGTCACCCACCACGAAAAGGTTTCCCTTGCTGCCGGCAGTGCATTCCCGGCTGACGGTTTCCAATAGGTGGGCTTGAAGCGGGTTTATATCCTGGAATTCATCCACCAGGACATACTTGAACCGGCCGCGCAGTTCATCGACCACTGGATTGGTTTCTTCATCATCCCGTTTCGTGGTCAACAGACCATAAGCAAATCTCTCCAGGTCGGAGAAATCCATTACGCTAAGGGACCGCTTTTTCTGGTCGTAACGGTGAAGGTATTCCTCCGCCAGCGCTATTATGGTTTTCACATGCGGTACAACCGCCCCGATCCCCTCGGCCATTTCCCCGGTCGAAAAACGACAAAGCTGCTTCTGCAGCCTGCTTTGCAGAAACTTCTTCCTGACATCCTCCACCAGCGCCTTCGCCTTTTGCCTGTCTTCCACAACTTCTTCCGGCGTGGCTTTCGTCTTTCGCGGTCCACCTCTTAGGTCTATTGTGTACGCGTTAATATCCTCTCGAACCGCGTCCCAATCACCGCCCACATCCAGTTGCTTTTCCCACGATTCAAGCCTGGCCGCGTAATCAACAAGCTTTTGAACATGGAAATTACATTCCTTCAACGCCCTGCCGATATAAGCGGCCGTATCACGACAAATTTCAACCTGCCTGCCGATTTCCACAACCAAAGCGTCTTTAGCAGCGTCGATTACTTCGCGCACACGATCGGCCGAACCGTCCCCCGCCCTCTCAAGCCAGCTTTCCGGATCGGGCAGGCTGACCAGGAATGATGTCAACTTCAATACGAATTCGCCAATCCACCTGTCATCTCCCAGGCCGTATTCGTCCACCAGCCGCAGGAACGATTTACCCAATTCGCTTTCG
This sequence comes from Phycisphaerae bacterium, assembly GCA_963667855.2. GTDB lineage: Bacteria > Planctomycetota > Phycisphaerae > UBA1845 > UBA1845. The sequence continues at coordinate 75,603 of CAXXKI010000004.1, read as the reverse complement.
CCCGCATACAATTCGTTGAACAGGTCGTCCAGCAGTTCGCTGCTGATGAGACCGGCTTCCGCTTCGTCCAGAATCTGCACCGTGGCGTCAACTCCCGCGCGGTGGAACCAGCGCCGCACCATCCACAGGCAAAACGAATGCAGGGTGGAAATCTGCCCGGTATCCACCAGGGCAATCTGTGCTCGAAGCCTTTTATCCGACGGGTCTTGTGCGCTTCGCTCGGCTAGCCTGGCGCAGATCCTCTTTTTCATCTCCGCCGCAGAGGCCTCGGTAAAAGTCACTACGAGTATTTCGTCGACATCGCTGCGATATTCCTCCGCCGCATCGCAGACCAGGTAGGCACATCGCTCGGCCAGTACTGCTGTTTTTCCCGATCCCGCCGCCGCGGAGACCAGCACGCTGCGGTCGACCGTTTCTATCGCCTGCTTCTGCTCGGCTGTCCAGGTAATCCCCGCCATTACTCGCCCCCCTCCAGTTTTTCAAACACTTTAGAGCGGGACATCTTCTCTAAAAACCTCATACTTGAATCACCGAACTCGAACCGGCAGAAACTGCCCAACTCACACCAGGTGCAGGGCGAGAAGTCGCCCAGCCGATATGGGGCAACGGCAATATCGCCGTCAAGGATACCGTCAACCAGCGTGCCGATTTTCATCCGGGCGTGCTCCAGCAGTAAACCGAAATGGTTCCCATCGGCCCCGTCATTACTATCAATGTGCCCCAAAGATCCGTCTTTTTTCAGGTATATGCTGAATAAACTGGAATAACCACCTTCCGCGGAATCCCTATCCAGCAGTTCCATCGCCGCACCGTTGATCAGTCCCCGCGGTTTGGAAACTCCGTACCGGTTCTTCTCTTCGTCCACGTCCTCCGGATGATCGATGGATTTCATACTTCTCTTCAGCGACACGTAGAACGCGCCGATCGGAATTACCGGCTTACCCGTAAGAGCTTTACCGCCATCCCTGATGGCCAGCAGGTAACCGAGCAACTGCAGCGACAAACCATGATAAACGTTAACCAGTTCCAGTTTTTTCTCGCGCGTTCTTTTGTAATCCACAACCACGCCGGCCGTCTCGTCGCCTACTTCCGCTATATCCACGCGGTCGATAAGCCCCCTGAGGTACGCCTTCCTGCCGGTCGGCGTATCAACCTCCAGCGGTGGCAGGCTTTCGTGTTTTCCAGTAAACCCAAACTCCTTCTCCGTGGCAAACGGACTGAACACTCCGCCGGCGGCGATGCGCTGCTGCTCTTTCACGATGGGAACCAGGTCCTCGGGGCTGCGCTTCAGAGTGTATATATCGCGAGGCTTTATCCCGCCATCGATCTGCAGACTGGCCCCGTGTTTTTCCGCTATTGCCTGCAATCGCTCGGCCAGGTCTTTTTCGCTGATCTCCGCGAACGACACCTTGCCCCTGATGCATTGATTAAGGAAATCCTCCAGAATGGCGTGCTGCAGCGTTCCCACTTCCGTCGCCTGCCATTTCGATTCCTCCCGCTCCTTCAACCTTAAACCGTACTTGGCAAATCGCTGGAACGGGCAGGCGGCAAACGTCTCCAGTTCCGAAACGCTGGCGGAATAGCTCCCTTCAAACAGGCTGGATATCGACTCGCCCTTCAACATCGCGTGATTGGTAAATGCCAGCGCGGATATCGCCCGCTTCAGGGACGGCTCCCCGCCCAGCCGATGCCGGGTAGCGGTATAAAGATCGTTCCATGCCCTTCTTTGCGGCGAATTGTCTTTACCCAGCGGCTCGCGATTAGCCATTTCGTAAACCAGACCGGCCGACAGATCGCGAGCGGTCATGACCGACCACATCGCTCGCGTCGAATACGGATCGCCCAGCTTCCTCACCTTCAATCCGCTGAGAACTCGCTCCAGCAGTGGAACGTACGAAGACTTCCTCAACTCCTTTCCCTGACAATCGGAAAGAGCATAGAGAAAAATCAACTTCTCGCCGGGGCGGGTGGCCGCCACGTAGGCGAGCAGGTATTCGTCGAGTATCTGCTGCTTGCGCGACGAGCCCAGTTCCACTTCGCGATCCAAGAGAAACTCCCGATCCTCGTCATTGAGGATGGAATCCTCCGACCCCAATTTTGGAAAGACACCATCGTTAAATCCCAGCACGATGGCCATCTTGATCTCCGGGTGCCTGCTGCGATTAATGGAACTCACCAGAACCTCGTCCAGGGTCGGCGGTACCAGGCCAAGCGTCATTTGCGACAAACCCGCCTCCAGAACCGACAGCATATCAGTGGTGGAAAACGTCTCATCGGCAAGGGCACTGCCCAGATCAGCGAGAAACGCCTCAATTTCGTCCAATATCTGCCGATGCTCCGCGGCTTGTTCCAGCCGCCCCGCCTCTTCAGCCGTTTTCGCCCAGCTTTCTACTTGGGCTGCGATTCCGTTCACCTCCAGCAGTTGGCCCAGGGCTTTTGCCCATTCCGCTCCACTGCCGGGAGTACGGCAAAACTCTATAAACTCCTTGAGATTAGCCCATACGGTTTTTCGCGATTCATTAATCCGCTGGAGCTGCTCCTGTACCCTCTTATTCTCCGCAGAGTTGCTCTTCTTACGCTTCCCCCAATCGCCCCCCTTCCACAGGGCGGATGATGCAATCCCCTGGGCGAGAATATAGTTCTCCAGTTCGTCCGCCCGCTCCTCGGTTAATCCCAGCAGACCCGTTTTGAGCAGCAGACGAACACGATCGATCTCAAAATCGCTGTCGGCCACCTCCGCCGCACTTCGCAAAAACTCAACCACCGGATGGTGAGCAATCGATCGGCGGCGGTCAATGAAAAACGGCACATTTCGTTCGGCCAGGGCGGCCGACAACAGGTCGTGATACGGATCCAGGTCGCGAACGATGATAGCCACGTCGCGGTAACGGATTCGCCCTTGAGTTTTCTGAACCGCGTTTTGCACCTGGGATACGGCGAAATCAACCTCCGTTCGCCGGTCGGGCAGCTCGAACAAATGTACGTCAGCAGTTGGTTCGCTGCCACCGCCGCTCTCGCCGTCGCCTCTTCCCGCGGCGGTAAAGCCGGCCTGCAACCCCTCTTCCAGCCGGGCAAGTTCCGCACTTGCGGCAAAACGAGGATTGGTTTCCGGGGAAAATACGAGCGGCTCCGCCAGTTCCAACCCGCTCATACGGAAAAGGCGAATCATCGACCGGCAACTGCGGGATGGCTTGGCGAATATCCCCGTCGGGTCGATCTCCTCGTTACTTCCCGCAATATCAAAGGAACCCTTATCGATGAGCATGGTCACTTCGACAGAACCCGCCCGCCGGGCCAACTCGCTGAGTAAATGCAGCTCCTGCCGCGTGTAACCGGCAAAACCATCAACCCATATCCGGGCGTTTTTCAGATAATCACAATTACCCAGCGCCTCCCGGGCAACCCGCAGGTATTGCGACGGGTCCAGGCGATCGTTTCCAAGATACTCCAGGTAAGCCTGGTACACATCGGCCAGATCGCGAAGCTTGGCCGCCCGGTCCGGATTGTCCTTCACTCCCTCCGCACCGGTCAGTAAGTCACCGGGTAGAATCTCCTCCTCGATGAACTCGCTTATGGTCAGCCCCAACTGGTCGAGAAACCCGGTGAGCCGCTCGACCTTGCGGTAATACCGAAGCTGAGGCTGCAAGCGGCTGACGATGGATCGCAAAACCATAGCCCGAGCCAAAGGCGAAAGAGCGACCCGCTCCTGCCCGGTAACCTGCTGCATGATCCGCCCGGCCAACCGGTTGAAACTGAGCACCTCCGCCCGGTTAGTGGCCTTGATATCGCCCGACAGAAGCGACCGCTCCATCTGCAGACTGGCCTGCTCCGGTACGAGCAGGACCAGACGAGGTTCCCCCATGGAAGAAACCCGCAACTCCTCGCGGATAGACTCCAGGCAATGATAAGTCTTCCCGGTCCCCGCACGCCCTATGACAAATCGAATAGACATGCGTATTTTCTATTCGGTCGACGGTACCCGGTCAAGCGGGAAATGCATATACAAAAACGGATGTGGATCAGACACACAAGTCCGCCCAAAGGCGGACGATATATGTCAAACGCCGGTGAAACCTGCGGAGAAGAAAATCGTAATCTCCGCCGAAGCTCGCCGAAGGCGGCCGACATAGACCAGCATGATACGCACTTGGTTGCACATCTCGTTATGGAAAAACACAGGCAACAGCGATCGACAACTTACCGCCTCTCCCACGACTTGATTTCTTACACCTGAATGGGATTACCATACGTAAAATACTAATCTCGCAAGCTTCCTGCCTAATCCTCATCTAACCGCACCCGCCGGTTAACCTCATCCACAAACCGCTGCACATCGTCCCGGGTTGGAAACACGTTGGCGACTCCACCTATATCCACGATTTTATTCTTGCCCTTCATGCTAACCCGGGCAATCTGCGGTTTGTCCTCTTTCAGATCCTTAATATCCGCTTTCTCAATATCGCTCCAGGGAATAAGATCATCGCCGAAACCGGGGAGTTTTACTATAAGCCCGTTACTGACAATAGCCACCTCAAAGCCTTGCCGATATCGCTTGACAAAAAACCAGATGCCAATAGCGATAACAACCAACCACACAAACGCCAACATCGCCAAAAACGTTTCCCATGCTGAAGCGCCTTCCAGATTAGTAAGAAAACGAAGATGCTTCAGGTTCATCCAGCCACCCAGGAAAATCGCCCCCCAGATAACCAATACCTGCTTTTCGTTAGTTACTCGATACAACGCGCATTGCCGGTCAAAACGCAAACCACACTCCGGGCAGGCATGCTCCGCCGGCAAATGACGCAGAGAATACTCTCATCGCACGCACCTGGTAAATACAGGAGTCGAATCCACTTTGTCCTTACCCACATCTACCATCACAAGCTGAATTTTCCATTTCATAATCCATACAACGCGGTTCCACGATTCTCGATTCTAACCTACCCCGACACGCCCACACAAGAAAATAGGGGCACAGCTACACGATCATACAAACCGATCGGAAAATCCCTCCGTTCGGATACCAATTACTTTACCCCAACCGGTTGATTTGCTAAAAACGAACTATCGAGCTGAGTCAGCTGACCGCTGACGGCTTTCTATGTACCGTTCGCGGACCACACAGGTACCAGGCTATAGGATAAACCAGATGCTCCAGGCAACCAGGCTCCTCTCCATATTGCTAACTGCTCAACTAGCCGTATCATCTCTGACTCTTAGCGTGTCAGCCGCGGAAACTCCCACCGATCCGTCGCTGAAAGAAATGCCGCTCGATAAACTCATCGCCAAGGCAAACCTGGGAAACACGGACGCCCAGAATGAACTCGGCGATCGATATTACGAAGGTCGCACGGTGGAGGAGAACGACGCCGAGGCGTTGAAATGGTACAAGAAAGCTGCCGACCTGGAAGACGGCGACGCCATGAATAGCCGCCCGGAACCTGGAACTTTTACGCTTTCGATTAACCCAATGAGTTAACTGCAATGAATACAACTATCCTTTTTTTTCTTTTCCTGATACTTGCAATATTGCTTTTTTACCTGGCAGCAAGATTTCTGAAAGAGTACTGCCTCCTCATAGGAGCGGCGTTCTTCACCTGGGTAGCAGTAATGTACTTAAGCAACCCTCCCAAAACTGATCTGGCAATCGCCTATTTAATCCTGGCTTCTCTCCTCATGCTCATATTCCCCGTCTGCCGCCACAAGCGATCCCGCACGGAGTTCCTGGACTGGTTATCAAGAAACATGGAAAACGTGCAAAACGGTTCCGCTACGTACGGCCGGCATACCATCACCTTGGACACCGAAATCACCCAGTACACTGCTTGTAGATCTTTCCTGGTAGCTTCCTTTGTTCACTACTCACGCGTTTACTTCGACGGGGAAAAACCGTGGACGGCGAGCCTGCTTTACTCAATAATAACTATCCTGGGTGGATGGTGGAAAATACCTGGAGGAATTGTAAAATCAATAAAAGCCCTATCATCCAATATCGCCGGCGGCGAAAAACTCACCATTCACGACTTAATCGACAGGTTGGATAGTGAATAACACCGGATCTTCGTGGCCAATGGCGGAGCATACACTCTGGATCGGATAACCAACTCAATCCAGGTCGGCCGGCAGGTCGCCTTTCTGCCTTTCCGCGTATTTCAGCAACCGGCGATAGCGAAAAACCTCCGCCGTTCGCACTGCCACATTGCGAGCATAAAAGATGAATAGAATAAAAAACGGAACAGCAAGCCACAGCGCCTTGAATTCCGCATAGTTAACGATGAAATACGCCGGTACGCCCCAGAATCCCAGGCAAATCAGCATGATAATCGAATTCCCAACAGGATACGAAGTCACTTTGGGGTACAAAATCCCGGGCTTTTCAGCAACGCAACTATTGTACTCGTTACCGCATTCCGGACAGCGGCTTATCGCCGGACGCGTGCGCAGATTGTAACCGCACCTGGCGCAAAATACATCATTGGGTATTCCTTTATCCGAAATGAGATCCTGACCAACCTTGACCATGGTTTTCAGCGTCTTAAAGCAAACAACATCCCCGGCAGGGGACCTATTCCGTCCTAATTTAAAGCGTATTGCCAATTTGTGTCTTAGTGTCTTTGTGGTAAAAATCTAAGCCACTAAGACACAAAGGAAAAACAACGGCCATTCTTGTTGGGCGTATTGCCTTTACTCCGCCGAGAATAGCGCCTCTACAAACGACTTCGGATCGAACGGCTCGATATCGTCAATGGTTTCCCCAAGGCCCACGTATTTCACCGGAACGTCCAGCTGATCCCGGATGCCGATCACGATTCCACCCTTGGCACTGCCGTCCAGCTTGGCCAGCACGATACCGCTCACATCCACGTGATCGCTGAACATCCTGGCCTGTATGATTCCGTTCTGCCCGATAGTGGCGTCGATAACCAGCAGAACCTCGTGCGGAGCGCCGGGCATCTTCTTCTTGACCACCTTCTGGATTTTGCCCAACTCGCGCATCAGGTGGTCCTGCGTCTGCAGCCGGCCTGCCGTATCCACGATAAGCACATCGGCGTTACGGGCAACCGCCGCTTCGCACGCGTCGTACGCAACCGCGCCGGGGTCAGCCCCCTGCTTGTGCTTAACGATCTGAATACCAATCCGCTCCGCCCATACCGTAAGCTGCTCCACCGCCGCAGCCCGATAAGTGTCCGCTGCGGCAACAATAACTCTTTTCCCCTCCTTGTGCAGCAAAGAGGCCAACTTGGCGATACTTGTGGTTTTACCAGACCCATTGATTCCCGCCACCAGGATCACCGTCGGACCGGTTTCAGCATAATGCAATCGACGGTCCGCCTCGGGCCACATCTCCACGATGTAGTTCTTCAGATGCTCGATGATTTCCTGCGTCTCGGATATCTTACCCTGCTTCCACGCCTTGCGCGTGGAGTCGATCAGCTTGTCGACCGTAACCGGACCGATGTCCGCAACCAGCATGGCCTCTTCCAACTCGTTTATAACGTCATCGTCAATTTTCTTACCGAACGGAAGAATAGCCCGGAAACCACCGGCTATCTTATCCCGGGTTTTCGCCAAACCCTTCTTAAGACGATCGAAAAAACCCATTACGCTTACGCCTCCCCCTTCTGTGCTTTCCAGATGGAATCAAGTACGCCGTTAACAAAAGCACCGGAGTCGGCCGTCCCGAACTCGTGCCCGATCTCTATCGCTTCGTTGATTATTACCTTGGGTGGAACCTCGCCCTTGTCGAACTCCGCAACCGCCGTCCGCAGGATGTTCCGCACTACCGGCGTCATCCGCTCTATCGTCCAGCCGGGAGCGTATGAGGCAATTTCCGGATCAACAAATTCCCGCTGCCCCCAGGCCAACTCGATAAGCGACTGGGCATAACTGATAGTCCGCCCCGCCTGCCCGGAGTCGGCCAGAAACGATGGAACCCGTTCGTTAAACTTGTCACCCTGCGAATCGAGCTGACATAAAACCTGCATGGACAGAATTCGCGCCTGGTGTCGATCTATTTCCGCTGCCAACTAACCCACCTACGCTTTCTCACCGGGGATCTTGGACAACAGATTAACCATCTCTATGGCACAAGCCGCCGCGTCAGCACCCTTATTCCCCGCCTTGGTACCCGCACGCTCGACCGCCTGCTCCAGAGTGTCGGCCGTTATCAAGCCAAACGATACCGGAGTACCCGTATCCAACGCCACCTGGGCAATACCCCGAGAAGCCTGATTGGAAACGTATTCGAAATGCGGCGTATGACCGCGAATGACACAACCGAGACAGATCACCGCGTCGTACTCGCCGCAATCGGCCGCCTTCTTCGCCACTACCGGCAACTCAAACGCGCCGGGGACGTAGATACTGGAAATATCCTCTTCCCGACACCCGTGCCGAACCAGCGTGTCGATAGCGCCGGATACCAGCTTGGAGGTAATGAACTCGTTGAACCGGCTGACCACCAGGGCAAACTTCTGCTTCTCAACGGTGAGACTGCCTTCTATCCTCTTAACCATAATACTCAAACTCCTTGGTCCGCCATGCGCCGGACGCATTTATAACCTAATCGCCCAGCCCTTTAGCCTGGATACGATTCATCTTTACATCGACAATCTCGATCGCTGACTCCCACTCGCCTTCCACCAGGTGCTCAACGAAAGTCTCGGCGGTCATCTTCGCCTTGATACGGTAAACGGCAATCCCCTTGGTCATCTTGTAGTTCACGTTGGAAACGCCTTCGATCTCCTTGAGCGCCTTTTTAAGCTTTATGGCTGTGCCGACCTTCAAGCCGGAAATTTCCAACTCGATCATACCACCGGCACTGATCTGGGTCGCCCACTGCTTCATGCAGGTCTGGTACACCTTTTCCACTATATCCCGCCCGGCATTGGAAAGAGCCATCTTCCCCGCCTGAGGCGAAAACGAAAAATGACCCCGGGCACCGCCCCGCCAGTTGGGCAGCGACTCGCTGGCAATAAGCTTGCCCGTATCGGTGTAGTACATTTTCACCACGCAGTCGCCGTTATACATGGCCAGTTCCGTACCCGCCGCGTGCGTAATACCGGCCTGGTTGGCATTAGCCGCACCGGAGATGAATATCTGCGTGGAAAAGTCCTTGGCAATCGCCATCATCTTGGCCATGTCGTCTTCCGCGGCGGCATCGGCACTCTCCTTGCCCGCCTTGGCCAGCAGGTGCGACTGGTTGTAAACATCAAACCCGCTTTTAACCAGCCGCTCTTCGATCTTGGACTCCAGGATACTGCTGTTGTCCACGACGCCGTCGATCTTCTCGGTAATGAAAACCGCAACTCCGGGCCTGCCCAGTTGATCGAGAACATTCTGCACCTCGCCCCAGGTGGTGGCGATGGCCGACTTGTTCACCTTGGCTTCAATCTTGCAGAAATACGTACCGCCGATCCCCGGCCCTTTCTGCAGAATCTTGTAGTCGGAAACGATGCCATCCGCCCGGGCGTAAATCGTATCCCGAACCAACTCGAAATTTTCCGTCTGGCTGTGGGAGAAAATCTCCTGCTTGCCCCCCTGTTCGAGAGCTTTACGCAATGCGTCGTTCTTGGCCGCATCTTCGCTTATCCCCTCTCCCTGCACCGTGACCACAACGAAATCGTCCGCCATAGCGGCCGACCCGATCAACAGCGCGGCAAAACCGGCGATTAAAATGCTCAGGCTCGAAGTTCTCATTCCAGTATCTCCAAAATGACCCGGTATTTGTATAAATACATGTCAGCATGGTAGATTGTGACCAATCGAACCACGCGGTCAAGGGTAGCTTCGGGCATTGGAGTGGCTATCTTCTGCCCAGGGATGATTTTGCCCCTCAAGCCGCCATAGAACACCCTTAAGGAAGGATATCTACCATGTCCATAGACACCAAACCGAGTCGTTCAACCTCACTCTGGGCTTGTATGGGCGTCATAACGGCACTCAGCCTGCTTATGCCGGTTGGAGCCGCACTCGCCGGAGAACAGTTGCAAACCGCTCCGCTAAAAGGCTCCCTCAACCTCGAACAAGGCGTTCCCGTACTCAAAGTCTGGGGCAAACCTTACGAACAAGGATACGCCCACGGCTACCTGCTGGCCGACAATATCATGCGCTTCGTCGGCGACACCCTGTTCAACCCCCGACTGCTCGCCGACCCCCTGGTCTACGAAAGCAGAATCCGCCGCGGCCTGATCCCACGCGTACAACTTACCCACGAACAACAACAGGAGCTGGAAGGAATACTCGCCGGTGTCCGGGACAAGCTCGGACCGGAGGGCCTGCAGCTCAAACGAACCGCCAGGCCCATGGACGTTAAAGATCTCATCGCCATTAACACCCTGGCCGACTGGTACGGCGGCGGGTGCAGCAGCTTCGCCGCCTGGGGATCGGCCACCGTCGACGGCGGGACCATTGTCGGACGCAACCTGGACTACCTCGAACTACCCGGCATTCGCGAAGAACACCTGGTTATCGTTCGCACTCAATCCACACCGCTGAAGAAACGGACAATATCGATCGCCTGGCCGGGACTGATCGGTGTATACACGGGATTAAACGAGGCCGGCATGTTCGTGTCCATGCACGACGCACCGGGAAGAAGCACATCGCCGGATAGCAGGTTCGTACCCAGAAGCCTCGCCTTGCGGGAAATTCTGGAAACCGTTCCCCTGGCAAACGCCCATTCCCGGGCGAGTAAGATCCTGGAAAAAAGCCCGGCGCTGCGCGGTAACAACTTCCTTGTAGCTATCCCCTATTCAGGGTCGCCCATGACCGGGTTCGTTTTTGAATACGACGACAGCCGCGGAAAAGGAGGCGGGTTCACTCTGCGCAGCCCCAAGGCAACCGTAAACAACACACCGGCCGAGACCATCGCCTGTACCAATCATCATCGCCTCCGCCGGCAGCCTCAGGAATGCAACCGCTACGAATCAATCGCTGCCGACTTGAGAAATACCGCAAAGAAGATAGACTTCCGGAGGGGGTACGAAATAATCGAATCCGCCTCGGTAAAAGGTACAATGCACTCTGTTGTGGCATTGTTGAACAAAAAGGAGTTTTACCTGTACCTCGCTTCTGAAGGTCACAGGGCTACGGAAAACAAACCGAAACACTTTTTGATCACCGATTTGATTGAGAAATAACCAGGCTACCTGCAATCAGGAAAAACAATAAGGCAAATATCATGCGCGTAATCATCTGGGCGGACATGGAAGGAACAGCAGGGATTTCGGTTTGGGAGCAGGTTCTTTTCGACCGGAACAGATACCAGGAAAGCCGCTTGTTTATGACCGAGGAGGTTAACGCTGCCGTCCGCGGTGCAAAAAAAGCCGGAGCCGATGAAATCATCGTAGTCGATTCGCACGGAGCAGGTCAGGAATACTCCTTCCGCTCCCTGGTTTTCGACAAGCTCGAACCGGGCGCGGAATACGTATCGGGAACCAAATGGCTGCGCTACACCGAACCGCTGATCGCCGGTTGCGATGCGGCCATCTGTACCGGTGCCCACGCCATGAGCGGTACGCCCGACGGAACTCTATGCCATACGGTAACCACCAAGTGGCTGAACGCCCTGATCAACGATCGTCGAGCTGGGGAAATAGCCATAACCGCCGGAGTATGCGGGCACTTCGACTGCCCGGTAGTTTTCGTCTCCGGCGACGACGCCACCTGCCGTGAGGCAAAGGATTTCCTGGGCGAGGAAGTAACCACCGTCGCGGTCAAAAAGGGAATCAACCGATTCTCCTGCCGCTCACTGACGTTGACTGACGCCTGCCGGAAGATCGAGGATGGTGTAGCATCGGCTTTGAAAAACCCGGGTAAGGTAAAACCATATAAACCGGCCAGCCCGACAACCTTCGCCGTGGAGTACATCTCCCCGGAATGTGCAACCGAATACGCCGCCCGACCGGGCGTGGAACTAGTCAACGAACGCAAGACGGAAAGCAAAGCGGACAGCTTCTACGAAGCCTGGGATCAGTTCTGGACTCCGGCATAGCTGCGTCCCTGTTTCGCACTTCAAGTCAATCGCCGAATTCTTTTTTTCTTTCCATCGCCGCACCCACCAGTTCGTTTAGCGTGTACTGCTCGCCGCATTCCGGGCAACGGGCTTCCCGCAAGCCTGTAAGGTTATACCCACATTTCAGGCAAACCACCACTTCGTTTGAGTTCAGACCAAGTCGGGCAATGCGTTCCGCGGCCGTTTCCCGCCAGACGATAGCCGTACTCGCCAGCCAGGAAAATAGCCAGAACATAGAGCCGAAAATAATCCCTACCTCAACTTCTCGCGGATAAGCGGCCGCAAAACACAAGCCGATCAACAAACCGATCGCCGCCGATATCGCAAAAGCAATACCGGTTGACCTTTTCCTCCGCGAAACCCAATCCACCTGCCCCCGCCAGATCATGATCCAGCAGTAGGTAAACAGTGGGACCATTATCGCCGTAGAAACCGACAGGCCAACTTCGTCAGCACGGGTAATATTCGTATCGTCAAGAATAACAAACAGAAGGCCATAAATAACCGGCGAGGCAATTACCATAACCCCAGCCAGGATCAATCTCGACAACAGTCTGGACACCGCACAACCTCCAAAGAATCGCCAACCAACAGATTCCCCGCATCCGGATCACTACATCGTTATAACGTAATCCAGCTTGCAACGGTTCGCAAAACTTATTTCGGTTATTTCAGAGAGAAGTCGCGGAAATCACCTACGCCATGTCCGCCTCAACCATCTCCTGCGGATTGCGCACTTTCAACGCCACCAGGCAAAGCACCAGCGGCATTACCAGGCAAATCAGCATCACCGCATGATAGCTGCCGGTTAATTTCTGGCCCGCACTGAAAGCTACCGGACCAATGGCGCTGGCAAAAACCATGGACGACATATTCGCCCCGCTGATCGATCCCAAATGAGTTCGCCCAAAAAACCTCGGCCAGACTACCGTACTCAAAGTGGCGAAAAGCCCTACGGAAATTCCGTACGCGACGATGAACGACCACTTTCCCACTAAAACGTCCAGTTTGGTAAGACCCAATAGCATAATTGCCTGAAAAAGCAGCATGACTATCAGCAGCCACTTGAGGTGCAAACGGTCACTTATCCATCCGCCTAGAAAACTCGCCCCCACGCTAAAAAACGCCATGGGTAAAAACAGTTTGAACGACTGCGTTTCATCCAATCCTTTTTCTCGACCCAGCGAAGTGATGTGAAAAACAATCGCAGTCATAATTAATACCTGCGAACTGTGAGCCAGGTTGAACGCCCAGAATCCCAATGTCCGCAACGCCTGGGAACGGGTGAAGTCATGCTTGACCGGCGGAACCTTCTTCTCCATCTCCCGGTGCCAGTTTTCATCGTCCACGCCGTCCATGGATAAACCGCAATCCTCCGGATTATCACGATGGAAACACCAACCCAACACGGTCATCACACCGCCCACGACAACCGCCAGCAGCAGACTGGCATTACGCCAGCCGTAACTGTCCACCAGGTAGTTCAAAAGGCGCGGCGAAGCGTTAAAGCCGAAAGAAACGAATACCGTGGATATTCCCGTAGCCAAACCGCGGCGATGGTTAAACCACTTGCCAATCGCCACCCGGCCCGACATGGTCAGACAGCCCTGGCCGAAAAAACGGATGAGCAAATAGCAGACAATTATCGTAATAAAAGGTAACCACGTCGTACTACCATCACCAAAGCCAACCAGGCAGTCGCAATGCGAAAACGCAACCAGGCTCAATCCCAGCCCCAGCGCCGAACAGGCCATCATCGCTCGCAAACCTATTCGATCCATCACCGTACCGGCAAGCGGTAAGAGCAGACTGCTGCCGATAGTACCGAACATGTAGGCCGTGCTTAAACGCAACCGCGACAGCCCCAACACATTGATTAGATCGTCTGTAAATACACCAACCCCCATGGTCTGCCCGGGGATACTGGCGATAATCCCAATCGTACTGATGGCCAGTATCATCCACCCGTAAAAGAAAGGCCAGCGGCGGGGAGTAAACGGAATATTATTCCAATCGGTGTTCATAATCTTCATCACATGCAAACTAACAACCAAACGGGGTATCCTACCCGTAAACAAGCGAAGCGGCGATAGGTACACACCGCATAAAGCAAACAACTTCCGGCCGGATTCAAGCCCTTAAACCACTCTGAACCAGTTAGGTCAGATCAACAGCCCCGACGGAAGTTCGTTGACACACTGTCGGCGCTGCGAACCACCGCTGTAAACATCCTTTTTGATAACAAATCCTTTAAAAAACCTATATTAGTCAAGTAACTCGGGATTTCGCTACGACCTGATGAACCTAATTTGAGATTTCAAATTTCAGATCGAAAATGCCGAAACCATCCCGCATTATCTACAGAGACGCGAAACTCAGAAAACCGGGAAAAATCTCAAACGACAAAGGTGTTTACAGCAGTAGTCTGTCGCCCCGCACCTACTTGGCTAAAGTCCGCCGACCGCCGGCAAACGCATATTCACTTGTCAAAGAACAACGCAATACAACGAGCAATCACCCGACGATTACGGCAACGGTTCGCTTTGGAATAGAGTGCTTTATCGATTTGTTGTCTCACCCCTCCGCAGACGCCCCCCTGCTACATCAATAATGAACCCAAAACCGCAAAAGTCAAGCGGTTTTAAAATTTTTTTTCGGTTTTCGTTCGGTTTGCAATAATTAGGTAAAGCAGGCCAGATAGGCCACTATTCATCTGGCAAGTCGGGCCAGATGGCTCGCCGCCCCCAAGGCCCCTCCGCCCCAAGAGCGAACTTCCTGCCCCGTAAACCTCTCACCACATCCTCCCCTTCTCGAACCCATACACCCCCCAGAAGCGAAACACTGGCTCTTGAACAATCACAATAACAGAAGAGAAAAAGGGACATCACTGATTACACATAAGCATAAACGCGAATAACCGATATCTCCCGATCAAACCGGCGTTAAATATCTGATTGTAAATTATATGGGCAATCGGTAAAATCCACGTTACGATACCATTTACAGGTATTGAATCCGTATAGTTTCGAGAACACTCAAGGTAACCAACTGATGAAGGTTTTTATAATACCCACTCTAATCATTGTTGCGGCTCTTGTCGCCACCATCGTGTTATTACCTCAAAACGATTGGGAGAAATGGAAGTCTTACAATGAGCAGGTAAATGAGTTATGCCAGGCAGGCGAATATGCCAGAGCTACTGAAATAGCTGAAAAATCTCTTGAGCTGGCGAAATTCGGCGAAGGTTTCAGCAGGCTTCATTTAGGCGAATCTCTGTACCACCTGGCGTGGCTGCACAACCAGCAGGGGCAATTCGAGCAAGCTGAACCTCTATACAAACGAGCGCTGGCGATTCACAGAAAAGAACTGGGGCTGAATCATGCCTTTACGACCGGTATCCTTAATGAATTAGCATCTCTTTACTACGCCCAAAACGATTTTGCACATGCTGAACCACTATACAAGCAGGTAATCGCAATATATGAGAAAGCCCATGGGCCGAATCACCCCAATGTAGCCTGGGCTCTCAACGATCTGGCATTCCTCCACTACAAAAAGTGCGAATACAATCACGCGAAGCCGCTCTTTGATCGAGCGTTGAAAATATGTGAGAAAGAGTACGGACCGGATCATCCAGATACAGCCCCAATCCTGACCAATTTGGCCTATCTCTACTACGGAAATTGTGAATACATTCAAACCGAAACGCTTTTTAATCGAGCGTTGGAAATATGCGAAAAAGAATACGGAGCCGATCATCCTAACGTAGCATTTAACCTCAATGGATTAGCGTCACTCCATGAAACCCGGGGAAAGTACGATCAAGCCAGACTACTTTACAGTCGATCTCTGGCAATACTGGAAAAAGCTTACAGCGTGGATAACGCCAATGTAGCATGGGTCCTGAACAACTTGGCCTCACTCCACTTCAAGCAAGGCGAATTCTCTAAAGCTGAACAGCTATATGAGCGAGCAATCGCGATGTATGAGAAAGCCGTTGGTCCCGATCATCCAGATATAACATGGAGCTTATCTGCCCTGGCATCGCTTCACTTTGAGCTGGACGATTTCGCTAAAGCCGAAACTCTGTATAAAAGATCTCTGGCAATAACTGAAAGAGCATTCGGGGCCAATCATCCCAATGTCACCTGGCAACTCAACGGCTTGGCGTCGCTCCACTGCACCAAGGCCGAATACTCCCAGGCCGAAGCTCTTCACAAGCGAGCGCTGGCAATAAATGAAAACGCCCTCGGACCGGATCACGCGCATGCAGCTCACAGTCTTAATTGCCTGGGGCTTCTCTACACCAGGCAGGGTCGGCTCGATCAAGGCGAAATACTCTACAAGCGGGCCCTTGCAATATCAGAGAAAGTGTTCGGCCCCGATCATCCCGATGTGGCCTGCGAACTCAACAACCTGGCGTCGCTTCACTGCACCAAAGCCGAATATTCTCAGGCAGAATCACTTCACAAGCGAGCGCTGGCGATAAACGAAAGGGCCCTCGGACCTGATCACCCGAATGTCGCTCATAGTCTTTATTGCCTGGCGTTTCTACACGCCGAGCAGAAGCAATACGATCTGGCCGAACCACTTTATAAACAAGCGCTGGCCATAAATGAGAAAGTGTTCGGGCCTGATCATACAAGCGTGGGCTGGGACCTGGATGGACTGGCGTCGCTCTATTGCGATCAAGGACAATATACTAAAGCTGAACCGCTTCATATTCGGGCATTTGCTATATTCAAGAAAGTTCTGGGACCGAACCACCCCGATACATCATGGAGCTTGAACGGCCTGGCCGAAATCCACTGCAGCAAAGGCGAGTACGAACAAGCGGAGTCGTTTTATAACCAGGCATTGGCAAATTGCGAAAACGCATTCGGCCCGGAACACGCAGATGTGGCTCAGCAACTGCAGGGATTGGCGTCACTATACGACAGCCAAGGCGCATATTCTAAAGCCGAGCCACTCTATGAACGATCCCTCGCGATATATGAAAAATCGCTTGCTCCTGATCATCCCTATGTAGCAGACGTACTGAAGGATCTCGCGGGTTTATGTAAAAAGACCGGCAGGGAAACTAAGGCAACAGAGTTGGTAAAACGGACAAAGGAAATTCGCGAAATAGAACGCTAGCCCGTGCCAGGAAAAATCATCAAACAAGTCGCCAATCAGGCAGACGTTAAATGGTGAAGTTAAACCGTAAAGCTCGGGATTCAGAGCCGCCCCTTTTTAAGAAATGCTGAAAATGAACGATTCAACTCAAGAGAACCCGGCAGCCCCAACCGGCGCAACCCCGAACTCTACACTCAAATGGCTGGCCTTACATGCTCTTGGCACGTTCATCCTGATCGTTCTGCCGCTTGGTATTCTAACCATTTATAAAGGGCAGGGTGAAACAGTTGAATTCTGCCCGGAACAATTGGAGTTCAGGTGCCGGGAGGTTACGTATATACCAATTTTCGACATTCCGATTCACTCCCGCGTGGTAGAGCGATGGCCCCATCCTCTTCGCGACATGTGGGAAGAGAAGGAGTACCTTACGAAATCTGATCCCGAAATTCACTGGGATTTAGTAAGATACTGGACTCCCGGTAGCGCAGCTCGGACAACTTCCTTAACCGACCTCACCGATACAAAAGTAGTTGCACCTCCCGAAGTGTGCAAGCAATGGACGGATGATAATCCCGAAAAAGCGGCAGAGTTCTGGCCCGAAGTCATCAGCTTGATTCAAGCCAGAAAATACGACGAATCGATCGCCTTCAGGAGCAAAGGGCCTCGTTGATTGATTCGAACAGTTTATAGCAATGGGGAAACGTTTACCAGGCCAGAAACTAAACGCCGAGGTCAAACGAGACTATTCAAAATCGGAAATACCCCCCTTTTCCCTTCGCCGATTATGCCTGGATATCTCGAATTCCACAATTTCCATTATTCTTATTCATCGTATATTTCCAAAAATCTCACTAAAACATATCAGCCCCCGCGATTTGATATTCACGTTAAAAAAGTCCAAAATACATGTTGATCGCAGCCAAACTTGAGTTTGGCGTGAATCACGAAAGAAAGCGGCACACGACCGTCGCATGTTTTCGAGACGCGAGAAAAAATAAAACACAAAGTAAAGAGTCGAGAGTGGAGCAGCCTTCACCAAAAACGGATTTAAAAACTGGCAACTTTCCCCAACCAGGTAGTTACAGGGATTTGGGGGATTCAGCTAATTAGGCCATCGATACCACCATGAGCAATCTACTGACAGCGTTATACAGAACTCCTAACGGGATAATCTGTGTAATCACCTCTCGGCGATCACCTTTCGAAGAACCTTCTCCGCAGGGAACGAAAGAACAATTCGACCGCTCCGCTTTTGAACAGCACGCACCTTACATTACGGAAATCCAGCCTCTTGCGGAAATCAGCGACCAGGATTGTATAAACAAAAAAGCTATTACGGACACCTGGGCAGAACTGAAGTCGGTCAAGGATTTTGACCACCGCACCCTGGCAAATGTGCAGACTATCCTTTCAGAGACCATTGTCGATCCCATGGCGGATACCAGCGGAATTCCCCCGCTTGAGTTTACAGAAACTCCCCCACCGCCGAAGGCTACCGCCGCCCATCCTCGTGCCTACAAAGGGACGAAATATAAACCGCCTAAACCAGCGCAGCAGGCCGCAATAGATCTGCGTCCGCACTTGAGCATTCCCGCGAGCGCCGACCGTATCCTGGAAAAACTGGCTCACCTCACGCAGGAGGATGATTCATCCACAGGCAACGAGCTGGCCCGGCTCGCCGAAAACCAGCAACAGGTTGCCGGCCTGCCGATTGCTTTTCGCCGGGACATATACTGGCCTATACGTCACCAGCCGTGGGAGCTTATCACCTCGGCCCTGGGGGCGTATTGGGCTCTCGATCTGGAAAATAACCAACCGCTGAGAACCTGTATAGGCTTGCTGTTCAGGTTTGAACCGACAAACGTCACTGCGGACTGGTGCAAGGTAATTGCCCATATACCGGTTCATAGAAGAATCCATTTCGCCGAACTGCTGAGCGTAAGCCCGGCTCTCCTTCAATCTCCCGAAAAACAGGTCATCGAGGATATAATTCGCATTAACACGCTTTCCGCGGATGAAAACTACCGCCACCGCATTCACTATGCTTTAAACACCATCTCCCAAAACCACGATTTAACCTACGCCATCGACGGAATGCAGCTGGCCAACAAATGGAAAAACGATTATGACTTTGGCGCCGTGGCCTCTATTACTGGAGTTGCCGCCGCTGTTTCAAGATTCGCTGTGTACGTTTATACTCCAGGCGACTGGAATTTCTTTGGCCCTTTGGAAATATGGAAACGGTCCAGCCAACTGGACGGTGTTCCGGATTTTCTGAACAAGCTGAACTGGGAGAAGCTTGCTCCCGACAACTGCGAAGTGTTCGCCCGCATCCTGACCAGCATCATCTACGACGACCTCGACGATAGCGTAATCGCAGGCAAATGGGCAATGATAAAGGAAATATCCGGCCACCTTTTCCAACTGGTGGAGAAAACGGAAATCCCCTATCGCCCCAAAGCCCTGGCGATCATAAACGAATACATCTGGTCGATCGATGATCCGGAAACAATGCAAACCAACCTGAGTCGGCTCTCCCACGTTATAGACCGCACCTGCCGCCGACCCTTAACCACCAGCGAGTACAGCTCCGCCGCTCTGGTAAGCTTAATTTCTCTGCCGCCGGAACACTGGAACACCATCGCCGAATCCCCGGATACCTCATACAAGAAACTCGATTCGGCCACCGTGCGTAAAAACGAGGGACTCTTGATCAGCAACAGTCTGTATTCCCTTTGCAAAGACATTCCCGAACTCGCAGCCGCAGGATTCGCACAGTTTCCCGGCCAACTTGTAAATGCCGCCAAAACTCTCGGCGTTCTGAACGAGCCTACCAGAAACCGCGTGATACAGAATTTTCGAAACCATCCGGTTTGGCCTCTGGATACAGGAAACACTCCCCCGGAAGGGTTACTGGAACTTGTTGAAAAACACATCCGACCGGGGATGTCGAATCCCATCTCAAGACGACTCAGAGAACACCTGCAAGGCAGCCGTACTTTGAATCACGAGCAAGTGAGCCGCGACACTAAAAACCTCCACCAGAACTGGACCGGATTCCAACTCGATGTTTTGAACCAGATGGCTCTCGATCAAATGTCCCAGGGAATGCCCAATATAGACTTAACCGGCAAAGTCAAGCACGCGATCTTGATCCAGCAGGTTTCGGAAGAAAACCGAAGATCGCTGCGCCGCATATTGAAAGAATACCTCGGCGGCCATGAAGATTGCATAGATAACCACCCGCAAAATCTGCAATGGTTAAAAAACCACAACAATCTAAATCTCGAAGCATGGCACAATGGAATAACTCTGCAAGAGGAAGTACCGGGAAAAGGTACTTTGAAGCTGGAACTGGAAAAAGATCCCCTGGAAGTCTTGCGTCTGGGAACCTATCTGGGCACCTGCCTGGGCATAGGAGGAAGCTGCAGCTACTCTTGTGCATCCATAGCCCTGGATGTAAACAAGCAAGTCATATACGCGAGAAACTCTACAAGAAACGTAGTTGCCCGGCAGATAATCGCAATCTCGGAAGATAATCGCCTGGTCTGCTTTTCCGTATATCCGGAAAATGCGTCACCGGAAGTGAAAAAGCTGTTCAAGGAATACGATCAGCGTTTCGCCGAAGCTCTGGGCGTAAACGTATTCCTCTCCACCGGCAACGAAAACGAAAAAAGCTACGAAATCACCTCACTGATCTCGCAAGGATTCTGGGACGACAACCACTGGAACCTGGATACCAAGTCAGATTGAGAAAAATCCACCAATTGTCTTTTGCGTATTCGGTCTTATGGCGTTAAATATAGTTCACTCAAACAAATGGAAAGGTGCAGGCAGAAAACGATCACCTTCAAAATATGCATCTTAATACGCGGAGCTTCGCAAACACACGATGAAAAAGCCGTTTAACTCGACCAGAACACAAACAATGTCGCGAGGTATCCTGTATACTCTGATTCTACTGAACCTGTTAGCGGTATTGGCCATATTAGCCATACTGGCAAATCCCTACCACACAGAGGTGGATTGCACACTATATTCTCTTGAGTACGGTACAACCAAAAAGAAAATAGCGGAATATCCGCTGTACTTCGATGAAACAACAACCGGTAGCCAATACGGCCTCGGATTTTGTCAAGGCCGAACGATGATCGGGCACGTGATATTCACAGGCCTGGATAAACCGCTATCAGAAACAAGGATCTCCGAATATCTCTCGGGGCTCGTCACATATGTACGCGATGAAGAACTTGCCGGCCCACAACTCCCTTCCGATCCCTGGGATGGCGTAAACCAGCAAGCCCAATGGGTAATTATCTGCTCCACCTGGCTAGTTTTAACGGGACTACTATTAACCTTGATATTAACCTGCGTTTTCAGATATAGCAGAAATAAACGCCTTCAACCCAAACCCAGGCAAGGCTCCGACAAAAACACATTGCAGTCAATTCTTGCCTACTCAGTTAAAACTCTTCCCCGCGACCTGGCTCTCCTGGTCTTATCAATCCTGTCCGTCTCTTCGCTCGCCCTGTGGATACCCCAGGATTATTTCCGCTATTCTCTTCGATTAACCAACAACTATAACTTCCCCTACTTCAACCGTTTGACCATTTACCAGGAAGACAATAGAGTGGTCTTCCGTACCATAGATGAATCAACGCCAATCATGTCTTCAATAGTGAGACACGAAAACTTTGCTTTCTCGTATTATTTCGAGGCGTACGACTCGAACCCGGATATAACAGATTATCGTTTTTCCATCAAAGTTGAGTATTGGCTGCTGGCTGTTCTGTTTGGGATATACTCATTTACAGCATTTTATCGAGGCCCGCTAAGGCGATACCGTCGCTACAAACAGGGGCACTGCGTCACCTGCGGTTACGATTCCAGAGGCAACTCCGGCGACATTTGTCCGGAATGCGGTTCGGCACTGGAGACAAGTGACACGGAGCATAAACCGCACCAAGCTTAATCCGGCCACTGCAAATCACGCGACCGGCACGCTCTACATTTTGTTGTCACGTGCCACTATTATGACGAAGATGGATCAGCGGATATGGACGTCCCTGGCTATCGCTCTCACTTCGGCCTGTACGCCGGAAATTCATTCGCTCGTAGAAGCCGATAGCCTGCTCGTTCTGCTCGTTTACATCCGTCGTCAGTTCCGGATAGAGTTTCAGCGCATGCTCTACGAGCGTTCGCCCCACGCCCGAGCCCCGGTGATCCGGTTCCACGAACAGCGCCTCCATGTGTCCATCATCCAATAGCATAAAACCAACCGCCCGGTCATCAGTATCCACGGCCAGAAACAGAGGGGTTTGCGGCAGGAACGCAGCCAACTCGGCCTCTATGTCTTTCCGATCTTGCGGTAAGAGAAAATCATGGGTCGCATCGACGGAACGCCGCCAGATCTCCATTATGCGTTCACCGTCCTGCGGCGTTGAGGTACGTATTCCGATCATTGTCACCTGCATATTCCTTCCCGCCAGAGGCATGAACCATCCACCTGCGGCGGTCAACAAGTCTTTAGCGACTACCACGAACACACTGCCGTGCTATTCCCATGCAACATCTCTTGCGAATCAAAGAACCCCTTCTTCACCTCGCAAAAAACACCGGGCAACTAAATAAAAACCTCGCCGGAAACAATCCCGACGAGGTTATTAATTACGTTACAACAAACTTCGCCAGCAATCTCCCTACTGGAATAATTTCAACGTTTCCTCCAGTTGTTGCTTGACGCGTGGATCATCGCACAGCTTGATTGCTTTTTTCTCTAGCTCAATCGCTTCCGCCCGGGCACCGTTCTCGAACTTGGCCAATGCCAGGGTATCGAGAAACATCCAGTTCTCGTTATCGGTAAGGTTATTGCACCGCTCCGCGGCCTTTAGTGCCAGCTTATTATACTTGCCGGCCATCGTTTCATCAGTCAGCAGCATCCAGGAAAAATCATTGAGACCACCGGCGTTATCCTTCATTATCTCATACACCCTCTCGCCTATGGCGCTGGCCCGGGCATGATCGTTAATCTCCGTCGCGTAGATATAAAACTTGGTCTGGATAGCCACCAGGTGCGCTGGATCAGCCTCCAGAATTTCATCCAGAACCGGCAAAGCCTTCTTAGAATCACCTTCCATCATCAACGACTCAGCCTTCTGGCTGAGAGTAAAAACCTTCTTGGTTTTCTCCAGGTCGTACTTACCGGCCAGCATCTGATCGAGAGCTTCATCCATCCCGTCCATAGGGTGCCCGATCCAGGCGATACGTCCCTGCTTGTCGATGATAAACGCGGTGGGAATACCAGCCTGGTGGGTGCCGTCCATGAACGCTTCGTAGGTTTTACCGGCTTTCTCAAAAGCTATGCTGTAGCCGATCTCCTTCTCCATCTTCTTGACCAAAGCCTCGACCTGTTCCAGCGTATTGCCTTCATCATACTTGGTCACCCCTACAACACGCACACCCTTCTCGCCGTAGTCCTTCTGGATATGGCTCAGATGGGGAATACTGGCGATGCACGGACTGCACCAGGTGGCCCAGAACTCAACCACAACCAGCTCCTGGCCTTTTACCTTAGCCAGTTGAAAACTATCTCCCTTAACCCATTTATCAATCTGCAACTCGGGAGCCTTATCGCCAATCGTCAGTTCCCCGGCCGACGCCATCCCTGCGAAAATCCCAACTGCAATAACCATGCTCAACAACATGCGCCGCTTCATGTAAATTCTCCGAATATAATGCTTTTCTAAATTACGCTTCATGGCCGGACCGAATCGATACCGACAACGATCCGCACTCACCATTCCCGTTCGCCTATTACAACCGACGTCCGGGACAAATCGGCGGGGCCTCTATCCCCACCACTCTGATCCATCATAGTGGATCACCCGGAAACCTGAAACCACCCCGACACAGTTCACCAACTATCGAGTGCAGGTGGCCGATAACCTTCCCCGTCCATACTGTCGAAAAGTACCCATACTGCACACACCGGACGAATGTAATATTTTGTAACCGTAAGAAAAATCTGAAACCGAAGTTCGCCGAACCGCCCTAAGGCAAACCTGATTCCCCCGTTACCGCCGCTCACCGAATCAGCAAACCTCCAAAAACGCCGCAGATGTACCTTACACCCACCTCGTTCAAACAAAGCACATTTACTCCTCCCCCACAAAGCCAAAAACGTGTATACATTCAGATACAATTGTGTCTGGGCAAGCTGACAGCAACGCCAGGAAACGGTGATTTATGAAAATACGCTGGAAACTAATGCTGCTCCTGCTGGCGATCTCATTGGTACCAATGGGAATTCTCCGGGTACTGGATTACCAGGGTTTGAGGCAGTTGGGTCTTGATCTAGGGCAGGGTACCCGGAACAAGATGGTCGAAAAAGCCGGCGAACAGCTCGAACTGGTCGCCTACGATGGGGGAACCCTCGTCCGCCGCGAAGTGGAAACCCTGGAAACCGTCCTGAAAAACCAGGCGTTCGCGGTGGAACAGGCACTGGCATCCGACAAACAGCAGGAAACTCCCATCTACTGGTGCAAAGATTTCGACCTGGTCGAAAGCAACATTCCCGGCTTGAAAACATCGTCATCGCATTTCCTGGTCGATACTCAGGGCAAGCATGTTCCACTCAACATCACCTACGAAGAGCAGGTAAACTTCGTTGTAAAGGGAGTCGACGAAAACAGCGTAACCAACGATATAACCCGGCTGGCACAAATGCCCGCACACTATCGCCGGCTGCGCAGCGCCCATGACGACTTGATTCAATGGCAATACACAGCCCTGGAAAGCGGCGTACACACATCCTATCCAGGCCACGGAGGATACCCCGACGACTTCGACCCGAGAAAACGAGAATGGTACACACAAGCCATCACCAATAATTGCCTGACCTGGAACGAACCGATAATCGATGCATCCACAAAACAGGTGGTAATCACCATTTCCATGCCCGTTCACTATCCCGACGGCACTATCGCCGGGGTAACCGCTATCGACGTGATAGTCCTGGATCTCATGGAGACAATGAAAGTACCGACGGCCTGGTCCGCCGACGCTCGGACCATGTTCGTCCAGTACGAAACCGCTCCGGCAGACAGCGAAAACCAACTAGTGGCACTTGCCCACCTCGATCCCGAAGCGTACCAGGGGTACGATTGGGATAAACCAATAGTACTGGATCACATCACCTCCCCGGACGAAGAACCCTTTGCCGCAATGCTCAAGGATATGCAGGCTCTCAAATCAGGCTACCGGCAAATGCTCTACAACGGTACAGAAAGCCTTTGGGCATATGGTCCCATCGGACCGCAAGGCTCTTACCTGCTGGTGGTGGTGCCTCTGGCGGATGTGATCGCCACCGCCGTCGCCGCGGAACAAAGCATTAATGAACGCATCAGCCTGCAATGGATGACTTCCCGCATCGCCCTGTTTGCCGTAGCATTTCTGGTTCTGATCCTGGCGCTATGCGGATCGCGAGCAGTAACCCGCCCGGTCGCGGAGTTGGCCTCTACGGCCGACCGACTGGCGAATGGTGATTTCTCCGCTCGCGCGGATGTACACAGCCGCGACGAGATAGGCCAACTGGGCAAGACCTTCAACGATATGGTCCCCAAGCTCGTCGACCAGATGCGCATGAGCAAGTCACTGGAAGTCGCCAAGGAGGTGCAACAACACCTGCTGCCCGATTGCTCTCCGGAGATAGCCGGTATGGATGTGTGCGCGCAAAGTGTCTATTGCGACGAGACCGGCGGTGATTATTTCGATTTCATCCCCTCAAACACCAATCCGCATCAATTGGGAATAGCAGTAGGCGACGTGACCGGACACGGAATTGCCGCCGCACTGCTGATGGCCACCTCCCGGGCGATACTCCGTACCAGATTGCGGCAGGGAGGTGAACTGGCCGACATCTTCAACGACGTCAACCAGCAACTGTCCGCCGATGCCAGTGGCGGCAGGTTCATGACCATGTTCTACCTGCTCGCCGATGCCGATTCACGCACACTGTACTGGACGAACGCAGGCCACGATCCCGCGATCACTTATGATTTGAAACCGGGGAGTTCGGAAAACTAGATGTTGATGGTGGCATTCCATTAGGAGTAAGTGATGATTGGAATTACAAATCAGCGACTGGCCAGGTTTCTCCCAACGGGCAGATCATAGTCATTGGCACTGACGGTATCTGGGAAGCAAGAAATCCCGCCGGCGATATGTTCGGCAAGGAGGCCTTACGACAAATCATAAAGGATAACGCCAATCAAAGGTCAAACGAAATAGCCGCGGCCGTGATAAAAGCAGTTAGAAAATTCAGCGGCACCCGAGTTCAGGAAGACGACATAACCCTGGCCGTCATAAAATTCCAACCAGAAGAATAACCCAAGGGGACTGGTACGCTTTTGCCTGCTTCACAAGCCAACCGGCTTAAGCTAATCGCAACTATGGATGATGGTTAAACCCATAGCAGTATTGGCAAAAACGTACCTGTCCCCCTGCGGTGACATCCGGGTTCCGATATCCGTTTGTCGGTCGGCTTGATCAGCCACTCGCGCAAGAGCGGCTTTTAGGCTAAGCCGGCCCTCGCGAAAGAGCAATCGCAAGTCTACAGGCCAAAGGGGGACAGGTTCGTAGGAGATTGTGAAATTCCAGCTATCGCCTGGTGTTCCTGCGACTAACGGGCCTGGTTGTTTAGAGGGCTAACGAACCAGTCCCCGCAACCGGGTACGACAACCAAGGGGACTGGTACGCTTTTGCCTGCTTCACAAGCCAACCGGCTTAAGCTAATCGCAACTATGGATGATGGTTAAACCCATAGCAGTATTGGCAAAAACGTACCTGTCCCCCTGCGGTGACATCCGGGTTCCGATATCCGTTTGTCGGTCGGCTTGATCAGCCACTCGCGCAATAGCGGCTTTTAGGCTAAGCCGGCCCTCGCGCAAGAGCAATCGCACGTCTACAGGCCAAGGGGACTGGTTCGGAGGGGATTGCGTAATTACAGTTATCGCCTGTTATTCGTGCAGCCAACGGGCCTGGTTGTTTAGAGGGCTAACGAACCAGTCCCCGCAACCGGGTACGATAACCAAGGGGACTGGTACGCTTTTGCCTGCTTCACAAGCCAACCGGCTTAAGCTAATCGCAACTATGGATGATGGTTAAACCCATAGCAGTATTGGCAAAAACGTACCTGTCCCCCTGCGGTGACATCCGGGTTCCGATATCCGTTTGTCGGTCGGCTTGATCAGCCACTCGCGCAAGAGCGGCTTTTAGGCTAAGCCGGCCCTCGCGCAAGAGCAATCGCAAGTCTACAGGCCAAGGGGACAGGTTCGGAGGGGATTGCGTAATTACAGTTATCGCCTGGTGTTCCTGCGACTAACGGGCCTGGTTGTTTAGAGGGCTAACGAACCAGTCCCCGCAACCGGGTACGACAATCAAGGGGACTGGTACGCTTTTGCCTGCTTCACAAGCCAATCGGCTTAAGCTAATCGCAACTATGGATGATGGTTAAACCCATAGCAGTATTGGCAAAAACGTACCTGTCCCCCTGCGGTGACCCTCGCGCAAGGGCTATCGGGCCAAAGGGGGACAGGTTCGGAGGGGATTGCGTAATTACAGTTATCGCCTGTTATTCGTGCAGCTAACGGGCCTGGTTGTTTAGAGGGCTAACGAACCAGTCCCCGCGTTTTTCGCACCAGCAATTCACCATCTCTTCCCCATTGTGTACCTGCAACACTTTATAAAGTGCCTTAACATTGCCCTTAAAAGCCTTTCCAAACGGCGGTTTGCCAGTTGGTTTCTGTCCAGCTAAAATGCGGGTACTTGGCCGAGGTACTGGCCGCTGGATATTCACAGCGGGTGATCCGAGAAGAACGGCTTATTATTAGCCCCTTTTACGTTCACTCCTGCAGGCAATTATTGATGGCTGGAAAATTCAAAAGAAAAAACCGTTCACCACGTGCAGTCGGCGCTAAGGTTCAAACCCCACTCCCTATGACCGCGGAGGAAATGCGTAATCGCGGCTGGGACGAGGTGGATGTTGTCTTCGTCACCGGCGACGCTTATGTCGATCACCCATCCTTTGCCGCGGCCATTCTGACGCGGGTTCTGGAACGGGAAGGGTACCGGGTAGGCGTTCTATCCCAGCCCGACTGGCACAATTGCGAGGACTGGAAGAGGTTAGGTAAACCCCGATTGTTCTTCGCCATCAGTGCGGGGAACATGGACTCCATGGTCAACCACTACACCGCTAATAAGAAGGTGCGCAATGATGACGCGTACTCCCCCGGCGGAAAGATCGGCCTGCGTCCGGACCGGGCGACCAAGGCGTATTGCCAGCGAGCACGGGAGGCTTACAAATCGGTGCCGGTAATCGCCGGCGGGGTTGAGGCCTCGCTTCGCCGTCTGGCACATTACGATTACTGGTCGGACACGGTGCGCCGGTCGATTCTGCTGGATGCCAAGGCCGACATGATCGCCTACGGAATGGGTGAAGAGGCCATAGTCGAAATAGCTAATCGGCTCAGTGCGGGGCAAACCGTCAAGCAGCTGCGGGATATGCGTGGAATCGCTTATGCCTGCGGTGCCAGCGAACCGGTACCCGAAGGCGATGAGGTCATTACCATTCCCTCTTTTGAAAAGATCAAGGAAGACAAGCGAGCCTTCGCCCGAGCCACGCAACTGATTCATGGAGAAACCAATCCGCACAACGCGCGAAACATATGCCAGTATCACGGGCAACAGGCGGTAATCTGTACGCCACCCCGATTGCCGGTAACCGAGAAACAGCTGGACGGTTATTACGATCTGCCCTACTCGCGGAGGCCCCATCCGGCTTATAAAGAACCGATCCCCGCGTACGAGATGATTAAAAACTCAATCACGATAATGCGCGGTTGTTTCGGCGGCTGCAGCTTCTGCTCCATAACTTTGCACCAGGGAAGGATCGTTCAATCGCGTACGGAGGAATCCATTCTGCGGGAGATTCGCGAACTGACTGCAGATCCGGAGTTCAAGAAAACGGTAAGCGACCTGGGCGGTCCCACGGCCAACATGTACAGGATGCACTGCACTCGCCCGGAGATCCAATCGCGATGCCGCCGCCTGTCGTGCATTCACCCGGCGATATGCAAACTACTGGATACGAGCCATGACAGGCTGATCGAGCTGATGCGCAATTCCCGGAAAACCAAGGGTATAAAGAAGGTATTCGTCGCCAGCGGTGTCCGCACCGATCTCGCCCACCTGTCGCCCGAGTATATGGACGAGCTTGTGCGGCATCACGTGGGAGGTTACTTGAAGGTGGCCCCGGAGCATACCGATCCCCGGACATTGCACCTTATGCATAAACCATGTATTGCGGATTTCCTTAAGTTTTCGGAGGCGTTTCGCAAAAGTTCTAAAAAGGCGGGTAAGCAGCAGTTTTTGATTCCATATTTCATAGCGTCACATCCGGGGAGTACGATCGAGGCGATGATTGACCTGGCACTGTTTTTAAAGAAAAACGATTACCACCCCGAGCAGGTGCAGGATTTCATCCCCGCCCCAATGGACATCGCCACGTGCATGTATTATACCGGTCTGGATCCAGCGAGTGGGGAAAAAGTTTATGTGGCTAAACACAACCGCGACCGCAAGTATCAGCGGGCACTAATGCAGTATTTCAAGCCGGAGAATTATTTTCTGGTCCGGCAGGCACTGCTGAAGGCGGGCAGGCGGGACCTGATCGGAGCTCACGAAGGGGCTTTGATCCCGGCGAATCCACCGGCGGATGCGGTGGCATATCGGCACAACGATATTGAACAGGTTAATCGTTTTTCCGGTAAGGGAAAACGTGTATCATCCGGATATCGACCGGGAAGAAAAACACACAAGAGGCAGGACAGAAGACGGAGAAACCGGGATGTCTAAACAACGCTTGATTTTGAAAAGGATGCTCAGCTTCAAGCTATCGACGATGCTGACGGTTGCGATGTTTTTCTTCACTGGGTTTCCGCAATCAACAGCAGCTGAGACCCCGCAAGCGAGAAGCTCTCGCAGTTACCGGCCTTATCCGGCAATTGAGCTGACCAGCCTGGTATTTGAAAAACCCCGTCCCATCCGAGCCTGGACCGCCCGGGTGGATTTAACCGCTCCGGAAGTGGAACTGGTAACGACGCCACCGACGAAGTCATCTCCCGGTTTCGAGACACTGTCAGCGACCACGGCCGAGTTTGCCGCAGCCGAGAATGTGCAACTGGCCATTAACGCCACACCCTTTACCCCCGCTCGCAGAAAATCGGGCGAGGAAACGGAGCTCATAGGGCTGGGAGCATGCGATGGGAGCATCTATTCAAACGCGCATAATGTTTATGGTGCCTTGCTTGTCACCGCAGATGGTAAACCACAAATAGCCACGCCACCCATTAATGAAAAGACCATGTCGAATGTCCAGACCGGAGTCGGGGGAGCGCACATACTGGTTGCCAAGGGGATAAGCAAGGCCTACCTGGCGGAAGCTGATTCGCACAAGAATTTCTCCGGTCCGAATCCGCGGACGGCGGTCGGTCTGTCGGCCGACGGTAAGACAATGTGGTTTATAGTAGTCGACGGACGCAATCAAAACCGTAGTGAAGGCATGACCTTAAGCGAGTTAGCTGAATACGGAATGTCCATCGGCTGTCACGATCTGCTCAACCTGGACGGCGGAAGCTCGACTACGCTGGTGTTGCAGGACCCGGTCACCAGGAGAATACGAGAGGTCAACCAGCCGGTGGGTTTTCGCAGACCGGGTACGGCCAGACCGGTAGGCAACAACATTGGGGTAAGGATTAAACAGGATAAGAAGCAGAACTAATTAACGCGAAAGCAAGGCGATCAAGAAGTTTTTCGGACGGATTCAATTCATATCCACCCCGAGTTTTTTCAGCGCCTTCTTTTCGTTATCGGCGAAGGTGAAGAGTTTGTGCAGGGCGGCCATCTTGAACAGTTTGAGAATTTCCTTACTGGCACTGCACAACACCAGTTCGCCCTTGGCTTTTTCCACATTATTTCGCAGTACGAGCAAAACCGAAAGTACAGAAGAGGAGAAGTGGCGGACTTTGGCCATATCCAGAACCAGCTTTCGTCGATCCTTGGTCTGGACCAGGTCATTCAATTCCTCGCCCAGGCGTTCGATCTGTCGCCCGTCGATAAGGCAGTTGTCTTCCAACGTAACGACCGTCGCGTCTTTAATCGTTTGAACCAGCATCCCCGCCGTTCTACTCATGATTCAGCTCCCCTGTCGAAATTCCGGCCTTGTAACCCATTGTTACCAGCCATTTTGTCCACTGGCAACAACCAGCACAAGGGGGAATAACCCCCCAGTTGTTATCGTAAGACACGGGTGTCGGAAAACAGCCTTTTTTGTGGTTAATAATCTGTTCAAAATGGTAGAATACGGAAGACAAGGGGCCGAGCAGCCCGTTTAACAGCATTGTCCGCACATCAGTTGATGCCCCTGGGACGCGTTTGAAACGGAGCACGGGCATATCATGAAAAAAATCACTCGCAGGAAATTTCTGCACCGCGGATTCGAGGCATGTTCCGGCCTGTGTTGGGGCGCTTCGACCTTACTTTGCGGTTGCGGAACAACCGACCCGATCGCAGCCCCCGAACTCCCCTCTCCCAGTCCAACCGACCGTAAAGCGAGCGTCGCAGCGATTCGAGGGCGCGACCTTGCTGCTATGACTCGCGAATCGCTGGAAGCCCTGGGAGGTATAAAAAGCGTGGTTCATCCAGGGGAAACCGTGTTTATCAAACCTAATTTCTGTTCTGCGGGTATGGCATCGGGAAACGTAATTGCATCAGGTGATTCCACAAAACCGGAAATCGTCGTAACCGTGGCCGAAGAGTGTCTCAAAGCCGGAGCCGCCCAGGTTTTTATCGGGGAAGGCGCGCAGGTGCCTCGGTTTTCCTGGTCTCAGTTGCTCACTCTTGACGAGACAACCAATCTCGCGGCGGAAATCGAGCGACTTAACACGGTTTACGGCAATAAGGTTTTAACCGTATGCCTGAACTCTGAGTCACCTTCGTGGTCGGAGATTGACTCCCCCTACTCCGGTCTGGGCAGTATCTACGTGAGCAACCTGGCCACCATTACCGACCGGGTCATATCGCTACCAGTACTGAAAACGCACCGCTGGACGGGAATAACCTGCTCACTGAAAAATTTCGTGGGGATAACTCCTGTAGGTCATTATGATCCCGGCGGATACCGCATGCGAGCGGGATTGCACAACTCCCCCGGCGGGTTGTCTCAATGCTTCCTGGATATAAACAGGGCGATCGAGCCGGATCTGACGGTAGTGGACATTTCCGTATGCTGCGAAAGCAACGGACCTCACGTCATGCCGGGATACTGGGGAACAACGGTAGACATGCGCGACCGGCTTGGTGACTGGGTAGTGTTGGCCGGTACCGACCTGGTGGCCGTCGATGCAACCGCCGCCAGAATCATCAGCCACAATCCTGCCGAAATCGAGCATTTAACCAGGGCTTACAACCAGGGCATGGGGCAAATCGAGGAAGACAAGATCGACTTGATCGGCGACAGTCTCTCCAACCTGCGGGTCGAATGGCAACCGGCCGACCACACAGAAGGATTCGAAGAGGTTATTCTCCCCGGTATCATGCTCACCCTGTTCGGATGAATTGGTTAGTTTTTTCGTCGGGTCTATAGACAATCTCGCGCGCATATGTTTCGGATGAATCTTATTTGAGATTTGAAATTTCCGATCGATAATGCCGGAACATT
The DNA here is from genome assembly GCA_963667855.2 of Phycisphaerae bacterium. Taxonomy (GTDB): domain Bacteria; phylum Planctomycetota; class Phycisphaerae; order UBA1845; family UBA1845. Next base: position 42,694 of record CAXXKI010000004.1, on the reverse strand, counting down.
CCGCATTATCGAGAGAGCCGTGAAACTCAAAGAAATCGGAATAATCTAAAACAACAAAGATGTTTATGTACAATCATTAAAAGAAAAACTCGCAGTTTGCCCATTCCATAGAGTCTTCGCATGTTGGCAGTAACGTAAGTAGAAACCACAAAGACACCAAGACACAAAGGAATTGTTGTTCGTGCGAAACTCTTTTCCGATACACAGCGTCCCTCGAAAACCGGTAAAATATATAACGACAAAGATGTTTACGATAGTAACCCGTTGACTAGGCCTGCGGGCGGGGTATGCCAATGCGGAATTTACAAAAGGGGACATCACTGATTGTTGCCGAAACACAATTAGCTCTAATCAGTGATGTCCCCTTTTTCAGTTTTTTAGCACCCATATATCGGGTTTCGAAAAAACAATTATTACGGAAGCGTCACCACGGCTACAGTGCCGCTGCTGACATCTGTACCTGTTGCGGTTACCACTCCAGTATCGGTTACTATTTCCACCGTAACCTGCCTCGTCGGCGTCGCCATGAAGCCTTCGATTTCCGCCACAGTAACCGTTACGGTATTGCCAACCCGGGTTGCAGTGTATCGGGCCAGTCTATAGTCACCGGAAAGATATCCGTAGCCTTCGCCGGCATCTTCATAAAGCCCGCCTTCGGCAAAGCCGGATGCGTCCAGGCTGATTATGAGCGTAAGCGGATCGAGCGGCTTTTCTCCGGTGAACTCCATAACCGGACCGGCCGGTATGATCGCCCCGTCGCGAACACGAAGGTCAGGCTGGTTTACGTCGGTGCTACTGTTTTCCCCTACCAGCGAAATGGTTCGCCAGATTCCATCCGGCAGGTCCGGAGTCGGCGCAGAGCCCGCGTCCTGGGAGATATTCGGAACAACCATCAAATCAGCACCGAGCAGGAAGGGAATATCTTCATCGCGCAGATCAAGATCGGTCGGATCGGCAAAGAACAGCGGACGGACCATGGGCAAACCGTTTACCGAAGCCTCCCGCATCAAGGTGTAGATATAAGGCATCAAGCGATAACGTCTTTCGATGGAGGTTTTGCAGCTTGCCTCCACGGCGGAACCGAAGCGCCACGGTTCTTTCCACATGCCCTGGTTATCCGAATGCACGCGACAGAAGGGCATGAACACACCCACTCCCATCCAGCGGGAGAACAGTTCCGCGGTACCGTCATCGGCAAAACCGCCAAGGTCGGGCCCGGCAAAAGGCTGACCTGATAAACCCAAGTTCAAAACCATGGGCGTGGAGTGGTACAGGTGATCCCAGGTGGCCACATTATCGCCAGTCCACATGGCCGCATAGCGATGCCCGCCGATGAAGTTTGCCCTTGATAGCACGAAAGGCCTTTTGGCCGGGTTGGCCGCAGCAATACCTTCTCTAGAGGCCTTAACCATGAGCATGCCGAACACGTTATGATACTGCTGATGCGGACCTGCGGGTAATCCACCACCACCGCGGTGCCAGCAATCTTCCGGCATGGAGTGGCCCGGACCATCGAAGATTCCCGGTTCGTTCATGTCATTCCACACGCCGTCGACGCCATTGGCCATGAAATTCGTATACAAGCTCGCCCACCAGCTCCTGGTTTCCGGACGGGTGTAATCGGGGAAATGGCAAGCACCGGGCCAAACCGTGCCCGTATACCAACCGCCGCCCGCGTCGTAGATCCAGTGATCGCCGGCCGACCCTTGATCGTAAACGAAATAGCCGGATTCGGCCTTTACTCCCGGATCGATCATCCACACCGTATGGTACCCCATATTGTGCATATCGTTGTTGAGTCGCCATGGATCGGGAAATCCCGTAGGATCGAAAGTGAAGACGCGGTACCCGTTCATGTAATCGATGTCGAACCATATCACATCACAGGGGATGTCGCGGTCACGGAATTCGTTTGCCAGCCAGTAGGCGGTGCTTTCCGGCACGTAGGAATACCTGCTTTGCTGATATCCCAACGACCACAGCGGTGGCAGTTCCATCCGGCCTATGAAGTCGGTAAGGCGTGTCAATACCGCCTGCGGGCTGTCGCCTTCAAACACGTATACGGGAAATACGGACCCCTGGGCGGCAAAGACTATGCCCATAGTCAAATCCATACGGCAGCGATAGGTGGTATCGGCCAACACGCCGTAAGCGGTGCCGTCGGCTCGAACCGCAAGCACCCAGGGATGTGACTGGTAGAGGCTCTGGTTCCACGGACCGTAACCGTAAGCGTCGGTGTTCCAGGCTTCGGTGATTGCACCGTTTCGCAGCAAGGAGCCACAAACTTCGCCGGTTCCGTAAAGGCTCGTCCCCTCTTCCACCGCGACAACCGCCACCTTGCGATCACCCGACTGGTAGAAATAAGGACGAACCGCCCACGGTTTCGGCGCGTCGCCCAGCACGGTGGGCGCAGTTTCCATGGACATGGAAGGAGGCAGATCGGCTAAATCCACGCCCTCCGGGTAAAACCTGATTACGTTCACTCCCAGGCTCTCTGCCACGACGTTATCCTGAGCAACGGTTTCCCCAATACCAATTTGCAGCAGTGCGTAATCGGCCAGGTCCACGTCGCCGTCGGAATCGTAATCAGCGTTTGAGCATGAACCCACTTCTGGACCGAGAAGGCAGGCTTCAAAAACCGCGTAGTCGTGCAGATCGAGATCACAATCACCGTCGAGATCGAGTTGTGAACAACCGATAGTTATAGCGTTTATATTTACCTGGATATACTCGGAGGCATCGATATCACCATCGTTATCAACTGAAGCTGGAACCTGTTTTTCGTAGAGAAGGGATGCGCCGGTGTATGTGGGGTAAGCGGCAAAAGCCAGATAGATGTTTTCCGGAACGGTGCCGAATTCACCGGCAAGGTCAATTGTGCCTTCGATCCAGGCTCCGGCGGCCACCTCGGTGGAACCGGAAGCATCGAACCAGCCCACCCAACCGTTATCCACTTCGTTACCGATATACGCGGACCAGTCGGCGACGGAGCCGCTGTTATCCCAGACGGCTGACCGCATCGATCCGGGCGTTTCCGCAAGGAATATAAAATGATCATTTCCCGCTGCCGCCTGCGGAGCGGCCACGTACAAGGTATCTCCGCGAACACCGGCATAGAGGGACATACCGTTGTTTTCGGCAACTAATACAGCGTCAGTGTCCAGGGTACCATCCAACTGCCAGTAGCCCGCGTCGCCGCCAACCACAAAGATATGCCAATCGGCACCGTTGTTATTATCCCAATTACCGCTTCCATCTGTAAATGCAATATCGAACTGGGTCGCACCGGTCGGCACGTCGACCGTACACTGCCAGACGGCATCGGCACTGTTCCAGGTCATGGTTTCGTCGGCCAGGGCGGGGTTCCAATCGTTGATCCCGTAATGCATCAACATGGTCGACGCCCCTGCCAACGGTCTGCCGGCCGGGTCATACTCAACCGTAACCGAATCGCCCGCCTGAACAGGATATGGATCAAGCGAAACCGTACTGGCCAGAGCCGCTTGAGTGGTAAAGAGAAGACCAATTGCAAATACGGCATATGTACGGGTTATGTTAACCCAAGAATTAAACGGCATGATTCCTTCCTTTCCCTCGGAACCCAATTACTATCGGAAGATACCTATTCTAGCAGTATAACCATAGCGATTCCATGACAGCTAGTTAAATGAGGATTAATTCGTACGTCCTATAATTTATGCTTTTCGTGACATCTATAACCGTTATCCCGTAGGCAATCGCCTTCCAGAAACCCTTAAGGCACATCATCAAGCATCCCCACAATGTTTATGGCAGCGGATAACGTATGTAGAAACGGTGCATGAGGTCGCAATTGCCAACTTTCGACATGTACGGCCTCTACCGAACGTTTTTCTAAATTCGAAGTTCAAAAAGTGCTATCAAGCAAAGCTCTTCCCGGATCACCGTAGAAAAAGGCTGATCACTCCGTACGTAAAAAGTAACCGACGATCAAGGATTCCTTGCTTGTGAAAATCCATGTAACAATGTTAACCAATCAAAGCGTCATGCGGAGCAATTGTGTTTAAAAGCAAGCCGGACCTTTCCTGACCTCCAGAACCACGGCCAACTAAGCCCACAACCTTTTTGGTTAACTTGTTAACCAAGTGTTATTACAGTATTGGCTTAAGGTAATGGCTGTGCTCTTCGTCCGCGTCTAATAGGTAAAACACTCCAACGTTGACGCGGTATAAATGTACTACTATCGAAAACCTTCAACGTGTGGTACAAGTGCGCAGGTAATGACCTTATAGAAACGGCAATCCGCCGGTACGTAATTGGAGAAAACAATGAATCTGCAACGCTTTATTCCGATGATGATCCTCATCATTGCGGCCAACTGCTGCGCTCACGACGTGGAGTCGGCGGGCAAGTTGAAACTACCGGCCGTCATTTCCGACAATATGGTTCTGCAACAGCAGAGTGACGTTGCCCTGTGGGGCTGGGCGAACCCCAAGGCAGTAATCGAGATCACCACCAGTTGGTCTGAATCCAAAGTAACCGCGAAGGCGGATGTAAAAGGCAAATGGCGGACCACGATCGCCACGCCGGTCGCCGGCGGACCTTACAAAATATCGATTAGAGTCAAAGGCGCTGATGCGGGAATCGTATTGCAGAATATCCTGATCGGTGAAGTATGGATCTGTTCCGGGCAATCCAACATGGAATGGAACTTCGACCTGGGAGTACTAAACGGCGACCAGGAATTGCGGGAAGCGAACTATCCGCAAATACGTCTTTTCCACACCAGAAGAGATATTGCCGTCTCCCCCAACCAGGACTGCGTTGGCAGATGGCAGGAGTGCAACCCGAATTCAGTGCGTTACTTCAGTGCGGTCGCATACTTCTTCGGTCGGAACCTGCACAAGGAGTTGAATGTCCCGATCGGGCTGATTAACAGCAGTTGGGGTGGCACGGTAGCCGAAACGTGGGTAAGTGAAGAGGGGCTGCGCCCGCTCAAGGATTTCGACGAGCGATTGGATTTCCTGAAACTGACGGCTAAAAATCCGGAGTCAGCCGACAGGAAGAACAAGGCGGTTCTGGATCGTTACTGGGACAAAATCAATAGCGTGGATCCGTGGAACCAGGCGTTCAAAAGCGATTACGATCACAGCGATTGGCCGGAGATGGCCGTACCCGGTCTGTGGAATTCCAAATCACTGGCCAACTTCGACGGAGTCATCTGGTTCCGCCGTGATATTGAATTACCTACATCCTGGGCAGGGCAGAATCTGGTCCTGGAACTGGGCGCCATCGACGACATGGATTCCACCTGGCTCAACGGAGTCAAGGTTGGCGGATACGAAACCATCGGGCACTACCTGACCAAGCGCGTTTACACCGTACCGGCGTCAGTGGTGCGTTCGGGTAAAAACGTACTGGCTGTCCGGGTAGTCGATACCGGTGGCGGCGGAGGATTTTTCAGCCCCGCGGAGATTATGCGAATCCGTCCGGCTAATGCTCCGGAAACACAGGCAATCCCCCTGGCAGGAAACTGGCACTACAAGGTAGGTCCGTCAACCAGCCAGATGCCGCCACTACCGCCTATCAACGAAATCAACCAGAACGATCCAACGACTTTATTCAATGGCATGATCTCCCCACTGATTCCTTTCCATATCAAGGGGGCCATCTGGTACCAGGGCGAATCCAACCGGATGCGATATATGCAGTATCAAAAGCTCTTCCCTGCACTGATTGAAGACTGGCGAAACCAGTGGGCTATTGGCGAATTTCCATTCTACTGGGTGCAGATAGCTCCCTTCAACTACCAGGGCGACAAGGGGGAAGAAGCCGAACTGCGCGACTCCCAGCGACTCACGCTCAAAACACCGGCGACGGGAATGGCCGTCACCATGGATATCGCAACTCCGAACAACATCCACCCGCCGAACAAGCAGGAGGTGGGACGCCGGCTGGCTCTCTGGGCATTGGCGAAAAACTACAAGCGAGGCAATATTGAATATTCCGGTCCGCTTTACCGGGAAATGAAAGTTGAAGGTTCCAGTATCCGCCTGTATTTCGACCATGCCGGGGACGGACTGGCGACCGGTCCGGAAGGCCTGGACCATTTCGAAATAGCGGACAGTTCCGGCAAGTTCTTCCCGGCCAAGGCGGTAATTGACAACGACACTCTCGTAGTCAGTTCAGACAAGGTCAAGTCCCCCACCGCGGTTCGCTACGCCTGGGGAACAATCGACGAGGGTACCCTGTTCAACAAATCCGGGCTGCCGGCTTCGTCGTTCAGCACGCAAAACGGAGGCGCATCGGATCTACATTAGTCTTAATGCCAATTGCTGTTTTGCCTGCCGGCCAGGGCTTTGAAAGTAATGAGCCGGAAACAGATCAGAAGCATGCGATGACAAGCATGCGAGATATGTGCTCGAACCGGCAAGTTTGGGATTAATAATGATAACCATAAACCTTATTTCAATACGGTTTATGGTTATCTCTTTATATCCGTTAAAGCTTCACGCGGAAGATCGTTACGCCCCATCATTTTCAACTCTTCCGAGAAAACGGAGTAATCCGTCGAGGATCGTCAACGGATGTGGCGGGCAACCGGGAATAAACAGATCCACGGGAACTATTGCCGACGCGCCGTTATGCTGCTCCACGTGATCCACGTAAGGTCCGCCGGAGATCGCACACGCCCCAACGGCAATAACGATCTTGGGATCGGCTACAGCTTCGTAGGTTTTCCGCAAAGCTACTCGCATGTTCTCGGTTACCGGTCCGGTGATCAACAACCCATCGGCATGGCGAGGAGATGCAACGAACTGAATTCCAAACCGCCCTATATCCCACGCCAGAGTTCCCAGTACGTTCGTATCGGCCTCACATGCGTTGCACCCTCCCGCGGAGACCTGGCGAAGTTTCAGGGAACGGTTAAAAAGTTTCGCCGCCAGTTCCTGCTTTGCCGAGGCATGGCTTGGCGAATCATCAAGAACGACAAGGTCCTCTCTGCCGGCAGCAGCCAGACGATACTCTTTGGAAAAACCTATCGCACCATTCGGGCACGCTTTCGCACACTTTTTACAGAAGAGACATAGCCCGGTATCGATTTCGGGATAACCAGTTTCCAGATCCAGGTGGACCGCTCCGGTCGGACAGGCTTCTGCACATTTCCGGCAATCGGCGGAACAGTTTGAAGCGGAAACCACGGGCCTTCCGGTAAAGCGTTCGGGCAACTCCGGAGGTGGACCATCCGGATAAGCCATTGTTCTGTATTTCTGCTGAAGTCTGGTCTTTAGAATATCAAGCATAACGCAAACCTTCGTGTAAAATCAAAGATCGTGCCCGCAGTACGAAAGGTTAAAGCTCTTGTTGCACAACGGGAAATCGGAAATCTGCTGTTCCCGTAGAGCCCAGGCCAAACCAAACCAGTTATGAAACGACGGATCGACAATCTTATACGAGGTAAACCGCCCGGCGGAGTCAGTTACGGCGACATGGCAGATTTCGCCCCGCCAGCCTTCCACCAGTGCCACCACAAGTGCTTCGGGGTTTATAGATTCAACGGTGCGGCAGACGGGCCCGTCAGGAAGAGACTTCAATTGCTCCCTGATGAACGAAAATGATTTTTTAGCCTCCAGCCAACGAACATAGGCGCGGGAAAAACAGTCACCGGTTGACCAGGTGCATACGGGTATTTGAGAGAATCCATAAAACCCATATGGAAAATCAGCTCGAACATCATAACTTATTCCGCAGGCACGAGCGGCTACTCCTACCAGCCCCACCTGTCTAGCGAACTCCCCGGTAATTCTGCCCGTACCTTCAAACCTGGCCAACACAGACGGATTATCAAACAGAAGTTCAATCGCCCCGGTGGAGTCATTTTCTATCCGCATCAGGCGATCAAGTATTTTACCAATCAGTTCCTGATCCACATCATAAGCCACGCCACCGGGAACAAGCAGACCACGTCCGAAGCGGTTTCCGCACAGCGCTGCGGTCAGGTTCAAAACGTCTCCGCGAATCCTTCCGCAATAGCTCATCGTTGGTAAAAAGCCAATATCTCCGGCCAGAGCTCCCAGATCGCCGATATGGTTGGCCAATCGTTCCAGTTCGGCGCCCACTGCCCGGATAGCCATAGCCCGGGCGGGCGCACGAACCATACCCAGACCTTCCAGAAGACTGCAATACGCCGCGGTATGGCCAATAGTAGTATCCCCAGCCAGGGTTTCCACGTAGTGAATGGTTCGGGAACCGGGTCCGTCAACCATCGCCCGTTCAACCCCGCGATGCTGATACCCAAGCGATATTTCAAGATGATGCACGGTTTCGCCGTGGCATTGAAAACGAAAATGTCCCGGCTCAATAACACCAGCATGAACTGGACCGACGGATACCTCGTGAACCTCCCGGCCTTGCATCTGGAAAAAATCGGTAACTCCCACTGTCGGGTGTCCGCCGGGAACAGAACCGCCGACATCTCCGGGAACAGATGCCCCAGGTTGAAACCTTATTGGTTTAAGCCAAGGATGCCCCTTTGGTTCGATCCCCCATTTTTCGTAAACCTCTCGTTCAAACCAGTGCGCGGCCGGATAGTCGGGAGTCAGTGAAGGGTAGGAGCCTCCGACTTCACAGGCAAAAATCCCCAGATCCCCTTCCTGCGGGCGGGAAAGAACCGCAACCAGTCTGTTGTTTTCGCCGTTTGCCCCCGGCAAAACCAGCATAGCGGACAGTCGGGCACCTTTTTGAGCCTGCGTTATAATCAGTTTGCGGAAACGATCAACAGGCAAAACCGGGCAGGACTTGCGATCTACCGCCTGACCGTTGCGAATTCGCATTAAATCGGCAGATAACATCAGAATCCTCCCGAGCTTGCCGCCGCGGATTCCAGAAAACTCCATATCGCAGGCGGCAAATAAAAGCCAATAACCAGAACAAAAACGCCCATCAGTATTGCAGGTGCAATTGCCCACAACGGCTCCCGGCAACGCTTTCGGCAAACGCTTTCCAACTGAGGTCCGTTATCCGTTTGTGGTAAACCAAACACCATGGGCAAAACTATCCGGGCCATGGCCACGAAAATCACACCTAACGCGAGAAGATAACCGATAGCCACGCCCCACCGGTTGCTGTCGAGTACGGCTTTCAGAATGGTCAACTCGCTCAGGAATAATCCAAATGGTGGGGAACCGGTAATAGCAAGAAACCCGATAAGCCAGAAGCACCCCGTAACCGGGGTAACCTTTAACAATCCGCGAATGGCGGTGGCGTTTTTGGTTTTGTAAACTGCCAGCAGATTCCCAGCGATAAGAAACAACATTCCCTTGGTCAGCGAATGGTTTACAGCGTGAAGCAAAGCCCCCGCGCCGCCGAATCCGCCAACCCCTACCCCCAGCGCGAGGATCCCCATATGCTCGATACTCGAATAGGCAAGCATGCGCTTATAGTCAACCTGGCGAATGAGGAACAAGGCGGCAAAACCCATGGACAGTAGGCCGAACAACACGAGGAGGTCGCCACTGAATTGCTGAAACCCGGCAGAAACAAGAATGGCGTGCCCGCGCAGGATTCCCAAAAACGCGCAATTGAGCAACGCTCCAGAAAGCAGCGCCGACACCATTGACGGTGCTTCACTGTGTGCGTCCGGCAGCCAGGTATGCATCGGAGCCAAACCCATTTTGGTTCCATAGCCGACGAGAAGCAGCAGAAAAGCCGCCTTCAACCAGGTGGGGTTCAGCCTGGTCGCGTTGTTCACCAAATCGGGGAGTGTAAGCTGCAGCTCATGTCCCTTGGCGGCAAAGGCGAGAAAGAAATTTCCCAGCAGGGACAAGGCTATTCCCACTGAACAGATCAACAGGTATTTCCACATCGCCTCCAGACTTCGATGCTGGCGATGAAAGCCAATCAAGGGGGCGCTGACCAGCGTAGTCGCTTCAACCGCCACCCAGAGCAATCCCAGGTGCCGGCTGATACAAACCAGACTCATCGTCGCGAGAAACAGTAACAGGCATCCCACGAAAACAGCCTCCGCATGACGCCCGAAAAGAAGCTCCTCGTGCGTATCACCATCGGCTTGTTCCGCTTCCCGTTTAAGGTAGCCAATCGCGTAGATGGCCACGGCCAGGAAGAGGATACTGGTTATACCTAGAAAAAGCGCTCCCTGTTCATCAAGAGCCACCCACGAATTCCCACCTGCCGGCATACTCGAAAAACACAACCGGCCAACCGCTCCCGCATGCCCCAGACTCCCGACGAGAAGCAGAGCCCGGCGCAAGCCGTGATGCGGAAGAGCTATCGCTCCGATGCCTGCAATAAATGGAATAACAACCACTGCCCATAACATCGGATCAATCCTTCAGTACCGACAACCGGTCGGTATCGATATGGTCGAATTCCCGGTTGATGTGATGTATGACAATACCCATAACAAACACCGCGACGAACACGTCGAGTAACACTCCCATCTCCACCAAAAGGCGGTTTTCCACTGCTAATGCGGCACCGAAGGCATAAACCCCGTTTTCCATGGCCAGGTAACCAAGTACCTGGGTCAATGCCTTTCGCCTTGAGACAATGATGAATAATCCCGCAAGAATGGTGAACATCGCTCCGGGAATCAGCAATCCCGTGCCGGGTGTGGTACTCTGGCGCAGCGGCGCCGAAATCACGAAACACAGTCCAAGGAGAATCACGCCAATCAGAACTGATACTGTAAACCCAACCAAGGGCTCTATCTCTCGCTGAACCCCCACTTGCCGAGCTGCGCGGCGCAGCAGCCAGGGCAACAAAAGCCCTTTTACTACCAGGGTGGAAATGGATAACCCAAGCAGTTCCAGAGTCAGATCGCTTGAAGGCATGGTCAGGGGCAAGGCGGCCAATATACCCGCCTGTATCACGAGGGTCTGAATGCACGCCGCCAATCGGCTGGAAGCCAGAAGCCGCAGGTTGGTCAACAACAGCAGCATAACCGCTATGTCAAATAGGATGGGCATCGATTATCTCAGAATCCAGAAAAACGCCATTACCGCAAGAACAGAGGCCACTATCAGAATCTGCGTAACCCGTAACAGACGCAAACGAGCCATCACCGATTCGATCACGCCGACAAGCACCGCTACGGCAAACATACCGATCAGCCCGATTAAAAGATCAAGAAGCAAATAGCCACTGCGCAGCGGAACCGCTATACCGACAAGCAAAGCCCCAAACACCCAGAGTTTCAAGGACGAACCGTATTCGATAAAAGCAAGATCAATACCACAGTGGTCGAGAACCATAACCTCGTGAATCATGGTTAATTCCAGGTGAGTATTCGGATCGTCAACCGGAATCCTGGCATTCTCCGCCAGTAAGACGATCAACAGGGCCGCGGCGATCAACACACCGGCAGCACCTATTGGAGTTGGAGCTGTAGTGTAAAGATTGCTGTATATTTCCGACAAACAGAGCTGGCGCGTACAAGCAGCCAGAACAGCCAGAGCCAGAAGCATTGCGGGTTCGGCAAAGGCTGAAAACTGCACCTCCCTGCTTGCTCCCATTCCTTCGAAAGCGGAACCGGTATCTAACGCCGCCAAAACCGTGACGAAACGCATCAATCCCAGAAGGTACGCGAGGAGAATCAAATCTCCGGGAAAGACCAGTAAACCGGACACCCCGCCGACCGGGATAATCAACACTGCCACGAGTACAGACGCCAGTGAAATAACCGGCCCGGCGCGAAACACCCAACTGGTGGTCTGGCTGTATACCGCTCCCTTACGGAACAGTTTATTCAGTTCGTAGTACATTTGCAGCACAGGCGGTCCGTGGCGGCCGGCGAAGAACGCTTTAGTGCGATTGATAATCCCCGGCAGCATTGGCGATAACCCAAGAGCCAGAAGGACCGAGAAAATTGATACGACGATCTTCATGCAGTCAGCCCAGTTTCCAAACCAGAAGAACTATAAGGGTCAAAGCGATATAAAGCACGTATAGCTGATTTCGCCCCTGCTGAAGCCAGCGCAGCTTTCCGGCTAATCTATCTATCATTCGGAAGATGGGGCGATACACACGCTGATACACAACATCGTCAGTGTGGGATTCAAAACCGGCCTGTTGCGGAAACAACCCCGACGGTAAATCGGTCTGCTGACGCGGGCGCAACAGCCAGCGAAAGGTTTTTATTACAGGCCAGACAAACGAGGAAGCGGTATATTGCATACGACAGTTCGGAGCGGCATAACCACAATCCCAGGTAACCGTATCCTGAACCATTCGCTGCGAAAACAACTTTTTCCGTAAAGCCCACAAGGCCACAGATAAGATAATCACCGCCCAGGAAGCAAAGGTCACGTAACATAATATACTTACAGCCGTTGAAATGCCAATGTTCTCTATCGTTCCCGCAGCAACCGGCGGGAGCAATTGCCGGGCGGCCAACGCAACAGTCTTAACTGTCAATGGTGAGATTAATCCAAGCAAAACACACAAACCGGCAAGCGTTCCCATCGCCAGACGCATCTTTCCAGGCGCGTCGTGAGCACGACCAGCCTGCTCACTACGCGGTTCGCCGAGAAACGCCATCCCGAAAGCCTTGGTAAAACAAGCAACGGATAAACCGCCAATCAAACCCAACGAGACTAACACGATTAACCCATTGAACACGCTTCCCATGACTGCATGAGGATCAGTTACCGCCGAGTAGGCTCCTGCATAAATCAGTATTTCACCTACGAAGCCGTTCAAAGGCGGCAGACCACAAATAGCTGTTGCACCGATCAGACAAGCCAGGCCTGTCCAGCGCATGCGCTTAAGTAAACCACCCATCTGTTCAATATCGCGCGTCCCTGTCGCCTGAGCTACCGCACCAACCACCAGAAACAGTACGCTTTTGAACAGGGCGTGATTCCATACGTGCAACAACCCACCCAGCAACCCCATAGCGGCCAGAACGCTGTTGCCAGTGGCAATACCCAACAACCATAAACCCAATCCCAGGCAGATAATGCCCATGTTTTCCACGCTGGAATAAGCCAACAGCGCCTTGAGATCGCGTTGAGCCAGGGCGAACAATACACCGACAAGTCCTGAAACCGCACCTATACCGATGAGCGTCCAACCCCACCACGGAGAAGGCGTGCCTAAATACATCAGTGTTCGCAAAATACCGTAAACGCCCATCTTTATCATCACGCCGCTCATAACCGCGGAAACATGAGTTGGTGCCGCCGGATGTGCCGCGGGCAGCCAGACGTGCATGGGCATAAACCCAGCCTTGGTACCAAACCCCACAACGGCCAATAGAAACATGACTCCCGCAAGCAGGCTTCCATCGGAAACCGCGAAAAGATTGAAGTCCAACGTTCGGTTCTTCCAGCCGAGCATAACGAAAAGAGCCAGTAAAAACGCGGTACCCAGGTGTGTGGCGATCAGGTATAACCACCCGGCTCGACGCACGCTGCTCTTTTCATGTTCAAACATAACCAGGAAGAAAGAGGTAAGAGACATCACTTCCCAGGCCACGAGAAACAGCACGCCATTACGAGCGGTTACCAGGAGGAGCATGCTGGCGAAAAGATGATTGTAAAAACACCATGCAACGCCGATATTCTTCTTACCCCAATACGCCTTGAGGTACTCTTCACCATAAACCGCGGATATTCCACATACCAGCACGATAGCCAGCGTGAAAAAGGCCGAAAGGCTATCCAGGGCTAAAGACAGTGAACCAAACGGAACACTCCACGGAATACGCAGCGACACCTCCTGGCCTGTAATCATCACGTAAGCGGCCAGAAACATTGCCGGTAAACCGCCAACCAGACCGGTAACCATACCCAGTCGATTCGCCAGCGTATTTTTCCGCCCGACAATTACACAAATGACACCACCGACCAGAAGAATGGCTGGAGAGATCAACATGAGTTTTGCGATCACCTGGTTTGACCTCCGGAACGGCAACCCATCGCCGCAACTGCTTTCTCCAACTCTCGTGCCTCGTCGAGGATTTCATCTCGCGATGCCCGGCGAGCCACCGCGCCGGCAAAACCTGAATTGCGCAGACCGTATGCCAGCTTGGACAACAGGCTGAGGTGAGCCTTAATCGTTGGACTAACGATTGTGAAAAGCGTATGCACAGGCTTTCCGTCTATTGCCTGAAAGTCGATGTTGTTTTCCAGGAAGTTCAAGGCAAGGATAGGCCGCGGAACATGCAGCGTAACCGGGTTTCGTACATGCGGGATGGCAATACCGTCTCCTATTCCCGTTGATCCGATTGACTCCCGAGCCAGAAGTATCTGTAAAAGAAACTCGCGATCCACCTCTTCCGGAACAGGAAGTATATCCACCACACATTTCAAGGCCGATGCCTTGTCGGTTCCGCCAACGCGATAATGAATGCCCCCAGCCTGCAACGCCTCCCCCAGTTGAGGAATGACCGCTTCCTCCGGCTCTTCGAACATCTTTGGCGAAATGGGAATTCGCTCCGTGGTGGCCCATTCAAGAAGTTCGGCACGATTGAATCGATACTGATCGTTCACTCGAGTCGTGGGTAGTTTTTTCTGGGAGATCCACCGGTATATAGTCTTCTCGGATACACACAGAAGCTCGGCCGCGTCTCTAACTCGAAGTTGCACTTTCGCTAAGCCCTCTCTTATCGCCCCATCATACCCCGTACACCATACCTATTGGACATCCTTGGACATCCAGTGAATATTGTACCCGCCCCAACCGGAAAATCAATGACCCGATCAAACCAAAGAGCAAAGGAGAATCGAATTTAAACCCCCCTTCCCCTTTTACAAGGATGTCATTAAATAGGTTCAGTCTTAAAAAACGAACACTCCTATTCAGAAACGGCCAGATGGGTTCTTACTGAGATACCAATAGAACAACAACGCCCCTTCAGGTATAAACCCGCGTATTCCACAAAACATCCAACATCCCCAGCGGTCAAGCCTGATTGCTACGAAGACATCAGACTGGTTTTCAACGTGCCTCTATTAAGGCTTATCCCCCAGTAGATGATAACAAAACGACAACACCTGATTTCTCACCTGCCAGGCAATTACCAACCAGTGTGCGCATACCTCGATCACGCGAATTAAGACATTCCGTTACCACGCAACTGAATTGCTTTTACTTAACACCGATCAGACGGAGCCCGCGAGTAACTCGGGCGCTAATAGCCACCTCTGCCCCTACCAACCCGCATCCATGCAGGAGTGGCCATTAAAAAACCCCGAAGACCGCCGCGTGGGAGGCATTCGGGGTTTATAAAAACTCTATTTGAGTTAACCCGGTGGTCTCACGGATCGGCGGACTGACCTCATGGATATGCCCAATTCCAGCGTATAACTGCTACTGAAGGACAACTCCCGGCCGCTGAGGGTGTATTCAATTTGCAGCAGATAATTCAGCATCCGCGCCTCGTAAAAAAGGGTTTATCGATCCAAAATATTCACACGAGTTTTAAGTATACAACACTATTGAGAAAAAGCAACTGCTAATGCGGCTGGCTTGTCCGGTCATAACTATTTTGCAATAAAACTACAAAACACTTATTCACGCTAAGCAGGAGGAGAAAACACGGACTTGGCTGATTGCGGAACTGCGTCACTGAAATCGAATAAAGCCTATTGGAGAAAAACCATCGCAGGCAGGCTGCCGCCGCTTATGCCAGGACCAGATAGATGAGCCAGATGCCGACCCCCACCGCGTACATGCCGCCCACTATCGTTGCACACAGCACGGCCGATGCTACGGGGACATTGCGCAGGTTTTCCAACTTTAGGGTCTTGTAGACGATGGCGATCGCCAACGACAGAGGAATGAGCATGAGCATCCGCTGCCAGCCGGCGATGTGGCCAGGAGTCGTGAACAGAGCCAGTAGCATCGCAGCAATCATCTTGATTCCTCTTCCTGGATCGGTTTGGCCGGACCAAGGCGAACATAATTAGGGTCGGCCGACGCCAGCGTGTCGATGATGATCAGCACACTGAGCAAACCGGCGATACCGGTGTAGATAACCGCGATATCCTCTTCGGTGTACCCGGCTCGTTCATCCGGATGGTTTCTGGAACGAAGTTCGCCCCACCCGAGCGCGGCGAGCGCGTGGCTGCCGGTACACATCTGGGCCATGAACCAGGCCTTCCGGGCGCGAGGCTGAATAGTCGATTGAACACCGCCGATAGCCACTCCACACCAGAAAGTGGCGGTTATGACCACAATGAGGATCAGGCCCCGGAGTCGTTGTCCTAGATAAACATGCCCGAGCCCGGGCAGTATCCAAGCCAACGCCGCAGCGAGAAGCACTCGAATAATGTCAGGCTCGTTTTTCTTCTGGGCCATCAAATACAACCTCTCCAGAGCAAAATCAGAACTGAGCGTTGGGACAGAATCCCTTCTGCTCGCATTGGCTACACCCTCCGCTTGGGGGTGTAGAGGCCTGCTGAGCCGAAAATACGCTCATTTTCCGGGTTACCTTTTTGTTTCCGCACTCGGGACACATCCGGTCTTTATCCCGGCTGGCCATTGAGGTGAGTTCGCTGAACTCATGACCGCATTGCTGACAGACGAACTCGTAAATGGGCATTACTCACCTCTCCTGGATAACCTGGGCAAGTATAAAGTGGTCCCAGCATACCCGCAAGCACGACTATTTTACTCCACATTTTGAAAGCAAACGACGGATCCAGAAGTGAACATTGCAGATTCGTTAAGCTCCGAATACTCTTCGAGGCAGTTACTTTTAAGGGAACTTGAGTAAACTGGTGGCCGGAGAGACTCGCCTCGAAGAGCAGATAGATGCTAAATAGAGTCGGCGACAGGAAATAACTGAACGTGTCAATTGGAATGCAATGGAAGTAATCAACGGAATCATCAATCTCAACAAGCCGGTAGGGATAACCTCTGCCCGGGCTTTATATAAGGTGCGTTATCTGAGCCAGATGCGTAAGAGCGGACACGCTGGTACTCTCGATCCCGGTGCGGATGGTGTGCTTATACTCTGTGTGGGTAAAGCGACCAAGCTGGTGGAATCGATCATGGATCATCCGAAGGTTTACCGTACCACCGCCCGGCTGGATGTTACGAGTGAAAGTTACGACAGTGACCGGCCCCACAAACAGGTGGAAGTTGAGGAGATTCCCGACTACGACACAGTAAAGCAGGCCATAGCCGGTTTCGAGGGAACGATAGAGCAGGTACCGCCGATGATCAGTGCGTTGAAGATAAAAGGCGTGCCGGCGTACAGGCTGGCGGGCAGCGAAGATGCTCCCAAGCTCAAGGCCAGACCAGTGGAGATCTACTGGATGCATCTGCATTCTTACGATTGGCCTGTAATAGATTTCGAGATGGCCTGCGGGCGCGGCACCTATGTCCGCTCGGTAATCCGAGACCTGGGCGAAAAACTGGGAACAGGTGGCTGTTTAACCCACCTGACAAGGAAGGCCGTGGGGCCCTTCCATGTTGATGATGCCTGGACACTGGAACGACTGGAAGAGTCGACACCCGATCAATATATAATCCCGCTGGAGGATATAAGGGAAAAGGTGAACGAACGTCCAACCGTGATACCGGAGCGTCCTCAATGACATGCCGGACCAGCGATAGCGACAAGGCATCTGCGGACAAATCGGTTGCCGATCTCAGCAACCGGAGGCACCCGATTCTCGATCGAATCGTGTTGCCGCTGGCTACGGCTCATAGCCGCAGGATGCTCGCCCGGCTGCTGGAAGCGACCGCGGATACCGCGAAATCTCAGAACAACACTCTGCTGAGTAAAATCCGCCGTAACCAGAAAACGGAATACGGCCGGGATTATGGTTTCAGCAATATTCGCGGTTACGAGGATTTCGTACGGCAAATACCAATCACCAAATACGAAACGCTGGAGCCGTACATAGAGAAGGTTAAAGCCGGTAATATCGAAGCGATGTTCGGCGACGGCCAGAAGGTGTTCATGTTCGCCAAGACCAGCGGTACAACGAACGCGCCTAAATACATACCGGTAACCACGCCGTTTCTGCAGGAATATCGCCAGGGCTGGAACGCTTTCGGGATCAAGGTACTCATGGATCATCCGGATGCGTTTCTCCGCCCCATCGTGCAGATGACCAGCCCCATGGACGAGGAGTACAGCAGTGGCGGTTTCCCCTGTGGGGCGATCACGGGGCTGATGGCGGCCACGCAAAAACGCCTGGTCCGCAGGTATTATGTCGTACCGCGGGATATCGGTTATATCGCGGACGCCACGGCTCGATACTACTGCGCCATGCGATTCTGCATTACCACGAACGCAGCGTTCATGATAACGGCCAGCCCCGCTACCCAGCTTCGGCTGGTGAGAACGGCCGACCAGTTCGCCCGGCAGTTGATTCGGGATGTCCATGACGGCACAATTTGCGAGGATATGGATATCCCAACCGATCTTCGGCGGCAGTTTGCAGGTCGGCTCAGTCGCGATGTGAATTCAGCCAACCGGTTGAACGCCATTGCTGAACAAACCGGCAGGTTATTACCCAGGGACTACTGGAATCTGAGTTTTCTGGCCAACTGGACCGGCGGAACCATGGGGTTGCATCTTCGTGATTTCCCCGAATATTTTGGAGACGTACCGGTTCGGGACATCGGGCTGCTGGCCAGCGAAGGACGCATGTCCACCCCTATCGAGGATCACACATCATCCGGGGTACTTGATTTATGCAGCAATTTTTACGAGTTCATCCCGGCGGACGAGTACGAATCCAAAAAGCCGACTGTTCTTCGAGCGCACGAACTGGAGAAGAACCGGGAGTATTTCATCCTGCTAACCACATCGGCCGGCTTTTACCGCTACGACATCGGCGATCGAATTAGAGTTACCGGTTTTCACCAGAGTGCTCCCAAAATTGAATTTCTGCACAAGGGCTTACACACCTGTTCAATCACCGGGGAAAAACTGACCGAGCAACAGGTGGTTATGGCCTTCGACGAAGCCGCACAGAAATTCAATCTCAATGCACATAATTTCGTGCTTGCTCCCCAGTGGAGTGAATGCCCGTTTTACCGGTTACACTTGGAACCGACAGACACGCTCGACGCTCAGCTTGCCCAAAATCTCAGCGAAGAGTTCGAGCGGAGAATACAGGCAATTAACATCGAATACGCGTCAAAGAGAGAATCGGGAAGGTTGGCGGAGGTCCAACTCAACCTGCTCCCGAATCAATGGCTAACCAACTACGATTCGAAGAGAGCAGCTTGTCAGCGCAGGGGGAATGAACAATACAAACATCGTTTTCTGCTGAGCCAGGTCGGCGACGACCAGGAGTTTCCGGTAACGCGTCAGCATGGATAAGCCAGAACAATGAATCAGTATATCCGATCAATTCTTGAAGAGCGGCCGATTTCCGTGCTAGTATGCCTGCCGGGTAAGTTGAGACTACAAACCGTACTACCGGCACAAGAGAGTACGGGCGAACCAGGTGATGTTCCAAGAACGACAGTTAAGAATTAGCCCTACTGACAGGTGCCGGTGTTTTAGCCGTATTGCAGGAGATTGACCATGAGACGTCCCAAGATAACCGTAATCGGAGCCGGAAATGTTGGATCGAGTTGCGCCTTCTGGCTGGCTACCAAGGAGTTGGGAGACGTGGTTCTTCTCGACATTGCCGAGTTCGCGGATAAAACCAAAGGGAAAGCACTTGACTTATCCCAATGTGGACCGGTAGATCGATTTGATTGCAGAATAACCGGCACTTCGGATTACGCCGACGCGGCCGACAGCGACGTGGTCATCATCACGGCCGGCTTGCCGCGCAAGCCGGGAATGAGCCGGGATGACCTGGTTCAGACCAACGTCAAGATAGTTGGCAGCGTAAGCGAGCAAATAGCCAAAGTATCGCCGAACGCGATACTGATAGTCGTATCCAACCCGCTGGACGCAATGGTGTATACCGCCTGGAAGAAAAGCGGGTTTCTAACCAATCGGGTTGTGGGCCAGGCCGGTTGCCTGGACACCGCTCGCTACCGCACGTTTATTGCTGAAGAGTTGAACTGTAGCGTGGAGGACATCAGTGCCCTGTTGCTCGGTGGCCACGGTGATGACATGGTACCTCTCCCCCGATATACCTCGGTATCGGGAATACCAGTAAACCAGCTAATCCCCACCGACAGATTGGAAGCGATTATTGAACGGACCAAAACAGGAGGTGGAGAGATCGTAAAGCTGATGGGTACGAGTGCGTATTACGCCCCGGCCGCCGGCGTGGTGGACATGGCCGAAGCGATCATCAAGGATAAGCGGCGGATTTTCCCATGCGCCGCGTATTGCAAGGATGAATACGACATAGGCGGGTATTTCTGCGGCGTTCCCTGCATTTTGGGTAAAGACGGAGTTGAAGGAGTGATCGAGATAGAGCTGACCGGGAGCGAGAAAAGCCAGTTGGATTCCAGCGTAGCTCACGTTAAGGAGCTGGTTGAGCTGGCCCAGAGTTTTCTCTAGCCGTTTTTGTAGGTAGAGATATCGGGAGGATACGACTTAAGCAGTGTAGTCCCGTGACCAACATCGCGGGGTTCCGCCCACTGCCCCATTGTGCCCATCCGCCCTCGTATTCCCAAATCCGCGTCAATCCTAAATCATAGGCATAAAGGTTCAATAAACTGAATTGGTAATTGGCAGGATAAGCTTCATTCCATATCATGAGGTCACTGTTCTTTACATACCGGCCTGTGCAATAGCCAAGCCGTGGGCCAGCTTTGATGCGGGAGTACACTTATGCAAGAGAAAATGCTTGATCATCTGTACCACAGAACGCGCGTGGACGCTCAAATTACGGGTAACATTTGCCTGGTAGCGATTATGGCGATTCTGGCGCTGACCTGTGGCGATAAATTCGAGCCTTTCCGCTTTGGAGCCAACTGGCTGGAACCGGTAAGACTGGCCTGGGTGGAAGGAACACCTGATCCCATCAATCAGAACGTTTTCATCAAGGGAAGCTGGGTTTTGGAAAAAACACTGGTTCGAGCGGGGAACTTTCCGCCGACAACTAATAAGGGGCCGCTCGACGTGCGGGAGATACAACCGATATCGCTGTCCCTGGTTTTGACTATCGGTGTTTTCACTATAGCGTATTTCATTTATGCGTCGGCTCGAAGGCAAACCCGATTGATGAATGCCGTATACGCCAATGAAGGGGCACCTCCGTACCAGAGAAGCTGGGAAAGCATACGGATAACTTTCTGGGCGCTCGACATCACCCTGGCATTTATCATGTTCTTTATGTTGATATAAAGACAACTGCGTCCCGCGTAACCATTAAAGCCTCCTCGATGACTTGATGCCAAGCCAATACTCAAACGGCCGCGCTGCTGCATTGCCTGCCACCTCCGGTTCTGGTAGGCTTCGCAATTGCTGGATCCAGACAGGAGGAAACTAAAATGTTATTCGTCTTACTCTGTGCGGCCATGGCAACCGCCCCGCTTAGTGATAAACCAGAAACAATCAGGATCGCCACGTTCAACATATGGGAACTCAGCACTGAAAAGCTAAATCAGGAAAGCCAATCGGGAATAGGATCGAATCAGCAATTACGCAACGCGGCGGAGATAATTCAGCGCGTCCGCCCGGACATCCTTTTAGTAAATGAAATCGATTTCGATCAGGAGAAGCGGCAAAACGCAATCTTTTTCCGTAACTGCTATCTGAACATAAGCCAGAACAAACAGAAGCCCATTGATTATCCCTACATATACTTCGGGCCGGTCAATACTGGCCTGCCGACCGGTAAGGATTTGAATAATGATGGGCAGAGTAACGGTCCCGATGACGCTTACGGATATGGGAAATATCCCGGCCAATACGGGATGGCTCTTTTCAGCAAGTTCAAAATTGACGACAAGAACGTCCGTACTTTCCAGAACCTGCTATGGAAGGATATGCCGAACAACCTTATGCCCGACGGTACAAACGGCAAGCCGGATTGGTATTCTGCGGAAGAAGCAGGCCTCATGCGCCTCTCCAGTAAAAGTCATTGGGATATTCCGGTGCAAGTCGGATCAACGACAATCCACCTGTTGTGCAGTCACCCCACACCGCCGGTTTTCGACGGCGACGAGGACCGTAACGGCCGGCGCAATTTCGACGAGATAAGGTTGTGGGCCGACTATCTCGGCGGCGGGGAAAAGGCAAGCTACATCGTTGATGATAATGGCGTTAAAGGCCCGCTGGCTGCCAAGGTCCCCGCGGTGATTCTCGGCGACCTGAACGCCGATCCCCGGAAAAACGAAATTCTCTACGGCAAGCACGCTATTGACCAGCTCCTGAAACACCCCCGCCTGCAGGATCCCAAGCCGGAGAGCAAAGGGGCGGCAGGCAAAAACCGAACCGGCAGCCCGGAATATCGGGAACAGAACACCTGTCACTTCGGGCGTATCGATTACGTTTTGCCCACAAAGAACCTCAAAGTAACCGCAAGCGGAGTTTTCTGGCCCGAGCAGGAGAATCCGCTAAGCAGACTGGTTCAAGACCGCAAAGATTCCAGCGACCACCGCCTGGTGTGGATTGATATTATCCCTCCAACAAAATAATGTCGCTGGGTGCGCCTGCCCGGATCTTGGTTTTACCAATCTGTAACGGGGAAGACTCAAACATGCTTCGCAGGATAATCTTGATAATATGCATTATCAGCGCAATCGGTGTTTGCATTCCCTGGTACCACAGTTACTCCAGAACCGATAGTCGGAACCTTCCGGAACTTCCGCATGATTGTGCCTGGGGATTTTGGATGATATTGGAATGCGGCAGATTACAGGGTTGCCACGCGAGAATTCCACTAATAGGTGGTTATCGTATATATTTGAAGGGGGAAGACGGCATCTTTTCGGTCGCGCTGATTTCTCCGTTCGAATGGCAACCGACAACTACGGAAATAGAGCGGGAAGCATTTGGATTCGGCTTTGAACGTTGGGCGGTTTCGCCGCCGACAAGAGAACAGTATTGGGATTTAATAGATTGCCAGGACAGGAGCACGTATGATGACCTCTTCGTAATCGTAAAATTCCCCGCATGGTTCGCTTTGCTTATTTTGGTTGCTTACCCGATATACGCCTTTATTCAAGGGCCAATAGTCCATCACCTACGCTATAGAAAAGGGCTTTGCCCGAATTGCGGATATAACCTCCAGGGACATCCCAACGAAACTCGCCGCTGCCCGGAATGCAGCGAACACAGCCAGGCGCCGCGGCAAAAGCAACACAACCCTCTACACCAACGATTACTGTTTATCGCGATTATTCCGGCTGCGATTGGACTTATAATAATGGCTGGATTTCGAATCTCGCTTGCAATTGCCGGAATGCGTATCATGGATCTCTGGAATACCGGAAGCCACCTGGCATGCTCGGCGAACGCAACTAAAATCGGTTTCGTGGCCGCGGGCTCAGTCCTGGCAAATGTATCCATAATAATCGCTTTGTTTACGGTTATTTACTCAATCATCTTAACCGTCGTCGCTTACGCCGGAAGAGATGCAAAAACGGTTAAGGCAGGTGTGTTGTCGGTGTTTTTATCTCTAACTTTGGGATTATTAGCGGTCCAGCTTGGATTCACCATAGCGGGACTATAGCTCGTCATTCCGTCGGATCGATGCCCCGACCTACCGATTATGGATAACACAATTTCTTCATCTGACACAACGTGCTCTCACTGCGGATATGATCTACGAGCCCATCAAGGCGAAACCCGGCGTTGCCCGGAATGCGGGATGAACAACCAGTTTCCCCGGCGCACGCAATATAGCCCGTTGCGAAAACGGTGGCGAATCATCGCAATAGTGTTAACTACTACCGGATTCATTCTCATGGCGGGATTTCGACTCATACTCGCATTCAACGGACTGCGAGTTACGGATCTCTGGAATGCGGGTAATTCGCTAACGAGTCCAACCAACCCCATAGCGGTCAGTTTCGCGAAAACCGGATTGCCGCT
Organism: Phycisphaerae bacterium; assembly: GCA_963667855.2. Taxonomy (GTDB): domain Bacteria; phylum Planctomycetota; class Phycisphaerae; order UBA1845; family UBA1845. The sequence goes on along the minus strand of CAXXKI010000004.1, from coordinate 18,777 downwards.
GGCAACAGTATCCGTTTATCTCGCTGTATTCACAAGTGCTTACTGTATTGCTCTTACCGTCGTGGCGTTAATAAAGAGGGATAAGAAAACATCAACAGGCAGTGCCCTGTGCTGGTGTTTTCAGTAGTCTCGGGATTACTGGCATTTCAACTGGGGTTAATTATAGCCGGCATATAACTCGGAAAATATTCCCATACGTCTAATACATTACGACTCTATCGTCTAGGCGGATCGACATTGACAATAAACTTCTTCCGTTCCTCAGCCTCCATAAGCCGGAAACCCACATCCCTTGAAGAATACTCCCTTTTCTTCAAATCCCCACCATCATCAACGCCATCCTCGCCGATCGAGTATATCAAGATACCGTAATCGGTAACCGCCATCTTTAATGGTTTACCGTCAAACGGATCCTGCGGAATCTTTTCGATATACTCCGGTACCAGCACGTCCAGAGTTTTCGGAAAATGTCCATTGGATAAACGATAGCCTTCCGCGGCAAGTCCGGTACGTACACAACGAAACTCCGCAATGGTTTCGACCGTATCCAAAGGCATACTCTCAGCTGAATGAACAAACTGACTCACCAACGAAGACCGCATAACTCCGTATTTATCCTGTATTCGCCGGACAGCATCAACCAACTCACGAGGGTCATCCGCAGCATTAATTACAGCGCTGAATACACCTGTCAATTCAACCTGGCCTTCTCGGATTTCCAATAATGTCGGAATACCAATATACTCAATGTAACTTTCGCTTAATACGGACTTCACATCAATCTTACCGGAAGCCAATCCATCAAACAGCAACTTAAGCCACACTCGTTCACAGCGTAGTGCGTTAGCGAGCGAAATATCGAGCTTCTCAATATCCAACAACCGAGTAAGAAGTTCGCACTGCTCTTCACTAATATCACCACTGCGAATAATCAGTTCCACCGTGTCGCACACACCCCCTACAATACTTAAACGCATGATATGAGCCATCGTATTTGGCTCATAGCATAGTGTGCGAAAAATACCTATCTGTACAGGTACTGTCTTGATGGCTCCTTTTAAATCTCGATTCAGAATACACGATATGGCTTTAAGCTGCTCCAGCTTCGCCGCATCGCGCCAGCGTCCCAGACCTACAGCCAGGGTAAAATCCATAGGATTATCCCCGGCAAAGTCATAGGACATCCCTTTAACCCGCCCTTCTAAGCCCTCTGACAACACAACCAACGATTCAACCAGATCCTTTCGCTCATCAATAAATACCTTTATTGGATCTACTGCATAGCGCGGAACACCGTAAAATAGATCTACTCGTCTAAGCTTATGATTAAAAAGAGGAACAAGTTCCTCGCGTTCGTTCCCACATTTTTCTAGCTGCGGAATCAACTTTTCGATTACCAGGGCGCCGTTTTTCTCATCTGGAATTTCCGGCCTTAGATTTTCGAGATCCGCAAAGGTAACCGGTTCTCCATCAGCAATAAGTTCTGCCCTGTAATCGCTCCACAAGCGATTGGCTTTATCCTGCTTACTGCGTCGAATACCAATGACTGCCCCAGCTACCATAACCACAACCAGCACCACCAGCGCAAAACCAATTGATCGGCTTCTTCCAATACTCATGGCGAATTACCTTTACCCATACCCAAGAGATCGCGACGGTTACGCCCCTTACCTAACCACGGTAATACTCGGCAATAGTTCTTGAATGATGCGGTTTTACCGGGAAGCGGGCAATTCGTATTTTACAAATTATTTATAATACTGGCGTTCCGTCGGATCTATCACCCGATCTACAAATAAGCCCGTACCCAATCGCGAATAGATTTGTGGGTAAACAATTCGGTTGAATAAAAACAGGCCAACACTATTCCAGCTTAAGCTCAGCGGTGTATTCGCCGTTTTCTTCCCGGAATACCAGGGTGATACGAGCGGCGCAGTCGAAGACCAGTCCGTGTTGAAGGATACGGGGAGAACCAACCCCCAATTCGTCACCGGTCTCCACATCGTAGAATGTCCCCCCGGTTGTCCCAATGACCATTCCTTCGGTACAGTCGATTTCGACCGAATCGGCCGACTCGGGCGCCAAAAGACCGGTAGCGGCGAGCCCGATCCCGTCGGTGTAGAGATTTTCCTCCACGAAGAGGGTTTCAGCGGTATTGTGTTCACCATTGCTACTGACGTAGATTTCGACATCGACGGCCGCATCGGTCAGGTTGGCAAGTCGAAGAGCGACAATCTGCTGATCATTGGGTAAAGGGTTGGCCCCAGTCTGATCGCCATTTCCAGGCTCATTGGGCAAAGTAACGGAGCAGGCGGGCAATAGGAGGATCAATCCAACGAGTCCAAGCCCACACATCAGGTTGCGAGACCACCGAATAGTTTTGGTCAGATATGACGATTTCATAAACAACCCTTTCCGTAGCACCCCGTTTATTACGGTACAATAGGTGAAAAAGAGGCTAACCAATTCATCCGTAAACGGCCACAACGCCCTTTTCCAATGACGGAGTCTAGCTTAGCACACCTGTCGCCTCAACAAAAAGATGCTCAAACTGCTTAGGACGATGTTAGCCAACCTCGCCGGCAATGCCGGGCGAATTTGACACTACCTGGGGCACATCTATAATGCTCGTTTGCGGAACTGGTGCGCCGGTATGCATAGGGTCAGAGCGCACCTGTACAGGAAGGGTTTGCGCAAGGTATGGCGACAGTCACATTAGATAGCGTATCTAAGGTCTATCCGGGCAAACAACAGGTTCGCGCGGTCAACAATGTTAATATAAACATTGCTGATCGTGAGTTTCTGGTGCTTGTAGGCCCTTCCGGCTGCGGAAAGAGTACAACGCTGCGAATGGTAGCAGGTTTGGAAGACATCTCCGAGGGAGAGGTGACCATCGGCGAACGGGTAGTAAACCACGTAGCCCCGAAAGATCGTGATGTGGCCATGGTCTTCCAGAATTACGCTCTGTATCCGCACATGACTGTATACAAAAACATGGCTTTTGGTCTGAAAATGCGAAAAGTGCCCAAAGCCGAGATCCATGAGCGGGTCATGAAAGCGGCCGAGCTTTTGGGGATCAAGCATCTGGTTAACCGTAAGCCCAAGGCGCTTTCCGGTGGTGAAAGGCAGCGAGTGGCGGTTGGCAGAGCGATAGTTAGAACGCCGAAGGCGTTTCTGTTTGATGAGCCGCTATCCAATCTGGATGCCCGTTTGCGGGTCCAGATGCGTGCAGAATTGAAGAAACTTCACCGTGAATTGCAGACTACGTCGATTTACGTAACCCACGATCAGGAAGAGGCAATGACTCTTGGCGATCGTATCGCGGTGATGAAAGGTGGCGAAGTACAGCAGTGTGCCCCGCCGCTGGAAGTGTATGCAAAGCCGGTTAACAGGTTCGTGGCCAGCTTCGTGGGCATGCCTCCAATGAACTTCTTTGAAGGCAAAATCGCTCAAGAAGGTGGAAAAATCGTTTTTGACACCAGCCACGGCTTTTTGGCAGTACCGGAGAGGACGGAAAGAGCTCTAGCAGGTCGAATCGGCGATTCGGCCGTCTATGGAGCCCGTCCTGAGGTGCTTTCGATCAGACCAGCAGCCGATTCGGCCACAGCGAATGCTGATTCTCTGCCGATGACAGTATCTGTCATCGAAGTGTTGGGCAGCGAAAAGGACGTGTATCTGCAATTGCCTTCCGGACAACAGGTTGTTGCAAGGATACCGGCTGAGGCTGCAGTTGAAGAAGGATCCCATGTATCGGTGAGTTTCGATGTCTCACGGGTACATGTTTTCGAAACCGGAGAGACAGGCGTGAACGTCGGTCTGAACGGACATGGAGTTAGCAGCAGTGCGAACTAAACGGTTCGATCACTGCGCTGTAAGACCCCTATCAGGGATAGGACGCGTTGGAGGGTATCTTCCCATGCGATAAGGTCCTGTTCCATCCAGGTATTTCCGTGTCGGTTTCGAAAGTGGGTTTGCGTGTTGCGCCCACTTTTTTGTTTTGGTGTGCTCCTGAAATGGAGCTCTGATAAAAGCCGGTAGGCGGCTTAAACATGACGGGCGTGTGTAGACGCCGGACTCTGCACGAAAATGACAATAAAGGTAACCTCATAATGATCAACCAAGATCTTCTCAAAGTCGTTGAACATATCAGCCGGGAGAAGAACATCGATAAACAAATGGTGTTTGAAGACCTGGAAATGGCGATGTTGTCAGCCGCTAGAAAGGCTTACGGGATCAACGAAGAGGTAAATGTACGGATAGATAGAGTAACTGGTGAAATCTCCGCTACGCGTAACGGAGAGCCCATCCACATGAGAGATCTTGGTCGTATCGCCGCCCAAACGGCCAAACAAGTAATGATTCAGAAGATCCGCGAGGCGGAGCGAGACAGTATATTCGAGGAGTTCTCCAAGAGAGTTGGTCAGATCGTAACTGGTACAGTTTCTCGTCACGAACGAGGGGTTTTGAGTATCCATCTGGGTAGAGCCGAAGGATTTTTGCCGCGAAGTGAGCAGATTCCGGGCGAAACACACCACCCTGGCGAGCGGGTACGGGCAATGATCCTCGACGTTCGCGAGATGCCACACGAAGTACGTATCGTGCTTACTCGTACTCACCCGGACTATATCAGGCGTCTATTCGACCTTGAAGTACCTGAAGTTGGTGAGCGGGTCATCGAAATCAAAGCTTTGGCCCGAGAGGCCGGATACCGCACTAAGGTGGCTGTCACTTCAATCGATTCCAAAGTGGACGCCGTAGGAGCATGCGTGGGTGTTCGCGGAAGCCGGATTCGAAACATTGTTGATGAACTGGGTGGAGAGAAAATCGACATTGTTCGCTGGAACGAGTCATCCCAGGTGTTGATTACCAATGCTCTGAAGCCTGCTGAGGTACAGGAAACAGCACTTTGCTTCGAGTTGGGACGGGCTACGGTAGTAGTGGCCGAGGATCAACTGTCCCTGGCTATCGGCAAACGCGGCCAGAATGTCCGTCTTGCGGCAAGGCTTACTGGCTGGGACATCGATATTGTAACACCGTCTGAATACAACAAATCGCTCGACGACATGGAAACAACGCTCCGCGGCATTGAGGGAGTTGACGATCTCATGCTGGATAAGCTGCTGGCGATGGGCATTATTTCCCTGGCGGATGTCGAAGAAGTCGGTGTTGAGCCACTCATGTCAGAGCTGGAACTGGAACAGGAAGTAGCGGAGCGGATGGTAAGTGTCTCTGCAGAAGCGGCGAAAGAACTGGCCGCAGAGACAATGGCCGCAAAGGAACTGGCCGCTGCTGGTGTGACTACTTCGCAAAAGAGCATTGAAGACTCGACTGAAGAAGATATCCAGCCGGAAGACAGTGAAACACAAGACGCGACTCTGGAAACAGTTGGAGTTGCGGAAACGACGGAAGAAGTACCTGATCCTGTTGACGAAGCAGGCAACCAGGAGCAAGAACAAGAGTAAATGCCTCAGTCAGGTCCAGAGTCGTAACTGGTCCGGTTGAGCATGGCAGGCAACCCAACTGCTAGAGTTGCCTGCAAAAGAATATGCAGATAGTTCGGGAGAATACCTTTGGCTGAAAAAATGCGCGTTCATACTCTGGCTAAGGAGTTGAACGTCTCCAGTAAGGACATAATTCAAAAATGTGAGGCCGAAGGCATTCACTTGAAGAATCACATGTCCACTGTAGGGGCTGGACTCGAAGCTACAGTGCGCGAATGGTTCACCGAAGGTGCCCATGAAACAACTGTAGAAACGGCCAAAAGAGTCGACCTGGAAAAAGTTCGCAAGAAGAAAGCCAAGGCGAAAAAGAAAACTACTGCCCAAGCATCTTCGATAGGTGAAGAGGAGACTAAGGAAGTAGTGCCAGTCGGTGCCGCCGACGCGACCGCCGAAGCCCTGGCAGCTCCTGCTCCATCAGCGACTGAAACACCGGTAGAAGCTACTCCTTCTGAGCAGGAAAAACGGCTGATCATCACCGACGAACCGCAAGTTCAGCTCCCAGTTCAGCCTGCTGTGGAAGAGTTAGCGGAAAAACCAGCCGAAACGGAAGCTATCCCCGTAGAGACAGTTGGGCATGAGGCCGCACCAACGGTTCAACCTGCAACAGAAGAACCCGAACCAGCTGTTACGGCTGAAGAGATAACAATAGCTGAGGCAGAAGCCGAACCGACTGAAGTCAGAGCGGAAGCAAAGCCAAAGAAAGTAAAGCCGGCCAAGAAGGAGCCGGAAACAGTAGCTCCCGCAGGTCCGCAAAACGTACCGCTGCCGGCGAAGCTTTCAGGGCCTCGAGTTGTTAGATACGAAGCTCCTGAGGAATACTCAGTGCCGAAACGCGGCCCGCGACGTCGATCATCATCGACCGGTCCCAAGGAAGCTCAGCCCAAACAACCGTTCGAGCCAATACCCGTGGATCTACCGGGACAGAGTGAAAAACCGGGTCGAGGACATAGACGTAGTGGCGGCGATGATAAAGCTCGCGGTGGCAAGCGCGGTAGCAAACGTAGTTATGACGCAGCGACTCTGGCGGGTGAAAAACTCAGCGAATGGAACGATCAGGATCTGGCTGAAAGGCGAGCACGTCTTCGCGGCGCCACAGGCAGACGAATGGTATCGCGCAGAGCAACGCAAAAAAGCGGCTCAAGAGGTCAAGCGGCCGCTCGTATAACCAAGGCTCAGGTGGAAGAACCCATTACGGTCAAACAACTATGCGGCGCGATTGGTGTCCCATTCCAACAGGTATTTCCGGTACTCAAACGCGACCATAATGTGCTGGTTGGCATTACCAATATAATCGATAAGGATGTGGCTGAACTTCTGGCGACGGAATTCGGTGTCGAATTAAAGGTTGTCGAAGCCAAAACTGGACTGGAAAAACTCAAGGAAGAGCACGCTGCTCTGCCGCGAAACAACATGGCAATCCGCCCGCCCATCGTAACCGTTCTCGGTCACGTCGATCACGGTAAGACTAGCCTGCTCGACCGTATCCGAAAAGCCAACATTGCCGGCGGCGAGGATGGTGGTATTACCCAGCACATCAGTTCTTATCACATTAAGAACGATAATATCGCGGTAACCTTCCTGGATACGCCAGGCCATGAGGCGTTCACCGCCCTCCGGGCCAGAGGAGCTAATCTTACCGACGTGGTTGTACTGGTCATTGCGGCGGACGATGGAATCATGCCCCAGACGGTGGAAGCGATAAATCACGCGAAAGCCGCCGGCGTCCCCATTGTGGTCGCCTTGAACAAAATCGACCTGGGTACGCAGAATGTAACCAGAATATACACCCAGTTAACCGAACATGATTTAACCCCAAGCGGCGATTGGGGTGGACAAACAGACGTTATCCACACTTCGGCAACGACCGGAGAAGGCGTGGATGAACTGCTGGAACACCTCACAACACTCGCGGAACTGCACGAATTCAAGGCCGACCTGTCGGTCCCGGCCACTGGTATAGTAGTCGAAGCGGAAAGTCGGCAGGGAGTTGGTCCGGTTCTGCAGGTTATTATCAAGGAAGGTGTACTCAAGGTAGGTGACGCAATTGTTTGCGGAAATGCCTACGGCAAAGTCAGAGCCCTTCATGACGACACCGGGAGAAAAGTCCCAAAGCTGGGGCCGGCAATGCCTGCCGAGATATGGGGCATAAACGAAGTTCCCAGTGCCGGCGACACGTTTATCAAGGTAGGAAACGTATCTCGGGCAAAAGAAATAGCCCAGGAAGTGAAACAAACGAGGCTGACCGACGCCAGATCATCGGTGAAGAAAGCCCGTAGTCTTGATGACCTGATCAAGCAGCGGTCCAGCGCTGACGTCAACGAGCTTAATGTGATAATCAAGGGCGACGTGGACGGATCAGTAGACGTACTAAACCAAACCCTTAATCGCTTCCCCAGCGACGAGGTCAAGTTGAACGTCCTGCATGCAGGTATCGGAGCAGTTACAGACAGCGATGTTCACCTTGCGGATGCTTCGGACGCTATAATTATTGCGTTCCGCGTAAGCATTCCGGCCACTACCAGAAAGGTGGCGGAAGAGCAGGGAGTGGACATTCGTACGTACAAGGTAATCTACGATGTCACGGACGACATCAAGAAAGCCCTGGAAGGGCTTCTTGCTCCGGATGAGAAGATCGAACAGCGAGGTATGGCGGAAGTGCGTGAGTTGTTCCGTATTTCCAAAGTTGGACTTATTGCGGGAAGTTACGTACGTGAAGGCGTCATGTCGGCCAAGCATTTCGCCCGAGTTGTGCGCGATGGAACTGTAGTACGGGACAACTGCAAATTCGATTCTCTGCGGCGATTCAAAGATGACGCCAAGGAAGTGCGCAGCGGCATGGAATGCGGTATTCGCCTGGAAGGTTTCGACGACATCAAGGTCGGGGATATGATAGAGTGCTTTGAAGTCATTAAGGTGGCTCGTACTCTTGATTAGGCGCGTGTCGCACTGGAATATCGTTTATTACAAACTTGCGAATTTGGCTGGATGGTAAATGATAGAATTCAAAGGCGAATGCGGACATACCATCAGAGCTCGCGATGAGGATGCGGGAAAGATCGTTCGCTGTTCTTACTGCGGGCGCGAGGCTTTGGTGACGCGAGAGGCGCATGATGAACTGGAAGGTCTGTTCAATGAAGTTGAGCAAACCGGGGTTTATGATTCTCGCACGACAAGGGCGGGGCAAAAAGCCTACAAAGAGCACGGCAAAGCCCAAAAACGTGCAGCTTCGGGAAAACCAGCCAAGCCCGCCCTCGACCCGTTCAAAGTAGCGGTCAAGATGGTATATGTGGCGGTAATAATCATTGCCATAGCGGCGATATGCAAGTGGGTACCGGACCTTTATAACTCACTGAAAAAGCCGGACAAGAAACCCGTCGTAACGAATACGGAAAACAGCCCGGATAACCAGGAAAAACCAAAAAAGAAACGCGAGGGGTTGATAGGCAAAACACTCAACCCCCGTGAGCAAGGCATATACATCAACAGCGTGCCCGCCGAAGCTATGGTTTTCGCCCTACCGGGACACGGTAAATCCGAAACCATAATCAACGACCCGAATTCCCGGCGAGAGAAACAGACTCCCACGGAGATTCGCCTTACACCGGGCGAATATACTGTTGCTGTCGCCCTGCGAATCAACGAACCGCAGCTCAAGGATCTGCCCGGTTATCAGGATAAGGTACGACAAACGGTTGAATCCAAGGAATTCGATGACCAGGAAAAGCTGCGCTGCGTTCTGGATTATTTCGTTCCTGACGAAAGCCGCACAACCAGGATAGTGGAATATCGAAGGTCTCTGTATATAGCCAAGGTTTTCGAAATCAAGGTGGAACCCAAAATGTGGACGGCAATAACCCCGCTGTTCTTGCCCCGCAAGAGTTCTATCTCTGATTTAATAATCGATGGCCATCTTCCAAAACGCGATTATTTTGCTTTCGACACAAACGTGATTAAAGACGAGTTGGATTACTACGGCGTACCCGAAACTGAACAAAAATACGTTATGGATATGCTGAAAAAAACGGGGAAATCGTATTGGATGGATGAAGAAAACCGATATCGCATTTTCCATATAGACCTCACGGACGGAAACCTGATTTCGGTGGAGTTGGATTAGTTAATTAAGTGACAATCGCCCTCCCCCGCCGCGTTAAGTGGAACCGGGTGATGAGAATAAGGTACTGATTTGCACCAAATGATAATAGGTGCACTGACCATAGATCTGGCGGTCTACGAAGCCCTTTCGCTCAAGGACAAGCGCAGGGTTATAACCAGCCTGATTCAACGTGTGAAGAACCGATTCAATGTATCGGTTGCTGAAGTTGACAATCTCGACAATCGCCGGAAAGCGACTATAGGGATTGTAATGGTGTCGAACGACGCCCGGTATGTTCACTCCTGCCTTGACAGGATTGTGGATTACGTAAGAACAACTGGTGGCGCGACGCTACTGGATTATAAAAAGGAAACGCTTTAGATAAAGCATCAAAAAGAGTATGAAATCGTTTCGTCCAGACAAGATGGCCAGTCTCATTCGCGGCATTGTCAGCGACATGATTGCCAATAAGCTTAACGACCCCCGAATAAGCAGTTTCACAAGTATAACCCGGGTAGAGGTAAGCGGCGATCTGCAGTTGGCCAAGGTGTATATCAGCGTAATGGGATCTGAAGCCCAAGAACGAAAAACAATGGCGGCGTTGGAACACGCCCGCGGACACGTTCAACGAGCAATAGCCAAAGGTGTAACCGCAAGAGTTTGCCCGGTATTGAGCTTCCACACCGACCGCTCGATCAAGAAGGCAGCGGAAATCATCAAGATCATCGACGAGAACATCCCCCCCGCCGACTATGTGAGCGAAGAAGAACCGTGCTCAAACGAAGCGGAGGATAATATTGACGGAGCAAACACATGAAGAAGGGGACGCAATACGCCAAGAAGTTAAAGGAGGCTTACGGCAAATTCCGCGGGCTCTCCGCCCCACAAGTAGCTCCCGAATCGCTGCCACCGATCGATCAGTTAATCCTGGCGGCATTGTCCGAGTCAACAACCATCGCCAACGCCAAACTTGCTCTTACCCAGATAAGAGAAAACATGGTGGACTACAATGAGCTGCGCGTCTCAACACCAGCCGAAATAGAAGCGTCAACCAACCCACATATTCCCAACGGAATCGAGCGAGGTCAGCAGCTGGTGGAATTACTGAATGCGATCTTCAAAAAGGAATACTCCGTATCACTGGATCATCTTGGATCCATGGGCATCCGGGAGGTCAAAGCTTACTTTGAATCTCTGGAGGGAATAACTCCATACATTACCGCTTCAGTACTGCTCTGGAGTCTGGGCGGGCATGCCATACCAATCAACACCCCAACGCTTGAATTTCTCAAGGACCAGGATCTGGTAGATCCTGACGCCACGGGAGCGGAAGTGCAGGCGTTTCTCGAAAGGCATGTAAGCGCGGCCGACAGCAAGTCATTCTGCCTGGATCTCGAAGCCTACATGGCCGCCAACCCCGCGCCGGTAAGAGTTAAAAAAGAGGAAGGGGATAAGAAAGCCAAAACGACCAAGAAAAAAACCACTAAGAGTAAAAGTACATCCAAGAAAACCACTGTTAAAAAAACCGCGAAGAAACAGACAAAAACCACTACAAAGAAGAAGGCTTCGACCTGATGGTCCTTGCCTCGGAGTCCGTCTCATGAAATCGGACCAAGGCCATAGACCGGGTGCCACAATCACGCAGCGAACCACAGTCAGTCTCTTTCTGACTTTCTGCATGCTGATCAGCACAGGATGCCACGAACAATCCAACTTGGGTTTTCGCGACATCTCGTCCGACATTTTCGGCGAACAAATACCGGAACCGGATCCAGATAAAGCGAATCTCAATCTCAACCTGATCGAGCCACGGGTTTTTCCATGGAAAAACGAACAGGAAAGCCAAACTGCACTTTCTGCTCGCGCGTCTTCAGCTATAGCCTCCGCCCGTAAACTACGCAATGCCGGAGCCTATTCAACCGCGATCACCGAGCTTGAAAAAGCCCTTACTGAGGAAAGAAACCCGGCACCATTGCATCGTGAACTCGCTTTCACCTGTTGGTTGAACAAAGACGAAACCAATTGTAACAAACACCTGAAAACCGCAATCGACTTCAACAAGGATGATATTCTCTGCCACTATATAGCGGGCAAGCTATCCCAAACCGAACAGGCTAATACCGACGCAATCCGCGATTTCCGTACCGCCCTGCTGTGTCACTCGGAATAGTGACACCCTTGCGGTTGCGGCATTATCCAGGTTTGAACTGGCTAAAACACTGGCGGAAGAGGGTTACCTGACAGCAGCCATTACCGTTTACAAGCAATTCAAACGCAGCCTGACTTTGCGCCCAGGAATGAGTATTCCAGAAAAAGCTATCGAGAAGGAATTGCTTAAAGCTCAAACCACCGTAGACGAGAATATCGCCCGGGCATACGTAGAATCGGGGGACTTTAAAGCCGCAGCGGACTACTTGCGCCAGGCATATACCGAAAAGAAAATCGATGATAACCAAAGACTTGTCCTGGCCAAATGCCTGGCCCGGGCAGGCATATATAACGAAGCCTGCGATCAGGCGCGAGCGGCACTTGGCATAGGCAAACCTGCGGTAGATGTGCTGACTGCCGTTTATCGAGTACAGGGAAAACCAGCCAGAATCATCAGGGACCTGCAGGGAATTCACACTGAAGGTGAACACGCTGACGAACTTACCATCGCCCTGGCAAATGCCCTGAAAAACGCCAATCGCCATGCACGGGCAGTTGAAATCCTCCAAGCCCGTCTGGAAAACAACAAAGAGGAAATCAAGTTGCTGAAGGCGCTCTTTGAAGTCGAACGGGACTGGCGTCACTGGGAACAAGCACTGGACGTATCGGCCGAGATGATCCGCACCAATCCCCTGTGGACACCGGAGTCCGAAAAACTGACCAGGTCACTGGCTGATGACGAACAGGCATACCGTGAACTGCTCATCAAACAGGATTACCCACACGTCAAGGATGTGGACTTCGCAGCCGCTTACCTGCTGGGCATTCTTGCTGACGCAAAAGGATCGAATAAACTCGCTTCGGCCTGGTTTGACACTTCGGTGAACAGGAACGAGACATTCATTCCCGCCCGGGTTGAACTTGGGAAATATTATATAGGAAAATACGCCTGGAATGTGGTAATTGACATCGCTGCCCCGAAAAGCGTCGAACTGAAACCGGACACCAGGCTGGAATGCCTTTTAGGCCAGGCTTACAAAGGGCTGGATGATTTCGAAAAGGCAATAAGTCATTTTGAAAAAGCAATCGAACTGAACAGCGCCAACACGGAGGCCATGTACGAGTTGGCCGACCTGTACGTAAGTATACGACGCAGCGATCAGGCTATCCGGCAACTGAAACTTCTGGTGGATACCGACCCGCTCAACGAACAAGCGCACGAGCAGTTATTCAGGTCCTATCTGGCAAATGGTAATTACCAGGCTGCCGGGGATACGGTCAAATCATTAAAAAGGATATCGGCCAGCCCGACGTGCATTGCCCGCTGCGCAGCCTGGCTGGAATTCGATCCTTCTCAACCAGACCACGAAGCCCTGCGAGACAAATTGCACAAGGCTATGGAACTGCATCATCAGGATGCGGAGACACTACACCTGATCGCCGTATCGTACCTGGCCGAACAGCGATATGCAGACGCAGCACGTGTTTTTCGTCAGGCGTTGAAATTGGATCCATCACATAAAGCATCGGCGGAACTGCTTGCAGGTTGCCTGCAGAGAAAACCTCGAATTCGAAGAGGCAAGCTGGAACTGGAAAAGGTTCTCGTCAGCAGATACCCCAATCGGCCAGGCACTAGAGTGAAAGGCGGAGTGCTTGACCTGCTTGTCGATCTGCAGCTTTACGACGAGGCCATTGCGACAATCAATAGCTGGTTGAGAGGTGAATCCCAAGCTGGACAAAACGGCATCGAATGCCTTTCGCAGCACCTTGATACAGGCTATACGTAGATGAAGAAGGAATACCAGCCCGCGATAGACCTGCTCCTCGAATGGCGAAACGAAGAGCCAAAAAACGCAGGTTTATATCGGGGACTCATCGAGATTTACCTGCAAGCCGGCCTCTACGATCAGGCAATGGAAATGATAGAAAACTGGTATTCGTCAATACCAGAAGGGCTGATAACCGGAAGCGGGGAACTGTTATGGGAACAACTACCCTCGAAATACCATAACCGGATCGAGACGGTTCTATTAAAAGCTATTGAGAAAAATCCCGGCAGCGCGACATTGCAGGTCAGGCTTATCGAATTACTCCGCGTCATGAATCGTTTCGACGAAGCCCTCGATCTGGCCAAAAACAATATTTCGGAAGCCAACGACAAGGATCTCTTTGATGAAGAGGTGTTTTTAACCCTGTCGGCCGCTGATCGGATTGACGAAGCTTTAACCCTCACGGGCCTGCAGATTCTGGATGCCGGGCGCGACCGGCAAAAAACTCTTTTCACCAAGTCAATGCTGCAGAGCCCGGGAAGCGGAACTGTTGATTAAAGCCAGGCAATACCGCAAAGCCCTTAAGAAGATTAACCGCTGGCTGAGAGCTATCCGTAAGCCCGGAACAGAAGATACTGTACCTGCGTTTACTATCTTTCTGTCAGAGCAGGAGGCCGGCAACCTGACAGAAGCCAGGGAAGCCCTCTCTTTGGCAGTAGAACTGAATCCCAACGATCCAGGTTTGTGTAACGACCTGGGTTATACGCTGGCGGATAAGGGTATTGAATCTGGAGAAAGCTGAAAGGCTGATCCGGGTGGCGGTGGCGTCCTCTCCAAGAAACGGAGCCTATCTCGACAGTTTCGGATGGCTTCTGTACAAGAAAGCGGACTTCGAGCAAGCCAAGAAATGGTTGTTGCTTGCTCGCAACTCTCCAGATGGTGAGGATCCAGTCCTCTGCGACCACCTGGCAGATACTTGCTGGCGACTCGGACTTACCGAAGAAGCGAAGCGATATTGGACTGAATCGGTGGGAATCGCCCGGAAACGGGCGGATCAGCCCGAATTTCGCGATTTAGACAAAAAAAACACTTAAAGCGGTCGAAGCCAAACTGGAAGCAGTAAAACAAGGCACGGAACCGAAGGTGGCACCAGTTGTGGAGTAGCTTAACAGCTCAGAAACTGTATTATTATAATGCGCCATTCTTATCGATGGCTGACGGTATCGCTTTCGAGAATTAAAAACTGTAAACTACTATTGCGTAATAATAACCAAGATGGGCTTGAAGTAGAAAGGGAACAGCTCGATGTCCGGTCACTCAAAATGGTCCACCATCAAGCATAAAAAGGCGGCAACCGACGCCAAACGTAGCAAGATATGGAGCAAACTTTCCAAGGGAATCACCATCGCCGCGAAGATGGGCAGTGGAGATCCCTACGATAACCCCCGTTTGCGCCTGGCAGTGGATAAAGCCAAGGCGGCCAACATGCCCAAAGACAACATCGAACGAGGCGATTAAAAAAGGAGGCACGGGCGAAACTGGAGGGAGTCAATTTTGAAGACTGCCTTTATGAAGGCTATGGCCCTGGTGGTGTGGCGGTAATGTGCAGCGCAGTTACTGACAATCGTGCCCGCACCAGTCCAGAAATCAAAAAGATATTCGAACGCGCGGGGGGCAACCTTGGAGCCGCAGGCAGCGTTTCCTATATGTTCTCCCCAAAAAGGCGTCATAGTGGTGGAAGCCGGAGCGGCCGACGAAGACAAGATCATTGAGGTTGCCCTCGGAAGCAGGAGCTGAAGATGTCAACACGATGGACATGTGTACGGAAATAACCTGCGAGGCCAGTGATTTCCTCTCCGTCAAAGAGGAGATGGAGAAAGCAGGTGTCCCGGTGCAGTCGGCAGAGGTAACCATGATCGCATCCAGCACGATTCCGGTTGACCTGGAAACCGCCCGCAAAGTAATCAGGCTTTTAGAAGCACTGGAAGATCACGACGACTCCGAAACCGTATCATCGAACGTGGATATCCCGGATGATGTAGCTGCGGAGCTGGCTAAGGAATAAGTCTTCGGAAAAATAGATACGGGCACAATGGCTATCATGGCATTGTGCCCTTTTTACTATGGAAAATCAGCAAGATAACGGCAATCTGAACGAATTGTGTGACAACCAAAACGTCGAGTACATACCAGTTGCTCGTCCAGTGGATAGGTGTACAGATCACTATGCCGCGATCGACTTTTGCCCCATGCTCCTGGGCAGACTGACTGGTTTCCAGTCGGCCGTTCACCTTTTCGCGTTAGTTGCCAGCTTTGTCGCAGCTCTTTTCTGCTCCGGAACAATACTTTCCGCGATCATTATCGCCAAAGGAGCCGACCCGGCGACAGCCTTGAAAACTGATCCCATCTTGAACCTGGGAATAACACTTTTTGCCTGGGCAGTGTTAATTATCGTGGGCATATCGCTTTTATACGCAGCGGGAACAAACCACCGGGCGGCGGGCGTAACCCTGAAAGGATTCGCGCTCAACCTCCCCTTGGGGGGACTGGTGACAATCGCCAGCTTTATCACGTTTTTGCTGAGTATCGGTTTTATGTACCTGATCTGGCCCGAAGGGTACGAAGATATGAAAAAGAACCCGGAACATATCCTGGAGATGATCCCTGACATGTCTTCGGGCGGGCTGCTTCTGCTCATGATGGGCGTAGGAATATGCGAGGAAATTGTCTTTAGAGGATTGTTCATGGTCCACTTTCGCCGCATAACCGGCAGTTGGACGATTTCTATATTGATCTGCTCGACCGGTTTTGCACTGATGCATATAAGCACCTCAGGAGGTGGCTACATGTATTCCCCTTTTTGGTGTGGCAATCTTGTGGTCCCTGGTAACCGTCTGGCGACGATCGGTAATACCGGCAGTAATTGGGCACGCGCTATTCAATTTTATCCAGATAAGCTTCCTGCTCCTGGACAGGTCCCAGAATATTCCCCTTCAATAGGCTTTCATCGCCGGGAATGATGATTGGATAAATGCGGCAGGCAAATACTGGCCAGCAAGCTGCAACTCTGCTAACATACTATGCGATAATAGATTGAATAAAGAAACAGTGAAGACAGGGCAAAGAAAACAGAATGCAGAAGCATCCAGACCTCCCCAAAGCATTTGAGGAATTGGGCGTAGAAGTTCCCATCCTAAAAGCGCTACAAAAAATCGGTTACGAGCAACCCAGCGAAATACAGAGTGAGCTAATCCCTGTAATCCTGGAGGGAAACGACGTTATTGGACAAGCGAGAACCGGCACCGGCAAAACCGCATCTTTCGGCATTCCGCATACTGCAACAGATGGAGAAGGGAAAGAATCTGCAAGCCCTCTGCCTCGCCCCGACAAGAGAGTTGGCCGTACAGGTTACCGGCGAGATGCGCCGACTGAGCGAATACACCGGTTTGCGTTGCGTACCGGTTTTACGGCGGGCAGAGAATAAACAAGCAGGTGCATCAACTGGGTCGTAAACCGCATTTCGTAATCGGAACTCCCGGTCGCGTGATAGACATGATCGGTCGCGGTCACCTTGATTTAACCAATATCAAGCACGTAGTACTGGACGAAGTTGACCGGATGCTGGACATTGGTTTTCGGGATGATATCCGAAAGATTCTTTCCAAGATAAAATCCAAACACCAGACGGTTTTCGTTTCGGCAACATTGGACGAGGAGATTCGCAGCCTCGCCCACAAGTTCATGAACGAACCCGTACAAATAGATGTTTCGCGGGATCAAATCACGGTTAACGAGGTAGCCCAGTTTTTTGTTACCGCGGAACGCAAGGATAAGGACCGGGCACTGGAGGCGATACTCAAGCACGATAAGCCTGATGCTGCTATACGTTTTCACCAATACCAAGCACGCGGCACATAAGGTCGCTCAGAAGCATGACCCAATACAGGTACAGGAGGCGGTTGCGATTCACGGGGACCTCATGCAGCGCAAACGTGAAAGCGTGCTGAACCGTTTCAGGAAACACCATATCAAGGTTCTTGTCGCCACAGACCTGGCAGCCCGGGGAATCGATATTCACAACGTTACTCACATAATCAATTATGATATTCCCGAAGACTCACAGGTTTACGTACACCGGATCGGACGGACCGCCCGCATGGGCGCTCAGGGAAAGGCAATAACCCTGGTCACACGAGAAGAAGGTAAACAGCTTACAGACATCGAACAGCTTATAAACTGCCAGATAGAAGAATGCGATTACCCGGGCTTCAAGCCGTCGCCAATGTGAGAAGAAGGTTCAGGAGGCAGCTCAGTCAGCGGGCGAAATCGCCTTTTCCCGACTGCAGTCATCTTCAGACGAAACAGCCGTCGGTGCGGAAAACTCTCGGGGAAGATTCAAACCCGCCCGCCGTAGACGTTTATAAAACCACCAGCAGTAAACACTGATCAGCAGAAGAGTTTTCCTGCATGGCGGTTTCACATTGCCCGGCTATTTTAACGGAAAAACCAATGCCGGGCTCCTGCTTGACCATTGCCCCGAATCAGACCGGAACGCCCCCCCGCTTCGACCTGTACGCAGGTAATGGCTGCCACCTTGCCATCGTGAGGAACCAGCTCATGAACCATCAGGTAAGCGGCGAGTGGACCATGCACACTGCGGTGGCCGATTCCTCGTTCACTCCTGAAGCGGAGCAAAGAAGCGGGATTGAACATGCATTGACGGGCTCAGTGTTTCGATCGTCGCCAGGCAGATACCTCGCACGCGTCTGCGCACGCACCATACGGCAAGCTTGGAAAAATGTGGACGAGCTTCTATCAAAGACAGGTAGGATTTTACGAATACGATAAGATCCTCATCCTGGGTCTCCATTATGGGTAATCCATCATCGAAACAATCGGTATCCATTCCGAGCAGGTTGGCCAGGTTCTCGATATTCAATGATCGGGAAGTAAGTTTCGGACGAGGCATTTCCATCCAGATAAGGAATTTCCCATCAGAATCGGGTATGGGATCCGCCTGGGCCCGGAGAATACCACCGGCCGTCTCTATTGCCAGCGTCATTCCTGCTTTTTTCAATAAGGCGGCAAACCTCCCTCGCTCCAATAACGCGTGCACACCGGCGATGGTTCCATGCCCACACATCTGCACTTCTGTACAAGGTGTAAACCAGCGAAACCGACAGACGCCTCGGCGAATCGAGGAAAGAACAAAAGTAGTGGCGCTTTGGTTAAACTCTCTGGAAATAGCCTGCAGCCTTTTATC
>CAXXKI010000003.1:0-112087 GCA_963667855.2 Phycisphaerae bacterium | reverse complement strand
AGAACCCCACTCTACAAAACCGCCCTTGAAAATACGCTCGCCGGAAGCAACAGAAACCTCCCGCAACTCCTGATCCACAAAATGATCAACCTGCCGATTACCCGTTAATGCCATTTCCCTATCCTCCTGATAAAACAAAAACCGTAGGGTCCGCTCCGCGGACCATGAAAAATCAAAACCCAAAGGTCAGGTCAACAGACCGACCGAATTCATATACCCACGCGCCGGGGCCACAACCCGATCTGCCATCACCCGCAATCCCGCAAACAATCCGCAACATAAGCATCCTCACTCGTAACCGCCTGCAGAACCTCCGACCCCCGATACTCCAACCGCGCACGATCCTCAACACCACTACCCTTTTTCCCAACAGGACCATCAGTCCGCCCCGAAGCCACAACCACCGGCGCTGTTGCCACCCACATCTCAACAACTCCCGATCCGAAAGTGCCAACCGCAAAGCCCACTCGCTCTGACAATCCGCCAGCTTCCCCTCCTTCCGGGCACAAGCCACCAACTCCGCCGCCTCCTTCTCTACGGCACTTTTCTCTAAAACCCGTATCCGTTCGCCGGCCGCCGCCAGGATCAGCTCCCAACTCCTCCCCTTCATCTATTCCCAATACACTCCGCAACGCCTGCAACTCCACCTGACAATTCTCACCAACCGCCTTGTTTACGATGGCCGACATACCCACTATCGCCGGCTTGTTCGTCAGCGCTACCGAATGCAACGACATCACCCGCCGATCTCGCTTGCGGATAATCGCAACCGGCGACAGATACCTGTACTGCTTCGCCGCCAGCATCCGCTTCGCTTCCTCCGTCCACTCCACGTCTGCCATCAACCCTTCACCCGGAACCGCTTCCAGCGACTTTATCCAACCAGCCGCCGGTGCCGTACCCTGCGGCGAAGCGTAGGAACCGCCCAGCGTCTGATGCTCGAAATCAACTGGGATATCCGTACCGTGCGCCTTGAACGCGTCGATAACCTTTTTCCCTGACTCCTCGTCAACCACGAACATCCCCACCGAACTCTTAACCTCACCCAGGGGGCCACCATTATCCGACCCGGAACCTCCTCGCCGCTGATCGATGACGCAACCAGCGTCATAACCTCACTCTCACCATCCGCTATCAACTTCTGCAAACTCTCATCCATATCTCCAACCTCTCCTTTCCTTAATTACTGCCCGAAAGAACTTCCTCATCTCCAACCGGAACCGGTATTCCCAACTCCTCATGCGCCCACTTCACCGGCACCTGCAAACCAAGCGAATTCACCGCCCCAGACAACACATTCGTTAATTCCTCAACCGTCCTGGGTCGGTCCATCTTCCTCCGAAAATACGGAACCGGAACGTCCTGCCCGAACTTCAACCGCGCCAGGGGTGCCAGCAAATCCCGCCGAATCGTCCGCCCCTCCTTGCGAATGTCATCAGCCCGTAAATCCTTGCGCACCTGCTCATGTATCTTCGTGGCCGCGTAACTGCCACCCAGACCCGGCGTCTCCGTTGTCAACGTCTGCCCCAGCCAGGCCTTGCTCATCTCCCTGTTCAGAAATTCCACCACCTCGCTGTAAGGAGGAGGAGACTTACCCTGCCCCGCCTCCACAAACTGTAATTCCACCGCCTTACTGAATAACCCCGACGCCTTCGAACCCAGCGATTCCAGCATCCGCAAAATCTCCCGCTTCTCCTCCATGGTTGCCGACGAATCGTACCGGGCAATCCGAACCGGCATCCCGAACACCTCCGCGTAAATAAGCCAGTCCTTCACCGTCAGCCGCTTACCCATGTAGTTCAACGCAGTAACCCGCAACAACCCGCCCCGACCGGGATGCCCGGAAACACTATGCGGCGTATGCACAATGAACTTGTTTGGTAAAACAGGTATGCCCCTTTCCGGCTCCTCACTCGTCAGAATCCGCAACGCGTCCAGCTCGTCAAAAGCCAGCCGCCCGAAATCCACCGGCACAACGTCCACCAGCCGCAACGAACCGCGAACTACATCCCAGACCAGCTCCGCCACAGAAACGTTACGCCCCATCGCCAGCGACAAATGCTGTAAAACCGCATCAAGAGAATCGAGCTCACTCAACACCTCCCGACAATAAGCCGCCGCCTCCGACGCCTTTACCCGGTCAACCCCCTCGGCATATTCATCCGCACTGACAATCGACCAGGAAAGCCCCGTAAGCGCCAGCCGCCGCTTGCTCGCCACCGCAAACAAATGAGCATCCTTCTCCTCCATCTCCTCGAAAAGCTGCATCACCCGCCCCAGATTCCCCCTATCCGCTTCCTGCAAAATCGCCGTAAGCCGGTTTGGGACAAGCCCGCTGGATGGATAATCCCGCTGTACGTCAGCCTTCCGTGGAAAAAGCAATCGCCCCGCAACAGGCTCTCCCCGCCCCCGAACCAACCAAATCTTCCGCCACCACCTCGCCAAATATCCCATAACCAATCCCCTAAAAACCCTTAGGGTCCGCTCCGCGAACCAGAAAAACCATAATCCCCAACGGGTCATGCGACCCGACAAAATACGTTTAACCACCAATCCACTTTACTTTCCTCTCTACTCTCCACTTTCGACTCTCCACTCTCTACGAGCTGCAAGCTCGCCATCACCAAGCCCCCTCCCGCCCATAACGAAGCGCCGAACCCAGACACATCTCCACCGAACCAACCGCGTCACCCGCCGCCGCAACCGCCAAAGACGCCGCCCAGAAATAATCCGCATGACTCCCTCCCGATCGCCCGCTATCCAATAAGATATTCCCCCCAACACTTATCCGCCGGCGAATACTGTGAAAATCGTTCCGAATCGCTTCACATACCGGTATCCGTATCCCCCGATCCTCAATCGCTATCCGCAACCGCGACGCCAACTGCGTCTTAACCGCCGCCGTAAACACCACCCCCTCGATTCGGTAAGAACCAAACTGCTGTTCGGCCATCTCCGCCATCTGCATCCCGATCCCACCGGCATCTATACAACAACGCCGCACGTTCTTCAGTGAACAGATCCGCTCCAGCCGCCGATATTGCTCGCTGAAAGGCTCCTGCTTCAACTCCATCACCGAACGAGCAACCAGCACCCCGTCCACTCTTGCAAAAACCCAGATAACCGTAAGATCCCGCCGCCGGCCTATATCCACCCCGACAAAAAGCTCCTCCTTGCCTCTTGCTAATTCCCTGATAGACGCCTCCAACTCCAGCGTTTCGTCCTCGCATCGGCCGATCTGCTCGTAGGTTAAAAACGCACTCGATTCATCCAGAAACTCGCACAGAAACTCCTGCCGGAATAACTCCTCGTCTCCGATAGCCTTCCGCGCCTCCTCCACGTCTACCTCCAAACCCTGGCGAACCGCCTCCGGCAAGGTGACCGTGGAATGCGTGAACGTTTCGTTATCACGTAATGATGCAAAAACATTGTCCGGCCCCTTGGGGGTGGAGGCCACGTCGAGATCCCCCTCCTCCCGCAGCAACGTCGGATACATCGCCGCCCAGATCTCCCGATCATTTCCGTGCATGGCAAACTCATCGAGAAAAACATCACCGGTAAAACCACGGGCGGTTACTGGATTCGCCGGCAATCCGATTATCCGCGTGTTGTCAGGCAGGCGCAACTCCAACTGCTTGAACTGCGTACCCGTAAATAAATCCAAATCGTTATAACGCGACGATATCGCCAGCACATGACAATGCTGTCGCACCTTGAGCATCAACTCCCGACTCTGCCGCTCACCCGCAGACAAAAGCACCTGCGTCCGCTTCCGCTCCAATCCACGAAACAAACACCGCAACGACTTGGTAAAACTCTTCCCCGACTGCCTCGACCAGCAACACCACCGAAACCGATCCTTGCAATGCACATCATCCCATTGATAATCCAACAACTTCAATTCAGACCGAACCTGAGCCCAGATCTTGCCTATCCTCTCCTTATCAACCCCCTCATCATCCCAATCGAGATCCTCCTCCCACCCCCAAATTTCACTGACCAGCTTTTCGCTCCCCTTCTCAGCTACCCCTCCCTGCGCCGCCACCTTCCTCCTACTCACTGCCTCCCTTTGGGCTTTTGCCCCGGTCTTTTTCCTCACCGACTTGACGCTACCGCCCCCAGGCTTCTTAACACCACCAGTATTTACCCCTGTCCTACTCACCGCTCCGCCTCCAGCGTTTAACAACCCCACGAATAGCCACCAGAATGAAGAACCAATCTTCCCATCCACCCCCCTAAACGTAGACCCCGACCACCCAATCAAGAAAGAATCCCCAAAAAACCACCCTGATAACCCTGAAAACCCCGATTTTCACCCAAAAAACCGACCCTAGTGCCACTGCGTGTCACCAACAATAACCTCTCATAAAACCTGTAGGGTCCGCTCTGCGGACCAAAAAAACGAACCCCCCCTGGGGGGCGGGCGTCTCGCCCGCCTAGCCGTTAATAAACAAATGCCCACCAACAACACCAACAAACTCAATAGACAATTGCCAGCAGGCCACATTCCTCGCGCAGTTTGCGAGGAGTGGGGGACGAACGAATACAAAACCACACAACTCAAATCACCAACCTCAAACACAATACATAAAACCGCCAATCCACTTTACTTTCCCCCCTCAACGCCCTACTCTCTAATTTTCCACTCTCCGCGAATTCCAACCTCGCCGGGAGACCAACAAAAACAAAAAACATCCGGCCCTCTAAAGGACCAACAAAACGAACCATGAAAAACGCAATTACTAAAATAACAATCGCTACCACCCTCACCGCATCCTTCGCCATCGCCCAGCAACCCGTCGAAAAACCGGGACAATGGCTATACGACTACGGCTTCAACTACGCTCAAAGCATCACAGACCCCAACGAAACCGACGCGCAGTTCGTACTCACCTGGTTCAAAGCCGCCGCCGAAGTCTCTCCCGACCTCGCCGACGCATACCTGGGCCAATACGACCTCCTCACCCGACTGGGTAAAACCGACCAGGCCCTGACCGCTCTGGAAAACTACTGCAACGCAGACCCAAAACGAGTAAACGCCCGCCTCGACCTCATCACCGCCCAATTTGAAAATAAACAGACCGCCGAAGACCGTATCGCGCTATGTGAAAAATATTTAAAAATCACCAACCTGCCCGATGAAGTCGCCAGCGACCTGTACCGCAGACTCGCTGAACTGGCCTTCAATCGCGGAGAATCAGAGCAAGCCAGGTCATACGCCAACAACGCAATCGCCGCTTCACCATGCAACCTCACCGCCAGGGCACTGCTCGCTGAAATGGATAACCAACTGCTCAACTCCGATACCCAGGTCGATCTGCTCCTCGACGAAATAGCCGCAAACCCCGCGTCACCCGATACGCCCTGGCAGCTTGCTAAAACCCTGGACTCAGCCTCCCTGCACGCTCAAGCTCAAAACTGGTATGACATCGCCGCGGATAATTATAAAAAACTCAACCCCCAGTCCATGCTCCCCCTCTCCTTCCTCATGGATAGAGCCCGGTCACTCCGCGACGGAAATGACCTCGACAAAGCGTTCCTCGCCCTGGAAAAAATACTTGCCGCCCATCCATCCCTTACCGAAGCAACCATGCTCTTGATCCCTACCGCAATCGAACTCGGTAAAAAGGATTTCGCGGATAAACACACCGCCGCTCTCGACTCCCACTTCCGCGAAATGGAAGCCCAGGCCGAAAAAATGAAAAGCTCGGTCATCTGCCACCAGCTCGCCCGCTTCCATATAGAAATAAAACCCGACGAACGACGGGCACTGCACTTCGCTACACTCGCCGATAAATTCCAACCAGGTAATACCATCATCCGCACAACGCTCGGCATCGCCCTTGTCGAAAATCAGAAATTCGAGGAAGCCATCAATATCCTCAAACCACTCGCAGCCGCTAACCAGCGGGCCGCCTTCGCCCTGGCAAGAGCGCATCAAGCCACCGGCAAAACCGATAAAGCAATCTCCACCCTCCACGCCGCCGAAAAACTGAAATTCTCCGGCAGTACCTACCGCGATATAGTTAACCTGCTCCAGAAACTCGATCAGAAACCAACACCGAAACCGGAACTCAAAACAATTACAGAACGCCTCGAAACCTTCAACCCGGAGATATTCCAATTTCCCGCTAACGCCGCGAAATTCCTCAATTTCAACGTCAAACTGGTTAACCCGGACTTCACCTTTTCCGCTCCCCTGCTCGCTGAAATATCCGTAACCAACAACGCTCCCTACGACATAACCTTCGGCGAAAGCCGCATGGTCAGGCCACGAATCACCGTCTCCGTTAAGGAGAAAACCTTCAAAGGCGCATTCTTCCCCGACTACCTGGTAATCGCTCCCACCTTCCCCTGCACCCTCGCACCCGGCGAAATCGCCACTACCACCGAAACCATAACCACCACCGCGGCCAAAATGCTCGCCGCCAGGCAACCGCAAAAACCCCTGAAACTGGAATTCTCCTTCACCCTCGATCCGGCCAACACCGGCGAAACTCCAGCCCCTTCAGTATTTCCCAACTTCAGGCAGGCCATCGCTACCGCCCAGAGAATACCAGTCGACGCAACCCAGGCGGGCCTGCAAAAACTCGCTCAAACACTCAAGAAAGGTAGTACATCAGAAAAACTAACTGCCATCGACACCATCCTCGCCCTCATCATCGAACGTAACGAAACCTTCACCGAAAAAGTCCACACCTATGCGGCCGAAAAAGTCGATGCCGAAATACTCACCGCTCAAATTCAAAACGCCATCAGCGATCCCGAACCAATAATAAGCGCTAAAGCAATGTGGGCCCTGGCATTCCTGCCCTCGAACGACCAGACCATACAAAAAGCAGCACCAATGATCTCCAGCAAAAAACCAATATGCAGACTGCTCGCCACAGAAATGTTCGCCAAACTGCAAGGCCCCGTCTTCCTACCCGTACTCGAAAACCTGGCCAAAGACCCTAACCCCCTGGTCTCTCAACTGGCCACCCTATACCGAGACCAGGCAAACTAGGGGGGCGGGCGTCCCGCCCGCCTTGCCGTTAACCATAAAACTCGAATGTCTTAATCTACATGGTTGTACATGTGGGCAATTTCTATTGCCTATTCTCAACTCCCTGCAAGCTCCCTGGGGGGCGGGCGTCCCGCCCGCCTTGCCGTTTGATTTTAGAATTTTAGCAATACCCAAATAGCATTCAAAAATAAAAACCACAAGAAAACAAAACTCCACTCTCAACTTCCTATTCTCAACTCTCTGCGAGCTGAAAGCTCGCACGGATGGGCGACGGAACGATCACAAAAAACGAGAAAACTCTGTCAAGAGGTCCTGACCACTAAGCCCAACAACGGCGATCAATTGTCGATAAAGCAAAAACCCAGCTTCCATTCGCTATGGCGCATAAGCCAAGTCCGCCGAATGGCGGTCGACATATAGTAGCCGCTGGTGAAATCCGCCAGAGGTTCACCTCTGGCGGATGTAACCGGCGGATCAGAAAACGTAAGTTTCTCAAAGCCCGCCGAAGGGGGCCGACATAGCTCTTCGCCCAATATCGCCAAACCACTCAAGCGCATTGCGTATTTACCTACAAACACTCTGCATATCAGCAAACTCATCCCCCGTAGACCGACTCACCACACCACCGCTTTAAACATCTTTTTGTTTATAAACCCTTTAGCAGCCCGCGTTTTCGCTACGATCTGATAAATCTAATTTGAGATTTCAAATTTCAGATAGATAATACCGACACCCTTCCAGCATCATCTATATATACGCGAAACACAGAAAACCGGGGAAAATTTAAAACCACAAAACTGTTTGCACCAATGATCACCAAACCCGCCAGAAAACCAGAAACCAACAATCCCCTTTACTTTCCCCCATCCATGCTCTACCCTCTATACTCACTATCCGCCAACCAAAGTTTCACCCGGATAGGAAAACATAAAACCAGGAAACCCCGCAATATGCCCGAAAACCAACCCAAAAGAAGATGGCTAAAACCAATAATAGCCCTCATAATAATCGCCGCCTTCACAACCTGGTTCATACCCTGGGCAAATCGCCGCATGAACACCATGCCCCCAACCCTCGAACAGGCCTACGCCAGGTTTGGGCCTTTACCAACCCCAACACCCGATGAAGAAACTACCCAGGTATTAGCCAATACCTGCAACGCACTATCCCCGCTGCCGACCATAAACGAAACGCCGCCTCCCGGCATGAAATGGAAAAAAGATCTCACCGGTAGGAATATTTTTATAGATGATATAAACCGGGGCCAATGGACTCCCGAAAACAGGCCAAACCTTAAAGCATGCATCAAGTACTTGAATTCTCAACCAATCGACACCGCCCTGAACAATCTGGACAAGGTTCGTGGAAAACACTGGCAACAACGTTTTTTGTTCGATTTCATGAATACGAGCAACTCCAGTCAACTCGTTGAACCTTTCGATATTAGAACATTTGCTAAAACTCTCACAGCCAGGGCCAGGTATCGCTTCATAGAGCAGCACGACATCAACAAAGCCTGGGATGAACTCAAGACAAACCTCTGGCTCGCCAAGTCGCTCGAACAGGATTACATCCTATCCTTCCTGATTGGCGTTTCCATCGAAAAAATGGTTTTCGAGGAACTCAACCATCTTATCCGAGAAGCAGATATCCCCAAACCACTCGCCCGCGACATAAAACAGACTATCAACCACCGCTTAAACCTCAAAAACTGCCTGCCGGCCCTTATTAATGGCGAAAAGGTTTTCACCTATACTCTGTTGGCCGCTTGCTACGCTGACCTGCCTGATGGCAACGGCTGGCTGGTCCTCAGTAACGGCCCCTTCGATTACATACCCGGGTTTTACAATACCAATACAATCGAACGGCATCGCCTCTGGAATCTCACAACTGTCTGCCACAACCGCTTCAACACCGTTAAAGAGAAAATAGACCTGATCTACGATGAATTAGCCAAAGCCTCGACCATGAACTACATGGATGGTAAAGCTCATATCGAAAATTGGGAGTCATCTGATCTCATCGACAGTAGAGACGGACCGACCACCGGGTTCGTCGGCCACCATTGGTATGAACGAACCTATATCCTTACCCACCAGTCGCTGGCCTACCGCAACGCCGCTCTCATAACCCTGGCCCTGAAAATACTACACGAACAAAACGGACAATATCCCAAAACCCTGCCAACAGAAATCGACGGCTGGTTTGGCCAACTGCCCCTGGACCCTTTCTCCGGTGAGCCGTTCAAATACCGCTGCGAAGACGGGCAGAACTACACCCTCTGGTCAGTAGGCCCCAACGGAATAGACAACAACGGCACACCGCAATTCAACGGTACGGTCATCCTCACTGAAAACACAAGCGATCTCCTGTTCTCCCTGGACCGGGACGATCCGCTTCACGACACCGTCGCCATACCGGTAAAACCAACCAAGATAAACCCAAACGGAGCACAGCCGTGAGCGATATAGTCCCCGACCATTGGCCCATACTTGAAGACAATTCCCAACAACGGCTTAAACCAGTAAGCTGGCTGAAACTCCCCTGGGTATTGCTCACACTTTTATTCGTCCCCAAAAAACACGGACCGCACATCGTTGAATCAACCTGGACCAAAGGCATATTCGTCCTCTGTTTCAGCATCGCCTTTGCTTCTTTAATCGGGTTGGCCGGTGCAACCCTGAGCCAGACTCAAACAGACTTCTTCTCTAATCTTAATACACCTACCCCGAAAATCTCGCTGGCTGGCAAAAACCTGCTCGATATACCCCAACTCCTCGTAGCCTCCGGCGTCAACGCTGTTTACAAAAACGATGATTACAATTCAGCACTGGCCGTCACCAGCCTGGCTATCCCCGGCTCGTACCTGGCCCTTGCGCCTGTCGCTCCCCTGGTCTTTATGCCCCTGATTGCAGGTCCATTATCACCCCGCCGACGATACCTCCACTGCTTAAAAATTTTCCTGTGGACAAGCATAATTCTCGTCCCGGCCGCAATCGTCACCGGCATCACCATGTACATAGGAGAACGGGTACTTTACGATTTACCCTCAGATGCCTACGCCAACTGTTGCGCCGCGATTACCGGCGTCCTCCTTCTCTGGCTGCTCATTATAGTCGTCAAGCTGGGAGCCTTTTACCGCACAGACTGCATTACCGCCGACGAAGAAACCCGAAAACCGCGATGCATCTCCTGCGGCTACATAATCAGCCGCATCCCGCTGCAATCCAGTTGCCCCGAATGCGGAACTAAAATATCCCAATCGATGCCTGACAAACGACAACCTGTCCCCTGGGCAATCGCCACCTTTTCCCAAAAGCCCAAGGCCTTCTGCAAAACCGCCTGGCGTATCCTGTTCGGTAAACAATACTTCGAAAATCGAATTATTCATAAAGGCCGCTCTTCGGCATTAACCTATCTCGCCGCCAGCGCCGCAATAGCCGGGATCATCGTATCCTTGTGCCTCATACCGATAATGATCGATGAGAAAAAGGACTACTCCTATTACCAGACCCTGTCCACGGCAGGGATCAACCTGCATATATCCGTAGGTGTACTCGGATTCGGCCTGATCGCGGGAATAGCGTTCTTCACCGGAACAATAGCGTTAACCCAATGGACCAGCCAGTTCTGCCGCCGCGATCCAAGATCCATTCTAATTGTCGTGGCATACTACTCGGGAAACCTGTTAAAAATGTTTATCCTCATCGCCCTGGTGTTCGTAGCAACCAATTTCGCCGTGGATTACGGTCGAATCGGAGGCCGGTCAGGTTTCAACCTCGGCGATACATACGTAAGGTTCGAATCCCTGTTTATAATTCTCTTCGCCCTGGTAGCTTTAACCATAACAGTACGAACAATGACCCGCCTGCAGAAAGAATTGAAAATAACCGCTTTCGCCTACTACGACTCAACAAAAGACCACTAACAGGCGAATACGCATAAAACCACGGGGGGCGGGCGTCTCGCCCGCCTAGTCTTTAACCCATTACTCGCCCGCTTCATACCGCCTGGATGGCTTGGCCAACGCTTGCGTAGCCACGTAAAATACAATACCCCATAGATCGAGTCAGTAAACCAGGCGACTGTTACCAATTGTTGATAAAACCGAACCGCGACTTTCGATCGCCTATGGTGCATAAATCAAGTCCGCCGAATGGCGGCCTACATATGGTAGCCGCTGGTGTAATCCGCCTCTGGCGGATGTAACCGGCGGATCATAGGAACGTAAGTTTCTCAAAGCCCGCCATAGGCGGCCGATATAAACCGTCACATACAGTTACTGGCAAACAAGCAACCCAGTTCATCGATAGAATCTTATGGATCCAGTTCGAGATCCTGAGTTGCTAATCTCTGATACAGGAAATTTAAAGCACGGAGCTCCAACTCTACACCCGGATATCCCCTCACCATTTTTGCAAGGCGTGGAAATAACAAACGGAAAACCAAAATCTCAACAACCCCCTTTACTTTTCCCTGCCTATTATCTAACCTTTATATTCCCCTATCCGCGAACCAGAGGCTCGCCGGGATAGAAAAAGCCAAAAACCAGGAAACCCGGCATTATGCCCGAAACCCCACCAAAAAGAAGATGGCTAAAACCAATAATAGCCCTCATCATCATCGCTGCCTTTGCAACCTGGTTCATCCCCTGGGCGAACCGCCGCATGAACACCATGCCCCTGCCGCTCGATGAGGCCTATGCCAAATACATACCTGCCTCCGAACAAGAATACGACGAGGAAACCTCCAAAAAACTCATCGATACCTGCTCATACCTCGATCCTCAACCAACCATCAACGTAAAACAACCAGCAGGCATGAAATGGGAAAAAGATCTAACTGGAAAATCCATTCACATTAATGATGTAAACCGCGGAAAATGGCTTCCGGAAAGCAGACCCCATCTGAAAACCTGTATCCAGTATCTCGAATCGCAGCCGCTAGCCGGCAAATTAAACGAACTCCGTAAACTCCACGGAAATACCTGGCAGTGGAGCTTCCCCTGCAATCCCATTTTCACCAGTCCTTATGCAGAACTAAGTCCTATATACCGACTTGCCACCACTTTAACCGCCCGCGCTCGATACCAATGCGCACATCTCAATAACCCGGCCGCCGCGTGGGAGGACCTGCAAACCGGCCTCTGGCTTTCGGAAACAATAGGGAATAACCGCTTTGGTTCTTACCTGATGTCTACAGGAATTCAACGTTCAACTTTCGCTGAGATCATCCATTTAACAAGAGAAGGGAGATTCGATAATAACATACTGCTGGAAATCAACCAGGCAATCTGTGATCTTCCACTGCTTACATCTCAATGGCAAACGGCTTTAAACGTGGAAAAAAATACTGTTCACGCAGTCCTCGCCTCCTGCTACGCAAACACCGGCGACGGTGATGGATGGCTCATCCTCAGCGAAGGACCTGTTGGCTACGCCACCCATTTTTATCAGGCCTGGGGGCCAACCTTCGCACACAGAAGCCGCCTCTGGAACCTGACGACCGTCTGCCATAAAACCCACAAGCAGGTCGAGCGGGCCGTAACATCTTTTTTTGATACCATAGCCGATGCAGTTGAAGCCTCTTACGACCAAGGTTCTGCCCAATTGAAACCGACCAAGGAAATCACCCTGCTTGACGGACGGTATGGACCCGCACAAATAATACTCGATCAACGCTATTCTCAGTATTATCCATCATTATATAAATCAATCGCCAGTAAGCGAGCAGCCCGAATAACCCTGGCTCTACATTATTATCATTCAAAACATAACGCATTTCCCAACACGCTGCCTGATGAAATACGCGGTTGGCCCGGCGCGCTCCCCCTGGACCCGTTTTCCGGTAAACCATTTAAATACCGCTGCGAGGACGGCCAAAAATACGATCTCTGGTCCGTGGGCACAAACCTGATCGATGACAATAGCACACCGCAATACGACGCATTCGGCAACCGGCTTTTAAACGACGAGGGCGACATTGCCTATTCCCTCGGCAGAAAAGAACCATTCCACGATACCGAGCCCGTTCCAATTGATGGAAACAAGCCAGTCACTATAAACAGCAATGGAGTAAACCGTGACTGATATAATTCCCGAATACTGGTCTGAACCCTCTCAAGAGCAGCCCAAAACCGTAAAGCCAATTGGATGGCTCGGTATCCCCTGGGCAATGTTGACCCTGCTGTTTTTGCCCACACGTACAGGACGGCGAATCGCGTATTCCACCAATACCAAAGCGATCTTCGTGGTCCTAACTAGCACAATTATCGCCATCTTCATCGGGTTTACCGGAGCATTACTCAACCAGGAGGTAGGCAACGGCATCTTCACCTGGTCAGCGTCTAATGGTAATCAAGAAATCGTATTCCATGACGTCACTTGGTCAGAAATACCGGCCGTTGTAATTGCAAGCAGCGTAAACTTCCTGAACGATCCGGAAACCACGATGATGAACAGACCAGCCTTTGATTTCTATGGATTCGTCATCGCCCTGGCATTTCCCATAATTTTCCTGACAACTATCCCTCCCGGCCCCCTTCTCTTCATGCCTCTGGTTGCCGGACCACTCGGTTTCCGCCAACGGTATATCCACTGCTTTCGTAATCTCTGCTGGTCGAGCACAATCCTAATCCCGACCGTGCTTACCGTTTTCATAGCAAGGCTCCTCAGCACCTATGTTCTTTATGACATGCGACCCTCGCTCTGCGGCATTCTGGATCCTGCATGGATCCTTCTTTTTCTGGCCTGGTTCATACTTATATTAACCAAGCTCTGTTCTTCCTATAAACATGATCGCGTTATCACGGAATTAACCAGTCTACGCCCACATTGTACAGGTTGCGGTTACATACTTACTGGTATTTCTGAAGACGGCAACTGCCCGGAATGCGGACTCCAAATTCATAAATCGCTGCCCCAACTCTGCACATTAACCCCATGGGGAGTTGCAGGCATTCTCGGCAAACCCCGCGCCTATATTAAAACCATTCACCGGCTGTTAACCGATAAGGATTTCTTCAAAACCCTGGCTATACCCCAATGCCGCCCGGAGGCGATTTCTTTCGCGGCCTGCACCTCCGCCCTGGCCGGCTTGTTCGTTACTCTTTCTTGCGTCCTCAATTACGCCGAAGATTATTGGTACAGCATCTCCAAGTTCACTTGCACTTCACCCGGCTTAGCCTTGGCAGGATTACTAACACACCTTTTGTCGATTTGCCTGTCCGTAGCTGTCCTCTATTTTTGCCTTATCCTGCTGGCCACCCAACTGCTGGGTCGGCTCGGTTCCCGCGTCTCGCAAAACAACCTGGCTGTCGTCTCATTCAGTTCAGTTGGATTTCTTGCAATCCCATTACTTGTATTGGTCTGTTCGACACTACTGTTCGTTATCCACTATTCCTGGATACCTGAATACGAAACCTTCAAACTCTTCGGTTTCGGGACATGTTGGAATAGAATCGTAAAAGTATGCTGCATTCCCATAATTGCGGCCATTCTCTTTTACACTATCCGCAAAATCATCAAAAGCCTGCGGGCTGTCCGCTATATTGAATAAGATAACGATCACTCCAACCGAACCGCCATTAAAGCATAGCTCCACTCCAAACGCCTACTCGCAGCGAAGGACTTTCAAAAAAAATCGAGATATTGGCGCAAACGCCAATATCTCGATTTCCGTTCAGCTTATCGTTTTCCTAAGGCATATCAGCGCAGTCTATTGATTCGCCGTTGAGAAAACATTCCGTAGTAACCGTACCGCCACCGGACCCCAGCAGGTACCCCAGCCCGAAAGTGGCCGCATTGGAAGTCAGCAAGCCGTTCAGCAGGGAATTGCAGCCGGTACAGAATACGGTTATAGCCAACAGCATCATCGTCACGTATGACAGTTTATGGTTTTTGCTCATCTGCCTTTCATCCTTGAAAATCAGGCCAGCGTGACAATTCCACGTTGTGCTGGATTTCGTTGCAACCTATTGTTTCTGGCGGAAATAAAACAAACCACAAAATACGCCCATGAGCGGGATTAAACCAATCGCTCCACAGGGAGCGGATCCGGTGCCGATCACCTCGGTGTTCTGATCACTATCATCGTCGTCATCAGCAGCAACTTCATTTACCTGCGCTTTACCCGGCTGATCCGCATTAACCGTTTCACCCAATTCGTTGCTCCCCGCCTTCGGATCTATCACCACGTCCCCACTTTCAGTGGCTCGAAGCGTCATCTTAAAGGAGAGTTCGTAATCGGCTGGCACGTTTCCAACATTGATATAAACCGTATCACCGTTAACTACAGCATCCAGCCTCTCTGACAGTGCCTGGGCGGGCTCGTTTCCTCTCAAAACCAGCTGGGCAAACAAAAACTCGGTGTTCGGCGGAACAGGCAGCTCCACGCGGACATTTGTGGCATTACCGGTACCAACATTGCGAACATTGACCAGGGCGGTAATTTCCTCACCGACTGAAGCGGTGGCGGACGATCCTGCCCCATCCGGTGTGTCGCCGTCGTCATCATCGCCGTCACCATCGCCGACACGTACGGACAGCTTTATTTCCGGCTTTTCGCTTTCTCCGCATCCAAGGTTTCCGGGAGCTGACTTGTGCGGATCACTCGGGCATCCGTCAACGCTATCGGGAACTCCGTCGCCATCAGTATCGACTTCAAACGCGCCGCATCCATCGACTCCAGGCGAAGTCTTGTTCGGATCCTCAGGGCAACTGTCGAGTTTGTCCGGAGTACCATCACCGTCCGTATCGGTTTCACTTACACCGCAGCCGAATTGCCCGGGCATGGTTTTGTTCGGATCGTCAGGGCAGGTATCCACACTGTCGGGAACTCCGTCGCCATCGGAATCCAGTTCCTCCTCACCGCAACCGGCCTCTCCGGGTTTGGTCTTATTGGGATTTCCAGGGCAGCCGTCCATACTGTCGGGTGTTCCGTCGCCATCGGAATCGATATCTCCCACAACGCATCCGTCAGGCCCCGGGCTGACCATACCAGGATTGGCCGGACAGAGATCCGCGCAATCTGGTGTACCGTCACCATCGGAATCGGTATCGGGAACACCACATCCGCATAAACCCGGCTGGCTCTTACCGCCATCGCTTGGACAACCATCGCTACTATCCGGTACACCGTCACCGTCCGCATCG
Source organism: Phycisphaerae bacterium (assembly GCA_963667855.2). Lineage (GTDB taxonomy): Bacteria > Planctomycetota > Phycisphaerae > UBA1845 > UBA1845. Next base: position 95,929 of record CAXXKI010000003.1, on the reverse strand, counting down.
GGAGGACACGGAACGCAACCGCACGGCCCCGCCACAGTATACGCCGCGTTATACGGACAGCCATCTTTGTTGTCAGGTGTCCCATCTCCATCGCTGTCCGCTATCGTGGTGAAGTTAACCTCGGAACCGTAACCGGTACCAACGCTGTTGGTTGCATAGGCACGAACATAATACGTTGTGCCCGGCGATAAGCCCGTAAGGTTACTTACGTAACCGTTGTTATGCTTGATCTTATCCGGCATGTCGACAGTCTTGCTATCGGCGATCGTGGGGTTATTGCTGGTCGACCAGCACACTCCCTGAGCGGATAAATTCTGACCACCGGAACTGATAATTTCCCCACCGGAACGGGCAGTGGTAGTCCCAATATCGGAAACCGCTTTAGTGCTTAAAGATGGTATACCAGTAGCGGTAAATGATCTCTCAGAACCATATCCGGTGCCAATGCTGCTGGTTGCATAGGCACGAACATAATACGTTGTTCCGGAAGTCAACCCGGTAATGTTGCTGCTGTAATTGACGCTCGGAACGAAAAGACCACCAAAATCATTGGTCTTGCTGTCCGCGGTAGTCGGATTGTGGTTCGTTGACCAGCATACACCGTAGGCCGTCAAGACTGCTCCGCCATAAGATGTAACCTCTCCTCCCGACCTGGCCGCGGTTTCGGTTATGTCGGTTATTGACTTAGTGGTTAACGTCGGCACGCTCTTGGTCGATACAGTAATCTCGGAACCGTAACCGGTACCGTCATTGTTCGTTGCGTATGCCCTGACATAGTAAGTTGTTCCAGGAGACAAGCCGGTGATGTTACTGGTATAACCAGGATCATCTTTCTCCCGGAAATCAGCTTGCAGATCACTGGTCTTGCTGTTCGCGGTAGTGGGATTGTGATCTGTTGACCAGCAGACACCGCAGGCGGTGGGAGCTGAACCGCCGGGATTGGTTATTTTACCTCCGGAAGTCGCTGTGGTATCGGTTATGTTGGTAGCTGAGGTAGTAGTTACGGTAGGAGGATTTAATACACCTAAGCGCGATTGTTTATTTTCACCACTTACAATTCCGTCGTCTTCATCCGAGGATAGCGCGTAAGACTCGCTGGTCAAACAGACCGACAATATCGTCAACAAGGCGAATGTCACCATCCGATTAAAAACCCAATCACCTGAAAAACGATAAAAAACAGTTTGCATAGCAGAACATCCAATTACAAGTTAATTCTAATACTGCCCCAAGTGTTTCGTTCGACGCTTAACAATAATCTTCAGACACAGATTCTTGTGCTTACATCATCAAGCTGCTCCTACCGGTCGCTCGCAGGGACAAACCGGTAGATACAGTTCGGTTATTTATATTTCGTGCACGGCGTGGGCGTGATACCTCGATGAATGATTGACACACGCATCACTAATAAGCGTCAACCGTGTAATTCCTTATCGGCGCGGTGTTCATGCCACTGTAATCGATAGACTGTGGAAATCCCGGTTCTTTTGAAAAGCAGGAGCGGGATATGTTTACCTCGATATTTCAGGAGTTGTGAGAAAAACAACTGCTCGCGAATTCGTGAAATAAGCAGCAATAACTAGCCACAAAAGAAACATCTTAATGACGACAGGAATTGACATTACCGGAACCAGATATAGCCTGTTCGGTTCCGCGACCGTGGTTTTAAATTGCCACTTTAGTTAATCCTGAATGATACGGTAATAATCTATATCCGATGTGGTTATGAACAACAGGGTGCATGCTGACGCTGAACAGAAGTTCCCCCCGGAATAGCGAACGCCTCAGGGTTAAAGATAATGCATTAACGCCAAATCCTGATATCGTATCCGGGTCGGAATGAGTTAAGGAGTAAATTATATTGGGGAATATTATCGACACGGCGTCTCGCACATGACCTGGTTGTTACGAACCACCGGAGCCATAACCGTGACCGGCGATTTTCCCGAGGATAGCCGACCGCTTTCAACTCGCAAAATCAACCAACGAATTCGTGAATTGCGTCCAGAAATCTCTGACCGTAGGAGTTGAACTTTGCTGGCCCCACACCTTTGACCTTGAGCATGGAATCCTTGTCGAGAGGTTTTGCCCTGGCTATCGCCCGCAGAGTCTTATCACCAAAAACAACGAACGCCGGAGCGTTCAACTCCGCGGCTATTTCCTTGCGCAGGCTCTTGAGTTTTTCGAAAAGAACAGAACTCCTGGAATCCAACATGCTCGTCCTTGATATTTGCGGCATCTCGTCGGTGTAGATATCGTCGGCATAAACGTCGTCGTTATAAACCTCGTCATATGTGCGGGCAAAGGACCGCTTGCTCTTTCGCCGGGAACTCTTGGCTTTTGCCTTTATCTCTATCGGTAGCAGCCTGGCTTCGGCCTTGGAATGCAGGACCTCCCAGCCGGCCGGAGTAATCTTCAAAACCCGGTATTGCGCCTCGCGTTCAATCAGTTCCTGATCGACCAGTTGATCGATCCAGCCGAGCAGTTCCTTGCGGTCGTTATCGCGCATGATTCCAAACGTGCTCTGCTGATCATGCCCTCTGGTGGTCACCTGCTGGCTTTCACAACCGATAAGAACCTCACAGACGTAGGTTGATCCATATCGCTGGCCGGTACGAACAATGGCCGACATTATTTTCTGAGCGATAACGGTTGAATCGGGAAGCTGTTCCAACCCGTCGTTGCACACGTCGCACGCGCCGCAGGAATCGCGATCCCATTTCTGCCCGAAATAAGTAACCAGTTTCTTGTGCCGGCAGGTAACCCCCGTGCAGAAACGGTACATTTCAGAGAGCATATTGATAAATCGCTGGCCGTGCGTGGGATCGTTGCCGTCGATTATGCTTTTCCATAAACCAAAATCGGCACCGCTGTAGAAGAGTATACACTCCGCTTCCTTGCCGTCTCGTCCGGCACGACCGGTCTCCTGCTGGTAATGCTCAATGGACTTGGGCATGGCCGCGTGGATGACAAATCGGATATCGGATCGGTCTATCCCCATACCGAAAGCGACAGTGGCAACAACCACGTCGATCTCACCGGCCGCAAAGGCGTCCTGAGTTCGCGTCCTTTCGTCATCGCTCATACCGGCGTGGTAGCCGGCCGCTTTTACTCCTTCGCGGATAAGGTATTGCGCCATCGCGTCCACATCATCACGGCGAATGCAATAGACGATACCTCCCTGGCGGTTTCGCGCGTTTACTTCGCGGGCGACATCATCAAATATTTTGTTGCGCCGATACGTGCGATAGATAAGGTTCGGGCGGAAAAAGTCACCTACCAGTATTTGCGGATCAACCAGTTTCAGTTGGTCACAGATGTCCTGACGTACCCGCGGAGTCGCTGTCGCGGTGAAAGCATGAACACCGGCCGATGGGAACTTCTCTTTCAGTAAACCCAACTTGCGATAATCATCGCGGAAATCGTGGCCCCAATGACTGATACAGTGCGCCTCATCAATAGCGAAAGACCCAACTCCGCTTTTCTGCAGCAGGCTGACGAAATAGCTGTTGGCGAACCGCTCCGGAGCGACAAAAAGCAGTTTATAGCGATTATTGGCAATACCCGATTCGACTATCCGCCTCTCCTCTGTGTCGAGACTGCTGTTGAGAAACGCCGCAGGAATTTCCCTCTCCAGCAGGCTGTCCACCTGGTCCTTCATCAGGGCGATCAGCGGGGAGATAACCACCGTAGGCTTGTCTATTAAAAGTGCGGGCGCCTGGTAGCACAGCGATTTTCCCCCGCCGGTAGGCATGACCGCCAGCGAGTCCTGCCGGGCACAAGACGCCTGCATCGCCTCCAACTGCATGGGACGCAGCGCATCGTATCCCCAATATTTCTTGATAACCTTCAACAGGTCATCAGCTGATGGTTGAGCGGTTGTTTTCTTGTGGTTCGTCATCACTTCTTACGTTTTCAAAATGGACCAGGTAACCGGCTAGTCTACCTTCGATCACATTCGCGTCGAGGGCTGGTCGCTGCGAATAATTTTTCTCCCTAACTTGCCTAATTATTACAGGTGTACTTAGTGGTTTAAAACAGAGGTTAACTTAGTGGGGATCTCTTTTCGTAGCGATGCGATTTCAATAGAATCGAGCACATCAGGTACGCCGGATAATGATCAGGAACACCAGGGGAAAGCGTTGTGAACAACGAACGCAAACAAGTCTGCGAAATAACCGATTCAGCGCCTACCGGTTTTGAAGGTGCGGTTGCGTTAGTGGTGTTACTGTTAGTAACAGGCGGATCAGTCACACCGTTTGATTTCGCGTTTGATTCATCAAACCTGATGATGAAGTTCGGGAACATCGGTTGGCCTGCTTTTAATCTGCCTGACGCAGGAACTAACTTCGTTGTCTATTTAATCCTTGGAGCGGTACTGTTTTTGTGGCTATCAATCCACTTGCCTCGTTCCGCCTCCTTAATTCTTTCTATGCTGTGTGCCTCGGGTTTAAGCTTTCTGGTGGAGTTGGTTCAAACCATATCGCCTGCCCGGTTTGCCTCATGGTACGACGTGATCGCAGACGCGATCGGCGCATTTGCCGGTGTATTGATCGCCTGCTTCCTCGGTTCAAGTTTGCGTCGAGCTTGCCGGGGATTTCGTTTGAAATTTGACCAATCCCCAATGAACTCGCTGTACCGGTTGACCATGATTGCGGTGTTTGCCTGCGCACTGGTCCCGTTTGATTTCATGGCCACGGTAAGCAAGCTGCATAACTTGTTGTACGATACAAATTTCTCTTTGCTGCCCGTTGTTCAATCCGATGGCTTTAACCATGTAAACGTGTTAACGTCTGTTTTTTCACTGCCTCAGGAGCATGACCTGCTCCTGGCATCCGCCTTTGTGGTGCTGGGTTCCATGTGCGCATTATCCGGATGGGAAAAGGGAAATACCATCCGTGTTTCGATATTTACCGGATTGACATTGTGCTGGATATTCGCCTTCATTGTCGAGCTCCTGCAGTCGTTCAGCCTCTACCACAGCTTCGGGCTGGATGATTTGCTGCGCAACGGTTTGGGGGCAAGCGTCGGCGTTTTCGTGACTGTCGTTGCGATTCGAGATCGGCTTACAGTTCCAACGGGCAACGGAGTATTGAGAATTCCGTTCCGGCTGATATTCGCCTTGTGGACATTGCATGTTGCCGCACTTTTAACGTCCAAAATCGAAGTGTGCAAAACCATTATCTGCAATAACGGTTTTACATGTATAAACTGGATACCGTTTGCTGATTATTTTCATCGCCCGTTTTTGTCCTCGACAGCAACCATGGTTGAGCTGATGGCCGCTCAAAGCCTGCTGGCCATCCTGACCCTGGCTTTGCTGCTGAAAATCCAGGTTTCAGGGTGGCTGTCGAATCTATACCGGGTGAGTGCAGTTCTCGCGGCCACTTGTTGTATAGCTACCGGGGCTGTGAGCAGTTCCGGTGTGTTCTCGGTGAGTAATGTTATCCTGGCGGTTTTCAGTTGGATTGCGAGTTACCATGCCTGCCGTTTGCTGATGCGACGCGATTATTCCTCCAATCGGGCATTCACGAAAATCCCCGACCAAACAGATTTTACCGGTTGCAGACCACTGAAACCGGCCGGAATCTGATCTTTACCCTCAAGGCAATTCTGCAGACTGAAGCATAAGGAAAAATCTACAGGACAATTAATACTGGAGGAAGAAATTGGAAAACGGGGAATCCGAAGAGTATATCCTCGAATTCCCCGTTTTCAGATCGGCTGGTATTTCCTCGATACACGCGGCAAGCAAGTACGACCGCTAAATTCCCTTGCCAAAAACCTCTTGGAGCCTGGCAAAATCAAGCAGGTCCACATCGCCGTCACCATCAAAATCGAACGCATCCACACACCCGCCGGTTGTCGCCCGGGCAACCGGAACCGGCGATGTTCCCGGACCATTGCTGTAGCATTCGGCAAATACCGCATAATCAATCAAGTCAATAAGATCATCACCATTGTAATCGCCACGGCGAAGATCCTCGCACTCGTCCGGAGCACTGTTGCCGTTTCGGTCATTGCTTAAACCATCAGCAATATCGCATTCATCCAGTACACCATTCTCGTTACAATCCTGCATTTCGCAATCGTCGGGTACATTATTCCCGTTACAATCGTTACCTTCCAACTGACATTCATCCGGAATTGTATCTAATTGGCAATCCGAACTCGCGCCACTGGATATATCACAGGCGTCACCAATACCGTTTTCATTACAATCGACAACTTCCCCGGCTTCAACAATCACGTCATCTATAAACCACCCTGCATTACCGTAGCCAATTGTATTCTGCAACCGAAATCGAAAATTAGGATGATATGCATCAACAGGCAATATTACTGTCATTTCCTCGTAATTTTCGCGCGGTGCGTTAAAAATGGAACATTGTGGTATTTCCAACCAGAACCCGCCGTTTACACTTTTATATGCCAGGCCTGTGCCGGATTGCCAATCAACTGAATCGTTCAAAGCGCGATGCTTGAAACGTAACACCATGCCACACGTGCCCGACAGATCGATAGGTACAGACTCCACCATATCTCCGGATTCAAGAAAAAGCGAGTAGGGTTCACTTGGCTGGTTGACCGCGTCATCTTCAACGATACCCGGATTTCCCGCCGTTACATTCCAGGCTGTTGAATCCAGATACCGCCTGGAAAAATCGTCATAAAAGTAAATCTCCTGGGTTATAAAGCTGTAGCATTGCCCATCGTTATCATCCATGACGGCGTTCCCCTGTTCATCCTCAGCGTAAACTGAGAAGTAATACTGGGTTTGCCGCATCAATGGAGTGAGGATGAAATCGTGCCTCCCTTCTCCACAACTTTCAGCCGATATAGTCTCGAGATCACCGCGATTTGTACCATATGCAATCGAAGCACACGCCGTAGTGTCAGTATCTAAACTGACTACCGCCCTCAAGCCGACGGTTTCACTGCTCACGTTGGATATGACCGGCGCAGCACAATCAGCGAAAGCCTGATCATCAGCAATACCAGGATTACCCGTACCCGTATCCAGGTCATAATAGTTAACCGTAATCAGATCGTCGTGCTCCAACTGCAGTTCACCGTCATTCGGCTCCACAATACCACCTGATGTAGCTAACGTACCCGAAAAGAAGCCCAATCCAGAAGCAACTTCCGCCAGAGTAACCGTTTCCTGATCACCACCGCTGGAAACAAACGTAACATCCTGTACGCCGTTTCCCATCAGATCGAGATCCCCGAGTTGTACTGTTATTGCCGTATCACAGGAATACTGATTTCGATTAAATACCACGCGCCCGCCGGAGGAAATACTTGCATCTATAATACCCTCATAAGGAATCGCGTTGTGAGCGGTAACAACCACATCGTAATCGTCCCTTTCGGTGAAAGTTATATCAGTTAAAGTAACCTTACCCCAGGCATTTGTCGTGCCGGTCCAATGCTGACCGGGGGTATTATACGAAATGCAAACAAGCGCTCCCTCAACCGGGCTTCCGTTGTGTTTTACGTCAATAACCACATCCTGCGAATGATCGACTATTCCCCACTGCGGGTGGGTCACCGAAAGCGGTGCAGGCGTATCCGTTCTTAACGACATCTCCGGATCGCCGAACCAGTGAAACATGTTAACCTCAGACAAGGTAACACTACCGGTACCATAATAGCTGGACATATAGTATTTACCGAAGTTGAGCGCCTCGGCCGGTCGCCAGGTATTAGGGTAACGGGTTTGAGCATACGTGGGATCGTACTCCGGCCACATCGCCGTATATGTTCCGTGAACCAGCAGGTCATTGTGACCGGAGAAGCTGACTCTGGTTGCCCCAACTATGCCCACACATCCTCCGGGGTACTTCTTCAAAAACGCTTCACAGAAACAATCCCAACCATTGAGAAAAAACGATCCAGTCAGGCAGTTGGTGCTGAAAACAACGGGGGTTTTCGCACCGTTGTATAGTGAGCTTATATCGCCAATACCGTATGGCGGATCTCCCCAACCGGTTTCACCTCCATGATCTCGATGCTGGACTATCCCAACGCCGTCATTGATAGCCGCTGAAATATCGCGGGTAGCCTGGCTGGGCGAAGTCCATAAATCGACAACCCACCGAGGTACTGGATTGGGATAGGGACTTACCCCCCAATGAGTCTGGTTTATCAATCCCCGATGAGGATAGGAATCGCCCCTGAACCGCCAGGTTGAATAGATACTCGGCGAATACGTAGTACACAACGCCGTATGCCCGTCCCAACCAAGTTGATTGGTAAAAAACATGTAATTGGTCATTGCGGTTTCCATGAACCAGCGATCAGCGTAGCCATTGTTGTCGCTGTCCTGAAAATACGCGGCCGCCAGAAAATCATCGTACCAATCACCCATATCCGGATTCCGGTCATAAACCAGTATCTTCGAAACAACATTTTCACAATCGGTTACGGTACTAACCGGCAATCGGCCGATTGTCAGGTCAGCATATATATCCGTGCCATCAACACACGAATACGGATAATCACTCACGCAGGATTCATAGCCGGAAAAAAAACTCGGAGGTACGTCACCACTGTCACCGACCAGAAGCACAAAGGACGGTGCGGGTGTCCATGTATCGTACGCGGTTTGAATATAGTTTTTCACATGAGCAGCGGTTGAGCCGACTTCCGACATGGGAACCACGCTGGTTATAAAACCTTTCTTTCTCTTCCACTCTGCCAGCGGTTGAACGGTATTTACCAGGGAATCAGCGGCAATTACCAGGTAGTCGGCTCCCTGAGCAGATCGAGTTTTGTGGTTTTGTTTTTCACTTAAGTCCACAGGCTTGTAATTAACAATGAGTCTGCCCGCGAGATTTTCCGAATCGATGGTGGCCAACTCGGTTTTTCGGAGTCGGTCTTCTCTCGTACCGACTCGGTCGAAATGCAAATCAAGCGATACTGATGAAGTAGCTCTCAGTTCAGTAGTAGCCGGGTTGTACTGCACAGGAAAAACCTGAACGAACACGACATGCCGCCCGCGGATAACACCCGGCTCACCAATAATTACCGTCTCTTCCGGCAGGAAAACTTCTTTTTCATAGACTTTTCGGTCGATGGTAAACACCGGTTCTTCATCGCTGTTATCAGCCATCGGCGGCTGCATAGGATAAACCCGCCATTCGGTTCCCAGGCTTTTCGGCTTGCCGGAATACTCACAAGTCACACTGGCACCGGCCGGTACTTCCACAAAGAATCCCTTGAACGGAAGCTCCGGACTGCCCACGGCTGAAGCAGTCGCTCCACAGCCCGGTATTCGTAATTGCGAATACAAGCGTCCGGAATCGCCAGTGAGCACATCTTCAGCTATTCCCGGAAACTCAACCGTAAGATTTATCCCCGCAGCCTTTTCCCCGACAGTAACCACGTTTGCAGAATTCGAGGTTGTTCCCGAAGAAAACTGTATCCACCTGGAATTCCCGTTTGCAGCGTGGGCGGTTACTGACAGCAGCAGAAATAAAACAAACACAACATTTGATGTTCTGGCGGTTTTTTTCATATACAAGGTTATCCTGATTACACTGGAGCCAAATACACTTCTTGAATATACCGATATTATGCCATTTCTACCGATACCAACACAATACCCGATTCAGACTTAATTTTGCGATAACAAGGGAATACTCCCTATTCAATCCGCCTACTGCCGTATTGATGTTTAATTGTGTTTTAAATAATCGAAAAATACGTTATGAAAATAAGCTGCGCCGCCATAAAAACCCGGCTGGAAACTCTCGACCGCTTCAAAGCCCTTACAAACTTTGGACATAACCAGTAAGCCGGAGCGGTCAATTGACCGCTCCGGCACCGTTTACTCAGTTGCTCAAGCAATCCCGAATTTGAAAACGCGATCAGGATTCAAAACCGGACAAAAAAGCCAGGAAAACATAAACGCTGTTTTATACCTAAAACCCCGTTTTTTGGGCCTCTCACGAGGACCTGAAAAAAAAATAATTTTTCGTGTAAGAAATAGGCCGGTAGCTGCAACTACTCAGTGGATGCCGAAACAGGCAGGCCGAAAACACCGCTGCCCGGTTTACCGCGAGCGATTCGTAACTGAGTTACTCCAACAGATCGGCCGGGATTTTCGGTTTGGCACCAGACAACTTGAACCTCCAGACGCCCCCTAATCTCCTCCGTCGCAGAGCTGAGAAGTGCACCCGGCTCAAACGGCGTCCGGTAAAAACCGAACCCCCCGGGGTAAGTAAGCCTGCCGCCTTCCCTCGGGGAATCTTTACTGTTAACTTAATTTCAATCAGTAATAGTTTTGCTTCAATCCTGAAATGCGGGCCTCTAACATCCGACCGGGGTAATCTCCTGGATCCGGTGTTGATACTCTCGTTCAATCGGTTTCAGATCCATCAACGGGTCAACCCGGCCGAGTGTTCCAATGTGTTCTCATCGTGTAATGCCATAGTGACGGTTTATCAGTTGCAGCTTGAGAGTTACCATGCCTTCCGCTTTTTGACGGGCTGCGATCAATTCCGAAATCAGAAATCGCGGCCCCCCGGCCCGATATCCCCGATTACGGCCTGCTAAGGCCCGTCTACAAGGTATTCATCTGTTTATAATGGGCGAAAATCGGTGGTCAGACGATAATTCGACTGTCCGGTCCGAGTATCCGACCTGCGCGTGCGGAGCGGCCTTGACCGGTCGGAAGCTGATCTTTACCCTGAGGGAATCCTGCGGCACAGGGAAAAAGCCGAGCAGGACATCGATGCAGAAAGAAGGAGTTTTAAAATGGGGTTGTTTGATAAACTTCGCGGCGAATTTGTTGATATTGTCGAATGGGTGGATGATACCCGGCACACGCTGGTGTGGCGTTTTCCCCGATACCATAACGAGATAAAAAACGGTGCCCAGCTTATAGTCCGCCCGGGTCAGGTGGCGGTTTTCGTTCACCGCGGGCAACTGGCCGACGTGTTCGAACCCGGCGCTTACCAGTTGACTACCGACAACCTGCCCATTCTCAGCACCCTGCAGGGGTGGAAGCATGGCTTCAACAGCCCCTTCCGTTCGGAGGTATATTTCGTCAGTACCCGGCAGATAACCGACCTGAAATGGGGTACTCCCAATCCGATCATGTTGCGGGACGCCGACTTCGGCCCGATTCGGCTGCGCGCGTTCGGTCATTACTCGTTAAAGGCGGTCGAGCCGCAAACCCTTCTGAAGGAACTGGTCAGTACCGATGGGGTTTTTGAAGCGGAAGAGATTACTGAGCTTATCCGGTCGATGATCAACAACTCCCTGGCGGACGTATTGGGAGAATCAAAAATATCCGCTCTGGACCTGGCCTCCAACTATCGCGAGTTGTCTGAAAAACTCCAGGCCGCGGTCGTCGAACAGATCGATGACGAATACGGTTTGGATTTACCCCAGCTGTTCATCGTGAATATTTCGCTTCCCGAGGAAGTTGAAAAGGCGATGGATACCCGCAGCAGCATGAGCGTGATTGGGAATATGCAGCAGTTCCAGCAGTACCAGATGGGTAACGCAATGATGGCCGCTGCGGAGAATCCCTCGGGCGGTGGAGCGGCCGACGGCATGGGACTCGGCATGGGGTTCGCCATGGCCGGCAAAATGATGGACGGCATGAACACGTCGGGCACAGGAGCCGTACCGCCGCCGGTTCCCGGCGGCAGCTGGCATGTTGCGGTTAACGGCCAGTCGCAAGGCCCATTCCCCGCCCAGCAGCTCGCCCAGGGTATTGCCCAGGGACAGATTACACGAGAGACGCTGGTGTGGACGCAGGGGATGTCCGGATGGGTGCCGGCCGGTAACGTGCCGCAGTTGGCCGCTCAGTTCGGATCAGCACCGCCGCCACCGCCACCGGCCAAGTAAACTGGAGATTTTAGCAGGTTTACAGGTTATTGGTTTAACTCAAACGCAGGTTGATTATGGATTGTACAAATTGCGGAGCGCCGCTGCCGGCAAAGAGTAACATCTGCCCCTACTGCAAGACGGTGGCCGATACCGATCTGCGCACGCTACGCCGTCGTACGACAAAAAGGGGCGAAAGTACGCGACTTTGCCCGCGGTGCCAGATAAACCTGAAACTGATAACCATAAATCTCAGTCAGCCGGTGGAAATAGACCGCTGTGAAGAATGCATGGGTATCTTCTTTGATACGGGTGAGCTTGAGGATCTGGTCGACGCTTCGGTCAAACAAGTGGGCGAAGTGGATTACCAGCGACTCACCCGTTTCATGCAAGAAGAGCGAAAAGTGGAAACGCAAGTCGTCAAGTACATCAAGTGTCCGGTTTGCTCCGAACTGATGCATCGCAAAAACTATGGTTGGGGTTCCGGCGTAATAATAGATACTTGTGCCGTCCATGGTATCTGGCTGGACGGCGGTGAGTTGGAGCAGATCCTTAAATGGACCCACGCCGGTGGTGCGGTTCATGCCGAGAAAAAAGCCAGGGAGCGTAAAAGGTTTGACGAAGCCAATCGGAAAGCAAGGCAAAATTCTCATACACCGTACCAGGGTCCTTACGGCTCCGGCGGAAATTACGACGCTTACGATTTATCGGAAAACAGAAGCGACGTCGGATACGTTTTGGGAGCGGCAATCGCCACGGCGATCAGGTTTTTGATCAGGTAAACTCGCACGACTCGCAGAACATTGGTTATTTCCTAAGCTACTGAAATGGAAGAAAAAGCACCACCACTACCAGTAAATGCTCAAGGGGCTTCATCCAGCGGTGACCTGCAGGCGGGCGGCGACGAATCTCGCGGCCGGTACTTTCCCTGCGAAGGGTGCGGAGCCGATCTGGAATTTCATATCGACGATCAGCAACTGACCTGCCCTTATTGCGGATTCACCAAGGAGATTGAAGTTGACGAAAACGCTGCCGTTTCGGAAAACGATCTCAAAGAGGCAGCCCGCAGGCTCTCCGAACTGCGTTCCCGGAAGACTCACCAGGAAGCCGGGCTTAAAGAGATTTCCTGTGAATCGTGCGGAGCGGTAGTGCAATTTTCAGGCACTATAACCAGTAAGCAGTGCGCATACTGCGACAGCCCAATACAACTGGAAAACGCGTATGAAGCTCCGCATAGAATACCGGTAGACGGTGTGCTTCCTTTTGCCGTGGATCGTGATAGCGCGTTCGCCAATCTGCGAAAATGGGTGCAGTCGCGATGGTTTGCCCCGAATGAGTTCAAGCGTCGCGGCGTACAGGGAAAATTCAACGGGTTATACATTCCCTTCTGGACCTTCGACGCAATGACCGTAACCAATTATACAGGCCAGCGAGGAGACAACTACACCGTAACCACCGGCTCCGGGAAAAACAGGAGAACCGAAATTCGTATTCGCTGGAGTTGGGTTTCAGGGCGGATAAAACGTTTTTTCGACGATGTGCTGGTGGTAGCGTCAGGCGGCTTACCGGAAAAAAGGATAAACGACCTGGAGCCCTGGCCGCTGAAGAAATGTGAGCCGTTCAAGCGGGATTACCTGGCCGGCTTTCTCGCCCGGAAATACGACATCGATCTTGACGAAGGTTTTCTTACCGCACGAAACAGGATTGACGAGGCAATAGAACGTGACATAAGAAGCGATATCGGCGGCGATCACCAGAGAATCGATTCGGTTAATACCAATTACTCGGCCATGACCTACAAACACCTGCTTTTGCCGCTGTGGATGCTGACATATCGTTACCACGAAAAACCCTACCAGGTAGTGGTAAACGCGGCCACCGGCGAGGTCCAGGGCGACAGGCCCTACAGCTGGATAAAAATAACCTTAGCAGTAATAGCAGGTCTGGCCACAATCGGAGCGGCATACTACTTCGCCGCAAACCAGTAACGTTGAGGACCTGGTTATTGAGGATATTGATCAATGAAAGCCGGCTCCAAGTTTTGGATTATCGCAGGGTTGATGATATGCCTGGGCATATTGCAGTTGAGTTGTACTCGTGAACAGAAGACGATTGAAGTCTGCGTCTTTCCCGGTATCGAGGTTGAAGCATGTAGCGTTAACGGAAAAGAATGCAGTTGCGAAAAAGCTATTGTTGAATGCCGTCAGGCAGCTGCATCGGGCACCGTTTCGAATATGAGAATCAACTTTTTGGATAAGCGGGAACAAAAGGGGGATGATGAACTGCTTGAGCAATTAAGAAAAATAGCAACCGATGCAGGAATTGTGCCGGAAGTTGTCGTTGCGACGTCGGATATTCTGGACGTAGAATAAACTTCCTCCTGAATATCTCGATTTACATCAAAAACGGGAACGCAACCAGTATCGTGATTGTTTTTTCACAATAACTAGCTCCGTCCCCGTTTCTGACTCTAGCTCCCTTTCGCTCGATACCTGTACACGTACGATCCGCCGGCCATGAGGGCCAGGCATATTCCCGGAATACTGATCAATATATAAAACCACAATTGGAACATCGGGCGAGGTCGTACCGCACCGGTAACCTTGTCCGCGTGCAGGCACAGGTATTGTACGCTGAACAGGCAATAGGCCAGCGCGATCACCGCCAGTAGAAGAGAACCTGTCGCTAAAACACCTACCAGTTTTACCCGCTGTTTTTCATACGGTTCGTCCAGGTATTTCTGCAGCGTTTTCTGCGTGGAAAATGCAACGGCAAAGAGCATGGCAGCGACAGCCAACCCCGCACAGGTTGTTGCGTACTCTCCGGCTAATTCGGAAAACGCACAATCCTGTTTCAAGCAGTAAAAAAGGGCCGCTCCACAAGCCAGTACTATCGCTCCTGCAATCCACGAGGTGAAACGCCTGAACTCACAACCGATCTGTTGCAAAGCCTTATACATGAATCCGATCCCTTTCCAGGCAGACGGCGGGTATGGCTTCCTTTATTATCTTCGACGCGAAATAATCAAAAATACAGTCTTCTCCCGCATCACAGACGATTTCCGTCACAAAACAGTCTATCACGACCAACAACGCAACAACCGCATAAATCGCCAGCGCCGGAGGCGAGAGGGCCACCGGTAACGCCCCCGCTATCGGACCAACCACCGCGGCCGCACAACCAAACAGACATCTTATCCAGTGGACGACACTCTTGGTCCCCAGGTCGCCGGAATCGGAATTCACGCCCTCGAACGCCGCCAGCGCCCGATCAAGCGAGCCAAGGGTAACGCCGGCCGTACTTTGGATATGATGAATCTCCTCTCCGTCGGTTACGATCATGACTTCGTTCACCTGCGGATTGAAACTAATCTCAGATTCGTCGTTATCCCAAGCGTCATATTCCACTGAAGACAGTGGTTCAATATAAGTGTTCGCCTCCGGTACAGGTCCCTCCATAAAAACCGAAGTGGTGCCGGCCTGCAGATCTGTTGAAAGCATTTTTTCGGTTGAATCATAAACCGCATTGGCACTCCACCCGCCGTAGAAGGTGTCGATCTGTTGCCTGGTGCCAGCACCCTGGGCGGTGATATTAGCCTGCAGGATCATAGAGCCGTTTTTGTCGTAAAAGCACATCGTCCGGCTACCGTTGTGGTTCCCGGTAACTACCGCGTAGCCGTCATCGAAAGTGAATGTGACATCCGGATCACTGCCGATTCGGTGGAGAGAGGATCGTTCCACCACAACGCGCTGTCCGTTCAGATTGAAATACTCAACCTGATTAAGCGATAATTCGTATTGCATAGATAGTGATTGTTCGTCAGGTTCGATTACATTCTCAAAAGCCAAAGCCGGATTTATCACGCCTGTGGCTAACATGAGGAAGAGAACCGTCAAAGCATTTCCAATAGGCATCGCTATTCTGTTCATTGGTATCCCTCTCAGTAAATAAGGTGTGCCTGATTACCATAACAGTAACTCTCTCGCCTGTCGTAAACCAACGACCACAAGGAACACTCCTGCAACCGGCCAAGTGCTCCCGCCCCCATCGTAAAACAGGTGATACAGCCAATAATGGTTATTCCAAGAACTGCTTAAGACGTGCCACATGCCGAGATACGCTAACGTCGCAATTCATCAGCCAATCCGACATGACAGCGAAGCGGCACCAACGCAACTTGAACACAAAAAAAAGACGGTAGATCTATCCAATCCTCAATTAGTGTAGTCCCAAGCCAAGCGATAAGCAACAAAAAAAGAAACAGCCCACCTTATTTTTGACAGTTAATGGTAAAATAACAACATCCGCAACTATTGAGCTAAACACGATTTGTTAGTTTAACCAAAATTCGGCCGGCTCGTTTTTCCTGTTGAACGCGTCGTTCAGCCGCCCAGGTTTCTCTATACCCCCATATAAACCTTAACCGTCTTTCGCAATTTTCATAATCACTCAATAGTCACTCACTTTCCAAAACGCCTTGTCCTGGAGATTCCATTCGCTAAACTCCAGGAAGTGATAAACGAAAACAAGACTGGTTTAGACTACAAAATCCCCAAGAACGTTTTTTCTTTCGAGGGGAGATGAAAGCCGGAAGCCAGGGTAACAAACGAAAATCGGAGGCAATACGTGCAAACCCGATCATTGAATTGGATAAAAATATCATCCGTCTGTACGGCCATCGTTCTCTTACCAATCCTGACCGGTTGCGGATTGTCCCAGGCGAAGCACTCCTCCCGCTGGAATACCGACCTGGCGTACGTTCATGACATTACACCTATTACCTTTCATTACGATCACGGAGTGCTGGCCGGCAGTTACCCCGAAGGTGAGCAAACCGTGGATCTGGAGTTTGACGACGTCTGCGCCAAGCTGGGGCACGTCTGCCTGTGCGGTGCCGGCGGTTTCCGGGTTGCCGGAAAAGCCGCTGCAGCCCTGGGTAATGATAATACACCACTCAAACGAGATGAGTTTATCCTGATCAGCAGCCGCGACCACACTGTGAGCGACGTCATTGCCTTTGTACTGGGCTGTGTGCGTCGCAAGGATGTCGATCGCTGCAGCTACTTCATTGACGATTCCATAACCGCCCTCAGACGCGAGTATCACTACTATATCGCTTATGAGCCGACAGAAACCGCAGTCCACGTGGTGTACCGCAAGCACCTGCTCATAGGCCACGAAAAGATGGACGAGTTATGGAAAATCGAAACCTCATTCGACCGGGATCCCCAATCAGTGTCAGCCGATGACGTAAACCGCTACCGTAAGGCAATGCGAAAAATGGTCGAAGACGTCCTGCTGGGCAAAGTACCCAACCTGATCACCGTCGAACCCGTCCCATATTGCGATTTTACCAGACTCCTGGACATAGCAAAGAATTCCCCTGCCGGGTAATAACCAATCAGAAACGGGGACGCCGCCAGTTATTGCGAAAAAGCAACCACAAAACTAGCTGCGTCCCCGTTTCTACCTACGGTTACACCTGTCTCTTACGCGCAAGCTGATAGGCCTGCCGCATTCCGGGCAGCGACCTGAGACATTGCCCGTGAGATCATAGCCGCATTTCACGCAGAAAATACCATCATCCATCGCCGGACGGGTTACGCAGGCAATATAGGAAACATACCCGACCAGAAGTCCATATACGATAGGGAAACACACAATAATCCAACTACTTGCAGGATGTGGTATTTCACTCAAAACGGTATCTGTCACGATACCGACCGGTGGAGTGACGAAAAAGAACATGATCACGCTTACCAACAAAGCCTGCCACGTTTTAATCATGCTCGCAGCTCCGAGCTTTCTCCACCTGCATTTACAACCAGCACTCCGGTACCGTCCAGCCGGCCTGTCTTCAGGTCGATCAGGGCACGGTTAGCATCGCACAGGTCATAGGTGGTCACATCCGGGCGGACAGGAATACTCGCCGCCTCGGCCAGCAACCGCCGCCCGTCCTCGCGAGTGTTGGCGGTTACCGAACGAACGTCCCGCTCGTAAAACAAGTGTTTCTCATAACTCATCCGCGGGATATCACTCATGTATATTCCGGCAAGAGCGAGTGTACCTCCGGGCCGCAGCATTTCCAAAGCTGGTAAAACCAACTTTCCTACGGGAGCGAATACAATCGCACTATCCGCCTTGACCGGCATCCGCGACGGATCATTCCCCGCCCAGACCGCCCCGAGTTTTCGCGCGTGCTCCTGATGAGATTCTCCCCGGCTGACCACGTACACATCACATCCGCGATAAACGGCTATTTGAATAACGATATGAGCGGAAGAGCCGAAACCATATAATGCCAGTTTACCATTAACCGGCAGGTTACAGCGATCCAAAGCCCGGTAGCCGATGATTCCCCCGCAAAGCAAAGGAGTTGCGTCCGGGTCTCCAAACCCGTCGGGAATAGGATAGACAAAATCCTCAGCAGCTACAGCCAACTCGGCATAACCGCCGTCTTCATGGTATCCGGTAAAACGCTGAGAAGAGCAGAGATTCTCCCGGTTTGAATTGCAATACTCGCAATTTCCACAAACCTGTCGCAGCCATGCGATCCCCACTCGATCACCGGTTTTCAGGCGTGAACATCCGTCTCCGACTTGATCCACTACCCCTACAACCTGATGCCCCGGTACAAGAGGCAGCTTCGGCTGCGGTAAATCCCCTTCGATTACATGCAAATCGGTCCGACAGACTGCACAACAGGCCACTTTAATCCGAACCTCACCCTCCCCCGGTACCGGATCAGGATAATCCCGAAAACGAAGGGGAACGTCGGTAATCGGAGCGATGCTCTCAAGCACCATCGCTTTCATGACACGTGCCCCCTGGAATTATAATGCATACCTCGCCCGACCCTGCCGGCATGCACCTTCCGTCCGTCAATTACACACCGGTCGACGCAGAGGCCAGGATAACGAAAAACCACACAAACAAGGCGGCGAAAATGGATACTACGTTCATAACATCTCCTCCGTTTCGTAAACCACTTATACGTCAATTAGGAAAAACGTAAACCGAAACAATCACCGGGTACAACCAGAATTCATTCTAGTTCCGCAACATTTTTTCCGCGTCGTAAACCGTTTCGGTTATTTCAAACCACTTGTCCAGCTGGGTCATATTGAAAACCCCGGAGACAAACGGTGTTGCTCCGGTCAACACCACCCTGGACTTACTCAACCGGGCGTGAGTGGCCAGCCCGATCAGCGAACTCAAACCGCTGGAATCGATCATTGGCACCTCGGATAGATCGACAACCATCGCCGCCCCTCGCTCACCGATCAGGGGATGCAGCTCTTCCGTAATCCGGGCCATGGCTTCGCTGCGCAGCTCGCCGGTCAGACGCACAAGCTGGTAGTCACTGTTATTTTGAACGTCTATTTCCATCAACGTCCTCCGCAAGTAGAAGTCATAATCCACGTTCGCGTCTTACCTGGACAAATTCCCCATATCCCGCTTGCGCATCAGCTTTCGCAGCAGCAGGTAGTTTTCGCCCATGAAATCGGTCACCTCACCGGAGACGACGAAATCGACCGTGCGTGCGGCGCCTTCCGATTCCCTTACCATCCGCTCAAGCATCTGATTAGGCAAAAGCTTCATAGGCGGATCAGGCATTTCCGCCGGATTGTTATCCGATACGAAAGTGAAAACCCACCATTCCCCCTCCTGGGTCAACCGCCCGGTTCTGTCGACCAGGAAAAAGCCATCAGGAAAACGAAGTTTGCGCCGCTCAGGCGTGTCCTCATCGTTACGCAGGATCTCTTCGTCCGGAGCGGTTCCCGGCATAATCGGTTGAGCCTTGGGCCGATCCTTCTGGAACTCCTTCAGAATGTCGTCGGCCGACACCTGGGGGGGCGTACTGACTTCATCCTTCTCCCCGGTCGGCGCCTTGCTCTCTGGTTTCTGCTGCTCCGGGGAGACTTCGTTATTACTGGGGGTGCGTTCCTGAGCGATAGCCACTGCCGCGACAATTAACATCAACGCCGAGAAACTGGATGCGACCCATATTTGTCTGTTTTTCATGCTACACCTCCGGTTGCCGCCTTGGGCAACTCCACCGCTGGTATCCATCTGCGAGAATGTGCATGTAATACTACACCATCACCTCGGACACAATCTTCAGCTCGATTTTAGAGGGTGCCGGAGATCTCTCCTGGCACATCAACCCGGCCTGCCAATACTGCCATAGCCGATTATGCCGGTTGAATAACCATAGACAAAACTAGCCTGCAAGTACTTCTTCCGGCGGTTTGTCAGCAAAGCGCATCGCCGGGCTACTTAATACATCGGCCAGCCCGGCCGTTATTATTCAACCACGTTGGCTGCCACAAGCTTTACTTCCGGCAACCAACATTCATCGCTTATACATCGAGCAACATGCGAAAGGACTATTTACCGCCGGTCGCACGTTGTCTGTTGCGCAGCTGCTTCTTCATATCCCGGCTGTGGCTGGCTTTCTGAGTCAGAATTTTCTCGGCCTTGGCCATGTTCTGGACTTTGAAAATACCTATCGCTTTTCCCCCCGCACCGCCGGTAGTGGAGTAGAGGTAGGAAATGGGGATACGAGCGGCCGAAAGTTTCTCGCAGATATCAGCGACCGCTCCGGGACGGTTGGGCATGGTAACCGCCAGGACATCTGTTTTGGTCATGGAAAGATTGAATTCATCAAGTGTTGCCTTGGTTTTTTCCGGATTCTTACCTACTATCCTCAGCACCCCGTGTTCAGTGGAATCCATCATTGTCAAGGCAACTATATTGATCTTTGCCGCAGCCAGTGCACGGCAGATCTTCCCCAACAAACCGGGTTTATTAGCCATGAAAACCGAATACTGCACCATGGTCTCAATCACTGCATTCCATCCTTTCCAATACAGTATGAACACAGGACGCACACCGCCCCTGGCACGTTCATCGCGAATCTTCTTTATGTAATCGGCTAAAACAAAGTACCGGCCGGATATTTAGCCGTAAAGAAAAAAGCGGCTGCTTCGTTTCCTGAAAATCGAATTGAACGTCCACGGCTTACGGAACGATCAAGGCTAAAAACTCACGGTTTCCTTTCCGCCCCCTGATCGGACTCTCTATCATGTCTTTCAAATTGATACCTGCGATTTCAAGCCGTTGCCGAACGATATCGAGTACTTGATCCACATTTTCGGAAGCCAGTATGCCCCGCTTAAGCTCTGATTTTTCTGCTTCGTAATGGGTTTTGATGAGAGTGACAACCTTGCCCCCGGGCTCCAGAAGATCCAGTGCCGCAGGAAGAATCAAATGCTGCCTGGTCCAGGCGACATCGACCGATACCAGTGACACCTTTTCCGGCAATTGCACATGGAGAGCATTGGTCCTCTCCATAACCACCACTCGGGGATCCTTTCGCAGAGTCCAGGCCAACTCCCCGTAGCCTGTATCGATCGCGTAAACTTTGGATGCCCCGTACTGGAGAAGACAATCTGTAAAACCACCAACATTACAACCCAGATCGGCACAGACTAACCCTTGCGGTTCTACACCAAAAGCCTGTATCGCGGCGTCCAGTTTATCTCCGCCACGAGAAACGAATCTCCCTGATTCCTTCTTGGCCATCAGCAAACCCGCCACTAAAACCCGAAAAAACTGTGCGCATGAAAAACGGGCGACTTAAAGCCACCCGATAAACCGACTATTCGAAACAACCACCAACCCCTGAGATTAACCCTGGGCAGTAGCCATCGCCTTATTAAGACGCTTGGTCAAACGAGACTTGCGACGAGCAGCAGCGTTCTTGTGCATTACGCTGGTCTCACTGACTTGATCAAGCTTCTTGCGAACTACACGAAGTTCGGCCTCGGCTTTTTCCAGATCGTGTGCTTTAAGAGCATCTTCGAACTTACGAACCTGGGTTTTGATCGCCGACTTGCGTGCAACGTTACGAGCACGACGGACTTCGTTCTGACGAATACGTTTCTTTGCTGATAGCGAATGAGCCACGCTACGGTCTCCAGTTTTTCAACATCCCCGAACAAAAAGGCCAGACTCATCGAATCCAGCCAGCGTTCAGGCAGACAGTCTACTTTAAACCTTCAAGTCTATTACGAACGTCTAGATAGTTATAATCGATCTGTAAAAGTTTTCCATAGGTCTCGACCGCAGAATCTGTTTTTCCGGCCGATTCCTGCAATCTGCCCAGCCAATACCGCATTCCTTTGGCCACATCGGTATCGGTCAACTCGTAATCGGCAATGGCCGTTTCAAGAACGCTGATCCCCTGAGAATAGAACTCTTTCTCATAAAAACACCGCCCCAGGTACAAAGAACAGCTATTTCGAACCTTGGAATCCGCTCGAGCCTGCTGAAACAAGGGGATCGCATCGTCGAATTTGCGAATCTGGAACAATCTGCGGGCTAATTCGTATTTCATCCGCAAATCGGTGGGATACTTCTGGACCCGTTCTTCGTAAGTCTTTAATTCATAAGCAACTCGGCGTCGAGCAAGCTCTTTGTACTTCTCAGCGTCGCCGGCCGCTTTCGCCTTTCGAGCGTGGCGTCCCATCTGGCGAATGGAGATATCATCAGCTCGCTGCTTGAACCGATAATTACCGCCTCCCTTGTATTTTTCTAAAAGCACTTTAATAGCCAATTTTTCGTGCTCATCGCTCTCATCTTTGCACAACCGATCAACATAGGTAATGACCTTGGCATCCACTTCAGGGTTGGCCTCCATATCGGCCTTCGCCGCAGCAATCAGCTCTGACAGCCGATCGGCTCCCTGAACGAGTCTCTCATCATCGTGCAGTTTAGCCTGCTCTTCCTTATCTAGGATACTATCCTTGAAGTCGGTTGCGTTCTGGTAATTCCCCTTGAGGATTGTCAGTTTAGTGGACAAATCGCGAATGATATTGTCGAGGCCTCTATTTTTGGGATCGACGTTTTTCTGTTGATCAAGAGCGTTTATACCGGCCTCATAGGCACTTGCGGCTTGGGTCGTTTCTCCCCGAGCCTGGCACCTATCGCCGCACTCTTCGTAGATCTCTTTTATCAAGGTATATTTTTTGGGAACGGGTTTCTTATCGAGGAGTTCCCGGAATATAGGCCCGATCCAAGCCAGGGCCGCATCGCAATGCGATTTGTTAGCGTTTTTGAACATACCCTCGGCAGCATCAAGATCGGTTGGATCATGAGCATATCGCCAGGCCGCGTTCACCAACCCCTTGACCGGATCCTTAGTGGTCATGGAGTATTTCAGTTTATCCATGGTGCCGGCCTTCTTGCCGCCGGTCTGCCAGCGAGCCACGGCACACCCACGAAGAGGAATATAACCCTCTTCAATAGCTTCCGGATTGAGTGTCAGCCCCTCAATGAACGATTTAATTGCGTAATCGTAGTTTCTTTGCTCAACCAGTTTTTTAGCCTGAGCAAACCACTTGGCAGCCGATTTTCTCTTGGCGTCCGTTACTTCGTAGCGGGCGTTTTCACTGTCTTGCGGATCTGGTGTTGGTGTATCCTGGCTCATTAATATTCCCGAGCGAACTCTCTCGCGACGACGGCCGATAAACCTCAAGGAGGTGTTATTTCGACCCTCGCGGTTAGTGCGTCCTGTTTGATTGGAACAAGCCAACCGCCATAGAATCTTACGGGATTGACTCGTTACAAGCTGAGTAGTACATTGCCTTTGTAAACCTTAATCCTTGTCAATAAGGTCGTTACGGCAAAGTAACATGATAGCGTTTACCCGCTTGATGTCAAGATGATCGGTCAATCGGTTGCTACACTGATAACAAAAAGCTGACGGTATTCCATTGATTACGAAACAGGAAATCGAAAAACTAAAAATCGTATCTTATCCCGACCCGGTACTGCGGAAGAAGTGTCAGCCTATAGAAGAATTCGGCGAGGAGCTACAGCTACTGACCGAAAAGATGTGGCAAATGATGCACGATGGCCGAGGGGTAGGGTTGGCCGGTCCGCAGGTCGGACTAGCGCTGCGGATCTTCGTATGGAATCCCACCGGCGATCCGGAAGACAACCACGTCTCCATAAATCCGAAATTGGAAAACCTCGAAAAACTTGAGGAGATGGAGGAGGGTTGCCTCTCGCTTTGCGGAGTGAATGTTCAGGTCAAGCGAGCGCTGACGGCCGAACTGGAAGCGCAAACGCCCGATGGCAGCGTCTATAGAATGAGAGGGGAAGGGTTACCGGCCAGAATCTGGCAACACGAATACGACCATCTCGAGGGTCGAATGATTATCGACTACATGTCCTCCGCCGAGGAAATAGCCAATCGGAGATCGCTAAAAGAACTGACCGAAAAGTTTTCGAGAAAAAGAAAATCGCACCGCAAAACAAGCCGGAGGTAAAACATCCATGCGAATCATCCTCTTCGCTTCCGGCGATTTCGCCATTCCCACTATACAGTCCCTGACCGATCCTGATCACGGAGAACACCAGGTCGTATGCGTAGTAACTCAACCGGACAGAAGTGCGGGGCGGGGGAAAAAAGCCAAGCCCACTCCGGTAAAAGCCGAAGCCATTAATCTTGGACTGGACGTCATCGCGACCGACAACGTCAATCGCCCCGAATTGATCGATCGCCTGAAAACCTATAACGCGGAGTTGGGCCTGGTCATTGCCTTTGGTCAGAAAATAAGCAGCGAGGTCCGCGAGCTGTTTCGCCACCAGTGCATTAACCTTCACGCCTCCCTCCTGCCGGAATACCGTGGAGCGGCACCGTTTCAGCGTGCGATCATGGATGGCAGGGAGAAGGTTGGGGTAACCACGTTTCGGCTTGTGGATCGTATGGATGCCGGACCGGTATATGTTCAGCGATGGACGCTTACCAAGCCGGAGGAACGCGCCTGCGAATTGCACGACCGGCTGGCTCGCGTCGGTGTCGATGCGGTAAACGCAACCTTGCAACAATTGCAAAGCGACCCGCCGCAGGAGCCCGAGCCGCAGGATGACAGTCTGGCCACCCTTGCTCCGAAGCTGAAAAAAGAGGACGGCTATCTCCGTTTTACGGATAACGCGGACCAACTGGCTAATACCATAAACGGATTATGGAGTTGGCCGGGAGCGAAGTGCGAATTCGTTTCCGGGGAGACGGGCAATCCGGAACGGGTCACGCTGGCCATGGCCCGTGCTGCGGATGATTGTGCCGAGGTAAAAGAAGAGCCGGGAGTTCTCGACTACCGGCTCTACGTAGCTACAGGTAAAGGTTATCTGGAGATACTGGAAATCCAGCCAGCGGGTAAACGGGCCATGTCTTTCCAGGATTTCGTAAACGGCCGACACGCAAAACCCGGCGACCGGTTTATCACTATTGAAATGGCCTAGAGATCCAGCAGATCTTTCATGGTCACCAAATCCTGGACCATGGTCACATCGCCGTATTCATCGAACTTGACCTCAAACGCATCAGCATTGGAAAACCTATAGAAGAAGCTGAAGCCAACGGGAAAACTACCGTCATCAACCCGGGAAGCGATAGCCTGCTCGTCATAATTCACTTCCGGACCTGGCTTGGCAAATTCTATTTCCGTTCCATCAACCATTTTCTTCTGCACAATGTAGATACAATACTTTTTCGGGGCACCGGCACCGGCGACGACTTTCTTCCAGGACATGCCGGGGGCGATCGCCGCCCGGGCGTCTTTCGCCTGCTGTGCCGGATCGAAATCGAAAGTACCGGTAAAGTGCAAAACCGCAAACAGTCCACCACCGAGTAAGAGTAATCCGAATAGAATTTTCATGTGTTTCCTCGTTCCGCAAAAAGGCTGCAGCCAAACAGCCTGCCCCTAAATGATTATACCCAACGCGCCCGTTACCGAATTACCAGCTTAATGATTTACCGCCAGCAATTCAACTCCCCATCCGGTCCAGATCTCAACTTGACTCCTACAAAATTCACCGGAAATTCTACTTGCACCACAGTCCCCCAGTTTTTTCAAGCCATTCGGCTATACGATCGGCGGCGGCGGGAATATCATCATCCGAAATATCGAGAACAAAAGTCGGCAAAATCGACTTGTCCACGATTTTTTTCATGGCTTCCTGCTCCGCGACAAACGTATCCAGACAGTCGTACTGGGCTGGGTTACCCGACACTTTAAGCCGCTCTTTACGGGCGGCGGCAAACGACTCCGGCGAACGGGTGCAGAATATTAAGCAAAATCCAAGATTCGCCAGTCGCTCTTCCAGCCAGAAAAAATCATAATCCACACCGCGGGCTTTCTTCTGGTGCGCTTTCGTTGAGATATGAAACCGGTCGATTATCCAGGAATAGTATTTCTGCAGTTCAAAGAGCCGCGCCCATGTTCGATAGGTTTCCATGGCCTGCTCCTCTTCGTCTTCGTTAAAATTTATCAGGCCCCGGCCCCAGGGATGATTGGTAAACGCACACCACTCGCCAGAGATCAGCGGTGAGTGGTAGCGGTATTTTCGCGGTCCGACGAAACCCGAATGCTCGTTGAGGGTAAACGCTATTTCTGTTTTATGCGTAAGACGGGTTCCCTCCAGGATCACCTTGGGGCACATCTTCTTCCAGTTTTCCGGATTACTTGAATCTTTAACCTTGGCCATGAATAATTCTTCCCCGCAAAGAGTAACAGTATGAATGGCATACCCGGCTGAAACATGTTTTTAACAATAGGGCAACAAAATAAACGCCAGCAGTACAAGAACGACCATGATTTGTGCTGCTCGGGCGAATCCGCGATCAACACCGCTGGTCAAAGCCTTACCCGCATAGGCAAAGGTCAACCACGCTCCAAAGAAAGCAATGCCCGTACCGAGCAATCGAAGCGGATGACCTCAGCCGAAACGGCTCATCAGCCATAGGCCAACAATCGGAGTGAAACTAAAAGCAAAAGCCAGTTTTCCATACATACCTGTTCTCCAGATAGATTAACGTGAACAACCGGGTTATATGTGCATTCACCTGTCGACTCGCTTCTTTGCTCTACCATTTTACACAGACACTCCTTTACCAGCTTCTCTCTGTTTTTACTATAATCTGGTAACCGAATTTCTCACTCAGGAGCTGCTAATGACGAAATCTATATTTCAAACGACCGTTTTGGTAGCCGCGGCAACTGCTTTTGTCACCGGCTGTCATCAACCTCAAACCACACAGCTCGACCGGCAGGTCATTGCCGAAGTCATGGTCAACAGCGAATTCTCCAGCAATTTGCGAGCATTAGCCATGCCCGGTGGCAGGCTCAGCGGATCGGAGAACGGACATAAGGCGGAAAAGTTTGTAGCGGGCAAGCTGCGGGAGTACGGACTCGCCAACGTACATTTCGAACCGTTTGAGATGCTCACCTGGCAGGATTACGAAACAGTGGTGACCGTTCTGAGCGACGAACCCCTGGTTCTGGAAGGTTCGTATGCTTTGGGAAACACCATGAGTACTCCTGAAGATGGGGTAACGGCCGAGGTCGTGGATATAGGTAAAGGTTTACCGGAAGATTTTGAAAACCACAGTGAGGAGATAAAGGGCAGGTTTGTAATGGCCAAGAGGGGCGGAGCGCACAGAGGCAGTAAAATGCACTCTGCCATTGAGCACGACGCGGTTGGAATCCTGCACATATCCCACCTTGAAGACCAGGCCCAGGTGGGAACCTGTCATAGTGAACCGCGCCCGGAGCTGGGCGTGGCGATTACCGGCGCGTCGGGGAAAAAGCTGACCGAACTGCTGGCAGAGAATAAGCCGGTGAAGATAAACGTGAAGGTCAACGCAAAATCCTGGCAGTGCAAACCCAATAACGTCGTAGGGGAAATACCGGGAACCGGTCCGCACGCGGATGAAGTGGTCATACTTTGTGCCCACCTGGACAGCTGGCACCTGGCCGAAGGGGCTATCGACAACGGTAACGGATCGGTCACCATTCTGGAAACCGCCCGGGCCTTATCAGCCCTGGACTGGAAGCCTGACCGAACCATACGTTTTATCTGGTTCATGGGCGAAGAACACGGCTTGTTCGGCAGTAAGGCATATGTGGAAAACCACCTGGACGAGATGGATAACATCATCGCGGTAATAAATGTGGACATGCCTGGTATTCCCAATCAGTACGGCGTGTTCGGCCACCCTGAGATTTACGACTTTCTCCACGAGCACATTCGCGGATTATCCGGTTTCGAAATCGATAATGAAATCGCCGAATGGAGTTGGGGAGCAAGCGATCACGGTCCGTTCATGCAACAGGGCGTGTGCGCTCTAAGCCTGGCCGGCACGCTTGGTGATGGAGCCAAGTATTACCACTCCGCTGGAGACACGTACGACATTGTGGATCGCAAGGGAACGACGCTATCTTCGGCAGTTCTGGGCGTGCTGGCAAGGCAGCTGGCCGACTGTTCCAGCAGGCCGACGGTACGGTTTGATCCTAAAGATGTTGACGCCAAGGCCGGGTGGTAAGGAAATTCGAGATTTCAAATTTGAAATCTCAAATTTCCGATAGGTTGGTATTTCTCTACTTTAACAAGGAACGTCGGAAGCTGCATAACGATCCCGGATAATTTGCAGGTCGGGATATCAATCCGGTGGAACGCATGTGCACACGCGTCGAGTAAATCACCCGACCCACAGCTGCTTGCATACGAATATGGTTTAACCACAAGGTGTTTTATGGATAACATTATCTGGCAAGGGATAATAAGCGGTGCTTTATTGCTGGCACTCGTGCTCTCGCCGGTGTTTCTCATTATCATAATTACATACGTCCGCTGGCGCAGAAACAGAAGTAGTTTTCGCAAGGAAGAAGATCTCCCTATCTGCCTGCATTGCGGATACGATTTGCGTGGCTTATCGATTCCCCGCTGTCCTGAATGCGGAACGCTCAAGGGATTCAAGGTTCCGTTTAAAGATATGGGGATTGGTGAAAAAGAGATATCCCTCAAGGAGAAACCACGAAGCCAGGAGCGGGATTTATGAATCCGTAGTAACCTGTTCCCAGAACCGTGAACAGCCAGGCGGGCGAGCGACTAATATGTTTCGTCGGGTCTGCTGACCCGGCCTACACTACCAGTGTGCTGGCAAGACAACTGTTCGAGCAGGCCGCCGGTACGGTTTTATCCGAAAGATGTGAGCGCCGAGGCGGGGTGGTGAGCGAATTGGTAATTTCAAATTCGAAATCTCAAATCTCGGATAGGTTGGGATTTTTCTACTTTAACCAGGAACGTCGGAAGCTGCATAACGATCCCGGATAGTTTGCAGGGCTGGTCATCGATCCGGCGGAACGCATGTACACACGCGTCGGGGCAATGACCCGACCTACGCTGCTTCGCCGAGAGAGTTGAGAATGGGAATTTGAAATTAGAATTCTGTAGCGCTTTGGGATATTTTGATGCCCGAAACGGCCAGGCGGGCGAGACGCCCGCCCCCCGGTTCCACCCGGATATCACTCCGCGAAATTTTAATACTATTGAATATTTCAGATATCATTGAAGCGGGCACTTAGGCTGATCCATATGGGCTTTGTTTTTCGAAAGATACTGGTGGAGGAAAGTCTGTCGAGCCAGAATCGCAGGGGTTTGCGCAGCTAACCCTGCCGGTTGGTATTTCCTATAATCAATACCGACAAGCACAAGGGCAAGGGCAAGCGGATGGAGAAAATTCAAGATCCAGTATTCGTCGATCAGCTCGGGTATAAGCATGCTCTTGTCCCGGACCATCGGGCAAAACTCAAGCCATTGTGGAAGAACTATTTCTGCCGGAATCTCCAACGTAAAATCGACGAACATGCCTTGCTTTTACAGTTACGGGATACGGCTTCCCGCGTGAAGTTGGGAATGAAGATGTTGGAAATTCACGGCTGGGACGCCGGCGGCAAGTCGATTCTCTGTTTCGGCTGCGGAGAAGGAGAGGAGATACCACTACTCGCCGGTTTCGGAGCGGATCGAGTTGCAGGTACCGATTCCTGGCAATGGCTGGATAGCGAAGATGGTTTTCCATCCCCGATAAAATACACCGATACAAACACCGTTCAGCATCGAACAATCGTCAACATCCTTAAGGATTCCGGGCAAATCGCAAGCTATGAACGTGCCGCGATATCCTACGATAATGACGATATGGGATCTTCCAAGTTTGGCGATTGCACATTTGACCTTGTGTGCAGTTGGCGGGCGATAGAGCATCTGGAGAGGCCCGCCGACGTTTTCGCCGAAATACACCGAGTGTTGAAGCCGGGCGGATATTCGTATCACGAGTATAATCCGTTTTTCGCTATCGACGGAGGGCATTCCGCGGTAACCTTGGATATTCCCTGGGGGCATGTACGACTTTCTCCTGTTGACATCGAACGGCATCTGGATAAGTTTCGTCCGGAGGAAAAGGACAAGGCTCTGGACTTCTACCACCGGCAGCTTAACCGGTTATCCATCAACGACGTCAAGAACCTGGCGTTGGAAGCGGGGTTTGAAATAGTCGCTCTCTTACCACGATCGCGAACAGAGGATATTATGAAAATCACACCGGTGATTTACGAGCAGGCTAAAAGGAATTATCCTTATATCGAGTTAAACGATCTGGTTTGCCGGGTGGTTCGGGTTGTGTTGCGGAAAGCCAATAACTAGCTGCGTCCCCGTTTCGCACACCGGTGATTTACGAGCAGGCTAAAAGGAATTATCCTTATATTGAGTTAAATGACCTGGTTTGCCGGGTGGTTCGGGTTGTGTTGCGGAAAGCCAATTAACATAAATCCGCGTCAGGTCGATGACCCGACGCGTTTGCATATGTATTCAGTCTCCTCAATGCCACGGCCTGCGGTTTGAGTTTGTAGGGTCCGCTGTGCGGACCATGTTTTTCCATTTTTCAACTGGTCCGCACAGCGGACCCTACACTTTGCGTTTCGAGACCTTTAACCTGTTGTGAAAAGCAGTATATTAATAGCCGGGGGTGGTGACGGCTCCTTCGTCGCTCAGGAGGACGCAGAGGTCGGGGTCGGCCAGTACGTCGGCTACTGGTATTTCTGTTCCGTCGAGCAGCATGGTTTTCTTGACCGCTCTTATGCCGTGGCTGTAGTCCACGTAGAAATCTACGTGGCCCAGGTACAGGGGCTGTATGGGAATACCACTAAGCTGGTGCCAGCCGTAGATGGCCACCTTGTTGGAGTTAGAGGCTAAAAGAGGAGTTATGACCACGTCTTTTTTGTGGCCTCCGACGAGCAGGCCCAGGGGGCTACCCGCCCGTTGACCTTCGATGGTCAGGTGATGCTGGTAGAAAGTTGAAACCAGGGTGATGTCGGTGGTTGTCGGGCTGATCGGCGAGGGGGCCAGCTTGACCGCAGCGGCCGTGTAGATGTCATTGACCATTTTCCGCGTGGGCATAAGGCATTCAATGGCATCAACGATTGGTTGGGCCCTGAGCGGGGTCAAGGGCATGCGTACGAAATCGGCATCGGAACCTATGCACAGGTAATCGGGCATTACGTAGTAAGTTGCGTTTCGGGTAACGCCTGAGATCTGGGCGGACACGTTAATCTCAACGAAATCACGGAGGAAGTTGGGGATATTACCACTGGTGATTTCCTCAACTATCCGCTGCTCGCGGGCGGTGAGCGGCATGGAACTTACTTCGGCAATAAACTGGCTGCCGGTTTGGGCACCGGCGGGTCTTGGCGGGATAGGGCCGGGCCAGAACAGCTTCTGGAACTCGGCGAAGTCAACGAGATCTATATCACTATCCGAATCGCTGTCGAACGCGGCCAAGCATGTGGTGTAGCACCAGGGCGGTAAGCTTCCAGGTCCTGACAGGCAATTCGAAAGTGATGCGAAATCCTGCAGATCAACGGTACCGTCAGAGTTGAAATCGCAATCGGCGATATTTTCACATTCATCGGGGATACCGGTCAGGTTACAGTCGTAACTGGTTCCCTGTGAAATATCCAGCACGTCATCGACACCGTTTGCGTTGCAATCAGGTGGAGGGAAAGTCGCAACCTGCACATTGTCGTAGATGATGAAATTATCAACCGAGGGGTTGGCCACCGAAGCGTACAGGTCCATATAGCCGAGCATGATATCGCCCGAGGTATAAGTTGTATCATTGAAAGTGGCGACCAATGTTCCGTTCAGGTACCAGGAAGTCACACCCGCCCTACTGGCGATTTCAACTTCCACCCATTGTTTTCCCGGAGCACCGGCGGTTTCGAACGGTGGGCTGGGAAACAGATCCTGGAAAAACTGATCGGTGTGGTTTTGAGTACCGGGAATATAAACACCG
The DNA here is from genome assembly GCA_963667855.2 of Phycisphaerae bacterium. Classification (GTDB taxonomy): domain Bacteria; phylum Planctomycetota; class Phycisphaerae; order UBA1845; family UBA1845. Next base: position 63,882 of record CAXXKI010000003.1, on the reverse strand, counting down.
GATGCCGCTGAAAAGACGGTATTACCTGAATAGGCGCTGTAGTCGACGGATGCGCCCCCTTCTCCGGTAACCGCAAAGGAATAACCATCAGAAGCACTGTTATCGGGCCAATGCACGGCGGTGGGCGTATGGTTTATGCCGGTGTTGGAATGCTCGGTCGATCCACTGCCGCCCCCGGCACCTCCGTTGTAGTTAATCCACATATCGAATTTAAGGTAATAATCACCGGAAAAATTCTCCCCCACCGGGTAGCAACTGACAGCATGCCTGGCGCCCGTAGAGTTGTTTACCGACAACCGCAAGCCTATCGTGCTGCCTGCGGAAGAGTTCGGAGCGGATGGAATACCGTATAGGGAATAGTCGTAAGCAAAATCGTATGTGGCGTCGCCGGTATGATAGACGCTCCAGCCGCCTGACGAGTTGCCTGCATCGAAATCATCTTCATACAGAATAGTCTGGGCAGAGCTGAAATCAGGGAAGAAGGCAAATATCCCCAATAAGACAGCTAAAGTCTTATAACCAGTCATGGTGGCCTCTTAATCTGGAATAACGCAACCTGGATACAATTATCGCACTGAGTAAACGATATTGAATCGCCAAAAAATAACGAGCGTTTCAACCCCTGACTCCAATAATACCATCTTCGGCAGGTCAAGGTCTACAATGCTCCAGAAAAGGGTTGGATTGCCCAAAACACTTTAGAAACGGCGGTTTGACATGGCCGTCATCCAATCGTAAATCGAAATGTAAGGTCGGAGTAGTAAATTGGAGGGGTAAAAAGCCCCTGTGGCACAAGCAGCACAGTCATCTAACCGATTGGAATGCTATGAGCGTCATGGGAATAACATCTGCCGTCGCAAGTGCCCAGGCTGCACAGACAGCCGGGCAGGTACAAATGGCCGTCATGGAAAAAACTCTCCAGGCAACCGATGCCCACGGAGAGGCCCTTGTAGCCATGATTGAGAGCGTAGCCCAGACTATGGAGCAGGTAGCTGCTCATACGGGCAGTATGGGCTCCAATCTAAACGTTGTGGCTTAGCCAGAGAGAACCTTCTTAATCCGCAAACTAACGCGCATCCTGTCGTATCTGTTGGTTGTGAACCAATCGATTCTGAGTGATGGGGTGTGTATTGAGGTTCGCTCTCCTCGGGAGCGACGTAATTCCGGTCACTCGGATCAGGTGCGGTAAAAAATTGCCAGGTTTGTCCAACTAATAGCGGAATCCTTAGGCGCCGATGAAAAGTAAAAGCACCTATCCAACAGGTTTCTAGCTATTTAAGGACTGCGCGCATGGCAACGGAAGAGAACGGCCGATCCAATAAACCGCCGCTGGGCGAGTTGGTTAATCCCGACCTGGAAGTCCCCATTTCCAAAGGAAAACACTCGCACGAGCGCAGGAAATCGTATCGGTTCACCCGCAGTCTTTCGGGAAAGATCACAACGGGAGACAAAGAGCATCCGGTCACCTGCCTGAATATAGGCTACGGCGGAATACACGTATTCAGTCCCGACGACGTTCAGCTTGATTCGGGGGAATCCGTTGAAGTTGAGGTTGACCTGGGTACCAGGACCTACAAGGATCATTACTCGGTGTGCAGCAGTTCACATACCGATTCCGGTACTGATATTCATTTGCGTTTATGATTCTTATTCACGTACTCCTTTCTGACGTTTAACCACTAAATCAACTGACGACGAATAACGGCCTGCATAGGTTTATCTGTTTCATACGCAGTGGACAGGTGAGCTTAGGCGAAAATAATATCGCGTATGTTTAAAAGGTAATTAATACGCGAAAGCTTATATCGGCCCGCAGCCTCTGGTCCGCCTATGGCGGATAGACTGAATAAACTACATAACCTAAATAAACCAATAAACTCCGTGCGTCGCCCATACACCGCCGGTTCTGAATTACAGTACGCTTTAGTTAGAGGAACCAGAGAATTTTCTTGCCCTGTGGAAAACGCGAGGTTACTCTCGCTGTTGGAGTGGGTCATGCGACCCGCGCAGGATTGGCGATCATTGGAGGATCAGACATGAGTATGGTATGGGAATGGATTCTGTTTCTTAGTTTCATCTTTGCCGTAACCTATCTGACCGGAACAACAACAGCTGTTGCGTCATAGCAAAGGCTTTTGTATCGATCAGGACGACAGGCTCCAGTACATGAAAAGCTGGAGCCTTCCTTTTATCCACACCACGCGCAGCGTTCGCTGACAACTTCTGACATAGATAACCACCTCAGACAAACCATGCTCGGGGTTAAATGCCCACAGGCAGAATCCCAGAACCGGTTCGTTAAAACAAACAATAACCCTTGATAGGTGTAAACCACAACGCGGGCGAATCAGTAATATGCTGATTCGCCCGCGGGATTCCGGTTAATATATTATCTGCTTACGACAGTTTTAGAGGACTATTACAGTTCATATCCGGCGTCGAGAGCTTTTTTGATCTGAGCGGCCGAATCGAGCAGATGCGCCCTGGACGCGACATCTAGGTTTTTATTTCCAGCGCAGTTTTGCAGTTTTTCTCCCAAACCGGCCAGGGTTAACCTGGTAACCGCAACCGCGTCGGCGGGGAAGAGCTGTCCCGGCTTGGAAAGAACGATTCGCATGAGCAGTTGCAGGTGATTGCGCTGCAGGCTGCGACGGACGCTGGAGATACGCGGTTTACGATTGGTGTAAACCGTATCGCCCGCCTGCTGATCCAATTCAGACCAGACGAGGTTTGTCACTTTCGCAATAAGCTCGGGAACGGTCAAAGCATCCTGATCGGCGGGAACTTTGAGTTCCGCATCGTGTACGCGACCTATGGTGATGGGGTTGGTCAGGTGGAACAGGGCCCAGAACTGCACAGCGGATATCTGGTCGTGAATGGGGTATTCCTGTTGGAAATCCGAAGCGTCCGACCCCCAGTGATGCCAGCGTCCCGGGGCCAGTTTGTTGAGCAGTTGCGGCGAGAAGGTAAACGCCTTATCGCTGAAAACATGTTCGGCGAGGAAGTTGAGAGTCTCCCGCTGCTTTTCCACCGGCACGATCTCGACAGGAGAACGGCCATTGGGATCACCCTTATGATCGCGATGGAAATACTGCCCGCCGACGACGCGGGTGGCGTACTGGATAACCCTGCTGTACTCATAGAGGAACATGCTGAATGTCCGGCGGAGGCGATCGTAGCTTTCCCCATCCTCCACCGCCCAGTTCTCCAGGTCAGCGCGAAGCGTATCAACCAGTTTCATTTTGTATTTTGCCCAGGCAATCGGATCATCGCTGTGATCGTAGACGTTAACCAGCGGGTCGGGAGCAAGGAAGCTGCGATCCTGATCGGTAGCGTAATCGAGTCCCTTTTCGGCAACGGATTTGGCTATGGTTTGCAGCATTTCCTTTTCATCCTGCTTGGGCAAAGGAACGCTGTACCCATAGGCAATAGCCAGGTCATCGTAAGGCCCGACGCACTGGGGCAGGTATAGTTTACGGTCGCTGCGATCGAGGTTGTAGACCGCGGGGGTATAATCCATAACGGAGGCCGTTGTGGGGACGTTTGGATCGTCATTGGCCAGGATCTCGTCCAGGGATTTCCACGAACTGGCCTTGAAGTTGTGCCTCAAACCGAGAGTGTGTCCGACTTCGTGGCAGGCGGTGAGTTTTATCCACTGACCGATGAATTCGTCTCGCGGTTCCTCGCCGGCGACGGCCGCACTGAAAGCGGCGCCCAGAGCGATTTCGTGAGCCATCTCGTTGGCAAAAGAGCAATGAACCCAATCAGGGAATTGATGCTCCAACTCCTTCATTTCCCAGCCGGTGTTTTCTGCCTCGTAGTCGTGGATCGAAGGCATGCACCTTGTTTGAGTATCGGCAAATTTCCATTCTTCGTGAGCATCAAGAAACGCCTGTAACTTAGGATCGCCATCAGTGGCGGGCCCCTGCACGATCATATGATCGTAGCGGTCGCCCCAGACGCGAACCATGGAATCATCCATGATGATATCCGCATCGAGAATCTGGCCGGTAAGCGGATTCGCCCGGCTTGGTCCCATGGCGAACGAGCTTCCGGACACAATCCAGCGGAAGAAATTGTACCGGACATCTTCAGGATCAAGTTGGGCGAATTCGTTGGTGTCGGTCTGCTGGCGAACGGCCATCACGTTTCGAATACCGGCTTTTTCAAACGCTTTGTTCCAGAGCAGGATACCTTCGCGGATGTAGCGGCGGTATTTAACCGGCACGGTTTTTTCTATATAGAAGACGATCTGGTCATCGGGGTGAACGTCGGAGACCTCTTCAGAGGGATCGCTTTTTCTCAAGTGCCAGCGATTGATATAACGTTTGAACACGGTTTTATCATTATGATCAGTGCTCCAGTCCTTGCGTGCCTGCAGGAAATAACCGATCCGGTCATCGGCCTCGCGGGGCTTGTAACTGGTTTTTGGCAATCGAGAGATACTGTAGTGGATAGTGGCCTTTTTACCGCTCTTGCCTTTACCGTTATAGACGGCGTCAACGGCAATCTCGATGTTATCAGGGAAAACTTTTTTCTCAGACCACTTGGATATGGAAGCATCCATTCGACCGCCGAAGAACGGGCCGAGACCGGAGATGTCCTGCTTGAAGATAGCATTCAAATCGATCACGGGATCGTTGCCGCGTTTGGTGACAATCGGGGTGGAGAGAAGGACGGAATCGGTGTAGGTTCTTTCGATCACGTCCTTCATGGTCGATTCGTTGCGGAGATGGCGGGTTTCGGGTTCGACCAGGATCATTTTCTTGTTGAACTCTTCCCAGCGCACAACCATGTGTCCAAACTGGTAACCGGTAAGCCTGCCACCGCTGGTGATGCTTTCGGCAATAAGAAAATCAGTACCAATCATGGACTGTGGAATAACCGCCAGCAGATGATCGGTTTTCTTTTCGTAATACAGGGGGAGGAAGCCGTCGATTTTTTCGTACCCCTTGGTCACCTCATCGAAGGGCTTGTAATCGGGCTTTTCTTTTATCTCGCTCTCAGCGGCACTGGCCTGCACAGCCAGCCAGGCTCCGAGCAACAGTGCGGCGATAGCCACCAGTCCAGGATTTCGCGTCCAGTTTTGAGTTTTGAAATTCATCTGTTCCACTCCTCGCATGCGGAAAGTGTGTCGTTGCGGCGTTTTCGACCTGGTAAGCCGACACCCGGTTCTGGTTAATCGCCGCCGATTAATTACCCATTTTTCCACCTCATAAAGGTGCCTATTTCCTCATTCACCCCGATATCCGAAGGGAAGGAGGGTTAGAGGAGTATCTTTGATTGATGCAATGGGACCGCCGAGCTATGATGCAGCGGCTAATGGCATTATCGGATAATCAGCAAATGCAAACTATACCTCGATGGTCTACATCCTGTATGAAGTTGTCAGCCCTTTTGGTGCTGCCCGGACTACTGGTATCGGGCTGCGCGAAGGATAAGAAGACCCCGGTTCAACCCTCGCCAACCCCGAGCATTGAAAACGTAGTCAACTTTCCACCTGAGGTTCGGGCGGAGGACGAGTCGGTAAATGAGTTTCTACTTGAAACCATAACAACTTGTCTGGAAAAGGATTATGAAGCGTTCAGGCTGCTCTGGAGTGCCCGCGACGAACCGATGACCGAAGAGGAATTCAAACGTGGCTGGCAAGCGAACCCGAAAGTCACGGTTAAAGCCATCCAGAAGATGAGGTCGTCGGAAGGCGAAATCGTGTATGGAATTCGGGCCCTGGTGGAGCTGGACCCCAACAAGGTACCTGAACCGCAGCGGGATGTGGTGTTGTTATTCGTCAAGGAGCAGGGGAAGTGGCGGCTGGCGAGGCCCCCACGTTCGCTGGCCAAGGTGATGAAAGGGGAAGAATCGCCTTCTCCGAGCCCGGAAGCAGAAGCTCCAGAGACAACCGCAACGAGCGTCCCCATAGCAACTCCGGCTCCCACTCCGTAGGGCGTCCGTAACGCACTCAAATTCAGCAGAAAACCGAGGCTGCATCAAATATGGATACAGAATTAATAACGGCCAAAGACGAATTGAGAGCCCCCAAAGGGAGGCTGCTTTCCGCGGAATTCCGTCGGATGTTGAGTTTGAGCTGGCCTCACCGGCGGTTCATTATCATTGGTGTGCTGGCTTCGGCTGTTTATGCGGTACTGCATACGGTGGGCATATTCGGTATGCTGCCGGTGCTGAAGGTGATGTTGACCGACGAGGGTCTGCACGGCTGGGTCGATTTGTCCACAGCTAACGAGCGATTAGGGGTGAAGCTGCGAGTCGAACGCAAGGACGAGATCATCATCGACAAGCTGCCCAGCAGTTCAGCGCTGAGCTCGAATGGTTACAGAGCACTTGACGCAATAGTTGCATATCGAATAGTCGCTCCGGAAGAATCCGGTTCGTCGGACATTGCATTACAACCGGCCGTCGGGTTTGAATTCATCGAAAAGATCAGAAACGCGGAAAGCGGAGCAGGGATTATCCTAAGTGTTCGCAGCACTGGAGACACTCCCAAGGCAAGCAAACCGACAAAAGTTAACCTCAAGGATGTTTCCTGGAAACAAAACCTGATTAACCGCCTGGTGGCTATTGTGCCGAGGGCCAAAACGGCGGACGAAAAAATAGTAACCCTGGTCTGGGTTTTAAGCGGAGTAGTTCTGATAGTGATAATCAGTAACGTAGCCCGGTTTTTCTCCCAATACTACATTGCTATCGGCGTTCTGCGAGCGGTGATGGACTTGAGAAGAACGCTTTACCGTAAAGTACTTCGTTTACCGATGAGCTTTTTCGGGCAGGAGACTTCTGACATAGTCTCCCGGTTCGTGCAGGACGCGCAGGAGATTCAGCGGGGACTGATAGCGGTGTTCGGCAAGATGCTCCGCGAGCCGTTGAAGGCAATCTGCATCCTGAGCGGCGCTTTGTATTTCAACGCGGCAATGACCATTACCATGCTGGTCGTAGGCCCGGTCATTGTTCTTATCTTCTGGGCAGTGGGCAGAAAGATACGTAAAGCAAACAAAAGACTGTTGAGAAGCTACGGCATAATGATCGGCGCCTTAAGCACAACTCTCAGTGCCATCGGCGTGGTTAAAGCATATAACGCTGAGAATATTGAACGGAAGCATCTCTGGCAGATAGACAGGAAGATGTTCCGCCACCAATTGAGAATCGCCAAGCTGGAAGCGATTATGCGACCTGCGCTGGAAGTGTTGGGAATTCTAGGTATAGCAATCGTGGTGATGTGGTTTGGTTCGCAGCTTTTCAATGGAAAAATCCAGTTGGACGAATTCACCCAGTTACTGCTGGCACTGGGTATGCTGCTCGATCCGCTGCGCAAAGTGGCGGATGTATACCCGCGGGTAATGAGATCGTCAGCCGGAGCAGCGAGAATTTATTCGGTCATCGATTCACCGGAAGAGGTGGAGTTGGCTCAAGGAGCTGTTACCCTGAATCATCTGGCAGAGAAGATCGAATTCCGAGACATCAGTTTCACCTATCCCGGAACGGAAGTTCAAACGCTTAAAAACGTATCGATAACGATCAACAAAGGGGAGACAGTCGCCATTGTAGGCCCCAACGGCAGCGGCAAGACAACCCTGACGAAACTGCTGGTTCGTTTTTATGATCCCGATTCGGGAGAGATTTTATTCGACGGCACTCAGATCAGCCAAGCCCAGCTCAGGAGTTTACGGCAACAGATAAGCATGGTGAGCCAGGATCCAGTGGTCTTCGCCATGACGATAGCCGAGAACATCGCGTATGGTGCTCGAAACAGTAACCGGGAGCTGGTAATCGACGCAGCTCGTCGTGCCCATGCGGACGAATTCATTCGAAATAAACCAAATGCATATGATGAGATGGTTGGAGAACAAGGCAGCACGTTATCGGGCGGACAAAGGCAGCGTATATGTATTGCCCGAGCGATGATGCGAAACGCGCCGATTCTGATTTTCGACGAAGCAACCAGCCAGATCGACAGTGAATCCGAACAGCAGATTCAGGACGCGGTAAAGGAGTTCGCAACCGGCAGGACAACGATACTTATCGCTCACCGGTTGAGTACAATCCGATTTGCCAATCGGATTATCGTCATGAACGAGGGCAAGCTTGCAGACGTGGGTACTCACGAAGAGTTGCTCTCGCGCTGTCCGTTATATGCCACTATCTGTCAAACGCAGTTAATCGATACCTAGTAAAAACGATTCAGTAAAAGTCAAGGCGGGTATACGCACTTTTTAAAACGTGTATAAGTAATGCATTCATTATCATGGATTCGGACATAGAAGTCCGAAAAGAACTCGCCTGCTCAATAAGCCGCAACACTCACAAGCTTTCGCCAGCCTAACGTTAAATGAAGTAAAACATATAGATACTTTTCCCAAGTTTGCCGTCGAGGCGTCTTTAACTATGGCGGGAAAAAGATGAGCGGGGAATGGGAAATTTTTCTTGCATTATCGTAAAGCATACGGCATAGTGTATATAGTTATAATTGAATAGCCTAAAAGGTAAGACACAGGTCATTGCACCTTGCTCTGGGAAAAGCCAGGGCACCAAAGGGGAGCCCCGCAACTGCTCGATGTAGGTCCTAGGTTTCGAGCGGATTGCGGGGCTTCAGACTGCGCGGATATAGCCAAAACACCCTATAAATCAGCTATCGAATGATGCCTTATCATTAAAGCATCCGGCGGCGATTGGGATTTGCCCGATCTCCTATTTTTTCGAAGCAACGAAAAACACTCATAACCTTTTTTCTTGCAATGGGATTATTACAACTCTGGTTATCCTGCCGGCGAGGAAGCTTAAGCTCGCACTTAAAAACACCATGCGGTTTTTCGCAAAGCGACTGTACGCGAAGGCTTATGTCGGCCGCCTGCGGCGGACTTTCAGAGGAACCGCTTTCCTCAACCGCCGGTTACGCCCGTCCGCTCCGCCTTTGGCGGACGGAGCGGGCTCCACCAGCGGCTACCTTATGCCGTCCCTCCGCCTCTGGCGGACGGACTCGGTTTATTCCCCTTAGCAGACCAACAGCAATGGCAACGACTTTGGCAGAAAAAACTTTGCCAAGCGGAGTTGAATTTCGGCCCACAAACTATTGCCATCTGATTCTGACGCGGTTTCCGGCGATAACAACAACAGGCTCAGCGAACCGGGTGAGCCAATATTGAAACCAGGACTCTGGAGGTCTCCCTTTAACGCTACCGCCTGACCGGAGGCGATTTAGTTTTGCCTGATTCAGTTCATGGCCACTTCAAGTCCAGAAGACTCCGCGTCATCTTCGTGGAATTGTCGCATCGTATCGCTCCAGGGAATTTCCTTACGAGTGGGTCCGGTACATACAACACGATGAGCGCCGACCACCCCAGAAAGCTCGTTAAGACACGAGTCGGAAAGTGTCATATAAAAGTCAGTATCGCACCTGATAATAACGATCCGATCATCGGAGGTTTTGACTTCAAGATACACCGGCACTTTCCCGGCGTGCTTTTTGCAGATATCAAGGGACTTATCCACCATACCCTTATCGTCGAGAGCTTCATTGAAGCGGAGCACAACACAGGTGGTCAACTGGTATGGCGCCATCCGGGCAGAGACTACCTCATTACCTCGAACAGAAGGTTCCTCCCTCTTACGGCTCACAGTACCGCGGATAAAAACGATGGCATCGGGCTTGGCCAGGTTACGGTATTCCTCCATTTCAGGAGGCGAAAGAGTAACTTCCACTTTCCCTTCCAGGTCTTCGATGGTCAACACGCCCATTTTTTTTCCCTGGTTCCGGCCGTTTTTCAGCAGTATCTGCCTGAGCCCGGTAATTACTCCGCCAATAACCACGGGGGTATTATCCTCGAAAGTTCCGAGTTGCGAGGTGGAGGCGGTGGCGCATGCCTCAATAAGTTCGCCGCAATTCGCCAGCGGGTGGCGAGTAACGTAGAGTCCCAATACTGCTTTTTCGCGAGCGAGCATTTCGGCCTCGCTCCATTCCTCGTTGGAGATCATGGAAACCGAAGATTCACTGTCCGAATCGTCACCGCCGCCAAAGAGGTTGAATTGCCCGGCACGTTTATCCTCTTGAGCGCGTTGACCCGCCCGGGCGGCATCCTCGGCCACGTTCATCAAGGCTTTTCGCATGGCGCCGGTGGAATCGAAAGCTCCGCAGCAAATCAGGGCTTCCATAACTCCGCGGTTGACCACTTTCAAATCAACGCGTTCACAGAAATTATAAATGGAAGTAAAGGGGCCATCAGTCTCACGGGCGTTGACTATGGAATCAATTGCTTTTCCTCCCACGCCCTTGATGGCTCCCAAACCAAAGCGAATCATCTTCTGGTTTTTATCGCGGTAATCGGGAGTGAAATCATTCCCGCTGGTATTGATATCAGGAGGAGCGACATCGATCCCCATTCGGCGGCACTCATCGATGTACTCGTGCACCTTGTCGGCCTGGCCCATATCGAAAGTAAGCAGAGCGGCCATGAACTCAACCGGATAGTAGACTTTCAGAAAAGCGGTTTGGAAAGCCACAAGAGCGTATCCGGTGGAGTGGGCCTTGTTAAACGCGTACCCACCGAACTCCAGAATATCCTCAAAGATCTGGTCCGCGGTTTCCTTTTTCAAGCCGTTGGCGACGCAACCATCGAGGAATTCCGGTCGCTGGGCGGCAATCTGTTCGGTTTTCTTTTTGCTGATCAGTTTGGCCAGCCTGAAAGCCCGCTTGAGTTCGAGACCTCCCAGGCGGTTCACCAGTCGTGAAACCTGTTCCTGGTAAACCATAATACCGTAGGTTTCTTCGAGTACCTCGGTCATAACCGCGTGGGGAGTGCTCCATGCCTGGCCGTGTTTACGGGCGACGTAGTCATCGATGTACTTCATCGGTCCCGGGCGATAAAGGGCGTTGGCAGCGATAAGGTCCTGGATACGGTTGGGGCGCATACGCATGATGACGTCGCGCATTCCGCCGGATTCAAACTGGAAAATACCCTTAGTAAGCCCCTGCACAAACAGCCCGTAGACTCTCTGGTCCTCCAGGTCAAGATTTTCCCTATCTATTTCGATGCCATAATGGGCCTTGACCAGGTCTATCGCCCTTTGGAGCACGGTTAGAGTTCGCAAACCGAGGAAGTCGAGTTTCAGCAGTCCCACGAGTTCCACCGTAGGTCCGTCGAACTGGGTCACTACCGCTTCGTCGCCTGGCGAACGGTAAAGTGGCAGGAAGTTATCCAGAGACTGGTCGGCCACCACCACCCCCGCGGCATGAACACCTGCATGGCGAGCGAGCCCCTCCAGCTTACGACTGATTTCGATAACCTTCTGTATGGTTGGATCAACTTCGATGGTCTGCCTCAGCTCCGGCTCCTGGTCGATGGCCTTGTCGATGGTCATCTTCATTTCGGAAGGTATAAGGCTGGTGAGTTTGTTGGCTCTGTCGAAATCGACACCCAGAACCCGGGATACGTCTTTTACCGCAGCCTTTGCCTTCAGGGTTCCGAAGGTAATAATCTGGGCGACGTGGCCATACTTGCGGCGGACATAATCGATAACCTCGCTCCGTCCGTTCTGGCAGATATCCACATCGATATCGGGCATTTCGTCACGGTCGGGATCCATAAACCGCTCAAAATACAGGCCATACCTGATCGGATCGGGCAGGGAGATATTCAAGCAGTAAGCCACAACGGAGCTGCAACCGCTGCCCCTGGCCCCGCAGGGGATATTGTTATTGCGGGCGTAGTTCATGAGATCCCAGACGATCATGAAGTAGCTGCTGAACCCCTTGGACTGAATGACATCGAGTTCGTAATCGATACGCTCACGAAGTTCATCGGTAATTTCCCCATACTTTTTCTCCGCTCCCTTGTAGACCAGCTCGCGAAGTTCAGCCTCGGGCGAGGTACCCTTCTCAGCCTTCCAGACCGGCGCGTATCTCTTGGTAAAATCCAATTCGAGATTACACATGTCAGCCACCTTAAGCGTATTGGCAACCGCATCGTCCTGACCGGGGAAAAGTTCAAGCATCTCGTTGGCGGATTTAAGATAGAATTCTCCGCAGGGAAACTTGAAGCGATTTTCATCGGTCACGAGTTTCCCGGTACTGATACAGCAGAGGATATCGTGAGCTTCCTGATCGCTTTTATCGAGATAGTGAACATCGTTGGAGGCAATCGTGGCAACGCCGAGGCGCCGGGCCATATCCACAAACTCCGGATTCATATCCACCTGCTCCGGCAGGCCATGATCCTGCAGTTCGATGAAGAAGCGGTCCGGTCCGAAAATATCGAGGTAGGTCTTGGCCATCTCCTCTGCGGCCGCCCGGTTTTTGTGCAGGTATGTTTGTGGTATTTCACCACCAAGGCAACTACTGGTTCCGATCAGACCTTCATTGAATTCGGCAAGTATCTCCTTGTCGATTCGCGGTCTGCGGTAGAAGCCTTCGAGATAGGCGCTGCTGGTCAGCCTGAGCAGGTTTCGATAACCGGTCAGATTCTGAGCGAGCAGCAGGAGATGATAATACCCACCTTTCGTTCCCTGTAGTTCCCGGTTGCGCCGATCTCCCGGTGCGATGTAAACTTCGCAGCCGACGATGGGTTTAACTCCGGCTGCACAGGCGGCTTGATAGAACTCGATGGCTCCGAAAAGGTTACCGTGATCGGTAATAGCCACGGCGGGCATGCCCATTTTCTTGACCCGTTTAACCAGGGGCTTAATCCGCGTCGCACCATCCAGGAGACTATAGTGCGTATGCAAATGCAGATGAACGAAATTAGGTTTGTTTGCAGTATCTTCAGGCATTGAACAGCCAACTCCCTGGTTTAACGACATATTTCGGTTACCAACAAGGTTTTTCCGGAGTGTGCGCCAGAGTCCTTTATACGCTTCTGGAAGTAATTTTGCTACGTACTTGCAGGCAATAGAGTTGATTGGTGTTGTTATGCAAATTACCTTTCGGTTAGATCGCCGAAATGAAAAGCTGTGATTTTAGAGAGCGGGGATAACGGAACAATCGCAAACTATTGCGTAACTCCTTTTCATATAAAGCGTTCCATTCGCCGGTTTTTATCGTCCCTATGAATTCACAAGGTACAGAGTACAATGTCGCTGGCGTCGGGGCGGAGGAAACGCGGTCACGGCGACGCCCCCCTGAAAGCGAACATCATCGAGGATAAGTGGATGCCTTTCGCCGGAGGGCGTATGATAAAAAAGAGATCGTGCCTTTGACAAAACTAAAAAGCTAACATTCAGAGAGCAGAATGAAAAAGACAACCCTAATCCTCCTCCTGGCCACTACAGGCATTCTGCCACTTACAGGCTGTGCGGTAGGCCAGAAGCCCGGCAAAGGGCAGGTACTCCATTTACAGGATCCGCATACTAAAGGGTGGTATTGGGCATACCTACCGGAGGATTATGTAACCCAGTCGAAATCTACAGGAGGAGGTCGCGCGTCAACAGGTAAGCTGCTCACCGGTAAGAAGTGGCCCCTGGTGGTAACTTTCCACGGGATGAAGCCTTTTGACAACGCCGATCGTCAGATCCGCGAGTGGCAGCAGGAAGCGGACCGATACGGTTTTGTAGTAATCGCACCACATCTGGCATCGCCGGACTTGCTGGCCCAGTTTCCGCTTCGCACAGTTCATCCGGGAGTAATGCACGATGAGCAGCTCACCCTGGGTGCGATTGACGAGATGATTCGCCGTGCTGATGTTGATCCGAATCACGTATTATCGACAAGCTGGTCGAGCGGAGGTTACCTGGCACACTACATTGTCAATCGGCATCCACACCGATTCAGTTGCCTGGCACCGCGCCAGTCTAATTTTTCTGCATCGGTTCTTGACCCCAACCAGGTACCTGAATACCGGGATATGAAGGTTGGCATTTTCTACACAGAGAACGATCTGGCAATCTGCAGGCGTGAATCCCAACAGGGTGCTCAATGGTACAGTCAGCGTGGATTCGATGTGACCTTTGCGGTATTCAAAGCATTGGGGCACGAACGTCGTCCGGGTGCGTCGGCGGCGTTTTTCGCGCAAACGTGTGGAGCAACGGCGAAGACCCCGCCTTTGGAGTTGGCCACAATGCAGGTTAAGCAGGTTTCGCTGCCGTACCTGGCGGCAGCCCAGGCACGGCAACCGGATTCAAAACCGGTATCAGGTGAAAAAGCTGAACCCCGAGAGCCGAATAAACGCATCGCCAGGCGGAATACACAGCGATCACCTGCGCCGACACACAGACTCGCCGGTGACAATGCGTCCGAGTCCGACAATGATCCGGGTAATAACAACTCAGACAATCAGCCCTCGCCTACACCCAGGCGAAAAGGGGTGGAACAGAATCAGGCCGAAACACCGCCTTTGCGTATTCGGGTCAGTTCTTCCATAGGAATAGCACCATTACTTATAAACTACAGCGCGATTGTTCCTGGAAAACTCCGCCGCGGCGCGTTTTTCCTGTGGACCAGTAACGGGGAACCGATATCCAATGAACTTACCGGACAGAAATACCTTATCGAACCTGGTAAACACAAGCTGGAAGTACTGATGACCACAGCCGACGGTAAAGAGTATAGAGCCGAGAAAACCATTACCGTTCTGGAACGGGTCAGGAATGAACGTTCAACCCCCAAAACCGGTGAATAAAAATAGCGGGAAAATCGCGTCAACCACTGTGCCGGCCAGGGTTGTCAAATTAAGCCGCTGGTGTGCGGTTTTTTCGATCCGATTTTATCAGTCATATATAAGGCCACACCTTATAGGGCAATGCAAATTCATCCCCACGTGCAGTGAATACGGAATCGAAAGCATCAACCGGCATGGCCTGTTGCGCGGAGGGTTACTGACTGCCCGACGGGTACTCCGCTGCCATCCGTTTTCCCGAGGCGGAATCGATCCAGTGCCGCCCACCAGGAACAATAACCCCGAATAAGCTGAATGTTCACCGCGATGGTCCGATATGGTTTACGCCATTTTACCGATTATCGGATGCCTATTGGGAAGGGATTACCCACTGCCTGGTTTTGCATTGGGCAAAACAGCAAGCGATCCGCATTGACGCATCAATCCGCAAGTGGCACGAATATTGCACAACGTTTTTTGGGGCAAAGCAGGTATTGTCCGCCCAATAACCAACGGATAGTCATGCAGGAGGGAGCTAAAATGATCTGTACGGCCGATACGCAAAAGGAAAGTAAAGCAACAAGCCGGACGGCAAATGAAATCGCCACTATAGAATCATGGAACCGGGAGGCGGAACAAACGGGTACCACTGACACTTACACGGGAAAACGTGCGTGGCTGCGTACCACGTGGAACGCTCCGGTAATTATCAAGCTCACGTCGGGAAAAAACGCCGGCGAGCTGATTCACGCTAAAGCCAAAGATGTGTCACTCGGTGGCATTGGTATCATATCACGTAATAATATTCCCATGCACACCGCGATCGAAATATGGGTGGGGCATCATCAGCTGGGAGTTCCCGGCCGGGTGATGCATTCGACGCGAACGATGGTTGGATTCATTATCGGTGTGGCTTTCAATACGCCGGCCGGCAACCAGCTTAAACGGGTAGCGGGATAACGGTTCGTCTGAAATCCGAATAATCACTATGATCGGATAAAGTGTCTCCATAACCATCAACTTGGCACCGTCCGGAGCGAAAATCCGTTTACTGAGCGTAGTAGCACTAATAAGTATGTCCAATATGTTTCCGGGCAGGAAAAACAGGGTAATATAGAGGGCTATTATCTTTACTCGTACAACTCGATTGTCTAGCATGGATTCTGAAGAAATCGTGGATTTTGCACCCGCCGCCAGGACCACTTCACTACCGCCTGTCGGCAAAAGGAGGGGCGCCGGTCCAAAAAACTCTCAATCATCAAGGAGTCCTCAACCATGCAAGGCTTTGTACGATGGTTTTCTCTGTGCCTGCTGACAACAGTTATTTACACCGGTCAATCGAATGGGTTTATCGTAACCGACGAGGAGAGGGTCAACGCCCCCCCGGCGGACTGCGGTAAAGCGTGCGCTGTTGTTAAGCGGCAGTTGGATCACGAAATGCTGGCTGAAGAGCGGGAGGTTTACGAAGCGATGCTTGCGGCCGGCTTGCGCGAACCGTTGAGCGACACTGACCTGCTGCATTGCGATCTGGAAATCGAAATCAAGCCTGGGCAAACGGAGAACCTGTCCGGCACGAATACGATGACCATTCAGAGCAAATCGAGTGCGCTGACCACTTTCACTTTTCGCCTGGCCGGTCAATACGTAATAAGCAGTGCCACGGTAAACGGCGGGACTCCGGTTACGGTCAACAAGCCATCGAATACGACGCGGGTCGTCACACTCGATCGTACATACGGAATGGATGAGACGTTTACACTTACGATTTCCTACAGCGGTCACGCGCAATCCAGCGCTTTCGGTTCCATTGAGTTCGACACACACAGTGGCACGAATCTTGTATCAACACTGAGCGAAGCGTATTTCGCGTACACGTGGTGGCCTGTGAAGGATGGTGATTTATACGAATCGGGCGACAATAGCGACAAGTTCACGCTGGATATAGCGGTAATTTCTCCGGGCACGATGATCACCGCAGCCAATGGCGTTTTTGTTGGCGAAGATTATCTTTCCGGGCAACGCGTGCGGCAGCGCTGGTCAAGTGATTACCCGATTGCCGCTTACCTGGTTTGTTTTTCCTCAACCAATTACAATACGTGGGAAGAAACCTATGTACCGCTGGCGGGCGGGAGCATGCCGGTTGTTTTCTATATCTATCCGGAGCATGACACGACAAGCAACCGTAACGCCTGGAACAAGGTGGTGGACATGCTTTACGTATTCCGCGATCTGTATGGTGAATATCCATTCGTTAATGAGAAATACGGGATTTACGAATTCGAATTCGGCGGAGGAATGGAGCACCAGACCTTCACCGGCCAGGGTACATTCAGCGAGAACACCACTGCTCATGAACTGGCTCACCAGTGGTGGGGAGACATGGTAACCTGCAAAAACTGGAACGACATCTGGATCAATGAGGGATTTGCCAGATACAGCGAAGCGATATGGAACGAGTTCAAGCCGGGCAGCAGCGGCGCTGCTGCCAGAAAAAGCTACATGACCGGCATCAAATACACGGGTGCGGGTAGCGTTTACGTCACCGCTGCTGAAGTCGGAGACATGAACGACATATTTGACGTAACCACGACCTACAACAAAGCCGGCTGGGTAGTACACATGCTCCGCGGAGTTTTGGGGGAAGAACAGTTCTGGAACGCGCTGGCCGGCTACCGGGTGGCGTTTGAATACAGTGCAGCCGACACTGACGACCTTAAAGGTGTTTTTGAAGATTACTACGGCGGCGAGAGCCTTGATTGGTTTTTCCAGGAGTGGATTTACGGCGAACGCACACCTACATACAGCTGGGGATATTCAACCACCGAGGTGGATGGACAAGATTACCTTTTACTGTACATAGACCAGACACAGAGCGCATCCTATCAACGGTTTACCATGCCCATCGACATTGTGGTCGACGGGGAAACGTATGTCGTATTCAATGACCACGATCCACAGCATTTCGTTATTCCCATATCAGCCGCCCCTGGTTCGGTGGAGTTCGACCCTGACGCCTGGATTCTTTGGAGTTCGGTTAGCAGCACCTCCTATGTAAACGGTGCACCGAAAATCGTAAAAACCGATCCGCTTCCCGGCAAATCGGCTATCGGGCTTTCCGTGGATACGGTTTCGATAACCTTCCACACGAATGTGAGTACGGACGCGGGCGATTACACGCTTGTCGGGGCCAGTTCCGGAGCTCAGCCGTTCACCTTCGCCTATGATGGAACAACCAACACCGTAACATTAACTACGGACAATCCACTACCTCTGGATTCTTACACGCTGACCGTATCGGATTCGGTCACTGGAAACGGCATGGCGCTGGACGGAGAGATGGACGATACTTATGAATCACCGTACTTACCTTCGGGAGACGGGGTGGCCGGCGGATCGGCCGTCATTCATTTCCAGGTAAGTTGCGGATTCGGTGACGGTGATTGCGATGGCGACGTGGACCTGAACGATTACTCTGCGTTCCAGTTGTGCTTCGGAGCTACGACACCATTCCCGGCCGAGCTGTCGTGCGCTGATTTCGACTTCGAGGATGACGGGGATGTGGATATGATCGATTACGCCCGTTTCTCTGAAAAACTGGGCGGTCCCGACCCGACCGACTGCAACGGTAACGGTTACCCGGACGAAAATGACATCGAATTGGGTTTCAGCCAGGACTGCAACGAAAACCAGATTCCCGATGATTGTGAATTAACCGGTAACGACTGCAATAACAACGGCGTTCCCGATGAGTGCGATGTGGCAATTGAGGATTGCAATACGAATGGAATTCCCGACGATTGCGAACCGCCGGTAGTTGCCTTCTCGACCACGCTGGACAGTGATCCCGGATGGAGCAAAGACGGGCTATGGGGTTTCGGTCAGCCGAGCGGCGGCAACGGGGATCACGGCAACCCCGATCCGACCAGCGGTTATACTGGTAATAACGTATTCGGTTATAACCTGTCCGGAGGTTATCCAGACGATATGCCGGAAATGCATCTGACGAGTACGGCCATCAACTGCACCGGAATGAGCGAAGTTCAGCTTAGTTTCTGGCGCTGGCTCGGTGTTGAGCAACCGTCATACGACCACGCTTCCGTGGAGGTCAGTAACAACGGAACCAATTGGACGACGGTATGGGAAAACTCGGAAGGCATTGAGGATTCATCGTGGCAGTACATGACCCTGGATATTTCAGCTATCGCTGACGATCAGCCAACTGTGTATCTGCGCTGGACCATGGGCAGCAGTGACGGTAGCTGGAACTATTGCGGGTGGAATATCGACGATATCGAGGTCACCGGTAAAGGCTGTCCGCCGGATTAAGTTTTCGGGTTCAGCCGGATAAAACCTACTTGGTTTCGAAAATAGCAGACACCATGAGTATATTACGGTAAAATCAAACTCGGTGGTCTAGGACATTCCACAATCCATGTCGGCCACCAGTCTTTGGCTCGCCTTGGCGAGCCAAAGACTGGTGGGCTCGTTTTAAGACCACGAACCTTCCCCGCCGGTTAAAACCGGCGGCTACGCTTATGCCGACCATCCACCTCCGGTGGACGGACTCGGTTTTGGTTATTCCAGATCTTTTGTGTTTTCCTATGGCCTGCCTCTGGTCCGCCTCTGGCGGATAAACTAACTTAACTGAATAAATCCAAAGCATTTCGTCGGGTCATTGACCCGACCTACGGATTTATCCGCCAACGATCATTGGAATGGGCATTTTGTTCTCATCGCGTGAGATAACCAGGATTCACTGGTTACTCATAACAATAGCGAACTTCGTCGGCAAATTCTCACGGGGGCATCAACTCCTGACCACCAGGTTCGATACGGTACGTAACATTCTGCCTGCTCAGGTACCATATCCCGCGTAAATCACTACAATTATGATGTAATCGAATTCATCCGGCTTTTAAACCGGATGCTCCATACAAAGTCAACTTACTCATCGCTGGAAAGGAACTCAAAGTGACAGGTAGAACCATTCAACGAATAGTACCGGCGTTTCTATTGCTGATCTCGGTCGGCGTGGCGTTTGGTGAGAGTCATCTGATGCGCTATGCTGATGTGCATCAGGACAAAATAGTTTTCACTTATGAAGGTGACTTGTGGCTGGTTAGCAGTTCAGGCGGAGACGCACACCGCATTACCCGCGACGCCGGTTCGGAGACGTACGCCAGTTTTTCGCCGGACGGGTCGAAAATAGCTTTCACCGGGCAATACGACGGTGGAACCGATGTATACGTAATGGACGCGAAAGGTGGCGTCCCCACGCGGCTTACTTACCACCCGGCCGGTGATCGCGTACTGGGCTGGCATCCAGACGGTAAGAGGGTTTTGTTTCGCAGCAATAGAAAATACCCGCATAGAGCGGAAGAGGTGTACCTGGTATCAATCGATGGTGGCATGCCAGAGCAGCTTCCGGTGGACCGCGCCGGACTGACCACGATTTCCCCTGACGGGAAGAGTATCGCCTACAACCGGCAGAGCCGGGAAACACGAACTTGGAAAAGACACCAGGGCGGAACCGCTCAGGATGTGTGGATGGGAGAACTGGACAAGGGTAATTACCGAAGGATTACCGAATGGGCAGGCAGTGACAATTACCCCATGTGGTATGGCGATGCGATATACTTCGTCTCCGACCGGGAAAACGGGACGCTCAACATCTTCAAGTACGATACTGGAACAAGGGAAATTTTCCAACTAACCGATTACAGCGATTACGATGTCAAGTACCCGGCCATCGGAGACGGCTCGATAATCTACCAATATAAAGAAACGCTCCACCTGCTCGATCTCAAGACGGAAAAAACGCGCAAGGTGGAAGTGAACATTCCCAGTGACCGGGTGAGAATGCGACCGGAATACATAACACCAGAACCAGGAACCGGGTCATTCAGATTATCCCCAACCGGGAAACGCATGCTTCTGGATGCTCGCGGTGAAATTCTCAACCTGCCGGTAGAAGACGGCGAACCTGTAAACCTCACCAGAACAACGGGGTATCGCGAGAAAAACGGCGTATGGTCACCCGACGGAAAATGGATAGCCTACCTCTCCGACCAGAGCGGCGAAGAGGAAATTTACCTGGTAGATCAGAAAGGTGAACAGCCGGCAAAGCAACTGACCAAGGGCGGGCTGGGATTCCGCAATCCACTCACCTGGTCACCGGACAGCAGGTACATAATTTTCTCAGACAAATTCCTGCGTCTAAACCTGGTGGATGCCGAATCCGGAGAGCTTTCCGAAATCGCCAGGGCGGATTATGACGACGCCTGGGAGCGTTGGGGAATACAGGATTACGTATGGTCGCCCGACAGCAAGTGGATTGCTTATACCAAAATGGAAGAAAGCATGAACGAGGCTATCTTCCTTTACAGCCTGGAGAAGAAAGAGTCCTACCGGGTGACCGACGAGATGTACGAAGACTTCAGCCCGTCATTCGACCCGGATGGGAAATACCTTTACTTCTTATCCAACCGCACGTACGAACCGGTAATGGGCTTTGTCGATCAGACTCACGTATTTCTGGATATGTGCAAGCCGTATATCGTAATACTCGCGGCGGGTGAACCGTCACCTTTCGCCCCGAAGGATTCAGAGGAAAATATAACACAAGCCAAGGAAACGGACGACGAAGATTCCGACGAAGAAGCGGATGACGACAAGGCCAAAGAGACGCGAATCGATATTGAAGGCATCAACCAGCGTATCATAGCCGCCAGGGACGTACCGGCCGGCAATTACTTCAGGCTGGAAGCCACCGCGGACGGGTTCCTGTACCTCAAGAAAACCCAAAATGAATTCACCAAGTACCAGACGGTAACTGATGAAACCGGCGGCAGAATGGAGCTCTACAGCTACAAGCTGGAGGATGAGGAGTCTTCCAAAGTGCTATCAGGAATAGCCAATTATCATTTAAGCAATGACCTCAAGAAACTGGTTTACAGATCCGGTTCAACTTACGGAGTGGTCGATACGGGCAAAGACGCAAAGGTCGGAGACGGTGAAGTTAAACTTTCCGACGTTCGTATACTGGTCGATCGCAACCGGGAATACCTGCAGATTTTCAATGAAGCGTGGCGCGTGCAGAGGGACTGGTTCTACGATGCCAACATGCACGGAGTGGACTGGAACGCAATCGGCGAGAAATACCGCAAGTTTGTCCCCTATTGCGGCAACCGAACCGACCTCAATTACCTGATCGGGGAGATGATCGGCGAACTCAACATCGGGCACACGTATATCTGGGGTGGGGATATCGCCAATGATGCCCGCCACGTACGAACGGGAATGCTGGGTATTGAAACCGCCTGCAAACCGGGCGAGTCGTATTATTACATCGCTCACATTATTCCGGGCACACCGGGCGATGACAGTGAAAAGTCACCTCTGACGGCACCGGATTGCCCCATCAAGCAGGGAGATTACATAATCGCCATCAACGGTGAAACAGTTACGACGGCGGGCAACGTTTTCGCTCCGCTGCAGAACAAGGCCAACAAGGTCGTAACCATCACCTACAACGATCGTCCCACCGATAAAAACGCCAAAACGTATCGGGCTACTACGATCAGCAGTGAACAGGACATCCGTTACCGGGAATGGGTGAACAACAACCGGGCATTTGTGGACAAGGCCTCCGGAGGGAAATTGGGATATCTGCATATTCCGGACATGGGAGCGGCCGGGGTAATCGAATTCTCGAGAATCTTCCACTGCCACTACTACAAGGACGGGTTCGTTATTGACGAGCGTTACAACGGCGGTGGTTTCACGGCCGACATGATCATCGACAGACTGGAACGGAAGATGTGGGGCATGACTCAACCGCGGGAGGGCAAGCCTTTACGCGATCCCGAGCGGATTTTTCACGGCCCGATGGTTGTCATGATCAACAAGGACACGGGATCGAGCGGCGAGATGTTCGCAGAAGCCATTAAGAGGAAGAATATCGCTCCCCTATTGGGCATGCGTACCTGGGGCGGATCGATCGGAATCGAGCCGCATCAGCACTTTGTAGACGGCGGTACAACCACGCCCCCACAATTCGGCTTATACGGTTTGGATCAAACCTGGCTGATTGAAGGACACGGCGTTGACCCGGATATAGAAGTGGAAAACATGCCGGGTGACGTGGTCAAAGGAAAAGACGCTCAATTGGAAGCCGCGATTGACTATCTTCTGCGGCAGCTGAAAAAAGACCCGGTTACGATACCTGAAGTTCCGGCATACCCGGACAAGAGCAAAAAGAAATAGCCATAGATTCATTACTATTGCCATATCAGCCCACCCTCTACATTCTAGAGGGTGGTTTTTTATTGGACCAATTGGCAAATAACACAATACGCTGGATATTTATCGGATCTTCAGGCAACGCTGCAATTTAAGCCATTCCTTTCTCATCGAACATTGAGTCCAACTCCGCGAATGTCGATACGCTTTACAGGCGTATGTGCGCCGATTGACTGAACGGAGATAAATATGTCATCGACATCAAGAAGATATTCTGCTTTTACCCTACTTGAAGTGCTTATAGTTGTGATAATTATTGGCATACTGGCGGCGCTGGTAATACCACAAGTATCAGGTGCGGCCGAAAACGCCAAGATAACCAAAATTCTCCAGGTGGTCGATACTGCTCGAACGGCGGTCGAAACCCACTATGCCCACACCGGAAAAACGGCAAGGGAATATTCGGACACCAACAGCGAAACTGACCACCAGCTTTCCATAAAACAGCAGGGGCTTGACTGGAAAGGCCCGTATCTCACCCACCCGCTGACCACCAGCGACAATCCGTATGGTGGAACAGTGCGCATTTACGAAGACCTGGAAAAGGGAAAAGTAAACCCGGGTGGTTTCGACCTGATCGGACGGGGAACGGTAACCTCGGAAAAATCGGGGCAGTATATCGCCTTCACTCAGATTGATGAGGTCGTTGCAAAAGAAGTAGACGACGCACTCGATCGCGGTGTAAACGGCAAATGGCAATCCACAGGTCGGGTCGAATGGTCCAAGAATACGCTTATGATCTTCCTCATGGATACGAATGATTAGCTCGTAAGGTTGGCGACCAGGAAAGCATTCCGTCGATTCATTGCTCCTTCCCGCAAAGCTCCTTACCGTGTTTTACTTCTCATAAACATTCCGTCGGGTCTGTTGACCCGACCTACTTTGTTGATGCCATTTCCTCCCGTTGTAATTTCTCGATATCGATCCACTCTGCGGCTGATCTGGTGTAGAATGCTTCCTGCTAATATCTTTCAGGCAGGAAGAGATCCATGATTGCCGGCAGGGATACTCAAGTTAAAAAAGTTCGAATATGGCTATCGGCTATTGTGCTGGCCTGGGGATTGCAGGTAATAGTCGCCCAGTCTATCCTGCTGCGCGAAGCCATCGTGTTAATGTCCGGCAGTGAATTCGCCTGGGGAATTGTCCTATTTTCCTGGCTGCTCGGAGTAGCGGCAGGTGCATACGTCGGTGGATGGAGAGCAAAGCGCAGCCAGTGCCCGGAGCTTACTCTTGCAACCATTCTGTTTGTATTGACTTTAATAACCTGTGTCGAGCTGTGGCTCTTTCGCGGTGCTCGCGCCTGGCTCGGAGTGGAACCTGGTGCATTACTACCATTAACCAAGACAGCATTGGCCGCACTTGTACTGGTAACTCCGGTAAGCTTGCTGGTTGGTATGGCATTTCCCTTCGCCTGCTGCGTTGTGCACCAGGGCAACAAGGCCAATACTCAGGTCAATGTACTTACGTTTGGCCAGGTGTACGCACTGGAGTCGGCCGGTTCTCTTATCGGAGGCGCCGGTTTCAGTTTCTGGGCGGTAGAAAACCTCTCGCCAATTCAAACCATACTTGCCTGCGGATGCCTGACCGCTTTCGCTATTGCGGGCCTGGTGATTCATCATCGACGAAGGTTCATTCCCGTCTTAGCGGTATCGTTTGTTATAGTTTTATCGATTTCGACTTTTCTGCTGGCCGGGCCTTTGAATAGAAAACTCATTCTCCGGCGGTGGGATAACATAGCCGCCGGATACAAACTGGTCGCGGAAACGGAATCCAAATACCAGAATCTCGCCGTCGGGCATCGTGCGGGGCAATACACCCTGTACTGCGACGGGCAGGTTACCGTGGATTTTCCCGATCCATACGCGTTCGCTCCTCTGGCGCACTTCTGGCTCTGCCAGCACCCCAATCCGAAAACCATACTTGTGATAGGTGGTGGAGCCGAAGGTTTACTCTCGGAGATTTTATTACACCCGGTGGAGCATGTGGATTACCTGGAACCGGATTCGCGACAGATCGAACTGCTAAAACCATACTTGCCCCCGGCAGACCAACGGGCACTTGGTGATTACCGCGTAACCGTTCATCATGCCGACGCCCGCTATTTCATAAAAACCAAAGACAGCGCATACGACCTGGTGGTTGCCCGCCTGCCCGAACCAACTTCCGCCCATCGAGCCAGATTTTACACTCGGGAGTTTTTCGCGGAGCTACGCAAAGCCATGAAGCCGGAAAGTGTCCTTTGCTTGACGGCCACGGCCTCACCGGGCGAGCTTTCTCCATCCTCGCTCGAATACCTGGCATCCATCCAAAAAACGCTGCGACTATATTTCCCTTATATCACCATCGGCTGGGGCAATCCCGCTCAGGTGCTGGCCGCTACTGGTCCCAATTTAACGACCGCCGATCCGGCCGAGATGTCCGCCCGTTATTCGCGCCGCGAGGTACAATCGAAAACATTTCATCCTGCATGGTTCGAGGGAGCCACCGACTGGCTGGACGCAGAAAAAATCAACCAGCGGCGAGCCGAGATCGACTCGGCGAAACGTTACACCATGAGCACGGATCTCTGGCCTGAAATATACATCCAGCGTCTGGCATACTGGGAATCCATTTCCAGCGAAAGCAAAATCATTGCTCAAATCAGATCCATTGGGTTTATCCAACTGGTTTTACTGCTGGCGGGAGCAGGATTGTTCACGCTTTTTGCCGATAAGTTGCGTCACAAGGGTCCGACCGGCTGGGCAAATACCTCCATCACTCTATCGGTCGCCGGAACAGGATTCGTAACCATGGCCATGAGCCTGATCTGGCTTTTCTCTTTCCAGACCCTGTACGGATATGTCTACCAGCGCATAGGCTGGATAATCGCCCTGTTCATGGGGGGACTGGTGGTCGGTTGCCTGCTGGCAAGTCGCCAGCAAACAGGTTCGCAACGCGGCGTAGATATCCGGCGGCTCTGGCACAGAATGATCACCGTGGACCTGGCACTGGCGGTTCTGGCGTTTTCAGCTCCGTTGGTTTTACCGGCATTAGCATCTCTTCAGGCCAGCCAGTCCGCCCTGGCAGCGGTCGAATGGTGTATATCCTTAATGGTAGCCCTGACAGGTTTTCTCGGCGGCAGGGCTTTTGCCGTTTCCGCCCAACTTCAATTACACCTCAGCGGTGAAATCGCTCACGCCTCTGCCGCAATAGTCGGTGCAGATCACGCCGGAGCATGCGCGGGAGCTCTTTTCTGCGGAGTATTGCTGATTCCGGTATTCGGCATTGTCAGCACCTGCATCATTCTGGCAATCATAAAACTCGCCACGGCCTTGATATTGTGTTGTGGTTCGCGATTCGATAATGCGATGCATTTCCAGGCATAAAAAAAGCCGCGGCTTGTTTTACACAAACCGCGGCTGTCGATTACGTTAACGATAAGCAACGTTATCGTTTCAATGTGTTCGGGTCACGAACCTGCCACTTGGTAACTTTGCCGAATTCGTCCATCTTCACGTCGGGGGCCTTGTCATGTCCGCCCTTTAAAATCGCCTCGGTATCACCAACAGCGAGGAAGACGAGCTTGTCCGGATGCAGGTATTTCTTAGCCACGCGTAAAACATCGTCGGCGGTAACACTGCGCAGATCCTTAACGTAATTCTGCCAGAAAACCGAGTCCCGGTCGGTATACTCGTCATTCGCGTAAACACCAAGCAATGCCATTTTGGTTTCAAAAAACTGAGGGTAATACTCCGCGAAAAGCGAAATAGCCTCCTGCAGCTCTTCTTCTCCAACCTTTTCCGTCCGCAGACGATTAATCTGCTCGAGAACGAGCTTGGTCGCGTACGCACAGGCATTACTCTTCGTCTGCAGATAACACTGGAAATCACCGGGGTAATAGGTGCCCTGTCCGAACGAACTGCCGACAGTGTAGGCCAATCCCTCTTTAGCCCGAACGATCTTCATCAGTCGCGACTGGAAACCGGCACCACCGAGAATACCGTTCATGACGAAACACGGGAAGTAGTCCGGCGTACCCCGCATAATTGACTTATGCCCAATAGATACGCGTGCCTGATTCACGTCATCTTTCTGCACTACGTAGACGCCGGGGACCGGCTGATGATCGGGTTTGGCGAAAGTCTTCGGAGCGGGCTCCCCAGCCGGCCAATCGGCGAAGGCGGTCTCCAGCTTCTTGAGCATCTGGTCCCGGTCAAAATCACCCGCTACGGCGATAATCATATTCGCCGGATGATAATACTTCTGGTGAAACGCGATCATATCGTCGCGGGTAATGGAATTAATCGACTCGGTAGAAGGGTAACGGTTGCTGAAATGGTCTTCACCATCCATCAGCATACTCCATTCAATCCCCTCGATATTCTCAGTGGAATCGTTGCGCCGTTTAATGTTCTGCAGAATGCTGTCTTTTGCCTTACGGAACCGTTCCTCGTCGAAGCGAGGGTATCTCAGCATTTCGATCAGCAGCCCGAGTCCTTCATCGACATCCTTGGCCAGAAGCGACAGACCGGCCTGCCCCTTCGTGTCACCTGCTCCGGACGAAAGAGCCGCGGCGAGAAACTCGACCCGATCATCCAATTCCGCGGGGCTGAGAGTCTTGGTACCGCCATCGCGAATCTGCCCGCCGGTAAGAGAGGCCAACCCTTCTTTTCCTGCGGGGTCAAAGGCTCCGCCGGTTCGAATGATCACCTGCATATCAAAAGTGGGCAGCATGCGATCCTCGGCGATGAACACGACCATACCGTTAGATAAGACGGTACGGAATTCGCTGACCGGTGGAACGTTGTACTCCATATCGGGATAAACCAACTCCCTGGGGTGCGATACTATTTTTTCGTCAACAGGCTTTTCCGCCAGGACGGAGCCGGTGACGCTCGCCACAAGAGCGATAGCCAGAATGGTTATTATATATTTTCGCATATTATTCAGACTCCTTCTGCGCAGCTTCCAACTCAGCTACCCGGGCCTTGATTATCTTTACCATGTATTCCAATAGAGCTTTCTGTTCTTCCGGAACTTCTTCAGAAGAGAGTGCCGGCTCCATAACTGCCAGGCGCTGCTTGAGCAGGTTGGCATCCGGAATCTGCTTCAACTGGGCGATCATCGCCTTTATCTGGGGAACCGCCTCGGGCGGCACACTGGCAAGCACCGCTTCAAGTTCCGGATCACTATCGGTTTTCGTGCCTTCCTTGGTCAGGTATATCGCAACCGTGCGGGTCTTCGGATCAAAGTACTTTTTAACCACGCGGCGAACGTCATCGGCCGTTACCTTCAACGTAAGGTCAGTGGACTCGTTGATATACTGCCATTTATACCAGGTGTCATAAACGGCCAGTTGGAACATCAGCCCCATATTGCTGCGCAGGCTCCTGATTGAAGAGGCCAACGCCTGATTCTTAACCTTCTGGATTTCCCGATCGGTGATTTCGCCTTCACGAAGCTTATCAATCTCCTCCAGAATCATCTTTTCAACCGCTTCCGGAGTCTTGCCTTCCTTAACCGTTGCTCCCAGCTCAATGTAACCACCATACTTACGCGACAGAACACTGGCCCGGGGTTGACCGATGATGGCATCTTCCTCGGTAACCAGCCGTTTATAGAGTCGGCCGCTTCTCCCGGATAAAATTCCGGACAACACGTCCAGTGCCGGCTCGTCCTTGTGCCCCATGGCCACACCGTGGAACCTGATGCGCACCTGCGGGTTGGTCTCGGCTTCGGCAATCAACCGCCGCTCGGCGATGGGTGCTGGTTCCTCGGTAACGACCAGCGGGGGCTCCTTTTCACCCCTGGGGATTCTACCAAAATACTTTTTGGCAGCGGCGATAAACTTCTCGGTATCAAAATCGCCAACAGCAACCAGGGTCGCGTTATTGGGAGCATAATAGACTTTGAAGAAATCGCGTACGTCGTCACGGGTTATCGATTCCACCTCTGAAGCCCAGCCTAATACCGGAACACCGTACGGATGGGTTTGCCAGAACAGGGCTTCAAATGCTTCATTGTATTTTCCCGTAGGCGTACTTTCGGTTCGCAGTCGCCGTTCTTCACGCACGTTGTTGCGCTCGGTGTAGAACTCGCGCATGGTGGCGTTAGCCATCCGGTCCGACTCCAGCCAGAAGAAAAGCTCCAGCTTGTTCGAAGGAAGCTCCACGTAATACAGGGTCATGTCGTTGGAGGTGCCCGC
This sequence comes from Phycisphaerae bacterium, assembly GCA_963667855.2. Taxonomy (GTDB): domain Bacteria; phylum Planctomycetota; class Phycisphaerae; order UBA1845; family UBA1845. Next base: position 34,806 of record CAXXKI010000003.1, on the reverse strand, counting down.
GTTCAAGCCCGCTCCGCCGTTGGCACTGTATAAATCGGAAAATTCATTATTGATTGTGAATTCCCGCTGGGCGGCGGCCAACTCGTCATTCTTGGCCATCATTTCCCTGTATTCAGGAGTCCACTGCTCTGGATCGAGAACATCGGTGATTTCCCCGCGCCTCTTCATCAGGCGCATACGGTTCATCTCCTTTTGCATTTTTTCCCGCAAGGCATCCTGTTCTTCGATAAGCTTTCGCTCAGCTTCAAAATTAGTGGTGCCAATTACCCGTGTCCCTTTGAACATCATGTGTTCGAACATGTGGGCAATACCACTAACGCCGGCCGGATCGTTACACGCGCCCACGTCATAAATCAGACAGGCCGCCACTGTCGGCTGCTCGTGCCGTTCTATCAGCAGAAGCTTCAACCCGTTATCCAGGGTAACCTCTGTGGGTTGAACCCCCTCGCTTTTCGCCCATGCCAGACCAACCGGTGCCAGCAGGCCTATCACCGCTATGAGCGATATCCATCGATGCCTTTTCATACAGTTCTCCTAATATTTTTCGTCTGGAGACAATGTCCCATTACACTACTCAAACGTAGGTATTCCGGTGCTTTGGATCAAGTGTCAGAAGTTGTGGGATTATAGTTCAGTTAGTACTATTTAGACTTGAACAGCTTCGCTCTCGCCCACTCACCCCATACTACCCATACCAACACCAGCAGGCGTTCTTTTCAGCTACACTTTAGATATAACCAGCGATTCCAAGACAGAGACAGGCCGATCCGCGATAACAAACTACTGCTCGGTTTTCCTTCTCGACCACGCGCCAGGTATGGAAGTTTTACACTTCGGGCACTTTCCATCTTCGATTCGGTTCGCCTTAATTCGAAAACCAATCCGACTGATCAGTTCCTCACCGCAAGCATGGCAGTAAGTGTTCTCACCTGGGTGGGTTGGAACATTGCCGGTGTAGGAGTAATGAATCCCAGCTTCCAGAGCGATATTACGGCAACGTTCCACCGTGGAGACAGGAGTTCGAGGGAGATTCGTCAGCCGATAGGTCGGATGAAACCTGGTGAAATGAAGGGGAACATCCGGCCCCAGATTCTTAACCACCCATTTACACATCTCTTTTATTTCCCGGGGTGAATCATTAAGAGTAGGGATGATCAGGTTAACCATCTCGAACCATATCCCCAACTCCTTGAGTAAAACCAACGTATCCAGCACCGGCTTCAATTCACCGAAGCAGACATCGCGGTAGAACTTATCGCTGTAGGCCTTGAAATCTATCTTTACCGCAGATAACTGCCTGCAAAGCTCACGCATGGGTTTTTCGTTAATATACCCGTTGGAAATCATAACACTGCCGATCCCCTCCTGCCTGGCAAGGGCCGCGGAATCGTGCATGTATTCAGTGAAAATCGTCGGCTCGGAATACGTGTAGGCAATAGTTGGACAGTTTTGATCTTTACACGCCGCCACCAGCTTCTCGGGAGAAACCTCCCTGCTGTCGACTTCTTCCGGCAACTTCTGGCTGATGGCCCAGTTCTGACAGAACTGGCAGTCGATATTACACCCCGCAGTGGCGACGGAGAAAGCCTCGGTTCCCGGCAGGTAATGAAACAGCGGTTTTTTCTCAATGGGGTCAACATTGGCGCTGCACAGGGCGCCGTAAACGAGCGTCTCATATACTCCGTCGCGGTTTTCCCTTACGTCGCAATAACCGCGATTGCCCGGTCTTACCGTGCAATGCCGCGGACATAGCGTGCAGCGAACACTCTTATCGGGCCCTTCGTCCCAGAACATCGCCCGGTGCCTGACTATGCCCTTGACTTTTTCCGCTTTTGTATCGCCCGCCAGCGCCTTAGATGATACCAACCGGCACATGGCACCACAGGCAATAGCCCACTTGAGAAAATCCCGCCGACCAGGATCGCGAAAGATATTAGAGAGATTATCCATATAACACCTGCCGGTTTATTTTGGCTCACCGAAGACCTCGGCCTCAAATGATTCGATTTTGGCCGTAGGGCTTTTCCACGCGTCGTGCGGCAAACCCGCTTTCCGACACGTCTGCTCCAGAAACTGCTCCCGCGTCCAGCCCCGCTCGTACGCAACCTGCGGAAGCAGTACGCCTCGACGCCACTGGTCCGTTATAAACAAACCATGCTGACCAACCACTATCTCTTCAATCTTCTTAACTTCCTTCAATGGCGTGAGGTAGCTGATTTCTATGTGCAGATCGTCCAGTTCTTTTGCCGTTACCGGGTCGTTAACAAACCGCTGATCCCGGCAGGCGGATACCGCATTGCTTATAACACCTTCATACAAAGGACCGACAGCCATCATGTTCCCTATGCAACCGCGCAGGCGATTATTATTCTGCAGAGTGACAAAACACGCACCATCAGCCCGTAATTTGTCCGGCAGCTGTTTTTCATCTACCTTTGGAATATCCTTACCTTTGACAAACGCCGTAACTGTATCTCGAGCAAGATGCAATAGCGCCGCACGTTCCTTATCGCTCAGTGCACCGGGTCGATCGGTAAATTCAAAAGCCTGGTAGGTCACAGAGTTGCTCCAATCATTTAGAATCCTGCCCGAAGTTTCATAGACAATCCGTTCACCCCTGGCCCCACCTCGCATGGACAGAATCCGCAGAAGCAACTTGACCGGACCTCGCCCGCAAATTGTATCCCTGGTTTTCTCCAGATGCTCAACAAACCCATCGTAATCGCAGCGGCAAATTGGTTCCGATGCGCCGTCTGCAAGTCTTTTCACCCCGCTGGGAATGTTATCCGTAAAAGGTGTATAACCATAATTGGGACCGTAATGGGTAAAATCCGTACTGACCACGATAAGCGTCTTGTCGTCAATCAAGGGCACCAGCAACTGCGCGGCGGCCACCATTTCGCGGTCATCCATCGCGCCAAGATATAACGGCACCAATTTGAACTTATCCTTCAACACCCGTTGCAAAAACGGAAGCTGCAACTCCAGAGAGTGCTCATCGTCGCCCATTCCCGGGTTGGAGACAAACGGCGACTTTCCTTCCAGTTGCGCGCACGCTTTCTTATCGATATCTATTTTTCCCAAAGGTGTATTATATGCAGAAACATCCTTCGGCACATCCACACCGTTATATCTCCCCGCATGCCGATGGCTGAACGCCAGCACAATCACCCGCTCGTAGCTGTGCCCGCGTAATTTCGCGAAAGCGGCCGCTGCCGTCGGACCACTGAACCGATACCCAGCATGCGGAACAATCACCGCCAGAGGTTTTCTTTTCCCACCTTCCTGAGCATCCGCCAGCCACTTATCCACCGTTTGAGACAATTCGGCGGCATCGGCCGGATACCAACTACCGGCACAAACCGCCGGGCGAACTTTATCCATTTTACTTTCTCCCGCACACGCCGAATTTACCGCAACCATCGAAACGACCAACAATAACCTGCCAATCCACGGTTTCATCGCCTATTATCCTGATTCTTATTTGCTCGTATCCTCTAACCCGAAAACACGCCTCCATTATACAACCATCTCGCCAGTGTTCCCCTCCCAAAAAAACCGTTTCATTGAATACAATCAGCGTATGATGACACAAAACATCCGCGTGATATTTGATCCGGCTCTCACCGGACCGGAAAACATGGGTCGGGACGAAGCTCTGCTTGAATGTATAAGCCAAGGTGAATCCCCACCAACCTTGAGGTTTTACCAGTGGGATCCGCCAACCATATCACTGGGTTATTTCCAGAAATACCGCGAATACGAAAAATTACCACCACCGGCGGGAGAGCTAGCCGTTGTACGCCGTACGACAGGCGGAGGGGCGATTCTCCACGACCAGGAACTGACCTATTCCATGACTCTACCTCTTGAGCATCCCGTTATCGCCCGGGGGCCCAACACCCTTTATGAAATCGTCCATGACGCACTCATTGACGCTTTACATGGGGATAATCTCTACTCCAGTCGCTGCGGCACTACCGACGACAGCGGACCGGCCAGGGGACCTTTCTTCTGCTTTGCCCGCAGGCATTGTCTCGATGTCCTGCTCGGACCGGACAAGTTGGCCGGCAGCGCTCAACGCCGTTCAAAAACCGCTGTTTTGCAACACGGTTCGATTATTATCGAGCGTCGCTACGAGCAACAACCGGCCGCAGCCATCGATTCTTCGGTAAAAATAACCGCTGACGAACTCGGGCAAAAACTCATTGATTCCCTGATTAAAATAACTAAGTTGGATTTCACAAATGGAAGCTGGCGAGATGAAGAACTGAACCTGGCCGATCAAATGATTGATAAATACACAAGCATTGAATGGACAAAACGCAGATAAAACCCGGAACCGTTTACCGGCAACTTGCACCACAAGGCAGGATTCAGCTGAAATAGAAACCAAGGAGTGTCAACATGTCAAACCGTTACGCCATTCCTCTGATCGTAATTATACTTATTGTGGCCAATCCAACTTCAGCCCAGGTCGGTGATGTTTATGGCGTTCACGACCCGACAGCGATAAAGTGCGGTTCAAATTACTACCTGTTCTGCACCGGCAAAGGCATTCCCATTCGCCGATCACCCGACCTCATACACTGGGAAAGCACAGGCCGGGTCTTTGATACCGATACGCCGGAAATGGGGATCAAAGGAAATACCCAAGGCGAATAACATCTGGGCACCCGACATAACCTGCTGCAACGGGGAATACTATCTTTACTATTCCATCTCCACTTTCGGCGGCCAGAGATCGTTGTATAGGTCTAGTGATTAACAAAACTCTCGATCCGCACAATCCGGACTACAATTGGGTGGATAAGGGAAAAGTCATCGAATCCTTTCCGGGAAAAGACGATTTTAATGCCATCGACGCGTCTGTAATAACAGACGAAAAAGGCCAACGCTGGCTGGTATTCGGCTCATTCTGGAGTGGAATCAAACTGGCGCAGCTCAACAACCAGACAGGCAAGTTGTTAGAAAGCCAACCGAAGCTCTACTCCCTGGCCTGCCGACCCCATCGCCATTCCATCGAAGCGGCCGACATTATTTTCAGAAACGGATACTACTACCTGTTTGTCTCGTTCGATCAGTGCTGCAAGGGAACGGCCAGCACTTACAAAACCATGATCGGACGGTCTGAAAAGGTAACCGGCCCTTATCTCGATTATACTGGTAAACCAATGTTAGAGGGAGCGGCCACGCTCCTGCTTCAGGGACACGGACATTGCCATGGACCGGGCCACAACGATGTCATAACCGCTCACAATAAAGACTGGCTTATACATCATTACTACGACGGCGAGTCTAATGGCAAACCAAAATTACAGATACGCCCGCTGCTCTGGAATGATGACGGTTGGCCTGTCGCCGGCGAACCTGTGGGCGAAACCCTGCCCTCTGGAAAACTGATAAAACGCAAGAACCTGACAGGCGTCTGGCAACATTCTGTGGATTACCGCGAACCCAATCTGTTAACATTCCTTCCGGATGGTAGATTGGACGAAATAACCGGTAAAGCCACCTGGAAGTTCAGAAACCAGACACTGAACCTGTATTGGCCCAGAACAGACGCTCCCGGTGGAACCTGGATAGACACCTGCGTAATGGGACCGGGCGGTGAATATTACGTAGGAAGAAACCAGAATGGAAATATAATCAGAGGCATAAAACGCTTTTCCGCTGAAAACTGATAACAATGAGATGGTCAAAACTGAAAAACGAAATCGAATCCCGCTTCTGCCACACCTTCTCAATCAATAAGCCAAAACGTCCGGTATATAACCGTCACGTAAAACTGTTCTACAATCCCAGCACATAACCTTGGCGAATGAAACATTACCGGACGGTAATACAGTCAGCGGAATCCTTCTTCCCCTTTCTCCGGTGGTAATGTGCCGACTCCAGCAGGCCGATATCCAGGGAGGGTAACTCCACTTCGGTGGCGTCCCAATGACACCACCGAATACTGTGAAGTTTTTGAAAAAAGGAACAGTTATGCAGGTTAAATGCACCCACTGCGACGAACCAACCGACCTTGATTTTCAAAGCGCAGGTAAAACCGTTCGTTGCGCAGCGTGCGGTAAATCGTTCATCGCCCCAAAAGAACTGGCGGTTACCGGACAGCACCATACGCTGACATACTTTCCCGTTTCATCGATAGTCGTCCTTAACTATGTAACCGCGGGAATTTTCTCCCTGTTCTACCTGAACCTTCTGCATGATCGGATGCCCAAGTTCCGTCGTACCGACCCTTCATCCACCGTGGCGATATGCCTCTGCCTGGTTCCGGTTTTAAATCTGTACTGGGTATTTTTCAGTCTCCATCGCCTTTGCGTACGTATTAACGAACAGAGAAGGTTTGCGGGCCTATACGAAACAGCCCCCGAATGGCTGGCGATACCAGTTGGAATCCTCTTCGCCTGCGGATTGTCAGCGGCGTTTTTCACCACCTCCGTCAGTCTTTACATTTGGGGAACTTTGGGAATTGTAGTAATGCCTGTATTCGCCGCTTTAGTTCAAAGCGCCATTAACGATCTATGCGAGCACAGTACAGAATCGGCAACCGCAACCGCTTGACTCAACTATCACTACAGCGCAAAGTTGCTGCCGATACACGTTCTCATTTTCCCCAAAGTGAGTCCTTTCCGGTGTAATTCCCGGATTGTTTTCTTGCGATGACCACGCTTTGCCTGCGTGTTGCGATGTCGTGTATAGCTGATTCTCATCGCGGTTTTTTCCAGTACCTGTTTACGGGCAGATCGCGGAAGTGCGATGGCCTCAAACCAGGCGGACACGGCTTCACGCAACTGGTTAACCGTCAGGCTTTCGACCGGATACGACGGGCGATTGTCGCCGGGGCCTCTGTAGGGAAAAAAAGCCGGCTTTTTCCTGTGAACGCTCCTGATCCATCAACCTCTCCCGCGCCTTGTTTAAATACAAATGGCTGATCTGAGTCAGATACATGTGACGATGGATTGCCCGCCAGGAGCGAACTTCAAAATGGTCGAAACCCAATTCGTCCTTGTCTTCCTGAAAGCATCGCTCGATCGACCATCGTGAATAGCCGACATAAGCCAGCCATTCAATCGGCGTTCCCGCCGGCGCGTTGGAGACGAAGAACTTGATCACGTCCGGCTCTTCCGGATTGCGGGCCGCAATCAACCAGTGCTCTCGAGTCGGCAGGTTATTCCGCTGCATCCAGAATCGAATTGTCTTGACCTCACGAACCATCGGGCCTTTCTCGGCATCTTTGAGATGAATCGCCGTCCAGGGTTGATTGTAAAAAGCCGGTGAATGAATCAGCAGATTCTTCACCTGACTGGCCTTGGGGCTGCCACCAGCGACTCTCGGAACAGGCTTTTTCCGCCCGCCTCGATGCATTTCCCGGGACCTCAACCGGTGTACCAACTTCGGATACACTGCCCATCCGTAGAAGTCACAAGGCACCTCCGCCACATAGTTCTGACCAAGTGCATCCAGACCGTCAAGGAACGCGTAACTCTGCCCGTAATGCTCGTCAAACGTCCATGCCGCTACACGAACACCGTTGGCCAAGGCGCGTTTGATCTGTGCCAATGCAATCTCGGGTTTGGTACGATGCGTTACATCTTCAGGAATCCCCGCAGCTTCCCGCCGGATCGGATCATTCGCCCAACTCTCGGGCAGGAACAGGTCACTGTCCATCAGGCAGTGAAAATCTCCCAACGTATAAGCCAGGTGAACGCTGACGACACAGTTGTCCACCTTTCCTGTACTACCGCACCACTGACGCTGAACCGTAGCGGTGTGATGCCCTTTCTTCGGGCAACATGTTTCATCTACCGATCCAATTGCTTTGGGATGTGCATGATCCCGCATGAGGATTTGTTGCAAACGATCCACCGCCTGCTCTTCATCCCACTTCAACAGACTCAGAAAGGCCTGCAATGATCGCGGTGGAACACCGGCCTGCAATGCCATCGGTTCAACGCTTTTGCGATGAAGATTCGAGTTTTGCCCGCGGACGTAAATGGGCAGATACGCCTCCGTGTCACAACGCCCGAAGCAATCCGAAAACTCCGCCAGATATCCCTCAATACCCCGGCCAACTTCTGCGATTTGAGAAGCATCCATGCTCGTGACTCCTTTCTGCAGCGTAACACACGCCGCTATCAGAAGTTATCGTGCCGAATGCGGTAATTTCTTGAGCTTACTTTGCGCTGTAGTGCTATTACCGGGTTGCAACGAGATTTCTTTGTAGGGATTTCGACCAATCCGATTTACGTAGATATAAAAAACGCCTGCTGTTCTCAGCAGGCGTTGATCATATATACCAGGTTTTTAAACCTGAGTTACCTGGAACTGGACCGTGCAGGCAGAATTGGATCGGTCGCATGCGGATTGGTGATACTTCCAGGATCCCATCCGCGGCCGCCGGACTTCCGCTTCTTCGAAGCATCGTCCTTCTCGCCCTGCTCTTCCGGAACTACTTCGTCATCCACTTTTGCCAGAACTTCCGTATCTTCCCTCAAAGGCTCGATCTGCGGCACGGCATTTTCTGGAACCTTGGGCCCCATCAGCTCAGCACTGGCCAGCATGGTGTTACCCAAGAACACAATACCGTCCGGTGACATTCCGCCTGGAACTCCATTAGGGAATGCCTTCTGAAGTATCGCATCAGCACCAGGCGTAATAATCTCGGCCGATCCTGCGTAAATGGGCCAATCGTCGACACTTATCCGCTTAACCTCCCCGTCTGCAAGGCGGATGTCCAGATAATGGGAAACTACTGAGGTACCCAGGAAATTGGGCATGATCAAAATCATCAGGCCCAAAGTGAAATACGCGGGGACAGGTCTGCGAAATCTACTGGTCCGCGGACCCGACAGAAGGTAGTTCAAACGCTGTTTCAATATCCCCGCGGGACTACTGTCCCCAAGAATACTGGAAGCCAAGCCTTTGCGACTGAAACGATCAGCAACAACATTCATCAACGTATTAACGTATCTCTCCGGTTTAACTCCACTATTAATCACCGCTTCATCACAACGCAATTCGTTGTTCAAACGGACACGACGATAAGCCCAATGAGCTATCGGGTGGAACCAGAAGAAGGAAAGCATAATCATGGCGGCCAGCGAAACACGACCGTCTCGATTGGATGCGTGCCCTATTTCATGGCGAAGTACCTGGCAGAATCTCTCGCACTCTTCTCTAGTCGGATCGCGGTGCTGAATAACCCATGGCAACAGAGATTCAGGTATAATAACCGTAGGACGAAGTATTCCAAGAGTGGCCGGACCGGCATCTTCCGGAGTAACCACGATATCCACATCCGGAGGAACCACTAAATTTGGATCAAGACGGTTAACCGCGCTGGGGCTTGATGCGATATCCCTTTTCCAGGGATTCATCCACCAACTGCCTGCCCGCAACCGCCTGCAACCAGACTCGAATCAGCATTAAAGCGGTAATGATAATCCACGAATAGGCGAAAATCGTGAGAATAGTAGCCACCCAACCGCCATCAGCAACCAAACCGCCTTCAGACGCATTTGGAAACATCATGTCGCCCAGGACGCTGCGCGTGACAACAACAGGAACCGGTATCAATCCGCCCAAAAATCCAGTGAAAACTGTGACGAATGGTTTGCACATTGCCAGCAACCAGATGCGGCAACGCCATCTCGGAGTGATGCTGCGGAAAACGGCAAGCAAGCCAGCAACGAGGAATCCAAAAATAAGGAATTCCACGGTGGCAACCGCCAGGCGGGATATCAGAAAATCCACAGCACTCATTTTTATATCACTCTTTCAGAGGGCGGTGATTATCGCCCGGGGACAGCTAAGTAACTTCAGTACGTTCTTCTTTCTTGGCCGATGCGTTCTCCACAATCAACTGCAACTGGCGCAAATCACTCTCCGACAAGCAATCGGTCTGAGCAAAATGTGACAGCATAGCCGGAACAGAACCAGCAAAGAAAGAATTCACAATGTCGACAGCACCTCGCAAACCAAAACGCGCCCGACTGACAGTGGGCTCGTAAACGTTTGCTCGGCCTACGCGTCTGGAACCGACAAACCCTTTACGCTCCAGTACTTGCATCATAGTCAAAACTGAAGTGTAAGCCAAATCTTTTTGTGGTTTGAGGGTGTCTTGAACGGTTCGTACAGTAACTTCGCCATTATCCCATACAACATCCATGATGAGGGACTCGAGTGGTGTCAGTGATCTCGGAAGTTTCGCCACGGTACAGGCTCCTTTCGAATGCTTACTAACTATTATAGTATCGTCCTAAGAAGCGCGATTCAACCATCAGTTGTTGCCTAAATTAAAGAAAATCTTCCGAATTCCTAAGCTCAACAGATTCTAAAGGGGCTATTCAGGTCCAACCGACCACGAAAAACGTAGCCCAAAACAGCACCTGACAAAGCCAGTCCGAAAAAAAATATCCGAAGCCCGATTTAATCGTTGCCTTCTACTACTAATCCGACTAGTATGTTTAGTAGTTAAGGATGATAAACAGAATCAAAATTGTCATCTTCAACTGAATTGCTCTTTGAAACCCTGACCCGTATTGAGTATGGGCCCCTCCTCCTCCCCTTACTCAATACATAGCGATGTTTAAAGAGAGCATCGCAAATACGTCTCCCCGCCCGAGACGCCCTGGGGCACTCCCCGCTACGGCTTAACCATCACACACACCCTCCTTCCCCCTGACCCTGGCCGTAGCGGGGAGGCCCCGCCTCCTTTTTCAGAGCTTTCTCGATCCTCTAACACGGAAAATGGGAATACGCGGTTCACCACAAAAAGAAGACCTCAAAGATGAAAGCCAATCTCATCTTTGAGGTCTTCTTTATTCGCGTTTTATCAACCTGCTTCTACTCGACGGTTACGCTCTTGGCCAGATTCCGGGGCTTATCCACGTTACACCCGCGAGACACCGCCGCGTGATACGAAAGCAGCTGCAACGGAATAGTGGTAAGCAGCGGCTGGAGCGGCTCGGGCGTATCGGGTACGTAGATGACATCGCTGCAAATCTTTTTGACATCCTCATTACCCTCGGTAGCCACCGCTATCACGTTGCCGCCGCGAGAGCGAACCTCCTCTATGTTGCTTAGGATTTTTTCGTATTGCGACCCGGCAGTTGCGATAACCACAACGGGCATTCCCTCAGAGATTAAGGCGATGGGGCCGTGCTTCATTTCAGCCGCCGGTAGCCCTTCCGCGTGAATATAGCTGATTTCCTTGAGTTTCAGCGCACCTTCCAGAGCCACAGGGTAATTGTAGCCCCGGCCCAGGTATAACCAGTTATCGCGGCAGACGTGTCGTTCCGTGATTTGTTTGATTATCTCATTCTGCTTCAGGATCTCCTCTACCTGATTTGGGATTTTCACCAGGGCTGTCAGGTACTCCTCCAGATCCCGCTGAGACATATGTCGGCGTCTGGCAAGGTATAGACTGAGCAGTGTCAAAACAACAACCTGGCCTGTAAACGCCTTGGTGCTGGCCACGCCGGTTTCCGGCCCGACGTGCAGGTAAATACCCGCATCAGTTTCCCGGGCGATCGATGACCCGACCACGTTAACCACGCCAAGAACCATCGCCCCTCGTTGTTTTGCTTCAGACAATGCAGCCAAAGTATCCGTGGTTTCGCCACTTTGAGAAACCACTATGACAACCGTACCTTCATCTATAATGGGATTCCGGTATCTAAACTCGCTGGCGTACTCCGTCTCCGCCGGCAGGCGAGCCAGATCCTCCAGCAGGTATTCCCCCACCAGGCCGGCATGCCACGCCGTACCACAACCGGTAAGAATAATCCTGCGGGCTTTCACCAACTCACGGGCACAATCGGCGATTCCGCCAAGATGCACAGTACCGTTACGAACGTCTATCCGGCCCCGCATGCAGGTTTCCAGGACATGAGGCTGTTCGAATATCTCCTTCTCCATGAAGTATTCGTGTCCGGAAAGTTCGATCTGGTCCAGCGTCCATTCAACTTCCTCCACATCCTTGGCTATCGGAACGGCATCCAGAGTCGTGGTACGGAAACCGTCGGCACTGATTTTGACAATCTCGTTATCTTCCAGGTAAATAACCTGCGAAGTGTGTTTTAAAATCGCCGCGGCGTCTGAAGCGAGAACGTATTCCTCTTGCCCCACTCCGAGGATAAGCGGACTTCCATTACGAGCTGCAACAAGTACACCGGGCTCATCAGCGCAAATCGCCACTATGCCATATGTACCCTGGACCTCCTGCAGACTCGCGCGAACGGCCGACTCTAAATCGCCTTTGTAATTGAGCGAAATCAGGTGAGCGAGAGTCTCACTATCTGTTTCCGAAACGAACTCCACCCCTTTTTGGGAAAGATAGCTTCTTAAAGAGCGGTAGTTTTCAATAATCCCGTTATGTACGACCGCCACTTTTCCGTCAGCACTAACGTGTGGATGAGCGTTAATAGTGGTCGGCGAGCCGTGAGTTGCCCAACGGGTATGGGCAATGCCGGTCGTACCGGTTCGTTTGGATTTATCAATCCGGGATAGTTCATCTTCCAGCGCACTGATTCTCCCGGCGGCTTTGGTAACTACCACCTCACCGCCATCAAGAACCGCTACTCCTGAAGAGTCGTAGCCTCGATACTCAAGCCGCTTTAGCCCTTCAATAAGCAGAGGGAGAGCCGATTGGTGTCCAACATACCCGATAATTCCACACATATTTACTATTCTCCTATCTGCTCATGTGCCCGTACATGAAGCAAGCCGTAGCGACTGGACGTGCCGCGATTGCCGGTAAGTACTACCGACACCCATTACCGGAGAACACCGTTAACCAACCAGGCAGTAAATCATAGTATTGCCAGGTAGTTACAACAGGCGTCCACCAGCATCGAACTGCTTCAATAGCAGTATCGACACCTGGTATTGTAACGTTTACCGTCTAATCAATGTTCACCAGGATTACATTAAAACTTCAACGAGCCCAACGTCCGAAAATAACGCGATTGAGAACCTACGCTTAATCTTAACCGATAATGACCCGCCGGTCGAAGCGACAGACTGGGCTATTCGAGAACGCGCAACAAAAACCGTTCTCCCTAAACACGTTCATAAAACTCGAAAAAGACTTACCAAAAGTATGCAAACTATCCATACTCACAACTCTACCGGCATGCACACAAAACGCAGTTTCGGTGCAGGTTCCAACCGGCAACATTCCTCGAAAAGCAACCCTATAGACTCAACAATCGGAACTAACCTGCCTGGAAGCGAGTCGTTTGGCGTAGGTAGGTTGAGTCAACGAACCCGACGGAATGTATATGAATACGCGTCGGATCTATTGACCACTGCTGTAAACATCTTTGTTTTAGATTTTTCCCGGTTTTCTGAGTTTCGCGTCTCTCTAGATAATGCGGGAAGGTTTCGGCATTACCTATCTGAAATTTGAAATCTCAAATTAGATCATCAGGTCATACCAAAAACCCAGGCTACTTGGCTAACATTCGCCTTTAAAAAGATTTACAATTACAAAAGATGTTTACAGCGGTAATCTATTGACCCGACCTACTTTTTTCGGGATCTCGTGTTCACCGCTCGCCTGGGCGGTGTTGGGATTACCAGACGACAGAAGTAGGTGTAACTGGTAGGCTGGTAAGGTCGCAGTCGCTTCATTAACGTGATTTCCCTTAAAAACGGCATCGACTCACCGCCAAGTGCTATCTATTACCAACACTGCAAAAGCCCGCCATAGGATAGCCGCTGGCAAATCCATGGTATTTCCTAATTCTACTCATAACTGAGGTCATGCTTTTACTGAATCCGGCTCGTTTTTCTCTATTTTCCCACAGCACCTTCCACTCTTCTTTATTTATACAACAACGCAAGCGGGGACCGTGCCACCCAGCGTAGGATTTATAGCGATCCTTCCGGTCAGTTCATCAGATCATGATAGGCTTCGGCCAGCGGTCGGCCCTGATCCGGGTTTACCATGTTTACATAGGCTATCATGCCTTGCAGCCAGCTTTCGAAATGCGGGTGGTTATCGCGGTTCTGCCTTTCCAACCCTTCGAACCGGGCGCGGTGTAGAATCGCCCGCAGGCGACGAACCGTTCTCCGGGGTACGCCCGGGCGGTCGTTAACCACGATACCAGTGACTGACTGGGCTGTGTTTCCCCTGAGGATGCGGGTTTTCTTTTCGTTGACCGCGAAACCTTCGTCCTGGCAGATATGGCGGATACGGGCTAAAACGTATCCTGTTTTTTCAGCATGCTCGCCGGATGCAGAAAAAGTAATATCATCCGCGTAGCGGGTGTAGTTCCATTTCAGCTTCAAGGCTATGCCGTTAAGCCGAGAGTCCAGCCGGCGGGAAATCAGGTTGGAGATAGCGGGACTCGTACACGCACCCTGGGGCAGGCTTCGCGGACCGATGGCCGCATGATAAGTCTCACCGGCGTAATCCACCTTCTGCCTGGGGCATTCGGTACAAAGCAATCCCAGAACAGTCGCTACTGCCGGGGAATATCCCATCGACCGGAACACACCCTGAACGCGGTAAAAAGTTATCGAGGAAAAGAAATCAGACAGGTCCGCGTTTACCACAACATCCGCTCCCACGTGCGGCTCGGCATTGGTCACCGTGGATCTACCGATTACAAAACCGTGAGCCGCATCGTGGACCGGTAACTTATTGAGAATATTCTCCAGGATCCAGTACTGGGCAGCAGACATCATACGATGCGGGGCGGCCAGTTGCCGTACACCACCCGACTTCTTCGGTACGCAAAAAGTGATGTAATGCGAAGTGGTTGAGGCCTCGCTGTGAAAAGCCAGCCAACGAAGCTTGGAAACAGTCAGCCCCAGCCCCCGCGCAACCTCCGCGGGGTTAGACAAAATCGGAAAAGAGTTCGCCTGGAGTTTTTCAACGTTTGAACGGCGGTCGGCCAGCCCTTTGGAAACCCCCCTGCCGAGAAAAACAATATCGCTCTGGCGGCGTTGTTCGATTTCCCGGGTACGCTTTTCCCGCCTCTCCTTAGCCTCAGCGATTTTCCGCTCTTTTATTCTTTGTCGATCCTGCCGGGAACGCTGGACAGCCTCCTCGACTTTCTTAACAAACGAACGAACCGTACCGGTCAGTTCGCCCATCTCCTTGCCGACTTTATGAATCCGGGCAAGTTCCTCCGGGCTGATTAATCCCAAGCCGACCATCGTGCGGTCGATCACCTGGATGCGGGGCAGGTTTTCATCGGGAATCTCACTCAGCGAATCGTAATAAGCGGATTTGAAATTCGGATCCTGTTTAACCAGGTCCATGGCCTGACCGGTAGTAAGCGGCTGGAATTTATCTGTATTCAACCCGTCGAGCAATTTGCCGGCAGCGGTGCCTTTGCGGGCAGTTATGACGTTATCCGCACCTTCCGCGTTATCCGGGTAACCGCAATACCTGCAAGGTCGGCCATCCCAGGAATAGATGGCACCGCACTGGGGGCAATACGCCGGCGCCTGTTGCCTTCCCAGCAATCTCGAGATGATATCGAATAAACCCATACTCTGATTTACCGCTCAATGTAACGCTGAAATAAGGGGGGCCGATCTCTTGACTTCTGTCCGCGGACCGAGGTCGTTAACCAAGGCCCGGTGCCCTACTATGCGGGGCGAAAGCCTTGGCTTGGCACGGTCGCCATGCATAGTAGGGCACCGGGCCAGACGAACAACGGCCTTGGGGAAGCATGGTAAGCCAATGTCAACCACGGCGGATCGCCGCAGCAAAAAAATCTCAAGAGACCGGCTTACCCCTTTATCAGCATTTATCCAATCCTACATCAAGTCACCGGGCCTGCAACAAGCAAACCCTTTATTCATATCCTCATCGTCCAGCCCAGCGGGCTAAACGATCATACCAATCAGTACTCTCCGATCTCGACTCTCCCATCCACAGCCAGTCGCGTAAAACCTGCATATGTCTGCAAGGCCCGTTACGTAAACTGTACTTTTTGTAATACCCGCACAGGCATTTACCGCGTTTTACCCGCCCGTCGCCGTCTACGAGAACCTCACACGGTTTACCCTCCACCTTACCGGTAAGGATAATCCCGCCGCGCGGTCCCGGTTGCTGGTCGATCCCGGTAAACTTGCCGCTGGTCAGCAAATGCTGGGCACCTGCTAACTCCGGGTGCGGTGAACCGATTTCCCGGTCGCTGAGCTGTATGGGCAGTACCTGCCTCCAGCGGTATTGCTGAGCGTGCAGGTCATAAATCGCCTGTCCGCGAAGGGTTAATTGGTTTAACCATGATGCGGTTCTGCTGGTCGACTCTCCCAGTTCCGTTGCCAACCCGCTGAGACTGTTCTGCCTCGTCCGATTCAACGCGTCGGCGGCTCTCGCTATTTCACCATCCACAGGAACATGCTGGGGCATCAACAGGTCGATCGCCGTACCGCGGGTCCAGTCGTTGATTGTCCAGCCGCTCAAGCCGAGAGTCAGCCGCATTTGCCCCATACGCACCACCCAGAAGCTGGGCAACCCGGTACCCAGCAGGTACACGTCGACCCCGTCCGCCAGCGGCAGCAGCCGGGACAAAACCAGCAGCCGCCTTCTGCCCCAGATACGTACCGGTTCATCGGTAGGCCCGCGATAGATAGTGGAATAACTGGTGATCGGTTTTTCCCAGGGTTCGAGGACCAGGTGCGGCGTTTTACCGTCCTGTAGTTCAAAGCGGATGGCCCGCGGGCTCATCCGGGCTTTGTTTCTCTTAAGAAAAGCGAGCAGTGAATACACCGCCGATACGGAAAGCTCCACCCGCCGCATGGGCATAGCCATGGCCGACTGCAGCTGCATGAAACCGCGCAACCAGCCGTCGGGCAGGTCGATCTTCTCCTCTATGTATTTACCACCATCGGTTGTTTTGACCTCGAAACCGGAAGGGTCGATATTGAACCTCGTCTGGCGATACGTGCGCAGCGTCTGAAAGCTGTTGTACAGGTCCCAGGAATAATCGACGTTGGTTGTTCCCAATCCGATCTGGCCGGCCGACCCGAAACAACCGTCGCGATCCAAGGTCAGGCATCCGTAACTCGATTCATCCGCCGAAAAACATTCGAAGAAAACAACATCGTCGGCTACGGTAATAACCGGATCGTACGGCATCAACTTCCGCCACAACACCTGATTGTGCGTTCGCAGATGGCTGTTGAGTTGCCTTCGAGCAGCCCAGTACAACTTGAGCGACCTGGCATGCTCCCGTTTCAAATCCTGAGATATTACGCGTTTACCCTGAGCTTCGTATTCCTTGTGCGCCTTTTCAAATGCCTGCCGACGAATCTCCGTTTCCTGCTGGCGGAGGTTTTTCCTGTACTCTTCGTAGGCGGTCTTGTCGCGAGGCTGAAACCGCAGGTCGTTTATAACCACATCATGCAGAGCGGAAATCGCTTCCCGAAAACGCAGCGGTTCAAGCAGCTGAGCATCGAAGGAAACCTGGTCCCGGGTAAGATTCGGAGCCAGTTGAATAATTCTTTCACCCAGTGTTTTTCCCAGTTTGCTGCGACCGAGGTAACGAACACCTAGTTGCATGTCACACCTCCCGATTCAAGAGGTGCGGACATATTCAGTTCCGGAATCAACTCGCCAAACGAGGCATGCAGTTGCGGATCAGACGCGGCCAGTTCTACCACTGCGGCCAACCCCGCCCTTCTCTCCGGACCACGAATAGAACGAACGGCGATAGCCAGCACGGGCGACAGGCGCTCCGCCCGCTGTGGTTTCCTCTTAATCGCCCCGACAATCTGGCGGATGGCTTTAGGCTTTTGCCTGCCACCGCGATGCACGCCCAGAATTACCGCACTCCACAAGGGTGCCAATTCGTCACCATTGTCAATCGGATGTTTGATTCGGGCCTCCAGTTTATCGACAACCGCGTCGCGAACATCGGCGTAAGGAGTCTCGATCAGCTTTACCCACAGTTGGGGATCGTTCCAACCGGGCGCATTTTCCGTTAGCCAGTTAACCGCTTCTTTTCTCGCGGACATCTGCAAAGAGTCAAAGAAGCGGACGACCAATTCAGCCGAGTAGTTTTTCCTGGCCCCCAGAACCTGCAACACCCACGAAGTCACCTGACCGGCCACCGCTTCACATTGCGCGCCGGATAACTCCGCCATCTCTTCCGCGGAAAACGGCGCAGACTCATGACGTTTTTTGAGCAGCTCAAAACCCATCCGAGCAATCGGAACCGAGGCCATGCTGGTTAAATCAACCAATTGCCCCTTATCAAAACGCTCCGGAGCGACATGCTCATTCATGGCGTCGCAAAGCAAGATCTGCACGGAAAGATTGTCTGTCTCCAGAAGCTTCAACCAGGTTTCAACAGGCACCGAACCGAGCGACGGCAGTTTGTTAAATAAACGAGCCGCGAATTCCTGCACCCGCGGGTCTTCATGTGCAAGTAATGGTAACAGTTGCCGCAACTGCATGCCGGCCAGCAACTGTTCGTGCTCCTGCTGGATCAGTTCCATCGCCCACTGACGTACAAAGCTGCTCTCCGCATCCCTAATGAGTTCCAGCAATTCGGCAAAAGCTTCATGTTCCCGCCAGAGATGTTTCTGATAGGGCGCGGGAGCAAGATCTCTCAGCTTGTGTCCATCTTCCAGGTACACCAGTGCCGCTCCGAAACGGATTACCGGGCTATTGAAATAACAGGCGTGCATCAGCGACCAGTTATCAATAATGTTTTCCCCGGACACAAAATCGCCGTCCCGGTATAGCTTGATAGCGTTTGCTATCGAACTTCGATAGGCAGCCCCATCCGCGTAAGAAAGATACCGGAAATAACGCCACACGCGCCGCCGGAGATAATGGCGGGTGCGATTGGAAAAAATGCTAGGTATATTATTCGGCTTGAGTCTATACCCTATCCAGCTTGGCCCCGTCCAAAGTCTCTGGTATTCGACGTACTGCCTTGCCGAACGATCATAACGATAGCGTTTAGAACGGTACCGGCGAATAAGCCGATCAAAAGCTACCAGGAACCACCCCATCATTTCGTGGTCCAGCTTCTCCTCCGCCTGCTTGAACAACCTTTTAACAACCACCTCATGCCTGCGAATATTCATCGGCTCGGCCAGGTACGCCCGAACCATCTTCCTCGCCCAAGGTCTTTCATCAACCTTCCACTTCTCGACCACTGCCTGCAGTTTTCCGGAGTTGGTGAATTCGCGCAGCCTGTCCAGAAACGCATCGTCACCAGCGCTGAAGCATTCATCCAGAGCGATTGATGACGGTGTGTTCCGTATTTTTTCCAAAACAGATGCTCCTGCCGAATCGTTGGTTACAACCAGAGTTGCCGACTCACTATCCTGATCATCTACCACGTTACCGGATTGTTGGCATTAAATGCAACATGATTATGTAAAACCAACACATCGATAAATCAGAACAAGTTTACCATTATCATCTCAACCTTATTCCTTAACGCCTACTCAATCTCCTCTTCCCCGTCCGCCCCTTATCTCCAAAGCTCACAAAATACCACCACCTCCCAAAATGAAATAAAAACACAACCCCCTCTCCTCTTGCGTCAGCCTGGCACGTAATCAGTAACCACCTCTATAACTAACCCCTGTCGTCTTCCTCGAATATTGTCTAAATCCATCGTTCTCTAATGCGACATCTCATTCACTCTTACTAATAATGTTAAATTAGATAACCTGATCCACATACAGAGAACTTTGTTGCGAATAGCCGGATTTCCTTCATTTTTACTGAGGAACAGGCCGATGGTGAGTACGTTTCGGTTTGTGTCGGAATCTGCGTCTTTTCTTTAAGTGTACCGGACCGGCGGTGCACATGCCGGTCCGGGCGATGTCTTTACCCCTGCCTTCATTCATCAGAAGCTGGGGGAAAAAGTTCTGTCCCGGAAAAAGGAGCCAGCCCATGGGACGTACAGGTAATCGCCGCGACAACGGAAACACCCGCCGATTGCACACGATGAACCGCGTACAACTTCATTTTGACGACCTGTTCGATAACGAATTCCAGGTCGGAATACCCAAACCATTGGAAAGCGATCAGGGTGCGGTGAAAATCCGCTTCGGTTCTCGCACACTCGCCGACCACCTGGCCAACTCCACTGTAAGCTCCGCTATTGTCGATCCTGAATCTGAAACCGCCGGCTTAGATTACAACCAGCACGCCCCACCGGGCACCAGCGCTTTCGGAGAGGACCTGCAATCCCTTTTCGCCGATACAGACGTTGGTGAAACGTTTAATTCTTCCGGCAACCGCACATACCCCGCTACGTCCGCCGACACGCCTACTTTAGATGTCCCCATTACCCAAGCCAACGCACACTGGCTTCCGCCCGTATTCGATGAATCTGAAGATAACGAAACCGAGTCCTCCGACGAAAATCTTATTCCAGACGATGATGCATTCAGCTTCCGAGGGCTGATAGGCGGATTCCTGATCGGCGCGGCAATCACCGCAACCGCCCTGATCCTGCTAAAGGTTTTCCCATAACTAAAAACCGGGACAGGTTCGGTTATTCAATCACAATGGATTCTTCCATGCAGTTTAAATAACCGAACCTGTCCCGGTTGTTTTTCGGTTGTTTTTTAAACCGATTTGGCTACCTGGCAGAGGATTTCGCAACCTTGTTCAAGCTTGTCGTTCGGAACGGCGTAGCTGATTCTAAAGTGCGTATCGTGACGACTGAACGCTGAACCAGGTACCGTCAGAACATTCTGCTTGATCGCCGCCTCTACAAACGCAGTACCCGAATCGAAGCCGGCCGGAGCTTTGCAATAGAAGAAGAATCCGCCGGCCGGTGTGGGAAATTCAAAACACTCACTCAATATCTTCGCACCCAGATCACGCTTCACTCGATAGGAATCGAACACATCCGACATATCCGTATCCAATGCAGCCAACCCGCCATACTGGAAAGGATGAGGAGCACAAACAAAGGTATATTGCTGAAGCTTGGCCATTTCGCTGATGATGGCGGCCGGTCCGGCGGCAACACCCATCCGCCAGCCGGTCATCCCGTAGCTCTTGCCAAAACCACGAAGAAGCACCGTCCGCTCAGGCGCGTAAGTAACCGGGCTGGCCGGCTCACCATCAAAACTGAGCAGGTTGTAAATCTCATCACTGATAATCAGCAGATCATGTTTTTCCGCCAGAGCACAAACCTTCTCCACCTGTTCGGCAGGATAAACAACCCCGCACGGGTTACTTGGCGAATTAACCAGGATAGCCCTGGTCTTCGGTGTTATCAGTTTTTCAATCCGCTCGGCGTCGTAGGCAAAATCCGGTTGGGTATCCACCGGCACTGCTTTCCCACCAGCCAGGCCGATAAGATGCGGGTAAGACACAAAATAAGGATCGGGGATAATTACTTCATCGCCGGGATTAACGCAAGCAAGCATAGCCAGCGTCAGCCCGCCCGAAACTCCACAGGTAATAAACACCGCAGGGTCCCAGTCAAACTCCGCCTTCAACGACTCCGTAACCTTATTCCTTAAATCGGGAATTCCATGAGTAACGGTGTATCCATTGCGATTCTCGCCGACAGCTTTAACGGCCGCATCCTTCGCTGCTTGAGGAACAGGAAAGTCAGGCTGGCCCATGGAAAAATCGATTGGGTTTTTCATCGTAGCCGCCAGATCGAATATCCGACGAATTCCGGATCCGGACATCATACTCATTCGCTGGGCAACGAATTTTTCGGCGTTCATGGCCATCCCTTCCAGGAAAACATGGTGAAAATGCAATCAATCTCGCGACTAACGCATGCAGTCTATTATAGTATTGCGCAGAAACAAGCCGCGACACAGCGGTAGAATCCGCGCACAAAAAAGGCGCCGCCGTTACAGATTCGTAAGGCGACGCAGTATTTGCTGGCCAGCTGAAGAAACCCTATACCACCGTAAGCAGTATCAGGCGGAAGAACACAACCTTACTTCTTCTCTTCTTCGCCCTTCTTCACCTTCTTGGTCTTACCACCGACGACCACCTTGCGGTGCCCCACTTTGGGCAGCCCGATGGGGTTCTGGTCGTCAACCCAACGCTCTTCATCCTGAAGCTTGAGGATACGTTCGGCCCTGGTGAGTACGTTGCGATGCCTCTCCAGATTCGCTGCGGTCTTAAGTGTCTTGTCCAATGACATTGTTGTTACTCCTGGCGACATCCGGCGGCACGAATCAAACTACCACGAGTTTGGTGTCCTGGTCGCAAAATAACCTTCCAGCTTGTATCGTCCACCCGCCTCAAAATAGGCGGATCCGATACCTCTCAATTTCCTGACAAACCGGTCTGATTGTTTCTTACCAGTTGCCTCTTTTCGGTTAAAACCTTTTGTCGTTATCAACCTGAAACCCCGGCTGACACTGCCGAAGATTTCGGTATCTACACCGTGCTGAGCCAGATACTCCTGAGCCCTTACGGCATCGTCTCGTGCATCACCACGAAAACTCTGCACGACGATATAAGTATAACCCGTAATCCAGTTAGTTTCGCCACGTCCAGTAGTGGCCATCAAAGTAACCGGAGTTTTCGGTACAACAACCGCCGCAGGTGTCGGATTAGCGGTCCTGTTCACCGGCGACTTACCCACATTAGCAAACAACCCTTCAACAGGTGCGCTTCTGCGGGCTTGTTCTATTTCAGTGGCAACGGCTCGCTGAATACGCTGCTGCCCCTGCTCACGACCAACTATTTCACCGTCGGCCAATCCGCCTTTACGGCCTACGTATTGACCGCCCGTATATATAACTCCAGCGACCAGAACAATCGCCAGAGCGGCCAACATTAAACCTCTTCTGCTAAGAGCGAGAAGAACTCGCCCGCTTTCGACTTCCAACATTGAGCGGCTTTCCGGCTCCGATGGAGTCCGTTTCGGCTTCGCTTCAGTGTTTTCCGCCTTAGCCTTATCGCTGCCTATATCCCGGGCAACCGAACTGAGAGTCTCCTGAAACCCGGAATCAGCCCGGGAAGGTGCCTTGGAGCCCGTTTTTCGCACTGTCTTCTGGGGATCAACCTCCGTGGTACATCCCTTGTCGTATAGTTCAAACAGCGCGAGCCTGTTTTTGGAATTAGACATTGGTCGGCCTCCTTGCACATCCCAATGAGCGACATTCTAGCTCAGCTTAAGTTACCGAAAGCAGCTAAAAAAGCAAGGGTTACAAGCACATTGCCATTCAATCACAAGAGCTTCGACCGATAACCTGCTTTCTCTTTATAAAGAATGTACCACTATCGCTCCACAACAAGCCACAACAAAACTTAATCCTTTATTAATAAACACTTTACAATCCGAAACCATCCGCCACTAATCCCTCCGAAAGGTCTCTACAACCATCTATCAACAAAGTTCAACAACTACCAACACCAACCAGATCCAAGTTTCCAAGCTGTTGTGGTATCTTTCTTCAACCCGGCACTGGGGCTTATAGCTTCAATAACGTGTATCAGGAGTCAATCGTTGGCTGACAAAACAACTCGCATCGCTGGATTCGATTTCGCCCGTGGACTGGCCGTCCTGGCCATGGTCCTGGTGAACTTCGAAGTTGTCATGAGAGCCAAAGAAAACGGAGCCGTCTGGCTCCAATGGATAGTAAGCCTGTTCGAAGGACGAGCGGCGGCCACCTTCGTAGTGCTCGCCGGAGTCGGCATATCGCTGATGACACACAAAAAACCGGAACTCTCCGACCAAATCACTCTCCGGATAAGTCGGAACCGACTATTGAAACGCGCCGTGTTCCTGTTCGTCATCGGGCTAGCCTACACCCCCCTCTGGCCGGCCGACATACTCCATTACTACGGAGTGTATATCGCAATAGGATCATTATTACTGACCTGCCCGGGACGATGGCTCTGGACATTCGCCGCCGCATCGGCCGCTTTATTCGTGGTCCTTCTCTTTACCCTCGATTACGAAGCCGGGTGGAACTGGAACACCCTGACATACGCCAAGTTCTGGACTCCAATAGGAATTACCCGAAATACGCTTTTCAACGGCTTTCATCCGGTCATCCCCTGGGTTTCCTTCCTGATAGCGGGAATGTGGCTGGGCAGACTTGACCTGTCTTCCCGGGCAGTTCGCAAGTCCATTCAGACCTGGTGTATCCCAATAGTTGTCATAGCCGAGATTACTTCGCGAGCGATGGCATGGCTGTTGCTGGCCGATCCTAACTTGGACACCGAGACAGCAGACTCGATTATCTCCTTAATCGGTACGGCCCCCATGCCCCCAATGCCGCAATACCTCTTATCCGCAGGAGCAACAGCGTTTATCGTAATTGCCATCAGTATAAGCTGGACGGAAAAATCCCCTGACTCTCTTGCTGCCAGGCTGATCATATCCACCGGCCAACTGGCTCTGACCATGTATGTCGCCCATGTGGTGGTAGGCATGGGAATACTGGAATCAATAGGATTATTGAGCAACCAGACATTGGAGTTCGCGGTAATCAGTGCTCTTATTTTCTGCGCGGTCGGTATGCTTTACTCTTACTTATGGACCCGCCGTTTCAAACGGGGCCCACTGGAGTGGATGATGAGACGTATATGCGGTTGAACCTTTCCGCATCGCTTATTCAGGGAACGGGTAACTGCGGACGATGTTTTCTCGCCTGAGCGATGAGCATCCCCACCAGCATAAAAGCGCCTCCCGCCAACTGCCTGCCGGAAAAGGTCTCCTGCATGACCAGCCACCCGCAAAGGGCTGCAAAAACCGCTTCCAGGCTGAGTATGATCACCGCGTGAGCCGGCGGAGCATGCTGTTGAGCCACCACCTGTAGAGTAAAGGCAATACCGATTGAGAAAACCCCGCCGTAAACAATCGCCCATTTGGCCGCCATCAAAGATTGCATGGTGATAGTCTCAGTAACCATCGCGGCTGCGGTAGAAAGAATACACACCACGGCAAACTGAACCGCCGCCAGGCGCAACGGACTGGTCTTCGGAGCGAAAACCCCTATGGTCAATACATGCAGCGCCCAGAAAACCGCTGACGCGAGTACCAGCCAATCTCCGCGATTCATGATGAACTCATCGGTAACACTGAGAAAATACATACCCGCGACGCCAAAAACCGCTCCCACCCAGGTGGCTGATCCTGCCCGCCGGCCTCGAAAAAGACCAATGATGGGAACGAGAATGACATAAAGCCCGGTGATGAACCCCCCCTTGCCGGCCGTGGTGAACTCCAAACCCATCTGCTGCAGGCTGGCGGCGATAAACAACACAAACCCCGCCACACCTCCTCCGAACGCATAAAGTCGCAAGGAAACAGATGCTGAACTATCACTACTGGAAGATCGAAAATAGATGAACGGCAGCAGGATCAGCGTACCGATGGCGAACCGAACCGCGTTGAATGTCATGGGACCGACATGTTCCATACCCAGTCGCTGGGCGACAAAACCACTTCCCCAGATGGCGGCAGCCAACAAAAGAATGGCATCTGCTTTGTAACCGGCTTTATTCATGGCCAGCAGTATAGATTGAAGATAAAAACATGCACCTGCCGCGACTTGACAAAATCGCCCGGGCGAATTTTACTCGATACGTCTTATAACTATGCAAAGGAAACAGGTGCGATATGGCAATGCAAATCGGCTGGATCGGTACGGGCGTAATGGGTTCCTCAATGTGTGGGTATCTGCTGAAAGCAGGCCATACGCTCACGGTCTACACCCGCACGAAAACAAAAGCGGAAAGTCTGCTCGAACAGGGAGCCTCCTGGGCAAACACCCCGATGGAAGTTGCTCACCAGGCGGATATCGTGTTTACCATAGTCGGCTTCCCGCCCGATGTTCGCGAAGTGTATTTCGGAGATAACGGATTACTCGCGGGCACCAGACCGGGAACGATCCTCGTGGACATGACCACCACTGAACCCACTCTGGCTTGTGAAATATACGATAAGGCCAAGGAGAAATCGGCATCAGCCATCGACGCCCCGGTCTCCGGCGGCGACGTGGGAGCAAAAAACGCAACGCTCTCCATCATGGTCGGTGGCGACAAATCAGATGTGGATAAGGTTATGCCCCTTTTCCAATTAATGGGAAAATCAATCGTATACCAGGGACCCGCCGGCTCCGGCCAACACACCAAAATGTGCAACCAGATCATGATCGCCACCACCATGATCGGAATGTGCGAAAGCCTGCTATACGGCTACAAGGCCGGCTTAAACCTGGAAACCATGCTCAAATCAATCAGCGGCGGAGCGGCCGGCTGCTGGTCGCTGAATAACTACGCACCCCGAATCCTGAAACGCGATTTCGAACCGGGTTTCTTCGTCGAACACTTCGTAAAGGATATGGGCATAGCTTTAAAGGAAGCAGAGCGGATGAACCTTTCTCTGCCCGGTCTAGCCTTAGCCCATCAGCTTTACGTCGCCCTCATGGCCCAGGGGGGAGCGAAAAAAGGAACACAGGCCCTCATGCTCGCTCTGGAAAACCTTTCCAATACATCGCCCGGTTGAAATGCAGCGGGAATCGGGAACTCTAACCAAGGCAGTCTTTAAGAATTTCCACTACCAGCCGATTACAGTCATCAACCGATTCCGGAGCAATTCTTTTGTACTCAGCCTGGTGAGAATTCTGAAACTCGACAACAACCCAATCACCGTTGCGATCACAAATCACTAAATGCACAGCGTGAACTTCACCGCGTTTCTGATCGAGCATGTAATCGGCGAAGAGTGCGTAGTCTGAATCAACTGGGTTTTTCTTAATGTATTCTCGAACCGCGCGGGCAAAATCCCATAACACACGCTGTTGATTGCTGCTTGGTTTCACAACTATATTGACACTCTGATCATTGCATTTCGCGGCAACCAGCTTCCGGGCATTGATCATGCTCGCCAAATCAACCGCAGCACGACTATTAAAGCTTTTTCCAATCCTGGCAGCGAATACGACCATCTCGGCCGATGAGGCCGATTCCTTGAAAACCTCAGCTCTTTTCTCTATCGCCAATCGCTCCTTTTCGTCAGGGACACCCGATTTCTTTTCCCATAATTCGACCATCTTACCCGGCTTGGCATTACGCGAATCTCCGAAATTTAAAACCGAAGTCAATCGTTTATTAAGCAAAACGCAACAGCTCATCGGGCATTTGGGTTGAACTTTATCAAAATCCGCATCGCCAGGCACTTGCCGGTCGGTCCATACAACCCTGCCCGCCCGATCCGCGATAAGACCTCGAACCTGTTTAACTCCTGATTTTGGGCTACCCAGGAATTCCGCATATAAACCGTACTCGGCAGCCTGCGATTGCTGACTGACAAATCCGGCAAAGTTCTCGCCCAACTGCTCAAGATCATCAGCAGCGCCCGGATCGAAAATAGCATCGGCAATATATAAATCACCCATTCCGCCTTTTTCCAACATAAGCCCGACAACCTCGGCCACATCCTTACTATGCGTATTTCCCAACCGCACAGGATAGATAGTAATCGAGGCACCAACCCCCTTACCCTTCAGTTCCTGAAGCAGGCGCTGTTGCTGCCTGTCAACAGAACCAACCTTACTCGAAGGCGATGCGCATCCAGCTAAAAAAACAGCCGATATAAAAACCATGGCACCCAATATTCGACTATTAACCATCACGCACTCCTCTCATCTGTCTTTAAGTAAGTATTCACTTACACTTATATCAAAAAAACATTGCTATTCGATTCCGCTGTCCAGAAACATTTGCCCGACTTTGCCAAATAACTCCTTCCGCTTACGTACCCCCATAAGCC
Organism: Phycisphaerae bacterium; assembly: GCA_963667855.2. GTDB lineage: Bacteria > Planctomycetota > Phycisphaerae > UBA1845 > UBA1845. The sequence continues at coordinate 7,093 of CAXXKI010000003.1, read as the reverse complement.
CCAGCTCCTTACCGATATTCACGACAGTAGCCAAGCCCACAAACGCCCATGCATAAAGATCAGCACGGCCACTGGTTTTCACCCCCTGGTGATCAGCAATTTGAGTCTGTATGAACCGATGAAACCGCCCGTACATATTCTTTAATGCCTCATGCACATCGGGATCATCGGTCTCGTTCAATCCGGCAAAAATCAATCGATACAATCCACCCTCACCATAATGCTCGGCCTCGTAGGCGAGTAGCTTCTCGGCCGGAGTACTCCCTCCCCCTGAACCACCAACTATTTCCGTCCAGGTATCGACCGATTGCTGATACACGTAATCGATGGAGGCCACAAACATCGCTTTCTTACTGGGCCAAAGACGATACAGAATATTCTCCCGAACGCGGCAACGGCGAGCGAGCTCCGCAGTAGTCGCCCGCCGGTAGCCCAACTCCGCGAAAGCACGGGCAACCACTGGTAACAACTCCCGGCGTTGTTCGTCTATTCGGCACGGCCTACCCACCGGTATTCCTCCAAAACCTCACTGTAAGTATTCGCTTACAGTATCGACCAGCTTTCTCATCCTGTCAAATAAAAACTTTGGATAAACTCCCCTTATTTTTTAAAAACGCATATACGACTATAAACCGGACATTTTTTTATAACCGCCGCTGAAAAAGTCCTCCACGCCGCGATTTTCGCCGTAGATCATTTCCCGAAACTCAGTAATCCATATATCCCAGTATTGCCTAATTACCACGATCATGCCTATACTATCGCAAAACTGTACTTTAACTTTCTGAATAAGTGGAGATTCACAATGAATAACTCGTATGACAATATCCCAACGGTAGCCGACCCGGTATGGGCTCAGGGAGTAAGTGCCCGGGCGGCGTTTATTATTAAAACCTATCTGCACCTCTTCGGCGCGATTATCGCCTTTACATTGATCGAAGTGGCCGTCTTTTCCAGTGGTTCAGCGGAAACCATAACTAATATGTTCCCGAATAACTGGCTTGTGGTCCTGGGTATCTTCATGGTAGCAAGCTGGATAGCCCGCAGTGCGGCTCATCGGGCTAATTCCCTGGCCATCCAATACGCGGCATTATGCTTATTCGTTCTGGCCTGGGCGATCATTTTCATCCCCATTCTCCATATCGCAGACAGGTATTATCCTGGCGTATTACCAAATGCGGTACTGGCCACACTACTGGGCTTTTCTGGGTTAACAGCAATAGCGTTTTACACACGCAAGGACTTTTCCTTTCTAAGATCCATCCTTATGTGGGGAGGGCTTTGTGCTTTAGTCCTTATCGTATGTGGAGCTATCTTCGGTTTCACATTAGGCCCCCTGTTTAGCGTAGCAATGATCTGCTTAGCCGGCGGTTCCATACTTTACGACACATCCAACGTCATGCATCACCACCCGGAAGATAGATATGTTGCGGCGTCTTTAGAACTATTCGCCTCGGTAGCCTTGATGTTCTGGTATGTTATCCGTTTGCTCATGTCTCTCTCGAGAGATTAAACTGTTCTCAATGCCCCGGCAGCAACAAGCTGCCGGGGCTTTTTTCTTTCACCTTTATAAATAGCCAAGGAAAGGGCTTGCACAGTGAAAAAAGTCATATCATTCGTAGTGGTACTGGCTGCCGTACTCGGCCTGAAATTCTACAACAAAAGTTCAACCGATACGGAAGTACTCAATGACATGCGCAACTTGATTGGAAAGATGGAACTTGAGCCCGCTGACGCGGAATACCTCAATACCGTACTCGATCGCGAACACCAGAAAGCCTTCGATGATGCATACACAATGGGCGGACGGCGAAGATCATCAACATTGGATGAAGAAAAATACGTAAACAATATTTTCCAGGCCCTGATTGCTGATTGCAGAAGTAATGACAAAGGAGAACTGGCCGACTTCCTCGCCGAGGCCCAAAAAATCATACTGTCTGCGGCAGATGATTCCTGACGATCGCCTTATTCCGGCCCATTGAAATTACGCAAATAATAACCTCCCCCGCAACTGGTACCATCAATTGCGGGGGAGGTTCTTTGATACATGCAAATCCATCAACAACTCAATCTACCGATACCAATCAGCGATAATCTTATCAGCAATTTTTCAATTGAGTGTCAATAGCCTTGATATGTTTTGCCAGCCACACGCATACCCGCTGTTGCACATCGATTAAAAACTCATTCGTCGGACCTTCTTTTTGATACCGTTCCATAAGTCGACCATATTCTTCGAGAAACGCCTTATGCAGTTTTTTATTCTGCTCTTCTACCGGACATTTCTTCTCCGCCATAATCTTCTCTTCGTCGGCAAAATGTTTCCTGGTATAATCCCCCAGGAATTCCAGCATTTCCCCGATTTTCTCCTTCCCCGTCCCCTGCTCCGTAGCCTCCAGCAGTTCGTTCAGCTTCGCAAACAGCGTTTGGTGCTGCTCATCAACCAGATCAACAGTGGTGGCCATGGTTCTCGGATCCCAGGTTATCCGCTTTAAATTAGCAGCATCTACTCGGACATCCTTGCCCAGTTCGAATTCCCCGGTAGCAACCTGCAAAGTAGCAGCCAATGTACTAAGTTGCCGCCCGGACATTTCGGTTGCTTGTGCACTTTGTGTCGTCTGCCTTGCTGTATTATCCACTCGGGCAATACTCTGAGTAATCTCCTGCGTGACCACTACCGTTTCTGCCACATTCGAGCTGACCGTTTCCGCCGCACTGGCGGTCTGGGTTATGTTCTGCGCAATCTCCCGGGTAGTTATGCTCTGTTCATCCACGGCCGCTGCTATGGTACGGGAAACTTCATTGACCTTCCCGATGACCTCACTTACCTGTTCGATTGAAGTCACCGCACTGCCGGTGGACTGCTGAATCCCCTCGATCCTCTGCCTAATATCCTCGGTCGCTTCGGCCGTCTGCTTGGCGAGTTCCTTAACTTCATTAGCTACTACGGCAAATCCCTTACCGGCTTCCCCTGCCCGGGCGGCTTCTATCGTGGCATTCAAGGCAAGCAGATTCGTTTGCTCGGCTATATCCTGAATAGTTTCGATCACCTTTCCTATCGCCTCGGCCGCCGCACCAAGCTGGCCAATATTATCATTACTGGTTTTAGCCAGAGTTGCCGCCTGATCTGCTACGCTGGCAGCCTGATCCGCGCTTTTAGCTATTTCACCAGCCGTAGCTGTCATTTCCTCCACCGCCGACGCCACAGTCTTGACATTCTGTGACATCTCCTCACTGGAGGTGGCCATGGTTTTCATACTTACCGCCATCTCCTCCGCTGCTGCAGACACTGTAGCCGACTGATCACTCGTATCCTGCGCCCCGGTAGTCAACTGCGAAGATGTATCCAGAAGCTGGGTGGCCGACGCGGCGACCTCAGACGCACCGCCGATGATCCTGCTGATGATCTGTTTCAGGTTTACACACATTTCGTTAAGCGCGTGTGATAGTTGCCCCACTTCATCACCGGTGGTAACTGAACAGGTTTGAGTCAAGTCTCCCAAAGCTACGGCCTGAGCAACCCGCAACGCGTCTTTTAGGGGACTGGTAATCCACCGGCGAATGTAAAGGACTATCGCCGCGAATACCACTACCGACAAAACACCGGCAACATACTGAATACCCATTAACAGTGACACCCGACTGTCAGATTCCGCCTGAAACATACCTACGGCGGTGTTCATCTCCGAAAGCAGTTTGCCATTCTGCGAAAGAACCAGCGCAAGAGCGGCCTGAAACTCACTACTATCCTGCGACCTGGAATTGACGATCGTGTTTATACTTTTAGAAAAGTCACCCCACATTCCTTCAACTACCGCAAGCTGCGATTTTATTTCCTGGTTTTCACAAGAAGGAAGACTAAGGTTTTCCTGCTCATAACTGACACCCCCCCCGCTGGTAAGAGAATTCAGCGTATTGGCAAACAGCTTGCTGGCGGCAATTGCCTCAGCCTTATGATTGGCCATCTCACTGGTTTCTTTAAACTCAGCTGAGTCGTTCTCAGCCGTTGCAACACGAAGCTCCATGACATACCCAAGCGTTGCTTTGGTCATCTTCTGAGTGAGCATTCGCTGCCGACCCGCCAGATTGATTACCAGGCCATCGACCTTCTGCGATTGAGATACCCAAAGTGTACTGCCGATTACCCCTCCAATGGCAACCACGAAGATGGCCACGAGCAGCGTCATACGTGTGTTCAGCGACATTCCCTTTTTCACCGTGGTATCCTCACTCCCATCATATATCGATCAAGCCCGGAAAACTGCCATCCCCCACCATCAAGGGTAATCCCTTCTGGGAAAAACGACATGTATTATCCTAAACTACATAACCCGTATTACGCCGGCGAAGTCCGCGTCGTTTATCGGATCATCAGGAGCAAGGCATTAGATTTCGCAGCCTGATGGTATTGCCAACATGGCTGTTCATAGATATATCTACTTGAAATAAACACAACGATGGATCACGACCGGATTTGGCGATACCGTCAGCAATATAAGAATTGAATAATCGAAACGCCGAAACAGGATCAGGTTCAGTTATTCGTTTCAATTATAATTCAGGCGATTCCCAACCAGCTTGCTCCGTACAATTAGATAACCAAACCTGCTCCGGTTTTTCTAGTCAAATAACGTCTTCCCTCACTAACAGATGCCGCCTCCCCGGCACCACTTCTTGGTACAATAAAATTTTTTTCGCCGCTATCACCGTCGAGTTAAATTGAAAAACCGACCTCACACTATCAAAAATCCGCATATTGAATCGCACCAATCCCGCGGAATTCCCGGACCACCAAAAGGTGGTCGCTGTTCACGTTTATAGGGATAGAAGGGAGGAACGGTTCCATCCCCGAACTAAATCGCAGGCGCAAAAACAGTAGACGAAAAGGAGAGAAGCAATGACCACACCAACAAAACAAATCGACGCCAACGAGTTTGAAATCCAGTTCGAATCCCAAGAACAGGCCGCCATGATCGATTCCGAAAACCTCAACCTCATCTGCCGCTACGAAACCATGCTCAACCGCAAGTTCTACCAGATAATTGATAGCCTGGAAAAACTCCAAAGCAATCGAAAATCCCAGGAAGAAACAGAACCGAACCCTCCAGAAGCAAAAATACAAAACGAACCCATTTACAGTGAAAACAAATATAATCCCATGGAATCAAACCACTTGCAAAAAACAAGAAGCTCGGCCAGACGCCAAACCCCGCGTCCAACTGCCATAGGAAAACCAGCCATCAACACCGAAACGTCGACAATAACCAAATGCCCACGAAACGTATTTGGTTTTTCCAGAATCCATTTACCCCAAGGAGGTCAATAAGCCCCAAACTGATATAAACTTCAAGCCGCTCACAAACGATTCAATGGAAAAGCGCACTCAGTCCGCGCAAGAAAAAAGGAGACGTCACTGATTCACAAAATAATGTTTTCGTGATAGAAAAATAAGGATTGCAAAACCCGTTACACGTAAACGCGTTTACTGTAAACCGCCCATTCTATAGCCATGACCACGACGATCCCCAGCAGCAACCAAGGCCAGAACGGCTTGTTCACCCTTTGAACTCCGGCTTCGGCTTTTACCTGCACTCCACTTAAGTTCAGCGACTTGCGTGTGAGTATATCACTCTCACCGGCGTCAAAGAGATTGACCGCAAAATGGTCACGGCCTTCGATACCCGGCGTGGCCTTGTATACCCCGACACGCCGCGTTCGAGCGTAATTCACCCCTGTAAAACCACCGGTCGGGATCCGATCTTCATTGCCATCGGGACGGCGAACGAAAATATCTTCAACGCCATCCGGCACGGGGAACTCGATCGGCTGCCCCGGCTTGATATTGCGAATTCCCTTAGGAGATAAACTACCGGCCAGATACTGAACGGCATTGGAAATAAAAACAGGGAAATGCGCTTTCACGACCCAATCCGTATTGAGCATGGGTGAGCCGGAAATCTCGTCAACGGCCAATATCCCAAAAGCGCTGATAAGATACTGTCGCCCCTCGTGCGACAAAAACGCCATTACCGGGCTGCTCTCGCCCTCCATAATAATTTCCGCCTGGGCGGGAAGAGTAAGCCTTGACCATTGGAAAACCTGAATGGAGTCCACGGCCACGTAGCGCATGATCGGATGAGCTTCATCCCAGTTGAAGATAACTTCATCGGTGATATTCTCACCGGCCGACACCCCTTCGATTTCCGGAACGCCGCCCAAAAAGATGTAATTACCGGGCGGCAGACGGTCAGTGGAATGATTCTCAAAAATCACCACGTCGTATTTCGCCCGGCCTGCCAGCTCTATTTCATCCTCCGCCGCATCTTCATACTCCAGCGGCGACATCACCTTGGAAACTACGGGCAGAGCAGAAAGCAGCCTCTCGAGAAAAACATCACCGGTAGACACAAGCAGGATGAAAACATTACGCGGCGGTTGAACCACTGTCCACGCCCTATTGTCACTGGACAAAGCATCGTTAATGTTCAGGCGAACCTCAACCACTCCGCCGCCTTCGTATTCAACTTCATCAAACGCAACTGAAGCAACACTGCCCTCCGCCGGGGCAGCGTCCCTTATCTGATCGGCAATGCTTTTACCAACCTCTGATTCTTCCGAATCCTCAGCATCGTCCGATGTTTCCTCTGCTTCATCTATCGCCCGACCGGGGCGAAGAGTCATCGACTTCACATCCACGTGCTCACCGTTGATATACAAGTTAGCATCAAGAGCAACCGCTCCTGGACCGAAGTTGCGAACCAGGGCGAATACCTCTAAAGCCGCCGGCCGCTCGTAGTTCCGCCGCGCATTCATGGACAAAATCGCCACATTGTCACTTCGATCACCGATACAGACAACCTCCATATCCTCGGTCGGCAAATGCTTTACCGTCAGATCGTCGGAATCCTGGATATTCCCATCAGTGAGAATAACCGCCCGTGCCGGGGCCGCACCGGCCGGCGTGGCTATATCCTGCCCCTTTCCGTCACCGGCAATAACCAGATTCTGCATATAAGCTTCGGCAAGAGCCATTGCCTCTGAAAGCGTGGTGGTGCTCTCCGTCGCTTCGATCTCGTCGATTCGTTTCTTT
>CAXXKI010000002.1:0-84276 GCA_963667855.2 Phycisphaerae bacterium | reverse complement strand
GGCTACGTATGGTTTATTGGTTTTTCCGGTGCCAATAGCATTGACCGCGTGGGTGCTTTGGCGAGTGAAGAAAAGTGGTAAATCTGAATTCCTGGTTGCACTCGGTATTGGTGGTTTTTTGGTTTTGTTGGCGTGGTTATTGTTGCCGGGTGTTGTATCGTAGTTGGTTGAGAGTTTGTAGTATTGATGCGAGACAGGGTGCTTATATCGGCCGCCCGCTCCGCCATTGGCGGACGGAGCGGGCTTTTGGAGGTAGGGTGGATCTTCTTATCCGCCGGTTACGCCCGGCTTCGCGGGCTTCACCGGCGGCTACCTTATGTCGTCCCCCTTGCGGCGGACTTGGGCTGTAGCTGTAGGTCGGGTTATCGCCCCGACGCGTTTACATATGTATTCTGTCCAGTCGACGACCGGCAACCTGATCGAGCTTTATCCTAAGGCGGCGAAGGGGGTGGTCGAAAACGTCAGTCCTTAGTGCCTTAGTGTCTTTGTGGTAAAACAAAAAGAAACCACGAAGGCACGAAGACACAAAGAGGGCTGTAGCTCCTGGTATAAACATTGCGTATTACCAGATGTTTAGATCCCAAGGCGAAGCTGGTTTTTGTGCTATTGGAAAAAGCGTAATAATGCGTTTTGCCGGGTGAATAAAAAAGGCTGTGTCGATTGGTTTTCGACACAGCCTTTTGGTTATGGTTTGTTAAAAGCCTATCCGGTGAAAGCTATCTGAAGGCGGCGAAGTCGACAGGTCCACGTCGCCGTCGATATTGGAGTCGTGAACTTCGCAGTCGGGGCTTATGGCCGTCCCCGGTGAGTTCAGGCAATTCAGGAAGCTTTGCAGGTCGTCAAGATCGATGTCATCGTCGCCGTCATTGTCGAAGGGGAAGATGGGGACCGGGGTGACTTCTCCGCGTATGGTTAATACCAATGAGGTTCCTGACTGGGCGCCGGAGATATTCTGGTCGGACACGTGGAGGGTGTAGGTGGCCTGATAGGCTCCGGGCAGGGTATTGGTATTAAAAGTTGCGTCGGCTTCGGTTGGTTCACCGGCCTGTAAGTTGGTAAAGGTCGAAAGGGTGGTTCCCAGGATCGAGGTATCACCGGAGGAGCTGATCGAATCCAGATCAAGGCCGGCGGTGAAACCGGCAACCGATTCGAGGTTATAAAGTTCGAACAAATTGTACTCGACACCGCTGTTCCTGGGGATTTCACCAAAATCAATTACCAGCGTGTTCTGGTCGGAATTGTCATTGAATGATGCGTTGGAGTGTTCCAATACATCGGCGACAACGGAGATGGTATCGTCGCCATCGGCCGATCCTCGTCCGATTGCCGCGGAGGTCAGGTCGGTATTGTCGATATAGATGGTTCCGCTTTTATGTCCGCAGGTGGCGGTGGAAGCAGATAGGCTGACGGTGATGTTTCGATTGCCGTTTCCACCAACAAAGGTCTGCCGGGGAGCGACGGAGGAGCAGATCACGTCGCCGTCGGCGATCATATCGAAAGTCGTGGGATCGGAACCAGTTTTTCTTATGGTTACGCTTTGGGGTGAGCCGAGGGTTCCGCCGCGGATAACCGGTCCGAGGTCGATGGTTTGGGTAGAGGTACCATCGGCTGGTGCGGATGAACCGACGTAAATCATGGAGTTATTGGCATGTCCGCCCCAGATGGTCCAGACGAGTTCAGGGTGGTCGATGAACGGATTGCGGTTTCCCTGATAGCGGGTCGGGTTATCCTGCTGGCTGTACATGAGGTGGTTCATGCGTCGTTCGCGTTCGCTTACCGGATCTTCGTAATGCCAGTTGAGAAGATCGGTGAGGTCACCCATTTGGTTATTTCCTGTTGATCCCGGGTCGCCGTGAACGAGGGTGAGGTTGGTGTAACGGGTTTCCATGTAGAACATGATCCTGGCGGAATCGCCGCGGTGCGGAGCGCCTTGGTTGGCGTCCCATTCACCGGAGTCTTCCCCGTAGGGATCGTTACCTCTAGAGCTGTTGATTGAGACATTGCAGGGCCGGATATTGAACAGTCGTTGGGATTGGAGTTTCGGCTATCGGGCCACATGTGTTCGCGGTTCCACGGTCCTCCCCAGTCGCCGTCGACTGAAGCTCCGTTGTAAATGAGGATGATGTTGTTGGGGTTGTTTGGATCCTGGTCGAGGATGCCGGCCGCCTCTTTGACGGAATCGTAGGAGCGATACACATGATTATCGATGATACCGTGAAGAGCGTTCTGGAGAGTTGACCCGGTATACCATGATCCGCCGGGTCGAGCCGGGTTGTAGTAGTTTGCCGGCGGGTCGTACTCATCGGTAGTGGAAATATCAACTACGGTAATGGTGACTGAATCGGTATCGTAGAGGGAGTCCGGGTCGGTTACGGTGAGGGTGAAGGTATAGGTTCCTTCCTGATTCAGGGTAACCTGAGCGCTGGCGGGTGAACTGGAAGAAGTTACGTTGCCGGTTCGATTGGTCCAGCCTGAAATACCCGAAGCGCTTGCCGGGGTCCAGGAATAGGTAACTCCGGAAAGACCGTTAGCGTCCTGGGCGGTGGCGGCGGCGAGGTATTCCGTGACGTTTGCTCCATCGAGATTCACCGTTCTATCGGCACCAGCATAGGCGACGGGTGCTACGGGTGATGCTCCGCCGGTAACGGTGAAGGTTGAAGATATGGATGATCCGGTGCATCCACCGGCAGCTGTTGCTGTCGCGGTGTAGCTTCCGTCACCGACCATGGTGACATTCGCCGTGCCGGTGTAATTCGGATTGGAAATAATGATATTAACCGGCGAGGAGGAGAAAGCCGGTGAGCTTACGCTGATAGTGGCCGGTGATCCAGCTTCCGGTGCCTCGTAGAGTTCAACGCTGACGGTGGCCGGGTCGCCGTCATCAAAGGCGGTGTCCGAGAGCCAGACATCGACGATTTCCGGGCCGGAATGCTTCCGCCGACGCTGAAGCTCCAGGCAGGCCAGGTCTGCACGCTGCCACTACCGGTCCAATTGGAGGAATTACCAATAGCGGCCAACAGTTCGGCCGGAGTGCCACTGGTCGGGCCATTGTAGTAGGCGTTATCGTCAGAGCCGATATAGGCGGCCGTTGTTCCGTCGACTAACCCGGCGGGTACGGCACTGGTGGTTGGAACTGGTGGCTTCGCTCCAATCGGCCCCTGCTTGTACGGCGAATATCATGTTGGGGCTGGAGGCATCGCCTTGAAAGGCGATTATCTGGTCACCGGAAGCCGAAAGCGAAAACCCACCACTACCGAGTCCGGAGTTGTTGGTATTCCAATCGCCACTGGTGAAGGGATTGGCCCGGCTGATTACCGTTCCGGGAGTGAGGTTTGTCGATGCGGTAAATTCAATACCGCCTTCGTTGGCTCTGAAGGAGCCGCTGCTGTACCAGCCGGAGTCGGTGAACCTGATAGTTTCGCCGGCGGCGATTTGGTTTAAGACGACAAAGGCGAGCTTATCGGGGCTATCGGCCTGGAATCCGATTATGGCGATGTCACCGGGTGACACGTTAGCGTGAACTTTCTGGACCGCTCCGGGTAACAAGGAAACGAACATTGCTACGATCAATACAAACGACAAGCTTACTTTACAGGCTGACTTTGTTGGCATTTAGCCCCTCTTTTCTTAACTATAAACTCGTATCTTCACTATTCGTTTATCGACAATAATTTCCCGCGTCACTGGTTATTGATCTTATGCACGCGCCTATTGCAGGGCAGGATTATTGGCGGGAATAATCGCCTTGTTTAACCGCTTGGGCGAGCCTTACAAGGGTAATTGATTTTGATGAGTAATTTCAAGGGTCATGGCGATAAACATTAAAAATTAACACTGTAAATGTTAATTGGATATTGTTCCTTCGTGGTGTTGTGGTCCGTATAAATCTAATCCTGGTATGGTGTTAGGCGGATGTTGCCAAAGTATATCCAGGGTGCAACTGGTCCTCTAATTAGTCGGATGGCCATAGACCGTTTGGAAGATGCCGAAGTCGGCCAGGTCGACATCTCCGTCGGTGTCGGCATCTTGGTTGGTGCAGGTGTCGATATTGTCGGCCAGTGGTCCGGAGAGGCACTGCAGGAAGTTGGCCAGGTCCTGTAAATCGAGGGTGGCCGTCTCCGTTGTCGTCAAAGGGGAATATGGGATTATTCTTGACCACTCCGCGCAGGGTAAGTACCAGGTCAGATCCTGATGTCTCGCCGGGAAGATCTTCGTCAGAGACGGAGATTACGAAAGTTGACTCATATGATCCCGGTTGAGCGGTTAGTGTCGAAACAGGCTGTGATCTGAAGGTGATTCTCCGGCGGGTATTGTCTGGTTATTCGCAATATCTGCGGACAGTATCTGCACATCGCCGCTGCCGCTGGTCGCATCGATATCGAGCGAGGCGGTTAATCCCAACGCGGACTGCAGGTTGTAAATGGAAACCGATCGGGTTGCTGTACCGCTTTCCGGGGTTAGTTCTCCGAAATCAATAGTGTATTCATCCAGGTTGGTCGATTGGGTAAACGATGCCTGGGAATGGTCGAGTACTTCGAGTTTAAGGTTGATGGTGTCGTTGCCGTCGGCTGCACCCTGTCCTGAACCTCCACTGGAGACATCGAGGTTGTCGATGGTGATGGTACCGGTTTTTATTCCGGGTTGAGTTGTGGCGGTTTGTAATCCGGCGGTTAGGGTTTTATATTGTGTGCCGTAGTCGAAGGCATTGAATCTTCCGGTGATACTGGATTTTGCTGCACCCTGGGCGGGTAACCGAGTAATACGTGGGATGGGAGCCGGTTTTTGCGGAAGGTGACGTTTCTATCCGCAGGTGTGGCAGCGCCGCGGATAATCCTTCCGAGATCGACGGTCAGGCTGGTGGTTCCTTCTGCACTGGGGTTATTACCAATGTAGATGGGTACTGTTATTGTTGTTGCCGCCGAAGACCGACCATACGAATTCGGGGATGGTCCACATAGGCGAGTCGATTGTTTGGTTACGGAGTATACCAGGTCGTTTCTGCGTCGTTCGAATTCATCGGGCGGATCGGTGAAATGCCAACGGAGCAGTGCGCGAAGATCGCCCATCTGGTTGGTCCCGGGATTACCATTAACCAGGGTGAGGGAATCCTTATATCGTGTAGCGGAATAGAACAGGCTGCGGGCTATGTCACCTTTATCGGCATCGCCGGGAAAGTAGAAGGTGCCTAGGCTTCCGAATGTCGCCGGTTGTTTCGTAATTACCGTATGGTTTTGTTTGTTCCGGGAGGAATTTATGGAGGAATTGCAAGGGCGCAGCGAGTGGGGGGTCGCCAAGATTGCCGCGAGGTGTTGTTATTTACTGACCCGGGTTGTCTCGACTGGGGCCAGACGTGTTCGCGATTCCCACGTTCGCCCGCTATCCCATTCGCGCGTCGATAAAATCACCGTTGTAGACTAGCCTTATTTTGCCGGGGTGGTTTAAATCCTCGTCGTAGTAAGCGGAGTCGTACCGGAAGTCGCCGTAGGTCTGTTGGTCCTGGCCGGCGCTCATGATGTTGCATAATTGGGATTTCAGAGTTTTCGCCAGTTCCAGTTGCTGAATCGTAGTAACTGGAAGGAGCATCGTACTGTGCCCATGCGGGCAAAACGGCTACCAGCAATACCACCGCGACGGCGGGTAAGAATCCTGCTCCCAGTCATGTGTTTTTTCCTTCCCCAAAATGCGCGGCAGAATGTTTCAGTACTTTCCCCCTCGGCGAGTCGTAATGCTACTGTGAAAAGCCGAACAAATCAATCTGTTGCAGCCTGACCGCATGAAATAATAGGCGGCTTGATCCGGATAAATCAAGCCGGGTTGGAAAACGAATGGGAAACGGGGACGCAACTAGTTTTTAAATGGTTAAAAACCAGTTGCGTCCCCGTTTCTTGGGAATTTATGTAAGTTATCGGAAGTAACGAAAGTGTCACTGTGTGGCGTTTTTTATCCCGCGGTTGGAAGTCCGCGGGGAATGACTGACATTTCGATTTTGAACTCTTCCGGTCCCAGGTCGTTTACTTCGAAGCGGTATATGATAAGCGAGCCGCAATCGAAATCGGCTCCGATAAGGGAATCGACTCCGGCTGCAGTGCCTTCAGTTGCGACGTCGGCATCGTCACTGCCGACATTGGCTGATGAGAAATAGACACCATCTACGAGGGGGGTATTTTCGTAATCTTCCTGGTCGAGATTATTGAGAACCCTGGTGACCAGTCCCTTGCCGCCAATGGAGAAAACGCGAGCGCACTCGATATCCAGCGGGCCTACCTGTGAGTTGCCCTCGAGGTCTTCCGTGCGTTCGTTGGAGCTGAACTGAGTCAGTTGCGGTACGGTGTCGTGATCCAGTTCATCATAGGTTCCGAAGGTGAAGATTGCCCGGTACGGGGTGTTATTGATGAACAGGACCTGGGCGTTACCTCTCTGGCCTGCGATATTGCCGCCGAGTGAAGCGGTGGTGTGCAGGAGAGCGTCTAAAGAGCAGCCGACAATTGTGATTGCGGCAATTATAGAGACGGTAAGCAACGCGGGTAGTTTTGGTAAAGATTTCATAGTCTTTCAAGCCTGTTTAGCGGTGTTCTTATCCACCTTCGACATCGGCCTATAAGCTATCAGGGCTTAAATTCAGCATTAATCTTCCGTCTGAATCTTCCAGTCCGATAAAGGGCGATTACTTAATCCTAACTTGTTGGATTGTACGCAACCAACAGGTATCGGGAAACCGTATCGCGTCAGGTCTGGGGGTGCTCATTTGATAATTGTTGCCTGACCCAGTCTGTGGTAACGCCTTTTTCGGCCAGCATTTTGGAAACGCGGCATTTATTATCGCGTAAAAGGGCTAGCAGCAGGTGTTCGGGTTCGATTTCGCCGGCGCCCAGGCGGTTGGCGGAATCAACGGCGAGAACCAGTGTGTGCCAGAATTTCGGCGATCTAAAGGCCTTGGAAAGTTCCTGCTGGTGCATCCATTCGAAGTCGCCGTGACGGGAATGAGCGAGATCGTGGTCGGAATCGACGCTGGAGTGGAGCATGGCCAGCACTTTTTCCCGGAGTTCTTCAGCGTTCACGCCGTATTCGTTAAGTACTTTGGAGGGGATACCGTTCTGGTAGGCGAGCAGGGCCAGCACGAGGTGTTCTGAGCCGATGTAGCGGTGTCCGAGTTTGCGGGCCTCGGCGACGGCCATCGCTATAACCTCTTTGGTTTCTTTAGTTTGCGCTCTTCGGCCTACGGTTTCGGGGGCGTTGCCGGCTTTCATTTGCCGGGCGACCTGGTCTCGAACTGCGTCGAGGTTAACGTCGAGGACGCGGAGGGCTTCAGTGGCCACACAGTGTCCTTCGGCGATTATTCCGAGCATTATGTGTGCGGGTGCGATGTAATCGTGACCGAGTTCACCTGCTTCTCGATTGGCAAGGGCCATTGCGTGCCGGGCTCGGTCAGAAAATCTCTCGTGCATAAGGGTTTGTTCTCCGTGTTTCTATCTAGCAATACGGTCGTAATCTATGAACGTTATTAAGGTATATCGACGCGGGGAGCAGTGTATCAGGTGCGGCGGGCATGGCAATGTGCGGATTGGTATCAGGAAACGAGGTGCAAGTTGACCTGCGGTGGTAAACGGCGGTAGGTTATCGGTCTGAACGATGTCAGGATGCTCTTATTCGGAGAACAAGCAGATGTATGATCCTCGCCTGGACAAGCTCGCGGATGTGCTGGTTTCTTACTCGGTTGGTGTTCAAAAAGACGATTTGGTGATTATCAAAGCGCCGTTTCTGGCTGAGCCGCTGGTAATTGCGATAGCCAAGCGAGTGTTGCAGGCCGGTGGTCATCCGATGGTGCGTTGCTACCCGGAGGAGCTGGACGAGCTTGTTTACAAATTGGGCAAAGGCAAGCAGTTGAGTTTCATATCGCCGGCGGCCAAGGTGGATATGGAGACGGCCAACTGTTACATAGCCGTCTGGGCATCGAGTAACACACGTTCGTTAACCAACGTTGATCCGAAGAAGCAGCAGGTGCGCAGCAAGGCGCGCAAGCCGATTCTGGATACGTTGATGAAGCGTGCGGCGGCAAAAGGGCGGAAGAAACTTCGCTGGGTGGGGACGCAGTATCCCTGCCAGGCGTCGGCGCAGGACGCGGATATGTCGCTTGGCGATTACGCGGATTTCGTTTTTAAGGCCGGTTTGCTGCATTTGCCGAATCCGGCGGCCGCGTGGCGAAAGGTACACACTACTCAACAGCGGGTTTGTGATTTCCTGGACAAGGCCAGCGAGATCCGTTTCGTGTCGAGTAATGGCACTGATTTGAAGATGAGCGTTGCCGGGAGGAAGTGGATCAACTGTGACGGCGACAATAATTTCCCTGATGGAGAAGTGTTTACTGCGCCGATTGAGGATTCCACTGAGGGGGTAGTCAAGTACCAGTTTCCCGCGGTATTCGGTGGGAAAGAAGTTACCGATGTAGTGCTTCGGTTCAAGCGGGGTAAGGTGGTTGACGCCAGCGCGTCCAAGAACGAAGACTATCTGTTCAAAATGATGGATCAGGACAAGGGTGGTCGCACTCTTGGAGAAATCGCCATCGGCACGAATTACTCCATCAAGGATTTTACCAAGAACACCCTGTTTGACGAAAAGATCGGCGGTACGTTCCACGCGGCGCTGGGGGCGGCGTATCCCGCCAGTGGCGGAAAAAACGAGAGCGCCCTGCACTGGGACATGGTTTGCGATATGCGTAAGGGTGGATTTGTCGAGGTGGACGGAAAGGTTATTTCGAAAAATGGGAGATTCCTGAAAAAGACCTGGCCTCAACCCGGCCGGAAATAATCCCGGCTGCGTTTTCGTTTCAAGGCTTATAGCCTGGAAAACGTTACTGGGGCCGGATTGTAGTGTTTCAAGCGTCGAAGCGGTGATCTATTCGCGGCAGATATTGTTTTTCTCAATATAAGCGGCGACCTTGTCGGGGACCAGGTATTGGATGGACAGTCCTTGGGATAATCGCCGGCGGATGTCCGTTGATGATATATCTATATGGGGGGCGGGAACGACATCGGCCAGCAGTTGCTTTACGCTTTCTTCGCCGACGATTCGGGTTAATTCCGGGAGGTCGGTGATTTTGCTGCCCGGTCGGGCTGCGGTCACCACCCGGCAGGAGGCGATGAGTTTATCGACCTGGTACCAGGTGTGTAATTCGAGCAGGGAGTCCGCTCCGACTATCCAGAGGATTTCGGTGTCTTGCGGATAAAGGCCGTGGAAGTGGGCGATAGTTTTTACGGTATAGCTGGGGCCGTCGCAGTTGAGGTCGTGGTCGCTGAGTTCGAATAACGGTTCGTTTTCAATGGCCAAGTTGACCATAGCCGCTCGGTGCTCGGCCGGGGTCAGCTGTTTACCGAGTTTATGGGGGGGGGTTCTGCTGGGTAAAAGCACTACCCGGTCGATTTCCAGAGTCTCGGCCAGCGCCCGGGCAATGATCAGGTGCCCGTTGTGGATGGGGTTGAAACTTCCTCCGTATAGTGCGATGCGTTGGGACATTTTCGTATAACTCTTTCGACAGATCAGGCGGTAATTATTCAGTGGTGATCGTATCGGGCAGGTGGTAGGCTTGCAACGGTTGTCGGTTTTTGGGCAGAGTTTATTGCCTGGAGGAAGCGTCAAGCCGGTTGGTAGACGGCACCGATACAAGTATAAAGGCTTAACCAACCGGAAAGTGAGGAGGATAATGAGCGATCAGCCGCGGATATCGTTTGTAATTGCGACGTACAATCGGCGCGACGTTGTCCTCTCCACCCTGCAGCGGATTTATTGCCTGGGGATGCGGGCGGCGGATGCGGAGATTATCGTGGTGGATAACGCTTCGGCCGACGGGACGGCTGATGCTATCACCGAGCGGTACCCGGAGGTGAAGCTTATCGCTCTGGAGAGCAACCTGGGCAGTTGCGGTAAAGCGGTTGGGGTTGAGCAGGCGTGTGGCTCGTATATTGTTTTTCTTGACGATGATTCTTATCCACGGCCCGGAAGTATCGAGCGGATGGTTTACAAGTTCAAGACGGACGATCGTCTGGGGGCAGCGTGTTTCCGGGTGCATCTGGCCGACGGGCGTAGTGAGTGTAGTGCTTTTCCCAATGTGTTCATCGGTTGCGGTGTCGGGTTTCGCAGCGAGGCCCTGGCGGAGGTGGGCGGGTTGGATGGTACTCTGTTCATGGCGGCCGAGGAGTACGACTTGAGTTTCCGGCTGATCAACAGCGGCTGGAAGGTCGAGACGTTTAACGATATGCACGTGGACCATATGAAGTCGCCGCATGCCCGGCAGAGTAAGCGTCTGGCCTATTACGATACGCGAAACAACCTGCTGTTAGTTGCCCGGTATTTACCCAATTCGCTGGAGAAGATTTACTGGTCGGACTGGACGACGCGATACCAATGGCTGGCGGAGTTGGAAGGCAACGGAATGGCTAATCTTCGCGGTCGGCTGGCGGCGAAGGCCCGTCGGGCGGTGCAGCGTTACCGCTACCTGTCGAACCGGCTCACTCACAGTGCGGTGGAGGAGTTATTCTGTTTTTCATTTATAGAGGAGCAGATGGCTTTAGTGGCGGAACGGGGTGCGAAAAGGATATTGCTGGCCGACTGGGGTAAGAATGTATACGCGTTTTTTCGGGCGGCTGACCGTTTGAAGCTGGAGATTGCGGCAATAGCGGATGATCGCTTTGCCCAGCCTGGGCGCAAGTATCGGGGGATTCCCATTTGTCCGGCTGCGGAAGGTTTGAGCATGGAATACGACGCGGTTGTCGTATCCAACACCTCGCCTGTGCACGCGATGCGGACGCAGCAGAGGCTGGAGCCTTCCTGTGATAAGCCGATATATCGCTGGTTTGGTTATGACGCGGGCAGTGTTAACGGCCGACTGGATGATGTAGAAGGGCAAGTTGTTTGAAAAAAACGCCAGGTTGGTTTTACTGATTGAAAACCAACCTGGAGCAATAGTCGATTGACAGCGATCATTCCTTTTTTGGTCCGCACAGCGGACCCTACGGTTTTACGCTATTGGTTTATCTGTTATCGCCATCGAGCAGGCCGCCTAAGCCGCCGAGGATGCTGCCTTCGCCTTTTCTTGAGCCGCCGGCTTTTGGTGCGGAGGCGATTATCCTGTCGGCCAGGCGGCTGAAGGGCAGAGACTGGAGCCAGACTCTTCCGGGGCCTGTCATGTGGGCGAAGAACAGACCTTCGCCGCCGAACATCGCGGTTTTTATTCCGCCCACGTATTTGATGTCGTAGTCCACGGAGGAGGTGAAAGCGACCAGACAGCCGGTATCCACGCGGAGCGACTGGTTAGCCTGCAAATCAATGGGGACGATGGTTCCACCGGCATGGATAAAAGCCAAACCGTTGCCGGTTAGTCTTTGGAGCATGAACCCTTCACCGCCGAAGAATCCCGTGCCGAGTTTCCTGGTAAAAGCTATATCGACGTCGACGCCGCGGGCGGAGCAGAGGTAGGCGTCCTTCTGGCACATTATGGTTCCACCATATTCGGAAAGATCGAAGGGGATGATTTTTCCCGGGTACGGTGCGGCGAAGGCTACTTCTTCCTGCTGGTTGGAGGTACAGGTAAAGGTGGTGATGAAGAAGCTTTCGCCGGTGAGCATTCTTTTTCCGGCCTTGAACAGGGAACCTAAAAAACCACTATTGCCGTGTGGGTCCAATCTGGTGTCCATTTCGATGCCGGAACTCATGTAGCACATGGCCCCGGCTTCGGCGAGGACGGCCTCCTGCGGGTCGAGAGTTATGACGACCATCTGCATGTCGTCGCCGAGTAGTTCGTAATCTATTACGTCTGCGGGCATGTTAGAAAACCTCCTTCCGGGATGTCCTGAAATCATTACTTCAGGCATTGTAGTGAAGTGGTAACCGGTTGGAAAGTTTTTTGCCGGCCAATGACTCGACCTGCATGGTTACGCGCTGGGTTTTGCTTTTGGTATGCGGTTGTAGATGGTCAGGAACAGGATTACGGCGAGCATGCCCACTCCGAAGGTAATCGTCCAGATGTTTTTGCCATAATGGGTGAGTACCCAGCCGCCTAAGGGTGCTCCGATCATGTTGGCCCCGGAGAACGCGGTTGAGAAAATACCCATATATCGTGCCCGCAGGTTCAAGGGGGCCATGTCGGACACTATAGAGGGCATCAAGGGAGCAGCCATCATCTCCCCCGTGGTCCAGATTACCACTGAGCAGGCGAACATCCACGCTCCTGCTCCGAACCCGATAGATCCGAACCCGATGGCGTTGAGTACAGCGGCCAGACTGATCATGGCCGCCCGGTTATGCCGGCTGATTATGGTAGTGAACGGAATCTGTAGAACGGCGATCATGGTTCCGTTGATGGCGATAATCCTTCCGTAGGTGGCTTTGGTAAATCCCTGCTCAACCAGATAGAGAGGAAGGGTGGACATACACTGCATGAATACCAGCGCGATGCACAAGGTTGCGGCACACAGAACCATGAAGGGCCAATTGGTGATTATACTCAAAGCATCGCGAAACCAGTTGCTTGTGGACAGGTCGGTGGAATCCGGAAAGTTTTCCGTTCTTTGCGGCTTTGATTCGGTAATAAACAGGAGGATGATGAAGCCGTAACAAGCGGTGGTAAGCGCGTCGCCCCAGAACAGCCACTTGTAGCTGATCCAATTCAGCAAAAAGCCGCCAGCAACTGGCGCTACGGAGAAACCAAGATTGATAGCCACGTACATAAGTCCGTAAGCGTGGGGGCGGTTTGCGGAGGGGACGATGTCGGCGATCATGGCAGATGACGCGGGGCGGTACATTTCGGTCACCATGGCCAAACCGGTCAGGCATACGATTATCGACAGAAAACTATCCAGCAGCGGGAGTATAATAAGCAGAGCTGCTCCGCCGAAGAGAGCGAAGAGCATGACGATTCGCCTGCCTATGGCGTCTGCAAGCTGCCCGCCGATCAGGGCGGCCAACATCGATCCGGCACCGTAGGCGCCCATGCACCAGGTCGCATCCTGTATGGAAAAACCGAGATCCTCCTTTATCCATAAGGTGAGGAAAACAACGAGAAAGGTTCCCGCGCGGTTTATGAATGTTCCCAGGCAGAGGATGTGCACGCTGCGGGGCAGGCTGGAGTATTGTTTGATTAAAGCCTTAGTGCTCATGGCCTGGTTTGTTCCGCATCCGCAAACGAGATAAGATACCTTCCAACTGGAAAGGGATTATATTACTCTTGTTGGTCAGTAACAGCGATAGAAAGTATTTTGCGTAGATATATTCTCAAACAGAGACGAAGTATATGGTTCAAGTTGATTTCAATTGTGCGAGGTGTTCGGCTTCGCTGGCGGGATTGACTCTAAAGGATCGGTGCCGGGAGTGTAATCTGCCATTGCGATATCTTCTGGATATGTCGTTAGTGGATGAGGAGACATCAGTTATCAACAGCGATGTTTCCTGCAGAAAATGCAAATACAACCTGCGTGGTTTGCCGGTCGGTTCAGTTTGCCCGGAGTGCGGGACCTCGGCGTACTCTGTGATTCGTGGCGATCCGTTGAGCCTTGCTTCAAGAGATTGGTTAATTAAGATGAAAAGAGCTGTTTTATGGATGCTTGGCTCGATGCTTTCAGTTTTAACCTTGATTCCATTTGCATTGCTATGTAAGGAAAATAACAGGCCTTACTTGTTTTACCTGTTGCTTTTATCGGCATATGCGGTATACCTGATCGCCGTATTCCTGTTAACTGGTGGAAAACCTAACGGTTTGGTGAAGGAGTTGTCATTCGGTTCCCGATTGTCAGCCAGGATATTCGCGGTTTTTATGTCGCTTTCGTTGTTCAATATTCTGTTCATGGATAGAATTAACCTATTTTTCCTTGTTACGATTGTCTTTTTGCCAATAAGCTTCATTCTTGCATTCAGGCAAGTCAAATTAGTTGCGTCTTTGTGCAAAAACGGTGCGATCGCAAAGCGGGCTTCAAGGGTAATTACAAGATTGTCCTGGGCTACCGGTTCAATGATTCTGCCGTTTTTTATCCTCCTGCTTCGTGAGTTGTTTTCGTGGTCAATTGGTTATGTTATGGCAATAGCAGACTTTGGTGTTTCGGTTTTCGTTTTTGCAGGTTACATCATAGGGTATTTATCGAGCTTGGTTTTATTGTCTGAGGTGATGGATGCCCTTGGGGATGCCATAGGTCATCAAGAAGAACATCCGGAACTGGTTTTATAAAATGCCGAAATCGGATCTCAACATAACTTGTGCAAAATGTTCCGGTTCGTTGCAGGGATTGAGTATCGCAGGTCGGGCCAACAGTCCCGACCGAATGCATATGAATGTACGTCGGGTATGTTGCCCCGGCCTGCAAAATACAGACGTTTTACATAAGTAAGCCTGACCCTCTTTTGTCCCCAGGGGCAATACCGATGATTGTGTGGTGAGATCAGAAAGTAATGAGTACGATAGATTTTGATCTAAGCTGTGCCAATTGCTCGAATTCCTTGTACGGGGTTGATTTACTTGAAGTGTGTCCGTTCTGCCAGACACCTGTTGGGGACACGGTCGATATTTCCGTTTTGGATAACACATCGTTAACAGTTATCAGCGATCTGGTTTGTCGAACTTGTGAATACAATCTGCGCAGCCTTTACGCCGGTTCAAAGTGCCCGGAGTGTGGAATACCCGTTACCCAGTCGCTCAGTACGAATCCCCTGCGGTATTCGGATCATCGATGGTTACGATACATGAGCAGCGGTGCCACCGGTATGTACATAGCGGGTATTGCGGCGATAGTTATCGTTTTCTTGTCTTTTGTTTCGATCCTCGGCGTGGGGGCGGAGATTCTAGGCTGTTTTATCATTTGTGTACCGTTTGTATACCTGATAGGAGCGGCAGGGGCGACGCGGGTTACTATGGAAGAACCCGAAGCGGGCGAGCGGTGCAAAACCGGAAAGCTGGGACTCTGCACACAGGTTACCGTTTATGGCCCCATTCTATTCGTTTTTGCCGTATTGATTGCCGGCAATATGATACACCTCTGGCCTTTTACGCTATCAGGCATACCTGCTGGTTTTTGTCTGGCATTTGTAAACCTTCGGCGTATCGCTAATCGGATACATGAATCTCGACTGGCTAAACGGACGACGATTTCCATTCGGTTTTTAGCAGTGGGAACAACAGGAATTGCGGTATATGGTATTAGTATTTTTCTTCAGCATGCATTTAAGCTGAAATTGCCTTCGGGGTTATCCACGGCGTTTAACTGGATAATCCTGCCCGCAGGGCTACTTTGCATTCTGGTTGGTTTTATTTCTGGGGTTATTGCGTTGAGACGATTCAGCAAGCTGTTACATGACGCAGTTCACAATTCCCCGGAATATCTCGAAACAACTGATGACCTGCAAAATACAAACGTTTTACATAAGTAAGCCTGACCCCCTTTTGTCTGATCTGAGATTTTCTTGTCGCCACCCCATATGTCCACTACCATGTTTTTGGTGAACGGTAACGGGTTAGAAAGCTTTACCCCAGCGAGGTAGCGTAATGAATGGCAAGTGGCTGTTGACGTTTTTAATCTTTGTCGCGTTGGTACTCGGTGTAATTGTGGGGCAGCTTCTGCACGATCCGGCGTACAACCCGGCCGACACCGGTGCCGTTCACACTCATGCCAAGGCTCTGCAGGTTTTTGATTTCCTGGGTGCTACGGTTTTCATGGGTCTGCTGAAAATGCTGATCATTCCGCTGATCGCTTCCAGCGTGATCGTGGGGGTGACCAGCGTGGGCAATTTTGCCAAGCTGGGACGGATGGGGATTAGAACATTAGTATATTATTTCGCGACGATGTTAGTGGCCGTCATAATCGGGCTGGTGATCGTTTCTGTACTAAAGCCCGGCGAGCAAATGGCCGCCGCCACCGGT
Organism: Phycisphaerae bacterium; assembly: GCA_963667855.2. Classification (GTDB taxonomy): domain Bacteria; phylum Planctomycetota; class Phycisphaerae; order UBA1845; family UBA1845. The sequence continues at coordinate 68,381 of CAXXKI010000002.1, read as the reverse complement.
GGGTTCGCAGAAACAGGCTACCAGGTAAACGAACAGGTCACTTCGACGGCAGAGGGCGGGCTTGTAGGGATAGTGGAAAACCTGGTCTCCCAGTTAATACCCACGAACATAGTGAAAGCGATGGCCGGCGGTAGGGTTCTGGGCGTCATCTCGTTTTCGATCTTTTTCGGGGTAGTAATTACGCTGGTGGGAGAGAAGGGGAAAATCCTGGTCGAGTTTTTTGACGCCGTGTTCGCGGTGCTGATGAAAATGGTTCACGCGATAATGTGGTTCGCACCGGTGGGAGTTTTCGCTTTGTTGGCCTGGTCGGTGGCGAGGATCGGGTTGGGAGTGTTCAGCAGTGCCATCGGCAAGTATATGATAGCGGTGTTGCTGGGCTTGTTCATTCACGGACTGATTGTTCTGCCCACGGTACTTGCTATGTTGGGAAGAACCAATCCGTTTTCATTCATGTTCAAAATGCGACAGGCGCTGATGACCGCATTGGCCACCGATTCATCGTCGGCCACCCTGCCGGTTACCATGGAATGTGCCACCGAAGCGGGAAAGGTGAGCAAGCGGGTGGCCGGTTTCGTCCTGCCGCTCGGTTCGACGATCAACATGGACGGAACGGCGTTGTATGAAGCGGTAGCGGTGGTGTTCATGGCCCAGGCGTTTGGTATTGAGTTAACCATAGCGCAACTGGCTATTGTCGCGGTAACCGCCACGCTGGCCGCCGTTGGTGCTGCGAGTATTCCCAGCGCGGGGTTAGTCACCATGGTGATAGTTGTAGACGCGGTAAACGGCAGCCTGGCAGCGGCCGGTCAGTCGCTGATTCCCATTGCGGGAATCGGCCTGATTATCGGCGTGGACAGGCTCCTGGACATGTTCCGCACCACGGTGAACGTGTGGGGCGACGCGGTGGGCGCGCGAATCATCGATCATCTCGACGGCATGGACAACAGCACTTCACCGGCGAAACAACAGTAATCGTTCGGACCTATAAACGCAGTATGGTATGTGTTTTCTGTTGCATTTTCGCCGGCATTTTGCTTAGGCCATTAAAAGCATGTCTGATATATGTCCGACGGTGGGCCGTTTTATGGCCGTTGATTGGCTAAATGATTATTCTTCATTCTATACGCATGTTATTGGAAATTGAAACGCGCAATACATCGGCGCTATAGTGTAGAATAGGGACTCGACTGAATTATGGGTTGTACAGCAAGATGGCAGGCTTTACGCCCGGTGTGTGTGGAAAAAATATCAAGACTGTGTGTTAGCCAGATTGTCTGGAGTCGTTTGGACTCAAAACAGCCTGGTTGCGTGTCTAAGGAGGACGACGTCAATGTTACGCTTAAGCTGTAAGTATGCTGGTTTTATAGCTACGTGTTTAGCTGGTTTGATTGTAGTTACAGCCAAGGCGTCCCCACCGACGGCACTTCAATATCAAGATCAAATGGTAGAGCATTACGCCGTACCTCTGACCCAGGCACCGCCGGTGGATTATTACGCGGTTCAGGAAGAAGATGCGGCGCGAGAGGCGGCCGGGCTTGCTCCTCGATTCGCTGTAGCCAACAAGGTGTCCATTACACCGGCCACTGACGGTTTATGGGAAAAACTGAATGGCGATAATCTCGTCTGGCGGCTGCGAGTATCCTCGCCGGATGCCCTGTCTCTTAATCTTGGTTTTTCGAAATACCACATGCCGGCTGAAGGGCGAATGGTTATCTACTCAGCGGATATGAAACAATTGCTGAAGCCATATACCGCCAGGGATAATTCGCGTGACGGTGAATTATGGACCGCGATAGTAACCGGGGACGAACTGGTGGTTGAAGTTACAATCCCAGCCTCGGCGAAGGACGAGCTGGAGCTGGAGTTGGCGAATATCAATGTTGGTTACCGATTGTTCGGCGAAGATAAGAACCTGCGTTCCGGATCCTGTAACGTGGATGTTGTGTGTGCGGTGGGCGACGACTGGTGGGATGAGATTCCCGCTGTTGGTATGTATACCGTAGGCGGTGTGGAAACATGCACCGGTGCTCTAATTAACAACACGGCCAATGATCAGACTCCGTATTTTCTTACCGCTTACCACTGTGAAGTAACTTCCTCCAACGATCAAAGCGTCGTGGTCTACTGGAATTATGAAACCTCGAGTTGTGGTGGAAGTCCCGACGGTTCAAGAAGTGATTATCAGAGTGGGGCCATTTTTCGGGCGCGGTATGCAGCATCTGATTTCTGCCTGCTGGAATTGGTGGAGGATCCTGATCCCGCCTTTGGATTGACTTTTGCCGGTTGGGACCGTTCCGGTGACGAAGCGAGTACGGCTATAGCTATCCACCATCCGAGCTGTGACGAAAAACGGATCAGTTTTGAATACGATCCAACTTCGACAACCACTTATCTGCAGACTTCGGTACCGGGTGACGGCACGCACTACCGGATAACCGATTGGGATGTCGGCACAACCGAGCACGGTTCTTCCGGTTCGCCATTATTCAACCAGGATCATCAGGTAATAGGACAGCTACATGGTGGTTATGCCGCATGTGGAAATGACGACTCAGACTGGTATGGGAAAATCTCGGTTTCGTGGAACGGTGGCGGCAGCGCGGCCAGCAGGTTGAGGGACTGGCTAGATCCGATCAGTTCCGGCGCGGTAACCTTGGATACTCTGGTTCCCGGTGCGGACGGTTTGAGTGTCAGCGTTGGTGGATTATCCGCGGTTGGAGACCCCGGAGGTCCGTTTACACCGGATAGTGCGACGTTTACATTGGAAAACAATGGTTCTTCTTCCATCAATTACACGGTTACGAAAGCGGGGGGAGCGAGCTGGGTAACTGTTTCCAATAGCGGCGGTGTACTTGCCGGTGGCGGCACAACCACGGTTGTAGTCTCGATTAATGCCAATGCCAACTTGCTGTCCGACGGTGAATATTCGGAGAGTATCGTATTCACAAACACAACCGATCATGTTGGTGATACGACCAGGCAGGTCAGCCTCCAGGTTGGTGGTCCGAGAGCTGTGTATACGTTCCCACTCGATACCGATCCCGGCTGGACAACCGAAGGGCAATGGGCGTTCGGTCAGCCGACGGGACAGGGTGGTTCTTATGGTAATCCCGACCCGACCAGCGGGCATACCGGTACAAATGTGTACGGCTACAACCTTAACGGAGATTACCAGGCTAACGTAACCGAACGACATCTCACCACCATCGCCCTGGACTGCAGCGATGTTACCGGTACCACTCTGAAATTCTGGCGCTGGCTGGGAGTTGAAAAGAATTCTTACGACCATGCCTACGTTCGAGTCAGTAATAATGGAACCAGTTGGACGACTATTTGGGAAAACGGAGATGACTACATAGAGGACGATTCCTGGACGTTACACGAGTTCGATATTTCCGCCTATGCGGACAATCAATCAACAGTGTATATCCGCTGGACTATGGGGAGTGTGGACACCAGCTGGCAGTATTGCGGCTGGAACATTGACGACATTGAGATCTGGGGAATCCAGGCACCTGCCGAAACCTGTGACGACGGTATACTGAACCAGGGCGAAAGCCGTATTGATTGCGGTGGCCCGTGTTCCGCATGTGAATGTGTGCAGGATTCAAACTGCGATGACGGATTGTTCTGCAGCGGCGAGGAGTTCTGCGATGAGTATGGACAGTGCGTTGACGGCTACGCTCCCTGTAGTAGCAGCCAATGGTGTTACGAAGATGAGGATTCCTGCAATCCCTATGGAGATGGGGATTTCGACGGCGATTCCGACGTGGATCTGCAGGATTTTGCCGAGTTCCAGGCATGCTTTGGGCAATTGGGATTGGATGGGTGTGCTCCCGGTAATTTCGGCGGAACCGGCGTGATTGATATTGACGACTACGCTGCTTTCGAAACTAATCTGTCCAGTCCGGGAAAATAGTAACTGCTAAATCGGTATTCAAAAGCGGGCAAGACTGCAAATCAAACGCAGTCTTGCCCGCTTTTTTGCCTGAATGCTTTTCCTGTCCCGAACGGTGATCGGTTCTGCCGCTGATTAATCTTCATCCGCCGGATTATCGTCACCGCTTTCTAAAACTACCGGGCATTCGGGTAGAGAGCGGAGGAACATTTTTCCGTAAAACTTGGTTTTCACTCTCGGGTCCAGGATGGCAACTATTCCCTTGTCGGTCTTGCGGCGAATTAACCGGCCGAATCCCTGCTTGAATTTGAGAATCGCTTCCGGCAGTTGGAAATCCATAAACGGATTACCGCCCTGGGCCTTGATCTGCTCTATTCTCGCTTCGATCGTTGGGCGATCCGGTACGGCAAAAGGCAGTTTGGTGATTATTATATTGGAAAGCGCTTCGCCGGGAACGTCCACACCGGTCCAGAAACTGTCGGTTCCGAATATCACGCTTCTTGTGTTTTCACGAAACCTTTCGAGCATGGTGGACCTGGGTATTCCCTTGCCCTGAGCCATCAATTCGATGTCCATGTCGGCAAAGAAATCTTCCAGCTCCTCGCTGCAGCGATTGAGCATGTCGTAGCCGGTGAAAAGCACAAATGCCCGGCCGTCGGTCATGCGAATGTATTTTTTTATTGCTTTGCAGGCCGCTTCGGCGTACCCGTTACTGTCCGAGGGTGACGGCATGTCGGCTTCAATGTATATTGTAACCTGCTTATCGTATTCAAACGGCGAGCCCAGCGCTTCCTGCAGTGAACTCGGTATACCCAGGCGATTACGGATAAACTCGAAATCGTCATCCTGCTTGACGGTCAAGGTGGCGCTGGTCATAACCACGCTGGGAACGCAATTAAAAAGGTTGTCCTTAAGCGCGCCGGCCACATCGACGGGCCTGCCGTTCAGTCGGACCTGTCGATTGCGCCCCGGGCTGACATCCAGCCAGTATACCCAATCCTTTTCCTCCTGCTTCATCGTGCTGTCCAGGGCCGCGGATAGTGCCAGGACCCGTTCCATGTTGGTGTTGATTTCGAACCGGTCCTGCTCGTCTTCGATCTGGCTGCGGACAGCTCGCAGTTTTCCGTGCAGACTTTCCAGTGCCGGGCTCAAATCGTTTTTGATCGGCGGTGGTTCGATCAGTCTGCCATTTGGTTTACCATTACTCTGCTGCCAGCGGGCCAGAAGGTCGAAAAAAGTGGTCATCGCCAGGCGGGCGCTGTTAACCGCTTCAATAGCCGAATCCGCATGAAAGCCGGCCAGCAGACCGCGTTTCGTGCGCTGGCTGAAGAGCCTGCTTAAGAGGTAGCGGATCTGAGATTCGCTCACACTTACGCCGAAATGGTCGCCGGCCACCTGTTCGATCGTGTGGGCTTCATCCAGGATTGCATAGTCATAGTCTGGGATAATGCCCACGCCGTTCGCCCGTACCGCGAGATCGGAAAAGAACAGGGCATGATTGACGATCAGCAATTTTGCGTTTCTCGCCCGCCGCCGAGCCTGTTGGTAAAAACACTTTTCATAGTAAGGGCAGCGGCGTCCCATGCAGTTGCCGTGCTCGCTTTTTATCCGCTCCCAGACGTCGGGATGAGGGCTGATAGGCAGTTCGGACAGTGAACCGTCGGTAGTGGAATATGCCCATTCCTCGATCTCCCACAATTGCTCCATATGGTCGCGGGTTTCAAAGAGTGTTTCCTGGCGTTTACTCGCCTGGGCCAAACGCCGTAAACCTATGTAGTTGCTTCGTCCTTTGACCAGTACCGCGGTAAATTCTTCCGGCATCACGGAGCGCAGCAGGGGGATGTCCTTGTTCAGCAACTGCTCCTGCAGGGCGATCGTATGGGTACTGATAACCACCCGGTCGCCATGTTCAGTCACCTGTTCCAGGGCGGGCAGTAAATAGGCGAAGCTTTTGCCCACTCCGGTTCCGGCTTCGACCAGCAGGTGCTGTTTGTCATTAAACGCCTGGCGCACCAGTTCGGCCATCCGCAACTGTTGCGGTCGGACCTCAAAATCGGGCAGCTTGCGTGATATTGCCCCCTCGGGCGAGAGCATTTCCATGGTGTCCATAAGTCAGATAACCTCCGCAGTTGGCATCGGTGTAACGTATGATAAGAAAACTTGCAATGTGGGTGGATAACAAGGGTGGTAGGTTTTTCGGTGAACGCTATGGTAGTCGATTCTTAGGTGATATGAATTTTCGACCCTCTGACCCGGGAGCGGCTTAAAATATGGGATTAAATGAGTTGGTTTTCTTCGGGCATATGCTCGCCGCCGGTGCGATTTTACTGCTGGCCGCCCGCCTGGGACGTGTCTGGCTTACTGCCCTGGTGGTGATCTGCACATTGTGTATGAACATCGCGGTGATGAAAAATATCACCCTGTTCGGAATGCCTGTTACCGGAGGAAACGTTCTTTTTGCAACTGTTTTCCTGGCTAACGATGTTCTCAATGAACATTTCGGAAGGAAGGCCGCGAGGCAGGCGGTTATGATCGGGTTTGCGGCTGGCCTGGTAGTGGTGGTGATGATGCAGTTCGTACTCCGCTATGCGGGCAATGAATATGACGAGGCCCAGAACCATTTGATGTTCTTTTTCGACGTGCAGGCCTACCCGCGGATAGTGGCCGCCTCCATGATCAGTTACCTGCTCTCTCAGTTTATTGACCTGGGGATGTACCAGTGGATTCGCGGTAAAACCGGTACGCATAGTATGCTCTGGCTGCGGAGTAACGCATCGACATGGGTGTCGCAGGCATTTGATACGTTGTTCTTCACGACGGTCGGTCTGGTGGGAGTAGTAATACACAGTTGGGATGCCTGGCTGGGGGCTGTGGTTTTCGCCTATATAATAAAAATCTTCGCAGCCGCCGTCGATACCGGTTTTCTATATATGACCACCTGGAAACCTTTTATTCCGGCGGAATCTGAGCGGGAACTCAAGGAACTCTCCGGCTCGTGATCAACCAGGTCTGTATCTGACCTTGCGATTGCTGTATCGATCAGCCGGGCGATTCAGTGGTGGTTTTGTAGGTGGCAATAAACTGATTGCAAAGGTTCTAAACCGGTTGTTACTCCGCTGGCGACCAATAGTTGCACGTGGAGAATACCGGATCGTTCATCATGGCCTTTCTTGCCAGGGGAATCCGTTCCTGCCAGGGGACTTGGGCTGCATCACCTGCGGCTTTCAGGCCTACTCGGAAAGCTCTTCGCTTGAGCGGCAAGTGAGCAGTATACACCGCCTGCAAAAACTGCCGGTCGCAATCATACGACCAGGGCTTGCCGCAGGTTTCCATCAGCCATGACAAACTTCGCTGACCGTCGGCGATATCCAGATCGAGTCCTGTTCGCGCCTGCTGAGCCAGTTCCTGGTAATCCGCAGAGAAGATTGCCTTAAAACAATTCCTGTTGACTAACCACAACTGGCAAGCCATCAGCCCCAAAAGTGCTTCTCGCTCAAAATACCCGTCAAAAGTGTAGCGGTGATCGTGTACCGCCCTGGCTCCGGGCCGGTAGGTGACCCCCTTTTCTTCTCCCAGCAGGCGATAGGCAAATTCAATATCGTCGTAGAATACGGGCCTGAGCTCCTTTGCAAAAGGACCATCGAGCTTTTCCAGAAAATCTCGACTTACTGATAAATTCAGATTCCAGGCGTAACGAAAGTTGTATTTCTCTTCGGCGTGCAGATGGCAGTAAAAGAATATTATCCGTGAATTCTCCACCAGGACATCGAACAGGTTGGGATTTTCATACTCGACAAAGGGCGAATTACCCAGGATAACCGCATTCCCCTCCGCCTGGGCGATAGCATGCTGGTGTACAAAATCCGTCGCCGGGAGGATGTCATCGTTGGCGAAAATGATGAATCGTCCGGTCGATTTTGCTACCGCCGCGTTCTTTGCCGCCGAAATCCCCACCCGCTCCAGTGGAATAACACGTAACTCAAACGGATAATCCCGTGCAAATAGATCCGAATCCTCTCCTTCATTTCCATCCAGAGCTACGATTACTTCGAAACATTCTCCCTCTCTGACCTCCTGTCGAGAGAGGTGATTAAGCAAATTCCGTAACTTGCCGTTTCGCCCCCGCGAGGGAACAACAATGGATATATCCGGTTTCATGACCAAACTTTCAACGTTGCCTCTACCTATAACCAATCCAGTCGATATTGTTTAGCATCTTTAAAACCGAAAGCAATGAAAAAACCTGCAAGGATCCGGAGATCGTGGGACTGCCTTGTTGTGCGGAACTTATGTAGTCGACTGACTGTAACCGGCGGTTGAAAGTATTCGTGAGCGGAATGGTTGCGCGCGTTGCTGCCTTTGCCGACTTAAACTATGAACATCTGGCCGACATGCATAGCTTGGTTAATTCCCCTATAAGTCTACTGACTTCGGACGCATCCAGGCCGTCTGTGATAGCCCGCTCCACTTTGCCTGCCGCTGTTGCAATAGGTTCAAAACCGTATGCGCCTCCTGCCTCCTTAATCGAACAGATAAGCTTCTTCAGCGTATCCGATTGTTGAGCGACCTGGGCCGACTGAATGGCTCGCATCCGGTTGGGAAGACCATCTACGAAGCTTTTTATCAGCGGAACGATGCTTTCCTCATCCTGAATCATGCTTATCAGCGGCTCTTCCGCTATGCCGGAAAGTACACCGGCCAGATCCTCACGCGTATAAGGTTTACCGAGAAAAGAATCGCTCCCGGCTTCGATGCTTTGTTTTTTTATCCTTTCCTCTTCCTGACTGCTGGTAATTATTATTTTCCCAATATAACCCTGCTTTCTCAACTCCTTGACCGCCTGCAAGCCATCCATCTTAGGCAGTTCTGTATCGCAGATAATCAGGTCGTAACCATTCTCCAGCGCTTTTTCCACGACTGTCCGGCCATCCTCCGCCCGATCAGCATGTACGTTTAACTGTTCCAGATGAAAACTAGTCAGTCTGGCGATGGAATCATCATTTTCGCCCACCAGTACGCTGTATTCGATAGCTGCGTTCGTATAATCGGACGGGTGTACATGCCTCTCAAACCTTGCCCCAACCTCGTGAATTCTTCCCTCGACAAACCGGCAGCGGACCACTTCACCCTCTACATCCGACCAAGACCCACGAGTGGTTATCAGCTGGATGGTAATTCTCGTCCCGCCGTGCAGATAACCGCCATGTAGAAAGGCTACACCACTTTTACTTATATTTCGAGTATGTACAAGATAGGTTGAGGTACTTGCATCGCCCGGCTGTTTTATATGAATGACACACCTTTTCAAACGAAGGGGGAAACGTTTGTCAACTCGACTACTTGGGGGGGGATTGTCCTCCTGGTTATCCAGGCTATCGAGAATGCCATCCACTTCCGCGTCGGCTAGCGGAATGGTCTTTATTACTAGTGTACCTGATTTTGCCATTAAAACTCCGCACTTACCAATGCCGCGTCATATACACACGTGTCTGGGTTCCTCATAACGAATCAGCGTTAATACACCTTGTTATTATGTCGTCGTTTCGCTTATTTCGGTTAAGAACCCCATCGTCGGCGAAAGCACTGTAAAACTTCGATAGACCCGAACAGCTGAACTGAAAACCGGTATCCATATTCATCTGTTTCGGGCGACAGCTATCGTATTCCCGCGGTACCGTTCTATAGCTTGACCCGCGTGTCAATATTGTAATGGCGATCTCCTTCTCTGGAGGAAAATCACTTCCTGGTCAGACGATCCGGATATTAACGTTGAACACAGTCAAGTGTTGCTGTACATATTCCATGGTCTTACTCTGTTGTGTTCTGCGGCGATCAACGAGTGGTTCTTGTAACTGTTTGGTTTGTACGGTGTCAATATACGACAAAGTTTCACGTTGAATGGTAAGTTGCTTGAAATATGGTTCGTCTAATACAGGGTATGGAGTTGATTGATTATGTCCACGTTGGATCGGTCAATAGTTATCGTGTTGCCGGCAATCCTTCTGGCTCTAACCGGATGCGGTTCCAAAAAAGGAGAACCGGTCAATCTGGTTGCGAAAAGCCTATGCAAGGCCCCTGAAACAAAAACCTATCACCCTATCACCAGGTTGGCCACTTTTACTCCCAATCCTACAAATGACCTCGCCCGTGAGAGCGATACCGTAGAGTCCGAACAACAAACTTCCCTCGATCCTCAGGACAGCAGATTGACCGAATTCGACATGCGCGACCTGCACCGGATACCGCTCGATTCCTTCTGGGAAACCGTAAAACGCGACTTGAAGGCCGCTCCCTCAGACATCTGGAGCGATACAAAAAACGTGTATACAAAAAACGCCAATCTGCTTATCCTCGGCGTTACCTACGGCGGCTCGCTCGCTCTCCAGCAGTCCGGCGTCGATGACCGCTTCGAGGATTCGATAGGCCGCCGCGATATATTCAACGACGGAGTGGACAATTCTCTCGCTGCATTGGGTAATCCAATAACCCATTTCGGGTTAGCCGGGTTGTGGTATCTGGTCGGGCAACAGAAACAGGATCAGAAAACCTACGACGTGGGGCGTACCCTGTTCAGCGCCCTTACCGTAAACGGGCTGTCATCCATGTTGGGTAAATTCGCTACCTGGGATAAATCGCCGAACGGGCAATACTTCGCCTTCCCCAGCGGACACACATCCAGCACCTTCACCTTCGCTTCGGTCATGCACCACGCTTACGGACCGTGGGTGGGAATTCCCCTGTATGGTCTGGGTACCCTGGTCGCCGTCGAAAGGGTGGATAACGACGAGCACTACCTGTCCGATGTGATCATGGGCGGCGTCATGGGCCTGGTCATCGGACACACCATCGCCGGCGAAAGAGACATAGAATTCCTCGGCGGTAAAATCGTCCCCTACGTAGATCCCCAAAGCGGAGCTTCAGGCATCGCCTGGCATTATCAGTTTTGAGTATGCTGATGCTGTGGAAATCACTTCGTGTTTTGGATCATAGCCGTTCCACTGCATGCGGTTTAACGAAAACTCCGCCGCTTGCAAACTTAATGCGTGTTGCATTCCTGTTAATAGGATTTTATACCGAATTTGAGCAGTTTGGCCGGAAGTATGTCGTCCAGGTTCTGAACGTCGGCGTCGTTTAACTCTATTAGTGGAAAATCGTATTTGTTGTAGATTTCCTTTTTAATCTGCTTGCGAGCCAGGTATTTTTCTTCGTTTTCGTATCTCCAGTATTCGATGTATAGCTTGCCGGTTGGGATGTAGAAATCGCAGTACACCTCTTCTTCAACCGGTAATTTCCTTTCGTAGGCATGCACAATTTCTGCCATATACAGCCAGTTGTCGATCAGCATTTCCGCCTTGGAACGCACATAATGCCCATCGGTTGTGCGCAATTTCGCCTCGAATTTTTCGCGAAATCCTTGTGCAGCTTCGCCCTTTACGCCATCCTCATCCTTGGCCTCCGTGTCACCCTTGAATTCTTCGATGCTTTGCAGCAGGCTTTTGTTTTCCAGGATAGACGCGGGCCAGTTTACATATGGAACACCACTTTGGTGATGCTCTTTCTGGTCGCCACCGATCTTTCGCCCTTGATCTGTGAGTACCCAACCCTTGATTGCACCTTTTTTTATCCAGCCTAATTCGGATAAAATAGCATTAACGTTTTGCGGTGCCAGAGAAAACTGCTTGCCTATCGAGGTTGACGATAAAATATTGCCGGTGTTTTCTGTTGTGCTTTCACATGGCAGGGTTTTGACTACCGATTCGGGCCAGGCGATGTATCGTCCGTATTGTTTACTGTCTTTGTAAATACCGCCTTTTGATTTGCCGGAATCGGTTAATTCCCAGGAATCTCCGCTTTTATTGATCCATCCTTCCTGCAGGAAGTGAGAAAACAGCTCTTTACTCGTTTGTCCGATTTGTTTGGCTAACGCCGACGTGCTGACGTATTTCTGCTGAGACATTCACACCTCCATTGATCGTAAAGGCATTGCCTTTATAGCGGCTTCTGCACCAAAGAAATGGAAACCCTTCATGTTCTTGGGTTCCGATCCGCCGCTATAGTCGACCGTTTATCGTCGAAGTTGTTCCTGGGTTACATATTTTCCAGTGGGAGTTTAGCTGTTTTTGTGGTAAATGTAAACAGCTGGTCTTCCCTGATAACGTGAATACCAGGATTATATATTTCCATGCTGTTGCCTGAACCGTTGTCGGAAGCCTAGAATCTAATGCGAACGCTTAACCGGCAGGTTGTATCAGTACCGGGTTTTTAACATGCCGCTGCTTCGGAAAAATGTTTTTGGGTTGGTTCTGGGAATTACCCGGGAATGCAACCTGCGCTGTGAATACTGCTACGCCGGTAGTCAGGGCAAGGTTGTCATGTCCGAAAGCATCGGGCAAAAGGCGATTGACCGCGCTTTAGCTTCAATTACAGATGGGGGTGTTCTGGAACTGGGATTCTTTGGCGGAGAGCCTCTTCTGGAAGCGGAGCTGATTGATAAGTTTTTGCTGTATGCCCAGGAAAAAGCAGCGTTGCGGTCGATCATCGAGAAGCCAGACCTCACTACTAATGGAACTATAGATAGCGACCAGGCCTGGTCGGTTATGACTAATCCCTCCATTGAGTTGGCAATCAGTTGCGACGGCCTGCCTGAAATCCATGACCGGTATCGGCGCAATGGCCATGGCGGCAGCTCCAAACAGGTACTGGCTACCATGCGGCGACTCCTCGCCGTAGGCCGCAGGTTCAAAGTGGTTATGGTTGTCAGGCCGGATACGTTGGAAGCACTACCGGCCGGAATCGAATTTCTAAAGGATTTGGGAGTCAGCGAAATCATCCCCTCGCTGGATCTATGGGCGGTTTGGAACGACGATGATATATCACTGCTCGAATCCGTGGTTTACCGCTGCGCCGAATTGTGGCGGGATAATCTCCCAAAGCTCTCCATAGCCTGGTTTGACGAGAAGGCAGGCCTCCTGACCGGTATCGCCAGGCCCGAATGTGCCCGGTGCGGGTTCGGCGACGGCGAGTTGGCCGTCGCGCCTTCCGGACGCATTTATCCCTGTGAACGTCTTATAGGTGACGATGCCCCGGATAATCCCATGGCCTTCGACGTGGCTATTGGCGATGGAAACGATTTCCTGAACATAGGCCAGGTTCCAGCTCGTTCTCAGGAATTATGCGGCCAATGCCAGATGCAGGAGGAGTGCAATACGACCTGCAGGTGCAGTAATTATGTGCGCACAGGTGACGTAACCCGCCCTGATCGGTTATTATGCGTGTGGAATCAGGCATGTTTAAACGCAACGGCAGAAATATTGAAAAACTCTATGACCTCGGATCAACTCAACAACTAAGCCAAGGAGTACTGCAATGAGCGAATTCAACGATACACCAGACAATAAACCGGATATGGAGTTAAGCACTTCCCAACCCCAGCCCATGCTGGATCGACCGGTTTGGCATAAGGCACTGCACTATGCCGGTGTGGCTATCGTAGCCGGCGGCGCGTTTGTCCTGATAAGTTCCATGTATGCATCTCGTGCAAGAGGAGCTACCCGTTCAGGCAGGTTGCAATTTGAACAACGGCAACAGCAGATCGAGGCGGCCTGCAATAAGCAGGATTCCGCCGTGATTACTTCAGAGGCAAAGTGACGATGGAGTCAGGCCAATCGTACAAACGAGTGCAAGGCAAACGACTTCTTCGCCGTGTGTTTTGTTTTGCACGTAACGTTTTGGCTCTTGTTGGCTTTTTGTTCATTATAAAACAAGTGTTTTTTAACCTGTCGGTGGTTGTTTCAGGTTCTATGATGCCCACTTTACAGGGCGACGGGGGACCAAATAGTGACTGGGTTTTATCGGAAAAAGTAAGCTATCTTTTCAGAAAACCAAAACGGTGGGAGGTGGTTTGGTTTCATAATCCGGATGGGTTTCTCGTAGCAAAGAGAATTGTTGGTCTCCCTGGAGAAACTATATCTCTCGAAGATTTCGAATTGTTTATTAATGGCAACAAGATCCAGATTCCGGAGGAATTGAATTTTCTTAAATACTACAGTTACGGGAATCTTTCGCGTGGAAGCAAAGTAAATTGCGGCGCAGCGTATTACGTTCTCGGGGATGATTCGCGTGATTCCGCAGATAGCAGATATGACGGGACAGTTGCAGAAGAACAGTTGTTGGGACGTGCGTGGTTAATCATCTGGCCCTCGGATAGACTCGGTTTAGTAAATCCATGAAGTGAAGCCCGAATGTATAAACAGTGCGATTAAGTTTTGCGTTGCATTAATCTGGAATACTTAACGAGCAGGAAAACAGCCAGAAGATAGGTGATTGCCAATAGGATTAGAAACGGTTTTACCATGCTATCCGCGATTCCTTTCCACGTGTAATACTCTTTTGTATATTCGGTCAGCCCCAGCGGATTAAATTGAAGAATGGCGAAAAGAGTCAGGGCGAGAACAAGCCATATAGCTATCCACGTTAATCCATTCAACCGTCCTGCCAGGCAAATCGTGGATATCCTTTTAAGGCAAAAAAGCGTACTTGTGAGTATAATCGACAGGATGATAGCAGATATTGATGCCCATGAATCAAGATGGCGCGGTTGATACTCTAGTCCACTGGATAACCAATTCCTGAAGGTATCATATAGTACATAGTTATCTGTCATCGCCCAAAAAGCTGCCGAGATTAACCCAATTCGTAATACCCATGAGGTGTAGCTTGAAGCTGCTGGGTGTGGTTTCTCCGCCACTCTAAAAGCGCCAGATGCGAATATAGCCATTAACGTAATGAGTACAAACCCGATAATCGTGGAAAACAAAGAAACTCGATGGCAGAAGTAAAGCGAAATCGCAAAGACTGCCGGAATTGCTACAATTGCGAATAATAAAAGATTGATACCGGTTTTAATCCTCTTGAACCAGGAGTATTTTTGTAAAGCATTAACTATTGGCGAAGCGCACTCCGGACAAACCGAAGAGAGTGGTAGCGTTTTAACATTATATCCACATTGTCGACATTTCATGTCAGCGCGTATCTTGTACGTGTTCAGGTCGATAGCGGGGAGATAGAGTGTACGGTCTATCGGGGTGTGGCAGTTATCACAAGTTGTGGTAAAGTCTTTTCCTCTTAATAAGCCGTTACAAACCGCACAGCTGACTTCAATATCTGGAACATGCATTGTGCTATCCCGGAGTAATGTGTTTATATCAATGTTGACTATTCAAATTATAGTGATACTGACAGGCTAAAATCAATCAACGTGCGTGTTCGTTTTTACTATGAACGAAAACGCCCGTTCTCGCTACATCTTGTTTCCTTGGTATTTGCTACGATTTTAATACACTCTTTCTCCTTGGCATTGGCCGTGGTATGCTATGTCAGTATACTTTACACGTGGGAGAATCGATTCGTGCTGGCTCTAACCCTATTCCATCTTTTCCGCCATGTTCTGGTCGTCGTTGTACTGACCTATACCGTGGTCAAACTGGTTCGCTTCATCTGGACCTTCAGCGTCTCAGGTGAAGATTGGCCGCGATCATTGAGGATGGCCCGGCGCTACCTCGTCGCCAACGTACTCGCCGTTCGCCTGAGATTGTTCTGGCTCGACTTCCTGCAGATAGCTGTTCTTTCGCTTGTACTCTGGTGGGTTGTTTCCGTACAATTGTAGCTTATCTTCGGTTGAGGGATTGAGAAATGTCCGACACAAGTGAAAACAACCCGGAAAGCAACCTTCCCAAACCGGAAGAAAAGCTCCAATCCGTCGACCAGTTGATCGCCGCGGCCGAACAGCTCGGATTGGAAATCTCCTCAAAAACTCCCAGAACCGATATCGAAACCAAACTATCTGATAGGATCGCCCTCGTCAAAAACCTGGACCGCGGGGCACTGCTCGACCTGGCTCTCTTCTCCTCGGCTAAAGTGGACGATAACCCCTCAAACGAAATCCTGGTCGCAAGAATTCTCCGCTGCCACCTGGATAATTTCGATACTCTTTCCGACCGGGGGCTGCACGCTCTGGCGAAACTCAAGGGTTTGATTGTCTCACCCGGAGTGTCACGATCTGACATAATCCGCCTGCTGCGTAAGAAAGAAAGCTTTAGAGAGACGGTTCGCAGGCACCGCCGCAAGCTGATGGGCTCAGTCCTCAGCCGGATGTTCGAGCCGGAAATCTCCAGCCGAACCAGGGCAACCGAATCCGGAACGGCGGAATTGAAAAAGCGAATCCAGAAAGAGGGCGTGGTTAGTGGTATTTCCAAAACCATTCGCGGCGCTGCCGACGATTACGTAGCCGAGAAACTCGACGAAATAGAATCCCGCATCGACGCCAAGCTCGACGAAATCGACTTCCGCCTGTCTCAATGGCGCGATAGAGAGGTGGCAAACCGCCTTAGAATCCTCAAAATCACCCTCATCTTTTCCATCCTTGTAGCCCTGGTCAGCCTGGGATATGATTACCTGCGTAAGGGGCAGACACTGCCGCCGCCGAGTGCAACCGAAGTGCAGCAGGTGGATAACAGTTGAAGTTACACGACACTGGTACACTCCAGTAAACGAGCAGGATGGCGACGAAATGCATAAGAATTTCACCAAGCGGGTTCAGGAAGTTGTTGGTATTGCCAATCGTATCGCACACGAATACGAAATGGATTACGTCGGTACCGAACATATTCTGTTAGCTATCGTCCGTGAAGGGACCGGGCTCGCCTGGCAATTGCTTAAAGACAAAGGCGTTACCGAGGCCCGGCTCAAGGAAGAGATCGACCGGCTCATGAAAAAGAGCATGGAGGATACCTGGGTGTTTGGCCGGTTACCCGGAACTCCCCACTATCGCAACGTCGTGGCTCTGGCCATACAGCAGGCTGAGAAAATGGGAGCGGAAAACATCGGCACCGAGCACATGCTCCTCGCTCTCCTGAAAGAGGAGGGCAGCGTGGCCCACGGCGCACTCATGGCTCTCAACTGCGACTTCGACGAAATCCACCAGGCGATCGTAAACCACAAGAGCTGATGCTGTAATGAACCCGCGACCGGTTAGCTCTTTTCTCCTTATATTTCTTGTTTCACTTTTTTCCGGTTGCGGAGCGAACGAAGGTATACCTCTCTCCGACAGTAACCTTACCGATTCCTTCGATGAATCGAAATACGAACTGGTCACCCGCTTCGCCCACATAACCGACGCCCACATAGTAGATGAGGAATCACCGGGGCGCCTGACGGCGTTGGCCGGCTTGAATGCCTTCGCCTGGCGACCGCACGAAAAGTACAGCGTCCACTCCCTCGATGGTATTATTCGTGTAATTAACCGTTTTCACCAAGCGGTAAAGCAGGTCGATTTTGTCCTGCATACTGGCGACGCGGTGGATAACGCCCAGGCTAACGAACTCGCCTGGTTTATCGACTGCTTTGAAGGAAAGCTGATCGACCCCTTGACGGGCCGGGATGACAGGCTCCCGGAAGATCGCGGTCCTGTGCTCCTCGATCCCCATCGCCCGTTCCAGGCCGAAGGGCTGTATCTGCAGGGGAATCACGGCGAACGACCGTCGATTTCCTGGTACTCGGCCGTGGGGAATCACGATCGGTACGCCATAGGTATCTTTCCTATTTTGCCCAGCTTGTTCGGCGGCTTGCATGCTCTCTTACCCGTTTCCAACAGGATAGGCCTGTTCCTGCCGACTTCGCTGGTACCCGACGGTGGAATCGCCTATGGCCCGATCACTCCGGCATATCCCGGCCCGCCACCTGATGTGGTCCTTCCGTCGGCCGTAACCCCGAATCCCGACCGGCATTTTGTTACCGGTAACGATTTTCTTAACGCCCATTTTAATACAATGACCGAACCCAACGGGCATGGTTTTTCTGAATCGGGCGAAACCTGGTACAGTGTCACTCCCGCTCCCGGTGTTCGTCTTATCGTTCTCGATACCAGTATCCCCTCCATAACCTTGCCGGCCGGTATCTACGACTCCGGCGCGATTGTGACTAGGCAACTGCAGTTCCTTGTCGATCAACTGGATCTCTCTCGAGACGCGAATGAAATAGTAATAGTCGCCACCCATCATCCGAGTTTTAATATTCTCCCGTCCCAGGGTTCTGCTGTTAATCCCGAACAGTTCAGGGATCTGCTCCGCACCTATCCAAACGTAGTCGCCCACCTCGCGGGCCACTCGCACAGGCACCGCGTCTGGGACAGACAGGGATACCTGGAATTCGAAACCGGATCGATTATGGATTACCCGCAGGAAGGCCGGATGCTCGAAATATGGCGAAACGAGACCGAAACCATCCTCCGCTATTCGGTTTTCTCAACCGTTTACGAAGGATCGGCTTTCGAGGGAACCGATTCCGCTGATATTGAAGACGACCCCTACCTGCCCATGCGCCGCAAAGTACTTGAAATAGCCAGGAAGCATTCGGAGATAAACCACCTGCTCCCCATCTTCCCCTCCGCCGGCTTTCAGCCGCCGGTTCCCTACGAATCAAAGACCCGCCCGCAAAAAGAAACAGACCGCACCGGCTCAGCCCGATTCAACATAATCCCGTAGGGTCTGCTGTGCAGACCATAAAATTAAATAGGGGATATTGAGTAACGAGATTGGTAGGTCGGGTCAACAGACCCGACGAAATTCTAAAACCGTATACAAGGACCGATTTTAAATCTGCGTTGCATGCTGATTATGCCAATTATCGGGCAGGGCGAATCTTTTAAGAGTTTTATTCCAGATCAGGTTGTCTCGGTTTTTGCTATACCATTTCATTAACGTCCTGGCATTTTGTTCTCTATTGAGTTTGAACCCTTCTACGTTTATTACCGGTACGGGCGGCTGGTGGAGATGTTTCGCGACATGCAGGAATAGTTCCGGATCCTCGAGAGCGAGGTCCAGGCCTCTTAAGTCGCCCAGGCGGCAGAGGGTGTCGACGATAATCGGGCGACTGTATTCTCGCCGGTAAGTAACTTTACCGAAAAGCTTTACCAGGGGGTCGGTTGTTTCCTGCAGGTTATGTTTAATGATCAGGACAGCCTCTGTTATAAGAAGGCCTCTTTCAATATCTATCAAGTTCATCGCGTCTTCGTGAGATAACTCGATATTAAGGAAAATACTTGGAGCGGGGAACAACTGTTTAGCCATTTGGGGATCAACTGATAAAGCGTGCTGTTTAGCCAGTCTGTAACCTTCGATACCTTTTAATTGTACGAGTAGATTATACGCTTCGAAGTTCCAGGTTTTGCCTGGCCAGACGAGCGCCTCGACGAGTTCAGCAGTCATCGAGTCGTCGCCCATGCGGTTAAGGGCAGCGGCGACGCATATGTGTTCCTTATGGATAACCCGAAAGCCGAGTTCACGCATCAAGTAGTTGCAATAGGGGTATTGTATATTTTCTGAATATACATCGGCTCGGACCTGATTGGCTATAAACCTGTAACAGGCAGAAAATTCTCTCGGAGTACATGGTTGGAATTTCTTTGGAGCTTTATCGGGGTGTGAAGAGCACCCAGAAGCACCAAATGGTGTCGGTAAATTAGGATTAAATTGCAGACAAACTTGCATGAGGCGTTTCAACTCTGGTATGCATACAGGTTTTCCCATGCGGGACAGGGCTACCGCTGCCAGGATCTGCGCTGCCCTGGGCGCATCTTCTTTCCTGGCAATTTCCAGGAGTAATTCGAAGTCTCCATTATCCGGCTCGAAAGCGATACTGGCCGTAAGTGCTACGACTATCCAGCGGCGCATTTTCCCCGCCAATTCGCCGCGAAGCATTTCGTGTATTTCGGTTCCATGCGAATGTTTCAGGGTCGCGAGTTGGACGCCGAAATAGTACGCCCGCACAGGCTCCCAAAGAAGGGAATTGTGTTTTGCGTAGGGATTTAAAGCATCGCTTTCCAACAGGCGGACGGTGGCTTTCCAGGCATCAGGGTGTTCAAACTCAATCAGGGGTCTGACAAGAAAAACATTGGGAGGGTCGCACGTCTTGGCGAGTTGGCTTAGCTTGTCGCCAAATTGGTCCAAACCAAGTTCCTGAATCAGCAGAGCTGCATGGGTTCGGTTGCTATTCGTTTCGGATTGTAATAGTTCATCGATGATATCGGTTGGCGCGTCCGGGCTGAGCATATCGAGTAGAAGCAAGTTATGTAGGCATCGGTTTGCAGTGATACTTTTGTGGGCGAGTTCTATTAATCGTGCATCAAGGTCCGGTTCGTTTGCGTCGCAGAGGATTTCGATCAGCTTTCGAGTTTCCAGGCCGCGGTAAGGAAGATACTCCGGCGTTGGCTCGTACAAGTGGAATGCGACCTGGCGAACCAGCGGCAGGGCCTGCTCGCCGAATTGTGTGTGGCAATACATCGCTATCTGCTGATCGAGCTTTTGTGAATACCCAAGATACTGTTGGGCGTTAGTCACGTTCAGCCCGGGAATTCCTTTATCAGAAAACAACTTGATCAGACATTCGCGGGTGCGTTCGTCCGGAATGAGAAGCAGGTCGGCGCATGCCGGAAAGAGCTCTTCCAGTTCCTGGTCGTAAACAAGACTGATGCCGAGCCGTTGCGATTCAGGGTCAGGCGACTTTAGCAGTTCTCTTATCTGCCTGCAGGTATATCCGTGTTCAGGATCGTCATTTGTCGTAATATGTTTATTAGTCGTAAGTTTCTGCGTACAGGATGTATTCGCGCCGAGTATCGCGGCACAGAATCCTGCGATTGCTATAAACGCAAGGGGCAATTTGCGGCAGCTTTTATAATAAAACATGGGAGATCTCCAATATGTACATAGAGCGTCTAGAATAGTATACCGGGAGAACGGGTATGGGGTGCGACAATTTTGCATATTTAGTCGTAGGTCAGGGCAATAGCTTCGGCAGAATTCTAAAACCGTATACAAGGATCAATTTTAAACCTTCGGTGCATGCTGATTATGCCAATTATCGGGCAGGGCGAATTTTTTCAGGGTTTCATTCCAGATCAGGTTGTCTCGGTTTTTGCTATACCATTTCATTAACGTCCTGGCATTTTGTTCTCGATTGAGTTTGAACCCTTCGACGTTTATTACCGGTACGGGCGGCCGGTGGAGGTGGTTTGTGTGATCCGGGCCGTTTTAACGCGGTTTAAACGGGCTTTGGCTTGTATATTATTGACCTTGCCAACGCGGTTTGATAGGGTACCGCGTTCGCGATTTCGCCGGGGCCTGTCGGGTCCGGGTGGTTTTGGCGGTCAGCGTAAGTCTCGTGGCAACTGTTTTTTGGGCCCTCTTCGGGAAACGCCATTGTCCGGATCCGGACTGTGCTAACCCGAAGGTCACTCCTGAAAACAAGGACAACTTCGCGGTGTAAAGAGGACAGGATATGAGTGAAAATAAAGAAAATTGTAATGGTTGTGTGCCGGTACTGACCGACGCGCAGGCGAAGCATGAAGCGAGTCGTTGTTTGATGTGTGACGATTCACCCTGTGTGGCCGCTTGCCCGGCGTCGGTTCCCGTAAAGCATTTCATCCGGGCGATCCGTTTCGATAATCCCCGGCGGGCGATAAACCTTATCCGCGAGCAGAACGTGCTGGCCGGTGTTTGCGGTTTGGCTTGCCCCGTGGAGAAGCTTTGCGTCGGCGCATGTCGCAGTACGGATCTGACGGTTCCGGTTGCCATCGACAAGTTGCAGCATTACGCGGCCGAGAAGGAGTTGGCCTCCGGGCGTAAGGGTAAAAAAAGTGCTGGTAACGGTGAGAAGGTAGCGGTCATCGGCGGCGGTCCTTCTGGTTTGTCCGTAGCGGCGGAGTTGGCCCGGCTTGGGCATAAACCGACCATTTTCGAGCGAAGCAACCGGGCAGGCGGTATCTGCAGTTACGGCGTTCCCGCTCATCGCGTACCGCAGAAACTGGTAGCCGGCGAGGTGGCCTGGGTGGAGAGCCTGGGCGTTGAGATCAAGACCGGGCAGGCGTTTGGCCAGGGCGATCTGGAGAGCCTGGACAAGCTGTTCGACGCAGGCTTCAAAGCCGTATACGTCTCAGCCGGTCTGCAGGAAGGATTCATGCCGGGTATCAAAGGCGAGGATCTCGACGGCGCTAAGAACTGGAAGCAATTCCTCAACGCGTTTTCCGCTTACAACCTGGGCGAAGGGGCCAAGCCGGAAATAACCAAGTCGGTAGTTATCGTCGGCGGCGGCAGTGTGGCCATGGACGTGGCATCCGCGGCCCATGCTCTGGGGGCAAGAGAGATCGACATCGTCTGCCTGGAAGCTCCCAACGAGATGCCGGCCGATGAGAAGGAATTGAAGGACGTCTGGGAACTCGGCGCCCGCTTCCATACCCGAACCATGCCCCTGGAAGTAACCGGCGAAGGCGGCAAGGTGCTGGGGCTGGCCGGTGTGCGTATTCGCTGGAAAGAGCCGGAAAAATTCATCCCCTCCAACGCGGAAAAGATCGAAGGTACGGAATACTGGCTGCCGGGCGAAACGGTGATTTTCGCAATCGGGGCAAAACCGTCAGAGATGGAGAAGGCCTTGCCCGGTGTAAAACTTACCGGTGGTGGAAAAATCCTGGTTGACGACGAGACGCAGGCAACCAGCCGGGCGGGAGTTTACGCCGGTGGCGACGTTGCTGCGGATGGCGGAGCGACCATCGTCAAGGCGGTGGCCGAGGGCAAACGTGCCGGTCAGGCGATTGACGCCTACCTGCGGAGATAATACCGGGTTGACCGGAAGTTTGTTGAGTGCCATGCAACTGGCATTCTGGAGGATAGACTGATGATTACATGCGATCGTGACCTGTCGATCGATTTTTGTGGGGTAAAATTCCCTAACCCGTTCCTGCTTTCCGCAGCTCCGCCGAGCGACGATCTGGACATGGTTCGCGCGGCGTTCGAGGCCGGCTGGGGCGGCGCCGTTCTGAAAACCACCTCGGTGGAGACCGAGGCTGTCGACCTGGTATACCCGATGATGAGCTCCATGGAATACGATGGCAAGCGGATCATGGGATTGGGAAATATAGATCTGATTTCCGAACACCACATCGACGTGGTTGAAAAGAGGGCGGAAACGCTGAAGAAGGAATATCCGGATCGCGTTGTTGCCGTGAGTATCATGGGTTCCAAGAAGGAGGAGTGGCAGACGCTGGTCAAGCGGCTGGAGGCGGTCGGTGTGGATATCATCGAGTGCAGCTTCTCCTGCCCGCAGGGTAGCATGGGCGAGGAGCCCGGAGCGATGCTTGCCCAGAGTATCGAAGCGTCAGAGCAGGTGGCAGGCTGGGTTAAAGAGGCGGCTACTCGCTGCCCGGTAGTGATTAAGATCACACCCCAGGTTGCGGATATTGTGAAGGTTGCCCAGGCTATCAAACGCGGTGGTGCCGACGCGATTTGTGCGGCCAACACCATTCCATCGTTGATGGGAGTGAACGTTGATACCTTTGTTCCCTATCCGAACGTGCAGGGTAAAAGCACTTACAGCGGTTTGAGTGGCCCGGCCGTAAAGCCGATCACTCTGCGGACCCTGGCGGAAATCAGCAAGAACGTGGGAATTCCGATTACCGCAACCGGCGGTCCGGTTACCTGGCGTGACGCGGTGGAGATGATGCTGGTTGGTGCGACCACCGTGCAGTTCGGTACTGCGGTCATGCATTACGGTTACGACATAATCGACGATCTGAAAGACGGTATGGCGTTCTATCTGGAGGAGAGGGGTTTTGCCAAGCCGGCGGATATAATCGGCAAGAGCCTGGATTGCATCGTGGGCCATCCCGACCTCTCGCGCAAGGTGCCGGTCATATCCTCGGTCGATGAGGATAAATGCGTAGAGTGCGATTTGTGCGTTATCGCCTGTCGCGACGGCGGTCACCAGGCGATGAAGATCGAGGGGGACAGTAGAATCCCCAAGGTGGATGAAGAGCGTTGCCCGGGCTGCCGTTTGTGCGAAACAGTATGTCCGGCCGATGCTATTAAAATCGTGGAAAAGAAGGTCAGCTAGTTTGCACGTGCCACTGTTTATATGTGCCACTGCTCTGTGAGCAGTGGTAGAAGTATCGGTTGGAGTTTACACTGCTCACAGTGCAGTGGTATAAAGCGATGGCTGGAGTTTGGCACGCACTGCTCACAGAGCAGTGGCACGGTGTTGGTTGTGCCTTGTTGTTTATATGCGATAAAAAGAGGTAGTGGCGGCTATGGCGAAAAAACGAGTAGTTCAAAACGGAACGGTGGTTACGCTTGGTGACGATCTGCAGATTATTCCGGACGGAGCGGTGCTGATAGAGGGCAACCTGATCGAGAAGGTCGGTCCGCGATCGGAAATACCCGTAGACGGTGCGGCGGTCGTTGACGCTCACGGTGGAATAATCATGCCCGGTTTTATCAATGCCCATATGCACCTTTACAGCACCATGGCGTGCGGGATAAGTTTAAAGGATGCCGCGCCGTCTAACTTCGTTGAAGTTCTGGAGCGTTTGTGGTGGCGATTGGATAAAGCATTAACCATGGAGGATGTGCGTTACAGCGCGTTAACCCCATTGGTTCGCTCGCTGCGCAGCGGAACCACTACATTAATAGACCACCACGCTTCGCCTTCTGCGGTTATCGGCAGTCTGGATACCATTGCCGATGCAGCTTCAGAGGCGGGAGTGAGAACCTGCCTGTGTTACGAACTTTCCGATCGCGATGGGCCGGAAATCGCCCAGCAGGGGATTGAGGAAAACGCTTCGTTTATTAAAAAGTGTGCGGAGAAGAAAGATCCCATGGTTTCGGCGATGTTCGGTTTGCATGCTTCCATGACCATCAGCGAAGACACGTTGGCCAAGGCCGTGGAATCGGTCGCAGGTATGGATACTGGTTTTCACATCCACACTTCCGAATCCCGTTTCGATCCGGAGGATTCACTGGCCAAGTATGGTAAGCGCGTGGTGAATCGCCTTTCCGATGCCGGCGCACTGGGGCCGAAGACCATCTGCGTGCATTGCGTTCACCTTGACGAACAGGAGATGGAACTGCTTCGGGATACGGGAACTAATGTAGTACACAATCCGCAAAGCAACATGAACAACGCCGTAGGCCGTGCGGATATTTTCCGCATGCTGGATATGGGTATCTGGGTCGGTCTGGGAACAGACGGGATGGCCGCCACCATGATGGACGATATGCGAGCGGTTAACCTGCTGCACAAGCACGGTACGGGCGATCCGCGGGTAGGGTTCTGTGAAGCTGCCCGGTTGTTGATCGAGAACAATCGCAAAATCGCCGGTAGATTCTTTGACAAACCGCTGGGCGTGCTCGCTCCCGGTCACCTGGCCGATGTTATCGTTGTCGATTATGACCCGATTACTCCGTTTGTGCCGGACAACTTCCTGGGGCATCTGCTGTTTGGTATTCCCACCGCTCCGGTTCGTACAACGATTGTTGACGGCCGGGTGAGAATGCTTGATGGCGAGATTCTTGGCGTCGATGTTAAGGAAGTGGCGGCCAAGTCTCGGGAATTGGCCAGTTCCATGTGGAATCGATTCTAAAAAAGATCACTATAGGATCTATATAGTGGCAGATGGGACTGCGGGGTTTGATTCTGCTCTCCCATCTGGCATAATAGAGAGACTCGGGTAGAGGCTGGACGACCAGCCTTTCCGATTGTCACCGGAATTCGGATCGTGCCTCAACGCGAACCGCTTAAGACTATACGATTTCAGCTCAATGGTCGCGAAATCACTCACTGCGTGTCGGCCGAACGTAGTCTGCTGAGCATACTGCGCGACGATTTCGATATCACTTCGCCCAAAGTTGGCTGTGCTCCGCAAGCGCAATGCGGCTGTTGTACAGTTCTGGTTGACGGAAAACCGAAGCTTAGCTGTGTTCTAAAAGCGGTGAAAGTGGACGGCCGCTCAGTGGTGACTCTGGAAGGTTATCCACCAGAGCAGCGGGCGCAGATTGCCGAGGCGTTTGTACGAGCCGGTGGAGTGCAATGTGGATACTGCACTCCGGGAATTGCCGTTCGGTCGATGGCGCTAGTTGAGCGAAACCCGGAACCGGCACCGGAGGAGATCGCTCGGGAGCTTAAGCCGCATCTGTGCCGGTGTACGGGGTACAAGAAGATCGTCGACGCGGTGGAAGATTACGCCCGCGTGCGGCGCGGGGAGGTACTTCCCGAGTCTGATGACAGCGGGAAGGTTGGCACGTCGCTGGCGCGATACAACGGCCCGGACAAGGTTCTGGGGCAGAAGAAATTCATCGGCGATATGAAACTGCCGGGGATGCTGCACGGGGCGCTTAGGTTTTCCGATCATCCGCGGGCAGTGGTCGAGCGGATTGATATTTCCCAAGCAGCCGTAGCCGAAGGTGTCTCGCGGGTTATCCTGGCGCCGGACGTTCCCGGTGAGCGGTTTGTGGGCTTGATAGTCCAGGATTGGCCGGTACTGGTGGCTGAGGGCGAAACCACCCGCTATGTCGGCGATGTACTTGCGGTGGTGGTGGCCGATAGCCCGGAACATGCCCGGGCGGCAGTCGAGTTGATCGAGGTTGATTATAAGGTTCTCGAACCACTTTGCTCTCCGGCTGAAGCACTGGCTGAAGGAGCGGTCAAACTGCACAAACGTGGCAACCAACTGTCGGTGTCGGCCGTCTGTCGCGGCGACGTACGCAAGGCATTGGCAGATTCCGCATACGTGGTAAAGCAGCATTTTTCAACGCAACGGGTGGAACATCTGTTCCTGGAGCCGGAGGCATCGCTGGCTGCTCCGACTGAAAACGGAGTTCACGTGTATTCCGGCGGTCAGGGTATTTTCGATGACCAGGTTCAGATAGCCAACGTG
This sequence comes from Phycisphaerae bacterium, assembly GCA_963667855.2. Taxonomy (GTDB): domain Bacteria; phylum Planctomycetota; class Phycisphaerae; order UBA1845; family UBA1845. The sequence goes on along the minus strand of CAXXKI010000002.1, from coordinate 41,730 downwards.
TTCGGTTGGCCATTAGAGCGGGTACATGTGGAGCTGGTTTCCAACGGTGGGGCGTTTGGCGGCAAGGAGGATCTGAGCGTTCAGGCCCAGACGGCGCTCGCCGCTTATTTGTGCGGCGCCCCGGTGCGGATTGTGTTAACCCGGGAAGAGAGTTTCAGACTGCACCCCAAACGCCATCCGATGGAACTGGACTACGAGGTCGGCTGTGACGCGGAAGGTAAACTGACCGCGGTGTACGCACATATTGTTGGAGATACGGGTGCGTACGCGTCGGTAGGTCCGGCAGCAATGGAGCGGGCGGCGGCACATGCGGCCGGTCCGTATTGCGTGGATAACGTCGATATAGAAGCCAGGGCGGTTTATACTAACAATCCACCGAGCGGGGCGATGCGCGGTTTCGGTGCCAACCAGGCGGCGTTCGGCATGGAAACCTGCATGGATATACTGGCGGAGAAGGTCGGTATCGATGGTTGGGAAATCAGGTATAGAAACATTCTGCATCCCGGGGATCTGTTTGCGACCGGCCAGCGGCTGTCCAAACCGTTTGGACTGGAGGAAACCCTGCTGGCGGTGAAAGAGCAGTATCGTCAGGCGAAGTATGCCGGCATCGCCTGCGGAGTGAAAAACGTGGGTATCGGTTCAGGGTTGGGGGATCGGGGCAAGTGCCGGCTCACCGTCGAAGATGACGGGATTGTGAATATCCTTATCGGGTACACGGAGATGGGGCAGGGGCTCTTTACCGTGTGTATCCAGTTTGCCTGCGAAGTGACGGGTCTGCCGCCGGAGAAGTTCCGGGTGACCAATAACACCAGCCGCGACCTGGCAGTGGGGCAGACCACTGCGAGCCGGGGAACGGTGCTGGCTGGTAACGCCGTGATTGCGGCCGCGGAAAAACTCAAAGCCGACCTGGACAGCGGGTTGGGATTAAACGAATTAATGGGCAGGGAATACAGCGGCGAGTTCTGCTGCAGCCAGGTAAGGGACGCTACGGCAGGGGCGAAAGCCGAGGAGATGCAGTCGCATCTGACCTACAGCTTCGGTACGCAGGTGGTTATCCTCGATGACGATGGACGTTTGCGGAAGGTTGTCGCCGCCCACGATGTGGGGCAGGTGGTTAATCGTAAGGCGCTGGAGGGGCAGTTTGAAGGTTCCATTCACATGGGATTGGGATATGCGTTAACTGAGAATTTCGTTTGCGAAGGCGGATTTATCAAGGCGAAGAAGATAAACGACTGCGGCGTGTTGCGTGCTGAGCACATGCCGGAAGTGGAAGTTATTTTCATAGAAGAACCCGACCCGGTGTGTCCGTTCGGTGCCCGGGGTGCAGGGGAGATCGGTCTGGTTCCCACGGCGGGAGCGGTGGGTGCGGCACTGTATGCTTATGACGGAAAACGGAGATGCAGCCTGCCCATGAGCGATTCCGCGGCGGCGGAAGCGATAACCGGCAGGGGAAGTAAATCTTCTGGATAAACGATAAAAGTGAGGTGTGGTCATGATCACCGATTTTTATAAACCGGAAACTCTGGATAAAGCGGTAGCGTTGAAGAAGGAGTTGGGCGATGCGGCGTTTTACCTGGCCGGTGGTACGGAAATCAATTCCTGCGAATTTCCCTATAATCCAAGTTGCCTTATCAGTCTTGCCGATCTGGAGCTGGATAGGATAAAACGGTATGACGATGGCGATCTGGTGATAGGATCGGGTTGCACTATTCAAAGCCTGCTGGAATCCGATCTTGTTCCGCCGGTGATAAAGCAGGCGGCGCATCAGATTGTCAATCGCAATATCCGGAACATGGCCACCCTTGGCGGGCAGATGGCGACGAACAAGAGTTGCGCCGACCTGATTCCGGTTTTGATCGCACTGCGCGTACAGGTGGATACGGCCGATGAGGGGAAAATGTCGATTGAGGATTACCTTGGCTCCTCACGAACGGCGCTGGTAACCCGCATTCATTTGAATAAGAGTATGCCGCCGCGACAGGTCGCCGTGAAAAACTACACCCGCACAGCAAACGACATTTCAATCTTAAACTGTGCCGTGAGTATGTTTCTGGATGGTGATGTGGTTCACGATCCAATTGTGGTTATGGGAGGAGTTGCCCGCTGTGCGGTGCGGCTGGATAATACGGAAACGAAACTCTCTGGTAATGTGCTTCCCAAACGGGATGAGTTGGAGGCATGGGCGAGTGAAGAGGTTGAACCGATTACGGATTTGCGGGGCAGTGCTGATTTCAAAAAATACCTTACCGGAGTAATGGTTGCCGATACGGTGCTTGCCGCCCATGCCAATCAAGGAGGTCAGTTCTGATGGAGATTACCGTCAAGCTAAACGGCACTGATAGGGTTTTCCGAACGACGGTGAACGAGCGGGTTCGCGATTTGCTCCAGCGGATAGGCGTGGTATCGGCGCGTAACGGCTGCGACGGTCAGGGTTCGTGCGGTTCATGTGCGGTATTGGTTAATCGCAAGCTGGTGAATACCTGCCTGCTGCTGACGGCGCAGATCGACGGGGCGGAAATTTACACGATCGAGTACCTGGCCGGCAACCGGGAGCTGTCGGCGATTCAATCCGCCTGTGTGGATACTGGTATTGTCCAATGCGGTTATTGCACGCCGGCCATGATCCTGGCTATCAAGGATCTGCTGGACAGGGTAGACAATCCTTCGCGGGAAGAAGTTCGCGACGCTCTTTCGGGTATCTTCTGCCGTTGTACCGGTTACGAGCAGATCTACGCGGCGGTGGAACTGGCGATAAAGAGGCTTGCTGATCCCCGATTCCAGGGTGAAATCGGCCCGGAATTCCGGGAGGAGTTACGGCTGGTAGGCAAGAACAAACGCAAGATAGATGGGCCTCGTCTGGCCAGAGGGGAACGAGCGTTTGTGGAGGACATGCTTCGCCCCGGCACCTGCTATCTGAAAATGCTCCGTAGTCCACATGCCCATGCGTATATTACCAATATAGACACGTCTGCGGCCGAGGCGATGAGCGGTGTTGTCGGCGTGTATACCCACAAGAACACGCCGGACACGGTATACAACCAGGCCGGGCAGGGCTTTCCCGAACCGTCGCCTTACGATCGGCGGCTCTTCGGGCAGAAGATGCGCCATGTGGGTGATCGAGTGGCGGCCGTAGTGGCCGAGTCGTTGGAAATATGCGAAGCGGCACTGGCGAAGATAAAAGTCGAGTACGAGGTGCTCGATCACGTTTTGACTATAGATGAGGCCGCGGCCGACGGCGCGCCCCGGGTACATAACGGCGCGGCGGAATACGTCGTCGGCGCTCCGGACGATCTGGATAACAGCGATGCCGATCCGCGGGACGGTAAGATAATCTACCAGTTCCCCATCCATGCGGACCACAAGCGGAATATAGCCGCTTCGGTGAGTGGGCAGATCGGTGACCTGGATAAGGGTTTTGCCGAGGCTGATGTCGTGCTGGAGCGGGAGTATGAAAGCACCCAGGTGCAGTGTACGCCGGTCGAGCCGCATGTTGTTTATACACGCATGGAAGGCGACCGGCTGGTCGTTCACGCTTCGACCCAGGTTCCTTATCACGTACGGCGTATAATCGCCTCGTACCTGGGAATAAGGGAAAACAAGGTTCGAGTTATCAAGGAGCGGGTAGGCGGCGGTTTCGGGGCCAAGCAGGATATGGTTCTGGAAGAGGTGGCCGCCTATGTCACCTGGACCACCGGACGAGATGTGTTTTTCCGTTTCAGCCGCGAGGAAGAGTTCATCGCTTCGCGTACGCGGCACCCGATGAAAATAAAGGTGAAGATAGGGGCGAAGAAGGACGGCAAGCTGACCGCCTTGAAGATGGATTTGAAGGCGAATACAGGTCCGTTCGGTTCGCACTGCCTCACGGTACCCATGAACGCCTGCAGTAAGTCACTGCCGCTGCTCCTATGCGACAACGTGCGTTTTGACGTTACCACCTATTACAGCAACATTCCCCCGACCGGCGCCTACCAGGGTTACGGCGCACCGAAAGGTTCTTACGCCATCCAGATGGCCGCTGCGGAGATGGCCGCTGAACTGGGAATGGGCCAATTGGAGTTTCTTGAGAAAAACCGGGTTCGCGAAGGAGTGGTCCTGGAAATTCTCCGCTGCCTCGGTGAAGGTCGCGAGGGCAGACCTGCCAAGGTCACCTCCTGCGGACTTGGACCGGCAATCGCCAACGGCGTTGAATCTCTTGGTTGGGGAAACAAGGTCGAAAGTGACGATCCGGACGTAAAGATCGGACACGGGATGGCCATTATCCAGCAGGGCTCCGGACTGGCCGACCTGGACGCGGCCAATGCTTCCATAAACATGAATGGAGATGGTACGTTCATGCTCCTGAGCGGGGCGGCCGACCTGGGGACGGGGCTGGACACCGTAACCGCGAAGATGGCCGCTGAGTCTCTGGCGGTTCCGTTTGACCATGTGTCGGTGGTGGCGGCCGACACCGACGTTACGCCTTTCGATGTCGGCTCCTACGCTTCGAGCGGTACCTATTTTTCCGGCGGTGCGGCTTACGACGCGGCGCAGAACATGAAAAAGCTTATTCTCAAAGCTGCTGCGGCTATGCTTGATGAGCCGGTCGACGATCTTGAGCTGGTTTATCCGGGAGCGGTCAAGGGCGTAAAGGGCTCGGTAACCTATAAGGAAATCGCCCAGGTGACCCAGAGCGGTACGGGCTCGGGGCAGTTGATTGCCATGGGTACGTTTACCACCAGCAAAGATGCTTTTCCCTATGCGGCTCACTTCTGCGAGGTGGGGGTTAACGTGCGTACCGGGCAGGTCAGGGTTCGCAAGTATCACGCGTATCACGATTGCGGTACGCCGGTCAACCCGGAGTTGGCCGCCGGGCAGATTTACGGCGGTGTGGTGAAAACCATCGGGCATTCCCTGTTCGAGGAGATGGTACTCAACGATAACGGTAAATGTGTAAATGCCAACCTGCTGGACTACCGCGTACCGATGTTCGGGGATGTGCCGGAGGACTTCAAGGTGGGGATGGTACTGACCGAGGATCCGCGCGGTCCGTACGGGAGCAAATCGGTTTCGGAGATAGCCTGCAACGGTGCGGCTCCGGCGATAGCCACCGCGATACACGACGCGGTGGGAATCTGGATGAGACAGTGGCCTTTCACTCCGGAGAAAATTCTTCGAGAGTTGGGAAAATTAAAATAGATGGCGGTAAGCCGGATGCTGGAAATGCTGGACGCGTTCAAAGGGAAGATTGAAGGATACCATGCTGGAAAATAAGTTCACATTGTGCAGAGCGGAATTTCTGCTGCCCCTGGCTGGTGACGACAAGGGACGGCGAATACAGGACGGGTACGTTCTCGCGGAAGGAGAGCGGATCAAGGAGGTTGGGCAGTATACGGATGAGGTGGGTAAAAGGCTTACTGAATCGCTGGGGGCGGAACTGCGGGTCCTTGGGCGGGAAGTGGGTAATGAAATTCCAAAGCTGCACGGCATTCTCATGCCGGCTTTCGTAAAGGCTCACGGGCACGATCACGAGCAGCCTATCATTGGGGTTGCCAAGGATGAACCGCTTACCAGCTGGCTGGATCATGCGGTAAATCCCTTTACCGGTTTCATAAACAGTCAGCAGGAGAAGCTGACCGAAGAACTCGGCTGTTCGCCGCAATACGTAACTTACCGTATGGCGCGGCTGTGCGATATTCATTACGGTATAACCGCTTCGATGGTGCATCACTGCAATCACAATAAGTATCATTTGCGGGAAATCGCCAAGGCGAACGAAAACGCCGGAACGACCATGATCGTGGCTATCGGCGGCCAGGATCGCAACTACGTGGCCGAACTTCTGGACACCCCGGAAGACGCAATAGGCCGGTTGGAAAAGAGTCTGACCATCACCGGTTTGAAGCGGACCAGCTTCTGCCCCGGTCCCGATCAGCTTTTCTCCAACAGTCGCAACGTCCTGGTTCCGCTGAAAGCGTGGGCGAGGCAGAACGATACGCTGTTTCACATTCACTCATCCGAGGAGCCGGCCACCACCCGCTGGTTTACCGAAGAGATCGAGCCGGGAATGACTCCGGTGGAATACGCAGAGTCGATCGACATTCTGGACGAGAATTCGGTTCTTGCCCACCAGGTGAACTGCGGTCCGCGGGATGTTGAAATATTGGCAAAAACAGGGACGAAGATCGTACACAACCCTCTGGCAAACACGATTCTCGGGTCGGGTATGCCGCCGATTATGGAAATGCTTAAAGCGGGCGTTCCAGTGGCGATTTCAACCGACGGTTCCGGTTCTGCGGATAATCAGAACATACTGGCCGCTGCCCGGCTGGCGTCGCAGTTTCAGAAGGCTCTGCACCAGGACGCGACCCTGCTCACTTCACAGCAGCTTCTGGAAATGATAACTTCGGTTCCAGCGAAAATCCTGCGAATGGATCAGGGAGAGCTGGCCGAAGGAATGCTCGCCGACTGGATCGTGCTCGGCTTAGGTAAACCCAATATGATACCTACTCGTCTGGATAACGTCATGGAGAACATTATCTGGGCGGCGGACGGCAGTGAGGTTGATACGGTGGTTTCCCGCGGCAGGCTGCTCAAGTGGAATGGGCAGGTGCTGCCGTTTGCCGACGGAGCTAAGCCGGCGGAGATAATGGAAAAGGTTCAGGTGCTTTCAGAGCGGTTCACCGAGTATCGAGCAACTGCGCCGGAACTGAGCGGGACAGGAGTTCATCAATAGGCGGTGGTTTGTACATGGATGATACTGATATGTTTACCACGGGGATCCTGCTGGCAGCGGGAAACGGTTCGCGGATGAATACGGATAAACTGTTGATTCCGTTCGGGGATTCCACGGTTTTCACGTCCGCATTGCAGCCACTGCTGGAATCCAAACTGATCAGCGAGGTGGTGGTCGTGGTCAATCCCAGCTTCGACCTGGCTTTGGATGATCCCAAGTGTACCGTGGTGGTTAATCACGGTTACCAGGAGGGGATGGCGTCTTCTCTGCGAGTCGGTTTGATGGCCGCTACTGCCGGTGCCGAGGCATACGTGATTGCCCTGGGTGATATGCCCAGGATTAACCGGGCGGTCGTGGATCATTGTGTTTCCATGTTTCAGGCGAGTGAAAAGCGGATTCTTGTTCCCACCTTTAATGCCCAACACGGGCATCCGGTGGTTTTCGACAGGAAATGCAAAAGGGACCTGATGAAACTCACCGGCGACGTGGGAGCCCGGCGGATCATTAAGGAAAATCCGGACCTGGTACATTTCCTTCCCGTTGACGATGATGGTGTTCTCTATGATGTGGATACACCGGCTGACCTGGCGCGGTGAGTAACATGAAGCGAAAGGTTCTGATCAAGGGAGCGGGTGAGCACGCGTCAGGTACGGCTCACCGGTTATTCCGTTGTGGATTTACCGTAGTTATGACCGAGGTGGAATGTCCCCGGGCGGTGCGGCGGACCGTCGCCTTCTGTTCCTCGGTTTTCAACGGTGAGTGCGAGGTCGAAGGGGTCAGGGCTAAAAGCTACCATCTGGATGATGTGAATATCCTCGGTAATTTAGACGGGAATCACATTCCGGTTTTTATAGATCCGGAGTGTGAGGTTCGGAAAATATGGCAGCCCGATGTCGTAATAGACGGCCGGATTCTCAAGCGGAATAGGGATAATACAATAGGCGACGCGCCGCTGGTGATAGGGTACGGGCCGGGATTGCAGGCGGGGAAAGATGTTCACTATGTTGTGGAAACCAATAGGGGACATGACTTGGGGCGGATAATCAGCAGTGGGTTGGCTGCTCCTGATACGGGTTATCCAGGAGAAATTGCCGGGCAATCCGCCCGGCGCGTACTGCGTTCACCCGCGAGCGGTGTGCTGGTTGCTCAGCGCGATATTGGGGATATAGTCATTCCCGGTGATGTGGTCGCTGTTGTGGAAGGATCCGAGATTGAAACAACCATAGGTGGAGTACTTCGCGGATTGATTTTACCCGGTTCGGCGGTGGAACCCGGGCAGAAGGTGGGCGACGTTGATCCGCGGGGAAAACGGGAAAACTGTTATACCATTTCAGATAAGGCCCGGACAATCAGTGGTGCGGCATTGGAGATAATCTCGGCTTTTAACGCCGGGCGAAACCGTTTTTGAGGTTTGATTGGTCATGCTGCTTTCTGCCTTTGAAATACGCAAAAACAGTCGGGTTTACATCATCGGAGGTGGCGGAAAAACCACGTTGATGTATGCTCTTGCCCGCAGTCTGAAAAAACAAAACTCTTCCGTCATAACCACTACCAGTACAAAGATTTTCAAGCCGGAAGAAGATGATACCGATGCTGTGATGGTGGATTTAGACATTACCGCTATTGCTCGAAAAATAGGGTTGATCGAGAAAAAGCCATTTCTCGTTACTGTTGCTCAAGGTGTGACGGCGGACGCGCGAAAACTTATTGGTTTTGAGGCGAACGAACTTGATTCGCTTCATGATTCGCATCTTGCCGACTATCTGTTGGTAGAGGCAGACGGGTCGGCCGGTCGCTCGATAAAGGGACACGCGGATTACGAGCCCGTGGTTTCAAAACTCGCCGAACTGGTTATAGTTGTAATCGGGATAGACTGCCTGGGAAAACCTGTAAACGATCAATACGTACATCGCCCGGAAATCTTTTCCGAACTTACCGGCACGGAACCGGAATCTCCGGTGACCGTGGAAAACGTGGCTACAATCTTGTTTCATAAACAAGGTTACTTAAAATCGGTGGGGCGAAATTCGCGGATAGCGGTTTGCCTGAGCAAGGTCAAAACCGATGAAAACCGGAAAGCAGCCGGCGAGCTGGCGGTCGCGATCCGCAGGGCGGATGTCGATTCCCGGCTCGAGCAAATCGTGACCGGCGATCTGAAATGTTCGCCGGAGCGGATCGATAATCTCTAAAGCTGTACGGTTAACTTGTAGAATAACAATTGTGTCGGTGCAACAAAAAAAAGAGGCGGGTTTTTTCCCGCCTCTTGGGTTATACCTATGAAGCTACTGTTACTCTTCCTGCTGCGTTTCCTCTTCATCGGGCAGGCGCTCTTCCAGCCATTTGGTTACCCCTTTGCCTACACCAATACCGAGTTCGGTTGAACCGCGGCGGACGGCCGACTTCACTGTACCCCAGCAGACCGCTTCTCCCACGAGGCTGCCTGATCTTGCATCAAGGAGTTCTACCCGACAGACGCACTCTTCACCGCCGCTGAGAACGGAACCAACCGCGCCTTCCAGACCCGACTTGCCATTGTAATGAATTATTCGCCCTTTAATCGAAAGCACTCGATCACCGTCGCCATCGAAGAATCCGGAATCTTCCACTTCCTTGGGGACCATCTCGTTTACTCGGTCGATCACCTTTTGTGGAACTCGCTCGCCCAGGTCGTTGGTAAAAGGTTCGACCCGGACCGCGGTGTAGGTTTTCAATACTTCCTCGTCTACTACTTTTATCTCGTAGAACTTTCCGCTGGCACCCACTACCCCGTGATATGCCTGCTTGACGGCCATACTGCACCCGCTTGCCGTCAATAACAGACCGGCCGAACATACGACGACGATACTCTTGAACATCTTGGTCTCCATTCGTGTTGGTTAGAATCCTCTGACCCAGCAAATCTTTACCCAAGGATCTCTTGTTTTTACAGGTTTGAAGCGATCTTTTCCAGTGTATTAAGGAGGAATAAACCTTTCTTACCTGTTTGCCGGTTTCGTGGTATGATTCCGCCGTGTATGTAACTGACTGGTACGCAGGCGAGGCTTGCTCCATTGAAGGCATCGCACGTGGCTGCGTGATGAACATAAACTCGAAAAACGGGCTCTTATGAGGAATAATCGCCCACTATCTTTTCTTTGTGGCTTAGTTGCTTATTTTGATTTTACCACAAAGGCACGAAGACACAAAGAAAGGCTGGACAGCGTACTTTCATTAGTATTTAGATTCGCTACTTATGGCTATCTTTTACTTTCAAAAAACGACAACGGCTTTAACCTCGAAAGCCGCATAGGCGGATGGAAGAACCGCGAAGTACAATCGTTTATGCCTTTGTGTCTTTGTGGTTATATCTTTTTTAATAATAGAACAAAACTGAACCAACACTATGACTTTTGATATTACCCCATTTAGATCATTGTACCCATTTGAAAGCCATTGGCTGGATCTCGACGGTCTTTGCTACCATTATGTCGACGAGGGCGAAGGTGATCCGATCGTCTGTGTTCACGGAAACCCAAGCTGGTCGTTTCTCTATCGGGATGTGATAAAAAGCCTGCGAGATTCTCACCGGGTTATCGCTGTAGACCATATTGGGTGCGGGCTGTCCGACAAGCCTGCAGATGATAAGTACAGCTATACGCTTTACCAGCGGATTGAGGATCTGGAAAGACTTCTGGACAAGTTGAACCTTAAAGAAAACATCACGCTCATCCTTCACGACTGGGGCGGTATGATTGGCATGGGGATGGCACTTCGTCAGCCGGAGCGGATAAAAAGAATAGTACTGCTGAACACGGCCGCTTTTATGCTCCCCAAGGGAAGACGCTTGCCCGTTCGGCTCAAGCTGATTCGACATTGCCGCCTGCTGGCCAACATTCTGGTTAGAGGGTTTAACGCGTTTTCCTTCGGGGCGACCCTGATGGCCAGTAAAAAAGGACTCAACCGTGAGGTCAGCGCCGCGTTTCGTGCGCCCTACAATAACTGGGCCAACCGCATAGCCACGCTTCGGTTCGTGCAGGATATTCCGCTTAACTCCAGACATACCAGTTACGCTACGGCAAAGTGGGTGGAAGACCATTTGCATATTCTCAAGAACGTTCCCAAGCTTATCTGCTGGGGTGAAAAGGATTTCGTGTTTGACAGGTATTTCCTCGCTGAGTGGAAAAACAGGTTTCCCGAAGCGCAGGTACATACTTTCCCGGAGGCGGGCCATTATTGCCTGGAAGATGCCGGGGAGGAAATCATTCCCCTGGTAAAAACCTTTTTGGAAAAATACCCATTGGACAAACCTTCGGATATGACCGGCGAGAAACAATCGTGACCGCGGCGGATTCCAACATGACAGCAGAATCGCAGTCGCCGCTGGTGAATATCACCGAACGGGTGGAGGAGATGGCTCGCCGGTTCTCCACCAAGCGGGCTGTTGCCTGCCCCGCCGGTCGGGATTCGCGGGGAAACACGATTTATCGTGAACTCACCTTTGCCGAACTTGCCGACGAAATAAACCGCTATAGCCGTGGCTTGAGTGAGGTTGGGATAACCAAAGGCATGCGGACTATTCTTATGGTTCGTCCCGGTCTGGAATTCTTCATTCTCACTTTTGCCCTGTTCAAGGTGGGAGCGACCGTTGTATTGATCGATCCGGGGATGGGACGCAAGCAGTTGATCAAGTCGCTCGGTGAAGTTGAGGCGGAGGCGTTTATTGGTATTCCCCCGGCACATGTCGCCCGGATTTTGTTTTCCAAGGCTTTCCGTACGGTGAAGATAAAAATCACCGTCGGCAGAAAATGGTTCTGGGGTGGATATACGCTTGGTCAAATCCGCAGCGGCGAGGCGAAAAGTTTTCCAACCGCCCGGACAAAAAGTACTGACCTGGCCGCCATAATATTTACCAGCGGCAGCACCGGACCGGCCAAGGGGGTTGTGTACGAGCACGGTATCTTCGACGCCCAGGTACGATATCTGGAATCTCAATATGGGTATTCTCCAAAGGAGATTGATCTGCCCACATTTCCTTTGTTCGCCCTCTTTGACGCAGCCCTGGGTATGACGGCCATCATTCCCGACATGGATCCCACCAAGCCGGCCGAGGTCGATCCTGAACGGATTATCTCCGCCATTCGCGGCAACCGGGTTTCCCACATGTTCGGATCACCGGCACTGCTCAACCGGGTCAGCAGGTATGCGGAAAAACACGATATCAGTTTTCCTTCGCTTAAACGTGTAATGACTGCCGGAGCGCCTGTTCCTCACGCGGTTTTGAAACGTATGCGCTCGCTGCTGCCCGAAGAGGCCGATATCTACACACCTTACGGGGCCACCGAATCGCTTCCCGTTGCCTCGATTGAGAGCAGGGAGATTCTTGGCGAAACCAGTGCCCTGACAGCTATCGGCCGGGGGATTTGCGTAGGCAAACCACTGGATGGAATGTGCGTCAGGATAATCGCAATTTCAGATGAGCCGATAAATACCTGGTCCGATTCATTGTGCCTGCCTCAGGGGGAGATTGGTGAAATATGTGTCAAGGGTCCGGTCGTTACCAAGGAGTATTTTCGGAAAAAGGCGGCTACTGAACTGGCCAAGATCGCTGACAGTGACGGTATCTGGCACCGCATGGGGGATGTTGGTTGTCTGGATGAGAAGGGCCGGTTGTGGTTCTGTGGCCGAAAAGCTCATAGGGTGGTTACTGAAAAGGAAACCATGTTCACGATTCCCTGTGAGGCAATCTTCAATCAGCATCCCGCGGTGTACAGGTCGGCCCTGGTCGGTATCGGCGCAGCCGGAAAGCAGAAACCCGTACTCTGCGTGGAATTGGAAAAAGGGCAAACGGAAAAACCTGCCGCGGAATTACTAAAAATCGCTCGGGGGAATTCACTGACGAAAAACATTGAAACGATTCTCTATCACCCGTCTTTTCCGGTCGATGTCCGGCATAACGCCAAGATTTTCCGGGAAAAACTCGCTGTATGGGCTGCGGAGAAAATCGCATGAGCGAAACCCGAATTGAAAACCACAAACCGTTTAAAGCCCTGGTGACGGGTGGTGGTGGTTTTTTGGGGAGAGCCATAACCGAACAGCTCCTTGTCCGCGGAGATTCGGTCAGGGTGTTTTCTCGCGGTAAATACCCGGATCTTTCGGAGATGGGCGTCGATTGCATGCAGGGGGACCTGTTTGATAGAAAAAGCGTTATCGCGGCTTGCGCCGGCTGTGATGTGGTTTTCCACGTGGCCGCCAAGGCTGGCGTGTGGGGTAAATATTACGATTACTACAAGTCCAATGTGGTGGGTACAGAGAACATAATCGCCGCCTGCCGGGAACAAAGTGTCGGGCGATTGGTTTTTACGAGTTCGCCCAGCGTGGTTTTTGATGGCAAGTCCATGAAGGGCGTGGATGAGTCGGTGCCATATCCGGAACAACCGCAGAGCAACTACAGTGCCAGTAAAGCGGCCGCCGAACGCAAAGTACTTGCCGCCGACGGGGAAAAGCTTTCGACTATTGCCATTCGCCCGCACCTTATCTGGGGACCTCGAGACAACCATATAGTTCCACGGATAATAGCCCAGGGAAAAGGCGGGAAACTACGAATCATAGGCCGGGGCAATAATAAGGTCGATACTATCTACATAGACAATGCCGCCTATGCTCACCTGCTGGCCGCGGACGCGCTGGTAAGCAATCCAAGGGCTGCGGGAAAAGCATATTTCGTAAGCCAGGATGAACCGATTGTTGTATGGGACATAATCAATGGTATCCTGAAAGCTGCCGGCTTGCCCCCGGTGACCAGGAAAATACCCAAGTTCGCTGCAATCTCCGCTGGAGCCGTGTTTGAACTGCTCCACTTCGCCCTTCGCCGATCCGGCGAACCGCGCATGACCAGGTTCGTAGCCAAAGAGCTGGCGACCGACCACTGGTTCGATATCTCGGCCGCAAAGCGGGAACTGAATTACACGCCGAAAATCTCCATTGTGGATGGACTGCAGAAGCTGGAACAATGGCTCCGGGATTCGGGGAAAAGATGATCTTGCACCGCGTTTTTTTTTCGCAATGAACACTGGAAAGTTCAGGTTGTGGTAAACGGAAAATTGGTAAATATAAACTGAACTGAAATCGGTTAGGATTCGGTTTATGGGACTTGAGTAAACAGCCTGACTGGTAATGAGTGCCTAGCAACCGATAAGGAAACCGTTTGCTGCAGATTATTGCCCGGCCGGTAAGTGACACTTCACTATTTGAATAAACGTTTCGAATTTTATCCAAATAAAACACGAATCCAGATCGATTTTAATCACGCCGATAGGTATGTGAGGGTTTTAGTTCGTATACTTGAACTGTTACGGTATGACAGCGCGCGTATAACTGTATCTAAATCGATAGTGAATTGTACCGGTAAAAAGGTGTTACAGTAGTTTTTTGAAAACGATGTGTGGCATGCGTGTAGACCTGAAAACAAAATGTCTTCTACTTGTCGTGCCGTTAGTGTTTGTTTCCATATTGCTTGTTGCAAACAACACTAAATCCTACTGGGCTCTCCATTCCGACGTTGAAAACTTTAAAACGGATATTCAAGAGGTTTTTTGGGCCAGTAACTTCGCTGCAGCCACAACCAGGCAGATAATGGAAACCTTTGATACTGCTTTTGGCGATGCGGAACAGATAGATGAGTTTGGCGAAACTCAAAGCATCGCTCAGGAAAATCTGTCATCATGGATAAATACTGCACACTGCGGAAACAATTCTCTTTCTTCTCAAAAAACAGCCGACTTGTTGGAATTGAAACGCCTTTTTCTCCAGATGCAGCCCGTCATGCAGGAAGTGATCGAGCTGGCGCATAGCGGACAACGAGCGGCGGCAGTAGAGACTGCTAAAGCGAAACTAAAGCCTTTAGCTGATTCTGCCTTGTTGACAAAAACCAATGAGTTACTAAAAGGCCAAAGTGACGAGCTATCCTTTTCCCTTCAAAAGGTTGTTCAAGGGATCGACCAGTTGAGCTTTTTTCAGAATCATTCTCCGGAATATTTGCGGGAAATAGAAACGGATTATCGCCAGGTAGTGTTGGCCGCGCAGTTTCTAATCCTGTTGAATCGCGAGGTTGGAGAGTGCTCTAATATTGTTCTCACCGGCGACGGGGTTAAAGGACTCACTATTGCCCAAAACGATTCCCAGCGTGTTTTGAATGAATGGATTTCACTTGCTGATGGCGAGAATTCTCCAATAGAGTCTGGTACGTTGGCGGTTATTAAAGAAAAACATCAGCAACTCACCCAGATCGCCATGGAAGTTCTCAATTCGGCCCAGCAAAAGAATAACCAAGTCGCTTGGGAGCAGGTCGAAAACGAAATGGAGATTCTGGTTGACGAGAGTATTATTCCGCTCGTTGATAAAATGTTGGCCAGGAATGAAACAGAATTAACTCGCCATCTGAATATACTTACGGCGTGGGCAGCAAAAGTCATCAGTATTGTTACTGTAGTATTTTTATTTGTGGTGTCCCTGGGAATAGGCACGCCCTGGCTTTTGACCCGGAAAATCGTAAAACCTATTGTCCGCCTGACCGAAGCCACGGCGAAATTCGGCCCGGAAAACCTTCATGGGCGAGTGGATGTTGATTCACACGATGAGATCGGTGTTCTGGCAAAAACCTTCAACCAGATGGCGGATCATCTGCAGCGATCATACGAGGATCTGGAGCAGAGGGTTCGCGATCGAACGGAGGAGTTGCAGAACGCCCACGACCTGGCTCAGGCGGCCACTCTTGCTAAAAGTGCTTTTCTGGCGAATATGAGTCACGAGATTCGTACGCCCATGACCGCTATCCTTGGCTTCGCCGAGAACCTGCTTGATACCGATCAGTCCAATGCGGATAAACTTAACTGCATTTACACCATCCGCCGCAATGGTGAGTACCTTCTGGAACTGATCAATGATATCCTCGATCTGTCAAAAATAGAATCGGGGAAAATGACTGTCGAAAACAGGCAATGTCGCCTGTGCGTGTTAGTGGCAGAGGTGATGTCCCTGATGCAGGTTAGGGCGGATACCAAGGGCCTGCGACTCAACGTGGAATATAACAATGCCGTTCCGGAGTTTATTCGTACCGATGCGACGCGGCTGCGACAGATCCTGATTAACCTGATCGGCAATGCCATCAAGTTTACGGATGCGGGTTCGGTGAGGCTTTCCATTGGTTTCATCGGCAATGGCGATAATCCCTCCATGCAATTCGATGTGATGGATACCGGTTCGGGAATGACCAAAGACCAGGTTGAAAAACTGTTTGAACCGTTTGTGCAGGCCGATGCCTCCACCACCCGCGAGTTCGGCGGTACGGGGCTCGGTCTGACTATAAGCAAGCGTTTTGCCAATATGCTCGGTGGTGATATCATGATCGTTTCCACCAAAAAAGGGGCAGGAAGTACCTTTCGTGCTACGGTTGCCACCGGACCGCTTGAGGGCACGAAAATGCTCACCGAACCACTTGCGGAAACCATTGTGTCCGTCAAGGGAGCACCTATCTCACCGGTACGTCGCTACGATCTGAACGGTTATCGCATATTGCTGGCTGAAGACAATCCCACTAACCAGACCCTTATTGTTGGCATTCTCAAAAAGACCGGTGCGGAAGTTATCACTGCAGATGACGGACAAATAGCATTGGACATATTCATGGCTGCCATGGAGAAAGGCGAGCACTTCGATTTAATCCTGATGGATATGCAAATGCCGGTCATGGATGGCTACCAGACGACCAAACAACTTCGCCAGTCCGGATATACCGGCGCGATAATTGCCCTCACCGCGCACGCCATGGATGGTGATCGAGATAAGTGTATCAATGCCGGCTGTAACGAATTCGTTTCCAAACCCATTAACCGGGCGGTACTCATAGAAACCATCCAGCAGAAACTCCACGCAGTGGAAACCAGGTCGTAGGCGAATAACCTAATACAGCCGCATCAGCTCTCCTTTACCGCGGCGACCAGCTCCATAAAGGCTTTCTTCCCGTCGTTGAATATCATCAGGGTATGGTCCGCCGCAAATAGCGGATTGGGGATGCCCGCAAATCCCGGACTCAGGCTGCGTTTGATTACCACCACCGTTCGGCACTTGTCGACGTCGATTATGGGCATGCCCGCGATGGGGGAATTCGGATCGGTACGCGCTACGGGATTGACCACGTCGTTTGCACCGATTACCAGTGCCACATCAACCGTGTCCAGCGTGGGATTGATTTCGTCCATCTCCCTGAGTTTGTCGTACGGGATATCCGCTTCGGCCAGCAGAACATTCATATGCCCGGGCATTCGACCAGCTACCGGGTGAATGGCGAATTCCACATTTGTTCCTCGCGATTCGAGCAGGTTGGTTAAATCGCGCACCGCATGCTGAGCCTGGGAAACGGCCATTCCGTAACCAGGCACGATAACTACCCGTTGGGCGCCGTCGAACATCATCGCCACCTCTTCCGCGCTGGTGGATTTCACCTTACCGGCGTATACGTCATCCGCCGAAGGTCCATCACCACTGCCTCCCTCCATCGTGGCAAACATTACCGCGGCGAGAGAGCGATTCATCGCCTTGCACATGATATTGGTTAATATCAATCCCGACGCCCCGACAAGGGCTCCGGCGATAATCAACACCGTGTTGTCGATGACGAACCCGGTAGCCGATGCCGCGATTCCTGAATAGGAATTCAATAATGCGATCACTACCGGCATGTCCGCACCGCCGATGGAGATGGTTATCAGCACTCCGAATATGGCGGCTAATCCGATCAATGCCCAGTACCACAGCGAAGTATCGGGATTCATAACCACCATGGTGCAGGCGACAAGGCAAGCGGCAAAACACACACCGGTTATCGCGTGCCTGCCCGGAATGAGCATGGAGTTGCTCATCCATATTTTCTTACCCCGCCAGTTGAAACTGACCTCGTGCAATTTGCCGGCCGCTATCAGGCTGCCAAAAAGGGTCAACGAGCCGATCATTCCTGAGGCCGCGATGGCTACGAGTGACTGTATTGGCATACCGGTGCCGGCCGCAACCGCTTCGCCGACTACCACTGTTGTTTCTGCTGCCTTGCCGGTGTTTATGTTTAACACCAGTTCGCTGCCTGCCACCAGGAAGGAGGCTGCTCCGCCGAGCCCGTTAAACAACGCCACCATTTGCGGAATGTCGGTTAGGGGAATCCAGATAGCCATGAGAATTCCCACAACGGATCCGATCAGCAGGCCGGCTAATATCCAGGTCCACGATACTATTCCACTGGCCATCACCGTCGCCAGAATGGCAACGAACATACCGACCGCGCCAAGCTGCATGCCCCGAACCGCGGTTCGAGGATGAGTAAGCCCCTTGAGCCCGATGATGAACAGGCAGGAAGCGAGCAGGTACGCCAGATTACGGATAACTACCTTATTCGATTGTAGTATTTCGATCAGTGTTTCATTCACGGCTTAGTCCCTCTTGCGAAACATCTCCAGCATACGATGGGAAACCAGGAATCCGCCCACGACGTTCACCGTGGCCAGCACTACAGCAATAAAACCCAGCCCCGTGGATAACGCCCCATGTCCACCGCCGGCCGCTACCAGCGACCCGACTAATGTAATACCCGATACCGCGTTTGAGCCGGCCATCAGCGGAGTGTGCAGCGTCGGGGGAACCTTGGTGATAACCTCAAAGCCGACGAAAATCGCCAGCACGAATACGGTCAACAGCATCACCAGGGAAGTGCCGTCAACGGGCGTACTTTCGGCCAGAAGAATAATACTATTCATTATTTGCTACCTCCTGTGTGCCGGATACTATTTCCGGTAAACCCAATAACTCCCGCACGCGCGGCTGTACCACCTCGCCTTCGTGAGTTACCAGCATCTCCCGGGTTATCTCGTCATTCAGATCCAATTCCAGTTTTCCTTCACTGGTTAAATGCTTTAACAGTGTGAGAAGGTTTTTAGCGTACATCTGACTAGCATGGCAGGGTACGGTCGCGGGTAAATTGACCGGACCCAGTATCGTGACACCATCTTTCACCACTGTCTCACCGGCTTTGGTCAGTTCGCAGTTTCCGCCGCGTTCAGCGGCAAGGTCGACGATTACGGAACCGGCGGACATCCCGTGTACCATTTCTTTGGTAACAAGCAGGGGGGCCTTTTTCCCAGGTACCGCCGCGGTTGTGATAACCACGTCGTTCTCCGCCACGACCCTGGCCATAAACTCCCGCTGCTTGCGGTAAAACTCCTCGCTCATTGCCCGGGCGTATCCGCCGGAGCCCTCGGCGTTTTCCGATTCCAGATCCATCTCCACAAACCTGCCGCCCAGGCTTTCCACCTGTTCCTTGACCGCCGGGCGAACGTCATACGCGCTGACTATTGCTCCGAGTCTCTTGGCGGTCGCTATCGCCTGCAGACCGGCCACCCCCGCACCGATGATCAGCACCTTGGCCGGCTTGATGGTTCCGGCCGCGGTCATGAACATGGGAAACATTTTTGGTAAAGCATCAGCGGCCAGCAACACGGCCTTGTAACCCGCCACCGTTGCCATGGACGAAAGCGTATCCATGCTCTGTGCCCGGGTGATCCGCGGCAAAAGCTCCATGGAAAGACTCGTTGCACCGGTATTGGCTATTTCCTGAGCGAGTTCAGGAGTGGATAGTGGTTCGGAGTAACCGATAATAACCTGTCCCGGCTTCATCAGCTCCAGGTCCGCTCGTCCGGCGTCGGTATTCGCGCCGACACAACGAACCTGGATGACTATATCCGCCTGGGAAAACACATCTGCTCGGTTTGCCGCTATGTCGGCACCTTTTTCCTTGTATTTCGAATCGGGAAAACCAGATTCAACGCCGGCTCCCGTTTCGACTAATACCGAGAGTCCCAGTTTGATCAGACCGGCCGCGGTGTCAGGAATTGTTGCCACTCGCCGTTCGCCCGGAAACGTCTCTTTGCAGATTCCTACTTTCATGAAGTAGTCCTCCTAACTAGTGACCTGCAACTTACATGGCACCAGTATCTAACGAGCTGGCTATCAAAGTCAATAGAAATAGTACAAAAAAAGTACTATTTATGTGAAATTGTTTAGTTTGGCGTAGATAACGGTTATGCAACAGCGGCAAATGCGGGTAAAGATTCCGTTGAAGCTGAATGGCGAGCAGTGTAACATGTTGATATATAAGAGATTATGTGGCAGCCCTGGCGATGCTTGCGGTCGAACATCGCCAAGGCAATTCGTTTCAGCGTTCACCCGACTAACCGCGCCGGCGCTTGATGGTTAACAAACCGCCCATTACCAGCAGGGCCAGGGTTGTGGGCTCTGGAATCATCATATACGCGTGTGTTTGACCGTTGGGTGCAATGCCGCGTCCGACGATCCAGCCGGCATCGTTGATAGCGGTCGCGTAGTTTAATACCCAATTCGAACCGTCGGGGAGAAGGTCGTTCAGGTCTATAAGGGTTCCATTACGAATCAGCAGGGCATGGACATCGCCGTTATCGGTAAGGGAATTACCCACGATATCTCCGTGGTTGTTGATGTCGGCTGCCGCGGATGTTGCACCTCCAAGCGTGCCGTATTGATAGACCTGGTGTCCGGTCCAACGTACTGCCTTATTATTTCCGAGGGCGTCTTGAGCAAAGCCTACAATGTCATTTTTCTGATTCAGGCCATTAGCGGAACTCGTTGTTCCACCGATTCCCGGTAATTCGACAGGCATTCCGTTTACCCAGATGGAGGCGCGTCGCTGGTTTGTCGGATTATGTGCCCAGCCGGTGATCAGTCCGGCGTCATTGATATCGGTGCATGCGGCATTTGTACCCCCAAGTGTTTCGAGTCGAGTCGCGTTTCCGTTTTTCCACAATACGGCCTGGGTACTATCGGTGTTGGTTTGATAGGCTATCCCGGCAATCTGACCGTAGTTGTTAATCCCGTTACCTGAACTTCGTGCGTAGCCGGGCAGTGATCCCCTGTTGATCAGCGAACTGCCGGCGCTGCCAAGATAAGCGACTGACGCACCGTTGAGCTGTTGTGCCTGGCCGGTGATTTGCCCTGCTTCGTTTATGGCTCGACCTTTGCTGGTGGATCCACCCAAGTGCCCCAAGTCGATCATTCCATCGTGAATAGTCCAGGAGAATGCCCGTTTCCTTCCGCCTGGTAATGTGGCAATGCCTACAACCTCTCCGGAGTTGTTGACATCGAAAGCACTGCTGGTTGTGCCTCCGAGGGTTCCGAGATCGTAGATGGTTACTTCAGCCGGCGCAGGTAAGGCGAAAACCAATAGTGTAAAAAGTGAAATCGTACCGATCACCGCGGTTGTTGAAAATCTGAACATTTTCATCCCTCTCTCTCTCTCAAATTGAAATGATGGATCGAAATTCCTTTCGAAATCCCTCATCAGGCAGAACAGTCTCTCTCTGGTTAATGCCTACAGGTATTTTATCGGAATCGATTGTGAATAGCATCGAAAATGTTGGCAGGTGGAGCGAAATATATCCTATTTTGTCGCGTAAGGTTGGAATGAGGGGGTAGTGTTAAGTGGAAATGAACCCTGTTCTTATACTGAGGTGTGAGCGGAGATGTATGTGGTGTGCGAATCCTTGAAACCCAATATCTGGTGTGTCGGCGTTTTTGTTGTGCTATTACCTAGGGGTCGAGAGCATTCTGTCCGGGTAATCCGAATCTCATGTGCTTGATTCTGTCGGCGTCTGCGGTCTGATCGCCGGTGGCCCAGGTTTTGGCGGCGAAGGTGTTCACATGACAGTCGCAGAAGAGAATGTTTCGTTTCGGTTGTGATTTACGCCGAGTGAGCCAGCTATCCCAACCAGTCAATTTTTCTCCCGATGTGAGAAAGCCTGATGGGTGGGGATACATCCATGGTTCCTGGGGGAAAGACAAGCAGCCGGTCTGACTGGACATTTTGCTCCAACGCCCGGATTCGAGGAGCAGTACTCCGTCGGCCGGCGATGGGATGGAAGAGATCGAGCGACCGGAGCAATACCAGTTAAGATACCAGGACGAGCCGGGTTCGTCGAAGTTGGGTGTCTCATGCCAGGAGGGGATATCCCGAACATTGGGGCAGCGCAAAGGGTTGAGCCAGGGTTTTTGACTTTTTCCCATCGACCGCTGCAGGGAGTTTACCCATGCGAACGAGGTTGGGATTTGAACGGCCGTGAAGGTATTAGTGGCGTCTTCCCAGGAATCACCGTTATAAGGAAACCGCCCGGATCCGTCACCGGCGTAAACCAGTAACCCTCGCCCCATGCTTCCCAGGTTGGCTCCGCAGGTGATCAGCCTGGCCTGCCGCCGACTTCGGGATAGCGTGGGTATAAGCAATCCAATAAGCAAGCCGATAATGGCAATAACCATGAGCAGTTCAACCATGGTGAAGCCCCTGAGATACCTGTCGATTTGTGGTGGGTTAGTTTTCATTGCTTTCTCAGCTATCAAAAGTGGTATGTGCTGTAAAAGCCCAACTGGGGCTGTTATCCTGATAATCGCATAAAAGAACCACTTACCAGACAAATGGTTTAAGCGGGTTGTTCCAGAGTTTCATGGCGTTTAGCGGCAGCCAGTCGCGCGTTTCACTGTCCCAGACGAATCGCAACAGGATGGGGTGCGGGGGGGCGTCGGCTGCGCTCGAAATAACCGTGAAATCAGCGAAAACTATCTCCTCATCCCGTTTCAAGATCGTTTCAACGGAGTTTTTATTGGGGATACCCAAGTTAGCTATGATTGGATTTATGGATCTCCCGTTGTCGGCGATGAACTGTTTGTAAAAATGTGAATTCGTTCCGGATGTTCCATTCCATTCATCTAACGTTACGTCGCCTGGTTTGAGTTTGCTGATAGTTGTTTTACTGGAACACCAGTCGATAAAATCGATTGCCGGTCCTTTGCGGATAGGTTTCATTTCTCCGTGGATGAACATTCGCCAGCTGGCTTTCATGAAGGACACGGAATCGGTGGGGGGCGAGCCCCAGGTGTTATTCCAGCCGGCGGCGGCCGCTTTCAGTTTTTTCTGTACTTCTGGATTATCCTTACCCGCCATAGTGGCTGGGTTTCTGAACTTTAAATAGTCTGCAAAGTCGGTGCCTGAGTATGCGAACAAGAAGTTGGTCAACTTTGTTTTCAACGATTCACTCTGCTGGTTTGTTAAAGAAACGCGGTCATCAATCGTCATGTACCTGTCCAACCGGGTACGAATATCCCCCGAGCGCAGGCGGGTGAATATTCCCGCCGCCCAGTTATCGAGAAGGGATTCGTTGCGGGATTGGGAATTCAGTGTGGTAGAGGAAGAGGCGGTTACCGATGCCGAAGTTTGTTTATTGTTTACTTTGCGATCACTTGCCTGCGGTGAATTCGGGGTTTTGGAATTCCCAGTTAATAACCAAAAGCATATTCCGATAGCCCCGACAAGTATCAGGCACGCTGCTAGAGTTTTTATGTTCGCATGCCCCGGCGCGTGAGGAGAGATCTGGCGGTATCGTGTGAGTTGGTGCTGCTTCAGGATGACGTGCATCTTGCGAGCCTCCTGCGCTTAGAATGCCGGTTCGTGAAGTGTGCCAATATTTTGGACGTTAACGCGATACTGGAAGAAAGACAATGGAGCTTTGAAAAATTAAAGGGCATGTTTTGGTTCAAATCGCGGTCAGGGAGGCAAGTCCAGGGGGGAGATTGGCTGCCCGAGTATTACGGCGTATGGAAAGCTGCCGGATATTCGGCTCCAGTACTCGGCAGGCGGAGTGAAGATTTTCGACGGGGCCACGGATTATTCAGAAAAATATTTTTTTCGTTTTTTGATGACGAGGCTCACGGGGTCAAAAACGGCGATTTACGATTTCTGATTCGATTTGGAGACAATTTTTTACGGCAAAAGGGTGGTCATGGTTCACGTTTATAGGGCGGAGGAAACTGTGGAGATGGAAAGGAGCATGGTCATGGCTGAATTGAAAACACTTCTGGGGATGGTTCTGGTTTTGGGGGCGATTGTTTTTCAGGTTCATCGATATTGCTGGCGGGATGATGCTTGTGAGCGGCCTGTCGGAAGAGCAGTTTGCACTCCGTTGGCGGGGAATTATTGTGCTGGGGTTCGGGTTGCGAACGGTGAGGCGAACATGATGGGCGCCCCCTTGGGTGTCTGTTCGTTGACTGCTTTGGGAGCGGAAAAGGGCGGGTGGAGAGCTTTTTATGACAATTTTGAGAGGGTGAAATCGTCGCAAAAAGCGTTCTTTCACCTCAATCGGGCGAAAAATGGGGGGCGGAGTTTCACATCCAGCTTGATATTAGGTTATCCTGAGCGGACCGAACCTGGTAATCATCTTTTTCGTGTCTGTTGGGCAGGAGCTGGCGGCGAGGTTCGGCGCGATTCGGGGGTAAGTCGCGGGCGGTTTTCGTATTGTAAACCGGAAGTTTCGCCCGCAGAAACTGCAGGAGAAGATTCAAATATGTGCAGTCGTTTCGACATCGAAACCGTAATTGGTCAATTCAAGCCGGCCTGGCTACCGGAAGGGAATGAGCTGCCGGGGGTAGTGGTGGCGATCGATCCGGCCGGTGGGGGTTCTGCTGGTTCGCAAAAAAGGATCGACGAGGACGCGGCGCTCATGATTGGCGGGTATCTTTTTCACCTGGTGCAAGCGGGCGGTGGGGTGCCGGTTATGACCCGGGCAGATGATCGAGCGATTCCCGGTGATCGGGATGCTTATATCGCGGCACTGTGCAAAGCGAAGTCGGTGGATGTGGCGATTGCAATTGATTGTTCGCGGGAAAGCGGTGCTGCTGCGAAGATCGGTTTCGTTCTGGGATCCTTTGGTTCGACGGAATCGGGTGACAGCAGTAATGCAGATG
Source organism: Phycisphaerae bacterium (assembly GCA_963667855.2). Classification (GTDB taxonomy): domain Bacteria; phylum Planctomycetota; class Phycisphaerae; order UBA1845; family UBA1845. Next base: position 17,180 of record CAXXKI010000002.1, on the reverse strand, counting down.
GGAGCGGAGAGTCTGCATCGGTTGGCGGCGAAACGAATCAGCCGGGCGTTACCTGTGACCTGGAGATTGGCCCGAAGGATGGGACCGAGTTTGAATATCGGCGATCTTTGTACGGGCAGGCGGTTAGTGTTTTCAAGGCGTTGGTAGAATTCTGTAGTAATCAGGAGGATGAGCTGAAGGGTTTGCGGGCGGAGTGCCCTGCTTCGGGGCCCGTCGGTTCTGTTCCGCTATTTCCCAATCGAACTTCGGAGGAGGCTCTGGCCCTGGCGGCGAGGAAGGTCTGGCCTGACGGCGATCTGCCTTTGGAAAAAGCCGGCTGGTTCTGCAACATGTTCGTTCAGACCTTTCACGACCACACTTTCGTTTATCATGAGCCGGTAGTGTCGGTGGAGGATGATACGGTAATCATTTCCGGGGCGACGAATACGGCCATTCTTCGCCACTCGCTGGCTGATGCACTCAAGGTTATTGGAATACCCAAGGTGCGGAATGAGATGCGTCTTCTTCCCGAGCAGGGGCGGACGGGCGAAGACCGTTTTGGTCTGTGTGTTTCTTCAATGGCACTTACTTATGCCGGTCCTGCGGAGACCGAACCGCTTTGCACTCAGCTTCTTTACGGTGAGCCGGTGATGCTGCTGGATGCGGAGGAGGATTATTATCTTGTTTGCGGGCGCGACGGATATTGCGGCTGGGTTCGCCGGGCGTGTATTGGGGTTGTCGATCGCGAAACGTATAGCCGTTTTGCCAATGCCGGGTCGGCGGTTTTTGTAGAGGATACGATTCTTGCTGACCGGAGGATCGTTCGCGGGAGTATACTTCCTGTTGTTTCCGTTGGCGAGGCGGAGGTGATCTTGCTGGGGTGCGACATGGAGGAGTTTGCGGTTCCGGCGTGCAATGTCAACCTGACTGAGGAAACCCATGGTGCGGAGGAGAAGTTGCAGAAGGCCTTGAGTTTTCTGCATTTGCCTTATGTATTCGGGGCGGTCTCTTCGGTGGGGCTGGATTGCAGCGGTTTGGTTCGCAACGTTCATGCTCAAATGGGTAAAACCGTATCGCGTGACGCGTTTCAGCAGTTTCTGCCGGGTAAACTGGTGGCTACCAGGTGGTATCGCGATGATATAAAACCGGGTGATCTGCTTTATTTCATAAACGGAACGGGGAAGATATTCCATGTGGCGTTTGCTTTGACGAATAAACATTTCATACATAGCGCACCGCCAGAAGTGAAGATTAACAGTCTGGATAAGGACGATCCGTTGTACTCCGAGTATCGGGACAGCACGTTTCTTGCCGCGCGAAGGTTGTCGTAAATAAGTTAAACCAGTTACGTACCGTACGGAGGACGTAAAAGCATGTTTAAGTATTTTCTCAATATAAATACCATCTGGGGACTGATGGTTTTATCCGCATTCGCCTTGTGTGTTGCGCAGACCTATATGCCTACTAAAACAGTTATCAATGATGAGTGGATCAAGGACTATGACGATTCCGTTCCTCTTTCAATTACGCTTGTTTACGACAAGGAGAACAAGCCGGCCTATGAGTACGCGGTAGTGAAAAATGGTGATGAACTGGTGATTACCGACACCGCGCAGGCTGCTGAAGGTGAAAAGCCGTGGCTGATTTCCGTCGAACATATTGGTGAGGCGCATGTGTTGACCTGGGATAGCGAAGCGAACGCCCAATACGCCGTGGCTATCGGTGGCAAGGTGTTCAAGACGGGGCGATTGGCGAATCTCAAGGGGTTTACTGAAGCGGCTTTCGATTATGCCGAAACAGGTTTTACAATCGCCCTTGGGCTGGTTGCCTCGATGGTTCTTTTTCTCGGTTTGATGAAAGTCGGGGAGGAGGCCGGAATTGTCCAACTCGTTGCCAAGGTGTTTTACCCGGTAATCCGATTCCTTTTTCCCGATGTCCCCAAGGATCATCCGGCGAGCGGGGCGATCCTGATGAACGTAACGACGACGATTCTCGGATTGGGCAACGCGGCCACCCCGTTTGGAATCAAGGCGATGAAGGAATTGGAAACTCTTAACCCTAATCCCGGAATAGCTACAGAATCGCAGGTTATGCTGCTCGGATATAACACGGCCGGGTTGGCGCTTCTACCTACTACATTGATTGCAATGAGGAAGACTGCCGGTTGTTCCGATCCATTCGAGATCATCGGTACGTGCATGTTTGCGGGGGCTGTTTCAACTCTGGTGGCTATTATCATGGTCAAGGTGTTGGGTAAAATCCCAGTTTTCTCGGTGAAAACCGCAGTGGCCGAACAGCAGAAAGAATTGGCGGCGGCCAACACCTCCGCAGAAGGGGAGGATGCATAATGTTTGATGGCGAATCATTCAAAAACGTAATAGAACAGATATCGAATTGGACTATTCCCCTGATGTTCTTCTTCATAATCCTTTATGGGATGACCCGAAAAGTTAAGGTCTATGAATCGTTTGTTGAGGGTGGCAAGGAAGGATTCGATATTTTTATACAAATTCTCCCTTATATAGTTACGATTCTGGTTGCTATAGGCTTGTTTAAAGCTTCGGGGGCCCTGGAGTTTTTAACGGAGCAGTTAGCCCCGATTACGCTGGCAATCGGTATGCCGCCGGAAACGCTACCTGTGGCGCTGATGAAGCCACTGTCTGGTGCCGGAGCTTTGGGTATGGTAACCGACGTGGTTACGCAAAACCCGGATTCCTTGAATGCTAAAATTGCTTCCACTATGTTTGGGAGTACAGATACCACTTTTTACGTTATCGCCCTCTATTTCGGGGCGGTTGGAATTAAGAAAATCAGGCACGCTATGGTCGCTGGTCTGCTGGCCGACCTGGCTGGTATCCTGGCTGCAGTTTGGATTGCTAACTTGATGTTCAGTTAATTAATGAAAGCTGTTGCTCCAAAGGGAGTTTTAACCATGAAGCGGTTCGCATTTTCATTCTTGCTGTTGACGTTTTTCGTTGTCTCCGGATGCGTGTCGGCCGGGCATGATCCCGCTCTTACTGCTCAGCTCGATGAGGTGTTGGGCAGTTTGTCGGATACCGGGGCGGTTTATACCGCTCGCGTGGTGGAGCTTTCCACCGGGCGGGAACTTTACGCGCATGATATAGACGTACCCTTTACTCCGGCGAGCAATATGAAAATACCGGTAACGGCGGCCGGTCTGGATCTTTTCGGTACTCAGCATACTTTCAAGACCTATCTTGCAAAGGAAGGCGGCGACTTGTGGATCATCGGGACGGGGGATCCAGGTACGGGTGATCCGCGATTGGCTAAACTCAAAGGTGGTAATACCGTAACCATGCTGGACCAGTGGGCGGATAAGCTTATTCAGCATCATATCGGCACGGTTGGCGATATTTACTATTATGAAGGGGCGCTCGATAACCAGCTGGTTCACGACTCGTGGGGAGAGAGCGTGTTGCACTGGTATGGTGCTCCTGTTTCCGGTTTGAATTTTAATGATAACTGCGTGGATATTACGATCACGCCGACATTCAGTGGCAAGCCGGTATCTTATACTGTTATGCCTCCCGTATCTTGTATTACCGTTAATAATAAGTGTATTACCAAACGTCCGCGTTGCCGGCCTGCTATAATCAAGTTGCCGGATGGCAATGTCTATGAAATAGACGGAGGATGCAGGATAAAAACGGAGTTAAAGAGCAAGCCGGTGGATAATCCAGGGGAGTTTTTTGCCGATGCTTTTAAAACGCATTTGGAAAAACGGGGTATAAAAGTTACAGGCCGTTTAAAGAGTGCGGATGCTCCTCTGGGCAGAGCTATCCCTCCGGACAGAAGCAAGGTGATCGCTGTTCATGAAACCTCGATGATTAATGTCCTCTCCCGGATAAACACCAACAGCCAGAACCTTTTTGCTGAATGCTTGAGTAAGCTTAATGGGCAGGCGTTTATGGCTCGCCAGGGGAAGAAAGTTCCAGGTTCGTGGACCGATGGAGAAAAGGCGATTCGGGCGTTCTTGAAGAAAAGCAATATCGACGACAGCCAGTTTGTGCTGGCCGACGGGTCAGGTTTGAGTCATTTGAACAAGGTGACTGCGCGGATGATAACCGACATTTTCGCGACCATGTATAAGAGAGCGGATGCGAAGGTGTACCGTGACAGCCTGGCCAACCCGGTAAGCGGTGGCTCTCTTCACGGGCGGATGAAGGATCTTGAGGGGCATGTTTTCGTCAAAACCGGGCTGATTAACGGAGTTCGGGCCTTGAGCGGATATGTGAAAACCAAAAAGGGAAAATGGCTGACGTTTTCGATCATATACAACAGGATCCCCGGTAGTGTGAAACCGTTTGAGGGGTTGCAGGATAACGCCTGTCGTATTCTGACGGATTGGGAGTAGCTGGAATAGCATGCGGCAGGAAGTTAAAACCAGATATCGCCGCGAACCGGCGAGCAGGCCGGAGCCCGTTCTACAGTTTTCCGGATGCGCCGTGCTGCTTTTCTTTTTGTGTGCTTATGGATACGAATTGTTTGGTACACTTGACCTGATACCGAATACGGAGAAAACATATCCTGGATCTGAACTATTAAGAGTGTTGCGCGTTACCGGTTTTCCGGCCTCGTTATTGCTTGTGTTGTTTTCGTTTTTGAAGGTTCTAAGGCGGAGACGATGGCGGTTTTGCGTAATTGGCTCACTTGCGGTATTGGGCCTGTTGGCTGTGGGTGAGATCATAGCAGCATTTAATTCCCGGATAGGTTTTGGTTGTGTGGATATGGAATACGTGATCGGATCCTCTTTGATGGCTATTGGGGTGGTTATTGCAACAACATATGTCGGTAAGGAGTAGATAGCTCTACGGCCATGGTCGCCGGCGGATTATGATGTACTGTGTGCGAATTGCGGGTATGACCTATTCGGAACGGACTCGAAAGCTTGTCCGGAATGTGGTTATAGTGTACGTTAATTCAAAGATGGAAAAAGTATACAGGTATGCTCTGTCTTTTCTTTGTGTCTTAGTGTCTTTGTGGTTTTAAATTATTACCACAAAGGCACTAAGACACTAAGAACGGCATAAAAATCGGTATTTTAGCGGATGTGGAATAACCAGATCAACCGAGCCGGGGTATTTACTTAGAACGGCGTTGTTGTTTCTCTATTTGGCTGTCGTTTATCGGTGTTCTGCTGGAATTGGATGAGAGGCGTGGTTCAGGCGTCGATTTTTTCGCTGTGTCTTTGTGTCTTTGTGGTTTTAAATTATTAACACAAAGGCACTAAGACACTAAGAACGGCACAATCCGTATTTTAACGGATGTGAAATAATCAGATTGACTCGGCCGGGGTTTTTACTAAGAACGGTGTTGTTGTTTCTCTATTTGGCTGTCGTTTATCGGTGTTCTGCTGGAATTGGATGAGAGGCGTGGTTCAGGCGTCGATTTTTTCGCTGTGTCTTTGTGTCTTTGTGTCTTTGTGTCTTTGTGGTTTTAAATTATTACCACAAAGGCACTAAGACACTAAGAACGGCATAAAAATCCGTATTTTAACAGATGTGGAATAACTAGATTAACCCGGCCGAGGTTATTACTGGTCTGCACAGCAGACCCTACGTTTTTAGTTTCCAGCCTGGTCCGCGGACTACCTGCCCCGGTTTGGCTCCGGTGTGTTCGCCGTTGCTCAGGACCTGAACGCCGTTCACGAAAACGTGTTGCATGCCGGTTGCGTACTGATGCGGTTTGTCGTAGGTGGCGTGGTCCTGGATTTTATCCGCATCGAAGATGGCCAGGTCGGCGAAGTAACCGGGGGTGAGTTTTCCTCTCCGGTCCAGCTTGAGATTTTCCGCAGGCAAGCTGGTCAGTTGTCGCACGGCCTGGGCCAGGGGTATGACCTTTTCTTCCCGTACGTATTTACCGAGCAATCGGGCGAACGAGCCGTAAGCTCTGGGGTGGGTATCTCGCTTGAGAAAAACACCTTCGGTGGCCAGTGACCGGCCGTCGGAACAGAAACTCATCCATGGCTGACGGATTTTCTTATGGATGTTTTCCTCGGTCATGCAGAAGAAAACCGCTCCAACGTCGCTGTCGTCCTCGATTACCAGGTCCATGGCCGTCTCTTCGGGGCTGGTGTTTCTTTCGGCGGCGATCTGAGCCAGGGTTTTACCGGATAGTGGTTTTAGGGAATCGTTTTTGAAGCCTACGAGGAGGATATTTTCCGGCGAGCCGACCATGAGATAACCGTTATCCCATTCGGTGGACGGGGTGTTCATATCCTTTATGACCCGCTTGCGAATTTCCGGATCCTTGAGTCGGGCTACCCAGGCCTGGTGTCCTCCTTCGCGGACCCAGGGGGGCATGGTCGTGTCCAGTCCGGTGGAGCTTGCGGGGTAGGTGTACATGTCGGCGGTCACGGCCAAGCCGCGGGCGCGGGCTGTTTCTATTTTCTCGATGGCGAGGTCCATCTTGTGCCAATTGGCTTTACCAGTAGCCTTGAGATGGTAGATTTCGCCGCGGATATTCGCCTGCTCGACGACGGTGAGGAATTCATCAATAGCCTCCAGCAGGTTGTCGCCTTCGTTGCGGATGTGCGATGCGTATATGCCGTCGTACTCAGCGGCCACTTTGGCCAGGGCGACGAAACTCCTCGGTCTTGGCGTAGGTGGATGGCGCGTAGATGATGGCCGTGGATAACCCAACCGCTCCCTCTTCCATCGCCTGGCGGACGAGGTTTTTCATTTTCGTTCAGCTGGTTTTCGTCGGGCTGAACGTCGTCATGGCCCAGGACGTACACGCGGGCGGTGGTTGCGCCCATGAAGGAGGCCACGTTAGGGGAAACACCACGATGCGCCAGGTGCTCCAGGTATTCGCCGAGAGTTGTCCAGGGGATATCGTAACGGATGTCGCCCTGCTGTGCGATCTCGTCGCGTTTCATGGCATCGTTGAGCGGGCCCATGGAAAACCCTTCACCGAGAACCTCCAGGGTTACACCCTGGCGGATATCGCTCTGGCTTTTGCCGTCTTCGATAAGGGTTTCGTTGGCCCAGCTCATCATGTTGATGAAACCCGGGAGCGACGGCCAGCCCGCCTGCGTCTATTTCGGTTTTACCGTGTGAACCGGAGAGATCGCCTATTTCGGCGATTTTGTCGCCGTTGATGGCGATATCGCCAACGACGGGTTCGGTGCCGCTTCCGTCGTAAATAGTTCCACCGCGAATGATAATATCGTGTTGATTCATGGTTTTACTTATCGCTGAAAAGAGCCAATGCCTTGCAGGCCAGATCCTGGGAATCGTTAACTTCTTTCGTGGATACGACGTACTTGTTGCAGATCATTGAAAAAACAAGTTCCTCGCCATCGGCATCGGTAACGTATCCGGAGAGTGAGCGCACGTTGGATATGTAACCCGTTTTCGCAGTGGACATTGCCCTTGGTGCAATCCCATTGCATGCGTTTTCTTAGGCCGGACTCCTTGCCGCCGATGGGCAGGGATTCAAAAAAGATTTTCCCAAGTTTTGGAGAATTACGCATGTAGCGAAGAACGTGGCACATCTGCTGGGGCTGGATGAAGTTGTCGGCCGCCAGTCCGGATCCATCGAACATCTGGTATGCGTTAAGTTGCGGCGCTTTGATTTTCTCCAGCCACTCGCGGACGACGGCTGTTCCGGCGTCGAAGCTGCCCTCGTTTTTGACTACCATTCCCAGGGTTCGCACCACCTGGTCGGCGAAGAAGTTATGGCTGGGCTTGTTGATGACCTTGATGATTTCGCTCATGGGCGGGGGAAACGGTAACGGTGATATTGGTTCGCTCAGACGGAGTCGCGCCCGTCTATGTGATCGATGTTTTCCAGTTCGCGGATGTTGAAGGGCGAGCCGGTTACGGATATTCCTTCGCGTTGTAACTCCTCTTTCAGCAGGTGGGCGGCGTATTTAGCTCCGTCCCAGACGGAGCCGCGTTCGTTAATCACGTCCTTATCGATAGCGATGGTCTTGTTGAAGCGTTTGGTGTTTCCCTCAGTCATCTGCCAGTCCCCATCGGCGTTGCTTTTACCTCCGGCTTCGACGGTTTTCGTTTCGTTGACCAGGGTGACGTAACTGGTGGCCGGAGTCATGGTGATTACGGCCGGTGAGCCGACCGTTGGTCCGGGCACGATGGTCACGCGGTAGGCGTTTTCCTCCATGGCCAGCCCGCTGGAGCCGGTGGCGTACCAGTAGGGGAGGTCGAAGTAATCCCACCAGGGGCTGTAGTAGTCGCGGGTGAAGCACCGGCCGTCACCGATGATATTACCCTGGATCCGTTTTATACCGGCTTGCCTGATCTTGGCCGCCCATTCCTGGAGAAGTTGTTTACTGTTTTTGTCCTCATCCGGGTGCCAGGCTCCGAGGGATGGGTCGCCGGAGCCGACGATGACCAGGTCGCCGATGAGGGTTCCGTCTTCGGTTATTTTCCCAATGGCGTCGAGTTTGGTTGTGTAGGTGTAATCCGGGCCGAGGATATCGAGTGCGGCGGCGGTTGTGAAAACCTTCATATTGGAGGCCGGGGTGAACGACTTGTGTCCCAGCCGGTCGTAAAGAACCTCGCCGCTTTCTTTTTCTATCCGCACGCCCCAGAAGGCGTTGGAATATTTCGGATTGTCGAAGATGGCGTCCAAGTCGGCACGCAGTTGCTGCCGGGCGGAGAGGGTGACGGCTTGCGTGTCGGCCGGCTGGCGATGCAAAGATGCACAACCGGGGCAGAGGATGGTGGCCAGAGCCATTGTGGTCAGGATTAGCGACGACAGGTAACGGCGATGAGTCACTGCAAACCTCCTTGCGGTACACGCAGGCCTGTGGGTGCGGCGGGCCTGCGTTGGTAAACAAACTGGTGATGGAAGGGTCCCACTACAAACCCCATGACGGGTAAACTAGCCCATAACCGTGAACCGCGTCAATGTTACGTGGAGGATTTTACCGTTGATTATCTGTTTTTATGGACTCAAGCAAAGGCAGATGGCTATGATATCGATAGCGAGGAGGGCGGCAGGTTGTTGAAGTGAGATTATGAAATTTCGAGTTTTGACATACAACATTCATAAAGCCATCGGCGTGGATCGCAAGTTTGATCCGGACCGGATAGTGGAGATTCTGCGGCATCATGATGCGGACGTGGCCATGCTGCAGGAGGGTGGACCGTGGTGTGCCGCGGTCGGGTCATCTCGACCTGGCGTCTTATCTTTCGAGGCATCTGGAGTATCGATACCGGGCGGTGGGGATGAACGTATTCATGAAGAAGGGGAAATACGGCAATGCCACGCTTTCGCGTTTTCCCATAGGGCGGCAGAAGAACATAGACTTGACGATAGGCAACCGAAAGCGTCGAGGGGCGCAGCATGCCCGGGTGCAGATATCGTCGCCGTCGAAAACTGTTCCGGTTGATATTTTCAATGTGCATTTGAGTTTGATGGCCAACCTGCGAAAGCGGCAGGTGGTTCGGTTACTGGAAAGCAGTGATGTTGTTAATGTTCCAGAAGACACGCCTTGCATTATAGCCGGCGATATGAACGATTGGCCGGGACAGTTGCGGCGGCAGTTGTTCAAGCCGGCCGGCTTTTTATGCGCGACGGAACAGCACACCGGTTCGCGCTGGTCGATAAAAACCTTCCCCAGTTTTGCTCCGACCAGTGGGCTGGACAAGATTTACTATCGCGGTTCGCTTACGTTGCATTATGTCCATCGCAGCCGGCTGGAGCTGGCGAGGGTGGCCAGCGATCATCTGCCGGTTATTGCCGACTTTGAGCTTTCCGCTTGTTAGACTTTTTATAGGTAAGCTCGGTGGTCAGAGCAGACACTACAGGCTTAATTGTCCGTATAGCGAATCCCACAAGCTTTTGGTATACGCCTTGGTCCGCACAGCGGACCCTACGAACTTAGTTGGTCGGCAGAGCGGGTTCTACTTCATTCTTGACATGTTACTGCAGTCTACGGTTGCTGTTATGCTGCTTATGTTTGTATAATAGCGGTTTGCGTTGTTATTGGTTTGTCGTTTTGCAGGGAGGCTGGATCAGGCGATGAGTGAAACCGGAAAAAGCAGCAGGTCGGCCGTATTGTTCGAGCGGGCGCAGAGCGTGTTGGTTGGCGGGAGTGAACAGTCCGGTGCGGGCGTTTCGGGCGGTGGGCGGTGATCCGGTTTTTCTCGATCGGGCGGAAGGGGCTTACGTTTACGATGTAGACGGCAGGCAGTATGTGGAACCTGGTGGGCAGTTGGGGGCCTGCCATAGTCGGTCATGCTCATCCGGAAGTTGTTCAGGCGGTGCAGGAGGCGGCGGCGATGGGGCTGAGCTTCGGGGCGTGCTGCGCTGCGGAATCCCAATTGGCGGCGATGATCGTCGGGGCTCTGCCCTCGGTGGAGATGATCCGGTTTGTAAACAGCGGTACGGAAGCGACCATGAGCGCCATTCGCCTGGCAAGGGCGACGACCGGGCGGAACAAGATTGTGAAATTCCTGGGTTGCTATCACGGTCATGCGGATTCCCTGCTGGTGGCGGCCGGCTCCGGGGCGGCTACTTTCGGTACGCCGGATTCGGCCGGGGTGCCTGCTTCCGCGGTGGCGGATACGCTGCTTGTTCCCTATAACGATCTCGGTGCGGTTGAGAAAATCATAAGCGAGGCGGGTAAGGATGTTGCGGCGATTTTCGTCGAGCCGGTAGCGGGGAATATGGGGTTCGTTCCGCCTGATGATGGTTTTCTGGAAGGGCTGCGGAGGTTGTGCGACGAGGCCGGGAGCCTTCTCGTATTTGACGAGGTGATGACCGGCTTCCGGGTTGCGTGGGGCGGGTATCAGAACCTGTGCGGGATAAAACCGGATATCACCTGCCTGGGTAAGGTGATTGGTGGGGGAATGCCGGTGGCGGCGTATGGTGCTTCGCGGCGGTTGATGGAGAATGTCAGTCCGCTGGGGCCGATGTACCAGGCCGGGACACTTAGTGGAAACCCAATCGGGATGGCCGCGGGGATTGCCACGTTGAGTATCTGCCAGGGCGGTAATTTTTACGGGGAATTGGGGCAAAAGAGCAAGCGTCTTGCGGATGGACTTGCCGGGGCGGGTGCTGAAGCTGGTATTAAAGTGCAGACTGGTTCTTTAGGCGGGATGATTGGGTTTGCTATTAGCGATAAACGCGTTCGTAATTTCGCCGATGCCCAGGCGTGCGATCATGAGTTGTTCGGGCGGTTTTTCCGGGAGATGCTGGATCGGGGGGTGTGGCTGCCGCCGTCGGGTTATGAGGCCATGTTCGTTTCCTCCGCTCATGGGGATAAGGAGATTGATTTAATCATCGAGGCGGCCGCGGATAGTTTCAGGAGTATCAAGTCATGACGCGGCTTCGGGTTGGTACTCGCGGAAGTGAGCTGGCATTGTGGCAGACCAATTGGGTTTGTGACAAGTTGCGGAAAGTGCATGCGGGTCTGGAGGTCGAGCAGGTAATTATCAAGACGCACGGTGATAAAAACCAAGATGAGAATTTCGGCAAGTCCTGGCCTGTGGGGGCGTTTGTCAGTGCGCTGGAAAATACCCTATTAGCTGGTGAGATTGATTTCGCGGTGCATAGTTACAAGGATTTGCAGACGGCTGACACTGAGGGGCTGACGATTGCGGCGGTTCCGGAGCGGGAGGATCCGCAGGATATGCTTTTGGCGGCCGATGCGGTGAATAGTTTGAACGACTTTCCGGCCGGTGCTAGGATCGGGACGAACAGTCCGCGGCGGGCGGCGCAACTGCTTGCTATGGGTGATTTTGAGATAGTGCCTATTCGGGGAAATGTGCCTACGCGGATAGGTAAGATCGAGAGCGAGGTTCTGCATGGGGTGGTGCTGGCCGCAGCAGGGTTGAAGCGATTGGGAATTACGCATCCGCACGTTTTGCGGCTGCCGCTGGATGAATTCCTACCGGCACCTGCCCAGGGGGCACTGGCCGTCCAGGTTCGGGTAGGGAGCGAGGCCGAGGAGATAGTCGCGGTAATCAACGATGAATCAAGCAGGAAGGCGGTAGAGGCCGAGCGGCAGGTGCTGCGCACGGTTAACGCCGGTTGTCACACGCCGGTAGGGGCTTTGGCGACGGTTGATGGTGGCACGGTTAATCTCAAGGCGCGAATGTTTACCGATGATTATATCTGCTGCGCCGAAGGGGAGGAAAGCGGGGTTGATCCCTTTGAGGTAGGGGCGAAACTGGCGAACCGACTGAAAAGCGAGCTGGAAAGTGGTTAGAGTCTGGGTGACAAGGGAGGAGTCCGCCGACGGGCCGTTATGCACGGCTCTGCGGGATTGCGGTCTGGAGCCGGTGCTGGAACCGGTAATTGAAAAAAGGGTAATTCCGCAAGCACTGGCCGCACTGCCGGAGCTGGGGCCGGATGACTGGTTAGTTCTAACCAGTGCATTCGCCGTAGAAGCGGTGGCGGACACGTATTCGAGGTGTTTGAATAAACCCAAGGTAGCGGTAGTAGGCGAACCATCGGCGAAGCTGGCTCGTGAGAAGGGTTTTAAGGTAGAACTAATCGGTAAAGGCCCCGGCGGTGAAGCTCTTTGGGCGGAACTGAAAGAGCGGGTGAAATCCGGCATAATCTGCTATCCAAGATCATCTCGGGCAAAGGAGGTGAATCCATGGGGAAAAGTAAACGTGCTATGCCCCGCAATATACAAAACCACCAGCCGAAAATACGACCGGCAGGTATTTAGCAAGGTAGACATAATAGCAGTAGCCAGCCCATCAGCGGTAGAGGCAGTGGGAAAAACCAAATTGCCGTTGGCCAGTATTGGGTCAACGACATCAGCAGCGGTTAAGCGGTTGGGAAACAGGTTATTGGTTGAAGCGGAACAGCCGACGTTTGTCGGATTAGCTCAAGCTATTTATGATTTGTTGGATTTTGCCGATTGAGGGGGATGTTGGCGGAGTCACTAAAAAGGTTTTTGAAGTAAGTTATTTCCAGTACCTCGGAGATGGTAATGCCTGAGTATAAATGTCTTAATTGCGGCTCGGATCGATTGGAACTCGGAAGCATTCAGAGTACAGGAGGAATCTATTTTCGTCCCGCTAAAGCCAAATTTCTGACGCTCAAGACAGCAGACATTCGCCTCAAAGCGAATATCTGCCTTGAATGCGGTTCTGTAGGTTTGGTCGGCGATCCGTCAAAAGTCGAATCGCTAATTTCGCGAGGCCAATCGAACTAATGACTCACTGAGTTCAGGCTCCTATAGGCTCTTGTTAGCAACGATGGCTTTCTTTGTTTGATAGTATTTGGTTATGAACTGCGGTAATTGTTTGTGCGGGCATGATACTGGTAATACCTATCGTAGTGTCTCAATCACAGGTTTATGGTAGTTTGTGTTTCCTATGCATTTGTTGATTGCTATATGGTGGGTTAAAGTGCTTTGCCGCTATCCTGCGCTAACGTTGCACTAGTCGATTATTATGCGATATATGCGTGTTGAACAAGGTTGAGGTGGGAGTGGTAGCCAGCCTATGGGCGGTAGGAGTAATAGGATAAGCCGAGTTGCAGCATGACAGTATTGGGCCGACGGCATCTGCGGCAATTGGGTAATTTGGGAATAATATAGCGGTTGGAGCGGATAGGCCGATGTTTGTCGAGTTAGCTCGGGCAATCGACGGTTTGTTTTAGGGTGGAATTACGTGAGATGTGTTCAGGAAAACCGGGTTTGCGTGGCTTATAAAAACTAATGAATGTATCAATCTTAAATTCGATCCTACCTTTACAGTACTCAGATACCCACATCAGCCATATCCAATTCTCCTGTAACATGACGTTCGCTCTCCATCGACTTGTGTTTCTCATCAATTAAGATAAACTTGGCGCTCGGCTGAACCAGGGGCTCATGACGCTTGGTAGGGTCGCCTTTCATGGTGTAAAGAAGAACTCGGTGCCGATGGACTTGTCTTTGCGGATTACCCTGCCCACTGATCGCGAAGCGAGTGGTCTGTGTTTTTTGGCGAGAGGATCTTGATGCGTATATTCAATAAAACGCGAGCGTCAATGAGATGTTGAGGTAATCCCCAAAGCCTGAAGTTTGGAAGACTAGGTGAAATGAGAATCCCAGCCGAGAGCCGATGGGATGTGATATTGAGGGAATCATTTGGCGGGAGAAGTTAAATGCAGGTCGGAGATCTAACTTCGTATGGATTACCCAGCTTCGGCGTTTCCGCGCTCAATGCACGTGGAATCAACGATCTTCTCCCAATTCAGAAACGAGCTGTCGAACAGGGGCTTCTCTCCGGCACTAATCTCCTAGCCATGGCACCAACTTCCTCGGGGAAGACTTTGATCGCTGAGCTTGCCGCGTTACAGCACGCAGCTACTCGCAAGGGTGCCGTATTCCTTACTTCCCATAAGGCGTTGGCATACGAGAAGTACGCGATGTTTCGGGACAGTTACGAATCTGATGAGCGGCTTGTTCGCGTTACGGTTGCGACTGGCGATGAGGTAACTGATGAATCCGCCGCAGACGGTGTGTCCATTACAGTCGCGACGTATGAGAAATGGTACTATATGCTTGTGGACAAGCCGAAGCGATTGGAGGCGAAATCCCTCGTCATCGTCGATGAATTACAGACGCTCGGCGACCAATATCGCGGCTCAATCATTGAGGCACTTCTCACCTGGACTCTTGCCAAAGCCCCCGATGCTCAGATCCTTGGTTTGTCAGCCACCGTACCAAACATTGAGGAAATCGCCACTTGGCTTGATGCAAAAGTGATTAGCGTCTCAAATCGAAGCGTTCCACTTGTCGAGGAAGCTTGGAGCCGTGCGGGGATTGTCCGGCGAGATAGAGATCACTGCACTAGTCCCGAAACCGTAGATGACTCTCCACAGCCGACTGGGACGCGACAGGTGCTTGAGCAACTGGCTGAGGATGACGGTTTACCCGCAGTTGTTTTTTGCGTCACAAAGAAAGATGCACAGGGACTCGCCATCCAAGAGGCCCAATCTCGCAAGCGTCGGCCAGAATGCGAAGAGCTTGTCAGCGAGCTCGATGAAGCGATTGAAAGTAATCCTGTTACTCGATCGCTTAGGGATCTTCTACCGAAGGGACTCGCTTTCCCACACGGCGGATCTCGATCTCTCAGAACGCAGGCTGATCGAAGCTGCCTATCGGGAGCAGAAACTCGATCTTCTTTTTGCGACTCCGACACTAAGTGCTGGTGTCAACCTGCCGATCAAGACCGTAGTGTTTGATAATTGTTATCGTTCATGGATTTCAGAGTATATTAGCGCAACCGAGTATCTAAACATGGCTGGACGTGCCGGGCGGCGCGGTATGCAAGAGCAAGGTAGGAGCGTTCTAATAGCGCGGGATGCCGCCGAGTTTCATCGTTACGAGAGTTATCTCGCTATTGATCCTGATCCCGTTGTAAGCCATTTGGGCGGAGACGATCTTGAACGAATCGTATTGCAGGCTGTCGCTGGTGGCATGGCACGAAGGCAAGAGGAAATAGTACAGTTCTTCAATAGATCTTACCACGCGGCCACGATGAATGATTCTGACCGGATCGACGATAACGATATCAATCATTGCCTAACCTCCTTAGTGGACTGCGGCATGATCGTCGAGGCAAACGGCGTTCTTATTGCTACTCGTCTGGGGCTCCGTGTAGCTTCCTCGGGGATACTTCCGCAAACAGGGCAATTCCTTTTCTCACACCTAGAATCTGCGAGTGGCGTTTTTGAATGGGATTATCGCGATACTCATGAGAAGGCCGTGCTACTTGTTGCAACTGGCAGCCCAGATCTAGCTCCGTTAACACGACCTGATGGGCTTCTTTATGTCTATCCTCAGCAAGACCTATCAATAGCCTGCTTACCCACTCCTCTGATTACACTGCCTTAGTTGCGGCGGAGTCAATCCCAGATTTTCAGAGAGCTTTGCTAAGCACCTGGATCATGGAAAAATACATCAATGCGGGAACCTTCGCGGATATGCAGGACAAGGCTCGCAATGCTAGTGCAGGCAATGTTCGGCGAGTGGCACGTAATGTCGCATGGATGCTCCAAGCAGCCGCCTCCATTGAGGAAGCGCGAGAAGGTGAAGCTAATCCAGCATTTCGGCGATGGCTTTACCAGCTTGCCCGACGGCTTGAGTTTGGTGTAACAGAAAGTGCGGTGGAACTTGCAGGTATCGCGCGGGTACGCGACGTGCGCGGCGTTGGTAGGAATCGCGCCGAGCGCATGGCCAGAGACGGCTATAACGACCTTACAAAACTGCTGGAAGATGATATCGACGCACTCGCCAGAGTACTGAATTCTCGCCGCAGAGCAGAGCTTATGCGGAATGCGGTTGTTCGCTATCTAGATGACCATTCGCGCCATAATCAAATCAACCACGCTAATCGGGCTTCGGCTTGTGGTCGCAATGCTGCACTTGTCAATGCATTGTATGAGTCGTGTGGGCTAGATTTCAACATCGCTGCTCTTGATCTTCTTCAGACAATTGCACCCAAAGCTCGCGAACAAGACACCGGCGGCGATTCGGAACCCGATATTGTTATTCCATTAGGGGATGGGTTACTTGTCATCGAGTGTAAAACCAAACAAAGCGAAAAAGGTACAATAGGTCTGCATGAGGCGTTTGAGGTTATCGCAAAATCTGTCCACCTAAATCCCGTTGCCCGAGTAACGTTAGGCAAACCCCAATTCCATACGATTCCCATTGAACGTGCCGCCAAGGAAGGATTGACGCTAATCACACACTCGACTTTCTGTGAGGCAGTGATTCGGATATGGGAGAACTTAATGACCAAAGAACCATTCCTCGATTTGCTTCGGCTCCCTGGTTATCTGGACAAATGTGATTTGGATGGCATTGCTAGATAAGCAATGGCGGAACCAAGATAAGATGTCGATTTATACTTTGCGGGCCTAACGAGCGAGACACTCGCTGATTCGAGGAAATCACATGGCACGCTCGAATGAACGCTTGAATGAGATCAGGCGTAAATCGGGAATATCGGTAAAGATTGCGTAAAAACAAATACGCTGGGGAAGTTATTGCGTTCAAAACTATCAAGTCTGAACGAATTAGTTCGGATTCAGTAAGACGTATGGGGGCACATGGCCACGCAAGCGTGGCGCATGCCACCCGTTATAATTAATCTCAACGAGGTTTGGCGGAGAATACTGGCTGGTTTTGTGGATAAGTTATATATTATTGTTTGTTCATTCCCCAACCCTGCGTTGTCGGGGATGGGGCCCTTGCT
>CAXXKI010000001.1:0-125342 GCA_963667855.2 Phycisphaerae bacterium | reverse complement strand
ATCCGCCGACTGTCAGGGCAATAGGGCGTATCTGTTTAACACGTAATACTGCGATGATATACCAGCAGCCTGCGGAGGCAGGAATGATGAGAATGGGTATAACCGGTACACGGTACCTGGCCGAAACGAAAAATGGCAGAATAGCCAGGAAAGAGGTCAGGACGATCGCGATGAGCAGGATCGAAACATTGAATCTCGCCGAGGCATCTTTGTCGTTTTGACTTCTACTGTTCCGGTGTACCGCAATTATGCCTATGAACCCTATAACCGACATGGAGACAATAAATGGGAAGTTCAGCGGTAACAGGCTCAGTGTTATAGACGCGTCCCTCTCGCATTGTATGACCTTGTTGTGGGATATTTCGCTCGGACCCCAGAAAAGGATGGCCTTTTTAGCTGTCAGGGCGGCGACGGTTCCCGGGTTATGCATCATATAATCCAGCGCCTTGCGGCTGAAAAAGCCGGATACTTCCGACGCTTTCAGTTTTCTCCCTTCGGTCTTTTCAACTTCAGCAACAATGGCGGGATAGTCGTAGCACGTTTTGAACTGTCCCAATCCGGTCAGCTCCTGCGAACATAATCCGTTGGCTTTCTCGTTATTGCCAATGAAAAGGTTAATTCCGCCGTTCGACGATATCAGTACAAAGTCGCCGCCAACAGCATAATTCCTGATGGTCGCCGGCAATATGGTGATCAGGCAGCCGATCAGCATGCACAGGCATGCCGGAATGAATTTCCTGGAGTAACCCTTGCGCCGCGAAATATACAGGAGCCACAATGCGACGATAGGTATAAAGAGCAGGGCGGTCGGGCGTATCAAAGCGGATATCCCCAGCAATACTCCCGAAACCAGAATGGGGGCAGCAGTTCCTTTTTCCATCCACATGTTTAGCGTGTATATAGCACCGAGCAGGAAGAATATGAAAAGACTGACTGCGTGAAACTCCTGTTCGAAATAAATCAGGTGCCAGGAGGTGGCCATCATTATCGTGCCGATGATGGCTACAGGGAGATTAAACCACCTTTTGCAGATGAGAAAAACCAGGCAGCAGTTAAGAAGTCCGAGTGTTATCTGAACGATTCGTGGTGCGAGATAACCGGTTCCAGTCAATTTATAAATGGCTGCCAAGAAGTATGGATAGCCGGGTGGTCGGAGGTATGGAGTTGACCTGATCAGCGGGTCGGGATCGTTGTTCGGCGGCGTCCAGTCGCCAAAAGCCAGGCCGCGAGCCCAGTAGTTGTGAAATCCAGCATCGACGGCCGGAGCCGTAAAATCAGGCTTGCTCATGTTTTCGCAAAGGTACAAACCGCGAACGATCAACCCCAAAACAAGTATACCCAGCAGTATCGCCAGCTCCCTGGATTTTGTTTTCGTGGTAGTGCCTGGTATTCGTGTTTGCTTATTCATAACCGCCGATTTTCAATAGCTAGAGTATTTCAACCGGGAATCGACCGGCGATTCCCGGTTGGTTCGGCGAGTATACTATCGGGCGGCAGCTTCCTCCAGTACGCTGAAGGTATGAAGCCGCCACTTGCTGAGCCGCGAGGTCAGAATGAACAGGCTCAACTTCCAACGTGATGGGTGCGTTGGTTCGCCCATGATTAATCCGCGGCGGCTGTCTGCTGGCCGTAATCGACGACAGCAGGTAACAGTCGTTCCAACTCTTTTTCCAGTTTATCCCCGGTTAGATTCTTGGCGATTACTGTGCCATCAGGTCCAATGAGGAAGGTAGCCGGAATTTGAGTCACGTTATAATCCTTGGCAACAGGGTTGATATCGTGTGGTCCCAGAACCGCGTGAGGCCAGGGGGTTGCCTGCTTGTTTAAAAACCTTTTCACTTGAGATTTTTCGGTATCCAGACTTATGCCGATGACGGCGAACCGGCCGTCCTTACCGTATTTCTCGCAAGCTTTCTTAATATTCGGAATTTCCTTGATACACGGTCCGCACCACGTTGCCCAGAAATCAACCAGGACTACTTTGCCCTTCATTTTGCTCAAGACAAAGTCTTTTCCATCGAGTGTGGCCACCTTGATTTCCGGGGCGCTATCACCAATGTTTATAGTCAGGAATTTCGCGATATTGACCATGGCCAATTTTGGGTTGCCGACCGGCAACCGGATCTCCCTGGTGAAGGAGAACTCAAGAGGTCCGGGGCCTCAGCCGAAGCCTACGCGTTTTGCGTAGCGTTTGACCTCCAGTTTGTATGTTCCCGGTGATATGCCATGAATAGTGTATTGTCCGTTACCATCCGTTACCGCTCCGTAGATTACCTCAGCAGCGATTTGGTCCGTATTCATCGAACCGTTGGATTCGGTCCTGGTGCCTTCGGACTTTACTTTCGTAACACTCACGGCGGTGTGTGCCAGTGGTTGACCTTTGGCGTCGAGGACAAAGCTGGTTAGAGGCGGATGTTCTGCCAGGTTGAAATTAAACGTATTGGTTTTACCTAAGTCTATTTCAATCGGATGTTGCAGTATTTGAGCCAGAAAGGTTCCTTCCGGAACGTATTGGTTGAAGACTAAGGTCCATTGCCCTCCGACCGGCAACGGCCCGGCTTTGAAATGCCCCTTAGAGTCCAGGTTTACGGCAGGGGAAATGTAAACAAAGCAACTGGAATCGCTGTGAAGTTCCTCCCATGGCATATCCTGGTAGGTTTCCAGCCTGCCGAAGTAACAGGAATGCTGATCAGAGGGAAGATTTAAGTTTCCCTCAATGAAAGTGGGCGTGGGGAGTTTGATGGTTAAGTCTTCTTTTGGCAGGTTTTCGCTGACTGCTGTTATTCCTTTATCCTTGTGGACTACAAGAATCGAGAATCGGCCTTTCTGCAAACCTGTTATTGTAAAGCTGCCGTCGCTGCGGGTGGTTGCCTTGCCGCTTCCCTTACCGTTGCGAGCGGTGAAAAACCAGAGTACTTTATCGTCGTCACCCCAGACGTATGCTTCGTTGCCGCCCTGGTACGCTATATAACCGCCCTCCGTTTTTGCGGCATAGACTTTGGCTCCTGCGACTGGTTTCAGGTCATTATCGACTACCTGCCCTTTGAAAACATTCAGCTTGGCAGCAGGCGAGGCGGTTTGTTTATCGTCGGCTACACAGAGAGGTGCCAGTATCAGCAGCAGCGCAAGTATCGAATTGGGATGAATTGGTCTATTATACCAGGCAGGTCTGCATGTCATGTAACGCCTCCTTTCAAACAAAGGGTCTTTCCTTCATTGTACAGACAACCGGCAAGAAGGTTTATTATAAATATGGAATAATACTAGAAACCTCGAAAGCCAACATCGGAATATGAAAGAAGGAGTCGTATTTTACCTATCCTGACATTCACGGCGGTGTCGAATGAGCAGAAGCAGGAGGGGGTATTAGATGTTACAGGTTATAAGCCGGTCATTTACTGTCAGGTTTTTCCAATTTCTCTGGAACGGGTATTTCCTTGTCGGTACCTTTCATTCCCCTGTAAATCAGTTCCACCCACATATCGGGGGTAAGCCAGGAGTTTCCCCATCGTTTATCGAAATCGGCTGTTGGTTTATCGTCTGTTATCTCCTGCAGGCTTTTGCCTTCCGCTACCAGTTTTTGCACGCGATCACGGACAGTGGAAAGCATATTCCTATATTCCTTCATCTCCTTCTTATTCGATAAACGCCCGTGTCCGGGAATAACAATGGTTTGTTCGTTTGCCAGTTCCATGCCGACATCGAATGCTTTGATTATCCCATCGAGCGCGCCCCCGGCGTTAGTGTCGAAAAACGGATACATTCCATTGAAGAACGTGTCTCCCATGTGCAATACGTTTGAATTAGGCAGATATACGATACAATCACCGTTTGTGTGCGCACTGGGAACGTGAGTCAGTTGGAATTCCTCTCCGTTGAAATGTACGGTCAAGTGCTTATCAAAAGTTATATCAGGTAATGCCGATGTAGGTGATGGAGCCACCTCCCGGTCGATAACCGCCAGATTGCCACCATTAATCATGGTTCGGCGGACATTCCGGTGAGCTATGAATATCGCACCTGATTCAGCCAGTAGTTGATTACCGCCCACATGATCAAAATGCCAATGGGTGTTGATTACCATCCTCGCCGGTCCGGAGCCTGTAGCTGATATGGCTGTCGCAACTTTTTTACTCATTTCCGCAATGCCGGTATCGATGACCAGTGGACCATCCTCGCCTGCCGAGAGCATTATATTGCTGCCGCTGTTGGCCAGGAGGTAAAGGTTGTTACGCAGTGGAATGGTCTTAACTTCCACACTCGACAAATCCTGACCCAAGGCGTACGTCCCGATGGAAATCAGAAGAAAGAGTACAAACGAGGATGTTGTGGTTTTGCCTGCCATTTGATCTGGCTCCTTTTAAATATGGTATTGCTGTATTCTACTGAATTGAATGAGTATTGAAAATAAGTTTTTGTTGCAGTGGGTGAAGGTTTTTCGTGGTTTGGATCTGGTAAAAGTCGCTGTCAGGTCAATAAGGATTACTTGGTAATCGGCAAGGTGACTCGTTGGTTTTGTATGGTCGTAATCAGTGCATTTCTGTTTATAGGCTTGGTGAGATATTCGTTGCATCCGGCGTTGATGCATTTTGCCCGATCAGAAGCCATCGCGTGAGCGGTCAGGGCGATGATCGGTCCGGTGTAACCTTTGGTGCGGAGAGTGGTTGTCGCTTTGTAGCCGTCCAGGACCGGCATCTGCATATCCATGAGGATGATTTCGTAAGGGGAATCGGATTCATATGCTGAGAGCGCTTCGTCGATGGCTTGTTTACCGTTTTCCACACAGTGTGTTTCGGCTCCCGCTTTATTTAGGAAATTCGTTATTACGATTTGGTTGGTTTTGTTATCTTCCGCGAGCAGAATTCGGCATCCGGACAGGTTCAAATCGGAGGACGAGGCAGTGGTTTTAGCCGGTTCTTCTGTTGCAGTAACTGAGGGGGCGTCAATCATTTCCACGTTGTCCAGATTGCCGGTGGCAATGGTTATTCTAAAACACGTCCCTTTGCCCGGTGAAGTATCAACCAGACATACGTCTCCGCCGAGGATGCCGGCCAGTCGTTTGCTGACCGTTAATCCTAAGCCGGTTCCACCAAAATGGCGGGTTACTGATGTATCTCCCTGGGAAAATGGTTGAAACAAACGAGATACCTGTTCGGAACTCATGCCTATACCGGTATCTTCAATATCGAATTGCATTTGAGGTTTGCCGTTATGAGTAACAAAGCTGGTAGTTATACGGATTTCACCCTTTTCCGTGAATTTAATGGCATTGCCGACAACATTTATGAGAATCTGTCTGAGACGCGTTACATCCGTGGTGATGATTTCCGGTATCTTTCCCGAGTATTCGGTTTCGAATCGCAGGTCTTTGGCATTAGCCCATACTTTTACCATTGATGCGATATCACTGACCAGCGTGCCTGGCGAAACAGTGACCGGCTCAACTGTTATTTTGCCTGCTTCTATTTTGGAAATGTCAAGGATGTCGTTGATGATTTCCAGCAAGTGCTCACTATTACGTTTTATATATCCTATCGCTTCTATTCGTTCCGGTGGTGTATCCGAATCTGTTTCATCAAGTAGTGCGTCGGCGAATCCCATGATAGCCGTCATCGGTGTGCGGATTTCGTGGCTCATGTTGGCTAGGAATTCGCTTTTGGCCTGGTTTGCCGCTTCGGCCTGATTTTTGGCTTCGTCGATTTCCTTTCTGGCTTCATCGCGTTCGAATATTGCCCGGCCCTGCTGTACGTTTTGGTAAGCCATTTGCGAAAGTTGCTGGGCCATAGAGCGTAGTGCCCGGCTGATTCTTTCAAACTGTTCTACGGACATTTCAGTTACTTCTGATAGAGCGGAACGGAACTCCTGCTCATCGGCTCCAATTACCTTGGCGTACTTCAGTATTTCCTCCTCATTAAAGTTCTCGTTGCGTATCTGTCCGATCATCCAGTTGGCGATATGGGTATTGCCAACGAAAATATTTGCTCCGGCATCCCACAGGCCTCCACTCAGGCAACGTTTTATTGTGATTCCGTTTGGGTTTAATTCACATAAAGACTTATCAGAGTGAATGCAGTTCTGGAATCCCTTTTCTGTTTTCCTGATTACATCTCTGCATAAGCGGCAGAAATTACTTGGTTTGGTTATGGGTAGACCGTTAATGTCGGTTATCAATGATGCGACGCCGGTCGCTTCCGCAAAAGTGTCCTGAACTTTTTGAATCTCCTCAAGATCAAAAAGGTCAGTGAAGGAAAGCGTTTGGGTTTCGGTTGTGGGACGGGTCAGGCTGTCAAGCCGGCTGCGAATTATCTCTTCCGCCCGTTTTCTATCGGTTATGTCCTGAACGAGTGAAGCCGCGCCGAGTACTTTGCCGTTATCATCAACCAGTGGAGTATTATACCACTCACAAAGGATAATCTTTCCCTCTTTGGTTACGTTTTCGTTGGTTCCACGAACGCTGTCTTTTATCGTACAAAGCTCCTGCCATACTTCGGTTACGTGTTTTCGCGAACTTTCGGGGACTATCAGTTCCGCGGCATGCTTACCTAGTGCCTCTTCTTTGGAATAACCGAATATCCGTTCCGCAGATGGATTCCATTCGGTTACTCTGAAATCCTGATCCCATTCCACGACTCCAAGTGGAGTCTGCTGTACATGTAGCGAAAGCTTCTGTTCCGACTGGGATAGCGCCGCTTCCGCCAGCTTTCGCTCGGTGATGTTCTGGTAAGTCAGTACTGCTCCCGCGATTTCGTTGTTTTCCAGTATGGGAGTACAGATATAGCTGACGTCTATACTGGTTCCGTCCTTTTTCCAGAACAGTTCATTCGAGGCGC
Organism: Phycisphaerae bacterium; assembly: GCA_963667855.2. Classification (GTDB taxonomy): domain Bacteria; phylum Planctomycetota; class Phycisphaerae; order UBA1845; family UBA1845. Next base: position 118,512 of record CAXXKI010000001.1, on the reverse strand, counting down.
TATGGGTTTGGCCGTCTTTAATAGTGGCCGTGATCGGGCATTCGTTTTCAGAATATAAGCTGCCGTCGGGGTGTGAGTGATGTACCAACTGATGGTGCGGCTTGTCGAGTAATTCTTCCGCGGCATACCCAAGAATTGCGGCGGCAGCGGGGTTTACGAATGTGGAAAATCCGTTTTGATCTATTCCTATAATACCCTCACCGGCTCCATTGAGGATGGATTCGTGATTGCGAATTAACTTGGCAATTTCCTCTGTGCGTTCATGTACGAGAAGGTCGAGATGCTCACTGTACTTGCGAGTCTGTTCCAGCATATTGCGACGTTCGCCAAGGATTTTAGTTATTTGGCGAAGCAGCACAACTGCCAGTACAAACGAGACCGTACCAAGTATCATTGTTGTTATGAAAGTTGTAACCCGTAACCTTGCGATTGATTTCCGGTTTTGCTCGTCGATTTTCGATAACTGGCTGTTGGCGTCGAAATACATCTTGTTTGCCGATTCCTGAGATCGCAGGAGTGTGGCCTGTGCGGCTTTTTTTGAAAACGCCAGGCGATCGACTTGGTCTGGTTGGCTAAGTGCCAAGGAGGATGGAACAGCGGAAATTGCCGCCAGGTCCGAAAGCTGCTGTTGTAAATCCGCTAGTTTGGGAGTCAGTTCCACTACTTCGAGAACGATTCCCTCATGTTGAGGTTTGGCATATTCTATAGTTTCCGCTATTTCGTCAATGTTATTGAAGTTGGCAGGCATGACATGCCTGTAGCTGCCACCGACCGACAGAATAGTAAGAACTTTCTCGATTTCGTTAATATGCTTATTGATTTTTGTTTCCGCGGTTGATGCGAAAATATCGGGAGAGTTTCTGTAGTCGTTATCCTGCGAAGCCAGTTTCTGTAAAACCAATTCTATTTCCAGTAGTTCACGCTGGATAATATCCGCGAGAATTCTTTTGGATCGCTGGTTTTTGATTCTTTTTTCGCACTGTTCGTGCAGCCGATGTTCCATCTGCCACGCTACCAGAGTTGATCCGACGGTTACTGTAAAAAGCAACAAGAGAACAAATACCCGGCGGACAACCGGTTCTCTGAAGCATTCATGAGCATGCGTTTTCTTGTCGGCCATCTGGTTTTGTTATTGCTCTGTATATTACGAGCAAACGCTATGTGTATTCTCAATTGATTTCGAATAAACCGTAACGATTGAAAATCTCGCGACCTTTCGGTGATGAAGCGAGTTTCAATACCTTCTTTGCGATTTCAGGATGTTTTGAGTATTTCAATATGCCCAGAGTTAACTGTTTCTTTACGGCATATCGCTCGTCTATGGGGAGCGTGTCAACGTATCCTTGATTCTCGGGCCAGGTGGCGGTGGCGTACCAGTTTATGACCAGATCAGCTTCCCCATCCTTGATTGCTTTGACCAGATCCTTGGAATCCGTTGTCAGCCTCTGAGCGTTTCGGCAGACATTTTCAAAAATTCCCCGGCGGTCAAGTATTTTCCTGGTTTCCCTGCCTATACTGCCGCTGTTCGGATCGCCAATTACAACAGCGTATTCAGCATTAGCCAGGTTTTCCAGGTCGCCGGTGATATGTTTCGGATTGCCTTTGCGTACCATGATCGCCGCTTTATTGAAACCGACATTAACGGATTCAACTATGAGTCCTTCATTAGTGGCTGTCTTAATGTATGAGTCTGAGCCTGGAAAATAGAGATCGCCAACCTGGTTTACTTTAATTGCTCGTAGTAGGTTTCCCGATCCGCCTTTGGTGATGATGATTCTGCAGTTTTCTTCTTTCTCAATGATCGCGGTGATCTCCGACATGGGCTTGATCATTGTAATGCCGCAGTAAACGAGTAATTCCTTTTTCTCAGTGGAGGCCTGAGCTTTTGCCGGGGCTGTTTGGGAAAGGAAAGAGCTTAATGTCACCAGCATCAGCACAATGATGACTGTAATACATATTGCTTTCATATTTCGGCCTCTGTTGGTGATATTCGCCCGCTGGCTTCGCTACGTTTTAATCTAGAGGCGTATTACAGTTCCCGCTGGAAAACCAAGGAAATATGACCACTCTTCAGGATGTAATCCGTCTTGGGATAGATCGTCTATTTTTCCAGGAGACTACGGCTGTCAACAATCAATGTGCCCTCGATTGAGTAAAGACCTATATTCCTGCGTGTGCGATTGTTATAGCGAGGAAAGGATCGGTTGGTAAAGGGATGGTATTGTTCTTAAGATCTTCGAAAACGGTTTATCGGTCTTTGGATTGGAGGTTTTCGGCTTTACTTGAGGAATGATGGAGCCTCTGGAGATTAAAGGGATAAGACTACGGTGGCTGGAGTTGACGAACCCCCTTTTAAATGATTGATACGGTTTTTCGGCAACTAGGTTGCTGCCGGAAGCGTGATAGTAAAGGTTGTACCTTTGCCTGTCTCGCTGGATAGGGAAATCTCGCCATTGTGTTCCTTGATAATATCCCGGCAGAGAGACAGCCCCAGCCCGGATCCCTTTTTGCCCGGTTGATTCTTTTTGGTTGTATAGAACTCATTGAATATCTTGTCGATGTGCTCTTCGGGAATACCGCAACCATTGTCTGTGATATGGATGGCTATATTGTCGTCTTTTGTTTTTTCCGCACTGATTTTTATCCGCCCATTGCGATGGTCGATCGCGTGACGCGCGTTTATCAGCATGTTGAAAAACACCTGTTGCAGCTGCTTGGCGTCTGCCATTACCTTCAATGATGGGTCTATATTGTTTACCAGCGTTATGCTGTCCTTGGACAGATCACGGCACATGCACAGTTTGGCCTCTTCAACGGTAGCCGACAGGTTCACCGGCTTGAGAACCTGGGCTTCGTTAACGGTAAGCCCCAGTATCCTGTCCGACATGCTCGAGACAATCGCCGCTTGCTTTAAGGTCATGTTCAAAGCCTTGACCATTAACTCCTTGTCATCGGAATCAATCGCAAAACGGGCATAACTGATTACGGGAGTCATGACGTTATTGAACTCATGCGCCAGCATAGCGGCGGCCGTCCCTAAAGATGCCAGTGTCTGCGCCTGCCGGGTTTGCTCCTTCAATTGAGCAAACTGATTTTCCAGTTTCTCAAACTGTGCAATCAACTTTTGCTCTGTTGTGGTATTCTGGGAGGCCTGGGGGGTTGTGGTAGATGTTGGTGGCGTTCGCTCGACCATGAGTTCCTCGTTCATTAGTGTTGTCATGATGAGCGACATATCGGCTTTATTTACCGATAAACTTGAAACTCGTTTTTAACCTGGAGACAATGATCGTATGGACCTCCAAACAAAGCGCGAAGCGATAGTGGAATTGGCCGATCAACTCGGCATAACGGTACGGGTTGCTCCGCTCGGTGGCGATGGTGGGGGAATCGCAATCATCAAAGGAACTAAGGTGCTTTTTATAGATGCATCCGCGGACTTAGCGACTCAATGCGAACGCAGTCTTGCCGATCTTGCACAAATACCCGAAATTCACAATATCTATGTGCGACCGGAACTGCGCGAAGAGCTGGACCGCGCTCGCGCCGACTGAATAGCCGGTTCGTATTTCCTGAAGTATTCCGTGCGAGTCGTCCGCCATGTTAAAGTGCGATCAAGGCGAAATTCAAACCCAATGATTCTTCTAACCTAATATAGGTAATGATTTTGGTAGTAATCCAGAATCGACGAATCGCTATGGAAAACATAGGCGATGATGGCCGCTCTCATCCACATCCCGTTCTGAACCTGGTCCCAATATCTCGCTCGGGGATCGGTATCCAATCGGGGGTCGAGTTCCTTGCGTCTGGGCAGTGGATGCATGATAGCCAAATCAGGCTTGAACTTGTCCTTCATCTCCTCTGTCAGGCTGAAACGGTAATAATCGATCGATTTTGATTCGCCGTTAATATCGTACTCATCCTGCAGTCGAGTCATGTACACACCGTCGCAACGACTAATCACCGATGTGATGTCGTTGGAAAATTCAAACTCCATATTGTGTCGTTTGAGGTAATCGGTGATGTCTTCTTCGATCTGCAGTTCGTCTGGAGCTACAAAGATCATTTTAACGCCGGGATAACGGCAGAGCAGATAAGCCAGTGAGCGGACCGTTCGTCCTCGTTTTAGATCACCGACAAAGGCAATCGTCTTTCCGTCGAACCTGTTCTGGGTGAAATCAACCAGGCCCCTTTCGATGGAAGTGCGACCAAAACTCCGATGCAGTGTGTAAATATCCAACAGGGCTTGAGTTGGGTGCTGATCCTGTCCCGAACCGCCGTTGATGATAGGGATGGCCATGTGCAGATCGTCAAGATCGTGAGCCATTCGCTCGGCAAACCCCTCCGTCGGGTGGCGCATGATTATCAGGTTGAAGTACTGAGCCAGAACTCGTACTGTGTCGTCTTCGGTTTCGCCTTTAACTTCGGAAGATACTGAAGGATTACGCACCTCGTCATAAGTCATGCCCAGAATCTGGCACGCCGAAGCGAACGATAGAAAAGTTCGCGTTGAAGGTTGAATGAAATAGAGCATCGCCCGCTTATGGCTCAGCAGCGAGCGCAGGAACTGCATACCCTGGCGACTTTCGGCTATGTTACGAATCATTTCCGCCAGTTTGCAGAGCGTGTCTATCGTCTCCCGGTCGAGCTGTTGAGCCAGAACCACGTGATAGAGCCGATCGTTACGATTCAGCATCGCCACGCGCCGGGCAGTTGGTAGACATTCGTTCTTCTCGCCGGTTTCGGGGGAGTTGGGCTCAGGTCTCATTAATGTCAGCTCTTTTGGTATGTGTGGGCAATGTCCACACGGGGTGTTGCGGGTAGCGCCGGCGATCGCAGCCGGTTCTCGCCCGGAGTGGATTTAAGCATTCCACGGCGATTGTGTCAACGCGATATCCTTGATCTCCCGGCTCAAACATCCATGGTTCAAGTGTGGTTGTAATCCTGGCTTCCCATATCGAATAGTTGCCACGGCAGTTGCTCATATGAGGTCTGCGTAATACGATTTGCCGACTATGTCATGGCTGGCCAACATTGTTTATATCTTTGCGGCAATTGCCTATCTTCCGATTCTTTTTTACCAGATGCTGCGGCAGGGTAAGAATCGACGTGGGTGGGGGGAGAAACTTTTTGGTCCTCGCAATGGTCTCCGTAGCGATGGGGGCCGCAAGCGAATCTGGGTACATGCGGTCTCGCTGGGCGAGATAAACGCCGCGCGAGGGATCATCGATGGGTTGGGCAGCAGGTTTCCTGATCATCAGGTTGTAATTTCCACTACCACAGATACCGGGTACGAGCGGGCGTGCTCCTTGTATGGCGAGGGTCGCGTCTTTCGCTACCCCCTCGATTTCAGTTGGACTATTAAACGAGCTCTTAAAAGAATAAACCCGGCGATGATTGTTCTGGTTGAGCTGGAGGTCTGGTTTAACCTGGTGACTATCGCGGCCAGGAGAGAAATACCGGTTTGCGTGGTTAATGGCCGGTTGACCGAGCGAAGCTGCCGCCGACTGGCGATGATAGGGTTTTTGACCCGCAAAATGTTCACTCCGTTGAGCTGGGTTGGGGCGCAGGATGCGTCTACAGCGAAACGGTTTGTATCACTCGGAGTGCCATCTGAACGCGTGTCAGTCGCCGGTTCGGTTAAATGGGATACGGCCATGGTGGCCGACCGCATCACCGGGCAGGATGAGTTGGCCGCTTCCATGGGCATCGATCAGGCAAAACCGCTATGGGTATGCGGAAGTACGGGGCCCGGTGAGGAATTGATTATTCTTCGCGCTTATGCGGGGATGAAAAAGTCGCATCCAGATCTGCAGTTGGCGATCATCCCACGCAAGCCGGAACGGTTCGACCAGGTGGCCGACCTTATTGAAAAGGCGGGATTTTCCTGCTTGCGGAGAAGCTCATCTTCTGACGGCACAAACCCGCCGGTTGGTTCGGATAAAACACCGGTACTCCTCGGCGATACCATGGGGGAATTGCGTAAATTCTACTCTTTGGCAAATGTCGTTTTTGTAGGCCGATCGCTTGTACCGATGGGGGGCTCCGATCCGATGGAGGTGGCCGCTTTAGCCAAGCCGATATTGGTTGGACCGCATATGGAGAATTTCGCTCAACCAACCGAGTTGCTTGCTGCCGGTGGTGGACTTATTCAACTGTCTGGGGCAGAAGGTTTAACCGCTGCGGTTAAAGAACTTCTTGCCGATCAATCTCAAACCAGCCGAAAGGGCGGTAACGCGCGACAAGTTGTCTTGAACCAGCAAGGTGCAACCGGCCGCACTCTCGATGCTCTGTCAACGCTAATCGCCGATTAGATGATCAACCCTAAAACGCGGTACCTCTGGGGGGGGGCGGGCGTCTCGCCCGTCGGAAAGTAATAAGGGGATTAAAATGCCCAAGTGTATTTGGTAAATCACTAAACGTATTTTTTCCGTAAGTATGAGTTGCTTCATTCTCTCCGATGTCCGGCCATAAAAAACGCAAGCCGGTCCAAAGGGACCGGCTTGCGATAATCTGTACTGCTTAATTCAGGCTGAAACCCGAATTAGCCGCGACGACGCAGAGCGACCAATCCGCCCATGGCCAGCAGAGCCAGGGTGGCCGGTTCGGGAACGTAGACGCCAGGGGTGGTCAACGAAGCAGCAAGGGCTGCTTCTTCAACATCGTCACCCGTCTCCAGTGAGTTTACTCCACCGTGGAACCATTCGCTGATGTCGAAAACTCCACCGTTGGCCGAGGCGCCGGGAAGGCGATAGGCATAGCCATCAGTGTATTCCCAATCTTTGCCACTGCCATCGACGTCGATTTCACCGTGGATGTCCAGCAGGTTGGAACCATCTGCTGTGTCGGTGAGGATGTAGCGGTCGTCACCGTTGCTGAAGCCGGTGTTTACAACCATGTCTGGTGCAAAACCGTAAACATTCTCAAAATGCATAGCTCCATCATAGCCTTCCGACTGAATGACGAATGACTGGCCAGCGAGAATGGTAACGCCAGAAAGGTCGATATCGACATTGCGGTCGCTGTTGGCGTTCGACTGGATGATTATGCCACCTTCTGCGAAGGTGTAATCGGTGACGTTTGTGTTGGTTACTTCCACGAATTTCGGGTTACCACCGGCGAGGCATGCGTCAACGACCTCGGTGATGATCAAGTCGGCGCTGGCTGTTGCGGACATCGCAAACAGAGCGGCCAGTGCTATCATAGCTACTTTTTTCATTTCCTGTTTCCTCCTGAGATAAATGAGAGAGCCGATACTAAAAAACCTTTACAATGCGCAAGCTACCTCGCCCGCGCATGAGAGCACGATATCAATACGGCGGTACAATCTCTCTCTCAGAAGAAACCAGGAGAAGCAACGCGCCTGTAGAAGGGGCATGGCCTCTTTCCCTCAACCCTGATTACTCAATACATATTAACACCACCAACACCACACTTCCACCCTAGAATCGCTGTTTACACTGCTATTAATGCAAACTTTATCTACGGCTAATATGGTGTTAATATAGTGAATATGGTTTTCGTAACATATTGAATTTAAAACGTTTACGTTACCAGGGTTTACCTCTGCCGAACATTTAACAGGTCGAGTTTGCAGCCCATTGGCCGGTTGTAGGGATTGTATGGCCTGGTTCAGTCCTATATACCCAGGTGCCAACCGGGGTTGGTGCGTTCTACCCTGGTGTTGCTTCCGGTTAAAGCGGGATATGATGCTTTCGACCGGATGCTGTGTTCGTCCGGTGCTGGACAGGTGATTTACTTTACGAAGCAGACGCAACGTTCATGACCCAACAAGGCTACATTCGTCCGTTGACCGTAAAACGGCTGACCGTTTACCCGCTATCACTGCGGATGAAGCGGAAGGTCTCGCACGCGGCCTCTGAACGGGTAGTCGCCCAGCCCATTGTCGTCGCAGTTGAGTTAGGAAACGGCATGGTAGGCTACGGCGAAGCTTTGCCCAGAGATTATGTCACCGGCGAAACCAACGAAAGCGTTCTCGAACTGCTCGGTCCAGACGGCGAATTTGTAAAGCAGTTGCTGGCTATTCGCCCGGCCTATTTCACACAGGCTCTGGAGATGATCGACTCTTTGCCCATGCTGACCGAGGCCGGAGTACCATGTCCTGCCGCTCGGGGAGCGGTGGAGTTGGCTCTTCTCGACGCATACCTCCGCAGCGGTGATCGAAGTGTTTCGGATCTTGTCGGATGGATGGGGTTACCCGGTTTCGGCGATCCGGGAAGTATTGAGAAAATCAAATACAGCATGGTGTTGGCCTCTAAATCAGTCGCCTCTTTGAAAAAAACTGCATGGCTGGCCTACCTTTTCGGGATGCGCCATTTCAAACTGAAGGTTGGTTTTCCCGATGATGATCAGAGATTGAAAGCCGTGTGGCGGGTGGTAGGGCGAGCAGTTAAAAAAGGCAGAGGATCTTTGCGTCTGGATGCCAACAGCGCCTGGACTCGATTCGAAGCCATAGAAAGACTGACCGCCTGGAAAAGTTATCAGTTCGCCGGCGTGGAACAGCCATTGGCAAAGGGCAGTGAAGAGGAATTGATCTCCTTGCGCGAGCAGACCGGGGTTAAGATTTTCCACGATGAGTCACTGGTGACCATGGAAGACGCCGAGCGGCTTGACGAACTGGGAGTGGCCGACGGTTTCAATATTCGCGTCAGTAAATGTGGCGGCTTAATGCCCGCTCTCCGCCTGGCGAATTTCGCCCGAATGAGAAAGATTGAGATTCAACTCGGATGTATGGTAGGGGAAACCAGTATCCTGTCCGCGATCGGAGTTCATTTTCTGAAAAACGTACCCGGAGTCAAATATTGTGAGGGGAGCTTCGGTAACCTGCTCCTGGCCGACGACGTGATAAAACGCAGCCTGCGTTTCGGCTGGGCGGGCCGACCTCCCAAAGTAGACGGTGACGGCTGGGCGGTTGATGCGCAAAAGGAATTGCTCGAACAACGTACTCTGGAAAAACCAATAGTCGTCGAACTGTGACTGTCCACCCGTATTCTTCTACGATATAAAATATCATAAGGCGATAGGCAAAAGATTGCCATGCCCGTGTTTGCGTGGGTACGAATGGCTTATGTCAGGTTTTAGAGAACGAAAGTTGAACTCGAACTCAAAACGCTGCCTTAAGGTTTCTACTTGCGAAGTGACAATCCAAGGCCGATAGCCGGGAATAGTTTCCCACCCCCGGCTATCGCGAATTCGTATACGTTTGCTTAACGTATACGGCTTTTAATTTATCATCTTTCGCTGCAAACTAAACCGTCGAGTTGCCTGTTGATTTCAATGGCTAACTCGCACGGTTAGCGGCGACGCATAACGCACAAACCTCCGAGAGCCAACAGGCATAACGTAGCCGGTTCGGGCGTAATCACAAAAGCCATGTCCAGGGACTCCGTGCTTACTATCGGGTCGATCAGCTCCTGCCAGCCGTCTTGATAATAGACCGCGTCATCATTCCAATGGTCGTTTGACGTCTTCCAGCCGAACTCGTAGGCGGCGTCAGCGGTTTCGACGCTTATTGCCAACCAGTAAATCTCGCCGTATGTCTGCACAAAGGGGTTGGGAATATCTACAATGTTGACCTGGTAATACCCGTCGTGATTGTTGGGAAGAACCGTTTCCGGGTCGGTTGTGGGGTCGTACCACCCCTGGTCACCGTATTCCGGTCCTCGTATGGAGAATTCGTGAAACGCGAAATCGGCTTGCCAGAGCTTGCCGCCTGTAGTCGGATGACTGTAGGGTAACGGATTCTCCGGATGATCTGCCGGAGTGTCGCTCCAGATTTCAAGGTGGATATTGTTTATAGTTATTGAGAGATCATTTTTCCAGGAACCCCAGAAATGTATGTCGTCTACCGGGCCACTGCCTCCACATCGCCAGTCGTCGAATACCTTATTACCGGTAAGGTTAACATCCCACCCATTGGGATCCGGTAACTGCGGGTAATGCATTTTGTGCCCGTCGCCAATATCCCAGTCAGCTAACGCCGGTACTGCGATCATGCCAATGACCGCAGCCATCGTGACAATTTTGCGTATTGCCATTGTACCTCCTCCTTAATTAAGGGTTTGTCAGAAAATAAAGTTGTTATGGAAAGAGGCCTCTGCCCGTTTGAGATACTAAAAAACGGAATTACGCACAGGCAACTCTCTCCGCGCTTCCTGTCTGAAATGCTCAGTAGGGTGACGCTTTCCTGCCGCTCTCCACTACACCCGATAACGCGTAACAGTTTACTGTAAGTCGTTTTAATGTAATAGGTGGGGAGTGCCCTATGAAATAGGTTAACCTTAGGGTATTTACCCGCCCCTGGGGGGTATTTCTTTGTTTTCCTTAGAGATGGTTTCGGTTTTTCTTTGGAGACAGGCCGGAGATGTCGCTGCTCGGGGGCTGGTTATACCGAGATGTTTTCGTAAATCGTGCTAGTTTGTTTAACCGTAATGCGAGTTCCAATCAAAAGGCAGATGAAAAATCGGAAAACAAAGAGTTTAAAACCGGCGGACAAGTTCTCGAGCCGGTTATTGCAATTCTCGCCCTTGGTAAAACACGTCCCAATTAGTAATGAACTCTAGTCCTTTCTGTTGAGCAAGTTCGCTTACAATACTTGCTACTCGCTGATCGGAGAAAGCTTTGTGAAACCGGATCTCTATTTTCCCCTGACTGAGCATGGCCGCAAGGGCAATCCCGCGATAGTCATCTTCGTAGGAAATACCAGCAGCCTTGTGTTCACGATGCTCATCCGTAACCGGAAAGAACAAAGCCCCATTGCCATTAAAGACCATCTTTGCAGTGAAATGCTCCTGCTCGATTTGTGATCTAATGAATTCAAGTCCAACAATAACCATAGACAAATCCATGATGTAAGTTTGAATCGTAAACTGAAATAGGTATTCTTGACATTCCATTCCAGCAAGCATCTTAATCTGCGTATTATATATTTTCCGAGGAATTGAGACAAAAAAACGAGTCATCGTACCGGGACTGGTTCGTTAGCCCGCTAAGTAACACAGCCCGTTAGCCGCACGAAAAACAAGAGATAGCAGGTATTCCACAATCCCCCTCGAACCTGTCCCGCTTCGCCCGAAGACGCTCGCTTGCCATTGGGCGATGCCCCTTCCAGTCCAAAGGCCTTATAACGCGAGGAAACGCTAAACCGGAGCGGTAAAAAGCGGATCGCGGCCAGAATGTTATCGAAGGGCGACAGGTACGCTTTTGCCAATGCGGTGAAGGATTTCCTTGTGTTTAAAGGTCGTTGATTTTGTAACCCCGTTTGACTTGTTAAACAGGCAAAAGCGAACCAGTCCCCTTACTTTGCGAGCATCAACAAAAAAGCGGAGCCGGGTTTATTCGGCTCCGCTTGCTTGAAATCCAACTTCAATGATATTGCCAGGTCAGTGTGTCGGCTTGATCCGATAGAAGAACGAATACAAAACCGGAACAACTATCAGCGTCAGCACCGTGGCGAAAGTCAGTCCGAACATGATGGTTACGGCCATGGCCACGAAGAACGCGTCGGTCAGCAGGGGAATCATGCCCAGCACTGTTGTCAGAGCAGCCATCGATACCGGGCGAACCCTGCTCACTCCGGAATCGACTATCGCTGTATACTTGTCTTTACCCGAATTGATCTGCAGGTTGATCTCGTCGATCAGCACGATCGCGTTTTTGATCAACATCCCTGTCAGGCTGAGCATGCCGAGCATGGCCATAAATCCGAACGGCTGTTTCATAAGCAAAAGACCAGCGGTTACTCCAATTACCGCCAGCGGAACGGTCAAAAAGATAATCATCGGCTGGCGTATTGAGTTAAACAGGATGACTACGATCAACACCATCAGCAGCGCAACCAGTGGTAATTTGGATGCAATCGCTCCCTGGGCTTTATTGGAATCCTCGTATTCGCCACCCCATTCCAGTTCGTATCCCTGGGGCAGGGGGATGGCCTCCACCTTGGGCATGATCCTGGCCAGCACCTGACTCGCTTGGCCCACTTTGGGATCACATTTGACGGTAAGTGTCGGCAGGCGATTTCTCCTGCGCACAATCGAATCCTCCGACGAACTTTCAAATCCCAATACCACCTGGGCGAGGGGAATCGATTTTCCAGCTACCGGACTCCATATCTGGATATCGTGCAGGTTGGCCACATCCGAGCGTTCCTCCTGCGGACTGCGGGCGATAATAGGTAGCAGGTCGTCACCTTCACGGTAAACCCCAATCTGCGAACCTGTAAAGGCCCGCTGCAATGCGTTAGCTACATCCGATCTGGTTATACCCGCATTCCGTGCCTGGGTTTCAGCAATGATCGGGCGAACTACCGGCACTTTCTGACGCCAATCATCCCGAATGTCGGTAACCGTAGGTTCGGACTGCATTACCTTACGGCATTTGGCGGCAAGCTTTCGCAGTACGGCCGGATCAGGACCGCGGAACCTGGCGTGAATCTTCGCCGGATCTCCGGGTCCGAGGAAGAACGGTCTGCAGAACGCCTGGCAACCGTGAAAATGCTCGGTTACGTATTCACTTACCTCCGGCATTATCTTGGGAATTTTCGTGTAATCATCTACGCTGGCAATGAATATAGCGTAAGAGCTGTTAGCCTCTTCCGGGGCATAAGTGAGAATGAACCGCAATGCTCCCTGTCCGACAAAAGTTGATACCTCGGTGATACCCTCTACGGATGCAAGGTATTTTTCAATTTCCGCGGCGTCTCCCCGGGTCTTGGTTATATGGGTTCCCTGGGGCAGCCAGTAGTGGAGCATGAACTGGGGCCTTGTCGAATCCGGGAAGAAACTGTTTGACACCCCCTGGAAACCTACAATCGCAACCAGCAGCATACCGCACAGAACGATCACCGTGACTACCCGGTGGTGCAGGCACGATTCCAGAAACCACCTGTATATACGGAAAAGGATTCCGTCGTAAGGATCGGAGTCTTCGGCCTGCTTGCCCCGCTTGAGGAACATAACGCCGAGCAACGGGGTTACCGTAATTGCCAGCAGCCAGCTAAGCATCAGCGAGTAAAGGATCACCTGGAAAAGAGACCGGCAGAACTCCCCGGTCGAATCCTGGGAAACGCCAATAGCGGCAAACGCAAGAACGGCCACCACCGTCGCCCCGAAAAGGGGCCACTTGGTCTGTTCCACGATCTTGCTCGCCGCTTCGATCCGATCCATCCCCCTCTGCAGGTTGATCTGGATACCCTCGACGACCACGATTGCGTTATCCACCAGCATGCCCAGGGCGATGATCAACGCTCCCAGGCTTATTCTTTCCAGCAGCACGTTCTCCGTCTTCATGACGATGAACGTACCCAGTACGGTAAGCAGCAGGATAAACCCAATCAGCAATCCGCTGCGCAGTCCCATGGCCAGCATGAGGATGCCGATGACAATTGCCAGCGCCTCGGCCAGGCTGACGATAAAACCGTTCACCGCCTCGGTTACCGCATCCGATTGCAGGGAGACTATTCCCACTTCCATGCCTATGGGGGTTTCCGCCTCAAGTTCCAGTAATCTCGTTTTCAAGGCTTCGCCCATGGTTACCACGTTTCCGCCGGACACGGTGGATATTCCCAATCCTATCGCCGGTTGTCCGTTGAAACTCATTATTGTCCGTGGCGGATCTATATAGTCGCGGGTTATGGTGGCCACGTCCCGGAGAAAGAGCTTGGTGGCCGTCGCATCATCCTGGAGAATGAGCAGATTGCCGATTTCCTCCACCGACGAGAATTCGCCCGTGGGGTTTATACGCAGGTATAAATCGCCAACCTTTACCCTTCCGGCCGGTTGAATGAGATTCTGTCCGGAAAGCGAGGAATAGATCATGTCTGAAGAAATGCCCAACTGGGCCATCCTTGCCCTGGAGACCTCCACGTTCACCACTTCCTGCTGGTCGCCGTATATGGAGATTTTCCCTACATCCTGAACCAGCAGCAGTTCCCGCCGGAGGAGATTCACATATTCCTTCAGCTCCGCGTACGTATACCCGTCACCGTAAACGGCAAAGAACACTCCAAACACGTCTCCGAAATCGTCGTAGACTATTGATTGGGTTGCCCCCGGCGGCAGGTTTGACTGGGCGTCGTTCACTTTGCGACGCAACTCATCCCACACCTGGGGCAGCGAATATTTGTCGTACTTATCCTTCATCTCTACTCGTACCGTAGACAGTCCGGGTTCGGAGATGCTGGTTACCTTGTCCAGTTGTCCTAACTGTTGGACGGCAGTTTCGATTTCGTCGGTGACCTCTTCGGCTACCTCCATAGCTGAAGCGCCGGGATATTGAGTGAAGATCTGGGCTTCCTTAATGGTGAATTCCGGATCCTCCAGCCTGCCGAGTTTCTCGTAGGCTAGAATCCCGGCGCCGAGAACCAGGATGGTCATGACCATGGTTATGGTCTTGTATCGAATCGAGGTTTCAGCAATATTCATTTGCCTGTATTCCCTCCCTTCGCCGACAGGAGCCGGACCTGTTGCCCTTCATTCAACAGGTGTACGCCGGCCGTGGCTATTCGATCGCCGATATTCAATCCCTCGGTAACCACTATGCTGTCTTTTTCCATTTCCCCGACCGAAACGGCTTTCTTGGATACGGTGTAAGTGTTACCTTCGCCTTTGTTTACCACCCAGATGAAATACTTGTTGTCGCCTTCAATCAGGACCGCGGTAATGGGAACAGCGTATATGGGTTTGTCGTCATTTCTGGCCTTTGCGCGGGTTGCCTGCACGGTAGCCGTCATTCCTGGAAGGATGTTGTATTTTTCCGGGGCCGGCATGACCAGGGTTGCCGCGTAGGTCTGGGTCATGGGGTCCGCATCTGTGGAATACTCCTTTAAAGTCACGTCGAATACTTCTCCTGGTAAGCTTTCGAACGTGGCGATTAATCCGTAGTCGTTTACGCCGTCCGGGTCGGAAAAAACTATCTGCTTTTCTGGAATGTTGACCACTATTTCCACGCTGGTTACGTCCTGCAGACTCAGGATCTGCTGTTTCTGATTTACGTCCTCGAAATTATCCACAAACGTGTTGGCGATAATGCCTGCGAAAGGGGCTTTTAGTACGGTGTCATCAAGCGCTTTCTGGGTGAGTTTCATATCAGCGGTGGCCACGTCGTAGGCGGATTTGGCGTCTACCAGTTCCTGCTTGCCCGCGTTGCCCGCCTCGTAGAGTTTAGTTATTTTCTCGTAATCTGATTTGGCTTTTTCCAGGATGCCTTTTTTGGCATGCAGGCGACTTTCGAAATCGCGGGCGTCCAACTTTGCCAGTACCTCATCTTTGCTGACTTGCTGACCTTTTTTAACTAGAAATTCCTTGAGTAATCCGTCCACCTGGAACGCCAGGTTCACTTCTTCGTTAGCTCGTACTTTGCCCGGATATTTACGTGCTGATTGCGTATAAGGTGATTCTATAATCATTGTTTTCAAAGGTCTGATCGGAGTAGGCGGGGCGTTCAGTTCAGGTTCCCAATCAATAAAGAAAACGGAACCGACTGCCGCAATGAATACCACCAGTCCCGTTAATTTTCCCAAAACGCCGCTCTTGGGTTTTTTGTTGTTTGAGGCCATATCAGATAAACCGCCTTTCCTGCTATGTCGTTATCTGGAAGTCAACTTGACTACGTTTCCGTAATAACTTCGGGATGCTTATCGATACTGCAAGTTAAGCGAGAAAACAATTATAGAGAAGGATTCATTTGCGCTTAAAACAGGCTAGTTGATATTCGGATTGTTATGGTGAGCGTTTAATTTTATTGAATTTTTCCGATTCTTAGGTTTTAGAAGTCCTGTGGCAAACCTCCGGTAATACTAAATCCATGGTTAATGACTTACACGTGAATAGCCTGTCTTGATTATTGTCCCGTCTGCGAAACACTTGTTGATGCGAGATGTTTTTGTGAATGCGTTATTGCTTTATGGCTTAGAGGTGTTGCTGAAGCTACGGAAAGTTGAATGATATCGTTTTGGCAACCAACCTGATTTCGCTGATGTATTGTGAGAGCAGTTCTCGTTATAGTTAAATGTTCTCAGGTATGGGTTGGAACGTAGAGGTTTTGCCTACGGCGTGTTTAGGGTGGGTTTCCTGGCGACGAAGTGGTTTTGGGGGGTGTTAGTTCCTTTTTGCAGATCTCTTCATAGCGGCTGTTGAAACGGCCCTGGAGAGTATCTGGATAAGGGGGAACTCATTCGGTGTAGACATAAAGAAACCGGGTTCAGATGATTCATCTGAACCCGGTTTCTATTAGTCTTTTAGCAGCCGTTAAACGGCTACTTAGCGGTCGTCGACTTAAGCGGTCGCGCCATCTTCGAAGAGATCGAAGACTGCATCGTTGTCGAGGACAAATTCCATGGCACTGTAGCCTACGGTGCCCCAGAAAGCCTTGCCCCACCAGCTGTCATTGTCGAGGCATCCACCCCAACCACAGAGAGTACCGAGAACCGCTGCGAGCGCCGCGCTCTTCATTGTTTTTTTGCCCATTAGGAGCTCCTTTGAAAAGACTTAAATCCGTCTCATCCACAACTCCGACCGCAGCTTAATGAACTTCCGTCCGGAGTTATTGCCAAATTGCTAACGCCCTTAAGGGGCGTTGCGCCAATACATCCATGCTGATCTACTAAGCGGTCGCCTGTGACTCGCCCTTCGACACGGTCTTAATTCAGTAGCAGATCCACAATTCTCAGAACGCCTCAGATAAACTCTCTTGGCGAACTGCCTTCCGTCACATCGCTACCGAAAGCCGCTCTACTTGTGGCCGACTCCTTCGGCCAACATGGGCGATCATTATGACGAACCACTTTTTTGAAGCAACCCCAAATCGGCCGAACTTAGCACTTTTTTTTCCTTCGCTCTGCCTTGGTTGCGTGTACGTAAACTCCCCGTACGAAAGCTCACTATCGGCTTACATGTGCTGAAAACATTAGTTTTTCGATAGAAATTGCCCATTTTCATTTTTTATTCTTTTTTGTGGAAATGGGAATAATGAGATTGGTGATGCCTCTTAACGATGCTGAAAACCCCGGTTGTGTTAAGTTGTTGTTTATCTAGTTTACCTAATTTAAATAAAGTTGTGTGTGCTCTCACCGCAATTAATAAAGTTAAAATGACGAGCGGAAAATTTGTAAAATGTGTTTACAAAAATACTTTGAATGATTGCGGCTAGTAAAAAATTATGCGTTTCGCCAGAATCGGGGAACAAAAAGTACCAGAATAGCGAAAACTTCAAGTCGTCCAAGGGCCATTAAAACCACCAGCACCAGCTTACTTGCATCGGTTAGCCATGCGTAGTTCTGAATCGCTCCCACCTTGGCTAATCCCGGGCCGATGTTGCACAATGTGGCTACGCTGGCCGACGCGGCCGTGGTTATTTCGATTTGCCCCACTGGTTCGAATGCCATCAGCAGTCCAGTACCCAAACCAAACAACAGGATAATGCCCAGTACGTAGGCCAAAGTGCCAAGTCGCAATTCCGGCGATATTGTGCTGTTGCTGATCTTGACTGGTCTAACGACGTTGGGGCGGAATACCCTCTCCAGTTCCGAGACCATTACCTTAAAGGCAATCAATATTCGAATAACCTTGATTCCTCCGCCCGTTGATCCGGCCGAACCACCTACGAACATCAGTAAAAGCAAAACCGCTTTTGCTATAAAAGGCCACTTATCGAAGTCGGCCGTGCAGAACCCGGTTGTCGTTTGAATTGATACGGTTGTGAAAACCCCCTGGCGAACGGCCTCTCCTATCGACGGCGGACAAACATCTCCATTGGTCAGATGTATTGGAGAATTGAAAATAGTTAATACTACTATAACGCTGCCGACCAGAAGGAAAGCCAGGTAGAGACGCAACTCCGCATCTCGCCAGACACTGCTGAACCTGCGGCGAATAATCTGGTAGTACAGACCGAAGTTAACCCCTGCAAACACCATAAAAACGATTACGATAACGTCTATGGCCAACGTGTGGTGAAATCCTCCCACGCTGGCGTCGATGGTGCTGAATCCTCCGGTAGCCAGTGTGGCAAACGTGTGGCATACGCTGTCAAACCAACTCATTCCCGCAATTCGCAAAGCAAGAGTTTCGGCGACAGTGAGTCCAAGATAAATCATCCAGAGTATTCTTGCGGTTTCCCGTATATGAGGGTGAACACCTTCGGGTTCCGGTCCGGGAGCTTCTACCCGAAATAGTTTTTTACCGCCTACCCCAAGTGAAGGAAGAACCGCCACAAACAGGACGACTACCCCCAAGCCGCCCAGCCAATGGGTCATTGCCCGCCAGAGCAGAATACTTCTGGGGATAGTATGGATTCCGGTGAGGATGGTGGCTCCGGTTGTGGTTAAGCCACTCATTGATTCGAAATAGCAGTTAACAGGCGATCGGAATTGTCCAGCGGCCGGTACGTTGTCGGAGATATGTGCCCAGGCGAAATAAGGCAGAGCCGCCAGAGCCGCTCCTACTATCCAACTGCCCGCAACCAGCAAGAGTGCTTCTCTTCGACCCAGAATTCTCGTTTGTGGACGAAGGACGAAGGTCATGAGCCCGCCGGAACAGAGGGCGACGATAGATCCAATCAAAAACGCCCAAAGCGGATAGCGCTCGCTCTCGTCTCCTGATAGGATTTGTAGGCCCGACCAGGCCACGATTCCCAGAAGAACCACGCCGAGAACCATGAACAGGTGGCCAAGAAGATTTGCTACGTATCTCGTGTTCACAAAACTATCCCGGCGACAATATCTTCTTGAGTTTACTCTCTGTTCCTTTACGCCCGATAACCAGCAGGGTATTTCCGGCCTCAATGACGTCATCAGCGGCCGGTACGTGAACATCTTCCCCTCTTTGAATTGCCGCTACAACCCAGTCGGGAGTTAATTTAATTTCGCGTAGTTTTTTATTGATCACCTTTGCACGCTCTCCGACCCTTAGCCAGTAAACGTCAATAATTCCCTCGGCCAGCGAGGCGATCCGGCGCAATGGACCGGTGTCCAGGAAGTGCTTGATTTCCTTTACTGCTACCATGCGTGGACTGAAAGCGCGTTGGATGCCTACACTGTGTAGAAGATGAAGGTAATCGGGCCTTTGAACTACCGCTATCGCCTGTTTTGCTCCCATGCTCTTGGCCCATGCGCTGCCAAGAATGTTGTGCTCGTCATGGTCGAGAAGGGCGACGAAGGCGTCTACCTGCATCAGGTTCTCTTCTTCAAACACACTGCGATCAGAAGGGTCGGCTTGTATTACGGTTACCCAGTCAAGTTTCTCCGCCAATACCTCTGCCCGCTGCCGATCGATTTCGAATAAGCGAATCGAAAAATCCCTTTGTCGAAGTGCTCGGCACAGCCAAACAGACATGGAGGGACCACCCATAAGGGCGATTTTCTGGCGCCGTCCAAGATCGGAGCAGAACAGTTTTCTCGCCTGGCCGAAAATGCTCGCGTTGCCAACTAATATGATCTGATCGCCATGTTCCACGACTGTGCTGGCTTCTGGGATAAACACGCTACCGTTGCGGCTTATGGCGGCCAGTCTGGTTCCTTGAGGCAGTCCCAGTTCGCATAGAGCGATTCCAACAGCGGAGGCGTTTTTACTGACTGGAATCTCCTGCATTTCGATTTGCCCTTTGGCGAAGTTTTCGATCGCCAAAGCTCCCGGATTCCGTAGCGTTCGAGCGATGGCGAGCGCGGTTGAATACTCAGGGCAGATCAGCCGGTCGATACCCAGGTGTTTGCAGTAATCAAGCCCTTTTTGCTCGAAGAAAGTACTGTGGTGTACTCGGGCGATACTCTGAGCTGCTCCCAATCCCTTGGCTATAGAGGCCGTTAGCAGGTTGATTTCGTCGATTTGAGTGGTGGCGATGACCAGATCGGCGTTTTCGCAGCCCCCATCCCGCAAAGCGGTTGCTGTTGCACAACTGGCACACAAAGTCCGTACGTCCAGCGTATCTTCGATCTTGCGGATTCTCGCCTGATCTTCCTCAATGACGGTTATATTGTGACCGGTTGCAGCCAACTCGTCTGCTGCATGAATTCCTACTTGACCGGCACCGCAGATAATTATGTTCATAACCTATTAACAGCCTTCCAGTGATAAACTTCTTACTGTTTCGTGCTAACGGGAATCGCCTGCATTATACATATCGGTTGAACAGCATCTTAGACGATCAGGAATAATCATACTGCTGTTGACAGTTATGGCAAAAACGAAGTGAGATTAATTCGGTACGTAGTATGTGGTCGGTGTTTGGTTGATCGGGAATGGGAAATACTTGTTGAACATTTTGTTCGTGTTGGAGAAATTCCGGGCTGCAGAGGGTGGTAAAGTCGGCGGCTTGTATCCTGCGATTTAGCCATTATGCCGATTTGTATGGTTAACCAAATGCCGGGCAGGCTTGCGTTTATCATTCTTGTTTTGATCGTCTTTAAGCTGAAAACGTTCTCGTTCTCAAACGCGAGTAGGTATTGGTAAAACCGGAAAATTTAACGATTTCCCGCCCATCGCGAAAAAAAGCGTTAGACGGGGACCCCTTCATTTTGTCCGCTTAACCCTGAATTGGCACAAACCCACAGGCGCTTCTCGGAACTCCGAAGACTACCAGCAAAAAATCTGTCTGCAGAGCCTCGATCTCGCCATTGGCACGGTTTAAAGGGCAATAAAACCTAATTCCGATTGACACTGCAGGCGGTGCAAATATAATCAGGTTGCCGTGCTACGAATATTATAAACGTGGCACGGGGTTCGATTGGCAAGTATTTACGGAGCGTAGCATGGCGAAAATCTTGATTGTGGACGATGACGCTGACCTCGTTGAGGCGGTGTGTATGGTCCTGGAGAAGGACGGACACCAGGTCGCGTGTGCTTCAAACCGCGAAGATGGACAGCGCCTGGCACTTGGAGATAAACCCGACCTGCTGATTCTTGATGTGATGATGGCCGAACCTGACGACGGCATCGCACTGGCACAGGATCTGCGCAAAGCCGACTTCAAAAAACCCATACTCATGATGTCGAGTATTTCCCAGGCGTCGGGCTTGTCCTACGGGAGAGACGACTCCATCACACCCGTCGATGAATTCGTCGACAAACCGGTTTCCCCGGAAAACCTGCGGGCCAAAGTCAACGCCCTGCTGGGCGCGGCAGAGGAGGGGACATCGTGATAAGTATGCAACAGGATAAGCTGATGGGGGAGATCGACACCATGGTCGATCGGCACGGACGTGATCGTTCCGCCCTGATTCCCATTCTACAGGACGTTCAGCAGCGTTATCACACTATCAGCGATTTCGCTATGCAGACGGTGGCCGACCGGTTGGGAATACACCCGGTAGAAGTCTATAGCGTGGTGACCTTCTATGCTTTTCTCAATGAAAAACGCCATGGGAGTTTTGTTATTCGCCTTTGTCGTACGGTCAGTTGTGAATTGGCCGGCAAAGCCGCCGTGGCACAGCAACTTCGCAATGACCTGGGCATAGAGTTCGGCGAGACGACCCCCGACGGGCGCTTCACCCTGGAGTGGGCGAATTGCATCGGCATGTGTGATCAGGGGCCCGCTTTGCTCATAAACGATCAGGTTTTCACGCATGTTACGCCGGAGAAGGTGCATGACATTCTCCTGCTGTGCAAGCAGACGTTCGGATCACATACCCTCCAGAATACACAGGAGCAAGCGCTATGACCATTCGTAACGAAATGACGCTGGCCACCGTGGAGGCTGACTCCGGATTGGCGGCCGCGTTGAAGATGGATCGCGCCGGGGTGATTGGGGAAATACGTAACTCCGGAATGAAAGGACGGGGCGGCGCGGGGTTCCCGACAGGGATCAAGTGGAACCTGGCGGCCGGTGCCCAGAGCGATCAGAAGTTTGTCGTCTGCAATGCCGACGAGGGCGAGCCGGGAACCTTCAAGGACCGGGTGATTCTCTCGGAGTGGCCTGACCTCGTTTTTGAAGGAATGGCCATCGCCGGTTTCGCCATAGGCGCAGCAGAGGGCGTGGTATACCTGCGGGGTGAATATTCCTATCTGCGCAAGGATCTGGAAGAGTGTCTGGCCAGGCGCCGGGCGGCCAACCTGCTTGGGGAAAACATTATAGGGGCAAACGGTTTTTCGTTTGACATTCACATCCATATGGGGTCCGGAGCATATGTCTGCGGTGAAGAGACGGCGCTTATTGAGAGCCTGGAAGGCTATCGGGGCGAGGCACGCAACCGGCCACCATTCCCGGTAAATACCGGACTGAATGGCCGACCCACGATCGTCAACAACGTGGAAACATTCGCCTGGGCTACCGCGATTCTTGCCCGGGGTGCGGAGTGGTTCAAGGGAATCGGAACCGAAAAATCGACCGGTCCAAAAATGCTCAGTGTCTCCGGTGACGTGGAATGTGCCGGTGTTTACGAGTTTCCCATGGGAACAACCGTTCGTGAGGTACTGGAAGCCGCCGGTGGCGAAACCGCAAAGGCCGTGATAATCGGTGGTGCATCCGGTCACTGTATTCCGGCGGACGAGTTTTCACACGCGATCAGTTATGAAGACCTGGCCACCGGCGGTGCGGTGATCGTTTTCGGTCCGGACCGGGACATGCTGGGAGTTGCGGAGAATTTCATGGAGTTCTTCGCCGACGAGTCGTGCGGACAATGTACGCCTTGTCGTATAGGCAACGTGAAGCTGCTGGAAGGGGTTCGCATGCTCCGCCGGGGTGAATGCTCGACGGAGTATCTGCACGAGCTTTGTGCGCTTGGTGAAACAATGCAGGTTTCATCCAAGTGCGGTCTGGGACAGTCCAGTCCCAACGCGTTCCTTTCCATCATCAGGTATTTCCAGGATGAGATTTCGATCGGGCTTGCACGACGATCACAGCATGGGAGTAAATCATGAACGATAAAAAACCGTTATCCGACGGATCCGGTCGCGTTCCTGCCAGCCAGCGATCGCAGGTGGTCGCCCCTCCCGGCAGCATCGATGACATTGGAGCGACGGTAAGCGTTAATATAGACGATCACACGGTCAAGGTACCCATTGGCACGACGATTCTGGAAGCCGCCCGGCAGGTTGGCGTACACATTCCTACCTTGTGCCATCACGACGATTTGTGCGTAGCCGGCGTGTGCCGGGTCTGCGTGGTCGAGGTTGAGGGGCAGCGGACGCTTCAGGCGAGTTGTGCTTATCCAATTACCCAGGCCATTACGGTTAAAACCCATACGCGCAGGGTCCGCCAGGCGCGGCGGCACATTATAGACCTGCTGCTGTCCGAGCATTACGGTGAATGCTATACGTGTTTTCGCAATAACAACTGCGAGCTGCAGTCGCTGGCCAAGGAATACGGCGTTGACAGCTTCCGCTTCGGGCATCCCGAAAAACCAAACCACGAAGTGGATTATTCAAGCTACGCCGTGGTTCGCGATATGAACAAATGCGTTCTCTGCCGCCGCTGTGTCCGCACCTGTATAGACCTGCAGGAAGTGGGCGTATTGGAATCGACGGGCCGGGGAGATCGTACCACTATCGCGACCTACCTGGATAAACCGCTGGCCGACGTTGTCTGCATTAACTGCGGGCAGTGTATCAATCGTTGTCCGACCGGCGCACTCCGGGCGAACGACCCGACCGACGAGGTGTGGGCGGCGATCGACGATCCGACCCGGCATGTGGTTATCCAAACCGCTCCCAGTCCGCGAGCGGGCATCGGCGAGGAGTTCGGCCTGGAGCCAGGTACTCCCATGACCTGGGAGATGAATACCGCTTTGCGTCGTTGTGGTTTTGACAAGGTGTTCGATACCAACTTCACCGCCGACCTGACGATTATCGAGGAAGGAACGGAATTGATTTTGCGGTTGTATAAAAACCTGGTGCAGGGTGATCCTTCGCAACCGCTGCCGCAGTTCACGTCGTGCAGTCCGGGTTGGGTGAAGTATATCGAGCATTTTTATCCGGAGTATCTGCCTCACGTGTCCAGTTGTAAAAGTCCGCAGCAGATGTTCGGCTCGCTGATCAAGACCTGGTACGCGGAACTCAATCGGATTAACCCGGCCAACATCGTGTCGGTCGCGTTGATGCCTTGTGCCGCCAAAAAGTACGAGTGCAACCGTCCGGAGATGTGCGACAGCGGGTTCAAGGACGTGGACTACGGTCTGACGACTCGCGAACTCGCCCAGATGATTCGGGAAGCGGGTATCAATTTGCCGGAAATGCCCAAGAGCGATTTCGACGATCCGTTCGGGACGGCCAGTGGCTCGGGAGTAATCTTCGGGGCGACGGGCGGCGTGATGGAGGCTGCTCTCCGGTCGGTTATCGAGTTTGTTACCGGTAAGAAAGTTGAGAATTTCTACGAGCACGCCGACATTGTTCCCATCCGCGGTTTCGATGGCGTTCGCTATATCGAAGTTCAAGTACCCACGGAGGTGGGTCCGGTGCCCGAACTGATCAGCCATCTAGTGCCGAATTGGGATTGGCTTAAAGGTGCAACCTTGAAGGTGGGTATCGCCCATGGAACGGCCAATGCCAAGAAGGTGATGGAAGACATCAAGGCGGGCGGTAAGTTCAGCGAGTGCCATTTCATCGAGTTCATGGCCTGCCCGGGCGGATGTCTCGGCGGTGGAGGTCAGCCGATACCGACCAGTCCGGCCATCCGCGAGGCGCGAGCCAGGGCGATTTACGCTGAGGATGCGGCGTATGGTGACGCCGGTAAAGCCCGTAAGAGTCACGACAACCCGGCGGTCCTGCGTGTGTACGGTGAGTTTCTTACGGACGGTCCGTGCGGGCATAAGAGCCATCACCTGCTGCATACGCATTATACGCCGCGAGGAAAGTACATAGGATAAAACGGTAAACCGCCGACGCGGAATTGTTGCATCGGCGGAAAAAACGATAAATTAAGGTTTAGCCAATATAAGTTGACGGACAAAATGTGGCCCCGAAGCGTCTAACGCCACGCCTGGAGAGCGTAGCGCTTCGTGGGCTGCATATTTTTTACCTTTCGTTTGAAATGTTTTTGCTGAAACAGGGCTTGTAGGATTGCGGTAATCGGCAGACCGAGCACATTCACCTTAAAGAGGTTCAAGCTTCATGTTCCACGGGACGAGGTTCGACCACTTATCCCGCATTCGGTCGATATTCCGTCTTACCCTCATGTTGAATACGTTACGGCAATACCAGAATTATACTGTACGGCATTCCTGCAATGCGGCTTGTCACTACTCTTTATCGTTTCGCAGCATCTCCAGGATGCATCGCAACAGCCAAAGAGCGGTGGATGCGAGAGCGGTCTTCCGCTTAATCGATTTTGGAAAACACTTGATAAAATCGTATTGTATGGCTACTGTTGGTTGTGTATCAGAGTGCTGCGTATAATTGGTTTTAACGAGGAATGTACTCAAAAATGGTGGCCGTCCCTGATAATCGAAGAGGTAAGGATTGAATAGAGTGTGGTGGCCCAAAAACTAATGGTGGCTCCGAACACTCCTGGTTTTTGGTTTGATTGCGAGGTTAAAAGGTGCATACGGATAAACCTGTTCCAGCTCGTTTGCATGTGTTACTTGCGTCTGAGGCTCCAACTGCGTTGATCATCAGGCGGGGGCCTTCCACGCATTATTGCACAATTGGGTGGGATCGGCGTACTGATGAATTCACTCTCGGGCAGTGGTTTAAAGGGCGTATCGATCGGCACTGTTGCAATCTTTCGCCTGACGGTAAGCATTTTATCTATCTTGCCCGCAAAGGTGGCCCCAATTCGGAAACCGGGGGTGCCTGGACGGCTCTTTCAAAAGCTCCTTATCTAAAAGCTATTGGCCTGTGGGCCTTGGGGAAAAGTACTTATGGCTGTTTTGGGGGGCATTTTATTGACAATAACAGGTATTGGATTCAAGGGTACGAGAAAGAATTAAGATCGCCGGACAATCTCGTTCGTGCAGATCAGCATCCATACTCAGATCACGCTGTTTGCCATTGTTCCGAATTATATAGCGGCGGGTGGAAATGGATAGATGAGAAAGACGCAAAGAGATTGAATGCTCTTTACGGTTTCCAGAAAAGAGTTTCCATTGATTGGATTTTGAGGAAATCCTCTGGTGATTTTACCGATTACGAGTTGGTAGACACGTTCACCGGTAAAATACAGAGATTCCCTGATTGGGAATGGGCGGACATGGATGGTGAGCGGCTAGTTTGGTGCGAAAAGGGAAAGCTCTGGGCCGCCGGGGTCGATGAGACGGGTCTGATTAATAGCAAGGTGCTTTACGATTTTAATCCGATGGTCTTTGAGCCTCGGGTTGCGCCTTATTGATTTGATGTTGGGATAGATATGATAATAGGCGGTTATCCTTAATGACCTGATAACCCTTTCGGATGCGACATGATCGAGATGAGTTGGGCGGTGGCCAGTGCGGTAACATTCCTAAAACATATTGATTTCAACGTACATCTATCCAGGAAGCAAAACGTAGCATTGGAATAGGGATTGGTTTTTCGCGGCGATATGCAGTGTTGCCGTAAGATTCAAATTCGGCAGAGGAGATTGGTGATGATTAAACGACACGTTCCAATTATCGTCGGATTGACTTTGGCGTGCTTAGGGGGGACTGCGAATGCGACTGATGTGCAATCTACCCTCGCTCAATGGCGAAAACATATAGTAGAGAAAAGCAGCTACGGGGTTTTGGTGGAATTGAACTCTGATTATTACCAGTCGCTTCTTGAAATAGGCCCGAATTGCCTGCCTGAAGTTTTTGCCGCATATCGGGAGGAGCAAGATGATCATGTTCTTCGTTGCTATGAGATGCTGGTGGCCCGGGTGGGACATTTTGATTTCTATCACTACTCTGTGAAACCTCTTTCAATCCGAGGGTACGAATTTGAGGAGAAAGGGGGAAAACCTCTGCTTAGCAAAGAAATCGATAGCCGCGGACTATATGCCAATGATAACCCTTCGCAGGACAGGGACAAGCTTGTGCAATGGTGGGATCAACGGGAGTCGTTCAAACGGGAGCGGGCGGCTAGAAAAAACGAAATACGAGAATTAACAGGTAAAGATAAAAAATCGTTTCAAGCTTTTGACAGACGGAAAGCCAGGGCTTTTGCGAAGTTAAAAGTATACGGAATTTATGCACTCCCTGATTATCTCGACATAATTAACGACGACAACAATCCGGCTGTTTTCTGCGAATTCCTTCGTGTTTCCAATCACCAGGCGTTTCAGACATTGAAGATGACGGGGGATACTGTTGGTGACGCAAGATTGGTGGATGAGGCGTATCCGACGCGAAAGCAGAAGATCGATTTGATTTGTGCCTGGTGGTCCCAATTCGGCGAGACATATAAGGATTTGAAGAATTTGCACGTCGAGATCGACGAGCGAGTGGGGAAGATGCGCGATGGCAAAGAATAGTGAAGTTCCGGGGATACTATTCCTGCGAAGCAGGCGTTAGAGATGGACTGATCAGTAAGCGGGATTTTCTGATGTTGACTGCACTTGCTAAAAACGTTGTTTGCTTAAAAACATGATCTTGGTAGTTAGGAAAAAGTAAAACACTTATCCATTCCCCACCCCCTGCAGAATACGCGAGGGATGGGGTACCCTGCGCACGAACCAATCGCTTGCAGGGATTAGAGATTATGAAAGTGGAAATTAGTTTGTCTCGGTTTTGGGATTATGCGTAAGTCTTTGCATTCAACATGGCTACGCGAGCGTGGACCATGCCACCCGACCACTCGACACGCTTGCGTGAACCATGTTACCTGATCATGCTACTCTGTCATGCTACCCGGTTACGCTACTCGTCCGTTTAATATTAAATGGTTACGTTGGGCCAATCGCCCCTTGACCGTTTTCAATTCGTTTACTAGTTTAACACCTGTTGCCTGGATAACTCACTCTGCTGTGTGCGAGTTCCGTGACTGCTACAGAGGTTCGACATCATTGCGGCTTATTCGGAGTCTATGGACACCCGCGTGCCGCCTTCCTCACCAAGCTCGGTCTCTATGCGCAGCAGCATAGAGGGCAGGAGTCGGCCGGTATCTGCACCTCAGACGGCCAGCGCATCGAACGAGCCGTCGGTATGGGTCTCGTCAACGACGTATTCTCCCAGGAAACCATCGAACGTATCAAAGCTCCAACGGCCATCGGCCATGTTCGCTACTCCACCACCGGTTCAAGTAGCGAGATAAATGCTCAACCCTTACTTTTTGAATTCGCCGGCGGGCAGGTTTGCGTGGCCCATAACGGTACCCTGACCAACGCCCTGGCTCTGCGTATGGAATATGAGCGCAGAGGACACATATTCCAGACCTCCTGCGATACTGAAGTTGTCATCCACCTGCTTGCGTCGCCGGAATTCCGGGACAAGCCGGATTCACTGGTCAGCGTTCTCAAGCAATTGCAGGGGGCGTATTGCCTGCTGCTCATGTATCCCGATCGCATGGTGGCCGTCCGCGACCCGCTGGGCTTCAGGCCTCTCTGCATTGGTAAGATGCCTAACGGAGCTATGGTAGTCGCTTCAGAAAGCTGCGCTCTGGATATTGTCGACGCCGAATTTATTCGGGATGTCGAGCCGGGCGAAATTCTTACTTTCGATAACAAAGGGATGCGCAGCGAGCGTTACGAGCTGGAAGGCATCTCGCGAGGTGCGGCCTGCATATTCGAGCATGTGTACTTCGCCGATCCAAGTAGCGACATTTTCGGCGACAATGTGCATGCCGCTCGCAAGGCGATGGGGCGGGCACTTGCCCGGGAGGCTCCGGTAGAGGCCGACCTGGTCATACCCGTTCCGAACTGCGCTCGTTGTGCTGCTATCGGCTACGCCAAGGAATCGGGTGTTCCGCTCGGTCGGGGATTCACCACCAGCCACTACGCCGGGCGTTCCTTCATTATGCCCGAGCAGTATCAGCGCGAGTTGGCCGTCAAGCTTAAACTGAACGTAATTCGCGATGCGGTAAAAGGTAAGCGGCTGATCGTGGTGGAAGATTCGGTTGTACGAGGTACCACAACGCTGGGTAAGATGAATGCCTTGCGAAAAGCCGGTGCAACGGAGATTCACCTGCGAGTGGCCAGCCCGCCGTTGCGGCATCCGTGTTATTACGGAATCGATTTTCCCGATCCGAAAAAACTGATCGCTCTCGATCGAACGGTGGAGGAGATCCGCCAGTATCTCGAGGTCGATTCTCTGCATTACTTAAGTACGGAAGCCATGCTGGCGTCGGTGAGTATGTCTCCGGACAGATACTGTACGGCCTGTTTTACCGGAAACCACCCGGTAAGTTGTGATTGTGCGGTTGACAAGCATGCCCTGGAAGGTGGCAATTGCTGTGGCTAGGGTCCGGCGATTGTGATAAAGCGTATTCAATCGTCCATAAGTTTCCGCTCATCCGCTTCGTGTTTTTTACAGAGTGAATAAATGGCAAAAGGCAAAATCACATATAAGGACACCGGAGTAGACGTAGAGGCCAACACCGCCTGGGTCAAGCGGATCAAGCAGGCCATGACCGGCACCTACGGGCCCAGAGTGTGCAGCAAGCATAACGCCTTCGCCGGCATGTTTCGCCTCGATTTCAACGAGAAGCTCTTTCCGAAAAACTATAAGAACCCGGTTCTCGTCGCCTGTGCCGACGGCGTGGGAAGCAAGGTCGAGCTCGCGGTGGAGATGGGCGACCTCTCAACTGTGGGGATAGACCTGGTGGCCATGAACGTCAACGACATGATCACCTGCGGCGCGGAACCGCTCTTTTTTCTCGACTACCTCGGTGTGCATGGAATAGAACCCGACTCCATGGTGGCCATGATGGAGGGTATTGCCGAAGGGTGCCGGATGGCCGGCTGCGCCCTGCTTGGCGGAGAGACGGCCGAGATGCCCGACCTCTACGATAAAAACCAACTGGATATGGCCGGCTTCTCGGTGGGTGTGGTGGAGCTGAACAAGGAGATTGACGGCTCACGCGTTGAACCGGGTGACGTGGTGATCGGTTTGCCTTCATCCGGGATACACTCGAATGGTTATTCCCTGGTCCGCCGGTTGATCAAACGGCATCGATTGAAACTCGACCGGGAATATAAGCAATTGGGTGAAACTCTAGGTGCAGCCGTTCTTCGCCCCACGCGTATATATGTAAAACCGATTATCGATCTGCTGGAGAGCTATCGCAGCAGGCGCGTGGTAACCGGCATGGCACACATAACCGGTGGCGGACTGGCGGAAAACATCGAGCGGTCGCTGCCGGCAGGTTGCGCGGCGACCATAGACCGCAGCAAGTGGAAAATTCCGCCGGTATTCGGTTTTCTACAGCGCAGCGCCGTAACCGACGAGGAAATGCTTCGCGTTTTCAATATGGGAATAGGCTACGTGTTAATGGTTCGCAAGGATTACGCGAAATCCGTATGCACCAGGCTGGAAAAGAGCGGAGAATCGCCGGTTATCATAGGCCGGGTAAAGCGCGGTAAACGCAAGGTAGATATAAAATAGGTTCCCAATAAACATAATAATCTGTATCAAATGATGTGCCACTGCTCTGTGAGCAGTGTTGACACATTCGCTAATTTCGGTATTGAGCAACTTCATTTAAATCGCCGGCTAATAGCGTTTCCCGAAACGTCATCAGGTATTGATCACTTGGTCGCGTCGGTTGGTACACAAATCGCATATTGGTTTATTAATAACCACTGCTCACAGAGCAGTGGCACATCATAATACTTTTGCAGAAACGAATTGGATGCAATATATGTAAAACTGTATCCTGTGAACCATTATTTTCTGGAGGATGCCGTTGACAAAAAAGGCGTAAGGTTCTTCAAAGGGCAGGTTCATCCGGTTTTATTCTGTAATGTTTCAACGACGCAAATGAAAACTATCAACAATACCTGAGTGGCCATGTAAAATGTAATATTGTTCAGATTTTCCCGTTTTTTTTGTCGATCATAGTTGGTAATTGCAGAAAAAGTTGCGAAACGCGGATAAGATAGTAATAGCGAAAGCCGAGTTTGCTTGGCTTTGGGAGGGACGTAATTTATCGTACACAGATAACGTACGATTAAAATTCGTGTGAACCGCTCCCTGGCGTGTTACACATAGACTGGATAAACAGAGAATAATCTCCAACGGAGGAATATACCATTCAATCCTTCTTCTTCGAAAGCCCGTGGCTGCTGATACCAGTTCTGGCAATAGTGGAATTCTTCCTCCTCTCCAGCTGGTTGAGAAAACGCACACCCGGTTCCAGGAAAGCACTCCTTGTTGGCCTGCTGGTTTGCATTGTTCTTCCGGTTATTCAAAAACTGGTTGTAACCCAGCGGGAACAGGTAAAAAACGTGTGCCAGGAACTGGTGGACGCTACGGAGCAGGGTGATGTCGACGCCATTGCAAGGCGGGTTGCTCCGGAATTCGCTGTCAGAGAAATTGACCGTGACCGTTTTCTCGAGGGAGTGAAAAGTGTGCTGACCAGTTCCCGTGTGGAAAATCCCAGTATGCACAGTTTCAAGGTTACGGTGGAAGACGACAAAGCCGAAGTTACCTTCGTTGTCAGCTGCCGCATCGTAACTCGCGAAGGAATGGAACCCGGAGTGGTCAGCTCCTGGCGGGTGATATTCCAGCGGGTGGGTGAAGAGTGGCTTCTCATTTACGCCGAACCCAAGTCAACACCCCTGTTCCCCTTTGATCGTTTAGAGCAATTACTCGGATGACGCGCTGACGTGTCGGCAGTAGAATACCTGTTCCGCTCTTATGGGCCCGGGGCGGCAATCTTCGTGTTCTATGACGGGTCTAAGGTTTCGCCGCGGTAAGTGCGGTGAACTTTCACGACAGGAGGTTGTAACCATGCACATCTCTATCGAATATTGCGTACAGTGAAACTACATGCCACAGGCCGCCAGTCTGGCGGATGCGATCAAGTCCTCTTTCGGTATCAATTGTCAACTGATTAAAGGTGGCGGCGGCGTTTTCGACGTTGTGGTCGACGGGAACCTGGTTTACAGCAAGGACGAGACCGGTGTATTCCCCGACAATGAGCAACTGCTGGGAAAAATCGGGGCAATGATCGGCTGAGGATGATAAACTGGAGAAGTTTCTCCAAGAATACGGCAGCCGTTCCTTTGCTGATAAGGAGCGGCTGTTTTTGATTACCAGCCTGGAAATAATGGATTACGTGCAGTTTTGAGCGTTTTCCTGGGAATTGCGAGCTGATAAACCTTTTTAGTTCCTTCCAAAGTAATTCGTCTTTTATCTATATTTCCTAGCTTAACAAAT
Source organism: Phycisphaerae bacterium (assembly GCA_963667855.2). Lineage (GTDB taxonomy): Bacteria > Planctomycetota > Phycisphaerae > UBA1845 > UBA1845. Next base: position 86,297 of record CAXXKI010000001.1, on the reverse strand, counting down.
AGCGGAATGCCCACGAACCTGTTGCAAAGGCCTAGAATTGATTGTCGTTTGACGATATGGTGTTGCGCTTGAAACTGTGGCGTTTGCGAGGCGCGGGCGTCGCTATAGTGTTTATATCGTAATGGATTTTTCTGTTGATGGTTTGGCGATTACCCAAGGGTGGTGTTCGTTCATCATCATGTTTTGTGAAATTAAACATAGGGGAGTAAAGGTTATGCGAAGGATTGCAACGGCGGTTTGTGTCATTGCGATGCTGGTCGCGGCTCAGAATGCGTTTGCTAACAGCTTTGCCGACGATCAGGTGTACTCCTTCTCGCTCCAGACGAGCGAAGAGACGGTGGAGACCACAGAGGTGACTGAGTCGAGTCCCGATACCATCCTCTGGGATGGCTTCCTCTGGGGTGATCGACACTTCAAGGATTTCCCAAGGCCGGTCGGTATGCCGATGTATTTCGAAGATCCGTTTATTAATACCGATCTTCGTTTGATTTACGTCTGGCACGGAATTCCCGGCGGTTCCGAGCTGCGCGGTGGCGAGGTTCAGGTTTTCGCCGCTCAGATCCGTATCGCTCTGACCGAGCGGCTGGCTCTTATTGCCACCAAGGACGGATACAGCAAGGTGCATACCGGTATCACCCCTGACGCTGACGGCTGGAACGACTTCGGCCTCGGTCTCAAGTACGCCTTTTACGTTGATAAGGCCAACGACTTCATCGTTTCCGGTGGTTTCCGCTGGGAATGGGATAATGGCCACTCCTTTGCTCTGCAGGGCAACAGCCAGGAAATCAGCCCGTTTATCAGTTTCGCCAAGGGTTGGGATAAGTTCCACATGATCGGTGCTCTCAGCTACCGTATCCCCACCGACAGTGGTGATGGTTGCCAGTCGCTGGTATGGAACCTCCACTTTGACTACGAAGTGATCGAGAACTTCTTCCCCCTGGTCGAGTTCCACGGCATTCACTGGCTCAGCGACGGCGACCGTCTGCCCACCACGGTTGATGGTCTCGATGTAACCAGTTTGGGTTCTGCCCACGTAGCTGGTCGCGACTTCTTCTCCTGCGGTCTTGGTTTCCGCTGGCAGATGACCGAATGGGCCTCCCTCGGTGCCACCTACGAGATTCCGCTCGAGTCGCCGAATGAGAATATCCAAAGCGGTCGGGCTACGATCAATATGATTCTCAGCCTGTAGGGTTTGTTGCTTATTGTTCAGGTTGGCTGGTGGTAAGTGGAGCCGGTCATTCAGTATAGAAATATAGAAAGGCCTCATTAAAATGAAGCGTTACAAGTCATACCTGTTTGTAGCTACCGCCATGGCGGGCACGCTGTTTGGTATACTTCCCGGTTGCGTCGAAGAGGGTATCCTTCGGTTCGTTACACCGTTCTTGTTATCGTAAGTGATTCTGAAAGGTTGCCGAAAGCGGCGACTTTGGGTTCTTAATAATAGGGGAGGCATTCAATGCCCACCAAACGAGCAATGAAGTGGTTGACCATGGTGGCCAGCAGCGCCGTCATGTTTGGATTCGCGGGTTGCATCGACGACGTGCTCTTCACCGTCGCCCCGTTCATCCTCTAAACAGCCAACGGTATAAAAACAATCCGGCCCGGACGTCTCTTTGTCCGGGCCGGTTGTGTTTTTACCAAGGCAGGGTCCGCTTCGCGAACTCCAAAAATAGACGCCTGGTTTTCTCAAGCATGTAGCATGTAGGTAGGGTCAACAGGCCCGACGCGAAAACATATGCATTCCGTCGGGGCGATACTCCGACCTGCGATTACTAGATTACAAATCCCGGCTGACCAGGCAGGTTACTACTCCCTGGATGGTGAAGTCGTGGGAGTTGTCCAGGACGATTGGTTTTACATTTGGATTATCCCCACGAAGAATAATCAGCTTCCCGCGCCGGGGGTCGGCCGCGTCCACGGTTACCCTTTTCAGCGTTGGCTGGTTATCCACCAGGCAGGCGCAGATTTTTCCCTGCACCAGCTCCGGATCGACATCAGGGCGATAGTGGACCAGCACAATATCACCAGGTTTCAACGTTGGCTCCATGCTGTCATATGTCAGGCGCAGGCAGTAATGATCCGGCGACCACATGTGCCTTAAGACCGGGAAAAGCTGAAGCTGCTCCTGCGACTCGAAAGGCGCGCCGGCCGGTATAGATCCGAAGATCGGCAAATGGCGAACCTCCAGCGGCTGGGGGTTGTCGTGATCCGTCCCCTGGCCTATCAATACCGCCTGGGGGACATCCAGCGCCACCGCCAGAGCGTCAATAGTATTTCGCGAAGGGCAGCGCCGGTCGCGCTCAATCTCCGACAGGTAACCCTGGGTTCATTCCCGCAGTCTCGGCCAACTCCACTTGCGACAGGCGCAATTCCTTGCGGATTCGCTTTACCCGCTGTCCCAGGGTCTCTCTGGTTCGGGTTTGAATGAGAGGATCATACGCGGTCATGGTATTGTAATATTACCGGAATATTGATCGAGATTACAGATCTTATCGGGAATCGAACCGCAAACTGTATGGCGCCGCCGCCCCTGGCAGGAGAATCTCGTAGCTTTTGACAGCCCTAATCGTCAGTATTATTGTGCAACCGCAACAGATACGACCTGCTTGTGCCGGTCGATTTTAATTAAGGTGACAATCTGATCCGGTAAGCGTTAAGTTGAATTCAAAGGGCAAAATAGCAGAGAGCATTGCGGTAGAAAACGCGGGTTCGACACCGCAGGCCGATACCTTTTCGCTTAAAGCTTTACTGCCCTTTGCGGTATTGTTCATCCTGGCTTTCGGGCTTCGCGTTCTGTACCTGACTCAAATCCGGGAGATACCGTTTTTTGAAACCTTAGTCGGCGATGCGGCCAGCTACGACTCCTGGGCGCAAACCCTGACGGCCGGTGACTGGTGGGGTAAGGAGGCGTTTTACCAGGCGCCGGCTTATCCCTATTTCCTGGGTATTGTTTACTCGGTGATCGGGCGGGATATGTTCACCATTCGCCTGGTCCAGTGCCTGCTTGGGGCGGCCGCTTGTGTTCTGCTCGGGTTGGCCGGTCGACGGTTCTTCTCTGATCGGGTTGGTTACGTTGCCGCATTCCTGTTGGCCGTCTATCCACCGGCGATTTTCTTTGACGGGCTGATTCAAAAAACCTCACTGGGTTTGTTCTTCATGACCCTGCTGCTCTGGCAGATGGGGCAATTGCAATATCGGGTTCGTACCTACAAATGGTTCCTGCTCGGTATAACACTCGGATTGATCGGGTTGACCAGGGAAAACACATTGGTTTTTATCCTGGTCGTTTTCGGTTGGTTGTGGGTCTGGTTTCGTTCGCGGAGTATCTCATCGCGGGCAATCTGGAGCGGGGCCGTTGTCTGCGGGTTGATTGTAACCCTCGGCTTTGTCGCCTACCGTAACCACGCGGTGGGCGGAGCATGGGCGATCACTACCGTGCAATCGGGTCCGAACTTCTACATAGGTAATAACCAGGACGCTACAGGAAGGTACACTCCCCTGGTACGCGGGCATGAATCGCCACCTTTCGAGCAGGGCGACGCACGTCAGTTGGCTGAAGAGGCTACCGGGCGAAAAATGAGCGATAGCGAAGTTTCCCAGTACTGGCTGGATAAGTCCCTGGCGTTCATTCGCAACCACCCGGGCCGCTGGCTCGCTCTGCTGGCAAAGAAAACCCTGCTCACTTTCAATCGTTACGAAATTACCGATACAGAAGGCTACAGCGTATACAAGCTATACTCGCCGCTGCTGGTCGTTTTCGATTTACTGCTGCATTTTGGCGTGGTGGTGCCTTTGGCCATTACAGGTATTGTGCTATGCCGTCAGCAATGGCGGAGCTTCGGTTTAGTGTGCGTTCTCGCCGCAGCATTCGCTGCCAGCGTGATTCTGTTTTATGTTTTTGCCCGATACCGCTTCCCGCTCGTTCCGCTACTGCTGATTCCGGCGGCGGCCTGCTTGTGCAGGCTGTACGAGGCCTACAGACAAAAACTATATAAACCGATTCTTGCCGGCTTTATGATCATTGCGTTAACTTCGGTAATTACCAATTGGAAGATAAACCCTGAACAGCAGTTGGACGGGATGGCCTACGCGAACCTGGGGGCGGTACTCGCTCAGCGCAATCAACCCGGCGACATTGCCGCCGCTGCCCGGGTGTTTGAAATATCCCTGTCGGTAAATCCCGATTCGCCGGAGGTGCATTACAACCTGGGGCTGGCCAACCGTATACTGGGTAAACCGCAGGATGCCGCCCGTCACCTGGAATCTGCCCGGATGCTCGATCCAACCCTGGTGGAGGTTGATTTTCAGCTGGGCCAGATTTATGAGGGTCAGGGATCAAGGGAAAAAGCGATGGAATGCTACGCCCGGGCTTTGAGAAGAAATCCCAATGACCGGCAAGCGGCTGCGGCTTTGAAGCGATTGGAAAGGTGATTAATGAAACCCGGGTGTATAGGGAGCCGCAAGTGAAGGAATATTATTCCGCGTGATGACGTAAATGAAGCGAAATCGAAGTGCCACATTCAGGGCAGGTTCCGCTGGTATTGCCTGTGAGATCGTAACCGCACATCCTGCACATCTGCGGTTCAATGAATTGCCGAATCCTATCTAAAATCGGGTCTGCAGCAGCACTGGTGATTAACCCGATCATATGCGAAGCGATACCACCAATCAGGCCGAAAACGAGGCCGTTAAAAATATCGAGCGACCGATCCCGCAATCCGCCCTGGCTCATGAGTATCGCCACAGCCAACGCTATCAGCAATGACAGGTTAATCCTGAAACTGCGTCGAAGACCTTGGTGTTCATGTCCGACATGGTATTGGCAATAAACCACCAGTAATGGAACAAGCCCACACAGGCACTCGCCCTCGATAAAACCTGCACGTCTGGTAAAAAAACGAATCAGCAAAGTTGTTGGTAGAATCGTACCGGCAAAGATTCGAAGAGTACGGCCTGGTGCTTCAATGTCTTCTTCAATGATTCGTTTCATTACGTTAAGCAATCCTTACGGCCTGTATAATTAGTATTAAATCCGTTAACCTCGATTTCAGGGTAATGATCTTATAGCATGTGAAAGTTAAGAAGCAATCGAGAATTGATCTTGAATAAAGCAAACGCCATAGCTACAGTTTAGTCCGTAGGATGAAAAAGAAATCGGGTGAAGATTTATGCGAATGATGAATGTGTCAAAAAACGCAACCGTTACAGATGACACTAATGGCTCCAATAGAACAAAGTTTTGTTGGTGTCATTTTGTTCTTTTAACGTTAGCTGTAAGCGTGATAACTGCGTCTTTAATCGGTTTGCTTTTTTGGAAGGCAAGACACGATGTTCTTTCCGAATGTTATGGTTTGTCTGAAGGAAATGCTGTGACAGCTAAGTTCGGTCGAGTTTGGTTATCACCCAATCACGGTATAATAATCGGGTACGATATTGAAGGAGTTCCTGAATTAAACTATGCATATTGGTATTTCATACCGCGCGAACCTAAGAGTAAAGTTGTTTTTTAGAAATGAGCAGGTTCGCCGTGGCAGTGCTGGAAGCGTTAGGCGGTATTCAACTCGGTGAAATGTCTACGAGGCCGACTGGAGCCTGAGGCGAAGAGGGGATAGCCGTTTATTAATACTGCGCATACACTCAAAATCTTTTTCGCCCGATCCGTGGCGGTTTTATTCATTCCAATTGAAATCGTGCCTGTTTTTCATGGTCTAAGGTCAACTCTTACGGTCGTGGTGACGACAGGAGCAGTATCCCGTATACTGCCCGTAGATTTAAACTTGACCGGGAGGTACAAATGTCAGTGAAACTTAAGAAACGCCCCTTTGTTATGATCATCCGTGATGGTTGGGGGGCCAATCCCAATGATAACGTCGGCGAGTCGAACGCGATCAAGACGGCCAACACCCCCGTTGACGATCGTTTGATGGCCAACTACCCCAGTGCCAATATCAAGTGCAGCGGCGAGGAGGTCGGTCTGCCGGCCGGTGTAATGGGGAACAGCGAGGTAGGGCACCAGAATATCGGTGCCGGACGAATCGTCGATCAGGAGATCATGCGGATCACCAAGACGGTCCGCGACGGAACCTTCTTCGATAACGCGATTCTGAAAAACGTCTACAGCCGGGCGAAGGAAACCGGTGGCGACGTGCATATCATGGGCCTGTGCAGCGATATCGGTGTGCATAGCGTTCTTGGGCATCTTTACGCCTGTGTGGAAGCGGGCAAGAACGCGGGCTTTTCCGGCGATAAGATATTCGTCCACGCTTTCGGTGACGGGCGAGACAGCCCGCCGACCAGCGGATTGGGATATATCCAAGAGGTTGAGGCGAAGCTGGGTGAAATCGGTGCGGGGCGGGTGGCTTCCGTTGTTGGCAGGTTTTACGCCATGGATCGCGATAACCGCTGGGAGCGGGTGGTGAAGGCCTACCGCATGCTCACCGACGGTGAAGGGATAAAAGTCGCCAGCGCGGCAGAGGCGTTCCAACGCTATTACGATAACCCGACCGACAAATCGCAGGTCGGCGATGAATTCATCGTTCCTACGGTTATTTCCGAAGACGGCTCCACGCCGCTTGCCACGATAAAAGACGGCGACAGCGTAATCTTCTACAACTTCCGCGGGGATAGGCCTCGAGAGCTGACCAAGGCGTTTACCTTCGATACGTTCCCCTTCGAGATGGAAGACAAGGACGGGCAGAAGAAGTCTATGGGCTTTGAGCGTGCGAAAAAGCTCGACCTTTACTACGCCACAATGACCGCCTACGAGCAGGGTTTACCCGTTAACGTCATTTTTGAAAAACCGCCGAAGATGAAGAACCTCTTTGGCGATTACCTTTCCAGCCTCGGTTTGAAGCAGTTCCGCTGTGCGGAGACGGAGAAGTTTCCGCATGTAACCTTCTTCTTCAACGACTATCGCGACAAGCCGTTCGAGGGTGAGGATTGGGGACTCATCGCATCTCCGCGCGAGGTGGAAACGTACGATCAGAAGCCGGAAATGAGTGCCTATGAAGTTACGGAGGCCATGCTCAAGGCTCTGGCATCAGACAAGTACGATGTGCTGATTATGAATTACGCTAACGGCGACATGGTTGGGCATACCGGCAGCATTCCCGCGGCAATCAAGGCCATTGAGGCTGTTGACGAGTGTGTAGGTAAAATCGTGGAAGCGGTGCAGAAAGCAGGCGGCTCGCTGATCGTAACCGCGGACCACGGCAACTGCGAACAGATGGTCGACCCGCAAACGAAAGCCGCGTTCACCGCTCATACGACTTACGATGTACCGGCCGTGATCGTGGACGACGAATTAAAAGGCCGGGAGATCCGCAAGAATGGCACTCTGGCGGACCTGGTCCCCACGGCATTGGATATCCTCGGCTTGGATAAACCCAAGGAGATGACCGGGACGTCATTGCTGAAATAACTTCCGCAAATAAAGAGGCAGGCTTACTTTTTCCATGAGTAAGCCTGCCTCTTTTCTCTTTCTTTAAAAGACAATGTTACGCAGACTGATCGCAGGGGGACAGGTGCGTTTTTGCTGGTGCGGGTAACGGCTTCATTTCAATTATGATCGTCGATTATGTGTACTGGTTTCCTTACGAAGCAGGCAAAAACGTACCTGTCCCCTGGCCCACATTGCCTAATCGATACAAACCTAACAGTGACCGAAAATAAGAGTAAAAAAAGCTTGACTTGCTATGTTTTTTGTGTCATGGTTAATATTGCAGGGGGCTACGGAGGGATGAAAAAACATTTCCATAAAGCATCCATCTGAGAGCGAACCGTTGCTGCAACTACTGCCAAATTGGAGTGGTGTGTTACTTTGTTCTTTGACAAGTGAATAAGCGTTTGTGATTGTTGATGTTTGCAGGTATCCGTGGATTGAAGCAATCGATCACGTGTATCGGTGCAGTGGGCAACTGTTTGCGTATAAACAGCCGGGCAGATGATATGTTCCCTGCTTCCCCATGGCGCTTCGCCGGTACACTTGTATGCCGCACTCTGGCCGAGCGGAACTCTGGTTCAGGTGATTTTTACTTCGCGTTCCCGGTGCGTTTCCGCAGGATGAATGTTCGGAGATGGATTGCCAGAGAATATTGTCCGGTCTAACATGTTGGGACTATGGATTCCAAACAATATATACGTCGGTATCTGACCAATTTTGATTCCACACGGACAGGCAATGTCTTCACCGATGTTCTGGTGATAGGCCGGGGAGTGGCCGGTTTGAGCGCGGCGGCGGAAGCGGCACGATACGGAGATGTGGTGCTTATAGCCAAAGCCGGTATCGAGAACACCGCCACATATCGAGCCCAGGGGGGGGTGGCGGCTGTATCCAGCAAGGACGATTCCCTGCAACAGCATGTAGATGACACGCTGGCGGTAGGCTGCGGTTTGAATCGCATGAACGCGGTGGAAACCGCCTGCCGGGAAGGACCGGGGCGAATTCAGAGGCTGATAGATAGCGGTTTGCTTTTTGACCGGGGTGCAGCGGGAGTTGCCCTGGGGCTTGAAGGCGGGCATCGGCGACCTCGGATTCATCATGTAGGCGGGGATGCTACTGGAAAAGCACTAAACGAATTTCTATCGGAAAATACCCGTCCTTTCGAATCGGTCAGGTGTTTTGAAGATTGCTTCATGATCGACCTGCTTACCGTGGAGGGGGTTTGCGTTGGTGCGGTTACTTACAATCCGACGTATGGGCACCAGTTGATCTGGGCCCGGCAGACGGTGTTGGCCAGCGGTGGGTACGGGCAACTGTTTAGGGAAACCACTAATCCGCCGGGCATAGCCGGCGACGGAGTGGCGGCAGCCTTCAGGGCGGGGGCCTGCGTGTGCGATATGGAGATGGTGCAATTCCATCCTACTACCTTGTATATTGCAGGCTCTTCGCGTGCCCTGATTTCCGAGGCCGTTCGTGGTGAGGGGGCGTACCTGGTCGATAACCGGGGAGAGCGGTTTATGGGGAACTATCATCCCGACGGCGAACTTGCTCCCCGGGACGTGGTCAGCAGGGCGATAGTGGACCGGTTGGGTAAAACCGGTGGAACGTGTGTATATCTCGATGTTCGTCATATAGGTGGCGACAAGATTTCCCGGCGGTTTCCCACGATCACGGCCATGTGTGCGGATTTCGGGATCGATGTCGGTAAAGACCTGATACCAGTCAGACCGGCCGCCCACTTTTCCATTGGGGGGGTAAAAACCGATCTGGATGCCCGAACCTCGTTGCCTGGTCTTTTTTGCTGCGGTGAGGTGTCATGCACCGGATTGCATGGCGCCAATCGTCTGGCCAGCAATTCCCTGCTCGAGGGATTGGTGTTCGGCGGTATAGCGGGGAGAAACGCCGGTCTGTCGGCGGCCGGCAGTCGCGATTCGGTGCAGTCGTTCAGGATAAAAAACGAAACACCTGTTTCGGCGAAAACGGTTCTGGACCTGGCCGACGTCGCCCAAAGTCTGCGCAGCTTAATGTGGAGGAACGCGGGGATAATTCGTAACGGGGATCGGCTGACCGAGACGGTTGAAATCATCGATTTCTGGAGTCGTTTCGTTCTGGATAAAACCTTTGACGAGCCGGCCGGTTGGGAAGTGCAGAATAATCTTATTCTCGCCCGGCTCCTGGCCAATGCCGCGTTGCGCAGGACGGAGTCTCGCGGAGTTCATTTTCGCGATGATGGCACGGATGATGTAAAACCAGAATTGCATCATTACGGTTATTCCTGGCGAAACGGGGAGACGATGCCGAGTGTTCTGAATCTGGATATGGAAGAGGTATAAAAAAGCCCCGACTTGCGAGGTCGAGGCTTTGGTGGTTTTGTAGTAATGCGATTGATTCCGGACAGGTTTAACCGGGGGCGGGTAACTCTCCACCGCCCAGGTTGTACGGATTTTCCGGTTCGGGATCAGCTGTTCGAGCTTTTCCTATGTCAGGGGTACCGCCGGCGTTATTGTCTTCGTCAAGGAGATCGGAAATTGTCGGCTTATCCAGGCTTTCGCCGCGGATCAGGGCGTGAACTTCCTCGCCGGAAAGCGTTTCATATTTGAGCAGAGCTTCTGAAATCGCCACCACCTTGTCGCGGTTGGTTTCAATGAGGTTCTTCGCCTCGGCATATAGTATATCGATCATTTTTTTAACTTCCTGATCGATCAAGTCTGCGGTGTTGTCTGAATAATCCCTTTGCGGCAATCCCACTATACTTTCGCCACTATCAGCGTCGCCGTAATAAACGAATCCCAGGCTGTCGTTCATACCGTATTCCTTGATCATCTGCCGGGCGATATAGGTTGCCTGACGGATGTCCTGGCCGGCACCGCTGCTGATTTCGTTGAAGAAAACGTCTTCCGCGATTCGCCCGCCGAATGCTACCTTGATGGAGGCGGTCAGATAATCCTTGGTGTAAACCATGCGATCGCGTTCAGGCAGGGAGAAAGTAGCGCCGCCGTAATTGCCTCTTGGCAAAATACTGACTTTGTGCAGTGGGTCGGCGTGCTCGGTCAGTGCCTGAATAATCGCGTGCCCCGCCTCGTGGTAGGCGGTGATTTTCTGATCGTGCTCGTCAACCTGCTTACTCTTTCTCGCTCGGCCCCAGCGGACTTTATCGCGAGCTTCTTCCAGGTCTTCCAGCTCCACGAAGTCCTTGTTACTCATGGTGGCGATGATTGCGGCTTCGTTGATGACCGCGGCAAGCTCCGCTCCGCTGAACATGGGGGTTGCCCGGGCCAAACGGCGAAGGTCGACCGACGGACCCATCTGGATCTTTCGGGCGTGTACTTTGAGAATTTCGTAACGGCCTTGGACGTCGGGCAGGGGGACGAAAACCTGGCGGTCAAAACGTCCGGGACGGATAAGGGCCGGGTCAAGCACGTCGACGCGGTTGGTGGCCGCTATGACGATTACCTGGTCGTTGGTTTCGAACCCGTCCATCTCGACCAGGATGGCGTTGAGGGTTTGTTCGCGTTCGTCATGTCCTCCGCCGCCGAAGTTTCCACCGCGTTTACGACCAACGGCATCGATTTCGTCGAGGAAGATGATACACGGTGAATTATCTTTGGCCTGTTTGAACAGGTCGCGGACGCGGGATGCTCCAACACCGACGAACATCTCCACGAAATCACTACCGCTAATGGAGAAGAACGGTACATCAGCCTCGCCAGCAATGGCTTTGGCTAACAGTGTTTTACCGCAGCCCGGCTGACCGACGAGGAGTACACCACGTGGAATGCGTCCGCCAAGCTTCTGGAACTTCTTTGGGTTTTTTAGGAACTCAATCAGTTCCTGTACTTCTTCCTGGGCTTCCTCCACACCGGCGACATCCGCAAAGGAGATGTTGACGTGTTCCTTGGTGGTCATGCGGTGTTTTGATCGTCCGAAATTCCCGAGCATGCCGCCACCACCTCCGGCGGCGCGGATCTGGCGGAAAACGAAGAACCATAAGAAGAGGATGATAAACACCCAGGGCAGCAGGTTGATGGTTAATTCAAACCAGTAACTCTTGGGCTCGGTAAGAATGACGTTTTCACCCATCTGGGCGAGTTTGCCGTCGAGCCATCTGGAGTCCAGTGCTTGCGGTGGATACTGGACCTGAAAATCCAGGACCGCGTTCGCCTCGTCACGTTCGGTCTTTTTCCGAGTTCCGACGACGATAGTGTTGTCCTTGATGGTCAGTTTTTCCACCTGGTGGTTTTTGAGCAGGGTTTCAAACTGGGTTATCGAAATAGTCTCCGGTGGTTCCATCTTCTTGGTAAGCATTACTACCAAGAGCATGGCCATCGCCAGAAAGATAAGCCAACTGAACGCATTACGCGAAGGCATTTTCGTGCCCATCGGCGGACGGTTTGGTCCTTGCTGATCGGGTTTGTTAGGTTCGCCTTCCGGCATTTTCAAATACTCCTGAATTTCTTTTTGGGTCGTCTGGCTGACCGCAGCCTTTGCCGCGGTACCGGCTTACTGATGGATTGAGGCTACCAGTCCGTTTCCATGGTTTCCACAATCCGTTCCGCCATCCGATCCAAAGCTCTCACTTCCACTCCCTTGGCAAAAGACTCACCGACAAGTGGGATGTAACTGTCCATGTGCAGGAAGCGGGGACGTTCCACCAGTATCTTCCCGTTTCGCTGATCCTTCCACACGTATTGCATGATCACAGTGGTTCCCATTTCCCGGGGTTCGGCCGAGTCCATCTGCTTGCCCAGGACATTCTGGCGTACCTCGAGTATCTCGCCGGTAAACAATGTGTCTGCACTAGTTTTGTCGGCTATGCGGTATGGCGTATCCATATTGATTCGCTTTACCAGTGCTTCGGTGAGATAGAACTCCAGTCCCCGTCGAAACTCCTTGGAGTGCAGCATTTCCACATGTACTGTTTCAATGCTCGTGTCGAACGGGCGTTTCGATGAGTAACCGCAGCCGGTGGAGAGGGCACACACCGCTAATGCCAGGGCCAAAAGGATTATTCGTTTTGAATCCATTGATCTTTTTCCGAATAAGGTTTTTTCTGTTTACGTATTCTTTTATTGGACTTTAAAGCACGTTATACCAGTTTCTACGATTGTTCCTGGCTATTGGTTTCGGTTTCTTTCTCCGAATCTTCAAGTGAATCGCCGGTCAGGTTGTCTGCTGAAGTGCTGTTTTCGGAGCTTGTTGTGAGTTCTGTTTCAAGCGCGTCGGGAATAGTACCGCCCATTTCCTGGATAACTTCGGCCGCCTTCAAGGCCGCGATAGTTTCGGGCCAATGTGTAATTGTCGATTTAAAGTAGAAATCCGCGGCGTGGATTTGCCCTACTTTAAGGTAATACCGCCCGATGGAGAGCTCTTTGGCCGCTCGGTCCTCTTTGATATTCTGTAGAATCAAACCTATTCCCTCCTGCTCGGCGGAGGCAGGATACTGTGCCAGGTACCGATTGAACTGTTCTTCGGCCTCTATCAGGGGGGCATCGTCGAAACGAATCCCCGGAAAACTGGCCAATGCCGAACGAGCCGCTTTCAGCATCGACGGGCGGACGTATCTGCTGCGATTGAAGTTCTGCACGAGATAAAGATATTCCTGCTCGGCAAACGGGAAATCGCCTTCTTCGAAGTAATAGTCCGCTTTAGTGATGGTTGCTAACTCGGCAATACGGCTTCCGGGGTAGTTGGCCGCTATGTCGTCCAGGATGTTCAAGCCAATATCTTCGCCCTTAAGAATCCGCATTCCCCACAGTTTTCGCTTGGTTCCCGTGAGGAATACCTCAGCGATTACGAATTCCATATTCAAGGCTTCGTTTTCGTATTGTGTGCCGGAGAATTCGTTTAGAAATTCCTGTAAACGAAGATGAGCTTTGTAATAGTCCCGTTTTGCTATTCGAACGCTGCATTCCAGCAGGACTGCATCAGGATAAAGGGCGTGAAATTCGCCGTGATCCTCATACCACTTCTTGACCGCTTTAAGTGCCTCACTGTTTTTCTCTTTGCTATGGAGAGACCGGGCGATTCTCAGATCGCCATCCGGCGTACCGGGAACAGGTGGTTGCAGCTCAACCCATTCCCCTGTTTCTGTATTGAATTCAAGGTTTTGGGCTCTTTCCAGTGGTTCATCTCCTGCAGAAGCAGACGTACCAACAACAAGTACACTAAGCAAGATGGTTAAAATGGGGGCTTTGTGCATAATCATACTCGCTGGCACCGCGTTCCAGTGTCCCACGCCGACATCTGGAAGAGGGCTCAAAGAGAGAATAGTATCACCGGCAAGCAGTAACCGGATTCCTGCAACGCTATCGACATATACGTTGCAACTTAAACATTTATTGTAAATCGGCTTGTGCGTCGCGTCCAACTCAAACACAGTTCTATTGTGTCACAAACGGTATGGAATCGACGTAAACGGCGATTGTCGTTGAGGTGCTCGGTTAAAGGTGGTAACTTGCTCTGTAATGTTAGCGAATAACCAACAGAAATCGATACGATGCGTACAAGCGTTATTTTTCCTGATGCTCATCTCGACCGTGTTATTGTCGGCCGGCGGTTGCCATGGAAATCGTCGTTTTAACAAACACCCGCGGTTCATGAACAGCTCGGATGAACAGAAGTGTATCGCCACTATTCTGGAAAGCCGACATCCTGATGATAGGCGGAAGGCAATAAGCCGACTTGCGCAAACGAAGTATATCAAGGAACAGGATTCGGTAGATGCGTTGGCCGCAGTAGCGGTTTACGATCACAGCATTTCGGTTCGGCGTTCGGCATTGTTTGCATTGGCTAGATCGGAAAACGAAAAAGCGTGCAGTGTCTTTGTTGATCTTTTGAAGGTTGAGCCCCGGGCGCAAATGACTGATGCGACGGAGGGTGTACGAGAGGCGGCCGCCATCGGCCTGGTGAAGAGTATTCAAACCGGGTGTTGTAATGACGCGATGGAAGAAAAGGTCGTCGAAACGGCGATTGCCGCTCTCGGTTCCGACCGGTCGCGTAACGTGCGGTTGGCGGCTGCCGAAGTTCTTGGATATTTCGCGCGAAAAGACGTGCTGCATTCACTGATCATCGCTCTGGAGCAGCGGGATTTCGGAGTCTGCTACGAGGCCGAAAAATCTCTTACCAGGTTAACCGGCAGAACTTACGACCACGACCCCGTTGCCTGGCGGGAATTCCTGGAAAACAATGATGATCCGTTTGCAGAAAAGGGCATGGTGGAAAATCAGGATTCAGGAAAAAAATGGTACAAATGGTGGTGAGTTTTTGAAGCAGTGAAATATCGGTATACGGATCGATAGCGGCAAAGCCACTCTTTACTTATCCGTGTCATTGTCTGGGCGGGTGATTGTTTTGACTGAGTTAGGCAGTCAGTTGGTTTAATCATGCGAGCGATTATCTTCGACGAAAAGGTGAAGTTTGTATCCGATTACCCGGATCCTGTTTGCGGTGAGGGTGAATGCCTGATCAAGGTGCACCTGGCGGGGATATGCAGTACCGATCTGCAGATCGTCCAGGGGTATATGGGTTTTTCCGGAATCCTGGGACACGAGATGGTCGGCACCGTGGAAGCGGGTCACCCTGACTGGGTGGGAAAGCGTGTCGTCTGCGAAATAAACTGCGTTTGTCGCAGGTGTGATATGTGTCAGGCCGGTCTGGCGAACCACTGCCGGCAGCGGACAGTGCTGGGGATCGCTGGTCGCGACGGCTGTTTTGCCGACTACGTGGTTATGCCTGAACTGAACCTGGTGGAAGTTCCGGAGTCCATCACTGACGAGGAAGCGGTTTTTATCGAACCGCTGGCCGCGGCCTGGCAGGTGGTCAAGCAGACACCGGTTGAACCGAGGATGAAGGTTGTCGTGCTGGGCAGCGGCCGACTCGGATTGCTTGTTGCCCAGGTGTTGAACACTTTCGGCTGTCGGTTGGAGGTTGTCGGGAGAAATCCCAATAAGTTACTGATGTGCGAGAAGAAGCACATTCAATCCACGCACGTCGACGAATATGTTCCGCATAACGATTGCGATCTGGTTGTCGATTGCACCGGGTCGGCCGAGGGGATGGAGCTGGCTCTGGCTGCCGTTCGTCCGCGAGGAATAATTTCTCTCAAGAGTACTTACGCAGGTAAGGGTAATTTCGATCTTGCCCCGGCTGTTATAAACGAGGTGAGTATAGTGGGGAGCCGTTGCGGTCCGTTTGGTGACGCAATCAGTTCGCTCGTTCGCCGGCAGATCGATGTGCGGGCGATGATCAGTAAAACCATGTCTATAGAGCGGGGCGTGGAGGCTATGCAAGCCGCCGCCGATCGAGATAACCTCAAGGTGTTATTGAAGATCAATCCCCGGTAAGCGTTTATAGATATTGAGTGGCTTATATATAAAACCCGCTGACCAGCCTGCAACATTTGGCTGATCAGCGGATTTGTAAAGGGAAGACCGTGTCTTCAGATATCTTTTTAAGCCGTTACTGCGGACCATTCAGCAGTGCGGCGAATAATTCGTAATCTTCAATAGTTATACCAGGAACGCCGTCGATATCCAAGGCCGAACATTCGGCGGAGGCGACATTAAAGCATTTCTGGAATCCGGCAAAATCAGCCAGGTCATAATCGCCGTCGCCGTCAGAATCTCCACCGCAAGCCGCGGGGTTGGCATTACCCGGGGTTACCGGCAATCCGCCGTCAGCACCGGCGAGATCGGCACTGAGCACCATCCACTCGTCAGCGGTGTCCGTATCGACTCCGTCTGGGCAGCGAGCCGCGCCGGCCGGTACTGCTGTACCATTTGGACCTATGAACGGGGCGTCGAAGTACATCTTGTCAGTGGACGGATAGTCGTCGTCGATGAAACCCATTTTGTCCAGTATGGTTCCCACGATAGACATGGAGATATCCACTACTCCGTCGTTGTTCGTATCCACATCGTTGTTTGGTGAAATAATGGTTAATTGAGTATCGCGGACCAGGAGAAAAGTTTCGGTGCCGTTTTCGAAGAGTGAGGTTCCACTGCCTTCAACGAGGTCGGCGTTGATGACCGGGTTAATTCCGCCAACAACGAAATAGCCGTTGCTGTTGATGTAGCATACCTCGCTGTCGCAGGAGTCGAGGGAGATTATTCTTTTTACCTGCCCCTTGGAATAGGTTTCACCTTCAATAACCACTACGGACAAGCCACAAAGCGAGTCTCCCGGGTTACCGATAATCTCAACGAATTCGGAATCCTGAGTACCTTCCGGAGCGATGAAGATTTCATTCATGATCATCGTATTGGGTAAAACGCAAGCCGGTTCCTCTTCGCCGCACAATACTCCGGTTCCGCGGAACTCACCGTCGGCTTCAATGCACGCCGCTTCCGTCATTGCGTCGACGCAGCCGCAGGGTGTGCAGCAGGCACCGGCCACCGGGTCCGGGGTCAGGAGGTCGAGAAATACGGGCAGGTGCCCGTTGTCGTTAACCGAATCGATAAGGGCCTGGGCGATGGTTGGGCCGACCATGGAGTTGCCGGTGGTTGCAATCGGCGAGTTATAGGTTGTTCCGTCATTTCCCCATGCCCGGTACGAATGGTTGGGGTCATCCCAGGTGCTGGTGCTGTAGGAGATGTTCGCATTGCCGTCGTAATCGAAGCCGAGGCCGTCTATAAGGCTTGCGGAAACCAGAATCTGATCGTGCCGGTCATCCATGGCCGTTGAAGGTTCCTGGGTGTGTACGAAACGGTAGGAATAGTTGTTATTCCATTCGCCCGGCGTACGGATCGGATCGAAAAAACGCCCATCGTTGTTTGCCTGGGAGCCGACAAGTTCTACGTATGCGGCCTGGCTGGAGCTTTGAATATTGAAGTCACCGGCGAGGATGAAATGCCATCCTTCGGGGAGATTTTCCGCATCGGTGCGAATGATTTCCGCTTCGATCAGTCTCCTGGCCTGGTCTGTGCCGGTGGAACCGGCTTTCATATGCGAGGCATAAATCGCGATGGTTGCTTCAGCGGTATCGAACCCCTTCAGCCGAATATCGTAGCGTTGAATATTTCGCGGATGATCGGAGGTGCTGGAACTGCCT
This sequence comes from Phycisphaerae bacterium, assembly GCA_963667855.2. Classification (GTDB taxonomy): domain Bacteria; phylum Planctomycetota; class Phycisphaerae; order UBA1845; family UBA1845. The sequence continues at coordinate 68,808 of CAXXKI010000001.1, read as the reverse complement.
GTCGACACAACTGTCATGCCCAGGTAGTCGACCTTGGTGGTGCGATAGAAAAAAGCACTATCGGTATCCGGACCATCAACGAAAGGTGCCGATGCCCAGTCGCCGGGACTGCCGGTGGCGTTGTTGAGCAGGTTACGGAAATCGATTACCGCAGCTGAGCTGATGAACTCTTCGCCGACGAGAACATCCGGGGCCATTGATCGGCCGTTATATTCTCCGTAAATGGCTGTTTGAAACGCCGCGATTCGAGTCGTCTCGTCGTCATCGAAGTTGGTTACGTTCCAATTCGCCACTCGCAATTGGGCGGAAGTGATTGTTGTAACGGTTATAACGATTATCGAAGTCAATAAAACTGTCCTACGTCCAATATGCCGAAGCATGCTTCACTTTCCTTTCCGTTATTCCAACGTTTGCTATAAACGTACGCTTAGCTTCTGCAGGAATCATCGGTCGTGCTTTTGTCCTTAACCCTCCGTGGATTCTGGAGTTAGCTCTTCCAGATAGCTAAGATGCATCAATCATTATAGCAGATCAATATTAGCTAATGATTAAAAAAAGTACTTTCAAATGCATTTCGGGCTTAGTTTCCCTAGAAATCGGAAAAGCGGATGTTTATAATTGGACGGCTCGGATCAATCAGAAGTTTGGTTCGACTATTTCGGAGGCGGCAGGGTTAAGGAAGCTCCCCCGTAAGCCAGGTTGTGGTAATGGTCGCTCAAGACGAAGTGGAGGTCCTTTGGACGCTTTCTTCGCGCAATTTCAGCGTAGTTCCACGGTGGGTCATAGTATGTGCGGTTACTGTTTGCGCGCATATAACCTGGTGGGGTTTACCCTTGGTATTTCGCTTCCAGGTATTATCGGAGATAAGAAATAAGCAGGGCTGTTGAGCTCTGCTTTTTTTATATGGTTTACTGGGTTAGTAAGGAAAGCGGTATCCCCTAACTCGTTTGTGTTGCTCGCTTTAAGCCATAGTTAAGTCTGGATGTCAGTTTGCCGCCTAGGATTGTTTGAAAGGCGGTCAGGTATATAACAGGAAACGAAGGTTTAGGAAAAACCAGTCAGCTATTTGGAGGAAAATGGAATGAGAATTATCGGAGCGTTATTGACACTTAGTCTGCTCGCCCTGCCGGCAATGGCGGTGCAGACAGTAAACTACGGTTGGGAGGATGGCACGAGTACCATTCTCGGGTATTACGGAAACGTGGCAAGTCCTACCAATGTTACTTCTCCTGTTAATACCGGCAGCCATGCTCTTCAGGTTACCGAATCGCCAAATAGCGGTACGCCCCAGGTGTATCTGGCGTTCATTACCAACCTGAGTGATGGTGATCAAGTTACAGCCAGTTTCTATGCCTATGATGACTCGGCGGGCGAGGATCCGAGCATGCGCATCTGGGCGCATTATGCTGATCCTACTGATATCAACGTTTACAAAGGCTCCACCAGTGAAGGGAGTACTTACTCAAGTGGTACTGGTTGGGAAAAACTGGAGCACACCTGGACGTTCGTTGCTGATGGCGGCGCCTCTTATGGAATGCGAAGCGCGATGGTTATCGAGCTTCGTCTTTACAGTCCTACCGGTACTACCCCGAATTTCGTTATAGACGATCTGAGTGTCACCGCTCCGGATGCCGCTGCCATTCAGACTCCTCTTGGCGGTTTACCCCCGGCTGTTGCTGATGACCTGGCTTTGACGTTTGTCAACACTGATGTTGATATTACCCTGACGGCGAATGGCGATAACGGTCCGTTTACTTTTGAAGTTCTTGCCGCTCCCGCGAACGGCGATCTGATTGATAATGGTTCAACCATTGGGACTTATCCTCATACACTCAGTGGCGATGATGTGACATATCGTCCGAACACCGGCTGGTCGGGCCTTGACACTTTTGAATATCAAGCCACGGATACTACTCCGACCACTTCTGATTCCGCTACGATTGAAGTGGGTGTTCAGACCGATGAGGTTGCCATCTCCGAGGTTATGCACAGCCCGACGATTGGTTACGCTCAGCCGATCGGAAATACCTATCAGTACATCGAGATCTACAACTACAGCGGTTCCGCTGTTCAGCTTACCCGTTTGGATAACTATGGTGGCGGTTCAGTAGACACTACTGATAACCTCATCTCCGGCGGTCCGGTCTCCATTGGTGCGGGCGAGATGAAGATAATCGCCATGACCAGTAATGGCGTTTACGATGAAGAATTCCGCTGCTCCTGGAGCCTGCCGGAATCGTCGATTATCCGAATTCCCGAAAGTCAGTACGAATACGTAACTTCCAGCTCCCGTATGCTCCTCTTTGGTGCCGGCGGTGTTTTGCTGGATGCCGTAAACTTTAACCAGGATGGTATCTCTACAAGCTGTAGTGGTATCAGCGTTGGTTTCGATAGCTGGAGTGGTTTTGATGCTCCGGATACCGAGTTGAACGACCTTGCTGCTTCCTGGGCGTGCATCGATACCCTTTATGAAACGACCGTTACCTCGGCCAAGGGTGATATTGGTAACCCCGGCTTGATTCCTGCAGTCGGTAATCTCTTTACCCCGGCTGAGTGTTACGGTGCCTGCTGTCTGCCTGATGGTTCCTGCATCGAGGGTGTGACTGAAGGTGGATGTCTGGTTGACAATTGCGGTACCTCTTTTGCTCTGGATGAAGATTGTGCCAGCCAGACCTGTGTAGCCGTTGAAGAGAAAAAATGCTGTCTGCCTATCGGACAGTGCGTCGATAAGGGCGAGTGCGAGTGCATCCAGATGGGTGGACTCTGGGATGGTGAGACCGATTGCACCACCGATCCTACCTGTGACGTTCTTGTAGATATCGTTTTCAATGAAATCGATTACGATCAGCCTGGATCTGATGAAGGCGAATTCATTGAGCTTTATGGTACTCCCTCCACTTCCTTGGATGGATGGGTTGTTGAGTTCCATAACGGAAACGCTTCAACCAGTGGCTTTACTCTCGATCAGACTGTCGACCTTGGCCTGGAGATGGCCACCATGCCCGTCGATGGTTATCTCGTTCTTGGTGATGCCAGTGCAGCCAATCTGGATATCCAGCTAACCAAAACGATCCAAAACGGTGGTTGCGGTGCCAATGGTTGTGGTGATGGTGCGGTTCTTCTCTACAACGGTTTTGTGGTTGAGGGTTTCTCTTGGGGCAGCGGCACCAACGGATTCTACGTCCGCGGTGGCGATGCTGACGGAGTATTTCTCGCTGATATTGCTATTGAAGATTCTGCGGTATTCCCCGATTACGCAATCCAGAAGATCGCCGACGGCGGTGTCTGGACCGGTACCTACAACAACACTCCCGGCGCGACCAACCAGGACCTCGGTCCCCAGGGTGCCTGCTGTGACGGTGAAACCTGTACGATTACCTATGAGGCCAGTTGTGCGGGAACTTACAAGGGTGACGGCGTCGATTGTGATCCTAACCCCTGTATCCCGCGCGGTGCCTGCTGCTTGCCCGATGGCTCCTGTGAAGAAGAGCTGACGGTTGAAGAGTGTGACGCACTTAGTGGTAGCTGGAACGGCGACGGAACGGTTTGCCCGGATTACGATGCGTTTGAAGCGTGTCTTGCCGGTCCTGATGCTGGTCTCGGTATGGACTGCGACGTCTGGGATTACGATGCTGATATGGATGTAGACCTGGCCGACTTCGCCGTTTTCCAGGCTAACATTTGTATTCCCGATCCGATTGGTGCCTGCTGCCGTCCGGATGGTGCTTGCGAAGAGACCTATCAGGCCACTTGCGAGAACGTCTACTTTGGCACTTACCGTGGTGATGGCGTCGCATGTGCAGGACTTGATCCCGCATGTGAGCAGCCTGAACCTGCTGCCGTTCTCATCAACGAAGTCTGGTCCAACGATGCCGGTGTTGATGACAACGAGTATGTCGAACTTTACAACCCCAATGGCAGTGCTGTTGATCTGAGCAGCTTTAGCCTCATCATCGTCGATGGCGACACCTATGGCGATGTCATGAACAACAACTACCGTGCGGTCAAGCAGAAACTCGACTTTGCTACGCTGGGTACCCTGCCCGCTGGCGGTTTCCTGACTATCGGTACGTCGGCCGACGCCGGGTTTACGCCCGATGTGGCCTGGGAATCAATCCTGGATGGCAACTACGGCTACGCCGATGCGAACACCAACGGTCTGCCCGACAACATCCAGAACGGTTCGCAGACTTACGTGATTTGTCCTACCGTTGCCGTCATCACCACCAATGGTGTTCTGACCGACGCCGGTATGGCTGCTGTAGCTGCCAACCAGATCGATGCGGTCGCTACCCGCGATTACGATGTTGATGATCACGCCTACTTCCTCGCTCCGGTCGTTCAGAGCGAAGGTGGTGGAGTATTTGGTTTCGCCCAGCGCATCCCCAACGGTACCGACACGAACGTTGTTGCTGATTGGGAAGCTCTCGATGCCAATGAATTAGGTGAAATGGGTTCAGCGACTGATCCGTCGACTCCGAGTGCGACCAACTCCTCCTACACCCTGATTACAGGTGCCTGCTGTGACGGCGTATCCTGCAGTGTGGTAACCGAGGACGCTTGTGTGTCCGGTGGTGGAGAGTTCCTCGGAAGAGGTACCGATTGTGGTCCGCCGAACCCCTGTGAGTGTTTGACCGTCGCGGAAGCCAAGGCGATGACTGATGGTACTCCGGTTTACCTCTGCGATGTGGTCGTCAGTTCTGATACTGACCTGATCAGCAGTTCCAGCGGATCAACCATTCATATTCAGGATGCTACCGGTGGATTTACGGTTTACGGTTCGACTGCCAATATCGATGCTCTTCTGACTGAGCTTTCGTTGGGAGATCAGGTTGATATTACTGGTGTAACCGATTCTTATAACGGATTGGCCGAGTTTGTTGCTCCGTTCAGCGTACTCAACAATGATGGCGCTGTTGGCGTTCCGGCTGCAACCGTGGTTACTGTGGCCGACCTGCAGGACGGTGCCGCTAACGCGGAAGCTTACGAAAGTATGCTGATTCGTCTTGAGTGCGTCCAGTTTGTTGAGACTGGTACATTTGCGTACGGTAACTACCATGTCTGGACCGGCAGTGGTAATCAGGCCTTGGTTCGTATTGCGACTAATGATATCGATCTCATTGGCACTGCGATTCCGACCGGTTCGGTCAATATAACCGGTATCCTGAGCCAGTTTGATAGTTCATCACCTTATGATGGTGGCTATCAGTTGATGCCGCGTTCAACCGCGGATATCGCGGCCTGTGCCAAGTAGGTTTCATCGATTTCGGTTAAAAACCGAAAAGCAGTAAATTCCGGCCCGTCCTGCAGTTATTTCTGCAGGACGGGTCTTTTTTTTGATCATCGTGTATCGTGTTGACTTCGGGCAAGCAGTTTATTGTGGTTGCATATATTACCTAAATTAACAGCGTCCTATATTCGGCACATTGGGTAAGTATATGTTGTGGTTTGGAAGTACTCACAGCCTGTGATTTGTTTAGATGACACTTAATGGCTCGATTTCAGGCTGACGATATTGATATAAATACGGTTTGTTTTTGATTGGCCGTCTGCATCTAGTTACTACAATTCGCTTGACGGCGAAATACTTGTACCTAAAAATAACCTGTTGCAGAAATCGCGGAGGTGATTCGCGGAATTGCGGTTGGAGTTTTGCGGTTGGCCTGTTTGATAAGATTGTTACGAGCGAGTTAAAATATCGTTAAATACCGCTGGAAAAACTACTTATCAGCTTGGAGTGGCTGCGAAGGTGAGTTATAATAACGATAAGCGAAATTCGGAAACCAGGATGGATTTCCTGCTATGAGAAGGTGGAATTGACAATGCCGGAAAACGCCAAGAAGGGTGTATTGATTTTAGTTGTCGTGGTACTCGTGGGGTACGTGTTGAGTACCCTGTTTGGTGGGGACGAAATCGATGATGTTATTGCTTCCGCCAATACTCGTATTTTGATGTGCTCTGAAACGGGAGAGCTTTTCACCTTCGACTTAGACGATATCGAGGGTACGTACCCTATGGTTAATCCGAAAACTGGAAAGAAAACATTGTTCCCGACTGTAGTTTGCTACGCTCGGGAGTGTGGAAAGAAGCCCGGCGGAACGCGGTTGATCATGAATAGGTTTTTAGGGAAAGAGGGGCCCACTTATTGTCCGAATTGCGGTGTGTTAGTGAAAGGGCCTTAATCGGTTTTCGTGATTATAAAACATATAGGTGATTGCTTGCCAGGTATTCGATAGTCTGTGGTGCTGATGGGATGATAAATAAAATGAAGAATATTGGTTTGATTAAAATGACGAAGTTTCGTTTCGCATTTACTTTAGTTGAGCTTCTTGTTGTTGTTTCGATTATAGCTCTCTTGATTTCTATTCTTCTCCCATCGCTTAAGTCTGCCCGCGAACAAGCTAAAACGCTTAAATGTCAGGCCAATCTTTCGGGGATCAGCAAAGCGGCTATTGTATACCAGGCAGAATTCGATGAATGGCTTGTTGGTTCGCCCGGGACAACAGGGAGTCTGATTTATGGGAAATATCAAGGACAGGATAGCGGGTATGTCGATATGCCTGAGGCTCCACTTCAGATTTGGGATTTCACCGGACCTTTAGCTGTGCACAGTATGAGCATGGAAGGATTGCCTGCGAAGCGTTCCGAGCGTTGGGATGAGCTTTTAGGGGCTGGGATATTCAAGTGTCCCTCTAATAAGGTCAAATCAGAAGTTTATCCAAGAGGTACTGCGGAGTTTAAAAACGGTAACGGGTCGAGTTATTGCACTGTTAGAAACTTTACCGTTTGGCCAAGATCCTCAGCGTTCGGAGGCACAGTTCCATTCGACGTTGAATACGGTGCCGGAAACAACGCTGCTCGAATGCGTGTTGGTGGAACTACCAATATACCTTCTAGCTACAGTCCACGGGTTAGTAAAGTGGGGCAGCCGAGTGAAAAAGTATTCTTTGCTGATGGTTCCCGTTACACTGATGTGGATCAGCAGACGGGTGCGCCAACAGTAACGCATAATGTTCAGTGGGATGGCGCGTATGGAGGTGCGTTCTCTACTGCTGGTCCGACGGTTGGTGAGCAATATCTACGGGCGTATTGGCTGGATGATCCTGCCCGGAAATTTACTTATCGCCATGGCAAGGGTAAGACAGTGGGGATTGTGATTAGTTTCTTTGACGGACATGCCGAGTGGGTATCAGAAGATAAGTCTCGTGATGTCTCTTATTGGTATCCCAAAGGTTCGACTATTCCACCAAACGATATGAACCGAGCTACGATCAGAAAGTATCCTAGGACTGCTTTTGAAGGCCCGGGAAATACCTATCGAGTTCCGAACTAGGGCTCTTCCACGGAATAAAATTCAAAAGCCGCCGGTCGTTCGAACGACCGGCGGCTTTTTTCTTTGAGTATGTTTCGGTCAAATCGCGATATTGTATTCTTGCTTATACTCCCGTCGCGAGTAACGACTGCAATAAGGAGAAATCCGCGAGATCAATATCTCCGTCGCCGTCCAGGTCAAATGCGTTTAAGTAAGTTGTATTGCACTCCGGATTGTCCGGGCCGGGAGTGTTGTTGGGGCCATTCAAACCTGTTGCGAAATTTCCAAAGTCGCTTAGATCGACCGCCCCGTCACCGTTGAAGTCGCTGTTCGATATCACTTCGCAGCCATCCACTATCCCGTTTTCATTGCAGTCGGGATCGCATTCGTCGGGGACTCCGTTGTTATCGCAATCGTCATTTGTTTCTCTTGGTTTTAAACCGGCGATTCATTAATCTACGGTCATGTCACCTGCAGCTGGATCATGTCAGATATGCGGTTCATCGCTGGACGGTTTACGGCTGGCCGACGCATGTCCCGGTTGCGGGTTCGTCCAGGGCAGCGAATATCAGGTCGTTGGGCAATCGCAACATTCGGGTACGGCCCTTCTGGTTGTGGCTATTGGCATTTTACTGCTTACCGTAGCGGAAAAGCCGGTGGGGCGGTGGGAGCCGCTGCAGTTAATGGTTCTCGGGCTGTGCCTGCTGGGAACGTGGTGCGTTCTCCGTTTCAAGAGAAGGCGGGCGGTTTTGTGGGATCGAGGTTTGATCCTCATAGGCCGGAGAGGGAGGATCAGGTCATGCCCCTGGCAGGATGTGGAAAGAATTACCTGTGAAGACGGCGAGGAGGCGATACGTTTCATTTCCGGAGATGGCGAAGAGCTGTTTCAGGTGAGTACGGCTTTTTTCGGTTCTCATCACAGGGCTATGGTTTTTGTAGAGTCCGCCCGGCGATGGCTGGCTGACTATAGGGGCAAGGCTAAAGTCGGATAAACCTTCGCTGGTTGATGTTCAGTATTTATACGAACGTTCCTCCTGTTTTCGCGTATTGGATGGTAGTGTTTGTAGATCACTTGTATCGGTGTTGTTCGTTGCGATATTGCTTATAAACGGCAAGGCGGACAAGATGTCCGCCCCCCATGTTCGTGTTCATTCTCTGCCCTTTTACTTGTATGGATCACCATGGTTTGTCGGTAGTTATTCATGCGATATCATCAGGCGTGATTTTTTAGAGCAGTTCTTTGTGTCTTTGTGTCTCTGTGGTAAAAACTAAATGAACCACAAAGGCACTAAGACACAAAGGAAAGGCGAGAAAGCGGTAGTGCTTTTAGTTGTTGTTGCCGACTGCCAGTGGGTGTTCTTACTCGCTATACCATTGGGCAAACTCAATCGCGGCGTAGGTGAAGATGACATCAGCACCCGCCCGGGCCAGGCAGGTCAGGGCCTCGGTCATGCATGGTCGCTCTTCCAGCCAGCCTTTTTCTGCGGCCGCTTTCAACATGGCGTATTCTCCGCTTACGTGGTACGCGGCAATTGGTAGATCGGTAGCACCGCGCAGGTGGGCTATTACGTCCAGGTAGGGTAACCCGGGTTTTACCATGAGGACGTCGGCACCTTCCTCCTCGTCCAGCATGGCCTCCACCATCGCCTCTCGCCGGTTGGCCGGGTCCATCTGGTAAGTCTTCTTGTCCCGGGGGATGTTCGGGGCGTCGACCGGGGCGGAATCGAGTGCTTCCCGGAACGGGCCGTAAAAGCTGGATGCATACTTGGCCGTGTAACTCAAGATGGCCACATCCTTGTAGCCCGTTTCGTCCAGAGCGCTGCGGATTGCCCCGATCCGCCCGTCCATCATGTCCGAAGGAGCCACCATATCCGCTCCTGACTGGGCGTGGACGATCGCCATGTCGGCCAGCACATCCACCGTTTCGTCGTTGAGCACTACCCCGGCATCGCTGATCAACCCGTCATGCCCCAGGCTGGAATACGGGTCGAGAGCTATATCGGTTATGACGTACGCTTCAGGAACTGCCTGCTTGATTTCCCTGATCGCCCGGCAGAGCAGGTTGTCCGGATTGACCGCCTCTGTCGCGCTGCGGGTTTTGAGGGTTGGATCGATGGCCGGGAAAAGATCGAACGCTCCCACGCCCAGCGAAATCGCCTGCCTGCATTTTTCAATGGCCTTATCGATAGAGAGCCGGTATTGCCCGGGCATTGCCCCGATTGGTTCGGCCTTGTCCTTGCCGTCTATTAGGAAGAGGGGGAAAACCAGCCTGTCGGGTGTGAGCCTTGTCTCTCTTGCCCAACCGCGAATTACCGGGTTGCGGCGAAGGCGTCTGGGCCTGCGAAGTGGACGCGGCAGGTTTCGTTCCGTGTTCATGTTTTTCCCTCTTCAATTAATAAGCGATTACGGCAATTCGCCGTGAGATTCCAATGAGTGACCGCTGCTATTGTTCTGCTTCCTCTATTATTTCAAGTGCTGCCTTTTTAGCCAGGCGGATACAATCGTTTACCGATACGCCCTCCAGGTAATTGCCCGCCAGCCGCAATCCGTGCAACGAAGCCGTGGCGTCTTTAACTGTCTTGATTTTTTCCAGATGCCCCAGGTGGTATTGAGGTATCGCCTGCGGATGCGGGCAAACTTCGGCTAGGAAAGGCTCGCCGGTTGCTCCCAGGGTTTCCCGCACCGAGTCGGTTGCGATTTTCAGAAGTTCCCCGTCACTTATATCAATTACGTTGGGCGTGCGGACTCCACCGATAAACACCCTGAGCAGCCGGTAACCTTCCGGAGCGTGATGGGGAAAAGCGCTGTCGGCCCATAGTATTCCCATTAGCGGGTAACCTGGTTCGTTGCGTGGTACGAGAAAACCAAACCCGTCCAGCGGGTGGGTGATTTCGTTTTTCCGATAGGCCAGGTTGATCACCGTCAGCGACGCACTTTCGACCTGGCGTAATGTTTCGCTGGCAACCGGTGCGAGCGACGATAGCAGCGACGCGGTTACGGATACAGGTGTGGCCAGCAGCAGCCGATTACTCGAAAAAACGCGTTTTTCACCCTGGATATCGCAACTTACTTCGTAAGTGCCTCCGCTACGAGTGATGGAATTCGCTGTACATCCGGTATATAGGTTTTCACTAAGCATCCCGGCAATGGAATCGCTGATGACTCCGAGTCCCTTGTCTACGCTCACCAGCCCTCGCCATCTGCGTTTGGGTTTATTGTTTTTATTCTTCATGGCCGCGAGTGCTTTACGCAATCCGTAAAATAACGGACTGCCCATCTCCCGGTCGCAGGCGGCTATGGTGGGGAAGCACGCGTTAAGGCTGAGCTTGTCGATGTCACCGGCCAATATGCCTGAAATAATTGCACTGAACACCGTATCGGAAAACTCCTGCCCCAGCCTGCGGCTGGCGAAATCGTTTAACGTGCATTCGCCGCGCGGGCCGCGACTGAATGCGAGACCTGCCAGCGTTCTGGCTTTACCCGAAACGCTCAGCAGCGGTGTCAACGCCATGGATACCGGGTTTGTGGGAACGGCAATTATCCGGTTGTGCCGATAGAGATACCTTTTGTGGGCGATGCGGTCGGCCTTTACCACCTCCAGGTTCTCGGATAACGATTCAAGCAGCTCCTGGAATGCCGGGTCGCGGACAATGACGTTGAAAGGCCCCTTTTCCAGCAGAAATCCTTCGCGGTGATCGGTCTGCATGTATCCGCCTACAGACGGCGCGGACTCGATCAGGGTTACATCCATATTGGCTTTAAGCAAATGAAACGCGGCGGTCAGCCCGCTGATCCCTCCGCCGATTATTATGCATCTCTCGGTATTCTCTGCCATTTTCAATCTTCCATGATCGTGCTTTTGCAGGTTTCCACAAACTGGCATCCGTTCTCAAAGGGCGTTTCGGGCAATATGCCGTGACTTAGATTTAGAATATGCCCCTGGTGTTTTCCCTGCAAAACGCATTCGCGTACCGCCGCGGCCACTTCCTCTCGGCTGCCGGTTACCAGTAATTGGTTATCCACGTTCCCCTGTAATGCCACTTTCCCATCGCAACGGTTCTTTGCGTCTTCCAGCTTTAAGTTCGAACCGATACTCAAAACATTCGCCCGCGAGTCTGCCATCAGTTCCACGCAGGTCTGGTCTCTGGCAAAAAGTATTTTAGGCACCGTATCGCTTAATCGGGAAAATACCCTGACGTGGTACGGGTGGGCGAATTCACGGTATTCCTCTTCCGATAGTAAATTCCCTACCGATTCAAACAGCTGCACCGCGTCCGCGCCCGATTCTATCTGGAACCTGAGATATTCAGTGGTCATGTCCGCCAGTAGTTTTAACAGCCTGTGCATGATCAGGGGTTTTTCGGTCATCAGTTTTCTGGCGTTTTCATGTGATTTGCCCGGGCTTTTTCCCTCTATAAGAAAAAACGCCAGCGTCAAAGGCGCTCCTGCAAAACCCAGAAGCGGGAGCTTGCCATTCAGGCTTTCTCTCACCCGCCTCAGCGTATCCGCCACAAAGGGAAGTTCGCACGCGGGGTCGAACAGTTTCAAGCTGGCAATGTCGCTTTCGCTGCGGATTGGTCTTTCCAGAACAGGCCCCGGACGAAAGACGAATTCCGCGCCCATGGGCGCCAGAGGAGTGAGAATATCCTGATAGAAAATAATCGCGTCCACCCCGAACCGCTTGGGCAGCAGCGAAATCTCCGCCGCAAGCTCGGGAGTGCGGAACATGACCTCCAGCGGCAGGTTGACTTTTTCACGTATAGCCCGGTACTCCGGATCGAACCGGCCTGCCTGCCGCATCATCCATACCGGTGTGCGTTCGGTTCTTTCCCCGCGAGCGGCTCGTAGCAGTAAATCGTTTTCCGGCATTCGCTCAATAGCTCCTTACGCGTTCGCGGAGAAACTCCTCTTGTCACCATAGAGATAGGCGTCGGCATCGAGATAGGCGTCGAAAACAGCTGCCACCGTCCGTAGCAGCACTCGCCCGAGAGGACTGCTTACATCCCAGCCTGTGTCTGTTTTCTCAAGTAAACCGTCGCGAACCATCTGCTCCATACCATCGTTCTCCCGCTGGAAATAGTCGAAGAAATCTATTTCAAAAGACTCCTCCAAGTGTGCAGGCCGGATCTTCGTCTGACAGTAAAGATCGCCGATCAGCGACTGGCGGACCCGGTCGTCAAAGGTCAACCGCTTGCCCCGCCGCGTGGCGAGCATGCCTTTATTGAGGCTTTCGATATACGCGTCGAGATCGTGGTTGTTCTGTAAAAAGCCAATACCGGATAAATGGCTGATCGCCGAAGACCCAAGCCCAAGCTGATCCAAACCCTTGCCCGTAGTCATTCCCTGGAAAGTACGCTGCAACGTGTTTTCTCGCAGAGCGACAGCCAGCGACTCGTCAGGCCTGGCGAAGTGATCCAGCCCGATGAACTCGTAACCGCAATTTTCGAACAGATGTAATCCGTCGAGGAACATCTGCAGCTTGGTTTCACTGTCCGGCAATTTCGTGTAGTTCAAACCTCGCTGGGTCGCGATACGGTCAGGGATCTGGGCGTAATGGTAAAAAGCTATCCGGTCAGGCGACAGTTGAATGACCTGTTCAATGGTCCTGCATATGGTCTGCCGTGTCTGGTAGGGCAAACCGTAGATAAGGTCGAAGTTGATACTTTTAAAACCAAGATCGCGGCAGGCGGCAAGTATTTCCTGAACCATTTCAAAGGGCTGAATGCGGCGCACGTGCTTCTGCACCTGGGGATCAAAATCCTGGACACCGAGCGAAACACGATTGAAATTCATCTTCCGCAACACTTCAAGCGTTGCGGTTGAAGTAACCCGGGGATCGATCTCCATGGCCATCTCCGCATCGGGAGCCACTGAAAAACAGTTGGTGATTTTCTCATGTAACTGTTCGATCCGCTCCGGCCGGAGGAAAGTGGGTGTGCCGCCGCCCCAGTGAATCTGCCTGACCGGCCGTCCTGTTCCGATGAGATCGGTAAGCTGATCTAGTTCTGTGCTTAACGCCTTCAGGTAATTCGTGGTTATTACCAAGCTGGAAGGGGAGTTGCTGGCCAGTGCTATTCGGTTACAGGCGCAGTACCTGCAGATTTTCTCACAAAAGGGAATATGGATGTAAAGCGAAAGTCCGTTGGGATTATCTCTTTGCGCACTTTCTGTAACCATACTTCTGGCATCGGATTCGTTCATATCCTCCCAGGCGGTGGGCATGGGGTAGGATACGTGCCGGGGCAGCGAAAGACCCGCGTATCGCCGAAACACCTCCAGGTCAATCTTGGAGTTGGTGATCATTGGGCCTTGCCTCCTGTGATGCTTTTTCCAGTCATGGCCTGATTGAGTATCTTCGCGGTTTTTTCCAGGCGGGATTTCAACGTATCTTTGCCGGTTATTTCGGAAACGTGTTTTTCAATCAGTAGTTCGACCTGCCGGGCAGCTTCGACGAAGTCTGTGTTACGGCAGAGCTCATCCGCAAAATTCGTGACCTCCTTGTCCAAATGCTCGGCTTTGTAGAGGGTTATTCCGGGAATTTTGGCGGCAGCTACGGAACCTGTAGTGTTGAAATCAATAATCACCAGTGGTCTGCTTTCGTAATCACGCAAGCCATTTAATTCCTGCATATCCAATACCGGCTCATCCCGATCGATACAGAAAAAGGCCACGTCGGAATCGGCTATGGCGTTTATGATCTCCCGCTGGCTGTAACACTGCACCCGTAGTCTTGTACCGCTGCCGATCGCCTTGCGGAGCAGTTTCAGCTGCCCGCCCGCATGCCCGCGATAGGCGAGCGTAATGTTGCGTTTCTCCACTCCGAAACGATCTGACAGTTCTTCAATAACCGATCGGGACGTTGTCGAACCACCGATGACCAGATGCCTGCACTTGGTAAAATCAAAACCGCTGTCCCTGGCAATGCCGGATATTGAGGCGTAGCAATAGGCCGGGGCGAGTTCATTCCAGCCGTTAGCCGTACGGATTTCGTGTTCCAGCTTTTCGCATCGCCGGGCGATAAAAGCCAGCCCATCACCGGCCGTCCGGGCCTGCTCGGCGATCCGGTGAGCGGTGTTGTACTGTTCGATCACGTCTGTGTCGCCTGGCAACCCGCTGTTCAAACCCGCCAGGCTGCGGAGCAAATGGTGCCAGGCGTCGTAACCGGCCAGTGTATAAAGGTCCAGGTCGTTCGCGTTTCCCGGAAAAAGTATATTTCTCAACTGCTTCGTTTTCGTTCGGCTCTCATCATCGTCAATACCTTCAGCCAGCCAGCCGTAGAATTCAAAACGGTGGCACGTGTTCCAGATAAAACCCTCTTTGATGCAACCCTGCTCAAGGCATTCGGCCAGCAGGTTCCGGATTTTATCATGCGGTTTCTTGAGGCAGTGCAGCTTTTCCGGGGTTGTATGCGGCAGCGATGGCCCTGAAGAAAACCCCAAGCCATTAGCCAGCGACGAACCGATCATGAACAACTCTCCGGGATTGACCTGTTTCTGATCGTTCTTGCCGGTTTGCAGTATTGGTGTTTCCTCTTCCCCCCAGGAGGTCATTGGCTGAGGCCCTCGCAGAACCAGGTTCTTCAATGCGGCTATGAATGGTTCGTAGGTGTTCAATGCCGGGCACAGGAACAGCTTTCCCCCCGACTCCTCAAAGTGTCGGCGATAGCGGATGCCGATTTCCTCAATGGTTTCCAGGCAGTCGACGGTGAAACTTACCGGGCAGACAATCACCTGCTTTTTACTCTCTTGAGCCAATCGGGTAAGAACTTCCTGCGTGTCAGGTGCCAGCCATTGGGAAGGACCCATTCGGCTCTGGTAGCCGAGCGTCGCTCGCTCTGCAGGCCAACCCAGTCGGCCTAGTACCAGTTCGGCCGTCCTTCTTGCGTGCCGTTCGTAGGGATCGCCGCTTCGCACATAGGATATTGGCAGGCTGTGTACGGAAAAAACCAGGTGCGTATTGGAAGGGGTAAGACCGTTTTTTGTTACGCAGTCGGCAATGAGCCGCGACTGAGCGTTGATGTAACCGATATCGTCGTACCACGTCGCCCGGGTACTGACGTTCAGATGTTTAGCCGTCGTCCGCAACGTGCGGTATAACTCGCGGAGTACCGTTCCCGTCGTGGGACCGCTGTACTGCGGGTACATGGAAACCACCACCACCTCGTCGATGTTGGCGCTTTGAATCTGCTTCAGAGTTTCCGGAATCGTGGGGTGCCCATAACGCATGGCTATAAATACCTGCCAGCCGGGAGGAAGTTCTCTTGCCAGGGCGGTGGCCTGGTCGGCCATTATTGTCTTGAGCGGTGAACCACGATCCGTCCATATCTTCTTATACTTATCGGACGACGCTTGCGCTCGCGAACGGGCGATGATTTTACCCAGTGGTTTCTGAAACCACGCAAGCCAATAAGGTAACCGGATGACGTGCGGGTCGCTCAAAAACTCCGCCAGGTAATTCCGTACGTCCACCGGGTCAGGCGAATCCGGCGTTCCCACGTTTACCAGAAGTACAGCTCGGCGGTATTGGCTTCTCGCGGGCAACTGAACCGATGGATCATTGGATGGTGACATCATGACAGGTTCCAGTCTATAGATCTCTTTGCAATGCACAAAGCCGACGCGGCGACCGAAACGACCTTGGTTATTCATCCAACGATTCAGGTGAAATAGACGAAAACCAAATGCCGTGAAAGGTCATGTTCTAAAGGGCGGGAGGGGCGCGGGGAACGCGAACCGGCAAGACCGAAAGCAGGCCCCATGTGGCGGGATGCGCTGGTTTTCCTGTTGGGCTTAGCAGCAGGGGAGTTACCGTCGCTTTGAAAATACCCATTCCTGAAACGATGAATCTATCGATCCTGCTCTGGACGGAGGATATCCCCGTGGCCAATATAATTGCGGCCAGCAAAGGCAACCCGGCGTGAATAGCCTCAAAACCCAGGTGGGCACCGATAACATTCAGGTGCATCAGGGCTAAGGAAATTGTAATAACCGCTATGTTCCGGTTGTTGTTCGCAAAACGCAGTTGTGGCAGGTCCAGGGCTTTCAGAATGAAAAAAGCAATTGCACCGCTCAACCAGAGACAATTGGGGTGGATATCCATACCGGCCGAACCGGTGAATGACGAATTCCAACTGGTAATGAAAGCGGGTAAATGTACGGCGATCAGCGCCAGCCATATCCTGCGGGATAAAGTACATCCGCAAAGCCGGTTGTCTTTTAATATTATGCTGGAAAGCATATTATCGGCGCCTGTGAATCGGTTAACACGATCTTATCCTGCCGGGGGTATTGTACCGGCTTGGTTCGACCGGTGTCAACTTGCTGTAAGTAATACACTGGCACTTTTGAATAGATGTTATGCGGTACTTTTTGAAAGCGTTTTGTAGCCGTCAGGGTTGTAAAAATATTTATATTTTTCCCCTCTGGGATGCTTGTTTTCGCACCAATATAGGTTCAACATACAAGTGCGGTGGAAATAGCCGTTTTGTCTGCCTATACCTCTAATGAGTGGACACGACAAGTTGGTTCATCATTAGAGAGAGGAGAAGTTGCCATGATTGATAC
This sequence comes from Phycisphaerae bacterium, assembly GCA_963667855.2. Taxonomy (GTDB): domain Bacteria; phylum Planctomycetota; class Phycisphaerae; order UBA1845; family UBA1845. The sequence continues at coordinate 51,933 of CAXXKI010000001.1, read as the reverse complement.
TATTACGATTGATGATTTGCGTCAGCACGCCCTGGTTATTCTGCGTCGTCTTCGTCAAGGACCGTTGACGGAATTTGAACTGGCTTCAGAAGTGGCCGAGCATTCGGGTTATAGCGTAGAAGATGCGGCCGGTCATATGGCCGAATGGCTCGAAGACCTGCGAAATCAAGGATTCGTATGGGCGGGTAAGCTCAACAATTGTAACGGTCAGTGGATATACGCCGCGGCTCTAACCGGTGAAGGTCGTAAGCTGGTTGGGTAAACTGCTTTTAAGTCCGTTTACAGCGGTCGTATAACATTCAAATGTTCCCTCCAGGGACAAGCGAAACGCTTGTCCCTTTTTTTGAAAATATCAACCACCACATTTCCGCAAAATCAGATGAGCGTGCTGGTTAGCAAGTAATAAAGCATTTTCCGCCTGAAGCGTACTTTGATTCAAAACCAATCGTGTATTGGTAACGCATTTAGTTTATCCACAGAAGCGGACCATAGGTGAACAGTAGGAAGTTTGTAGGTCGGGTCAACTGACCCGACGCGCATTCATATGCATTCCGTCGGGTCTGTTGACCACTGCTGTAAACATCTTTCGTATATCTCTTTTCTTCCGTTTTCTGAGTTTCGTATCGGAATACCCGGTCGGTTCGCAATCCGTGGGTCGATTGCTTAAAGACTTGGGATATCCTTGGGACGCTATTCTGTCGGCCGTCCGCCGAAGGCGGACCAAAGGCGGGTCGTTGGAAAACACTACAGAGTCGAAAATGGTAAAACCGAGCCCGGCCGCTTCAGGCGGATGTAACCAGCGGAAAAGATTCGTCTCCGAGTTTTTGGGACAGCATGCTTAATTTGCTTGACTGGAGTTCGGGGGGCAGCATACTTAACTCGCTTGAGATTAATCCCAGGGCGTACGCCCTTCGCCAAAGGCGGGGCGAACTTGTGCCGAGAAAGGCTATTCGGGTTATTGAATATGATGGGCTTACGAACTTCTTTAAACGTGACGGGTTTGAATTAAGTAAGATGTCTCCAGAATTAGAAGAAGATGTTTCCAGAATTAGAAGAACAATCGGGTGTGAGGATTTGGAGTGAAAAACAAAGTGTCCACGATAGCATTAACAACGAAAAGAAAAAGAAGTAAAGGTTGCCGTGTGACTGCAATGTTGCTGTACTGCGTTTATTCTTGTTGCTTTGCGTGGTTGGTATTTACCCAACTTGTTGTTTATGAGGTTTTCGGAGTATCGCGGAAGGACTTGTTTCCCGAGGGATCCGCGTACGAAAACCTCTTGTATAAAGGAACGTGGTTTTTCGCGATTCTCTCATTCGTAACGGTACCAACAGCTTTGGCTTTACGAAGCCGTTTTTTAGCTATAATGGCGTTGTTGCATCTCGGGCTAAGCATTGTATGGTTTGTGAGCGTGTTCTGTGCGTTTTCGCGGTTGTGAGAATTTGCTCATAGATGTCCCCCGAACTTCCCGATGGTGGTATCTACACTGCTGACGGCACTATTGTTTCCTTCTGGTATGGTAGGTAGGAAGAATAATGAAAGAAAACGAGCTTCAGAAAGCAATCGATGTTGAATTGTCGCGTTATGATACGAATATTGAAAGTATAAAATTGGGAATGGGATCGGATGTTACAGATCTCACACAGGTGGTGGACGTTGACGTTTTTATTGAGCAGCGGAAAATCCGCGAGTTTAATATCCGGAGTAAATTTTTTGTGGATTGTGTGTTCAGAGGTGATTGGCGACGTGGACACCCTAGGCCGGAAATGGCAGATCTTTTAACAACAGGTGGTCCTTTGATAATCGTTGAGGAGATTTCTGGGAACTCTGTAGTACGTGCCGTCCTCAGGTATCTCGAACTTGAGGTACGGTATTAGGTTGGTTAGGGCTTAGTTACGTTTTCGTCTTGACAACGGCTTGCTCATAGATGTCCCCCGAACTCAGCGTTAAGAAAGTGGCGAGAAGACCATGATATGGATTCCTTTAAAGAGTGTGGGGATTATTGAGTTCTCCGTACCATTGGGAAAGGATGCGGTGGATCTTTATGGGCTTATTCGACAACCGGCGGAAGATATCGAGTGTGTAAACCGAAAAGCATATGGAGATGTAGATGGCAAGATACGTGTGTATATTGAGAACAATGTTGTAGATGCTATCGGTTGTTACGAATCTTGTATTTACAACGGTAAGAACTTAATCGGTAGTTCGATTGCGGAAGTTGCGCAACGTCTCGGTGTGCCGGTACCGGAGTTGGATGATCAGGTCTGGATAGGCGATACATTGCAGGATTTCTATGCTATCCCAGAATACGAATTGTTGCTTTGGGTACTTGATGGAGTGATTGTTTCTGTTTCCTGTGGCCCAGAAATAGTGGAAGAGGAAGCGATGTAAAAAGTGGATTCTGTTCTAGGAGGTCAAGGAGTTCGGAGTTTGGTGTCCCCTGAACTACCCCCCGAACTTAAGGTATACCACGAACTTCTCCCGAACTCTGAACGGCGATCACCAAAGGAGCGGGTACAGCTGAGGCAACTGAGAAAACCGTTATGAAGGTGGCAAGGGAGATCTATAAAGATTATCCCGAGATTTTAAAAGCGTTAAAAAAGGGTGTAGCAATAGCGGATTAAGCGATGAAGATTCAATATCGTGGTTCATTTGCGTATGACGAGACTATGACCCGGTCTTTACGAGAAATGGGCATTAGCTTCAAAATCGTTGGTGAATCAACAGGTGGATTGGTTAGTTTTGACGTTTCCGAGGGCTGTTCGAATTGGAGTACGGTTGATGCTTGGCTGAAGGAACATGATGTTGTTACTTGCTGTACCACCAAGTTTACAAGTGGTGAACTTAAAAAGGCGCGGTGGTTAGCCGTTAAACCCACTTGGCATCATGGTTATCCTAAACCTGATTCAAATAATGGTTATCGAGATATAACATACAACTTACGCGAGTATTGTAAAAAATGCGGTGTCGGTAAAACACAGAAGGCGCCATTTCGCATGAGTGGTGAACCGAAATGGGGTAAAAAGTATATACTGCAACTAAACTGGGTGTTTGATGAGTACTTCGTTAAGCCGGATTTGTGGAGGGCAGTCTTTGAACCACTAGGGATAGACTGTTGGCCTGTTTTGTGTTACCGAACCGGTGAGGAACTGGAAACGGTAGTTCAGCTCAAGGTCGATACTGTTCTTGAGGACCCACTCGACATGATGGATCATTGTTTGGAGGTTTGCTCCGAGTGTCACCGTGGTAAATATCTTCCTTTTACGCGTGGTATGTTTCCAGCTATGACTTCTGCCCCGAAAGATACTCATATTGTCAAGAGTCGCGAGTGGTTCGGAAGCGGCGCGAGTGCGAACCGGGCAATAATCGTTTCTCAGGAAATAGCCAAGCCGATTCGTGAGCAAAAAATAAAAGGCGTTAGCTTCACGCCTTTGTCGTAAGGGAGTTCGGGAGACATCTATGAGCAAGCTGTTTTCGTCTTGACAACGGCTTGCTCATAGATGTCCTCCGAACTAGTCGGAATACTATTCTGTTCCGCCTCTGTCGGCCGTCCGCCAAAGGCGGAGCGGGCTTCGGTCTGATTATTCCTGTCTTGCTGGTATTTTAAACCGGTTACTTTTCCAGCGATAAGAGAATGCTTATGCACACTCGTCGCCCCGAAGTCCCTACCTGCGAATTAACCGGGTAAAGACGTAGGTTACACAAACTCCGATTCGCCCATGGTGGATAAATCAAGCCCGCCGAAGGCGGCCTTTGGATTTTAGCGAAGGGCGTAAGCCCTGGAATCCAATATCGCTATTATTCCAAGAGTCCGCGAAGCGGCCGACAGAGCGAATTTTCACCAAAGCACGCTTTATTTGGATGAACCAAAAATATCAACCACCACATTTCCGCAAAACCAGAACAGCGTAATGATATACAAATAGCAAAGAATTTTGGTGTGATTATGCAGTTTGGCTAACTTTCTAATTGCGGAAACGCGGATTCAGGTTTTATCAGGGCTAGGGCGATCATTATCAGGCACCCGGTGGCGGACAGCAGCTCCGCCAGGGTTAGAGTCCACTCTTTCACGGGATCTCCGGTATTCCACCTGTCTTTTAAAAACTGCGGCCTGATTATTGCGGCCTGTTCCTGTGGCTTGGGATATTTCGCCAGCTCCTCCGCAGGCAGGTTCTGTTCCATCTCCGCATACTGTTTTTCCACTTTCTCAACCACGTAGCGCCAACTGTGCGCGCCCATCCTCATCCAGTCGAGAACGGTGATCTGGAAACTGGCCACGATTATCATTGGCACCACGGCTAACCACATTTTCCGGTTGATCCCCGCGGCGATAATCAAAAACGGCAGGGGCATCAATATATATCGTTCGTGGACCCGCGTGGGCATGATCACCGAAAGGAGCAGAATTGCTCCGGTCAAAAACAAAAGCGAATCGGGAAACCCGCTCTTCTTCCGCAGGCCCAGAATAAAAAACGCCAGAAGAGATGATCCGAATAATACTTTTCCCCAGGCGTCCTTGGTGACCCCGGCGATTTTGACCATTGCGTCGTCGTTTTCGCAGATGAGCAGATCCAGATACCAGACGTTAAACGCCTTGAGCGTCGTATCCGGGTAGGAGTGCAGCAGGTTGTCCACGTAAGACCGCTGGAACCATGCCGACCTTTCCGCCCAACTCTCTCCGCCGCCAAGAGTAAAGGGCAGCCCGAAAATCGCCAGGATCACTGGTGCGATGAAGATGGCGATTAAAACCTCCTTTCGCGGACGGGTGATCAGCACGATCAGCCAAACCGGTGCCATGAGTGCGGCTTGGGGTTTAATGCTTAAGGCAATTCCCCAGAGCAATCCGGCCAACAGCCATCGCTCGCGCATCATTGCCGCCAGCATGCAAACCAGGGGCAGGAGAACCCAGGAATCGGTTTGTCCCCAATGAGCGGCGTCGATGATGAACGGCGGACCGAGAGCTACTACGGCAAAGGTGCAGGCCGCCATAACCGGTGAGGTATATCGATTAACAATGCGATAACCCATCCAGGCAATCAGTAAATTGAATACCACGGACAATCCGCAGAAAATCACTCTTGCGGTAACCGTATTCGAGACCATATCCGGATCCAGTTGTCGCAAGATAATCGCCTGTCCGTATATCATAAGCATGGACAGGGGCGGGTAATTACAGGATGACTCCTCGTCGATTTCCGGTATGTATACCTTGTGGGTAGTGGGGGAGAGCATGGGAGTTAGTGGCGGCTGAGCGGTATACACCTCATTCAGGCCTTGTGTCAACATTGCCGCGCCCCAGCGAACATACCAATGGTGGTCCCAGAGCATGCCCGGTGTCGGTGGAGTTACCAGGACTACGATGTGAATAACCAAGCTGAGTATTACGGTACCGGCGAGGATAGTGGCAACAGTCTTGGATGCTGTGGGACTGCTGGATACATTTTGTTCATGTTCATTTTCTAGCATACAGGTATTAAACCTTACCGGCAGGGGAGATCAACCGTTAAAGCGGGTTTGGGCGGTTGAGAGTTCGTTCCAATAGAATAAGAAGCTCGTTGTTTCAAGGTTGAAGTCGCTGCAGAAATTTTCTTTTTAAGTTAATATGGAACCCAGTCGGAGAGCGATTTCGTTTTCCGGCGTATCATAGTGATATGTTTGGGTTTATTGGTGTATTTATGGTACCGCGGGGAATACGGCTATTATTAATATTGCTGCTACTGTTGGCGGCCGGTTGTATCAGGCTTTTCGACTTAGAGCATGCGCCGCCCAGGATATGTGTCGACGAGGCGAGTAATGGGTACGATGCGTATTGCCTGCTGGAAACGGGTGCAGATCGCTGGGGCGAGTCCTGGCCTGTGTTTCTGGAGGCGTTTGGCCGGGGGGATTTTCGCCCGGCTTTGTATGCTTACATGATTGTTCCTTTCGTATGGGCGCTCGGGCCGGAGGAGTTGACTATAGCCACGCGCCTGCCTGCTGTTATTCTGAGCGTAGGATCCATACTCTGTTTTTATTTACTGGTTGCCCGCGTATTTGACCGGAAAATGGCGATCTGGGCAGCGGTGTTGTTGGCCCTTTCTCCGTGGCATATTCAGATCAGCCGTTTCGGGCACGAAAGTACCCTGGTGCCGACATTTGTGATCTTATTGTTCCTACTGGCCGATCTTAGCGGGATTTTACTTAGAGGAACCGATGGTGAAAAATGTAGTTCGTGCAGGCTCAAACCTGTTTGGGCTATTGTATTTGCTGCGGTTGCGGCTCTCTCACTATATTCGTACGGGACAATGAAGCTGTTTCTTCCGGCGATGGCGATTGTTGGTGGTTTTATATACCGCAAACAATTACTTGCGCATGCGAAGAATCGAAATTCGCGACGAGTGTTGATTGTTGCCGGATTCGTGTTCGCCATTGTCGCAGCGCCCATGGTATGGGGAACATTAACCCGTTGGTCGCAGGTTAACGCCAGGGCATTGAGTCAGTCGATCATCCATCAGGACCAACCGATATTGGATTCTCTGGTTCAGATATGCAGGCAGTATCTCTCTCACTTCGGTATGACCTGGCTGTTTATCACGGGCGACCTGACGATTTTCCAGTCAGTATCTACAGTTGGGCAACTCAATTGGTATATGCTTCCTGTTCTTCCCATCGGTCTGGCGGTGATGTGGTACCGGCGCAGGGATAACCGTGCTTACGGGCTTATATTGGCGTGGTTGTTATTATACCCGATTGCCTCCGCCACAACGCTCAGTGCTCCTCACTCGCTGCGGGCAGCGTGCGGAATCGGTGTTTTCCAATGGATCGGAGCAATTGGTATTTATGCGATTCTGAGTTGGAGGCCGATAAATGTCAGTCCGATCAGGCAAGTGACATCTTCATTGATAGCTGTCGTCTTGGTGATCAACTGCGGCTGGTTCATGACTCAGTATTTTCGCCAGTGGGCATACCACCCGTACATGAAATCTCTGATGGGCAGTGACCTTGTGGACGCCGTGTTTTTTATGCGCGATCGCTGGCGCAATTACGATCGCATTTTCATCTCCGACCAAGTCAATAATGAACACGTGTGGTTTGGGATGCAGCCGTATATCCAGGTTCTCTTCTACCTGCCGGTGGAGCCATCCGAGTTTCAAAGTTGGGAAAAGAAGGTCGAGTATTGCAGAGGCGATAAGGATTTTGACGATGTGCGTTCGATGGGGCCGTTTACCATGAGCACCAGTCGTGAAGTTTTAGCTGAGCATTTTGAAAAGCATCCGCGTGAGAAGGTCTTGATAGTCGCCCGTCCGGGGGATATCAGCGGCGGGAGACTGTTGGCCACGATTCGAAATTCCCGCGGCGAAGTCCGGTTCCAAATCGTAGAGGTATTACCGCAATGAGTGAGATTGTTACTTTTTCAATCCAGTCCGGTTCCAACGGGAACTGCATATACGTGGAGGCAGGCAGCGCACGCCTGCTGTTTGACGCGGGGGTCAGTGGCAAAGCCGTGCGTAACCGGATGGCTGAACACGATCGATTTGCGGGTGATGTCGATGCACTTTTTATTTCTCATGAACATAGTGACCACATCAAGAGTGCTGGAATATACCAACGGATGTTTGGAGTTCCCATCTACCTTACCGAACCGACTCTTCAGGCGTCGCGATGCGATCTGGGGAAACTGACGGATGTGCGTCATTTCCGGTCGGGAGATTCCATTCAGGTTAAAGATGTAGTTATTCATACCATCGGTACCGCACATGACGCGGTTGACGGCGTGGCGTTTATAGTCGAATGGCGGAACAAACGCCTGGGTATTTTCACCGACTTGGGGCATCCGTTTTCGGGCCTGGTGGAGATATTGGCTTCCGTCGACGCTGCGTATCTGGAAAGCAATTACGATGAGCAGATGCTCGAAACCGGTCCGTATCCTTATTATCTCAAGCAGCGTATTTCGGGAAAACACGGTCACGTTTCAAACTCAGAGGCCGCAAACCTCATCCGCGAGGTCGGTAAGGATCGGCACCGGTGGATTGCCCTTTCCCATTTGAGTGAAGAGAACAATTGTCCCCAGTTGGCTATGGAAACCTACAGGCAGATAGTGGGGGACGGCAGCGTTTTTGATGTTTCGTCGCGTTACGGTGTTTCGACTTTGCGCGTGGTTTAAAGGTCGTGTCAGTTCAGCTTCAAGTTCAATACGGGCCGCTGAAGGGATCGTCTTCGTCGTCGTTATCGTCGTAGCCGCGTTTCCAACTGTCGGCCTCTTCCACTTCGTCGATTTCCCTTTCCACATGGCGGAACATTTTCTCCTGCATAGGCGCGAGTTTTCGATAAATAGCCAGTGTGGATTCGTAAGCACGGGTCATACGATCGAGCTTGATGTTCATGTCCTGCAGCTTCATCAGTTGCAGCTTGGTCAGGCATTCCGGTTCTTTCACGTTGTGAAACGGATCGCAGGAACAACCTGTTATCCCCATTTCATCACTGAAGAAGTATTCACATTCGCGACACTGAATCATTTCTACTCCTTGCTGGCAGCATGTTTGGCCAGAATCTCGTTTATCGATTGCAGTATAGCTCGCTCCGCTCTTTTGTCTCGGCGGGTAGTGGTCCAGAGTTCGTTTTGTTCCTGGGTGGTTGCCCCGTTACCATCGGCCGGTGTTGAACGAGGGATGTCGTCCAGGCTCTGGTCTGATCGATGAATGCTTCTGTCGCCGGTTTCGTCCTGTTGGATAGCCACTTTGCACCAGATACTGGTTTCTGAGTTTGAGCCGGTTACGTGAACGGTAGCCAACTTGCGGACACGACGTGGAATACCAACCAGATCGCCAACGCGACCCCGAGCGAGAACCTCCGTACTCTCTTGCGGCGCAGTGGTTATAGTGAGAGATTCAGGATCGCTGCTATCGATCTGGAATCTTTCCCGTAGCGCGATTGTGGCAGCCTCGAACGCTTCGCCGGTTGATACGGCTTGCAGCCTGAGATGAGCGAAATTGTGTACGCTTGGTTTCTGATTGCTGCATCCGGAAAGAAGGAAGCATGCGAAACATAATGCGGCGATAGTCTTAATGTATTTCATAGTCAGCTCCTGAATAAGCGGATGTTAATCGTGAAGGGGTATGGTTAGCAAGATTTACTTGGCATGTTGATCTTAAGCGGCGAAGATAGCGTTGAAAACTTCGTGTTGCGATTTACAAAAGGCTGGTTAAGACGAAATGTACCGCAAGAGACTCGCTGTTTTATTTAATCTTATGGTTCCCGGGACCGGTTTGATCATTTTGCGCCGCGAGTGGCTGGGGTTTACTCTGGCTATCCTGTTCGGCGTCGTTACCCAGATTGTAATTCTCGGATTGTGGGTTGTTCCCCAGGATATTCCGCGCTGGATATGGTTCACAGCCGTACTGGTGACTATAGGCGTGTGGCTGTTTGCTCAATGGCGTTTGTTGATTCGTGTGAGAGATGAAAATTCTCCAGATTTCGCAAAGGAACTGGAGGAACTGCGATCCTTGGCTGAGTTGGCTTTGCAGAAAGAAGATTTTGATGAAGCGCGAAGAGTTTTGCTGGTTGCCTTGAAGATCAACGACGAGGATCTGGCCGTGCAAGTGCTTTGGGCACGCTTGATGCGATTGACCAGGCCGGGTAAATCGGCGCGAGTGGCTTGGAAACGCGTTAAGTATCTCGATCGAGATGGTCTTTACGCAAGTGAGGTTTCAAAGGAATTGGGGTAGCAGTTGTAAAACAGGGTTGGGGAGGCAATTTGTTAGTAGCCAACACGCGGATAAGTAGTTACATTAAGTAGAGTCGGGGTATGATGTTAAGTGATGGTTAATGGATCGCGGTGGAAGTATCCGCGTCGTTCAGGGCAAGAGGCCCACCCGATGACACGCCCAAAGCAAAGAAGAAAAACTGATTCTGTTGGTGTCCTTAGAGCTCCCATAGCTGCGGTGGTATCGATATCGCTATTGAGCGGGCTGGGGCTTGCACTTCTGAGCATCGGATTCGTCGAGCATTGCTACCGGGTGATGGAGTTTTCCCCGCGGACATTTCGGTTGTCCGCCAGCGCGATTTTATTCTCTTTGGCCATCGGGCCTCGCCTGCCTCGAAGAGGTTCGATTCTGTTGGCTGAATTCATACGTCGCCGACTCGAGAAACGGAATCGGCCGGTGGATGACGGCGTCGTTCCGACCGGTTCGCAGGGTGGTGTTGATCGCGATCTGTTGTGGACGATAACCGGCATTTCCTGTCTGGTAGCGGGGTTGGGGGCGTTGCTTCTCCCGGTAATCTTGAACTGGTGTACGGGGGTTCTGGATTATGGATTATCCGGTTTTATCTGGCGTAATAATTCACTGACAATATTCGAGATGTTGATTCTCCTGCTGGCGGCGTTAGTACCCTTTTCCTTGATCGGATTCTTGATTCGTTGTGTCCATCAGTTGGGCTGCCCCTCTGGGCGTTGGAATTTTGGTGTTTTCGGCTGGGTACTGGCTGGAACGGCTATTGGCTTTTTGCTGACGGCTCTGTTTGTGCGATTTCCATCCAATGGGCTGCTGTTGATGAGGTGTGGGGCCGTGCCGTTGCTGGTGGCGGCGATGGTTTCGGTGTGGACTGCCGTTCCGGGAGTGAAACATCGTCGCAGTGGGGGCGAGGAACTGTTACTTGACGAGCCGGAAATCGGCGAGCGTTGGCCTGTTGTTTTGCGGATGGCCGTTTTTGTCTGTGTTTGTGCGACGGTGGCCGACGCACTGCTCTGGGTTTATGTGGTGGGTACGCTCCGCGATACCTCTTCCGAGTTCAGCGATACCTTGTTCGCTGGCGGCGGGATGTTGTTGGCCGGCTCGATAGGGATCTGGATAGCCAGTAAGCGGATGCTGCTCGTTCGTCACCGGATAGGTTCTCTGGGAACGCATTGCGTGATATCCGGAGTACTTTTGGCCGCTGGCGTGGCCGTATTCAATATCGTGGTTCGGGCGAGTTGTGCTACGTTTCGAGATACCCCCGGATTTTGGCTGTTGTGGGCTATATGTGCGTTTGTGCCGTTTGTTGCGGTTGCCCATGCTGTGGGTTACGGTGGGATAGCGGTTTTGAGACGCAGTGCGTATTTCGCGGATACGGGTTCTACCGTACTGCGGATGATACTCGTCGCGGTGGGAGTATCCTTTCTGTTCGTGGCCTTGTGCCTGATCGAACTTTTAGGCAGTTACGCAACTCTTGTGGCTGCGGCTCTGACTCTGCTGGCGACAGGCGGGATATTGATAATTCATGAACCATCATACGTGTCAGGTCCGAGCCGGGCGGGAACGGTGTTGGTGTTTACCGCAGTGTTGGCTATGACCTGGTTCATGCCACAGGCCGGTGGCGGCTGGCTCAGAGGCCAACTGGTTTCCCGGGGGCAATTGCTGGAATCGTGGTCGCTGACCTGCGACGTCAGGAGTGAGGGGGGACTGCGGTTTATTGGCGGCGCCGGCAGCGGTGAACAGTCGCTGGGTGATTCCTCAATCTCGCAGATGGCGGATATCTGCGACTGGTCGAGTTTGCCCTCGAACTGTCGAGTGGGCGCGATCAGTCTGTTGGGTGATGATAGTAACTGGGTGCCGATGGATTTTTCTGGTCGAGTGGAACGTCTTCTGGTTGAGCCCTCGATGTGGTGGCGGATAAACAGTCTCCGGTTTGACGCGGATCATGCCAGTTGCGGTGATGGGAAGGTAAGGTATCGCCTGCTACCGGCAATCCGCTCGTTACGTGCATCTGCCGACACTTATGACCTGTTACTGGTCACGTTCAGGGATATGCCATATACAATGAGCCGCAGGGTCCTCGCATCTGATTTTTTTGAGCGAGCTTTACCCCGCCTTGCTCCCGATGGAGTGATGGTGGCCATGTTTTCCCATAATGAGTGTCCGCTGGAAGCGTCACGACGATTGGTTGCGGAATTTTCCCGATATCCGAATTCCTATGTGAACCAGGTCGAGCCGGTGATAGGCGGTGACCGTTGTGATGTGTTTGTATGTGGAACAGGTGAGGTCAGCCGCAGTAACGCCGGGCAATGGCTGGAGCTTGCGGGCGGTTTGTTAAAGCCGATTTCTCCTGTTTCAGAAGTTCCGATAACTCAATCATTGTCCCTGGTCAGTCGGGACAGGTAGTTTCACTTTTTCGCTATCCGGCACTTCAGGCGAGTTTTTCCCCTCTAAAGCCCTCTTAACGTCCGAAAACTTCCTCTTTTTTGCCCACGCGAGAAGATGTTTATGTTTCTGGGCACAGATGTTTTTTGAGGATTAAGTTGGAACCCGCCACGTCCGATACGCCAATAGGTAACGGTACTCTGACTTCGTTTCGGTGCCGTTGGGTAAGTGGTATGTAAGTTGACGCGGCGGCGGGTTGTTGTCGCGGAGCCTCTAAATTCGAGGAAGAGGAGTTTTCACTATGATGACGCCCAAAGGCATAGGCAGGGCATTCACGCTGGTAGAAGTTTTGATAGTTGTGATTGTATTGGGTATTCTGGCAGCGATTGTCGTGCCACAATTTTCAAGCGCTTCTGAGGATGCGAATATCGCGGCATGTAAAACCAACTTACAGATCGTTAGAGCACAGTTGGAATTGTACAAGCTGCAGCATACTCCGAACGAATACCCGAAGCTGAGTACTTTTTCCACGCAGCTTACCGCCGGTACCAAGGCGGACGGCACGGCCGGTACCGACTTCGGACCTTATCTGCTTGCAATACCGAATAATCCTTTTACCAATGTAAACACAGTGACTGATGAAGCTGCCGGAGACGGTAAGGGATGGTATTACAACGAGACTACCGGGGAGTTCCGTGCAAATGACAGCACCGCTCACCGGGCTTACTAGTGGACCGAATCGCCTTTCGGATTCGTGTTGGTAGATGTACTCCGCGCCGCTGGTGATCCGGTCCGATGTTATCGGCGCGAACCGGGTTGGCAGCGGCGATTGTTCTTTAAGCTGCGTCCGAAAAAAACGGTGAACGTGTTTTACAAAACGTCGGGAGCTGATGAACGGGAGAACGAAGATGTCGTTGGGAAAATCAGAGCGAACTGGAAAAGTATTCAGATTCCTTCTGGGCGTGATACTGGCCATTACGTTTATCCGGGTTTGGGCAGGTCCGACGAGTTGGGCTGCGGACGCCAGGGCGCAAATCCCGGATGCCGGCTCGCAGAGAGCGGATCTTCTTCAGGAAGTTCGAAAGACAAATGAGCTGTTGCGAAAAGTAATACAGATTCTGGAGACTAAATCGGTGAAGGTCGAAGTCCAGAACGCGGCCGGTACTGCTGGAAAAAACAAAAATACAACCAGAGGGAAAAAGTAACGGTTCTGTTGTTCTGACTGGCAGGTTATAGATTGCAGAGGTGAATGCGGTGAACTGGAGAGGCCAACATGTCGGACCAATAGGTATTGACATTGGTGCGCGCGCTATTCGCATGCTCCAGTTGCGCTGGCTCTCTGACGGTTGCGAAGTCGTGGCGGCCGGGAAGGTGAAGTTGGATTCGGAAAATGCCGCAAATGCTGAAGTTATCAGGGATGGGATAACCGGTCTGCTGACCGCGAAACGTTTTTTGGGAAAAGATGTAGTCGTATGTTTACCCAACGCAGATGTGGAGATCAAGAGCATCCGTCTTCCGAATATGCCGGCTGAGGAGTTGGAATCGGCGGCGGAGTTTGAGGGTCTGGAACGTTTTTCCAACCTGGGTGATAAGGTGACAATCCGCAGTATTCCCGCGGGGCTGGTGGGCAGTGCGGCCGATAGCCTGCAGGAGGTGATTATCCTCGGCGCCCGGGCAGACGGAATCGAGCAGCGATTGAAACTGCTGACCGATTGTGGTTTACGTGTAGTAGGGATGGAACACGGAGCGAATGCGTTTTTCAGACCGTTTGAAAGATTTCTGGAAAGGGAGTCGGACGCTGAACACACCAGTACCTATGTTGATATGGGGCGGTGCGGTTCGCGGATCATAATCGTCAGGGGAAACAACATCGTATTCCTGAAGAACTGTTCGTCCGGTGGGAGAACTCTGGACGAGTTGGTCGCGGAAAGATTGGGAATATCTGGCGACGAGGCGTGGGAAGAACGGAGCAGAGTTCTAACCGAGCACGTAGACTGGAAAACGGATGAGCGGGCGGCGGAAATCGTCAACGCGATAACTCCTGGACTGGATCAACTCGGCAAGGAGATTGGGCTTTGTCTGCGATATTACGCTGTTACCTTTCGAGGGGAAAAGCCTGATCGAATTGTGTTCGGCGGAAGCGAAATCAACCATCACGCGGTACGCGAATACCTGACCGAGGCAACTCAAATGGAGGTGGTTGCCGGCGATTCGTTCAGAGGAATCAGGATACCGCAGCAACTGGAGGGAGTGTTTACGGAAAGTGGTTTGTCGGAATGGACGACGACAATCGGGTTGGCTCTGAAAAACGCCCGGCGAGTAAATAAAGAGGTGAAAGTTGCCTGATGAAAGAGCTTGATTTTACACCTGAATGGTATGTCAAGGCTCTTGCCGATCGCGAGGGTACGAGACTGCGTCTGGGTGGTTTTATCATATTGGGAGTTCTTCTGATTGTGGCTGGTTTGGAATCGGCCAGGCAGACGTGGGCGGCGACGCGTAAGCTGCAGGAAGTGCAAGGCGCCTACGACGTACAGAGCCCGATGCTCAAGCGTCTGGAAGAACTGAGAAGTGAGCAGACTCACTGGATGAATAACGCGAAAGTTCTGGCGGACGTCGGTGGAGGAGTTGTGGTAGCGGATATATTTACCGAGTTGTCCCACCTCATGCCCCGTTCTCTGACTTTACGCGAGGTTTATTTGAATAAGAGTCCGCGAGTGATTTTCGGGAGCAACTCTGCGACAGAAGAGGAGGAGTCGTTAACGGAAAAGAAGGCAACTGTATTAGAGGTTGCCGGCTGGGCTGCGTCGGGAAGCGAGATCGGTACGTTTGTCCGGTGTATGGCGGATTCGCCTCTGTTTTACGATGTCAGCCTTCGTTACGAACGTCCTGAAACGATTTACGGAAAATCTGTAGTTGAGTTCAGAGTGGTCTGTCGGATGGCGCAGTTTGAGTAAATCGCAAATGAAAACGATTGGCAAAAAATATCATTTGGCGATAGGGGCGGCGGTGGCCGGTCTGCTTTTTCTGTTCGGTTCGTATCTGCCGGGAGCGCGCAGGTTACAGGAGATACACCGGGCGACCGCGGATTTGAACAGTAAGCTGGACCAGCGGAACAACCAGTTGTCAGCGCTGAAGGGCACATTCAACGAGGTTTACAAGGTGAAGACCGCCTTGGCGTCGTTCGAGGAAGCCATACCGAAAGATACCAATGTCGGTCACCTGCTGGAACTGATAGATCAGGGAGCCAGGCAAGCCGGTTTGCGGGACAGGTCGGTTATTCCGTCGAAGGTACTGGTGGGGGAGGAAGTAAATTGCCTTCCCATTGAAATAAGTTTTAGAGGGGAGTTTGAGGGAATATTCAAGTTTTTGCGTCGTTTGGAAAGCGCTCCGCGAGTAGCCAGGGTGCAACGACTGGAGATTGTCGCCCTCGATGATTCGCCCGGTGAACTGACTTTGTCTATGACGGTTCACGTGTATTACCGGCCGGCTTAAGGAACAGGTTTGTAGTGGAAAAGATGGCTAGAGTTCAAGCAATAATTATGGCCAATATCAAGGCGTCACCGGCGAAGTCGGTGATCCTGCTGGTTGGAACTCTGGTATTGATATTCCTTTTGGTTCGGCAGTTGAGTAAAGGTCCGGATAAAGCTGAGGGAGTGGAAATCGCGGTGGGCTTGCAAGGCCCAGTGGAAACGGCAGTTGATGAGCCGGCGAATAGCGAATCGAAAACGTTACCGCGGTATCCTCGGCCCAGGATAGCCAGGACGCTGACGCGAAACCCGTTCGGTACTGCATGGATGGGACCGCTGGATCTGGGGGACGCGGAAGACGGGGAAGAGGGTGGTCTGGAGAGCGAGCTGGTTTTGCAGTTCACCATGCTTGGGGCGAACCAGAAAGAGGGCAAAGCGGTTATTTCAGGTATGGTTGTATACCCTGGTTCACGGATAGCCGGTTACCAGGTAGTGACGATTGGTAACAGATATGTGGTTTTAAGTAAAGGCAGCGAGAAGATAACCTTGCAAATGCCATAAATACCTCTGGTGCGGCGTGGTGGTGACAACTTTCGTGGAAAAGTTCACCGTAACGCGGACCAGCGATCGGAAGTAAGGAGACGGACCGATGGCTCACGGAAGCCGATGGCAAAGGAATGTGTGTTGTGTCCTGATCGGGGTGTTCGTTTTCACGCCTCTGTTCAGTTTTGCTCAAGATGTTCCCGAGCAGGTCAGGAAAGCAGTGGAAAAGATGGGCAGCAGTCCTCCCCCGCCGCCATTGCCTGATCAACCAGAGGTACAGCCGGTTGAGAATGAACCGGATGCCGATACCGATGACCGTATGACAGGGCTGGTGGAGTCGGAGGTTGAGATTTCCGCAAGCGGCACGGTTACGCTCAATTTCGTTGATCTTCCGTTGAGTACAGCTTTGCGCATGCTCAGCCTGGAGACAAATCGCAACATCATTGCTACTCCGGCGGTTGAAGGTACGGTGACGGCCAGCCTGCATAGTGTCACTTTTGAAGAGGCTCTGGACGCTATTCTGCTGTCGAACCGGGCTGCGTATCGCGCGGAAGGCAGGTTCATCTACGTCTACACGCAGGAGGAACTGGCGGAGATAATCGCGGCGGAGAACCCGCCGGAGTCCCGCGTATTCCGCCTGAGTTACGTACAGGCCAAGGACATCGAGCCGGCGATCACTCCGCTTTTATCCAATGTTGGTAAATTAGCAGTATCGGAGGAGGCGGAGGACGGCATTGCCAGCGGTTCTGATGACGCCGGCGGAGCGTCCCTTGCCACGACTGACTATATTGTGGTTCACGATCGGCCGCTCAATCTTGACGCCATCGAAGCGGTTATTGAGAAACTCGACATCAGACCACAGCAGGTTCTGGTTGAAGCGACGATTCTCAGCGCCGAACTGAATGACGAAAACGCCCTGGGCGTGGACTTTACGGTTCTCGGCGGAGTGGATCTGGAACTGCTCGGTTCCACATCGACCGCGGTGCAGAATGTGACCGTAGGCGATCTACCCACCGCAAGGTTTGAAAAATTCAACAGTAACGTCACTACGGATCTCACCAGCAATGTTCCACAGGGTGGTCTGCATATCGGAATTTTGAAGGATCAGATAGCGGTATTCGTGCGAGCTCTGGAGCAGGTGACGGATACGGTCGTATTGGCAAATCCCAAGGTTCTTGCCCTGAACAAGCAGAAGGGGCAGGTGATCGTCGGTAGAAGGGACGGGTACATAACCACAACCGTGACTGAAACTCAGGCGATTCAGACGGTTGAGTTTCTGGAAACCGGTACGCAGATGATTTTCCGTCCGTTCATCGGCGAGGATGGTTACGTTCGAATGGAACTGCATCCGGAAGACAGTATCGGCGGGGTGAATGCGTCAAACCTTCCTTACGAGCAGACCACTGAAGTTACAACGAACGTGGTGGTCAAGGACGGGCAGACTATTCTGATCGGCGGTCTTTTCCGGGAAACGGATACAAACACTCGGGCACAGGTTCCGCTGCTTGGTGATATTCCGGCGCTGGGTACGCTTTTCCAATCGCGCAGCGACACGTTGCGACGGTCTGAAGTGATCATTCTGCTTACCGTTCATATTGTGAAAAACAATGATGCGTACGCGGAAGAGAGTAAAAGGCAATTCGAGGATATCGAGCGTATACGAGTGGGGATACGAGAAGGCCAGATGTGGCATGGGCGGGAACGTGTCGCCCAGGCACTTTATAAAAAAGCTTTGGACTACATAACCGCAGGCAAGGAGGACAACGCCCGCTGGTGTCTGAGAATGGCCTTGTACAACAATCCCCGGTTCCTGTCAGCTATCCAGTTGCAGGAGGAACTCCGCAGTAAGCGGGAATGGGATGACGACGGAGCCGTAACCCGAGATTTCATCCAGCAGGTGATTATGAAAGAGCAGGGAATAGACGAATCCATATTCGATAGACCGGAAGCGCTCCGGGGCTCGATTGATATGCGGGAAGAGCTGGAAGACTCAGAGGCCGACAGCGGCCTTCGGGAGAAGAACGATGTTCAGGGATGATAGCCGGCGAACGATAGAGCGAATCGTCTTTTGCACTATTACGGTACTGGCCGTGGCGGTGTTTGTATCCGGATGTGCCAACTTTGGAGCAAAGAAAGATGGACAAACGGCCAGGCACTGGGGAGAGGTCCGCTCGCAGATCAAGTTGCAGCTTGCCAGGCAGCAGTATGAGCAGGGGCTCGTGGACGAGGCAATAGAATTCATTCAGGAGTCTCTTGGGTGGAACCCCAATAGCGGAGAAGCCCACCTGCTCCTGGCGAAATGCTACCTGGAGCAGGACAAGATATCCGCCGCTCACCGCGCGGCACAGAAAGCGGCCGACACAATGATAGATAGTTCTGAACTTGCATCGATTCAGGGCATGGTCGCGGAGCGGATGGGACAGTACAGTACAGCGGTAAACCACTATCACCGGGCACGGATGATCGACGATACGGTAGTGGAATACCTGATGTCGGAAGCGGAATGTCTTGTCAGTAGCGGCAAACCCGAACAGGCGCGGGCACTTCTGGTCAGCAGGGTAATGGACTACGGTAACGATCCGAGTATCCACGCTTTGCTCGGCGAAATAGCCCTGCATATCGGTGACAGAGAAGCTGCACTGGAATCTTTCAGTGTTGCCCTTGATGCCGGTCGACTCGATCCGGTAATGACCGAGGAATACGCGCTATTAGCGGTGGAAATGAAGCGATACGGAGAGGCGTTGGCGGTTCTGGAGCCTATGTTGTCCGATAAGGTCAAAGGATCATCAGGATCGATTGTCCGGGCATCGGCCAGGTGCATGCTGGAACTGGAACGTATGGAAGAAGCCAAGAAGCTGCTGCGTGATCACCTTTCCCGCGATCATGACGATCTGGAGGCGTGGTATCTGCTGGCCAAGGCGGGCGTCGTATCCGGTGATTTGATGACCACCCGTCGTAGTCTGACCGCGGTAAAGCGGCTGGCACCCAATTCACCGCAGACGCTGCTTTACGACGCGTATACGAACCTGCATACCGGGCGGTACAAGTCAGCGGAGGAATCATTGGAAACCCTATTGACCTACAACCACGAGGATGTCCTGGTACATTGCCTGTTGGGAGTTACCGCGGAACGGGCAAATGATTTTTCCCGAGCCCGTGAGTGTTACCGGAAAGCACTGGAAATAGACGGTGATTGCGGTTGGGCGCAGGAGGCGCTGCGCAAGTTGTCCACTGGCAGGAAGGCTGTTGGTTAATTTAAAACAGGACCGGGTGAGCGGGTATGGCCACACTGAGCAAACAGAATGACGTTAGCATCCTGAAGATTGACGGCGCCTTGAGCAGGGTCAATGTTGATGAGTTCAGGAGAATGGCTACCGAAGCCATGGCGGATGATGCCCGGGATTTTGTGGTCGATTTTTCCGGTTGCATGTCAATAGACAGCGCCGGTTTGGAGGCGTTGACCTGGCTGAACCGCGAATGTGAGGAGCGGTTGGGAATGGCCAAGCTTTGCGCTCTCGATGAGGATATGAGAAAAATCCTGGAATTGACTCGCCTGGACAAGCAGTTGGATGTGCTGGAAACACTGGATGACGCCATGGCCGCATTGAAATAGGCTCGTTATGGATACACAAGGACAGGTAAAAACACTTCGAGTTGGTGACGTTCTGGTTGAACGGGGACTGGTCACGCCGGAACAGGTGGACGAGGTTATCGCCATACAGAAAAAAGGCGGCAAACGCCAACTGTTGGGTGAGATCCTTGTGGAGCTCGGCTATTGTACACAGACCCAGTTGACCGAGGCCCTGGCGGATGCTTATGGAATTCCATTTATACATCTTACCCGAAAGTTCGTCGATCCGGAGGTGGTGAACTACCTGCCTAAGGATTTTATCAACGAACGAAATGTTCTGCCCCTGTTCCGCGTCGATGATGTTTTGACCGTAGCGGTAACCGAGCCGTCAAACTTCTTCCTGGTGGATGAAATAAGCCAGCTCGTCGGCTGTACCGTGCAGATAGTGGCGGCCCTGCCTGAGGCGATTTCGGCCACCCTGGATAAACTTACTCCGGATGAGGATGTCGTCGGGCTCGACGAGTTCTTCACCGATGATCAAAAAGGTACGGAATCTCTTGCTGAACGTTCCGAAATGGAGGAGTTGGGCAGCGATTCTCCAGTGGTTAAACTTGTAAACCACACTTTGCACAACGCCATTCGAGAGGGGGCCAGCGATATCCACTTTGAACCTGATGATGGTATTTTCCGTATCAGGTTCCGGGTGGACGGACAGCTTGCCGAAAAAGTCAATCCCCCCGTTCACATGCAGGCGGCGATCGTTGCTCGTATAAAAATCATGGCCGGTATGGATATTTCCGAACGGCGTCTGCCGCAGGACGGGGCTATCCGTATCATCTCCCGGGGAAACCCGGTTGATCTGCGTGTGTCCACTCTGCCCAATAAATACGGGGAAAAAGTGGTTATTCGTATCATCGACAACACCCAGAGCCTGCTCACTTTCGACGGCTTGGGACTGTCGAAGGAAGTGAGGGATAAATTCGAGCAGCTCTGCCGGCACCCTTACGGAATGATTCTGGTAACCGGACCCACCGGTAGTGGAAAAAGCTCCACACTTTATTCGATGCTCAGTCAGATTAACTCGCCGACGGTGAATATCTGTACGGTCGAGGATCCGATCGAATTTAATCTTCAAGGGGTTAACCAGTTTCAGGTTCACAGTAAGATCGATCTCACCTTCGCCTCTATCCTGCGGACTCTGCTGCGTCAGGACCCGGACGTGATCATGATAGGTGAGATTCGTGATCCGGAGACGGCCAGCATCGCCATGCAGGCGGCTCTGACGGGGCATCTGGTGCTGGCGACTCTGCATACCAATGATTCGGCCGGCGCTATTACCCGATTGGAAAATCTGGCGATTGAACCTTACCTGGTGAGCGCCGCCCTGGTGGGCATCGTTGCCCAGCGTCTGGTACGTAGGGTTTGTCCCAACTGTGCGTATAAAGTCGATCCTCCGGCGACGATTGTGGAGACGGCTGGCCGGGCGGGAATCAGTCTGGATAAAGTGACCAGGGCAAAAGGCTGTGATGCCTGCAACGGCGCCGGGTATCGCGGGCGTGCCGGCGTATACGAGGTTTTGGTTCCCGATGACGAGATGCGCGATGCCATCGCTTCCGGTGCTAAATTGGGAAAACTAAGGCAATTGGCCCGGCAGAGCGGCATGAGGACGCTTTACGAGTATGGTTTGGATATGGTCAATCAGGGATTGACTTCGGTCGAGGAACTTCTCCGGGTTACCTGCGAGTAATCGGCCGGGTTCGGAAAGCAAGTAATGTCTAATTACGAATTTCAAGCACGAATGACCGACGGTTCCCTAGCTCAGGGAGTTGTTGTCGCTGATAATCGTGAGGATGCGGCAAAGCAGTTACGCGCCGAGGGAAAATTCGTAGTAAAGCTCAACGAGAAAAAGAACGGTTCCGAACAAACCGCTCCGGCCGAAATAACCATAGGCGGAAATAGAGTAAAACACGATGACGTGATTTTCTTTGCTTCGCAGATGTCGGTGATGGTGGATACTGGAGTTCCCATTACCGAGGCGATGGAAGGGATAATCGAGCAGGCAACCTCTCCCGCTTTTAAGCGGGTTCTCCGCAGGATACTGAGCGATGTCGAAACCGGAACGCCGCTTTCGGAAGCTCTGGCCAAACATCCGAAGGTTTTCAAATCAATTTTCGTCAACCTGGTAAGGGCGTCGGAAGTTTCCGGACAGTTGGGGCCCATGCTCGATCGCTGTGTTCGTTACATGACCAACCTCCGGGAAACGCGGAAGAAGGTCGTCGGAGCAATGATCTATCCGGCGTTCCTGATGTTCATGTCCATCTCGGTTGTGTTTTTCCTGTTGACCTATCTAATGCCGAAATTCCTGGGCATTTACTCAGGCAGAGAGCATCTGCTGCCCACTCCCACCAAGATATTGATCGCCGTCAGCAGCGGTATATCAAGTACCTGGATGTGGTGGGTACCTGCGGTGCTGCTCATCGGTGGAGGATTGACCTGGTACCTGGGCTCGCAAAAAGGTATGCGCCCGCTGCACTGGCTGATGTTGCATTTGCCAATAATCGGAAGGATGTTTCACAAGACCTACTTGGTGAGATCGTTGCGCACGCTGGGAACCCTGATCAAATCCGGTGTATCCATGCTCGACGCGGTGAGTATCACCCGCGAGGTTGCCGGTAACTGCTATTTCCAGGATATGTGGGACAATGTTGATGACCGGGTAAAGCAGGGCGAGCAACTAAGTGCGCCTTTGAAGGATACACTACTCGTGCCGCAATCGGTAACGCAGATGATCCATTCAGGAGAGCGAAGCGGCCAGTTAGCGGCCGTCCTCGACAGGATATCGAACTTCCTGGAAGCAGATCTTGAACAGGCGATAAAGCGGGTTACGCAGATGATCGAACCGCTGATGATCCTTATCATGGGGGTTATCGTTGGCAGTATTGTCATCGCATTGCTGCTGCCGATTTTCACTATCTCCAGGGTCGTCGCTCACTAGGACAGCGGTTTAATTCCCGCCTGAAAGCGAAGCTGACAGGTATTGCGGGATTACATCCGCGAGTACCACTACCACTACACCGGCAAGAGCGAGAGTTACGGATACCAGCTTTCGTCGGGTGAATGTCTCCTTGAGAAATACCGAAGCGAGAATCAGGCAGAATATTACCGAGGTCTGGTTCAACAGGGCGGCCACTGCCGTCCAGGTCGTATATTTAAAGCCCGCCAGCCAGAAGATCATGGAAAGATAGGCCCCCAGTACCGCACCGGGAATACTCACCTTCCACACGCCCGATGGGAGAAAAACCGACCAGTGCTCCTTCCTGTGCTTGGAGATACTCACCCAGATTGCGATCACGACCGTGCTGGCCGCCATTCTTATCAGCGTGGCCCATACCAGTGGTATTCCACTATCTCTCAGTATAGGTCTTATCCATACGACGCTGAAGGCTACGGTGGCCATGGAAATGGTCGCCAGCAATATTCCCAGGATCAACTGCCCGCGGGTCCTGTTTTTTGGCGGTGCGTGCCCGGAAGAAATTAAAACTCCGATGAGAATCAGAATACCTCCCACGTAATGTAGCGGTATTAGTTTTTCCCCAAGCATGAGAAAGCCGAATAGGATCACGAACAGGCTGTACATGCAGTCCACGATCGACATGATGCCCACGCCGACCAGATTCAACGCCCGGAAGAAAAGCGTGTCCGCCACCGCGATTCCCAGCACGCCGCTGGCGATAAGTATGGAAAAATCGCGTAACGGCAAATGGGATAAATGGGTAATGCTGGATTTGGTCGCCAGAACCGTGAGTATCAGCAGGATCATTCCCAGGGTGTTTTTGAAAAGATTAAGCGAAAGCGGTCTGAGCTTGTCACCGCTCAGTTTGAACAGGATTACAGCGCATGCCCAGGTGACAGCCGTCATCAGGGCGTAAAATTGTCCAATCAGGTTGTCGGCCATAATCGATTCATAAAAAAAACCGTCCTCGTCCGTAACGCCGCGAGATCGTACCAGTTTCCAACCGGGAAATCTCACTAAGCAGACCGAATCGTAAATATTTGTTATTCGTCAAACTCCAGGTATGGTTCGACAGCCCGCTGTTCGTCAGGTTCCAGGCTGTCAAAGGCGTTTCGGAGCCGGCTGACTATAAAGCTCATGCGAACGGCTCGGACGTACTGCCGGTTGTCGATCGGGTCGGAGGCCCGCACGATAATTCCCACCAGCAGGCGGTTGGAATCGAAGACACCTCCACCGCTCATGCCTCCACTTGCTCGCCCGTCGATTATCATCTCCGCCTGGGCGTCGTAGGGAATATCGCCTTCGACGTCCCATTGCTGTTTGAGAAAATCGATCGCCGCTTCCGCTTCACTGTCGGATAAAACTCGCCCGATGCTGGATGCCTGCTGTCCGGAGAAAGGGGGCGCTGCCGGGTAGCCCGACAACATCACCAGCGAATCACTTACACCGCTAGCCCAGGTCTCCTCGCCGGTTGTGTAGGAACCGGGATCGAAAACCTCCGGAGCGTCTTTCCGGATAGTAACCGATGGGTTGATCAAGCTCTTGGCACTGAGCTTCTGGGAATCGATGGCGGCCACGTAAAAATCGTGACGAGGCAGAATATCCCCGAATCCATGCCCGTTTTCTTCCGCCGGAACGGGTGGGTTATAAAGCTCGTACATGGGAGTAACCTGCGTATCGGGCACGCCGCTCTCGGCCAGCACCAGCCTGATTCTCGCTACTCCCGCCTGATCAACCGGGCTGCTTAACGATTCCATTACCGCTGAGCCGGTTGGTTCGTACCACCCCGTATCCAGGGTATGGATGGCCGACACGAGAACTCCGGTACCCGCTTCAGTGTTCAAACTCCAGACCACCGCGCTTGAAGTGCCCGATTTGGCCACTCGGCCGTGAACGTCCTCCACCCACGCGTAACACGGGTGGTTGGTATTGGAAAGCGCTGAATCAACCGAGAAGAGCGGTGAAACCTCGTTGCAGGTACTGATAGAGAGGTTAATGGCCGGTAGTGTCCAGATGTCACATCCGGAAAGCGAAAACAGAGATACTGCCACCAGCAGCATCCGTGTCGGACGGTTAATGTAATTGAACAGCACCTTCATTAAAATCTTCTCGCGGTCTTTCAAACGAATACAAACCTTCTTTGAAGTGTAATTATCTGCGGGATGAATTACTACCGCATGGCCATGCTTTCGTTGAGAATGGTGTTAATTTGCGTTGTTGATGATAAACTTCGAACCTTGGCTGCGGGTTTGAGAGGTTGGTTTGACAGGTTTCTCCACGTTCTCGTTGAGGTGTTCATCTTATGAATATGTTCGAGAGGTTCTTCCGGTGGCGATGGGTGGCGATATTAACAGGTGGAGTATTGGTGATGACAAGTGCTGCATATGGCGGTGATGCCGATGGTGGATCGCTTCATGCCAACATATACGATAAACAGCGGGCGCCGGTCTTGGCGGCTCGGGAGGCGGACTGGCGTAACGGGGCGATTATCTACCAGGTGATCGTCGATCGGTTTGCCCCGGCCGGCAATCTGGAAGCCAAACGCAGGCTTTACCCGCCGCCGCGTAAGTTGCGCAAGTGGTCGGAAAAACCCCAACAGGGGACGTTCCTTCCCGATGTGCAGGTATGGAGCCATGAAATAGATTTCTGGGGCGGCGATCTGCAAAGCCTTCGGGGGAAGCTGGATTACATTCAGGATCTTGGCGTTGGCGTGCTTTATCTCAATCCGATACATCAGGCCTATACCAACCACAAGTACGATGCCCAGGATTATTTTGAGGTTTCGCCGGAGTATGGAACCAGGCGCGATGTCAGGGAGTTGGCCGACGATCTTCACCAACGGGGAATGAAGCTGGTTCTGGATGGCGTATTCAACCATATGGGAAGAACATCACCGTGGTTCCAGGAAGCGCTCAAGGATCCGAACAGCCCGTACCGCGAGTGGTTTTATATCGGCGATGAATACAAGATGGGATATCGCGGCTGGGTTGATATTGCCAATTTGCCCGAATTGCGTATGGAGAGCCCGGCGGTCCAGGCCCGTATCTTTGGTGATGATGATTCGGTGGTCCAGGGTTTCCTGCGGGATGGAGTTGACGGCTGGCGGCTGGATGTGGCCCCGGAGCTTGGTTTTAACATTCTGGGCAAGCTGACTGAGGCCGCTCATCACGCCAAGGCCGATTCGGTTGTTGTGGGCGAGAATTGGGGTATATCCGGAAGAGTGGTCGCCGTCGCTCGATGCGGTGATGAATTTCTACTTCTGGAAAATCATCATGAGTCTCGCTGAGGGTAAAATGTCGGGCGAGCAGGCGGGGCGGCTGGTTGACCGGGTAATCGCGGATACCGGTCTGGAGCCGATACTCAAGGCCTGGATTATTCTGGATAATCACGATCTTCCGCGACTGTCGCATCAACTGCCCAACGAGTGGCAGCAGAAAATGGCTCAGGCTTTGCAGTTTACTCTCCCCGGTTCCCCGTGCGTTTATTACGGAGTTGAGTTGGGAATGACCGGTGGGCACGATCCTCAGCAGCGGGGGCCGATGTGCTGGGATCTGGTTACCGACGACAATCCGCAACTGAAATGGACCAAAAAACTGATTGATATGCGTAACAATCACCGGGCCCTGCGCATTGGCGATTTCCGTTTACTCGATTCGGAGAAATTGCTTGCTTTCATGCGTCGCACGGATCATGTCGAAGAGACGGTTGTGGTTGTGTGCAATCCGACGGCGAAAGCGGTTACGGAGATTATCCCCATTCGGGATTCAAAAATAATGAACTGGGATTGGATGTACGACGAACTGAGTGACAACAAGACACAGGTATTCTGCGGTCTGTCGGAAGTAACCGTTCCCGCCCATTCGGTTTGCGTGTTCTGTCCGCGGATTACCGAAGGAATCGAGTATAACGCTTATAAGCGCGTTCAGTGACAGTTGTTCGATGGGCGGATGGATAGTCGTAGTGGACCTTATTCGGTTATTATACCGATGTAATTACATGTTGACCCTGTCTCAAGGATGGTACGTGGTCTGGAGGATTGATTGATGTTTTCGATTAGGCTTGTAGCCGCTTTATTGGTTTTTCTGGCTCTCGGTAATCTTGGTTGCACGTTCAACGCCGATCTCGGCAGTGACAGCTTGTTTCCCGTTGGCACATCTTTCGTAATCAGTGGGACGGCCGAGGCTGTTGCCTCTGATACCGGTACCTGCCTTATCTGGCTGGCGAATAATGGTGTTACTTACCATCTCTTCCAGTCTACGCGTATTGCCAATGAGGATTTCGACCGCATTACCACGCCGGGGGTTACTTCCCGTCTGGAGATCGCCCCGCGTTCCGATCTCGTCGTGGATTGTCGGATGGGCACTATTGTGGAAGTACAGGATATTCTCGAAATAGTCTCCTGATCGATTCGTTAGCTCGTTAGGTTTATTACTCAGTTGACGATTGTCACTGCTGGTGGAATTATCATGTGCATGCGGAAACACTTCAAAACGGCTCTATTGAGTTTGACCGTATTGGTTTTATTCGGGCAGGGTTGTTCCCGGATATCGCCGGCGGATAAGGGTTTTAATTTTGACGTTACGGCCGACATGCGCGGTTACACCCTTCCTGTATATGCCGGTTCCAACTACTTCGTCGGTGCGTGCGAAGCGATTCGGGATATCGGCCCGGGAGATTTCATGGTGTCGCCTGGCGACATCGATCCACCTGATCAGGTGCGAAAAACTCTCGACGCGGTTCTCGGCGAGGATTACGTATGGTATCCGGTAGTGGGAAACCATGAGCTGGAAAAACCTGAATACATGTCCTACCTGCGCATGTATAACAAGGGTGGAGTGATGCTGCCGGGTATTGTTCACGGCGGTCCTTCGGGGGCCGTGGAGACCTGTTACTCTTTTGACCACGGCAATGCTCATTGTGTGGTCATTAATCAGTATTATGACGGCAAGCGGGACGACGCTCTGGATGGGGAAGTGCCCGAGCCTTTGTATAATTGGCTTGAAGACGATTTGAAAAACACCGGCAAAAAGTTCATTTTCGTCTTCGGCCATGAGCCGCTGGTGTCTTCTCCGGATCTGGATAACGGCCGGGTTCGCCATCGGGGGGACTCCCTGGACAAGTATCCCGAGAGCAGCCACCGTTTCTGGCAGTTAATGCGCAAACATAAGGTTGTCGCTTATTTCTGCGGCCACACGCACAATACATCCGTCTGCAAGATCAACGGCATCTGGCAGATAGACGCGGGGCACGCTCGCGGGCAGGGCGACCCGGGTGCCAGAAGCACCTTTATGCAGATACATGTTGGTGCTGGAAGTGTTCGGTGTGACGTCTACCGTGACGACGCCGAGGGGGGCAGGTACACGCTTACCTTCAGTGAGTATCTACGTTAAGAACGCCCGGTTTATTGGATTAATTCAATCCGGTCAGAAGATTAAAAGTCCTCACCTTTAGGGAGATGCATTTCCATGTCCACATCCGAATTCAAAGGCATAGGTACCCGCTGTCTGCATGCAGGCCACGTACCTGATTCCCAAACCGGTGCCCGGGCGGTTCCCATATACGCGTCGACCAGTTTCGTTTTCGACAGTACAGAGCATGCGGCCGACCTCTTCGCCTTGAAGGAATTCGGGCATATTTACAGCCGACTGGGTAATCCCACGTGTGACGTATTGGAAAAACGCATGGCGGCCCTGGACGGTGGAGTGGGGGCTGTTGCCGTTTCAAGCGGGCAGTCGGCCATTACCATAGCACTTTTGAACATCTGCAGAGCGGGGCAGAATTTCGTCGCCTCCAAGAGTCTCTACGGAGGAACCTGGACCCTGTTCACCCAGACATTCGCCAGGATGGGGATCGAGGTGCGGTTCTTCGACCCTACCAGGCCTGAAGAGATCAAGCCGCTGGTGGATTCCAAAACGCGATGCGTGTATATGGAAACCCTTGGAAATCCCAAGAACGATGTGCCCGATTTCGACGGTATCACCGCGACGGCTCACGCTCTGGGGTTGCCGGTCATCTGCGATAATACGGTGATTACGCCGGCGCTGTTTCAGCCGTTTACTCACGGTGTGGATATTACCGTATATAGTTGTACGAAGTTCATCGGCGGACATGGCCTGCACGTGGGGGGCTGCATTGTCGATTCGGGGAATTTTGATTGGACGGCCGAGCCGGAAAAATGGCCTGAATTCAACCAGCCTGATCCGTCTTATCACGGCGTTGTTTTTGCTGAGGCTTTCAAGGCGGTCGGTAATGTTGCTTATATCACCATGTGCCGAACTCACGGTTTGCGCGATATGGGAAATTGCATGAGTCCTTTTGCCGCGTTTCTCTTCCTTCAGGGGCTGGAGACGCTGCACGTGCGCATGCCTCGGCATTGTGAAAACGCGCAGAAGGTGGCTGAGTACCTTGAAAGCCATCCCAGCGTGCAGTGGGTGAATTATCCCGGTTTGCCCAGCCATAAGTACCATGACGCCGCGAAAAAATACCTGCCCCGCGGGTGCGGCTCCATTATGGGGTTCGGCATAAAGGGCGGGATGGAAGCAGGCCGGAAGTTTATTGACGCCGCCAGGCTCATGTCCCATCTGGCCAACATCGGTGACGCCAAGACGCTTTGCATTCATCCGGCCAGCACGACTCATTCCCAGTTGACCGCTGAGGAACAGCAGGCGACAGGAGTGGGACCGGAGTTCATCAGGCTCTCGGTGGGGATTGAAGATGTAGATGATATCATTGCGGATATTGACCAGGCACTGGTCGCTTCGCAAAAATGATTTAAGGCGGTAGTAATGGCCGAACGCTCTGAAGAAAAACTTGCCGGCTCCGTCGGTCTGGTCGAAACCAGCCATGTTACGCTGTTCGAGCCGCCGGATTTGCTGCAGCTCGAATGCGGGCAAACCCTTGGCCCGATCCAGGTGGCTTACGAGACCTATGGTGAGCTTAATGACGCTCGCGATAATGCGGTTCTCATCTGCCATGCGCTGACGGGAGACGCGCACGTGGCCGGTTACCACAGCCTGGATGATCGAAAACCCGGCTGGTGGGAGGATATGGCCGGACCGGGCAAGGGCGTCGATACCGACAAGTATTTCGTCATCTGCTCCAATATACTCGGCGGGTGCAAGGGAACGACCGGGCCCGGCAGTATAAACCCGGATACGGGAAAACAATGGGGGCTATCCTTTCCGGTTATCACTATTGAAGATATCGTTAAGGTTCAGAAACGGCTGGTGGAGTTTCTGGGGATAGAAAAACTGCTGGCGGTCATGGGCGGTTCGCTCGGCGGAATGCAGGTTCTGGAATGGGCGGTGCGTTACCCGGATAGCGTAAAGGCCGCTTTGGCGATAGCGACCACCTCCAAGCTCAGTGCCCAGTCGATAGCTTTCGACGCCGTTGGAAGAAACGCGATACTTGCCGATGCCGGTTTCAAAAACGGCGAGTATGACGAGAAATCGGGTCCTGAAAGAGGTTTGGCGATTGCCCGCATGGTGGGACATATAACCTACCTTTCCGAGGAGGGGATGCACAGGAAGTTCGGCCGGCAACTCCGCCACGCGGATGAGTACAGCTATGACTTCAATAACGAGTTTTCCGTGGAAACCTATCTGGAGTACCAGGGGAAAACCTTTGTCGAACGGTTTGATGCCAACAGCTACCTGTATATAACCAAGGCTATGGACTATTACGATCTCGGCGGGCGATTCGGCTCCCTGGCCGAGGCGGTTGGTGATATTCAGGCCGACGTGCTGGTTATAAGTTTTTCCAGTGATTGGTTATTCCCTCCGAGGCAGTCACGGGATATTGTCGACGCTCTGCTTTCGAGAAATAAGCGGGTCAGTTACAGCGAAATCACTTCGCCGTACGGGCATGACGCGTTTCTCCTGGAGCCCGAGGTGGTGGGGCGGCTGGTTTCCGGATTCATTGCCGGGGCTTATGGTAAACCTGTATTGCAGACTACGGCAGTTCATCAGCCTTACCGGAAAAAGCCTGCCGTCGAAACATCCTGGACCAGAATCCGCGTCGACTATGATTGCATCGAGGAGATGATCGAGCCGCACAGTACCGTACTCGACCTGGGGTGTGGCCGCGGGGAACTTCTGAGTCGCTTGATGACCAAGGAAAACGTAAGCGGTTTGGGCGTTGAAGTAAATCAGGCAGGAATTTGCGAGTGTGTCGATCGGGCTATCCCCGTAGTGGATCTCAATATCGAGAAGGAACTGGCGAGCTTTGCGGATAACGCCTACGACTATGTCGTTCTCTCGCAGACCCTGCAGACCCTGCGTAACGCGGAGGTTGTTCTTGATGAAATGCTCCGGATCGGGCGTAAATGCATTGTGAGTTTTCCAAATTTCGGCTATTGGAAACCAAGACTGCAGATGCTTCTCCGCGGAAAAACCCCCGTTTCCGAGAGCCTGCCCTTCCGCTGGTACGATACGCCGAACATCCACTTTGTTACCATCAGCGATTTCGAGGAATTCTGCAAAGAGCGGAGCATCAGGATAATCAACAAAATCCCCCTGACCACCCGCACCCGGAACCAGGTTCGACTATTCCCAAACCTGCGGGCCGAAGAGGCGGTCTTCGTTCTTTCGTCCGAAAACCCGTGACCTCCGGGACCGGTTCGTTAAACCGTTAAATCTCGATACCCGTCCGCCGCGCGGAGAATATTAGATAATAGAGAATCCGCCATCCCCTCGAACCTGTCCCGTTATGCCCGAAGACACTCACTGGTCACGGAGCGAGTTGTTTCGCAACCCGAGACGCTATCGCAGGGGACTGGTGAATTTTTGCCATCAAGATTATGGACTACACTGCGATTAATGGTTAAAAATAACGAAAGCCGGTTAAGACGTGAGCCGGCAAAAACGAACCAGTCCCCGAACCCGCCCCGCTCAACGCCCGCGGGGGCAAATACAAGTTCCTTGAATAAAGCAAATGACACTGGTACAGTTTTGCCGCAGGAAAAGCTTGGAGGAATAGCCTTAAATCAAAGAATGGACAGTATAAAAAAGGCGGCAGTATTGGTAAAACCGCGAAGCAGTATCAAAGGTGTATCAGCTAATTGTTTGGCGATCAGGATTAGCTTTAAAACCACAAATGCTGGAAAGGTCGTCGCAGTTCAGGGAGCCAGTCGCGAAGCGGAAAAACGAGACAGTGAAACGGTGGGGGTGAATCAAGTAAGATGTTTCCGGAATACCCGGAATACCTCGGAATACCGTTTGGAATACCTGTTTGGAATTACCGAGACCGGTGACTGGCGGGCTGAAATAATACTGGAGTTCGGTAACCGAATTAAGTATGATGTCCAGAGAACCAGAAATCTGAGAAGTGAAGCTAGAATTAAGTATGGTGTCCCCGGAACTCCTTTGGAGGCTTAAGAGGCTTATGGAGCCCATGGATATGGATCAATCCAAATACGCAAGGGAACCAGTAGTGATAAAGAGAGTTTTGAAGAAGAGGAACGTGGTTATGTTTGCGCTGCTTGTGAGCGCCGCCTTGCTCGTGTTTCTTTTGGCTGCGATTGCGTATGAGAAGTACCAACATGACATTGTGTTGTGGTGGAGATGTCTCAATACGTCAACTGAAGAGCGTTTTTTAGTTTACTCTGAGGTTTTGGATGAGGAACCAGGTTACTTTTACCGAAAACAAAAAGCCTGCAAAAGAATTGGTGAAATGGGCGATAGCGTAATACCTCTTGTGGTAAAGGAGCTCTTTGGGGAACATAGCAGCTTCGAAAAGAAACGCGCGATGCTATGTTTGATTCGAGAACTAGATCCGCGTATTTACTGCAACTTAGTCGCAGGTGTTCCGTATTGCGAAAAGGAACTCGATTCAGAGTTGTTGAAGAAAACGCTTAACATTACATGGCTAACCAAGGCGGAAATACCAACAGAGCAGCGTCGTAGGGTACTGGAGAGGATCAAGTCCTGGGGCGAGTCGTTTGAAAGCCAATACCAGGAATATGAGGAATTCTGTCGAAACAGGGAATGAGGTACAGGCACGTATTTGAGATAATACTAAACAATGCTGGGGTTTGAAACGGGGACGTAGCTAACAGAATGCCAGAATGCGGGACAGTCACCAATTTCAGATAGTATTGAACACCGTTGAAGTATATAGATTTTGAGACTAATTGGCTATTCGGGAATAAGGGACAGTCACGAATGGCACTGCCGTCGCCAAGTTCTGATATTTCAGGCAGTTATGGTTTTTCTAATTCTCTTTTCAATACTTCCCTTGGTTTTTGCATTAGAGGATACCTGTGTCGTCGGCGTTTCAATACCCGCGGTTCCATCCGGCCGGGCCGGTTTCCCACTTCGTTCGAAGCTATCTGTACAAGCATCGCGTTCCTCATTGCCTCCGGGTTAGTGATTGTTTTAGTTGACCAGAGTATCCATGAAGACAGAATATTCTGACAGGCACCGGTGAAACTCAAGCGGCGCGGCTGCTTATCGTGTTTCATCGCGGCTACGACTATTACCCGTCGAACAAGATTATATGCCAGAAGTGTTACCCATAACTCTCTTAAAATCATCTCCGGCGTTTTACAGCGAAGGTGGTCCAGACTGAGCGGATGTTTGATCAAGCGAATATCCAACTCCACATTCCAGCGGTGGCCGTACAACTCCGAGATGTCGTTTTTGGAATACGATTCCGCGTCGGTAAGAGTGGTAACCACAACTATGGATTCCACCCTGCTTGATTGTGGTATCTCAAATCTCAGTTCACGCAAGGTGATTGTTTCCGGTATCTGGGAATAAACTTCATCGGTCATCCACTTTGGACATTGGGGGCGCTGCCAAGTAATCAAATGGTCATCCTTGCCCAGGCTTGTACCCAGGTGAAAATCAATAGTTCGACGCTGATGAACTCTCGCACAAACATCTATTCCTCGAAGGGATAATAATCCCAGCATCATGTACGAGCAGAAAAACCTGTCGAAGACGGCCACATCACCTTCATCGAAAACTTCGATTATGTCCCGCAACAAGGCTAATTCGCTGGTTGCCTTTCCCACGTAGGGACCAACAGCCAGATCGCACACGCTTGCAGTGGCCAGCGAAACCACCGCACAGGCCCGGGCAATTGGTAAACCAACACCGGGTATCTGTGAGGGATTTTGCGGAAACACCGCCTGGTTTTCGGGAGTATCGGGCATGGTAAAGGTGAATCCGTCCACGAGCTTCGCGTGGTGGCCTTTCCATAGCCAGTTCCGATTGCATTTGTCTTCCATCCGCTTGGCCGATTCAGTCACCAGACGACGCAAAGCGGGGAGACTAAGTTTTGCTCGAGCTCTACAGTAATCGCCGGTATCGCCTGAGGGCGGCTTGTATCCGGTTTGCATCATATACGCGGCGATGTTGTCGACCGCGGAGGTGCAGGCCGCCTCCTTGCCATCGCGCAACACCTGGGCAAGGAAAGCCCAAAGAGTGATCTCCGTGGAAAACACTTTATCTTCCGCGAATAGAGCATCTTCGTCGTCAAAAGCCTTCTTGATTGATCGAGCATCGAGAACGTCAGAGAACGGCAAGCCCGCACCGTGTAGAAAAGAATCGGCGATAATATCGAATTCGTTCTTGTGTCCCGCATTTTGCTTGTATATTTTGGACATGATAAACCCTCCTTGGCTTAATCGGCAAGCAAGCCAAGGAGGGCCAAAAACAATATCGGCCAAGGAAGGCCAAAAACATGATCGCATTTTGACGAATGCGGATCAAGAAAAAACGCGGAAAGAAAAAAGTTTCAAAATACTTCCGCTGTGCGCAGTGGCTTTGCGCCCGCTTAACGAGAGCATAGATCAGGGAATACCACGGCAATGCCATTCGGGACTGTCCCTCTACGCTAGTCTTGAGTTTGGCAAAACCTTCTTAATCTGCTTATGACATCCTGCCGGGGACCATCCTTGCCCCACTCTCCGCAGTTTACTGCTTTGCCCGGGTCATTTCACGCTTTTCACTAAAAGTGCGGGAGAACCGTTTTGACTGCCCGCTGGCAGCAAACACTTAGGAGACCCGACATTTTTGTCTCCCGCTGCTTGCTGCTTTGTATCCCGTGTCAGCGAGAAACTTTTTAACGCCTGCTGACAGAATCCGATTTTATTCACTCATTTCGTCTTTATTTCGCCTTCTTTCAGGTCTTCTCGAATATCCTCATAGACATCTCTGCTCGCTCGACAAATTTCGTATGTCCCATCTTCTCGCAAGACCATTAGAAAACCGAGACGTAGAATTCGGACTAAGGGAACACCATCCTGCAACACGACGATTCTGTACTCCAGAAGCGGAATGCGTCGTCCAAATTCTCGATCGCACGGAAAAACCTTGAAAGGTACATTCAGCTTATTACGGAGCCAACTCACCTCCTCTTCACTGAGCGTAGCGTTGAATTTACCTTCGTCCACATTACAAGCTAGCGAAATAATTCCATTCGAACCAATACAATTGGATATAAAAAGTTGAGACGTTCCGAATTCTGGTCTGGCTGCAAACACTTTACCATCTCTCACGATATACGTCCGTTTTCTTGCGGCCTGCCAATTCGGGAAGACTACGACTAGAATGCATACCCCGACTAATAATACCACGCCAATTGAAGGCCAAAGCCGTGCGAAAGAGGCTTTTAAGCTGGTAGTGCTCTTAACTTGATTTTTTCTATCCATTTATGTCGCCTCTTGGACATGCTGTTCTAAAGGAAACCAGGAATATAAAAAGTGGACAACGTTACACTTTGCACTTGAGAGACAATGGCGGAAGCGAAACAAACGTTATTGTACGAATCCTAGCCCAGAGAGGCAACTGACGAAATCGCCCCTGGGTTTTGACCCGTCTGGATTCATTCAACAGTTGCCCCGGAAAATTCGGAGTTCGGGGGGGAGTTCGGGGGACGGAGTTCGGGGGACGCCTTATGTAACTCAGGCACCTTGAGCTCATCGGAACCGCTCAGGAAACATCCAACAAAAACGTCCACCAATCGCACCCAAAACAACCCTCCCCCACCCGGCACACCGCGGTGCCACATAGTGGCACTACGAGATATTTTTCCGCCTTCGCCGGTGAAATTCGACCCTCAAAAACAGTCCTCACGCTATCGTTAACGCCGTTTTTCACTCCAGCCGGTTACTCCAGGCCGCCGCAAAACCGCCCGTAGGGTGGTCACCGTCTACGTTATAGGTATGGAGGGAGGTGTCGTCTCCGCCCTCAAAGGTAACCGCAGGTGCAGAAACGCCTGCCGTAAAAGGAGAGAAGCGATGGAAGAAAGCAACAAAGCCACAATTTGTGCTATCGCGGCCTTACGGTTAACCACAGCAAAGCATAAGCAACCAGGAAGGTTAGAGCAACACGCCCGACGGAAGGCATATACTCCGGTACGGGCCAACAACCCGACCGACCAAGCTCGATACTTATGGATAGACCGCATCAAAAAAGCCGTTCTTTGTGTCTTAGTGTCTTTGTGGTTAACCAAAACAAGCCACAGGAAACCAAGTAGGGCGGGGCACCAGCCCCAACGGAACGAATATACACCGACGCTGAGCCGACGACCCAACCAGACAGGTTCGAAACCAATGAATAGTCCGCAACCCAAAAGCCGTTCTTTGTGTCTTAGTGCCTTTGTGGTAATCACTTATTAATGTGAAACCGAAATGATGGGAAAAGGAGAAAGAAAATGCCAACTAAACCAAAACAAACATCAAAAAAGAAGATTAAAGCCAACCGGAAAAACGCAAAAAAATCCACAGGCCCCAAAACCGCCGCGGGAAAGGTCAGATCCAGCAGGAACGCCGAGAAGTACGGCCTCTTCTCCAACATGATCGCACCCCGCGAAGAGGCCTACGAAACACAAAAACAGTTCGACCGCCTCACCGAAATGTTCTACAACGACTTCCAGCCCCAATCGGGCATCGAATACGTCCTCGTCGAACGACTCATCGTCATAACCATCCGCCTCCGCCGGCTGCAGATCATCGAAACCGACGCCTTTGAATTCGAAATGAGCAAACGAAACGCCGTAGCCCTGATTCGCGAGGAAGACCACAACCGCCTCCAACGCTACGAAATCATGCTCAACCGCCAGTTTCACCAGACCATAAAGGAAATCCGCCAGTTCAAAACCGAACGCAAAATCGAGCAAACCGACCGATACCTCCAGGCCGCTATCGGCCGGTCAATCTCTAACGAGCAACCCGCCGGGAAAAAACTCACCGGCCAGAAACCCGCCACCGGCAAAAGCAACGGACCCGCCAAAAAAGCAAAATTACAAAACGAACCCAAACCGTTCGACAACACACCTAACCCCCTGAAATACAACAGGTTATCGCGGGAAATCAAGAAGCAATCAGAGCCCCGCCGACCCAAACCAGCCCGACATAAATTTGAAGCTTTGGATGCGTACCACCGTAACCTGGCCAGAATCCCCCTGGAGATCGGGGACATAATAAAAAGAACCTACCCGCGAAAGATAGTACCCAATAAGGATAATCCAAAACCGACTGAATCCACTGAAGAAAAGGAACCAGAAACCCAAAAACCAGAAAATAACGATAAACCGGAATGCTTGAAATCCGCAAAAACTGCCGAGCAGAAACACACAAGCCGCCCGGAACCGGCTGAACCATGGTATGAAGATATCGAAAGAGGTTCAAAATGGGATTCCCTTTTCCCATAGCAATGACCCCAGATAGCGAAACTCCAGTTCGTACCAGGAAGACGCAGAACAGGCACTTGAGCCAAGTGCGCCCGCAAGGGGACAGGTTCGTGGATAGGCGTATTTACTATTTTCCAATAACCCAATGGTATCGAATATGCCTTGCGTCCAAACGGTTTAACGAACCAGTCCCCGGGCTATATGGCATGGGTGCCCCATCCCTCGCGTCTTTTGCGAGGGGTGGGGGACGGACGAATGTCAGATAGCAAGGGCCTTCGTAATTCGTAGGTCGAGTCAACAGACCCAACGCGTGTGCAGAATGCGGTCTTATCC
The DNA here is from genome assembly GCA_963667855.2 of Phycisphaerae bacterium. Lineage (GTDB taxonomy): Bacteria > Planctomycetota > Phycisphaerae > UBA1845 > UBA1845. The sequence goes on along the minus strand of CAXXKI010000001.1, from coordinate 14,279 downwards.
AAGCTGTCGCATTGACGAGGGGCATGGCCACGCTTGCGTGGACATGGAAAAACCAATTGGCTTTAGCTATGCCTTGTGGAGATAAAACGATAGAGGTGTTTGTCTTCTTTCCTGAGTTTGCACCTCTTGCTGAGTTTTGATTTAATGTGTAGCGACGTTTAATTGTTTCCATTCGGATGCCGGAAACGCATGGCTCCATTTGGATTCGTAGCCGTCGATGTTGTATTGCTCTAATAGTTTTTTGAACGGCGAAACGATTATGGGCAACGCCTGTTGCCATTCGCCGCGATATCGCAGGCGGACTCGATGCCTGCGAATATCTTCAATATCCAGGTTATTGACTGTCTTTTTGGCGGTCAGTTCAAAACGTGAATTCGTTCGACTGAACCCTAGTACGACAATGCCGTGGTTTTCACTGTCGCAAATGACTTCAAACTTGCCGTTGTTGCTGGAGATGTTCGCTAATCCTCGAATAATGTCCCCTAATGAGTCACGTACATCTGAACATGTTGCCAGCACGTGTTGCTTTTTGCAGGTTATCGCAATATCCGCCCAGCCCCAGGCTTGTTGATCGAAAGTAATGTCGAATCGCAATTCATTATTCATTATGCGGTCCTTATTTCTTTATGAACTCAGAGACAAGCTTGCTGCAGGTTTTTTCCTCTTGTTCCAGAACGCAATGCCCGGCGTTTTCAATTACTTCCAGCTGAGTATTGGGAATTCGGTCAGCCAGATCGCGCGAGCATCTTATTGGCATCAGCAGATCCTCGTCGCCGGCGATTACCAGGGTCGGTTGCGAGATGCTTTTAGCCAGTTCCCGCGTGTCGTGAGCCAATGCCGCCTCGATTGATATAATGAAATCTCCGCAGTCGGCCGCCAGGTGTTCGATCGCTTTCGGTGAGATGGGGACAGAATCGGCGTCATACGGCGAACTTATCCGGCCGTAACTTTTAGCCAGAATGTCCGCGTAAGCGTCGCTCCAGCGGGATTCGTCGGCCAGAGCTAACCAATAGCGATAGGTCTTGATTTTACCCTCATCCGCCCTGGCTCCGGTGACGGCCAGCACCAGGCGGTTCACCAGTTCTGGATGATCCAGAGCCAGATGCTGAGCGACGAGTCCGCCCATGCTTATCCCCATCACGTCTGCCTTGCCAATTTCCGAGGTCATCATGGCGGCATAATCAGCTGCCATCCGGCTCGTGGAGTAACCTGTCGGCATATTACGCCTTCGGCCTACCACGAATATGGACCGTCCGTCAGCGAAACCTCTGCAGAGTTTCGCCCAGAACCGGGGCATGGCCGTCACCGGGATAATCGAATCGTTCAGCCCGGGAATTATGACCAGATTGTGCTTACCCGTACCTATTTTCAGGAATGAGTGACCGTTGTTCGTGTTGGATACCGTAACGGGTGGCAGGGGCATTTATGATATTCGCCTTAGAACATATCAGAAACGGATTCACCGTCTTTAAACATGATGTACGCCAGAAATAGAGCTATCCATGTCCCCAGGTTGGAGGTCAAAACGGTTAATGGTTTCATCCATTCCCAGCCGTCGACAAAACCAGTAGGCAGTTTCACTCCGTAAACGACCAGAACGGCCTGCTTGGATAACACAATAAGGGTGACCATTAATATGACAACGTAAGGACACAAACCGCCCACCATATGGGAAAACCTATGCATAACCGCAAACAGAATCCAGGCGCTGACGAATCCGACAACCGCTCCGCCAAGTATCGGGCCCATGGATTCCCGGGCTCCGTCGCGCAGGTGGCATACCGTCGCTTCCGGAAGGCGGTAAGCTACCGTGCACCAGCCGGCGGATATGATTGCGGTTACCACGAGACATGCCAGGCTCCCGGTAATCAACCCGCGCAGGGGTGTCCATTCGTCTCTACTGCTTTCTTCGATAATAACTTCCGGTTCGCGAAAGTCCTTTGGTAACATCGATCGCCTCCATCGAATGGTAATACGGTTTACGCCGGCTTTCAGGCAGAGCGACGCTTCTCCGGCATTTGTAGCATCATGGTTTTTTCGGTTCCGCACTTCAAACATTGGCGAAACTAACAGGTCAATGCCGCCGCCCGCAATACGGAAATCAAACCTTCGGCATCCTCCTCGATAAAAGCGCCCGTTTCATGACTGTCCACATCGAGCACTGCCCAGCATTTACCCTGCTCGTCAAACAGCGGTACAACAACCTCGCTCCTGTCACGCGGATCGCACGCTATATAGTTTTCGCCAAGGTTAGCCACATCGTCCACTATGATTGCTTTACCCTGCAGGTAACATTGCCCGCACGCGCCATGGAGCCCGATTGGAGAGCACGCCGGCTTGTTCCGCATCGGGCCCAGCACCAGTTGATCCTCGCCATCAGGCAAATAGAAACCCACCCACGATACACCGGTCGCTTCTAGAGTATCCCAGAGAAGATCGACTACCTGCCGCATACGCTGTTGCCTGTCACCGCGGGCCTCTGCTTTTTGACTTATCGTGTCATAAGGTCTTTTCATCTACCTAATGATAGCCAGAACGGCCGGTTTCGAGCAAGCTTGCCCATATGAATCCTCCTCGGTAAACTCGGGCGATCATGATAGAGCAAAAAATCGATGAAGAGCTGGACGAACAATCCGCGCCTGAGGAAATCCAATCACAAGACGATATCTGTCCGGAATGCCATGGAACCGGCAAGGTTAGAGAGTGGTCCACGCCGCTAGCCATCATCGGGCTTTTTGGCTTCGGAGCCGGCTTCTACGTCATTTACTATCACTATTTCGTGCAACATCTCGCCCGCGGAATTGGCATTCCGCTTGCAATCCTATTCGGCTTGGGAGTGTTTGGTATTTTACCCTTGATAGACCGGGGAGATTGCAAAAACTGCTCCGGCATGGGGCGGCTTGAAGAAGATGATGAATAGCAGTCTTGAAGTTTCCTTAAACAGCAGACAACGTGATCGCCTGCTATTGATGGGGAATAGTCTTTACGGGCGGTGCAGCTCTATCGTTCCTCTGCCGCCTGCGCACTGACAAGTGGTATAGATCTTTTCGTTAGAAGCTTTTCCACTGTAAGAGTGTAATCCGTCGCTGAAGAAACCGAGATCTGTTTCTCCGGAAAAATGCCATAACCCGCCGTGGTTTACCGCTTGGAAATCGACTGAGTAATGCAGAGCGAATACCGCTAACCATTTTGCTTCCAGATTCGCGGTGTATTCATCTTCCTGCTTGTTGGTGATTATGCATCGCAGCGAGCCTTCCCAGTCCCTGGTTTCGTTCGACCATATGCCGGTCCAGCAGCCGGTGAAACCTTCTGCGGGTTGCTCCATGACGGCCGACCATTGCTTGGAGAAAGCCGATTCACATCCACCAGTTACGATTAAAAACAGGATGCCTAACGTACTGGCTATAATCTTTTTGAAACGCATATGATTCATTATCCGGCATTGTACCGTTTTGAATGGAGATGGCATAGCTTTTAGAGAAATCTTGACTACTGACCGTTTGCAGGATCAGGTCGCGGCAACAACGGGTTTGGATCTTAGCGGAAGATATTTCTTGCACATATCAACCAGGGTGAACCGATCGACCGGCTTGGAGAGAACTTCGTTGAAGCCGACCTGGATTGCCTGCGTGGAGAGTTTCTCATGAGAATGTGCGGTCAAAGCGATGATTGGTGTGGTTACTCCGTTATCGCGTAATCTCATGGTGGCCATCCGACCATCCATTTCCGGCATTTCGATGTCCATGAGAATCAAGTCGAAAGTACTTTCTTCTACGGCTTCAAGGGCAGCGATACCGGTACCCACGACAGTTACGTCCGCGCCGGCCACATGCAGAAATCGTCCCAAAAGCCGCTGCACGCATTGGGAATCTTCCGCGAGCAGGATTCTCGACTTGTAGTCAGCCAACGGTAGAGGAATGTTATTATCCTGTGTGTTTCGTTGGATATTTAAGCCGAGCGAAGTGAAGAACCGGCCTATCGCTTTGGTCATGTCTCTTGATTTGGCTATAACCGTGTCCGGCTGATACTGATCGAAAAGACTTTCCGCCTTTGGATTACCAGTTACCAGGGCGATGGGAATAGCTCGATGTCTGGGGCAGCTTTTGATGGCCGCTACCAGCGACAGTCCGGATAGCCCTTCCAACTCCAGGGAAGTTAATATGGCCACTGGCTTGCTTTTACATATGAGGTTGATCGCGTCCCCCACGTTTTTCGCATGCTCAATGCGGATATTTATTCTGCTCGCCACGGAGTTGATGACTTGGCATAAAACATGCGAAGGATCGACTACAAGTGCAGTAAGCGATTTCCCTGGACCTTCAGCATTGTTTTCGGGGGTGCGTTTCTTTTTAGGCACAAGAATGTCCCCAGTTTAACTCAGTGGATTCGGGCAAGTTCAACCGCCACAACGAACACTAGCCCACTATCCTTGTATAATCGACTCTAATTCAGTTGTACTGAAATACCTGGAGCGCTTTAAAAGTGAGTTTTCAGTTTAGAAACCGGGATTATTGGATTGTTTAGTGAGAGCGAAAATAAGTAAATCGTACTAGAATAGTACAGAAGTTCCGTTTTGTGCAGTCGAACGGATACACTTTAAGGAATCGGAATCCACTGAAACTTTTAGTTAACGAAAAGGTAAGGCTGACATATGGATCACAACTACAGTTCTCTAGAAACATTGGCTGTTCACGCAGGAATAGAAGATTTTCAAGGGCATCCCGTTGTTCCTCCTATTTACCAGACCTCTACCTTTGCCTTTGAGTCGGCCGAGCATGGTGCGGAGCTTTTTGCGGGAAAGAAAGACGGTTATATCTATTCGCGAATGGGCAACCCGACAGTCGAAGCACTGGAAAAAAGCGTCGCCGCGTTGGAGGGGGGATATGCAGGCCTGGCCTGTGGCAGTGGGATGGCCGCTGTGCATACGATTCTGGCCACGTTGCTCGGGGCCGGTGATCATCTGGTATGCAGCGACGCCGTTTACGGACCTACCTGTAGTCTCGTCGAACAGATACTGGTTAAATACGGAATCGAATCGACCATAGTCGACACCTCCAACACCAAAGCCGTGGCGGATGCTATTCGCCCCAATACAAAGGTCGTCTACGTGGAGACTCCGGGAAACCCGACTTTGGTTATTACCGATCTCAAGGAAATCTGCGACATCGCTCATAAACACGGAGCGATGGTCGTGGTGGATAACACATTCATGAGCCCTTATTTGCAGCAGCCGCTTAAACACGGTGTGGATGTGGTTATGCATAGCCTTACCAAGTTTCTCAATGGTCACGCCGATGTTGTCGGCGGAATGATCGTGGCCAAAGATGCCGCTGATTACGCTGTGTTCCGCAGGCATTTGAACCACTTCGGTGGCGTGTTGCCGCCCATGGAGTCATTCCTGGTTCACCGGGGTATCAAGACCCTGGCGTTGAGAATGCAACGCCATTGTGAAAACGCTATGAAAGTTGCCCAGTATTTGGAAAAACATGAAGCAGTGGAATGGGTGCGTTATCCCGGCTTGCATAGTCATCCGCAGCACGAGTTAGCCTGCCGGCAGATGAACGGGTTTGGTGGGATGATCAGTTTCGGTCTCAATGGTGGGCTAGAAGCCGGCAGAAAGATGATGAACTCCGTCAAGCTTTGCGGTCTGGCCGTCAGTCTTGGCGGCGTTGAATCGCTGATTCAGCATCCGGCCAGCATGACTCACGCCTCCATGGGAGCGGAGGCGAGAAAAAGGGGGCATATAACTGACGGCCTTGTTCGTTTATCCGTGGGCATTGAGGACGTGAATGATATTATTTTCGATCTGGAGCATGCTTTGTGTTCCACTAAAGCAGAAAAATGTGTTCCGGCTTGTTAGGTCGATGAATCTGGTTATGGGACTTAGATGACCTATTTTACGCTGGTAACACCGCAGGCGAAAGTGGCAAATACGATTTTCAGGGCACTTGTGGAGGCGAAAAGCCGGAAACAGGTGCCCGTTTACTTTGTCGCGGTGGCCTGGCGGGGCTGTGATTGGTTCGTTGGATCGTAGCGGGACGATTGTGTTTAAAGGGTTTTTGGGCAGGGATTACATCGCCAGTTCAGTAGCTGGCTAATTGGTCTCATTTAGAATAATTCGGCTTATCTTTAGATTAATTTACATTGTTCAGGCAATATTCCGGGTAACCTACCGTTATTCCCTGTAGCTGGCTTGGCTGGCCTCCGTAAGCAGGCTGAGGTTGGCATCATAGCCGCGGCAAAAGACACTGGACATAGGTATGAAAGGGATAAACATGTTTAAAGTGCGATTAATGTCGATTGTAGCGGTATTGGCCGTTCTGGGAATCGTCTCGCTGGACAACGCTTGGGCGCAGGCTAAAGGTGAAGGTAAGGAAATTCCAAAGGAGAGACAGGAAAAACTGCTGGCTGCCTTTGGGGATGAGGGAATTGATGCCGATGGTGATGGTGTTTTGACCAGGGCGGAAGTGCGGCAGTTTTTCGGCGACCAGCGAGGCGATAAAATGGGACGCCGCGGTGGCAAACATGGAGATACGGGAAAAGGTCGTCACGGTAGAGGCGATCAGCAGGGTCGATTCGGAGATAAGGGTCGGCAAATTATTGGAATGATCGAAAGGTTGGAAAACCTCGATCCCGCAAAGGTGCCTGCCGAGTTCGATGCAGAGAAACACTCTCGTATCGACAGTGATGGCAACGGGCAGCTCAGTAGTGAGGAATGGAGTGCGTTTGTAGCTAAGGTCCGTCCTCGCTTGGTGGAAAGGCTGATAAAAGAGGCTCCGGGTATTGATGCTGATAAGGACGGAGATATCAGTACCGTTGAGTTGTCCACTTATAAAACGGAGTGCCAGAAGAAACAGCGTGCTCGTTTGTTGGAGAAACATCCGGAAGCCGACACTGACGGAAATGGCGTACTCAGCGAGGAAGAGGCTGAAGCGTTTCACAAGACCATTATGGAAAAACGCAATGCCATGTTCCTGAAGAAAAACCCCGCGGCGGATACTGATGGCGACGGCAAACTGAGCAAAGAGGAAATGGAGGCTTGCCAGAAAACTCAAATGCGGCAGCGGGCGGCGAAGTTACTGGAAAAGCATCCGGAGGCAGACCTTGACGGCGACGGCGAGTTGAGCCGTGAGGAGTTCCGAAAGTTTCGTGGAAATCAAAGGGGCCCCGGCGAGGGCAAAGGACGTCCGCACCATCGCGGTGGTGGCCCTCGCGGTCCGGAGTTGGAATAATCGTAGCGGGGCGGTAACCCGTATGGTGTATACCGCCGGATTAAATAGGAGTAGGGGGTTGTGCTTTGGTGTCCCGCCGAATCGGCGGGCGCCTGAGCACCTCTTACGTCAGGAAAGAGTTGTTTTTGCGGGTTTCCTTCAGGAGTATGAGTAGCAGGTTTCGGAGTTTGATGAGATGGTAACGGCAGATTTTTTGAGGAAAACACGCAGGGGATTTACGTTGGTGGAGCTGTTGGTCGTCGTATCGGTCTTGGGGATTTTAATATCGATTCTGGTGCCGGGTATGAAGGGGGCTCGCCGCGTTTCCAAAAGGGTTGCCTGTGGGGCCAACCTGCGGTCTATCGGGCAGGCCATGCGGATGTACCTCGACGAATCCAATGATTACCTTCCGGTTGTTTCCGAATTACCCTCCTTCGAGACGGATATGGAAAACCCCAGGCCGAGTATAGCCGGTGTTTTGACGCCTTACCTGCAGCAGGAAGTCAAGGAGTACGAGGGAGACGATGCGGGCGAGAAGCTGGAGGCGGAATTGGCTGCCGAAGGGAATGAGGTTTTTCATTGCCCGGCCGACAGGCCTGGGTGGATAGACCGCGGTGAGCCAAATCAGGGGAAAAGCTATTTTCAGACGGAAAACAGCAGCTACGTGTTCAACACGCGTCTACAGTTTCTACGTAACGGAACCAGCTTTTTTAATATGGATTTCGACGCGCCGGTGAAACTCAGCGAGGTGGTCCGGTCGGACAGGGCAAAAAGAATGTTCGGAGGCCAGGCTGCCGAAGAACAGATCTGGTTATTGCGCGACTACGTTGCTTTTCATGGTAAGGCGGGTACTCCTGGTGCTGCGAACTATCTTTACGTTGATGGCCGTGTCGCTGACCTGGAAAGGTAATATCGCCACCTGTGGCGTTTGGAGAAAAGGTTATGAGCAAGAAAGTTGATACAGCTTCCAAGGGGAAAATGTGGCTTATTGGGGGGATAGTAGTTGTTATCCTCGGGGGTGGAGCTTTATTTGCCGGATTATTGACCGATCCTGATGTCGCGGCATTGGCAAGTGGTGATTCCGATCAGGTAGTCTCCGCACTGGCCCGAATGGATCAGGATAAACTTGCTTCAGACGCCGATGCTCGAAAAAAGGCAAGGCAGACTCTTCGTGATGGTTCTCGTGAGGATATGTTCAAGAAGATGCGCGATCAGGAACTGTCCGATGATGAGCGACATCGCTTGATGGAGAACATGCACACGCTGATGCGCGAAGAAATGACTGAAAAGGCCGAAAAATTCAACAAAGCAACGCCTGAAGAGCAGGTGGCAATGCTAGATAAGGATATTGACGAGATGATAGCTCGTCGCGCGGAATGGGAAAAACGGCGGGAGGAATGGGACAAGAAGCGAGAGAAAGACTCGGATAAGGATAAAGATAAGGAAAAGGAGCGGGACGGGCGTCGCGGTCCAAGGCAGCGCACGACTCAAGAACGTAAAAGCCAGATGGAGGGCGGAAATCCTGATCAACATGCGAAGATGAGGAAATATTTTAGAGCATTGATGGCTCGGGCAAAAGAGCGTGGCGTATCCATGGGTGGCCCTGGAGGTGGTCGTGGCCGAGGCGGTGGTGGTCCCCGAGGTGGAGGCCGATGATACGCCGTTATTGATCGCAAACTGCAGGTTTAATCTTTTCAGTTTGGTGCATTCATCATCAATATTGATAATCCAGCCCTGAACCGATACTCTGGGGCGCGCTTGGCAACCGACGATTGCTTATCGAAGTCGACGGTTGCCAGGGTTTGTTTATGCGCGGAGTGTTTTGGAATCTTTCCGACAACTAGATTGTGGAGCGGGCGGACTCGCTGGCGGTAAACGCTTTGCAGTCGGTTTGAGATTATTGCAGTATTGATGATCGATTACAAAAGACAATCCTGGCAATGGCAACGGCATGAGGTTAAATACCTGATCACCGAAAAACAGGCGGCTGAAATTCGCAGGTATTGCGTGACCTATCTTTCGCCGGATCCCCACGCTCTGGGGTGGCCGAGGAATGAATATCCCATCAGTTCGGTGTATCTGGATTCTCCGGTCCGCACTCTTTTGCGCAATACTCTGGATAAAAAAACAGATCGGTTCAAGTTGCGTATTCGCAGTTACCGTTGGATGGGATCGCCACTTGATGATTCGGCGATGTTTTCGGAAATCAAGTACAAACAGCACGGCATCGTCACCAAGACCAGGGCGCAACTGACTCCCGAACTGTCGCAGGGATTGCTGGATAGTGATTTTACCATATTCCATGATCAGGGGTTGGGCGGGCAAGAGGTAAAGGGTGCCAATGAATTTCTGGCCCTGCGGCACGAATTGCGGGCAACTCCCGCGGTAAGCATTTTCTATACGCGGGAAGCGTACGAAAGCAGCAGCGCGCAGCGGGTGCGGATAACCCTGGATCGAAACCTGCATTTTGGTACTGTTCCCGGTCAGCCGGGCTTTGCCGGTGAAAGGTGGTGGCCTGCGAGTCTGGAAGGGGTTATTCTGGAAGTTAAATTCACTAACACCTATCCCTTCTGGGTTGCGGATATGTTGCGGAGGGTGGAGATAAGCCGGCGTGGAGTATGCAAATACGTGATTTGCTGCAGGGCGGCCGACAACATGGGCCTGGGAGTTGCTGGTTGAGATAAGCAATATGTTTGATTTTCTGGACGCATTGAATAAACCACTTTTCACTTCAGGTGAGAATGTGACAGAGAAGGTGCTTCTCGCTCTCCTGCTGGCTTTTGTTTTAGGGCAGCTCAACGCCTGGTTTTACAAGTGGACTCATAAGGGGGTTTCATATTCCCGTTCGTTTACTCAGGCCCTGGTGCTTATTTCTATTTGTGCCGCAGTGAGCATGTCGCTGGTAGCCACTAACGTGGTGGCCGCCCTGGGGTTGCTTGGCGGATTATCCATTATTCGCTTTAGGACAGTTGTCCGCGATGCCCGCGATACGTCGTTCGTTTTTCTCTCACTGATTTGCGGGATGGCCGCCGGTTTCGGGCATTACGGGCTGGCGATTGCCGGTTCTGTAATTACCAATATCGTGGCCTGGTATCTTTACGCTACCGGGTTCGGTACCTGGCATGCCCATGACAGCCTGTTGCGTTTTCAGATAGAGACTTCCCGGTTTAATGTGGCCGAGTTCGAAAAAGTGCTGATGCGGTTTTGTAGAAGATACTCGACTATATCCATAGATGAACATCCCCATGCAAGTACCGATGGTGTTTCGGTGTGCCAGTGTGCGTATAAGATACGTCTGCGGGATAGACATCAGGGGCCGGACCTGGTGGCGGCTTTGAAAAAAACGATAGGTATTGCGGCTGTACACTTGCTCGTTGAACAAGGGGATGAGGATGTTGCGTAAACCTTGTTTTTTGAAAGCGAAAGATGCCGGTAGTGAGGGCGGACAAATGACTGCAATGAATGTCAGCCTCAGTGCTCGTGTGAAGAATGGGTATTCTAGGCTGAAACGCGGAGCGGGATTGGTTCCGCTTGTTGTCTGGCTGGTCGCCGTTGCCGGTTGCGTGTTTTTATACAGTGGACTTTACGAGAAACCGTCTATTGTTGGTTACGCGGAATTGGCCAAGGTCGAGGTCGTTACCCCATATGACGGTGAAGTAAGCCAGGTTTATGTGAAACCATATGATATGGTTTCCGCGAACGCACCGCTGGTTCTGCTAAAAGACGGCGGCGATAATAATAACGAGCCGAACATCTTCTCTCCAATAAGCGGACAAGTTTTAAAGATATCTGCAGGTTCAGGTGAGTTATTGTCACAAGGTGACAAGGTGGCCACTCTTGTTCCAATAGAGACGCGCAGGGTATATGGTCATATTCCCGAACACTACGCGGGGACGATTCAGGTCGGAGATACGGTTGACGTGACTCCGTTACGTGCCGGAGGCGCGAATCGGCAGCCGATATTGGGAAAAGTAGAAAGCCTTTCAAAAGTTATCGAGGAAAATCCCGTTAAGCATGGTACTGGTGATTCTCGCTTGAGCCGGGGGCGGACGTGCGTTGTGGTTGTCGGCGAAGAATTTAAATTGACCCCGGGCGAGCAGGTCGAAATATCCGCTGTGGAAAAACAATAACTGCTGTGAGCCGGTGCGGAAGTGCGTTTCTATCTTGTGATGCTTTCATCGCTAGTTCATTTATAGGTCGTTTCTGCCTCGCGTCGATTTGACGTATCATATTCAAGGAAACTTAATTGTTTTTGTAAACTCTTCTCAGCAAAGTGTTTATGGTTCGTGGGGAGTGTTTAGGCACTATGAACAATTGACTACTGTAGTATTTATGGTAATATGGTTATATGGGCATAAAACTAAAGACAAGTGAACAATACGAACTTCGGGCTCAGGTTGCCAAGGCGCTCGCTCATCCCAGTCGCCTGCTCATGATCGACGCTTTGGGGCAGAAGGAACTTTGCGTTGGTGAGCTCACGGAAATTCTAGGCGTGGATCAGTCGACCGTGTCCAAGCACCTGGTAATACTCAAGCAGGCTGGTCTGGTTGGTGTGCGCAACGAAAAGGCTAAAAGTATCTACAGCTTGAAGGCCTGCTGCCTCGAGGGCTTCTGGCAGTGTATCGAATCCGTTCTGCGGGATAACCTCGCTTGTCAGCAAAAGGCGGTTGGAAATCAACTGGGAAACTCATGATAGCGAGTGTTTTGGGAAAACCAGGAAGCAGGCGGAGAGAGTATTCGATCCTGCTGATATTGGTTGCCGTTTTTCTGGCAGCGTATTTTCTGCCGTTCGAGGAAATGCAAACTGGTTCTGTGGCGACGAATTCGGTAAAGGAATCGTTGCTGATGCTTCAGGACTACGCCCGCTGTCATGTCCTGCTCTGCCTGGTGCCGGCATTGTTTATCGCCGGGGCAATTTCGGTATTCGTTTCTCAGGCAGCGGTGCTCAAGTATTTCGGATCGCAGGCGAACAAAGTTCTGGCTTACGGGGTAGCGTCCGTTTCGGGAACGGTGCTGGCCGTTTGTTCCTGTACCATACTTCCGCTTTTTGCCGGAATCTACAGCCGTGGAGCGGGGATCGGCCCTGCTAGTGCTTTTCTATATTCGGGACCTGCAATCAACGTGCTGGCGATAATGCTTACCGCTCGCGTACTCGGCTGGGAATTGGGAATCGCCAGGGCAGTGGGGGCGATCCTCTTTAGTGTGGTTATAGGCCTGGTGATGCATGTTCTCTACCGAAAGGAGGAGCGGGCCAAAACCACCTCTGAAGGATTCGTTTTGCCTGAGGAAGATTCGCGACGTTCACTCGGTAAAAACATCATATATTTCGCGATCATGGTGGGGATACTCGTATTCGCCAATTGGAGCAGGCCGGCACAGGAGGAAGGGATCTGGTATGCTGTTTTCTCGATCAAGTGGGTGATTACCGGTGTTCTGTGTGTTCTGCTTGCGGCGGTCCTGTGGTTCTGGTTTGCCAGGCAGGAACTGTCGGTCTGGACCTCCAGCAGTTGGGGATATGCCAAGAAGATACTTCCGCTGCTTTTCATAGGTGTGATTGTTGCCGGTGTTCTGTTGGGACGTCCCGGTCATCCGGCTCTGGTGCCTCAGCAGTGGATTTCTTCCTGCGTGGGAGGGAACGGACTGGGAGCAAACCTGTTCGCTTCGATTGCCGGTGCGTTCATGTATTTCGCCACTCTCACGGAAATACCTATTCTGGAAAGCCTGTTAGGCGCGGGGATGGGTAAGGGACCTGCCCTGGCTCTGCTTCTCGCGGGACCGGCGCTTTCCCTGCCTAATATGCTGGTTATTCGATCAGTGATAGGTACGCAAAAAACGGTTGTGTACGTGGTGCTTGTTGTTTTATTATCCACTGTAGCCGGTGTAGTATTTGGTACCTTTTTTTAAGGATAGTAATAATGAAGATTGAGATTCTCGGTACGGGTTGTGCCAAGTGCGAGGAACTGGCCTCCAACGCGAAAAAGGCCGCGGAAAATCTGGGGTTGGAATACGAGATGGTTAAAGTCACCTCCCTTAAGGAAATCATGGATCGCGGGGTTATGATGACACCTGGTCTGGTTATCAACGGCGAGGTGAAGCTCACCGGCAAGTTGGCCAGCGTGGACGAGATCGAAAAAATCATGTCTGCCGGATAATCAACAGTGTTGCCGTATCTTAAGTTTTTTGAGATTAAGCAATCGGACAGGAATCGACGGTATGAAAAACATACTGATAATAGTACTGGTTGTGGTTTTCGTGGGAGCTGTGGCTTATTTCAAGCAGAGCAAATCGGCGGACACCGCGCAACAGGTAACGAATAATACGGTTACACCTGAACAGGTCGGTGGCGATGTTGCCGAGCAAACTTTGCCGCGGTTGCTGGATCTCGGAGCGGACAAATGTTCGGCCTGTAAGAAAATGGCTCCCTTTCTAGAGGAACTGCGCAAAGAGTATGCCGGTAAAGCTGTTATAGATTTTATCGATGTGTTGAAAGATCCTACGGCCGAAGCTCTTTTTGAAGTGCGCATAAGGCCTACGCAGATATTTTATGATCGGAATGGGGAGGAATACTGGCGGCATGAGGGGTTCCTGTCCAAGGATGAGATAAAAGCTAAATTTGCTGAGTTAGGGGTAAAGTAGATGCTGGTTGCCCTTACGGACAACCTGGTCAGGCTGGTGGAGACCAATCAGTGGCTGGCTCCACTGGCAGCGTTTTTGGGCGGGTTGCTGACTGCGGCCAATCCGTGTGTGCTGGCCATGGTTCCCTTGATGATGGGCTACGTGGCCGGTAGTTCCACCAAGCCGAGTGTCATAAGATCGTTTTACCTGTCCTTGATATTCACCATAGGATTGACCATTACGTTTGCGATATTGTTTCTGCTCGTGTGGGCGGCCAGCAGTGCCGTGGGGAACGCGATGCCTGCGCTTCGCAGCATAGGCCCTTACGTTATTTCCGCCGTTTTTCTCCTGATGGGTTTGCACCTTCTAGGGGTGCTGACGATCAGGTTTCCCGCGCCGACGGGTTTGAGGCCCGCTCAAAGGGGTTTCATCGGGGCGTTGTTGCTGGGCATG